>JAZKFI010000017.1:402755-472836 GCA_040386575.1 Pseudomonadota bacterium
CAAGCGCAGTCGCCGCTTCGCGGTGGATGCCGGATCAAGTCCGGCATGACAGCCCGGGTGGGGGCGCTGTCATTGCGGGCTTGACCCGCAATCCATCGTTGATCGAGCGCAGTCGGCGCTTCGCGGTGGATGCCGGATCAAGTCCGGCATGACAGCCCGGGTGGGGGCGCTGTCATTGCGGGCTTGACCCGCAATCCATCGTTGATCGAGCGCAGTCGCCGCTTCGCGGTGGATGCCGGATCAAGTCCGGCATGACAAGCAACTCGGTTGTACGACGAGCCCTAGGATTGACCCTCATAGTGCTCAGGACCCGCATGCGCTAGATTGGCGTGGTTGTACGACGACCACTCCAGGAGACAAGCATGCGTTTTCCATCCCGTCGCCGCGTCATCGCCGGCGCACTCACGGCGCTGGCCTTTGCGGGCGCCTCGGTATCCGCACTGGCGCAGGGCTATCCGGCCCGGCCGATCACGCTCATCGTCCCGTGGGGCGCAGGCGGAGGCACCGACGCCACCGCACGCATCATCGGCAGCCTGCTCGAAAAAGACCTCGGCCAGCCCGTGAACGTGGTCAATCGCACCGGCGGCAGCGGCGTGGTGGGCCATGCGGCGATTGCATCGGCACCTCCCGATGGCTACACCATCGGCATGGCCACGGTGGAAATCAGCATGATGCATTGGCAGGGCCTGACCGAGCTCACCGGCGCGTCGTACACGCCCATCGGCCTGGTCAATGCAGACCCCGCCGGCATCCAGGTGCGCGCCGATTCGCCGTACAAAACCGTGGCTGACCTGCTCGGGGCGATCAAGGCGAACCCCGGCAAGTTCAAGGCATCGGGCACGGGGCAGGGCGGCATCTGGCACCTGGCCATCGCGGGCCTCTTGCGCGACCAGAAAATCGACCCTGCCTCATTGCCGTGGGTCCCCAGCAACGGCGCCGCACCGGGCCTGCAGGACATGGTGGCCGGCGGCGTCGAAGTCGCACCGGTCTCGCTGCCCGAAGCGCGATCGCTGATCGATGCAGGCAAGGTACGAAGCCTGGCCGTGATGGCAGACAAGCCATCGGCCCTGTACCCCAACGTGCCCACGCTGAAGTCCGCAACAGGCAGCGACTGGCAGATGGCCGCGTGGCGCGGCATCGTGGCGCCCAAGGGCATCCCCAACGACGTCCGCGACAAGCTGGCCGCTTCGATCCGCAAGGTCGCGGCGAGCAAGGAATACAACGACTTCATGGCCAGCCGCGGCTTCGGCGTGATCTATGCCGGACCCGATGACTTTGCGAAGTTCATGGCCAAGGCCGATGTGGACCTGGGCGCGACGATGAAGGCCGTGGGCATCGCCAAGTGATCGCTGCGTGAAATTCAACGACGCGATATTCGGGCTGCTGTTTGTAGCCCTGGGCGGGGCTGTGCTCTTTGCGGTGCGCGGCTACCCCACGATACCGGGACAGCAGGTCGGACCTGCGCTTTTCCCGGGCCTGATCGCAGTGGGCTTGTGCGTTGCGGGCTTGATCCTCATCGTCAAGGGGATCAAGGCCCGCGCCGCGCACCCGTGGATGGAATGGGAAGACTGGGTGCGCTCGCCGCGCCACGTCGCCGCGCTGGCCGTGCTGATCGGCAGCATCGTGTTCTACATCGTCGCGGCGAACTGGCTGGGCTTCTTGCCGACCGCGTTCCTGATCCTGATGGCGATGCTGCTCGTGCTGCGCGTGCGAATCGGCGTGGCGCTGGTCGTCGCGGTCGTGGCGACGCTGGTCATCCACTTCGCCTTTTATAAATTGCTGCGCGTGCCCTTGCCCTGGGGCCTGCTGACACCCTGGGCCTGGTAGGTAACTTCGATGCTCACTGCAATCGGTCAAGCGTTCGCGATGGTGTTCGACCCGTACACCTTGATGGTGATCGTGTTCGCGTCGATCTTCGGATTGTTCGTGGGCGCGGTGCCTGGCCTCACGGCCACGATGGCAACTGCCTTGCTCGTGCCGATCACCTTCTTCATGCCGCCCATCCCCGCGATTGCGTGCATGGTGACGGCCACGGCGATGGCAATCTTCTCGGGCGACATCCCGGGTTGCCTCTTGCGAATACCCGGCACACCCGCATCCGCCGCCTACACCGACGAGGCCTACGCGATGACGCGCAAGGGCGAGGCCGAGAAGGCACTGGGCGCAAGTCTGGTGTTCTCGGCGGTGGGCGGGCTCTTCGGCACCATCGTGTTGATCGTTGCAGCGCCGGCCCTTGCAGACTTTGCGCTCAACTTCAGCTCGTTCGAATATTTCTGGCTGGTGACGCTGGGCCTGACATGCGCGGTGTTCATCACGTCCAACGAGCCGCTCAAGGGCATCGTGACGTTGCTGCTGGGCCTGCTGGTCGCGTGCGTGGGCCTGGGCAACCCGGCGGGGTTTCCGCGCTTCACGTTCGGCAACGCGGAGATGACGGGCGGCATCGGAATGATCGCGATGATGATCGGCATGTTCGCGATCTCGGAGATCATCCGGTACGTCGTCGATACATCGCCCCCGGCCGAACTCGTCGTCGAGAAAGTCGGCAACGTGATGGCCGGACAGTGGGCGCTGGCGAAGAAGTACCCGGTCCAGATCCTGCGCGGCAGCACGCTGGGCACCGCAGTCGGAGCACTGCCGGGCGCGGGCGCCGACATCGCGGCGTGGATGTCGTATGCGATGAGCAAGAAGTTTTCGAAGGAGCCGGAGAAATTCGGCACCGGCCACGTCGAAGGCATCGTGGAGTCGGGCTCGGCCAACAACAGTGCGTTGGCGGGAGCGTGGATACCGGCGCTGGTGTTCGGCATACCGGGCGATTCGATCACGGCCATCGTGATCGGCGTTCTCTATATGAAGAACATGAACCCGGGGCCGACGCTTTTCACCACGAACCCGCAAAACATCTACGCGGTGTTTCTGCTGTTCATCCTGGCCAACATCATCATGGTGCCGCTGGGCATTTTGTGCATCAAGGCCGCGCGGCGAATCCTGAAAGTGCCGCGAGAAATATTGATGCCCTTGATTTTGCTGTTCTGCATCGTCGGCACATTTGCGATCAACAACAGCGTGTTTGAAGTGGCCGTGATGCTGGTCGCCGGCGTGATTGCCTATTTGCTGGAGCAAAACAAGTTCCCGATTGCGCCCGCGATCCTGGGTGTGGTGCTTGGGGGAATGCTGGAAGAGAACTTCATCACGTCGATGATCAAGTCGAACGGGAGTCTGGCGGCGTTTGTCGGAAGGCCGATTGCGCTGGGGTTGGCGGTGCTGACGCTGGTGGTTTGGTTTTTGCCGGTGGTGTTGCGGATGCGGCGCAACCGGGCGATCGCCAAGGCGAGCACTAGCTTTTGACCCTGCCTTCGGCTGTCATTGCGGGCCTGACCCGCAATCCATGACTTCCAACGGCTGTAGCCGCTGCGCGGTGGATGCCGGATCAAGTCCGGCATGACATCCAGTGAGACCGGCTGTCATTGCGGGCTTGACCCGCAATCCATGACTCCGACGGCCGTAGCCGCTACGCGGTGGATGCCGGATCAAGTCCGGCATGACATTCAGTGAGACCGGCTGTCATTGCGGGCTTGACCCGCAATCCATGCGGCATCGTTTGAAGCGCCGACGTTGACGCCACAGCGACGGTACGCCCGCTCGGCTTTTTCGCTCGCGAACTTGGGTGTGGCCTTCAATATTGCCTTAGCTTGCTTGGTCATAGATCAGTCGCTGCTCTGTAACCGCTCGCCTTCTCAAAATCGCCAAGGCGCAGGGCCAACGATTCCCGGCATTTCAAGGCCCAATGAAATCGAAGCTAAATTCCTGCATGTGATTATTGCGTGGCTTCCAGATAGGGACGCATGACGTTCGCAACCCGGCAGACCTTGGCGTAGTGCCACAGTTCATCTGCCGTTGTCTTGCGCTGCGCGCGCGCGTCTTTCAGGGCTTCAAGTGCCACGTCCAGACCGATCCTGTTGCGGTGCTTGAAGCAGTCAGCCACAGTTTTGGCGACGCAGTAGACGCGCAGGCTCGCGTTGTCGCGCTCGATGGTCTCAATGCCTTCGGAGTAGACGTGGCCCGTCATCTGAACCATCCTGATCGGAGGGTAGTCAATTCGAGGCGCATGGCTGCCACGAGGCATCGCGAACCAGACCTGGCGTGGCAGCTGGGTCGTCAGCCCGTGAACCTGAAGTGCCGTGAGCAGACAGAACACAGCTTGCGGGACTTTGGCTGTGATGGTCTCGAGGCCCTCGTTCTCCGATGCTTGAAAGTTGTGAAGCCTGTACACACCGCGGCTCACCCTGTCCAGCAGTCCGGCTTCAGTCAGGCGACTCAGCACAATTCGCGGTGCTGCAATGCCTTCCAGATCAGCCGCACGCAGCAGTCGTTTCTGGTTGGCCAGGCTGAGGACGCGGCTGTTCTGTGAGTCGGGCACTATCGTCGGATCTTGTTCCGTTGTTTCGTCGATTGCAAATGTTGGACGAATATTTGGAACACCTTCAACACTAGATGACGATTCGAGAGATTTGTGGAGTAGTTTCATCGCCACCGCTGGCGCATGCCAGGATCGATTTGACGGCTGGGATTTGTGGGCGATGCGAAAGCGGTCCGAATTGCACGCTGGCAGCTACCCACGAAAGCAATGTGCGGCGCTCGCGCCCTACTCGTCGGATCTCAGAACCAGCGGATACGATCCAGCACAGGGCAATCCCTGACGCGAGTTGAGGGTGCAAGGTAACTAATAATGTTTATAGTACTTTAATATTCGTACTATAGACCCATGATCAAAAACATCGTTTCATTAGTCAGTTTGAGTTGCTTCGTAGTGAGCGAACTTGCAGCCAGCACAATCGAATTCGAGAGGGTAACCGTCACCTATACGCAGCCGTGGGGCTATCACATCGTTTACGACATGGCGTTCCAGAACAATGCGGCCAGTTTCAGGACCTTTGAAGGCGCAGTGCGCACCTACATGGACTGGGAAGAATACTCAGATGCGCGCGCGGAGGTTGCTGCGGCGGTGACGGACAAGAAGGGAAGTTCGGACGCTCGCTGCAACGTCCTGGCTTCCCAGGCAACGAAAACCACGACTTCTAAAAGCGACCAGACAGATCGCTACGTCGCTTCGCTCCAGCTGTTGACCGCGATCCGCGCCGAAAAGGGCGTTGCCGGCGTGCGCGCAGCGATTGGCGGGTCACGACCAGGGTTGCTGGGTGGGAAGATGGTCTCAACCTTTACTATGACCTACGTAGATGGCGGCACAGAGACGTGGCCGATCACCGAGACACTGCCGGCCACCATCAGCGACATGCCGTTGGGCCCGCCGCCAAGTGGGGACGGCGTTGCCAAACCGTGCCCTTACATGATGAAGGGTTGAGCCATGAAGAAATGGATTCCTGGAGCAGCCGGCGTCGTTGTGGTGTTTGTGGCCATTGCTGCCTTCTACTCCACGTATGCAGGCAACAAGCCTTCGCTAACACCGACGAATCCGCCGCCTCCCGCAACTGCGCAACTGCCAGGTCGAATCGTTCCAGAGAATCAGAGCGTGCCAGCGCTCGCTGCAACGCAGCCGAGTGCGACAACGGCACTGGTTAGTGGAGCGCCGTCTGTGAAGCTCTTGGCGGAATTGCGTGAGTCGAAGGACTGGCGCGCATTCGCGCTAAGCGCCCGATCGCGACCGGAGGAAGGTGGTCGCTTCTATGCAATGTATGTGACCAACTACTGCGGCATGGGAATCGCTGGAATGCCAGAGGTTGCTCGGGAAGCGATTGCCAATAGAGTCGCGACCACGGGAACTGTGACTCCCCCTGCGCTGGAGATGACCAATAAGCTCTCGGCCTACTGCGCTGCCTTCTCGTCCAGCGAGGAAGCAACTGACCTTTTTAAGAGCGTCAAAGATGCTGCTGCAGACAATCGTGACCCACTCGTTGCGGCTACCAAACGTGCATCTGCCGCCCTGGATGCAAAGTCGGAGGCAGAGGCGACGTCGGCCTTCAAGCAGCTGTTCGCGTTAGGAGACCCCGTGGCGCCGTATTTCAATCAAATGTTGAACCGGGCGATGCGAATGTCCGCGAAAACGGACAACCGTGAGGACCTGTGGTTCGATGGAAAACTCTATAGCGACGTCACGCAGCGAACGATGTTGGGACTTGCCGTCGTTGCTGCAAGCTGCAGCGCCCAAGCGCCATGTGAGATCGATATCCAGATGATGCTTGGATGCCTTGGGGGTCAGTTCTGCACGGACTCACGTCAGGACTATTTGCGGCATCTGTACGTTGTTCCGAACGGACTAACTGATGCGCAATTTGCTGAAGGACTGACGCTGGCGGGGCGGGTTCAAACGCGGGTTGCAGAGCGTCGGGCAGATGCGTTTTTGAGGTGACCGAAGACCGGTGAGTGGCGAATTGGTCGCAGGGCCGTTCCGTCGAGAGGCTTCTCATGAACAGCTCGTGCGTTGGTACAACGTAGAGTATCGCCACAGTGGCATCCGCTGCGTCAGCCCGGCCCAGCGCCATGCCGGTGAGGATCATGCGATTCTTGCGGCACGGCACGGCACGGCACGGCACGGCACTCGCGGCTGGAAACCCATTGGCACGGTGACGCTCAACCCCGAACGTGACTCGGTCATCAAGATGCACTCGGGCCATACCGATAAACAGCCGCTGGCTACAAGACTATTTAACGGTCGTACTTACCGTTCACTTCCCCCAACTATCCTTCATCCCGGCCGCCCTGTTGAAGACGGGCACGTCTTGGGCGTGGTCCTTCAAATCCGCCACAAAGTACCCATGCCTCTCGAACTGAAACTTCTCATCCCTTTGCGCTGATTTGAGAGAAGGCTCGACATACGCCGTCACCACCTTCAGAGACTCCCGATTCAGTTCCTCGTGGTAGTCCTTCCCGCTCGACGTATCCGGTTGCGGCACTGAAAACAGCCGGTCGTACAAGCGCACTTCGGCCTTCAACGCATCGGCCGCAGCCACCCAGGTGATCACGCCCTTCACCTTGACCGCGTCGCTGCCCGGCGTGCCGCTTTTCGTATCGGGCACCAGTTGGGCTTGCACTTCGATCACCTTGCCGTCCGCGTCTTTCGTTGCGCCGGTGCAGGTGATCACATGCCCGTACTTCATCCGCACCTTGTTGCCCGGATACAGGCGGTTGTAACCCTTGGGCGGGACTTCTTCGTAGTCGGTGCGCTCGATCCAGAGCTCCTTGCCGAACTTGAACTCGCGCCTTCCGCGCGTCGCATCGTGCGGATGCACGGGCGCGGAGCACGCGTCCAGGAAGTCATCGCTTCCCATCACCTCGCCCCAGTTGGTGATCACCAGCTTCAACGGATCGAGCACGGCCATCGCGCGTGCCGCCTTCGGGTCGAGGTCGTCACGCAGCGCAGCTTCGAGCGTGCTGTAGTCGATCCAGCTGTCGCTCTTGGTCACGCCGATGCGTTCTGCAAACAGCTGGATGCTTTCGGGCGTGTAGCCGCGCCTGCGCAGGCCGACGATGGTGGGCATGCGTGGGTCGTCCCAGCCGGTCACGTGCTTCTCATCGACCAGCGCCTTCAGCTTGCGTTTGCTGGTGATCACATACGTCAGGTTCAGCCGCGCGAATTCGTATTGGCGCGGATGCGGCTGGCTGATCAGGCCGCCTTCGGCCAGCCGGTCGAGCAGCCAGTCATAGAACGGACGCTGGTCTTCGAACTCCAGCGTGCAGATGCTGTGGGTGATGTTCTCCAGCGCGTCTTCGATCGGGTGCGCATAGGTGTACATCGGATAGATGCACCACTTGTCGCCGGTGTTGTGGTGCGTGGCGCGGCGGATGCGGTAGATGGCCGGGTCGCGCATGTTGATGTTCGGGCTCGCCATGTCGATCTTGGCGCGCAGCACGGCGGCGCCATCGGCGAGCTGGCCGTCCTTCATTTCGCGAAAGCGAGCGAGGTTCTCTTGCGGCGTGCGCGTGCGGTACGGGCTGTCGGTGCCTGGCCGGCCGAAGTCGCCGCGGTTGTGGCGCATTTCGTCGGCGCTCTGCTCATCGACGTAGGCGTTGCCGGTCTCGATCAGGTATTCCGCCGCGCGGTACATGAAGTCGAAGTAATCGCTTGCATGGTAGTAGTGGCTGGTGCCGTTGGCGTCCCAGCTGAAGCCGAGCCACTTGACCGCATCGAGGATGCTGTCCACGTATTCCTGGTCTTCCTTCTCGGGGTTCGTGTCGTCGAACCGCATGTGGCAGACACCGCCGTAGTCGCGCGCCAGGCCGAAGTTCAGGCAGATGCTCTTGGCGTGGCCCACGTGCAGGTAGCCGTTGGGCTCGGGCGGAAAGCGGGTGCGGATCTTCGCGGGGTCAGGCGTGCCCTGCTGGTGGTGCTGTGCATCGCCGGGGCCGCCGCCCCATCTGCGCTGCTGGTAGGTGCCTTGTTCCAGGTCGCGTTCGATGACCTGGCGCAGGAAGTTGCTGGGCTTGTGGAGTTCGTTCTTGTCGGCGGGGGCGTTCATATGGAAACATTTTAGGGTGCAGTGCAGCACAAGCGCTCCGGGTGTGATTCGGATCACACGAGTTGCCCGCAGGTTACGTCTCGCAACTCCTCTGACGGGTAATGCTCTATCCAGTTGCGACGGTCACGCGTTTAATATGAACGTGGCGCTGAATTCACAAGGCGCCGTTCAAATTCACCGATCGTTTCAGGAGCAGTCGTCATGAAGATCAATGGTTTTGTCAAAGCAGCCGCCGTGGCGCTCGTGGTGGCAGGCGCCGCCGGTGCAGCCAACGCGCGCAGCAACGTGTATTTCAGCATCGGCGCCAACATTGCACCCGGTGTGGTGATCGGTGCTTCGAACGGCCCCGGCTATTACCCGCCTGTGTATTCGAGCTACGTGCAGCCGGTGTATGTGGCTCCAGCGCCCGTGTACTACGCACCGACCTACTACGCGCCCAGCTATTACGTGCGTCCCGCGCCTGTTGTTTACGCGCCGCGTTACTACAGCCGTCCGCACCGTCATGTGCGCTACTACGGCCACGGCTATCGCTACTGAGCGGCGTAGTTGACCGCTTCCATCCAGATTTAAAGAGTTCTCCAAGGCTGGGCCCTGGCGCATGAGCGTCGGGGCCTTTTTTTTTGGCTTCGCGGTTTTGCGAGAGACAAAAAAAGAGGCCCCAGTCATTGAGGACTGGGGCCAACATGCTGATCACGGGACGGAGGGCCGGACCAGCTCACCCCGGAGGAGGAGGGGACTCAGAGGAGTCGGGGTGATTGAACTTTAGTAGAGCGCGAGTGGAGCGTGGTTGCTGTAGGACGCTTGCTCTTTGGGGTGACGGATGGCGGCTCACAAATCGCTGTCATGCCGGGCTTGACCCGGCATCCACCGCGAAGCGGCTATGGCCGTCGGAAGTCATGGATTGCGGATCAAGTCCGTAATGACAGCCAAACAGCCAGCCCTCTCCCCGCAGGGGAGAGGGAGCGAGGCAATCAACCTGCGCGGTAGAAGATGTAGTCGGCCTGGTACTTCACGATGCCCTTCGTGCCGAGGGTGCTGGCCGTGCATGGCCGCGGAGGTGCGATGCCGCCCTGGGTCGCGACGCGCTGGATGTAGGTCGTGCCCATCATCGCGCCGTTGCCCATGGCTGGGTTGGCCTTCACGAGCTGCATGGGGATGTTGCCGGTGCTGGCAGGTGCGATTGCAAGCTGGGTGGCCGTGACCTTGCTGCCGTCCATGCTTTCCCAGGTGGCGGGCGGGCCGTAGTAGCGGCCGACCTGCTTGCCGCTGCGGTCCATCAGCTTGGCATCGGGACCGACGAAGAACCACTCGTATTCGCCAGCCGCGTTGGCCTTCACGCGGCACTCATACGTGATCTCGCCGATGCCGACGGTTTCCAGCACGACGCGATTGCCAGCAGGCACCTGCACGGTGGCCGGCAGCATGCTCTGGTTATACGACCGGGACATCATGCCGCCAGAGGCGCAAGCAGAGAGAAGGGCAGCAGCTGCGACGGTGGCAACTGCGAACGGAAGACGTGTCATGGGGGCTCCTTGGGTTGTTACCCAAGTGGTACGTAGCCCACGACGTTTTGGTTTCAGGAAATTGTCACATGGCCTTGAAAAGATGCGCGTAGAGCCGGCTGACAGCGAGTTTCTCTTGACGGTTGAGCAGCGACAGATGCAGCTTGCCCGCTGAATCGCGCATCACACCGTCAATCGCCGTGGCGCGAACAACAGTGCCGCGATGAATCTGCCAGAACACCTGCTCATCCAGGCGCGGCATCAGCTCCTTGAGCGGCGTGCGAATCAGGTACTCGTGCTCATCCGTGAGAACGCGCACGTACTTGTCGGCGGCCTCGAAGTAAACGACCTCTTGCACGGGCACCATGCGAATGTTCGCGCCCACGCTCACTTGCAGAACCTTCAGCGGCTCCTGCTTCGCGCCTGGCGGCGGCACCGAGCCGAGCAGCGAGCGCAACTGGCCCAGCGTGTCTTCGATGTTGGTGCTCGCCGTGCGCCGTGCCAACGCATCTTTTACCTTGGCCACTGTCTTTTGGAGTCGCGCGGCTTGCACCGGCTTCAGCACGTAGTCGATGGCTTGCGTCTCGAATGCCTGCACTGCGTACTGGTCGTACGCGGTGATGAACACCAGCGCCGGAAAGGGCTTGCCCTCGGGCCATTCGTCGGCGAGTTCAGCCGCGGCTTCGAGCCCGCTCTGGCCCGGCATCCTGATGTCGAAGAAGAGCACATCGGGCAGCAGGATGAGTGCCTGCGTCACAGCCGATGCGCCGTCGCCGGTGATCGCGGCGATGCGCAGTTCAGGCCATGCCTTCGCAAGCTCCACCTTCAGGGCTTGCGCGAGCAGGGGTTCGTCTTCTGCGATGAGGGCGGAGAGTTCGGAGTTCATGATGGGTGGTGTCATGGGCTTGCAGGAGCGCTCGCAGGAATGCGAAGCACGTTGCGCGCGCCTGCATCGGCAGACGCAACAAAGGCCAGCGATGCGCGATCGCCATGCAATGTCCGCAACCGGTCGCGCACATTGCCCATGCCGTAGCCGCTCTTGGTGGCAACGCTGGCACTGCCGGTGGGCGATGAACCCGCGCCCGTGTCGTGCACCTCCAGCACCAGGTCACCGCCATCGCGTCGCGCGGTCACCGTGATCGTGCCGCCTTCGAGCTTGGGCTCCAGTCCGTGCTTGATGCTGTTTTCCACCAGCGGTTGCAGCAGCAAAGCAGGCACCGGTTGATCCGCGAGTTCAGCGGGCAGTTGCAGGTCGTACGTCAGGCGCGGCCCCATGCGGATCGCCATCAGTTCCAGGTAGTCGCGCAAGCGATCGAATTCGCTCTGCAGACTGTGGGTGGTGGTGCGCGAAGCATCGAGCGTTGCGCGCAGGTACGCAATCATGTGATCGAGCATCGTCTGCGCCCGTTCGGGGTCCACGCTGATCAGCGCCCGCAAGTTCGCGAGCGTGTTGAACAGCATGTGCGGTTCCAGCTGTGTTTCCAGCATCTTCAGGCGCGCTTCGTCTGCATGCTTGCGCGCTTCGCCCATCTTGCGTTCGAGGTACGCGCTGTTGCTGACCGTGTAGAAATAGCCGCTGCCGATGAGGCCTGCGATGGCCGTGATCAGGATCGATGTGCGCAACTGGCCTTCGGGGTTTGGAGCAGGGCCGGCCGGATAGAACCCGTAGTACTCGCACAGCCGGCCGGCGATGAACATGCCCAGGAAGTACCCGGTGACGATGCCCCCGGCCACCAGCGCGATGCCGCCGAAGCCCTTGGGCCAGCCAGTCTCTGCACTGGACGGAAAATACTCGCGGCCCAGGTCGATGACGGCCCATGTGATGGTGCCGATGAAGATCGAATAGACCACCAGCGGACCATAGGCCTTGTCGGGCTGGAAGGTGTACTGCACGGTCGCCACGACCATGCAGAAGGCAAGCACCTGCAGCAGGTGCCGCAGCTTGCCTATCCAGTCGATGCTCATGGCGCGTCGTTCTGGCGTTGCAGGCGCTCGCGTTCCTGCTGCACCAGCTTCTCGCGCAAGTTGGTGCCCTTGCCGATCAGGAACACCGATGCGCCGTGCAGCGCCAGGCCCAGGCCCCATCCGAGCAACGGGTACATCGACCAGGGCCTCGAACGCAGGCCGAAGTAGGCCAGGGCGAAGAGGAACGAATTGACCAGGATGTAAACCGCCAGGTGGAAGTACCAGCCCAGCTTGGCGGCGGCCCGCTTGTGCGCGAGGCGCTCGATGTCTTCAGGGCTCATTCGGTTCATGGCGTTCACTCCAGGTGGGGCCAGTTGCGGATCATTCTACGGTGGGGTGTCGTGCGTTCAGGCGGCGGCGATGTGCATTGCCGGACGTGAGGCCAGGCGCAACAGGCGCAGGGCGCGGCCGGCAAAGATGCCGCTGAACATGCCGTACAACGCGCCGACGATCATCGAATACTGCCCGTCGCGTGCGAGGCCCGGGTTCATCGATGTCTCGACGCCGACCACGTACTTGGTCAGGAAGATCGCCAGGATCAGGGCCATCGGCACCAGGCTGCCCGAGACGGCGAACGTGCGACTGGCTGCGTCGTAAGAGGCACCCTGGGGCGGGGCCATGGTGCCGACCAGGGCGATCATCACCGAAGCCGACGCGATCCAGGCCAGCACCGCATAGCCGAACATGGGCGAGCTGCTGAAGGCACCGAACATGCCCCACAGGCCCATGATGGTCATCACCACAGGCATGACGGCGATGCGCGTCAGGCTGGCCGTGCGGTCGCGCGCCTGGGTCAGGCCGAGCACCGTGAGGGCGGCGAGGATGCCCCAGACATAGGTGGGCGTGCCATTGAGGATCTGGGGCAGGGCTTCGGGGTGGTTGGCGATCAGTTGGAGCAGCATGATGGTTTCCTTCGGGTCGGGTGTTTCGATGGGCGGACTTTGCCGGGGCCGGGCGGACGCGGCCATTCGAAAGCGACGAAATTGAAGGATCGGGGAGCGAAGCGGGCCTGGCGCGGCGCGAAATGCAGCGCCAAAAGCCGGCCCCGGCGGCGTTCAGAGCAGCTGGTCGGGCATGGGCGCCGCGCCACGCAGGTAGATCACGGCGCCTTCGTCGCTGGAGCTTTCGCAGTCCAGCACGTCGCGGGCGACACGATGGAAACTCCCCGGGGGAAGGAGTTGTCCGCCCAGCTTGAGCGTGCCTTCCAGCACGACGCATTCTTCATCGACAGGATGGCGATGGGCAGGCAAAACCGCGCCAGGCTCGAACTTCAGCAGGTACGACATCACCCCGTCGTTGACCGCAAGGACCTTGCGCTTGATGCCGGGCAGGAATGCGTGCCAGCTGCCGTCCTCGGGCTTGACCACCGTGTGATGCCGCACCGAGTCGGCGGCGATCTGCTGCATGACGCGTCGGCGCACGTTTTCGATGGCAGCTGCATTGGCCGGATCGGACAGATCGACAGCACGAACCGCCGCGTTGAGCGCAGCGGCGATTTCCGGATCCAGCGACGATGGACCGTCGCTCATGACAGTTGCCTGAGGCTTGCAGTTTCGAGCGCCAGGCGCAGTTTTTGTTGGGCGCGGGACATGAGTGATTTGACGGTGCCCAGGGGAAAGCCGGTCAGGGTTGCGATCTCGCTTTGGGTGTGTTCTTTGAAATACGCCAGCCCCAGCACCCATCTTTCGTGTGGCGAAAGACCGAGCAATGCGGCGTGCAGGCGCGATTTTATCTGCACGGCTTCCAGCAGGCTGTCAGGCCCGGGGCCTTCATGCGGCCGGGTTTCGTCCGGGTTGTGGGCCGGCGCGCCTGACAATCCTGCGTGCCGCAGTGCCTCGTGGCGCAGTTTGTCCAAAGCCCGGCTGCGTGCAATCGTCAGAAGCCAAGTGACTGCACTCGCGCGGGCGGGGTCGAACCGGCTGGATTCTTTCCAGACCTGCAAGTAGCAGTCCGCCAGCACGTCCTGTGCATGCGATTCACCGATGATGCGGCGCACGACTGCGAACGCGTAGTGCACCGTTGCGGCGTAGAAGTCCTCGAATGAACGGGCGTTGCCGCTCGCCGATGACTGCAGCAGAGCTGCAAGTTGCGCGTCACGGATCATCGTGGACGCGGCGGGGTCAAGATCAATTTCAGGCATGGTCGTCCATTGCCAGCAGGCTAGCACGCCATGACTATTTCGTGGGGCGGTCGCGGTGAGCTCTGCCATGCCCGGTATACGGACCACAGCCCGAAGCGGATGCACCGATAATCGCAGCCACTTCAAGGAGCGCGTGTGGATTTCGTGTTGTTGGCCAAGGCCGCGGTGATGGGAATTGTCGAGGGGCTGACCGAGTTCCTGCCCATATCGAGTACCGGCCACCTCATCCTTGCAGGCGCCTTGCTCGGCTTCGACGACGAGAAGGCCAAGGTCTTCGACATCGCGATCCAGACGGGCGCGATCCTGGCGGTGATCATTGTTTACTGGCAGAAGATTCGAGACACGCTGGTTGCGCTGCCGACGCAGCGGTCGGCGCAGATGTTCTCGCTGAATGTCGTCATCGGATTCATACCGGCCGTCATTCTTGGGCTGTTGTTCGGCAAGCTGATCAAGGCGCATCTGTTCACGCCTGCGGTTGTCGCCAGCACTTTCATCATCGGCGGCTTCATTATTTTGTGGGCCGAGAAGCGTCCACCTTCAGCCGTTCGTGTGAACGACGCAGACGACATGACTTGGAAGGACGCGCTCAAGGTCGGGCTGGTGCAGTGCCTGGCGATGATCCCCGGCACGAGCCGCAGCGGCGCAACGATCATTGGCGGGATGTTGCTGGGGCTGTCGCGCAAGGCGGCGACTGATTTTTCGTTCTATCTCGCGATTCCGACTTTGATTGGCGCCGGTGCGTACAGCCTGTACAAGGAACGCGCGCTGCTCTCGATGGAAGACCTGCCGATGTTCGCGGTCGGCCTGTTCTTTTCGTTTGTGAGTGCGTGGTTGTGTGTGCGCTGGCTGCTGCGCTACATCTCGACCCACAGCTTCGTGGCCTTCGCCTGGTACCGGATCGCGTTCGGTGTCGTCGTACTGCTCACGGCGTGGACGGGGCTGGTGAAGTGGGCGGCTTGAGCTGAGATGGATTGCGGGGCTAGCCCACAATGACAGCCATGGCCCACCTGTCTCAGCACTTGTCATGCCGGACTCGATCCGGCATCCACCGCGAAGCGGACGCGGTGCTGGAACACAGATGGATTGCGGGTCAAGCCCGCAATGACAGCCATTGCCTTCCTGTCCAATACTTGTCATGCCGGACTTGATCCGGCATCCACCGCGAAGCGGATGCGGCGCTGGAACATAGATGGATTGCGGGTCAAGCCCGCAATGACAGCGCGTGTCGGGGGAGGCTCGGGACCTGCGGGCAGTGAGTCGAAGTTGAAACCGCGCAATGCGGCTTCTATCGCGGCTGCCGTCGCACCGGGTTTTTCCATCGGGAACAGGTGACTGCCGTCGAGCATCATGGTGCGACCTTGCGTGACTTCGAGCGTCATCGCCATCCCGACCTGCTTCATCTCTTCCGATTGCCGGCCACCGATGAAGGCGACCTTGCACTTGAGCGGATGGCGCCTGAGCAAACGATCCAGGTTGTCCGGCAGCGTGTTGTAGATCGCAGTTTCGACGTCGCGATCGAAACTCAGCACACGCTCACCATCTTCATCGTGCGTGCAATGCCTGATGTAGTCCGCGAGCACCCGCTCTTCCCATTTCGCAAATGCCTTCTTGTGCCGGAAATGCTCCAGCGCGTCATCCGCCGAAGGCCAGCGGTTCTTGCGTTTGCGACTCACACGCCCCGGTGACACCGAACCCACCATCTGCGTGCGCTTCATCGCCCCCAACGCCGTCGCCTTCCATCCACCCAGCAAGGGCGAATCGAGCAGCAACACACCACGCGCCAAGTGCGGATGGCGCGCCGCGCACATCAGGCTGAGAAATCCACCGAGCGAGTGCCCCACCAGGAACACCGGCTCACCGCGTTTTTCCACAATCGGCGCCGTGAAGTCGTGCAACTGCTGCACGAGCCCGGGCCAGTTGTTGGTGACCGGATACCGCTCGTCATGGCCGAAGCTCTCCACCGCTTTCACCAGGAAGCCGCGCGATCGCAAGTCGGCAAAGAGCGCGGTGTAGGTCGCCGCCGGAAAGCTGTTGGCGTGCGAAAAAACGATGGGTGTCAAATCAGCCGCTCATCGGGCCGCGTGATCTTCTTGAGCGGCTTGCTGCGCCCCGTGTCCACCTTGAGCGGCGTGTCGGTGTGTGCGTCGTCCCAGACCGGATCTTCCAGGCTGTCGAACACCTCGCGCAGCTTTTGCCCCCAGCTGCTGTGCAGCATGCGGTAGTAGGGGTTCTGCATGTCGATGGAGACGATCTTCTCGGTCTGGAAGTTGTTGGCTTCGTACACGACCAGGTCTAGCGGCGGACCCACCGACAGGTTCGACTTCATCGTGGAGTCCATCGAAACGAGCGCGCATTTGGCAGCCTCGTCGAGCGGCGTGTCAGGCGTGATCACGCGGTCGAGCACGGGCTTGCCGTACTTGGATTCACCGATCTGGAAGTAGGGCGTCTCGGGCGTGGCTTCGATGAAGTTGCCTGCGGAATAGACCTGGAACAGGCGCATGCCTTCGCCGCGAATCTGGCCGCCGAAGATCAGGCCGACATTGAAGTCCACGCCCGAGTTCTTCAATGATTCGGCGTCGCGCTCATACACGTGGCGAACTGCATTACCCAACACGCGGGCCGCATCGAACATGCTGGTGGCGTTCCAGATCGTGATGGCTTCGCCGTCCTTGCCTTCTTTGAGCTGCTCGACCTGCAGCATCTCGCGCACCGACTGCGCAATGCTGAGGTTGCCCGCGGACAGCAGCACCATGAAACGGTCGCCGGGGCGCTCGTACACGATCATCTTGCGGAAAGTGCTGATGTTGTCCACGCCCGCATTGGTGCGCGAGTCGGAGAGGAACACCAGTCCGGCGTTGAGCTTGATGCCGACGCAGTAGGTCATTTTTTTTCAGTCAGCTTCTTGAGTTGGTACAGGGCGTCGAGTGCTTCACGCGGGCTCATCGCATCGGGGTTCAGCGCGCCGACCGCCGCTTCAACCGCGCTGTGCATGGGCGCATCGGCGGCGGGTGGCGCTTCGAACAAGTCTACCTGCTCGCGAGCCAGTGTTTGCTGGTTTTCCAGCGCTGTCAGGGCGTGGCGCGCATGGTTGACTACGGCGGCCGGCATGCCAGCCAGTTTTGCAACTTGTATGCCATAGCTGCGGCTGGCAGGGCCGGGCTGGATTTCGTGCAGGAAGACAATGTCGCTGCCCGATTCGGCGGCGCTCACGTGCACGTTCACGGCGCAGTGGTGCTTCGCTGGAAACTCCGTCAGCTCAAAATAGTGCGTGGCAAAGAGCGTGAACGCCTGAGTCTTGTCATGCAGGTGCGCCGCGATGCCCGATGCGAGGGCGAGACCGTCGAAAGTCGAAGTGCCGCGGCCGATTTCATCCATGAGCACCAGTGAATGCGCCGTGGCGGCATGCAGGATCTGCGCGGCTTCGGTCATCTCCAGCATGAAGGTCGATTGCGCATTGGCCAGGTCGTCCGCTGCACCAATCCGGGTATGGATCGCGTCCATCGGTCCCAGCCTGCAAGATGCCGCCGGCACGTACGAGCCCATGGAGCCCAGCAGGCACACCAAAGCGACCTGACGCATGTACGTCGATTTGCCGCCCATGTTGGGGCCGGTGATGACCTGCATCCTTTGTTTGGGACCCAGGCGCGTGTCGTTGGCGATGAAGCTGCCGCCGGTCGTTTCCGCCAGACGGCTTTCGACCACGGGGTGTCGGCCCTGCACGATCTCGATACCGGGTTCCCGCGTGAATTGCGGGCGGCACCAGTTGAGCGTGAGCGAGCGTTCGGCCAGCGCGCACAGCGCATCGAGTGACGCCATCGCGCGGGCCAGCCGCGTCAACGCGGGCACATGCGATTGCAACTGGTCGAGCAGCTGTTCGTAGAGCCACTTCTCCCGTGCCAGCGCCCGATCCTGCGCAGACAGCGCCTTGTCTTCGAACGCCTTGAGCTCCGGCGTGATGAACCGCTCGGCGTTCTTCAGCGTCTGGCGCCTGCGGTAGTCCGCTGGCACCTTGTCGAGTTGCCCCTGCGTGATCTCGATGTAGAAGCCGTGCACCTTGTTGAACTGCACGCGCAGGTTGGCGATGCCGCTGCGGGCGCGTTCGCGTGTTTCCAGTTCGAGCAGGAAGCCATCGCAGTTGTCCTGTATCGCACGCAATTCGTCGAGTTCGGTGTCGAGCCCCGCTGCGATCACGCCGCCGTCGCGCACCAGTGCGGCGGGCTCGGCGTGGATGGTGCGTGCCAGCGACCCGGTGCAACCGGCAGGCGGCGACATGGAGGCAGCGATCTGCGCCAGCAAGCCATCGACGCTTTGCAATTGCAACGCGAGTTGCGCCGATCTCTCCAGCGATTGCCGCAGGCCCACCAGTTCGCGCGGCTTCACTTGTCGCAATGCGATGCGCGCGGTGATGCGCTCGACATCGCTGCAGCCCTTCATCTCCGCGCGAAGGCGCTGCCACAGACCGCTGCGCAAGGTGTCGATGGCCTCATGCCGCATGACAGCCTGCGTGCGTTCGCGGCGCGGCTCCAGCAGCCAGCACTTGAGCATCCGGCTGCCCATGCCGGTCATGCAGGTGTCGAGCAGCGAGAAGACCGTGGGCGAATCTTCGCCGCGCAATGTCTGCACGAGTTCGAGGTTGCGGCGCGTGGTGACGGGAAGGTCGATCAGTTCGTCGTCGCGCTGCACCTGCAGGCTTTGCACATGCGACAGCGCGCGGCCCTGCGTGTGCTCGGCGAACGTGAGCAAGGCCGACGCGGCGGCATGCGCGTGTTGCATTTCATCGGCGCCCCATGCGGCGAGCGTCGCGCTATTGAGCTGGCCCAGCAGCTTGCGCAACCCGAGGCCGGAATCGAACTGGAACTCCGGCCGCTCGGTGAGCGAAAACGAAGAAGCCGCCTTCAGGGCCTTCAGGCGCTGTGCAAAGACCGGTGTGACGCCCGAGCTGAACACCACCTCGCTCGGCGCTATGCGGGCCAACCACGATTCGAGTTCATCTCCTGCGCATTCGGCCAGCTGCAACGCGCCTTGCGTCACGCTCAACCATGCAAGACCGAGCTTGTGGCGCGAGCCCTGGTGCACGGCCAGCAGCATCGCTTCGGACTTGTCGTTGAGCAGTTCGGTGTCGGTCAGGGTGCCGGGCGTGACGACCCGCATCACCTTGCGCTCGACCGGACCTTTGGACGTGGCGACATCGCCGACCTGCTCGCAGATGGCGACCGATTCGCCCTGACGGATCAGGCGCGCGAGATAGCCTTCCATCGAGTGGAACGGCACGCCTGCCATCACGACGGGCTCGCCGGCCGAGTTGCCGCGGCGGGTGAGGGTGATGTCGAGCAGGCGCGCCGCCTTTTCTGCGTCGCCATAAAACAGCTCGTAGAAATCGCCCATGCGATAGAAAACGAGCGTGTCGGGATGCTCGGCCTTGATGGCGAGGTACTGCTGCATCATGGGGGTATGTTTAGTCAGCTCCTCTGACCGATTTGCACCGGTCTGGACCGGCACCGTCAGTTCGGGCGTTTTTCCTTTCGAATCAAGCACTTTTGACCCCTTTCAGGCGCGCCGAGAGGCTCTTCACGAGCCGAGTGCGGCAAAGTGAATCATCGCTCAAGGAGCGCCATAGGGGAACTGATTCCACCAAATTGCCGTAAACTCTAATTCTGGTCCCCCTCGCGAGCTCACCAGTCGGAAGACCGCGCGCAGCAAGGGTTTCGAGATGACGCGCAGTCCCCCGCTGGCGGGGCAAAGCCAGTCGAGGAGTGTCCATGGCGAATGTTGCGGATAGCGCCGAAGCGGGCGTCGGCGAGGACAAGTCCAGGCGGGCGCCGCCGTTGCGCGCCGAGCTGAACGACGGTTTCATTAAACGGTTGCGGCTTCCACGGCCGCCCTTGGGCTACGACAGCAAGGGGAAGCTAGCCTTCGCCACCGAAGACGATCCCCTCTCGAAGAGCTACATCTTATGGGACAGCAGCCGCGATTCGCCCCCGGGCTTCGGGGTGAAGGTCGCCGGCAAGAAGACTTACATCCTTCGCAGGAAAGTTCACGGCAAATCGATCTTGGCGAAGATCGGCAACGTCGCCGATTTCGACGACATCGCCAAGGCCCGGAAGCGCGCCGCCCAGATGGCTTTGCAGATGCTCGACACGGGCCGCAACCCCAATGAGATCGCTAGGCAGCGCATCGCGGGCGAGCTCACGCTGGGCGACGCGATGGGCGACTACCGCCAGCACTTGGTCGAGCGCTCGCGCCCCGCGTCTGACGAGACCCTGCGGGTCTATGACCGGGCGGCGGCGCGGATGAAGGCGCTGGGCTGGGCCGGGCGCAGGGTCGTGGAGCTCACGCCGGAGGAGATCGACGCCAAGTTCGGCATCGACAAGGATCGCGTCCCCTCGTCCAACGAGCAGAACTTCCGATGGGCATCGCGCGCCGTCACCTGGTGCATCGACCGGGAGAAGCTCGCCGCGCAAGTGCAGCGGCGCGAGGCGACTTTGGCCGCCAATCCCTTCGACACGCTCGTGCAACACGGGCGATATCGCGACGCGCTGACCCTCGAGAAGCAGCGGCGCGCGAAAGGCGTGCGCAATCCGCTTTCGCGCACCGAGACCCTGGGAAAGTTTCTCGAAGCGACTTGGTCCAAGAAGGACGTGAACGACAACTGCACGGGCGCGCACTACTTGCTGCTGATGCTCCTGTGGGGCTGCCGCAAGAGCGAGCACGCCGACCTGGTCTGGGGCGAGCTCCTCGACCCGATCGGGGACGAGGGCGAGGGGCGCACCGCGACAAGCCACGTTTGGCTCTCGGGCAACGGGGACCAGGAGGGCCCCTACGTCTTCTTCTACAAGACGAAGAACTTCCTGAGCCACAAACTGCCGATCACCCCGTTCGCCCTCGAGCTTTTGAGGCAGCGGCAGCGAGCCGCGGCGAAGGAGGCCGAGCGGCGCGGCTTTGGCGCCAAATCGCGCAAGTTCGTGTTCCCGGCCAGGAGCCGCTCTTCGAACCTAGGCCACTACAAGGACGCCAGCGATCTCCTCGACGACATCCGCGAGGAGATCGAAGTCCAGAAGCTCACGCGGCACGACCTTCGCAGAACCTTCGGACGGATCGCCGAGCACGTGGGCGTGCCCGAGGGCATCATCCGCTACTTCCTCAACCACTCGGACACGACGGTCACCGACCGCTACACGGACGCGGAGTGGGCGGACCTGCGCATGTGGATGCAGAAGGTGGAGCAGGAGATGCTCTCGAAGGGGCCCAACGTCTACAACGACTTGAAGCCGGTCGATTGGCCCATGATGCCGGCGCCGCCTCGGCACGCTTGCCGGCCGCCCAAGCCGCGCACCGGGAGGCCTCGCAAGGCGGAGGCGCAGGAGCCGACGTCTGTTGAGACAGAATTGAGCTGAGTTCCACAAGCCAAGATCGAAGCCAGGAGGCAAAGTGACCAACAGCGCTGCGACCATGGATCAACTGATCTCCGAGATCCTTCCAGAGGAGCGCGTCGCGATCCTCATCGAGGCGGCCAAAAGCAGGGTCGGCGACTTAGCCGAAGACGTCGCCCTGAGCCCCGCGCAGTTCGCCGCGTTGATGGAACTCTCAGAACGCAAGGTCGGATCCATGAGGGTCGACGGCACGGGTCCCAATTACCTCCAAGGTGGCATTCCCATGGAGCCTTGGCCTAAGAAGGGGCGTAAGAGGAAAGCGGAGCCTGAGGAGGGCGATGCTGCCCCGCGCAAGCACCCCGGCACGAACCAGCACGTCCGGTATCGCCTGGGCGACATTCGAGTTTGGTGCGAAAAGACCAAGGTCTCGCGCGTTAGCCAAGCCGCCCACTTCAAAGGGCAGACGTTCGTCAACACCCTGGCGGACCTCGCGCAAGAGGCCGCCTACTACGTGAACGAACGCGGCGAAGTGGAGGGCGCGGTGGCGTCCGGCACGTTGGCCGAGCTGCTCGAGGCGGAGGACGGGGACATCGTTTTCCTCCCGGTCCATGAGGCCGCCGCGAGCACTTGGACCGACTTGGCCAGCCATCGCAGGCTCGTCCAAGCGGTCCAGCGCGTGCTGTCGCGCGAGCACCAGCGGCTCGACGCGGCGGTGGAGAAGAGCGAAATCAGGAGCGTCTCGCGGGAGGCGCCGCGGCGCGGCTCCACTTCGGCGTAGCCGCTCGCGGCACCCGGGCGCCGGCCGTCAGACGGTTCGAGCCGCGCCCTCGGCTGGCGGCGATGAGGCGGTCGCCAGGCTGGCGTCGCGGCGCCAGCGACGGATGCCGAGCACGTTGACCCGCAGAAAAAGCAGATCGAGGACCAGCAGCAGCCAAAGATGGCTCGCCGCGTGCAGCGCCGCCAAGGCCACATTGCTCGCGAGCCACACGTGGAAGCCCTCGATGCGCTGCCTTGCGTTGAGCTCGGCGCCGACGTATGCGGTGGCGAGCCCGACGGCTTGGAGCGCCCAGCTCCAACCGGGCACCGCCTCGAACGAAGAGCGAAGGGTGTCGAAATCCATGCGCGCGAGATTAGCGCGCATCCGGACACTCCGTCAGATCGGCCCGCCTGGCTTCTTCCAGCGTTCTTCGCGCTTGGGTTCGGGCGCTCGCGCGCGCGGCGTGCGCCGCTCGAGCTCCGCGCGCTCAGTCCGCGTCCCCGAGCGGCTAGCCGCCTCCGCGAGGCGGTCGCAGAACTCCCTGAGGTTGAGCCGCTGGGCGTGCTCGGTGAGCCGCCCGGTCGCTATGGCCTCCGCCATGTCGAGTGGCCGCCCGTCTTCTTGGATGACGAAAGGCCATGTCTCCGACGGAGAGGCCAAAGACATCCAGCTTTGCAGCCCGCGCATCGTGGGATCGGCGGAGCCGCGCTTCAAGAAGCTTCGGTCGACGAGCTTCGCTCGACGCTCGAGGTAGTCGAGCACATCCTGCGCCAAGTATTGGACCTCCCGCTCCGAGCCGACTGGCGGGACGTAGGGAAGCGACATTGGGTGCCCCGGATCCACTTTCCGGCCGCCCTCTATCGCGGCGCGTTGGTCGCTCCGGTCCTTGCGCATCGTCGTTGGGGCGCGCCCGCCGAGAAGCGCGGACACTTGCTTGGGTGTCAGCGGCAGAATCTTGCGCGCGCGCGCGGGGAGCGACGCGAGCGCGCCGATGACTGCCGCCTGCTCGTTGGTTAGCGGCGGCGGCTTCTTTCCACGCGGCCCCCGTGTCTCCGTCGCCACCGAGGCCGCCTTGTCGTTCGCGCTTGCAGGCATTTTTTCTCCGTGCGTTTCAAGCGGCAGTTTACGTCCCCTGGCGCCGCCCTTCGGGCGCGTTAGAGCGCGCTGACGCGCGCGTCCGCTCATAGGCGCGCGCAGGCGCTCGAGCCCACATCCCAACGGTTTTGCGGAGCGTTTCGAATCCAAACTTCGCTCAATGCCTCGGCGCTTGTGTCCGACGCAGACCGCAAAGGAGCTGGACATGGGCAAGGCATCAAGCGCGAAGCGCGATCGGCGAGAAGGAGGGTTGGCGGCAACGCGGAGGCTCACGGCTGGGCGCGCGCCGAAGTGTCCGCACGCCGCAACGACCGGATTTAGTTTCGAACTCTTCACCGACGGCCGCTGGTTCACCGGGCACCAGGCCGTGATGAACGTCATGGCCGACGACAGTCCTGAGATGCTGCAAGTCTTCGAGGCCGCCGCCAACGCGGCGGGCGGCACCATCCTGGACCTGGAGTTCGTGGCTCGCCACGCGGACGGGGAGCCCTACACCGCGAGCATCCTTTGGCAGGCGTTTGGCCAGCAAGCCCATGCCTGCCTGCGCTGGCTGGTGGCTTACTGCGCGGGTCGGCGCAACGAGCGCGCCATGGACTTCGTCAAGAAGCTGTTCGTCGAGTTCAACGATTTGGACCCGGCTTCGCCTCATTGGTCCAGGATTCGCGGAGGGGCGCGCGCGGCCGTGCTGGGATGGACCGACAGGGAGCAAAAACCTGGCGGGTTGCTGGCTGTCATGGGGGCTCTGGGCGGCAACATCGCCGCGCTCAGCTCAGAAGTTCGCTTCGAGCTCGACGCGTCTGCACAGAGCGAAGAACTCTCGTCGATGCTTGCTCCTGCTCCCGTGGCGCGCCAGCGGTCGCGCGCGCTCTGAGGCGCGCCGCCACGAACTGAAACGAGAACTTGTCGGCCTCGCGGCCGACTTTCGCCGAGGGGGGCCGCGAGGTCGCTCCTGACAGCAACGAACAAAGACGGCCTTCGTGGCCAATGGAAGGAATGAAGATGGGAACGATGATCGACTACGCATACCGCTTCGAGGGCTCCGCCGAGGCGATCGCCTCGGCGCGCGCCGCGATCGAGTCTCTGCAAGCCAAGCACGCGGATGTCAGCGGAAACGGGAACTGCGATTTCAGATTGGAGCCGGCGCGCGGCAAAGACGGATCGCTCGCCTGGCGCTGCTACGCGACGGGCGGCATCAAAGAATTCGAGTCCAGCGTCGCGAAGTTGACGAAGACGTCTGATCTGAGCTGCTATGCCTACTGGGGTTGCACGGACGGGGACTGCGCCTCGGCCCTGAATTTCGTCGAGCGCGGCAAGTGGCAAAAAAGGGGCGCGTGGCGCGCGGAAATCGGCATCGAGGCGGCGCTGGCGATCCGCGAGCTTGCGGCATCCGCCAACGCGGGGGCCTTGCTCGCGCTCGTCGACGCGTTGCGCGTGGCCACAAGCGATGGCTGGGACGAGGACGACTACCCTTGGCTTCTCAAAGCGGCAGTCGTGGCTTCCGCCATCTCCGCGGCGCTGTCGTCACACCGAGACCTGATTCGCGAGGAGAACGTCGTCAAAGCGCTGTTGAAGATCAAGGGTCCGCTCGGAGACGCGCGCGACGACCTCGAGCAGTTCGGCGCGGGCCGCCCCTCGGAGCGCGCGGGAGTGGCACGACTTCTATCGACCATCGAAGGCTTGGAGATCGCCCAAGCCGTGCCCGAGGCAAAGTCGCGGGGGAGGCGGGCGATGGCGCTCTGAGTCCAGCGCAGGGCGGGGGAGCGAGACGCGGCGGCCTTCGGCCTCCAAAGCGCGACCTCGCCGGGATGACTGTCGGCGCAGCAGGGACGCATAAAAGCCGCCGCCGCGGGCGGCGACGAAACGCGGGCGGGACTGGGGAAACCCTTAGCTTCGGACGCCCGCGAGACCGGCAACAATGCTTCGCTCGCGTCGCGTTTTCGTGTTCGGCGCGGCCCAAACAAGAAGATGCGAGCAAGCATGGCTGAATTCACCAAGGCTCAACTGCAGAAGGCGTTTGAAGTCGAGCATGAGCGGCGCGCCCTTGACTTTTTTGAGCCCCGGCGCCGAGAGATCGCCGCCGCCTGCTCCGAGCGGCTAAGCATCCCGGAGCACGAGTTCGAGCTGTCCGAAGGCACGGAGTTCTTCCACTTCCTGACCAGCATCATCGCCGTGGGCGAGTGGGTCGCGGCGACCGGCATGGCGTTCATGTGGAAGCGCCATGAGGAAGACTACGCGGAGTGGCGCGAATACCCGTGGACGAAGGCCGTGTCGGGAGCGATCGCCCGCCTGGTTCTCCACCCCCTGAGCATCGACATCGCCGGCGAGCAGCAGCTGCAATTCGTCAACGCGTTCCTTCAAGCCTCGACTCCCGAGGAGATGGACGAGCAGTCGCAGCATCGGCGCGCGCGGATGGTGCAGGCCGTGCTCATGTCCTATCTGCACTGCCGTGCGGGCGTCATCAAGGCCATCCAAGGCTACTGGGAGACGGGCCAACCAGGTGGGTTGAAAGACTGGGAGTTCGAAGGCTTCGACAATTTCCTCGCGGAGAGCGACTCGGACGACGACCGTTGCCACCTGTTTCCGCGCGAGGCTGAGAGGGACGCCTACGGCACGCTCTACTCCGAATTCGCCTTTCTCATCAAACAGAACGAAGCGCTGCCTGGGTCCATGCCCCGAGATCCGCAACCGGTCAACGCGGACAAGGCGTTCGACATGGCCAAGCGCTACATGATCCAATTCTCCCTGTTTCGAAAGAAGGCCGCGCTCACCGGACAAAAGTTCACGGGCACCAAGAAGAGCTTCGCCGACGCGCTCGGCGCCCTAGGCACCGACAAGCAGTTCGCTCTGTTCGAAAACGTCCGCGACGAGGGCGGCGAAGAAGGAACGGTCCTGCCTGTCTTCCTGCACCGCGAGGGCGCCGGGGCCAGCGTCATGGAGCACGTCGCGCGCAACACCGACTCGCCTTTCAAGTTCGAGATCGTCGGCTTGCAGATGGTCTGATCAGTCCACCATGATGGGTTCGGGCGGCCGGTCCAGAGCGGAGGCCTCCACCTTTTTCGCGTAGCCCAGCTCGCGGGCGAAGAACTCCGCGCGGCGCGCCACGAGCTCAGGCGAGGCCCGCGGATCCAGCAGCACCGAATCAACCAGGCGCAGGGCGTCGATGGGCACAGGCAAGCCTTTCGCCTTGGCCGGAACGCCATCGCCATAGAGGACGAATCGCCACTCGTTCTCGTGCTCGTAGGCCTCGCGCTTCAAAAACAGGACGTCGGTGGCGCGGGCCAGGTCGAAGCGCTTGTTGAGCGAACGCCCCAGCGCTCGGGCGCGCTCGCGCACTGTCGCCGCGGGCTTGTAGACGACCTCCTGCTCCCGAAAACCGAAGCCATTGGCCTGCGCCCAGGAGCCCACCGCCTCGGCGAGCTTCTCGCGCCTGACACCGATTCGCACTCCGGACTCGCCTGGCGAGTAGAGGCGCCACATCGCGTCGGAGATCGCCGTCCTGCACCAGCACTGCGCGAAGAGCATGTCCGAGCCGCGGTGCGCGAGCTGCACCTCGTAGGGGTCCGGCCACTCGCGAGGCCGCGCGAAGAACAGCCTGCCGCTCTTGAAGATGTCCACCGCGCGCTCGAAGGACACGTAGCGGTAAAGGTGGCCGCGAGCTTGGATGGTTTGGTTCGACATGTCGCTTGCGAAAGTGGCGCCCCGGCGCAGCCGCGCCGGCACAGGGCTTGGGAGTCATTGAAGCCAAGTTCTCCACAGATTTTGTGAATAACCGCGCTGACACTAACGTATCGCGCGCTGCCAGGCGAGCAGGCCGGAAAAGCGCTTGACCTTGCAGCGACTACAGGGTTTCCAATGTCTTATCGGAGCCGGCGAGGCGCCGACACAACCAACGACAGGAGCCCGCGATGGACCGAGAGAAACTTCTGCGAAAGACCCCTTTGCTCGACTTCGAGCATCCCAGCATTCAAGGCCTTGTCCGCGCGCGCGGATGGGCGACGCTGCCGGAGCGCGAGCGCATCGGGGCCATCTACGACTTCGCGCGCAACGAAGTCGGCTTCGGCTACAACCTGGCAGACGACCTGCCGGCCTCCCAGGTGCTCGCCGACGGCATCGGGCAGTGCAACACCAAGGGGATGCTGTTCATGGCGCTGCTGCGCGGCGCTGGCATCCCCTGCCGCTTCCACGGCTTCACCATCGACAAGGCTTTGCAGAAGGGCGCGATCACGGGCGTGGCCTATCTGCTGGCTCCGCGCAGCATCATCCACAGCTGGGTCGAGGTGTGGTTCGACGACCGCTGGGTCGAGCTCGAGGGCTTCATCCTGGACCAGGACTACCTCACCAAGCTCCAAGAGCGCTTCGCCGATCGCGAAGGAGCCTTCTGCGGGTTCGGCGCCGCGACGCCGAACCTGCACGACCCCGGCGTCGAGTGGAGGGGAGGGAACACCTACATCCAGAAAGACGGCATCAACCACGACTTCGGGGTCTTCGACGATCCCGACTCGTTCTACGCCAAGCATGGCGCGAACCTCTCAGGGGCCAAAAAGTGGCTGTTCCAAGGATTGATCCGCCATTGGATGAACCGAAACGTCGCGCGGATTCGTGGCTCGGAAGGCCGGACGGCCGGGGCGCGCGAGGCCGACGCGGGATTGGCTCGGGCTGGACATTGAGGCCTTGCATCCTGCGAACGGTTGTGAGAATGTCTTTGCGAATAGAATCAATCCGCCGATGAGACGCCTCTTTATCCTGTTGCTCGCCTTGATCCTGCCCATGCAGATGAGCTGGGCCGCGTCGCACTTCTGCGACGACGAGCGATTGGTCGCCCAGGCGATCGCGCAGGCGGCTGGAGGCGGGCACGTTCACGAGGCGGCCGCGGCCGAGCAGTCGGACGCCCAGGCCGAAAAGATCGCCGACGCTTGCTGCGGGGCGGCCCACGGCTGCCACGGCTTGCACCATCTCATGGAACATGCGGACCTCGCATTCGCCCCGTCCGCGTTGACTCAAATGCCCGCGCCTTCCGGCGCGGCGCCTCCGATCTCGGAGGCGCGCTCGCGCATCGAGCGCCCGAATTGGCTCGCCGCCTGACGGCGAGCCGCGACAACTCAAACCCTTTTCCTCGCGGTTCGCCGAAGCAGTCGTCAGTTTCGACCTTCGGAGAACTCAATGCTTTTTTCATCAGCGCGGCCGCGCATGGCCGCGATCATGGGCCTATTCGCGCTCGCCTTTTCTGCGGGCGCGCAGACCCCCCGCCCGACGCTGCGCGACGCCGTCGACGCGGCTTGGAATCTCAGCCCCCAGGCGCGCGCTCTCGCCAACCGCCAGGCTGAGCTCGACGCCCGGGCGCGGGCCGCGGGCTCCTTCTTGGCCGGCGCGCCCACCGTGTCGCTCGCCCACAAGGCCGGGAGAGGCGCCGCGAGCGGCGCGCAGGAGACGGAGGCCGAGATCTCGGCGCCCCTCTGGCAGCCCCGGCTGCGTTCCGCCACCGCCAGCCAAGTCGAGGCCGACCGGGCCGCGCTGGCAGCGCAGGTTGCCTCGGCGAAGCTGAAACTGGCTGCGGAGGCGCGGGAGCTTGCGGCAGTCGCCGCGTTGGCCGAGGCCCAGATCGAGCTGGCGGCCCGCAAAGTGTCCGAGACGCAGGCGTTGGCTACCGACACCGAACGACGCGTGAGGGCGGGCGAGAGCGCCCGCGTCGACAGTCTGCGGTCGCAGTCGGCCCTAAGCGAAGCGCAAGCGGCGCGTGCCGCCGCCGAAGGGGCCTTGGCGCGCGCGCTCGCCAATTGGCGCGCCCTGACCGCGCTCACGCAGCCGGCGTCGCTCGACGAGGCCCAAGGCCCGGAAGGAGCGCATCCGCTGGTTCAAGCCGCGGAAGCGCAAGCGCGCGCGGCGCGCTCGAAGCTCGAAGTCACGGAGGCCGACCGGCGCGACCCGATGGAGGTCGGCGTGGGGCTGATTCGCGAGCGTCCCGGCGGCGGAGCTCCCACGGAGAGCGCGATCAGGCTGTCGCTGCGCGTGCCGCTGGGCGGCGACATCCGCAACGGGGCGAGGATCGCCGCCGCCCGCGCGGAGCTCGACGCCGCCGAGGCCGAGCTCGACGCGTCAAGGCGCGTGGCCGCCTCCGAGCGCGAGGCCGCGATCTCCGAGCTCGAAGCCGCGCGCCGTTCGGAGCGCCTGGCGTCGGAGCGCGAGCGATTCGCGCGCGAGGCCCAAGAGCTCATCGCCAAGTCCCACCGGCTGGGCGAGACCGACCTTCCCACCAGGCTGCGCGCCGACGCCGAAAGGTTCGAGGCCGAGCTCGCGCGAGCCCGCGCCGCCATCGAGGCGCGCCGCGCCCTGTCCAAACTCAATCAGGCCAACGGGTCCATGCCATGAACAAGAAACTCGCGCCCGCCCTCCGGGCGACCCTCGCGTCCCTCGCGCTCGCGTTCGCCGCGACCGTTCCCGCCTTCGCGGGCGAAGGCCACAACCACGACGCCGCTCCGGCCGGCGCGGAGGGCCAGGCCAGCCCGCGCGTGCAGGCGCATTCGGATCTCTTCGAGCTCGTCGGCATCGTCGAAAACGGGCAGATGACCGTGTATCTGGACCGCTACGCCACCAACGAGCCGATCGCCAACGCCAAGATCGAATTCGAGGCAGGCGCCCAGAAAGGGGTCGCCAGCCCCCAGCCCGACGGCACCTACTTGATCAAGTTCGACGCTCTGTCCAAGCCTGGCGAGATTCCCTTTTCCTTCACCGTCTCGGCCGGCTCCGACACCGATCTGCTCGCCGGCGAGCTCCACATCGAAGACACGCACGGCGCGGAGGAGGCGGCTGGGCGCCCGTGGGCCCGCTGGGCCGGCATCGCCGCCGCCGTTTTGGCCGCCTTGGCCGCCGCTCTATTCGTCCGCCGCCGTTTTGCTAGCCGACGCGCCGAAAGGACTCTCGCATGAACAAGAACATCAAACCCTTCGCGCTCCTCTTCTGCGCGCTCTTCTCTCTCGCGCCGGCTTGGGCCGGCTCCGAGCACAACCACGGCGAGCCGACTGCGGCCGCCACTGGCAACGCGCCCAAACGCTTGCCTGACGGCAGCGTGTTTCTTCCGAAAAATTCGCAGCGCCAGCTCGCGGTGCGCACGGTGATCACCGAAGAGCGCCTGGCGCCGCAATCCGTGGAGCTCACCGGGCGCGTCATCATGGACTCCAATTCCGGGGGGCGCGTGCAGCCGACCCAGGCTGGGCGCGTCGAGGCGGGCCCGCGGGGCTTGCCGCGGCTAGGTCAGCGCGTCCAGAAGGGCGAGACGCTCGCCATCGTGCGCTCCTCGGCGTCCGCCATCGAGCGCGGGAACCAGCAGTCGCAGAGCGCGGAGCTGCGCGCGCAGCTGGATCTCGCCAGGCGGCGCGTCGATCGGCTGTCCCAGCTCGAAGGCACGGTGCCCCAGAAGGACATCGAGGCGGCGCGCTCCGACGTCGTCAGCTTGCAGCAGCGCGTCGCCGCCGTGAGCGCGTCGGTGTCGGCGGTGGAGACCCTCACGGCTCCCGTCGGCGGCGTCGTCTCGGCCATCAACGTGGTGGCCGGGCAGGTCGTCGACGCGCGCGAGGTCCTCTTCGAGATCGTGGATCCGTCGAAGCTGATCGTCGAGGCGCAGGCCTTCGACGTCGCCCTGCTTAGCAACATCGGGGCGGCCAGCGCCGCGCCCGCGCCCGGCGTCTCGGTGCCTCTGAGCTTCATGGGGGCGGGCCGCGCGCAGCGCGAGGGCGCGATCCCGTTGCAGTTCCGCACGACCGGATCGGCCGAGATACCCATGGCGGTGAACCAGGCGGTGAAGGTCCTGGTGCACACCAAAAGCATGGTCAAAGGCGTGGCGGTCCCCGCCGCCGCGCTCGTGAAGAGCGCCAGCAACCAAGACATGGTCTGGGTGCACGCGGGCGCGGAGACGTTCCAGGCTCGGCCCGTGCGGATCGCCCCCCTGGACGGAGCGACCGTGTCGGTGGTCGACGGCCTCAAAGCCGGCGAGCGCGTCGTGACCCAAGGCGCGGCCTTGGTCAACCAAGTCAGGTGAGGCGCGGATGTTCGACAAGCTAGTCAATTTTTCGCTCCACAACCGGCTGATCGTCGCGGTCGCGGCGTTCGTCCTCATGTTCTACGGCGTCTTCACGCTGGCGCGCATGCCCGTGGACGTGTTTCCGGATCTCAACAAACCGACGGTCACCTTGCAGGCCGAGGCCGGGGGCATGGCCCCGGAGGAAGTCGAGCAGCTCATCACGGTGCCGCTTGAAACCGCCATGGGCGGCATCCCAGGAGTCGAGAGCATCCGCTCGGTGTCCAGCGTGGGGCTGGCCTTCGTCTACGTCACTTTCGACTGGAAGACCGACATCTACCGCGCGCGGCAGATGGTGGGCGAGCGCCTGTCGACGGCTCGCGAGCAGCTTCCCGCGGGCGTCGAGCACGTGGGCATGGGGCCGGTGAGCTCGATCATGGGCGAGATCATGTCGGTGGCACTGCCAATCGACGCCTCCAAGATCAGCGCGATGGCGGTGCGCGAATACGCCGACTTCGTGATCCGACCGAGGCTCTTGACGATCCCGGGGGTCGCCCAGGTCATCCCCATCGGCGGCGAGGTGCGGCAATACCAGGTGCAGCCCGACACAGCACGCATGTCGGCGCTGGGCGTCACCATCGAGAACGTCGAGGACGCCCTTAAAGGCTTCTCCTCGAACACCAGCGGCGGGTTTCTGGAGCTCAACTCGCGCGAATACCTTATCCGAAACATTGGGCGCACGACGCGCATCGAGGATTTGCAGCGCCTTCCGGTGGCGTTCAAGAACAACCAGCCAATCAGCCTGTCGCAAGTGGCGACGGTCGCCTTCGCCGCGGCCATCAAGCGCGGCGACGCGGGCTACAACGGCAAGCCCGCGGTCATCCTGGGAGTTCAGAAGCAGCCGGACGCCGACACGGTGAAGCTCACGCAGCGCGTGGAGGAGGCGCTCGCAGGTTTCAGCAAGAGCCTTCCGCCCGGCATGGGGGCTCCCATCGTGACGATGCGCCAAGCCAGCTTCATCGAGGCCTCGGTGAACACGTTGCAAGGCAAGTTCCTGGCCGCCGGAGCGGTGGTCGCCGTCATCCTTTACCTGTTCCTCATGAACGTGAGGACGACGATCATCGCGCTCACGGCGATCCCGCTGTCGGTGATGATCACGGCGCTGGTCTTCCAATACTTCGGGTTCTCGATCAACACGATGACGCTGGGGGGGCTCACGATCGCGATCGGGGGCCTGGTCGACGACGCCGTGGTGGGCGTGGAGAACGTGCTACGCCGATTGAAGATGGACAGGAGCGGTCACCCGGAGCATCGGATGGGGCCCTTGGAGCTCATCGCCAAGTCGACCTTGGAAGTCCGGTCCGCCATCGTCTACGCCACGGTGATCATCGTCCTGGTGCTGCTGCCGCTCTTCTTCCTGCCCGGGATCGAAGGGCGCCTGATGCAGCCTCTGGCGGTCGCCTACATCGTCTCGCTGCTGGCGTCGATGCTGGTGTCGGTCACGGTGACGCCGGTGATGTGCTACTACCTGCTGCCCAGGATGAAGTCGCTCGACCACGGCGACAGCAAGGCGCAGATCTGGGTCAAGGCGCGCTACGAGCGCGGGCTCATGAAGGTCCTGGCTTTTCCCAAGCGCTGGATCGTCGCGGGGGCGGTTGCCACCGTCATCGCGGCCATCGCCGTCCCCTTCTTCCCCACGACGTTCCTGCCGCCATTCAACGAAGGCGTGGCGCTGGTGGGCCTCAGGCTGAACCCCGGCACTACCCTGGCTGAGACCACGCGCATCGGCGCGGTCGCGGAGCAAAGCCTGCGAGGAGTCCCCGAAGTCGAGCACGTGGGCAGGAGATCCGGGCGCGCGGAGCTGGATGAACACGCCGAGGGCGTGCACGTCTCCGAGCTGGACGTGAAGCTAAAACGCAGCGACCGGAGCGTCGAGGAGGTCTACGCGGACCTGCGCTCGCGCGTCGCGTCTCTTCCCGCCGCCATCGGCATCGGGCAGCCGATCAGCCACCGCATCGACCACATGCTCTCGGGCGTGCGCACCCAGATCGCCATCAAGATCTACGGCGACGACCTGGACGTTCTGCGGGGGCAGGCCGAGGCGCTGCGACAGCGGCTCTCGCGCCTTGAAGGCGTGGTGGACCTCGAAGTCGAGAAGCAGGTCCTCACGCCCCAGATCAAGGTGCGCGTCGACTACGACAAGGCCTTGGGCTACGGACTGCCGCCCGCCAAGCTGCTGCGCGAGTTGCAGCTGATGATCGATGGCGAGAAGGTCTCGCAGATCGTGGAGGGCAGCCGCAGGTTCGACCTGGTGCTGCGTCTGCCGGAGGCTTCGCGCGGCATGGAGGGCCTGCGCAACCTCATGATCGACACGCCCGGAGGTCGCGTGCCGCTCTCGCAGCTCGCCGTCGTCGAGGAGTCCGACGGCCCCAACCAGATCAGCCGAGACGACGGGCGGCGGCGCATCGTGATCTCTGCCAACGCGCAGGGCCGCGCGCTCTCCGACGTGGTGCAGGACATTCGCGCGGCTGCGGCCGACACGAAGCTTCCCGAGGGTTACTTCGTCACCATCGGCGGCCAGTTCCAGGCGCAGGAGGATGCGAGCCGCTTGATCGGACTGTTGTCGATCGCCTCGGTGGCGCTGATCTTCCTGATCCTGTTCTCACGCTACAAGTCGGCGATCCTGGCCACCATCATCATGGCCAACATCCCGCTGGCGCTCGTGGGCGCGGTCTTCGGGCTCTGGCTCTCGGGGCAGCCGCTGTCGATCGCGGCTTTGGTCGGCTTCATCACGCTCGCCGGCATCGCCATCCGCAACGGGATCATGAAGGTCTCGCACTACGTCAATCTGTGCGCGTTCGAGGGCGAGTCCTTCGGCGACAAGATGCTGGCGCGAGGGTCTCTCGAGCGGCTCACGCCGGTGCTGATGACGGCGCTGGTCGCCGCCCTCGCGCTCTCGCCGCTGTTGTTCGAGGCCGACCGTCCAGGCACCGAGATCCTGCACCCGGTGGCGGTGGTGATCTTCTCTGGACTCATCACGTCGACCCTGCTTGACTCGTTCTTGACCCCCGCGATGGTCAAGCTGTTCGGGCGCAAGCCCATCGAAAACCTCGTGGCCCAGTCGGGCTCCGAAGTCTACTGATCCCGTCTCAACCACCAACCACCAATCACCAACCACCAAGGAGCTTTCCATGATGTTCAGAACAATCCTCATCGCCGCGGGAGTCGTCCTGGCCGCGCCCGCCTTCGCCGGCAAGGACGACCACTCCGCCAAGCACGGCGGCATCTTCGTCGAGACCAAGGCGCTCGACTTCGAAATCGTCGCGAAGCCCGACGTCATCCACGTCTACGTCGCCGATCACGGCAAGCCGGTGAAGCTCGACGGCGCCAAGGGCAAAGTCACGCTTCTCAACGGCTCCGAGAAGACCGAAGTCGTCCTGGCACCGGCCGGCGACAAGCTCGAAGCCAAAGGCGCCTTCAAAGTCGCCAAGGGCACCAAGGGGATCGCCTCGGTGACCCTCGCCGGAAAGACCGCAGCCACCGCCCGCTTCGAGGTGAAGTGATGACGGCGCGCGTCGTTTGGGCGCTCGCAGCCGTCGCCGCTCTCGGAGGCTGCGCTTCCAGGCCTGTCTTCGAAGGAGGCCGCGCCTGGAACGAAGGGTGGCGCGAGGGCAAGGTCGAGAAGGTCGGAAATGCCTCGGAGCTGGGCTACCGGCAGTCCTACGACTGCCGATACCGCAACGACGGCGCCGGGCGCGAGGCGCAAGGCCGCTTCGCCGTGGTGGCCGTCCAGAACATGGGCAAGCACCGCCACGTGGTGGCGCCGGTCGAATCGGGGAAGGAGCCGGCCGTCGGCTCGGAGGTGCTCGTCAATTGGCGCGGTTGCGAGTCGCCGATCGCGCGAAGCGGCAAATGACGACGCGCTCGCCGGCAGGCGCCTTTCGGCCCTCCGCAGGCGGAGGGCGCCCGCATGTCTGAGGGCCACAATCACGGCCCCGGCGCGCACGCGCATGGCGGCAGCAGCGGCAACCTCAAAGTGGCCTTCCTGCTGAACCTGGCGTTCACCATCATCGAGGTGATCGGGGGACTGTGGACCAACAGCATCGCGATTCTCAGCGACGCGGTGCACGATTTGGGCGACTCCATTTCGCTCGGGCTCGCCTGGCGATTGGACCGGCTGTCGCAGCGCGGGCGCACGCCCCGCGACACCTACGGCTACCGGCGCTACTCCCTCCTAGGCGGGCTCATCACGGCGGCGGTCCTGATCCTAGGCATCTCGTTCGTGCTTTGGAGCGCGGTGGGCAGGCTGATGGATCCGCAGCCGGTCAACGCGCCGGGCATGATGGCCATCGCGCTGATCGGGATCGCCTTCAACGGCGCGGCGGTGCTGCGCGTCCGCAAGGGCTCTTCGCTCACCGAGAAGGTCGTCAGCTGGCATTTGCTCGAAGACACGCTCGGTTGGGTCGCGGTTCTGATTGGCGCGGGCGCCATGGCGATTTGGGACCTCCCCATCCTCGATCCGCTGCTCTCGATCGGAATCTCGCTGTTCGTGCTCTGGAACGTGCTGCGGACGCTTCGCAAATTCGTGGGCATCTTCCTGCAACGCACGCCGCGCGGCTTCGACTTGAATGAGTTCGAGGCGGCGGCGCGGGCGATTCCCGGCGTGGCGGCGGTCGCTCACACCCACAGCTGGTCGATCGACGGCGACAGCCACGTGCTGACGACGCACCTCACCATGCCCGCGGGGTCGGCCCGCGAGCAGGTCGCGGGGGCCAAGCAGGCTGTCAGGGATCTCCTCGACGCGCATGCATTCGAACACGTCACCGTCGAGGTCGAGCTCGAAGGCGAGGCGCAGGGACATCGTGGGACGAAGGGAGCGGACGAGAGCGGCGCGCACTCCGCGCCGGAGTCGGATGCGCGCTAGCGTGTTTGGGGCAGATGGAGGCGTCGTGAAGGGTGAGGATTGGCAAGCCCTCGCCCATGGACGAGACGGGCGGATGTCGGCGGGTCCCCGCCAACGCCCGAACTCGACTTGCGGGGCGCTTGGCCGGAGCCCGCTGGCGTCCCCGCCCCAGGAAGCTATGGCGCGCGTCGCAAAGTCGCCCGCGCGCCCTTCGGCGTCAGTCCATAGACACCGGCGCGCCCAGTCGACGCGCGTTCCAGGTCGGGTGCTTCTGGGCGCGCAGCAGCTCGGCCTCGACCTCGGCGCGCGTTTGCTTGGACTCGAAGCGCGCCGGCGTGGCGCCGACACGCATCTGCGCCCAGCTTGGCTGCGCCTTGGCGGCCATGAGCTCGGCCAGCACCTGCTCGCGCGTGAGGCCTTGCGTGGCGTGGTCTGGATGGACGGTGTAGCCCATCTCGCTGTTCGCCCCGTGCAGCACTTGCCCGGCGAAGGCGGGAGCCGTCAACGCGGCGCAGGCGAGGGTGGCGAAGAGGGTCTTGGCTTTCATAGGAATCTCCTTGGTGGTTTCGCGCGGCGCTTCGAGTCGCGAAGGCGATCTCGGAGCCGCGAAACCAAGTTTGCGAAATCAACCTCGACGGCACGCGGACTTCAAAATTACAAACGCGCAATGGGCGCGTTCGCCATCGACGGCGCCGAAGGGAGCTGCCCGTGAAGCTGCTGGTCGTCGAAGACGAGATCAAGCTAAGCGCCTACCTGCGCAAGGGGCTCGGCGAGCAGGGCTTCGTCGTCGACGTCGCGCGCGACGGCATCGACGGAAAGCACATGGCGCTCGAAGGAGACTACGACCTGGTCGTGCTCGACGCCATGCTCCCGGGGATGGACGGGTTCGCGGTGCTCTCGGCCATTCGCGAGGCGAAGCACACGCCAGTCCTGATGCTCACCGCGCGAGACGCTGTGGAGGACCGCGTGCGCGGGCTGCGCGCGGGGGCCGACGACTACATGGCCAAGCCCTTCGCGTTCTCCGAGCTGCTCGCGCGCGTCGACGCCCTTCTGCGCCGCGGCGGTGGCGCGCGCGCCGAGAAGAGCTTGTTTCGCGTGGCGGACCTCGAAGTGGACCTGATCAAGCGCAGGGCCCTTCGCGCCGGGCGACGCCTCGACCTCACGGCCAAGGAGTTCGCCTTGCTCGCGTTGCTGCTGCGCCGGGGCGGAGAGATCCTGTCGCGCACCGTCCTGGCCGAGCAGGTCTGGGACATGAACTTCGACAGCGACACGAACGTTGTGGAGGTCGCCGTGCGCCGCCTGCGCGCGAAGTTGGACGATCCTTTCGAGACGAAGCTTTTGCACACGGCGCGTGGCATGGGATACGTCTTGGAGCTGCGCGAATGACGCCCAGGGGCAGGCCCTATTCGTTGGTTTGGAGACTCTCTTGGCTGTTCGCCGCCCAGACGCTGCTCGGGTTCGGAGCCCTCAGCGCCGCGGTCTACTTGGCCTCGGCGGCGCACCTGGCCCGCAAGTCGGGGGTGGAGCTCGAACGGAAGGTGACGCTGGTGAGGAGCCTGGTCGAGGAGGCCGCGAGCACCGGCGACGACGCGACCATGCGCCACAAGCTGGGCGAGTTCTTCGAGGCGCACGAGGATGTGCGAGTCACGCTCTTCGACGCCAGCGGAGCGCTCGCCTTCCAAAGCGCCGCCGCGCCGGGAAGCGCGACGCACTTGACGGCGCGCTTCGACGTTCCCGCCCGCGTCGCGGGCGCGCGCCTCGCGTCAGGCTCCATCGAGATGGACCGGACCGAGGACGAAAATCTTCTTGCTGGCTTGGCTCGCCTTCTGGCGGCCTCGACGCTCGTCGGCGCCTTCCTGGTGTCCGCCTCGGGGTTTTGGCTGGCGCGTCGATCGCTGCGCCCGTTGATCGGCCTGGCTCGCCAGACGCTCGAACTGGGCGCCGGTCGGCTATCGGGCGCGCGCCTAAGCTTGGATCGCCCCGTCGTCGAGCTCACACCTTGGATCGACGAGTTCAACGCGCTGCTCGGGCGCGTCGACGGCGCCTATCGGCAGCTCGAAGCGTTCAACGCGGACGTGGCGCACGAGCTGCGCACGCCGCTAACGACTTTGATGGGCCACACGGAACTGGCGCTGCGCCGCCCCCGCGCTCCGGAGGCGCTGCGCTCGACCCTGGAATCGAACTTGGAGGACCTGCAGCGGCTCTCCTCGATCGTCAACGACATGCTGTTTTTGGCGCGCGTCGATGGCGGGGCGCTCGCGCGGGCCACCGCCCCCGCCGCGCTGTCGGAGCAGTCCCGCGCGGCGATCGAGTTTCACGAGGCGGCGTTGGCCGAGGCGGGATTGGAGGCGCGCTCCTGCGGGGACGCGCTCGCATGCTTCGACGCCGGCTTGATTCGGCGCGCTCTCTCGAACTTGCTCGGAAACGCGATCCGCCACTCGTCGCCGGGCGCGCCGATCACAGTCTCGATCGAGGACGATCCCCGCGGGCCCCGGATCAGCGTGTCCAACCGAGGCGCCGAGATTGCGCCGGACGCCCTAGACCGCATATTCGAGCGGTTCTACCGAGGCCAGGAGGCAAGGTCCGGAGGGGACGGCCGCCACGGCCTGGGCCTGGCCATCGTCGCCGCAATCGCCAAGATGCACGGGGGCGAGACGTTCGCTCGCAGCGGCGGCGGCGTCACGACCGTCGGCTTCACGCTTGGGGACGTCGGTTCGCGGCGCGATCCGCCGCGAACCGGTGGGGACGAAGGGAGTGGCGACGCGCAGCCCGGAACGGCAAGCGAGCCGGGATAGCCCAGAGAGCCGACATGCGCCCTGCCTTGATGAACCTGCAAGTCGGGCTGCCCCACCTGCTGATATGGATTGCGATCGTGGGACTTCTGGTCGCGGGCTACTTCTTCTTTCGAAGGTGGCGCCGTCGCCATCCGAAAGTGGCGCAGCGCGAGTCCTCTTACAGCGCGAGTCTCGAACGACGCATGGCGGATGCCCGCAGGCGCGGCAAGGGTCGCAGGCGAGTTGACCGCCCCGGCTAAGCCGAGGCGCGGCAAAAAGGACTCTCGGCCACCAGCCTTGCTGTCGCGGAACTCAATCGCCAGCGCGGGAGCGGCTGAACGAGCTGGCCACCAAGCAAGCGGCGCCCACGCAAATCGCGATGTCGGCCACGTTGAACGCGGGCCAGTGCCAGCCTGCGAGGTGGAAGTCCAGGAAGTCCGTGACGCTGCCGAAGAAGAACCGGTCGATGGCGTTGCCGACGGCGCCGCCCAGGATCATGGCGTAGGCGAAGGCTTCGAGCCGGTCGCGCTTCGCGCTCAGCATCCAAGCGAGGACGGCGGAGACCACGAGGGCCAGGACAACGAAGAACCAACGCTGCCAACCGCCCGCGTCGGCGAGGAAGCTGAACGCGGCTCCCGAGTTCCTCGCGGACACCAGGTTGAAAAACGGCGCTAGAGGCAGGGATTCCCCTTCGGCCATGCGCTCGCGCACCAAGTGTTTGGTGGCGAAGTCGGCCACGATCGCCGCCGCGGCCAAGCCCCACCAGGGCAGGCCCGTCCGCGCGCGATCGGTCCATGCGGTCTTGGCGATGGGGGCGACGCTTCCCACCTGGACGCCTCGGATCCCGCTCATGCCTCGGCGCCTTTTGACTCGGAGTCGGAACGGCCTCCGAGCAGGCGCAGACCGTTGGCGACCACCAGCAGGCTCGCGCCCATGTCGGCGAAGACGGCCATCCACATGCTCGCGTCGCCAAAGACCGCCCACACGAGGAAGACGGACTTGATGCCAAGGGCCACGGCGATGTTCTGCCAAAGGATGGCGTGAGTCCTGCGCGACAGGCGCACGGTCTCGGCCACCCGGCGCAGGTCGTCGTTCATGATGACCACGTCGGCCGCTTCCATCGCCGTGTCGGTGCCGGCCGCGCCCATGGCGAAGCCCACGTCCGCCTGGGCCAGGGCCGGCGCGTCGTTGATGCCGTCGCCCGTCATGCCCACCGCCCCGTAGCGCTTCTGCATGTCGCGGATGGCGTCGAGCTTCGCCTCCGGCAGCAGGTCGCCGCGCGCGTCGCCGATGCCGGCTTGCGTGGCGATCGACTGCGCGGTGGCCTGGTTGTCGCCGGTGAGCATGACGGAGGCGACGCCAAGCTTCGCGAGGTCGGCGATCGCCTCCTTGGAGCTCTCCTTGATGGTGTCGGCGACGGCGAAGAGCGCCAGGACGCCGGTGGGTCCCGCCAGCATCGTGATGGTCCGGCCCTGCGACTCGTGGAGCGCGAGCTCGGCTTCGAGCTCGGGGCCGCAGAGGCCGTGCTCGTGCATGACGCGGTGGTTGCCCAGAAGGAGCCTCGCGCCCTCGACCGAGCCCTCGACGCCGCGCCCAGCCAGAGCCTTGAAGTCCTCGACTGGCGGGGGATCGAGCGCGAGGCCAGTCGCGATCGCTTTGGAGACCGGATGGTCGGAGCGCGAGGCCAGAGCCATGGCGAGCCGCTTGGCTTGGGCCTCGTCCGCGCCGGCCCAGGCTTTGAAGTCCACCAGGCGCGGTTTGCCCTCGGTGATGGTGCCGGTTTTGTCCAGGGCCACGGCTTTGAGGAGGCGCGCTTGTTCGAGGAAAGTGCCGCCCTTGATCAGGATGCCGCGGCGCGCGGCGGCCGAGAGTCCGCTCACGATGGTGACGGGAGTGGAAATCACCAAGGCGCAAGGGCACGCGATCACCAGAAGCACCAGGGCCTTGTATATCGATTCGAGCCAGGTCGCGCCGGCGAGCCAAGGCAAGAGGACCGCGGTGGCCACGGCGAGCGCGAACACCGCTGGCGTGTAGATCGCGGCGAAGCGGTCGACGAAGCGCTGCGTGGGCGCGCGCGCGCCTTGCGCCTGCTCCACCGCGTGGATGATGCGGGCCAGCGTCGTGTTGGCCGAGGCTGCCGTCACGCGGAACTCGATCTCGCCCGTCTCGTTGATGGTGCCGGCGAAGACTTGATCGCCTGGCGCCTTGTCGACCGGGATGCTCTCGCCGGTGATCGGAGCCTGGTTCACCGCGCTCTCGCCCTTGGTGATGACTCCGTCGAGGGCCACGCGCTCGCCCGGGCGCGCGCGCACGACCGCGCCCACCGGGACCTCGGCCGCCGGGGTGTCGACCCACGCGCCGCCGGGCGCGAGCATGAGCGCCTTCTCCGGCGCCATGTCCAGGAGGTCCTTGATCGAGTTGCGGGCGCGGTCGACGGCCTTGGCTTCGATCAGCTCCGCGATCGCGTAGAGCGCCATCACCATCGCGGCCTCGGGCCACTCGCCGATGAAGAAGGCGCCGGTGACGGCCACCGACATCAGGGCGTTGATGTTGAGCTTGCCGCGGAACAGCGCGGCCATGCCCTTCTTGTAGACGTCGAGCCCCGCGAGCCAGATCGCGACGGCCGCCAACGCCATGCCGGCGATTTTCCAGGAGAGCGCCTCGGGCGCGAAGAACGACAGCGCCTCCGCTCCAACGGCGAATGCGAGGGCGAGGCCCAGGCGCTTTGCTCCGGCCTCCGGCGCGTGGTCATGGTCGTGCCCGTCGCCGTCGGCATGCGCCTCGGCCCCGGTCCGCGCCGCCAGCTCGGGGGCGTCCAGGGGCTGAGGGTCGAAGCCCGCCTTGCGGATCGCCTCCAGGGCTGGCGCGAACGCGGCGGCGTCCGCGTCGATGCGCAGCTGCCTGGCGCCGAGTTGAAAGCCCAGCGAACGCACCCCTGCGACGTTTTCCAAGGCTCGCCGGATCTCGGACTCCTCGGAGCTGCAATCCATGGTGGCGATCCGGTAGCGCCTTCCCGTCGAAATCTCCGGCTGGACCGCGGCGGCCGCGGGCGATCCGCAGCAGTCGTCGGGCGGCTGAGCTTCGGGAGTGGCGGCGGGCGCGCTGGCGCTCGCGCAACAGGATTCGGACTGGACTTCGGGCGACGTTTTTGCTTTCATGGTTCAATTAGAAACCTTAAAGCCGCTAGAGAGTCAAGCGGGCCGCTTCCCGGCTTCGCGCAGGCGGTGGCACACAGTGGGAACGCAATGAAAATCGGCGAACTGGCGAAGGCCACGGGGACTCAAACGGAGACGATCCGCTACTACGAGGCCGAGGGCCTGCTGCCCAAGGCCGGCAGGACGGAGTCCAACTACCGGGTTTACGGCCAAGCGCACGTCGCGCGGCTGTCCTTCATCCGCCACTGCCGCACACTCGACATGACGCTGGGCGAGATCCAAACGCTGCTGCGGTTCAAGGATACCCCGGACCAGAACTGCGAAGAGGTCAACGAGCTGCTCGACGAGCACATCGGACACGTGGCGGCCCGGATCAAGGAGCTGCGGAACTTGCAGATCGAACTCAAAGAGCTGCGCGAGCAGTGCGGGGCGGCGCGCGACGCGGCCGCGTGCGGCATCCTCAACGGCCTGGACAAAGCTTCCCGCGAGGCTCCGAAGCCGGCGTCCAAGACCGAGCGGGGCCACGTGCACGGATCGCACGCGCGAGTGGGCTCGTGACGCTCCGGGCGGCCCGCAGCGGCCCAATCCTTCGTGGAGAGACTGCGCGCGCTTAGAGCATGTATCCGATGTCGGAGGCGCCGGTGGGATAGGCGAACATCGTCGACTTCAAGTCCTCCGCGGTCAGCCCGTGGCGGATGGCGAGCGCGAACAGGTTGATGGCCTCGTCGACGCGCGGTCCGACCAGGTGCGCTCCGAGAATCAGATCCGTCGACTCGTCGACCAGCACCTTGTAGCCGTAGACCTTCTCGGCGGCTTGGCGCGCCGTGAACCAGGTCGGCGCCGGCTCGCTTTTCATGCGGAACTTCAAGCCTTCTTCACGCGCGCGCTCCTCGCTCATGCCAACCGACGCGATCGGAGGCAAGGTAAAGGCGACGCTGGGAACGCCCCGGTAGTCGGGCCGAGCATGGTTGCCTTCGAGCAAGTTGGCCGCGACGACCTTCGCGTCGTGGCTCGACACCGGTGTGAGCGGCGGCCCCGACTGGGCGGCGTCTCCCGCGGCGTAGACCGCCGGGTTCGACACGCTTTGCAGAAACTCGTTGAGCCTGAGCTTCCCGTCCTCGACTTCGATGCCCGCGGCTTGCGCGTTCATCTCGTCAAAGCGCGGCGCGCGCCCCGCGGCGTGCACCACCAGGTCGACGTCGAACGCGAGCGGCTTGCCACCGCTCGACGCCCTCACCCGAAAACCGTCGGCCGTCTTCTCGATCCCCTCAACCGCGGTCGACGTCCGAACCGCGATCCCGAGACCCTCGAACGCGGGCATCAGCCAGCCGACCAAGTCCGGGTCGAAGCCTTTGAGCATGAGCGCGCCGTTTTGGAGGATGGTCACCTCCGACCCCGCCACCGCGGCGATGTGGGAGAACTCGGCCGCGATGAAGCCGCCTCCGACCATCAGGATCCTTTTGGGCAGACTGTTCAAGGACAGGAAGCCTTCGTTGTCGATCAGGTGCTCTTCTCCTGCGATGCCGAGCCTCACGGGCTCCGCGCCCGAGGCGATCAGGAAATGCTTCGAGCGCAGCGGGCCAACGCCGTCGACTTCGACCGAGCCGGGCCCGGTGAAGCGAGCGTGGCCGCGGAAGGCGTCGATCCTCTTCTCCGCGTAGCGCGCCTCGTTCCTCCCCGGCACGGGATCGGTGAATGAGCGTTTAAAGGCCATGAGCTCGCGCCAGTCCACATGGGCGTCGCCGGCCACGCCCTTGCCAGCCATGCGTCGCGCGTGGTCGACCGCCGACGTCCCGCCGATCAGCATTTTCTTGGGGTCGCAGCCGCGCAGCGCGCATGTGCCTCCCAGAGGACGCGAGTCGACCACGGCGACGCGCCAGCCTGCGGCCCTCACGCGCATGGAGGCGACCATGGCGGCGGTGCCCGCGCCCATCACCAAGAGGTCGTAGGGGTCGCTCATGGACGTGCTGCGAAGTGGCCGCGCGTCAGCCGCAGCAGCCTTTGGAGCCCGTCGCCTGCACCGGCGGGCAGGGGACGGTCGCGTAGGAGCAGTAGACGCAGCAGTCGCCGGCCTTGGGTTTAAGCACCGCGCCACAGCCCGCGCAGTCGTAGAACCACTGGCAGGAGTCTGTGGGCATCGTCTCGGCCTTCGAGTGGCCGCACTCGGGGCAGGTGATCGTGGAGGCGAGCTCGGGCTCGGCCGTCACTTCGCGGCCTTCACGGGCGAGGAGGGGAAGCCCGCGTCGGCGGTGGCTTTCGACAGAGCCGCGAGGTCCGTCTTCGCGTCGTCGTAGACGACCGTGGTCTGCCGTTTGGCCAAGTCGCTTTTGATCGACGCGACGCCAGGAACCTTGGTGAGCGCGGCCTTGATGGTCACGGGGCAGGACGCGCAGCTCATGGTCGGCACGGACAGCGTCGCCGTTTGGGGGGCGGCGAAGGCCTGGCCGGCGAGAAGCGCGAGGATCAGGAATGCGGATTTCATTGGGGACTCCTTAGTAAAACAGCGGGGCGGCCAGGGGGAAGCCGAGAACGATGACGAGCAGCGCGGCGACGCTCAGGAAGATCGCTTTCTGCGCGCGCTTGGCAGTGGGCGCCGCGCATGCGCGGTCGTCGGCGCAGTCCGGCGTCCGCCAGATTTTTCGCCAAGCCATAAACAGGGCGACGGCGGCGGCGGCGAGGAAGTAGGGCTGGTAGGGCTCGAAGGCGGCGAGCTGGCCGATCCACGCGCCGGAGATTCCGAGAAGGACCAGAGCCAGGGGCGCCACGCAGCACAGCGAGGCCAGGAGCGCGGCTCCCGCGGCGGCGCCCAGCGCCATCGAGCTGAGCCGGGGAGAGCTGTCGGAAGGCGGCGTTTCAGTGTTCATGGCGCAAGCCTAAGGCCGTAGTCGACTACGGAGTCAAGCCCCTTTTGCCGAGGTGGAGGAGCGGCGCGGTCGGGCGCCTGCGTAGGCGGCGGAGCTGATATCAGCTGCGGTCGCCGCCGAGTTCGGCGCGTGGAAGGAGGCGATCAGGGGGCACGACACTTTTCCGCGCCTGACATGGCAGGCGGCTACCAAGCCGGACAGCGCCGCCTCCATCCGCGAGAGCTCGGCAAGCTTCCTGCGGATGTCGGCCAGCTTGGTCTCGGCCAAGGCTGACGCCTCTCCGCAGCGCGCGCCGTCCTCGAGGCGCAAAAGCTCGGCCACTTCGTCCAAGCTGAATCCCAGGCTCTGCGCGGACTTCACGAACCGGAGGCGTTCGACGTCGGCGGCGCCGTAGCGGCGAATGGCCCCGGCGCGTTTGGGCGGCTCTGGAAGAAGCCCCTTGCGCTGATAAAACCTGATGGTCTCGACGCCGACGCCCGCTTGGGCGGCGAACTCGCCGATGGCAAGGTTGTCTTTGGTCCGGTTCATGGCGTCTCCGTATCTCGCTACGGTCTAGCTTAGGGCATCCGCCCCATGTCGCAAGCGCCGCCTCCGGTCGCACGACGGGGCCAGAGTTTGGGAGGCGACATTACACGTCCGCCCCGACATCGAGAGATCATGCGCAGCTGCCCTTGAACCCTCGCGGACCAGCGGGGGGCGCAGCCATTTGACCGTGCGTAGCCTCAGTGGGATGCTTTCAAAATGAGCTCCGCGGACGTCGCCCAAGAACCTCGCGATGCCGAACAGCCGGAATGGCTGTCGGTGGAGGAATTCATGGCTGCCGAAATCGCGGAGTCTCGTCGAAATGGCGTGCCGCCGACCTCTGCAAATTCACGGGAGACCTTGGAGTTCCTCACCAACCACCGCGGCATGATCCTGCGTATAGAAAAAGGCAGCCTGTGGAGCATGTTTGATCGATATGGCTTCTTCGCGCCGACTGGCGAGCTGCTGGCGGACTTGCCCTACTCCGAAGCTCACAGGTGGCTTCGAGCGCATGAAGCGCGCATGGCGGCTCAATCAGTCGCGCGGGAGCTGGAGAATGAGCTCGCGCCCTCTGGGACTGAGAGTCCGGCCCCTCGCCGCGCGGCGCCTCGCCTGTGATTCAGGACGCCAAGCGCAACACGACGCGCTCGAAGTCCGACACCGCCTTGTCAAGGCCCGCGTCGAGCGCGGCCTCGCTCTCTGCAAGTGGAAGAGTCGACTTCAAGGTCGCGACGAGCACAGCCTGATCGGGCCGCTCAATGCGTCGCAAGCATGCGGCAGTCGCCGCCGTCACTGCTTCAAAGGCGTGGCGCTTCTCCGGCGGATCGGGCAGCAGATCCGCGACGACGCACAGCTTGACTACGCATCGCTTGAAATGTTCGAGCAAAGCGTTTCGCGCCCGCTGGGGCAGAAAGGCCCAATGCAATCCAAAACCAAGCTGGCACAGCGCGGCGAAGCATTGGTGCGCGCGGAAATGCGCGACATATTCAAGCAGTCCGAACCTGGCTGCGCCGAACATCACGTCCCACTCGACCCAACAAGACGCCTCAATCTTTTCCTGCGCCCCAAGAAACTCCAACAATGCCCAGGCTTCCACGGGAGTCGTCGACCGGAGGAGGGCGTCAAGCTTGGCGGAATCGATCTCGTATGTGGGCACGTCCACGACTATATCGGACGAGGTCGAACTTTCATGGCGATCGAGCGGCGGCCCTGCGGCCCAGGGAGATCGAAGGGTAGTGCTGACTCACCACTTGACGAAATGACATACACCCGACGCACCTGGAGGTGGCGTATCCACGCCGCGCGAGTTGCGCGTGGCGGATGGGACAATAGCCGCCATGGACACAGGCCCTATCAGCGCGCCGGACGAATACTCAGCCGCGATTCTTGCGGAGCGCGAGGCGTGGGCGCGCCTGCAGAACGCGACGCTAGGAGACCCGACCGTGGAGCAAAAGCGCCGCGCCTTGCTTGCAGCCGCAGAGGGAGTCCGTCAGCAAGCCCAGACAAAAGCGCTCGCCCGACCCGCGCTGAATGAGGAAGCGGCGCATACGCCGGGCCGCGGCGGCTAGAACAACTCCGAGTGGGTGCCGGCCCGCGCGAAGATCACGGCGCCCCAAGCCTTCTTGCCCGGCACGAGCTGGTAGATCAGGAGGAAGTCGCCGCCGACATGGCACTCGCGGAAGTCCGCCCATTCGCCGGCGAGCTGGTGGTCTTTGTATTCGGGCGGGAGTGCGCCTTGGTTCGAGATGATCAGGAGCATGGTCTCGGTCAACCGGCCCATTTCGTAGCGACCGCTTTTGAGCAGCTTGTCCCAGTCCTTCTGAAAGTCCTTGGTGTTCTCGCTCGCGAGCGGCGGGTTCGCGCGTTTGCCGTAGGCGCTGGCCATGCCCTAGTGGAGTCCGTGGCGCTTCTTGAACGCCGCGGCGAGCTCGCGGGCCTCGGCCATCGCGGCTTGCGTCCTGGCGTTCGGAGCCTGCTCCGATCCCGTGGCCGCGAACTGGCCGGAGGACGCTCCGCGAGCTGCCGACTTCTTCGCCACGGCGCCGAACCTCTTCGCGGGCGCTTTGAGCGGCGCCGGCTTGCCCACATACGTCCCAAAGCCCGTCTTTCGCGCGGCTGGCGCCTTCTTCGCTGCCGCGCCCACGAGCGATCCAGCCGCCGCCTTCTTGGCGGCCGCCTTTTTGGCCGGAGCCTTCTTCGCCGCTGAGGTCGTGGGCTTCTTGTTCATGAGGCGTGGATTATCCCAGCTGGCGCGGCGCGGCTCTCGAGAAGGGAAGATCGCGCGCGCCACGACTGATATCAGAACTCTTCGAGCTCATTGCGAGCGAGCTCCTCCAAGCTTTCCCTGAGCGCGTCGAGCGTCGAGCGCATGGCGCGGAGCTCGCCCGCCACCGCCGCAGCCTCGGCCCGCCGCTCGTCGCCCTGCGCTTCGATCAGCTCCTCCATCGCGTCGATCCGCGCCGCCAGGTCGGCGTCCGACGGGCGACCCGTCCCGGTGGCGGCGAGCGCCCGGTCAAGCGCCACCGTCAGGCTATCGCCCGCGAGCGCGAAAGCAACGAGCTGCTCGCGCCGACGCTTGCTCAGCCTGACGTTGAACTCCTTGCGATTCCATCCGGCGCCTGCGGACTCAGCCATGTTCTTGTTCCTCCTCATCGTTGCGGCTCGTGGGAGCGCCCCAGCCGGCGCCGCAGCCGGCACGCGAGCGCCCGCGGCAGGCGCCAGACGCCGGAGGGCTCCGGTTTAGGTTGGGGAGCGGCGGGCGGCGCGCGGTAGTCGAGAGATGTTCCCTTCGCGCGGCTTCGCCGCATGCGCGCGGCCAGCGCGTCGACGACCTTCTCGCGGGCGCTTGGCCGATCCGCCGTCTCCCGGTGCGATTCGGGATCGACCAGCCCGAGCGCGGCGGAGTTGACGAACAGGGTGGTCGCGAAGCGCGAGCGCGAGCTGGCGACATATGTCCATTCGCGGTCGGCCATGGCGGGGTTCGCCAGCACGTAGGCGGAGTCGAAGGTGCGCCCTTGCGCTTTGTGGTTCGTCAAGCAGTAGGCCAGGTCGAAGCGGCCGAAGCTCGCCGGGACCCGCACCCGGCGCTCCCCGCGCTCGTTGGAGTCGTCGAGCTCCACCACAAGCTCAGGCCCGTCCACGCCAGGTTCGATGGCGGCCAGCGCGCCCACCGCGCCGTTGACCACTCCCAGTGCTCGCTCGTTCTGCGTGAAGACCACGCGGTCGCCCGGCGCGAAGCGCTTGGCCTCGCGATCTCCGTCTCGGTTCACGATCTCGAACTCGGCGCCGCGCGTGTCGAGAACCAAGCCAGCTTCGACAAGCCGTTCGCGCGCGAGCCGATTGAGCTCGGCGACCTCCGCGCGGGTGCCCGCCACGATGGCCTTGGCTGCGACGGGAGTCCTGTCCGCCTCCCAGGCCGCCACCAACTGCGCCATGGCCGCGTCGAGCCCGGCGGCGAATCGCACACGGCCGCGGGCGTCGAGCGCTCGCAAGGCTTCGCCGGCTTCCCCCTTGGCGAACCATTCGACGACCTCCCGCATCCACTCGAAGTCGTAGCGCGAGCGCCAGCGGCCGAAGGCCCGGGCGAGCTTGGCGTCGGCGGCGCACACCCGCTCCATCGCGTCCAGCCGGCTCTCCTCGGGGACTTCCCGCAACGCCCGCGCCTGGGCCGGCGTGATTCCGCCGCCTGGCTTCGCCGCGCGCTTGTCCAGCCAATCCAGGAGCGGCTCGAAGTCCGTGCGCTGGCGCTGGATCTTGGATATCTCAGCGCGCCCGTGCTCGCGCATGAGGGAGGCGAAGATGCCGCCGGCGCCGATCGGCTGCAACTGCTTTGGGTCCCCCACGCACACCAGCTTCGCGCCGGCCCTGAGCGCCTCCTCCTGGAGCAGGGCGAACTCGCTGGATCCCACCATCCCGGCCTCGTCGAGGACGAGGACGGACCTGGGTCCAAGGTGGGCGCGCCCTTGGCGCAGCGCCACAAGCAAGCTGGCAATGGTGCGGGAAGGAATGCCGGTCTCCCGCGACAGGTTGAGAGACGCGGCGGCCGATTGGCAGCAGCCTGAGACCTCCATGCCCGCGGCGCGGTAGGCGGAGCCAAGGGCCCTCAACATGGTCGTCTTCCCCGTGCCGGCCCAGCCCTCCACAAAGGCGTGCGCGCCCGTGTCGCATGCGACGTGCAAGGCCGCCTCGCGTTGCTGGTAGAGCGACACGGGGACGCGCAACTTGATGGCGAGCTGCACTTCCAGACGGTCGAACTCCGCGTTGACCAGGTCCGCGGCTATGCGGTGCGAACCGCTGGCGGCGCCAGCGCGGACGCGCGCCTCGATGCGGTCCTCCAACTCCTTCGTGGCGCGCGAGGTGAAGACGTCCGAGAGCATCTCGGTCGATCCGAGCAAAACGACCTGCGGGCTGGTCAAGAACTGTCGCAGTTCCGCCAGGCATTCCCGGGCGCTCAGGCGGCCCATGGCCCGCTCAGCGACGAGGCAAAGCGCCTCTTGCGAGGTCGCGCAGGACTGCGACTCCATGAGCCTCGCCAGGATCTCCTCGTGATCGAGGTCCGCAGGCGCCGGATCCGGCGCGCGCGCCGCCCGCATGGCGGCGACCGAGGCCGGCGTGATCCCAAGCGCCGCCGCCTGCTCCTCGAACTTGGCCAGGAGCTCGGGCAGAGGCGGCTCGGCTTTGGACTTGCGCGAGTTCAGGGCGGCGATCTCGCGCGCGGCCGCTCCGTCGCCCGCGTCGAAGGCCGAACGCTGCATGTGCTCCGCGATTTGGCGGCTGCGAGTGGACAGCGCCTCGCGTTGCGCGTCGGTGACGCCGGCGATGGCGAAGTAGGCGCCCGAGGGCAAGATCTGGAAGCCCATGGCTGCCAGGCGCGCGGCGAGCTCGGCGCGAAAGAGCGCTCCGGTGGCGAGCTTGCGCTCGAACTGCGGGCGGTGCTCCAAGGCCGACCACTCGTCGAGGCCTTGGCGCTTGCCCACGTTGAACATGAAGGCGTGGACGTGGAGCTGGGGGTCGAGCGCGCGGCTGGCGAAGTGGGTGTAGCACGCGGCGATACCGGCTTCGGCCCGCTGCTTGACCACGCCAGCCTTCCCGTGGCGGGTGAGGGCCGCCTGCTCCGCGTATTCGAGCGCGGCCCGCGCCGACTGCTGGATCGCTTCGAGGATCGCCGCGCGCGTGGCTTGGTCGGCTCCGGCGAACACCGCCGAGACGTCCTTGGGCGCGGAGAACGTCATGTCCAGCCCCATCACGTGCTCGCGCCCGGCGCCCTTCACCAAGGGCGCGCCGGTGACGGGGTGGAAGCCCTTGGCGAGCCTTTCGACCTGCTCGGCTTCGGCGAACGCGTCCAGGCCCAGGGCGGCCGCGCCCTTGCAGGCCCAGAACGGCGGCGGCGAGCCGTCGTCCTTCGGCCGCGCGTAGTCGTCAAAGTCCCCGCGCCGCTTGGTGCTGCGCTCGCCCAGGTAGTGGGCGTAACCCGCCCCGCCGCGGCGGGGTTGGTTGGCTTGCGAGTTGATCTTGACGATAGAGAGCATCAGGCCTCCGCGTCGGGTTGGCCGAAAAGCGCGTCGAACTCGAGAGCGCAGGGCTGCGTCGCGCCCGGATCCGCGCGAGCTTGGGAGAGCTCGGCCTCGATAGAGGCCGCCACGAAAGTCGAGAGCGAGATTCGTCGCAAGCGCATTGCCGTCTCGATCTCGGCGGACCTAGTCGACAAGACCTCGGCGACCGCGAGGAGATGCAGCTTCACGAAGGCCGAGCGAGAAAGCCCAAGCGGGAGCCTGGCCGCGTCGAGCTTCACCAGGTCACCCCTGTCCAAGCGCAGAAGGACCGCGTCGTGGCGGTCCAGCGTCTTCTCGTAGTGCGCGCGGTTGTCGGCGCGCTTGCGCAGCTTTTTCGGATCTAACAGAAGCTTGGCCATGGTGGAGGGTGCTCGCCGGGATCGCGCGTCGCGCGCAAAGCAGCGCAGCGTGGAGCCGGCCCGCCAAACGGTCGAATGGATCTCGTCTCAACGAGGTGAGTGCGGAGGGATATAGGAGGGGCGGTCTTGCTGCTGTCTGAGCCTATCGGACCGTTCTCGCCGTCAAGGCCATCGCGCTGCGCGCTCGCGTCCTTCGGCCGTTGGGAGCCTTGACCGCTCCGCTGTGGCCCGGCCGGCCTGGCGGCAGGCAATCCCGCCCGCTACCAGGAGCGCGACATGGCGCAAAGCAAACTCTTCTCCGTGGCCGCTGACGGCCAATACCAACCCGCGTCGCAGCACGAGGTCGTCTCGGCCGCCAAGGCGATCCTAGACAAGCGGATTGGGCGCCGGGACGTAATCCAGAGCCCGGGCTTGGCCAAGGACTACCTTGCGGTGAAGATGGGCGCATACGAGCGCGAGGTATTCACCGTCATCTTCCTAGACGCCCAGAACCGGGTGATCGAGTGCCAGGAGATGTTCCAAGGCACCTTGACGCAGACGTCGGTCTACCCGCGCGAGGTGGTCAAGCTGGCCCTGACGCTCAACGCGGCCTCCCTGATCCTGGCGCACAACCACCCCTCGGGCGTGGCCGAGCCGAGCAGGGCGGACGAATCCCTCACGCACACGTTGAAGGCCGCGCTCGCGCTGGTGGACGTCCGTGTCCTTGACCACATGATCGTCGCCGGGGGCAGCGTGGTGTCTTTTGCGGAGCGAGGCTTGCTATGAAGGCGCGGGCTTCGGCCCGTCTCCTTCGCGCGCCCCGCGCGGGTCCCAAGCTCATCGGGGCAGAATGCGCACAAGGGCGCGCCAAACAAGTGGCGGCAGAGCGCCCACAGCCCAGGGGAGGGGCCATGAAGGTCGTCAAGCTTTCCATCACCAACTTCCGCGGCATTAAGTCCGCCGAGCTCCTGTTCGACGGCCATACGCTGTTCGTCGGGTCCAACAACGTCGGCAAGAGCACCATCTGCGAATCGCTCGACTTGGCGCTCGGTCCCGACAGGCTAAACCGGAGTCCCGCGATCGACGAGTTCGACTTCTACAACGCCCAATACCTAGCGCCGACGGAGGAAGGGCAGGACCCCAAGCCCGTCCCGCTTCGCATCGAGGTGGTCCTGGTCGAGCCCAGTGAAGCGGTGCTGAACCTCTGCGGCGGACATCTTGAGTTCTGGCACGTCGAAGAGCGGCGGGTGCTCGGAGAGGCCGAGGTCGACCTCGCCAACCCGCCGACCTCGATCCCGTGCCTGCGCCTGGTGACGATCGGCGCCTACAACCCGGAGGAGGACGAGTTCGAGGCCAAGACATTTTTCTCGCGCAGTCCCGACGCCGACGAGGGCGAGCTCACGCCCGTCTCGCGGAAGATCAAGCGCGAGTTCGGATTCCTCTACCTGAGGGCGCTGCGCACCGGCTCGCGCGCCCTGAGCCTCGAGCGCGGGACCCTCCTGGACATCATCCTGCGCACCAAAGGCATCCGGACGACGCTGTGGGAGAAGTCCATCCGGCGCCTGCGCGAGCTCGACGTCGAGTCCGACGCCACCGAGATCGCGCCGGTGTTGCGTGACATCGAGCAGCGCCTCGCGCGCTACATCCCCCTCGAAGCTCCCGGCAACGCCACGAAGCTGCACGTTTCAGAGCTCACGCGCGACCACCTACGCAAGACAATGTCGTTCTTCTTGGCGCTCTCGGCGGACCAAGACCACGTCCCGTTCGCGCACGCAGGCACCGGCACCCTCAACACCCTCGTCCTCGCGCTGCTTTCGGTGATCGCGGAGCTCAAACCCGACAGCGTGATCTTCGCGATGGAGGAGCCCGAGATCGCCGTGCCCCCGCCGACCCAGCGACGGATCGCGCACTACCTGTTCACGAAGACCAGCCAGGCTTTCGTCACCTCGCATTCGCCCTTCGTGATCGAGCGTTTCGAGCCCTCGCACACGCTCCTGCTCTCGCGGCAAGCCGGCGTCTTGTCTTCGCAGAAGGTGTCCGATGCTTCAGGCCTGACCGACAAGGAGTTCAAGCAGTTCGCGCGTTGGGGCCTTTGCGAATGCATGCTCGGCAAGGGCGCGATCGTCGTCGAAGGTCTCACCGAGTTCCACGCCTTGCCGGTCGCCGCGGCGCGCATGGAGGCGGAGGATCCCGCCGTCACCGGTGGCCAGGCTCTCGACATCCTGGGCGCCACCTTCTTCTACGCCGCCGGCGAGTCGAACATGCCCAAGTTCGGCAAGTTCTTCAAGACGCTCGGGCTCAAGACGTTCGGCTTCTACGACCTCGAACCCAAGCGCACCGGCAAAACCAAGACCGCGCTCGCCGCCAGCTACGACATCAACTTCGAAACCACGCACAAGGGTTTCGAGAACCTGGTCGCCCACGAGATGCCGACCGCCGCCCTCTGGAAGTTTCTGTCGCAACTGCGGGACAGCGGCGAAGGCGCGGACCTGGGCGTTCCCGCGGCGAAGCCGGCCGAGGAGGCCGCGATCCGCAAGCTCACGGCCAACGCGCTCCGCAGCGGAAAAGGGGCGGGCTGGGCGGCGCGGCTCTTCGAGGAATGCGACTACGCGGATCTGCCCGCCTCGGTTTTGAACTTCCTCTGCTTCGTCTTCGCGGCTATGCCCAAGATCAAGGACGGGCCAGCTACTGATTCCGATTCCGATTCCGAGGCCGAGGCCGAGGCTGCGGCCCCGGCCGACGCGAGCGACGCAGTCTAGGAGCGGCGGTGGGCATCGACCCGAACTGCCCCAAGCGCGCGAGCGTCGTCGCGTGCCCCGGCCACGGCCTGGTGCTTGGAGGCCCAGGCAGCGGCAAGACGACTGTCGCCTTGCGCAAGGCGGTCGCGCTGATCCAAAAGGGCCTGCGGCCAGGGCAGAAGGTGTTGTTCCTGAGCTTCTCGCGGGCGGCCGTGACCCGAGTGCTCGACGCCGCGCGCCTCGAAGTGCCCCAGAAGCATTTGTCCCTGCTGTCGGTGCAAACCTTCCACGCGTTCTTCTGGAGCGTGCTCAAGACTCACGGATACCTCCTCGGCGCGCCCAAGCGGCTGGAAATCCTGCTGCCGCAGGACGAGAAGGCGTTCTGCGGTGGGATAGGGCAGGCTGACGAGGGGTGGGCCGAGTGGCTGGTCGAGCGCGAGCGGATGTTCCGCGAAGACGGCCGAGTGGCCTTCGACTTGTTCGCGCCGAACACCGCGGAGCTCTTGGCCCGCTGCCGGCACCTGCCGGGCTTGGTCGGGGCCGCCCATCCGCTCATCATCGTCGACGAGGCGCAGGACACGGGAAGCCACGCTTGGCGTTGCGTCGAGCTGCTCGCGCCGCGCGCGCAGATCCTCTGCCTGGCGGACCTCGAGCAGCAAATCTACGACTTCTTGCCTGGCGTGGGCCCCGAGCGCGTCGCTGAAATCCGCGCCGCGCTCGACCCGTTCGAAGTCGACCTTGGCGGCGAGAACGGCCGCAGCCCCGACACCGAGATCCTCGCCTTCGCCAACGACATCCTCACGGCGCGCCCTCGGGGGGCGCCTTACAAGGGCGTGCAGCAGATCGGCTACGAGCCCAAGACGGTCAACTGGAATTCGCTGCTGCGGCGGGCAATCGGCGCGGCGATCAAGGCCGCCGAGTGTTCCAGCGGCGCGCGGCCGAAGACGATCGCAGTGCTCGCCGACACGACGCGCAACGCCTTGAAAGCGTCCAACGCGCTCAACGCGGTCGACTTCCCCGACGGGAAGCCCGTAGCGCACAAGCTGCATTTCGACGAGGCCGAGGCGCTGCTTACCGCCAGGCTCGCGGCCTTCCTGCTCGAGCCCAAGGACCCCGCGCGGGAAGACGGCGACGTGGCCACGTGCATCGAGCTGCTCGCCAACGCGAGGCGAGCCACGGGCACGGGCAAGGCCGAGGTCGCGGCGCTCCAACTGCGCGCGCAGCAGATCAGGGCGGGCAAGCCTCCGAAGGTGAACATCGTCAAAGCCTTGCGCGTCGCGCTGGCCGCGCTTCGGAGCTCCCCCTTTTCCGGCGACCCGCCGGCCGATTGGCTCTCGGCGAAGCGGGCGCTGCGCGAGTCCGGGGAAGCCGCGCTGATCCGGGCGGCGCGGCAGCTCGACTTCATGGTGGCGTTCCAGCGCGGACACCGGATCTCCGCGGCCCTCTCCGCGGAATGGCTCCGCGACGGCGCCTACACGCGAGCTCGGGCCGCGCTGGACAGCGCGCTCGCGCAAGAGCAAATCCTCGACGGGGCCGAGCCGCCGCGCGGAGTGCAGGTGATGAACTGGCACAAGGCGAAGGGAAAGCAGTTCGACGCCGTGATCCTGCTGCGAGAGTCGCGATTCGCCGAGGAGGGCAGACGCGAGTCGAGCTTCATCTGGCGCGGGGACGAGCCGCCTTATCCAAAAAGCCGCAGGCTCGTGCGGGTCGCGGCGACCCGAGCTCGCGACGGCCTGATCATCTTGAATCCCAACTGGCCTGCCTGCCCCCTGCTCAAGGGCCACATCCTCCAAAAAGGCTAGCGCCGCGCGTTCATCAAGCCGCCGGGCACTGTCGGCGACGCGCGGCGCGCGGCGCCTCCCGCGCGCGAGCAAGTGCTCCTAGGACAAAACACCAGGAGCGCAGGCAATGATCATCGAAGCGGCACACCCTCAACTCGACCCCGGCTCGGCGCGAAAGAGCGCCGTCCGCGCGGCCTTGCTTCGCGACTTTCACATCGAAGCCGTCTTCGTCGGCGTGCCCAAGCTCGCGCGGATTCTGGGGCTCGCGCCTTCGACGATCTACGCGCACGTGCGGGCGGGGGCGTTCTTTATCCCCCACCGGATGTTGAACACCACGACCATGTTCCTAGTGGACGACGTTGTCGATTGGATCTGCCGCGAGCCTGAGCGCGGGCACTTGACCACCCCGGAGCTGTCACCCACTTGCGCGATGGAGGGCTACACCGATGGGCATGGCCAAGGCCCTGCGCGAGATGGGCATCTCCCGCGGGTTTCGGCGCTCCTTGTCCGGGGGCCGACCGTGAAGAACGTGCTCGCCAAGCTAGTCGCCCGCCGCGCGGTGGCGGCTGCCGCTCCCGCGCGAAAGACGCCCGCCCCTGCTGCGATCAATGGTTCCGTGGAAGTCCCGGTCCCCTGCGCCCCCGCCGTGTGCGAGCGTTGCGAGGCTGATTGGGGCACCCTGAGCGTCGACGACATCGCCGAGCTGCTCGTCGCCTCAGGCCGATTCCCCGAGGAGGAGAGGAAGGCTCTGATCGCGCTCCCTCGCGAGCGCCTTGTGTCCATTTTCTGCGGCTGCTTGCCGGATCTGCGCTTTTCCCCGCCGCTTTCTAGTCTCGTCGCGTTGCGCCGCGCCGCACCCTGACAGGCACTCCTCTCGGTCAATTCGAACTTATGCAGGGCGGTCCCCAGGTTTGTTGCTGTGGCAGCTGCTCACCTCATCAGAGCTGCCCATGTGCTCGCGACGCGTCTCGCGATGCCCGGAGAGCCACTTGTCATCATCCCAGGCCGGGCGGGAGGTTCTTCCGGATGCGAAGCAGTGCGCGTTGGCGCGCGGCCCGATATTCGTTCATATCCCATCCAAACTGCTCGCAGGCCTCCCGCGGTTCGAGGCCGGTGAGCATGGCGTCAATCACTAGCTGTGCGAATCCGTCGTGCGTCAACGAGTCGCGAGCCTGCTCCGCCGCGGTGACTGCGAGCTTCCCGGGTTCACACTCCTCAAGTTCCGCTTCTACGGATTTGCGGCGTGGGAGGCGCCACGCCCCCAGTGCCGCGAGCTCTTCGACACTGTGGCCACAATTTAGCTTGTTCTCCTTACGCTTTCTGTCCGCGTGCGCAACGCTGCGCATCGTCTCGGACATGAAGCACTGGAAAGGGATGTGCTTGGGCCAGTGACGATCTCCGGATATCAGGGCGTGCAGAGTTTCGTGAATTAAGTCGCATGGCTCGGAGAACCGGGTGCCACGCATGCGGCGCCTGGCTGCTTTCCGAAGATCCACCAACTCTTGATCGCTCAGGCCAGCGTAGGTGTCGATGATCTCGTCGATTTCTGCGTGCATCGTTCCCTCCATCTCGTGCGTTTCTTGGCTTATTGCTATATCTGCAGCTAAGCCGTGAGCGCAAAGGATGTAAAGCCTCGTGCTGACTAAGCAGACGAACGGGCAGGTCTGCGCAACCCATACGGCCCCCCGACCGACGGCGCGCCGAGGGAGACTGCGCCGAGCCAATCCTCCACGCCCCAAGCCGAGGAGAGCCGATGCGCGACGCGATGCCCAGCCCGAGGGAGGCCGCGCCTCCGAGCTTGGAGAAATCCGATCCTTGGGGATGGGCGCGCGCGAGCGCGGCGGCCGGCGCCGCTGTGGGGCTGGCCGCCTTGGCGCTCACCTGGCGGCATCTGCCGGGGCTCGCCGACCCGCCATGGCAATTCGGCCGGCAGCTCGGCTGCGCGGCGCTCTCTGCCCTGCGCCTTGTCGCTCCCGAGCTGCTCTCGGGCGCCGCGCGCTCCTGCCAGCTTGATTGGTCGCAGGCCTCCGACGCGTCGCGCATGGCGGTGAACGCGCGGCTCGCGCTCGCCTCGCTCGCCGCCTGCGCGCCCGGCGCGCTGCTCTTCGCGCCCATGATGCGCGCGCGGGACCGCCTGATCCATCTGCGCGGCGCGCGGAGGCGCTCGGGCCCCGACGCCGCCGCCACACTCCGCGAAAAGTTCAAGGAGGCGGCCGCGGCGCGGCCGGACCACGACATCGCGCCGGGAGTGCCGTATCCCGGCGACATGTGGAGCAAGCACCTGCTGATGGTGGGCGGAACCGGCGCGGGAAAATCGACCTTCGTCAAGCCGCTGCTCTCGAAGATCTTCACGACGGACGAGCCCGCGCTCGTGTTCGACCCCAAGGGCGAGTTCACCGCCATGTTTGACCAAGCGCCGATCCTCGCGCCCTGGGACGCGCGCTCCCACGTCTGGGACGTCGCGCGCGACATGCGCAACGTCGCCGACATGCGCCGGTTCGCCGACTCGCTGATCGAGCCCTCCACGGACCCGATGTGGGGCAACGCCTCGCGCCAGATCCTCGTGGGCCTCATGGCTTGGCTCCAAGCGACGCGCGGTTCCGAGTGGGGCTTCGCCGACTTGGCCGAGGCGGTGGCGATGCCGCAAAGCTCGGTCGCGCAGATCATGCGCGATCACCACCCCGAGGCCGCGCGCCTGGTGGAGAAGCCAACGGTCACCTCGCAAGGCATCCTGATCAACCTCGCGAGCTCGTGCGCGCCCATCTTCGACCTGGCCGAGGCCTGGGGCGACCTGCCGCCCGAGCGCCGTTTGAGCCTGGTCGACTGGACGCTGGGCTCGGGCGGACCCAAGCAGATCATCCTGCAGGGGCACGCCTCCTACCCGGCGCTCACCCGCGCCTACTCTCGCCCCATCCTCGAAGTGGTCGCCTCGCTCGTGGGCAGCGCGGAGATGCGCGACGACTCCTCGCGCAAGCGCTGGGTGGTCTGCGACGAATTCCCTGCGCTCGGGAAGGTCAACATCCGGCTCCTGGTGGAGCAGGGCAGGTCGCGAGGCTTTCGCTGCGTGCTCGCCTGCCAAGACCTCGCGCAGCTCGAGGAGATCCACGGCGAGAAGCTCGTCAAGGCGCTGTGCGCGATGGTCGGCGCGGTGCTCGTCGGGCGCATCGGGCCGGGGCAGACCTCGGAGCACTTGGCGCGCGCGCTGGGCGGGCGCGAAGTCGAGCGGCCGAACATCTCGCTGACGCGATCCGGCCAAGGCCCCTCGTCCTCGCTCTCTTACGCGCGCGAGCAGGTTGCGCTGTATCTGCCGTCCGAGCTCGCCAGCCGTTTGGGGGCCGATCCGGCGCGGGGCGGCGCCACCATGGCGCTGCTGGTCGACGGCGACGCCTACGAGCTCTTCTGGCCCTTCCACGCGGACTTTCCGCGCAGGCCTCAGCTCGTGCCGGCGGCCTGGACTTCGGGGAGGGTTCCCGCGATTGGCGCGCCTCGCCTGCTGCCTCCCGCGGCGCCCGAACTCGCGCCGCCCGCGGAGGAAGGGCCCGAGCTCGGACAACGTCCGCTCTGAGCGCGCGGAGAGCGGTCCTCGCGAGCACGCCACCTAAGGGCCGCGCGGCGGCCCATCACAGGAGGCGGCATGGACATTCACAGCAACCGCGCGGACGCGCGCCCGCTCTGGCGGCGCTTCGCGCTCGACGAGCCCCAGGAGATAGACGCCGAGGTCGGCCCGGACACGGTCGACGCGCTCGGCGAGCTCGAAACGGAGCAGCCGGCGCACGGCTCGGGCGCGGCCGCCGGCCGCGAGAGCGCCTGGGCGCGCCTGGCGTTCGCCCTCGACCTTCGTCGCCACGCGCGCGCCCTGGCGGGGTCGCGGCGGATCGACCGGTGACGAAGACAGCCTGCGGCTGACTTCGGACGGAGGAAGACAGCCCCGGCGGGCTGACTTCCAAGCCACGGGGCGGCGGGACCGACAACAACAAGGGGAGGCTCGAATGGAAGCGAATCAGGAGGAGGCGCGGCGGGAGGAAGGACGGGAGCGCGGGCCCGACGTGAAGCACCAAGTCGCGGCGGCGCTGATCGCCGCGATGGAGCAGAGCAACACGCCTTGGCAGAAGCCGTGGAGCGCGAGCTCGATGAGGCCGATCAATGGCGCGACGCTCAACGCCTACCGGGCCACGAACCGCATCCTTTTGGCCCTGCAAGGCCGCGCGGACCCCAGGTGGCTCACCTACCGCCAAGCTGCGGAGAAGGGCTGGCAGGTAAGGGGAGGCGAGAGGGGGACGATGATCGTCAAGCTCGTGGAGCTCGGGCCCGGCGAGCGCTCGGACGAAGCGGAGCGCCAAGAAGCGGCGGGAGAGAGCGGCACTACGGACCGCAAGCGCATGGTCCTGCGCCGCTACTTCGTGTTCAACGCGGAGCAGATTGACGGAGTCCCGCCGATGGAGCCGGAGGAGCAGGCGCGGGAGTTTGAGCCCGCCGAGCGGGCGGAGAAGGTGCTCCAAGCGCTGCGCGAGAAGACGGGCCTGGTCATCGCCTATGGCGGGGCGCAGGCCTTCTACGATCCCAAGGCGGACAAGATCCAACTCCCGCAGCGCAAAAAGTTTCGCTCGGCCTACGACCTGGCAGCCACGCAATTTCACGAGGCGGGGCATTCGACCTTGGCCAAGCACAGGCTGGATCGGCGCGACGCGCTCGGCGAGCGTTGGGGCGACGAGGCCTACGCCATGGAGGAGCTGCGCGCCGAAATCTGCTCGGCGATCTTGGCCGCCGAAACCGGCGTTCCCATGTGCCAGGACCCGAAGCATGTGGCCAACCACGCGGCCTACCTGCGCAGCTGGGTCTCGGGCGCGCGGAAGGACCCTCTGGCCATCTTCGCGGCCGCGCGCGACGCCGAGCGCATGGCCGAGTATCTGCTCGGGATGGAGAGGCAGCTCGTGGCCATGGCGGAGCACAAGGAGTGGGTGGACGAATACGAGCGCGCGCCGGCGCGCTGACGCCAGGCGCTCCCCATCCCAGCGGCCGCAAGGCCGCTTTTTCGTGGCTGGCGTCGCCTTCCCTTCGTGGTCGAACCGCGTGGAGGCTCCTCGCGCCTTCGTGGTGGAACCGCGTGAGCGCGTGGTCCAGCCGCGTGGCCTTCGTGGTGGAGCCGCGTGGGTTCGTGGTCCAAGCGCGTGGCCTTCGTGGTCCAACCGCGCGGGGTTCGTGGTCGAACCGCGTGAAACGGCCCATTTATAGATTTCTCTTAGAACAAAGAATAAAGAAGAGGGCGGCTGCGCCGCCTCCCGCGTTCCCGCCCGCAGGCGGGACGCGGCCTCCCGAAACCTGCCGGCAGCGTCGCTGGCGCTCCGCCGACGCCTGGCCGGCGTCGGAGCTCGTCGCAGGCGACTCGCGCGCGCCTTGCGGCGCGAGGGCGCGGGGAAAGCACGCGCGCCCGCTAGCGCGAATCCCGCGCCGACGCCCATGCCCCACGCCCACGCCCATGCGGTTGGACCACGAAGGGCTAAGTTGTTATGCGGCATGAGCGTCGCGCTTTTCGCGCGGTTCCGTTCGCGCGCTCCGCGAGCGCTCAGAGGTTCGGGCGCCGTCCGCGCTTGCGCCACTCCCGCTCGGGCATCTCGTAGCTCACGACCTCCTCGCCGCGCGTCACCGAGGCCTTCCAGCTGTCCGCCTTCGCCGACGGCTTGGCGAGCTGAAACGCGGCGAGCAGCTTGGGCGCGGCCTCCGCGACCGCCCGCAACGCCGCTTGCAGCTCGCCGGAGAAGTGCCCCGGCTGGGCCTCGTAGCCGCACAAACCCCGCAGCGTCTCCACGGAGAAGGCCCCGTCGAACTGCTCGTGGGTGGAGTGGAAGTCGTGCAGCCACTTGGCGAGGTCGGAGCCCAAGCCCGCGCGGCGCGCGGCGTCGAGCTTGAAGAGGAAGTCCGCCTCCAAGAGGGCGCCGAGTTTCGGATCGAGAGCGACGACGCAGGCCTTCCCGTCCCTTCGCGAGCTCGCGAGCAGTTTGCAGGACCCCTTCTCGCCGGTGGAGAGCTCGTAGCCGAGGGTCGTCGCCGCCAGCCTGTCCAGGCTGGCGCGCACCCGTCGGAGCGTCTCCGAGCTGCGATCCTTGCTCGCGCCCAAGGCCAGTGCGCACGCGCGCGCCGAAAGCTCGAATTCCGCGCCGATCTGGCCCGCGGCGCGCGCGCGATCAAGCGCGAACTCCCAAACTGCTTTGTCCCGCATCGACAGGCGCGGGCCGGTAGCGGACAGCTCGTGCCCGCCCTGGCAGGCGACGGCCCTAGCGTTCGGCGAGGACGTTTTGCCGCCCTTGAGGCGTTTGCCGCGCCCGACTTGGAAGAGCGCGGAGCGCGAGAACAACGCGGGGTAGAGGCCGGCGCGATGCCGCGCCGGCCACGGCGCGGGCTGCTGCCCCTGGGGAGGCGGGACCGACGCGGGCTGAGCCGCCGCCGCAGGCGCGACGATGTTCTGGGAAGGCGCGGCGGTGGTCGCGGGCGCTCTCGCAGGCGCACTCTCGGAGACCGCCACCAGCGCGAGGGGCGCGACTTGCGCGAGCGAAGCGTAAGGAGGCTCCTTCGCGCCGCCGCCCTCGGCATCGCCCGCCGGAGAGTCGTCCCAGCCATCCTCGTAGATCTTTTCGAACTGCTGCTTCTGCGCCATCCCTGCTCCTTTGAATCGCGAACTCCAATCGATCTACATCTCTCAAGCCAGGGACGGTTTGTCAATAGTTTGGCTTGCGTTCGCGCGCAATCATTCGAGAAGGCGCGCGCTCCGCCTACGCTCCGATGACGAAACTGTTCATAGTGACGAACACTTGATGAAGTCGCGATCTCGAAGGTCGGAGTCGCCGCCGCGCGCGCCCTCGTCACATGCTCGCGACGATCGCGGTCGACCGCTCCGGTCGGCGGGGAGCCGCTTGTTTACGCGCGCGGCTGCTGCGCGGCGCGGCCCGAGTCCGACTGGCCCACGTTCACCGGGCCCAACCACTTGATGGCGGCCTCGCGCGGAGGCTCGCTTCGCAGCGCCTCGTCTTGCCAGATCACGATCGCGACCTCTTCGAGCTCCCGCGCCGGCACCGTCCGCCAGCGCTCCGCTAGCGTCTCGGCGCAAGCGGAAATCCACTGAGAGGGGGTGAGTTCGGCGTCCATGTCGAATACTGTATGAAAAGACAGTATATAGGATTCCAGCGCGCAGGGGGAGAAATCGTGGGCGGCCGCGCTTCGCCCATTCTGGCGCGCTCTCCCCCTTTGCGCTCGCGGCTCGACCCAAACGTTTTCTGCCGACGAAGGCTCAGGCGACCTCGCTGGCGTGCTGCACTTTGCCCAGCCCGACAATCCGGTATCGGTTGCTGCGATCCTCGCCATCAAGGTGGCGGTCGTCGAGCTCCTCGGAAAATGAAACCAAGCCCCATGCGACCAAAACCTGGACGGCCGGGCCGATGTCCGCGCGCCGGACCCCGGTCCATCTCGAGAGACCCGTCCAGCTGATCGAGGCGGTGTTCGTCTGCTGCCTGCGCAGCGACAGCAAGGCGGCGTAAACGCGCAGGGCGTGCAGGGTCGCGCGCTTGCGCTCCAACTTCTTGATCGAGAGAGCGCCATCGGGCCGGAGGAGCGTGCTCTGCGGCAACTGGCACCAGCGCCCGGGCTCGTTCACGCCGTGCAGCGTGTAGGAGTTCGCGCGGCCGATCTTCGAGCGCGAGATCGCCCCAAGCTCCTCGAGCAGGTCGAGCCCGGAGCTCACGGTGGCGCGGGCGAAGCCCGTCATCCGCGTGAGCTCGTCGTAGGTCACCGCCACCGCGGTCGGCCGCGGCTTGCCCGGCTCGAAGCGCTCGCCTCGATGCGACTGATTGAGCTTGATGCTCAGCGCGATCACGATCATCAGCGCCGCCATGGAGCTCGATCCATCCTTGCGCCACTCGAACAGCGACAGCGGGTAGAACTTCGCGGGCTTCGAATCCAGGTCGATCAAGTCGTCCAGGCCTACGTCGTCGAAGTCGTAGCCGGCCTTGGGCGGCTTCGCCGGCTGAGGCGGCGCAGGCGGGTCGACCGGCCGCAGCCAGTCGGTCGGCATCTTCGCCCAGCTCACTTCCTCTCCAACGCCGCGTGCACGACGCGCAGCGCCAGCGCGACGACGGCGAAGCCGCAGATCGCGACGACCGCCAGCAGCAGCATGGGGTTGGATTGCATGGTCGAAAGCAACTCGCCGAGGGCCTTCAACAGATCGGGGACGGTGGTCATGGGCGACTCCAAAACATCGACACTTCGCATTTTTAGCTTTGAGCGAATAGAGTTCTAGAAGGAGTTCCAGTATCTGACATCCAGCAAACTGAATAAATCCCTTTTAAATCAATAACTTGTTCGAGAACATATCAGTTTTTCTGATCCAAATACCAGTTCAGTTTCAGAAGGCTAGCCGAATGCCGAGAGCGTCAATTTGAGCATAATTCGCGTCCGATCAGTTCACCTTTTGAGCGCTGAGTTGGTCCTGACCTGTCGAAGACGGCGCTTGGCGCGTGGCAAGTGTTGGGCGCCGCGCGCGCGATCGAAGCAGCCAGCGCGCTCCAGCGAGCAGACGCGCGAGTCGGGTAAGCTTTCCCGATGAGTTGCAACATCGTCCCCGTGGGCCGGCGCCGAGACGGCGGCACCCGGTATTGGTGCCTCGGGCATCACGCCAACGCCACGGCGAAATACGGCACGCCCGCTGAGAAGTGCGTGGCGGCCGACGACGAGCCCATCGCGCCCGAAGACACGCTGGACCTGGACTTCCGCGGCTACCCCGGCGGCATCGCGCTGTGGGGTTCGGTGCCGGCCGTCTACGACACCACCAACAAGCCGATGGACCGGGGCATCCACGTGCACGCCCGTCTCGAAAAGGGCGGCCCGAAGGTGATCGACCGCACGTATCGCAAGCTGAGAATTCCGCTGGCGAAGGACTTGCTGTCCGACGGATGGGCGGAGGTCGACGAGATCGACGCGATCAACTACATGGTGTCGGGCGTGTTCGGGTTCGAGACGACCACCGTGAACTGCGCCTACTGCGGCTTTCCGCATTTGGATCGCGACTGGTTCGCCGTCCACGCGCACCGGCGCCACCAATGCCACGGGTGCGGCAAGCAGTTCTCTGACAGCGGGAAGGGCGTCGGCAATCCGCTGGCGACCGTGCGGCACATGCTTGGCGCTCAGAAACCCAAGCTCGTCGCCGCGAAGAAGAAGGCCAAGTTCAAGCAGAGCGAGTTCCCCGGCGGCGTGCAGATCTGGGGCTCGAACCCCGCGATCCTGTGGACGTCGGCGCGCGCCGAGGAGGACGGCATCCACGTGCACGCGTTCAATACCCCCGACGAGGAGATGCCCAGCGGCCTGGACGACACGTTCGCCGAGGTGGTGATCGACGGCCTGGCGCTGAGCGCCGCTCACGTGCGGACCTTCATGGCGCAGTCGGCGATGCCGCACTTGGAGGGCAGGGTGGTGGACCTGGTTTGCCCCGGCTGCGGAGATCACCACTTCGACGAAGGCGAGCACGCGTTCACGCCGCATGTCGAGCACTCCTGCCACTCGTGCGGCCGCTCCTTCGGAGCCCTCGGCCAGATGAAGAAGACGATCGCCAATCCGTTCGTCGGCGTCCGCCAGGCGCTCGCGAAGCTCGCGCCCAATCCCTTGCGCAACGACAAGCTGGGGCTGCGCCCGGAGACGATTTGACCTAGAACTCGGCCTGCGCGACCGCGGGGAGGAAGCCGCCGCGCTGGCGCATCAACTGGTAGGCCGCGAAGGCCTCCGCCTGGGTGAGGAGCCCCGCCTGCACGGCTTCGCGCAGCAGGCCGATGGAGCCAGTCACGCGCGACTCGCCAAGCACCCTCGCGATCACCTTGCGCGCCGCCTTGTCATCGCACGCGACCGAGCAGCCGACCTCGGCCGCGGCCAGGATGCACTCGGTCTCGCCGTTGTCCAACTGCCACTCCGCCTTCGCCCTCAGAAAGCGCGAGACGCTGATCAACTTGTCGTCGACCAGCGCCAGGCGGCCGGCCTCGACGGCCGCGTCGATCGCCTGCGCGACGGTGCGCGACTCGTCGCGCACGACGCCGCTGACTTGGAACGATGTGCCCGGAAGGCGCAGGACTTTCGAGAGGACTTCGCCGTTGGCGAGGTTCAGGAGCGTCGAGGCGTCCAGGATGCGGATCACGCGGCTATTTCGGCGTTGGCCACGAACAGCGCGGAGACCGGCACGTTGAGGAGCTCCGCGGCGCGCCCCACCGAAATCTCCCCGGCCCTCACCTTGCGCGCCGCCGCTTGCAGGAGCGCGGGAGACGCGTCCACCGGGATGTCGGGCCGCGGCGGGATGCCGAGCTCCGCCGCGCGGCGCTCCGGATTCTTGTAGTCGTCCTGCAGCTTTTGATACAGGGCGCGCGCGCCGCGGGGCGGCACGAGGCCGAGCCCCTCGCATCTGCGCGCGGCGACTTCGAAGCTGACGTGGAACAGATGCGCGAGCCAAAGGATCTCGATGTCGCCAAGCGGCCCTTTGGCCCCGAGCTGCTCGCGGATCGCTTTGACGGCAAGCAGCACGCCGTGTCGCGGCAGCACGAGCGCGGAGCCGAAAGCGTCGGCGAACTTCTCTTCGAGCTTGCGCGGAGCGCCGGGGATTCCGTCGAAGTCCTCTCGGCGATCGAAGTGCGCGTAGCCGCTCGCCTGGTCGTCGTGGTGGGCGACCAGGTGCCCGAACTCGTGCGCCATGGTGAAGAGCAGGCGCGGCTTGAACGCCCGCGCGCCGAGGATCATCAGCGCGTAGCCTTCGACGATGGCGGACACCCCCTCGATGGCGGAGTCGCGAGAGTAGAGGATGAAGACGCCGAGCTCGTGGGCGACTTGCGGCAAGCGCGGGAAGGGCTCCTTGTCGTCGAGCCCCGCGAACGCCTTGCGGAAAAGCTGCGCGAACTCCTCGGCCGCCTCGAACTTCGGCTCCATGCCGCGGAAAAGATCGAGCCAGCCGGTGTTGCCGGGCATGCCTCGCGCGATCGCCAAGGCGTCGCGCACCTGGGCGGAGACGACGTCGACCTCCGAGGACACTTCGACCTCGCGCTGACCCAGCGTGTGGCGAAACAGCGCCTTCACCGGCTCGGCGGGCTCCGGATCGAGCAAGCTCTCCAACGGCAGGCGCAGGGCCTTTGCGATGGCGCGCATCTCCGCCAGGCTCGCGTCGGCGCCCGCCGCGATCTGGGCGAAGCGCTCGGTGGGAAGCTTCGCCTTCGCGGCGACCTGATCGACGGCGAGCTTGCGGCTTGCTAGGTGCTCGCCGAGGTTCATCACGACGCCGCCTCGCGCTTGATGTCCATGAGCTCGCGGCGCAGCCGGTCGGCCTGCTCGTCGCTCAGCTTGCGATGACGGCCCACGATCTGCGCCACGCGCGGGCCCGAGCGGTCGAAGAGGCGCGAGAGGATGTCGATGGTGCGCTCGCGCCCGAGCTCGACCTCGCGCGGGGTTTCTAGCACCACGGGGTTTTGCCCGACCAAGTAGTTCTTGATGCGGTTCTCGAAGGTCTCCGGCTTGTGGGTGTCCTGTGGGTGCTGGTAACCGTCGGGCGTCACGATGATGTTGCCCATCTTCTTGCCGGCGTCGAAGCGCAGCGCGTTCTCAGGAAACTTTCGCAGAGCCGCGAGCTGGTCTTCGAGCTTCTCGGCGATCTCCAAGCCTCCGATCACGTATTGCCGATGCTTCGCGCCCATGCTGCCGCTGATGACGAAGATCTGGTCGCCAGGGCGGACGAGGCGGCGCAGGTCCGGCCTGCAAGTGCCCATGGTCGGGCGCGACCCGGAGGTGAGCAACGGGTCGGCCAGCGGGCGGCCCATGCCGGGGTCGGACCTGGGCGAGATGAAGATGTAGCTGGACACGGCGCGCTCCTTGGAGTCAGCCTGTATTTTTAAACAGTATTGGTTTTTGTGCAAGAAGCAGATGACTTGGCTCCACCCCGCGTCAAGGCGCGCTTGCCCGCTCAATGCGTGGGCGCGCAGTTTTTCATAATGGCTGCAACAACCAACAACAGGCTCGCGCATGCCCAAAGAATTCAGCGTCAAGGGTCCCATTTTCAAACTGGCCCTCGAGCACGGGACCGACTTCCAACGCTTCACGCCTGGCGCCAAGGCAGCCAAGCCAATCAAAGCGAAGGCGGTCCAGGGGCTGGTCGACAAGGGCGTCTACGCGTGGTTCGCCTACATGCCGATCAACCGATGGACAGGGCGCGAGACGGAGCGCTGGCGGGTTGGGGTCGACGAGCGCAGCGGCGACTATGTGGAGTTCCAGGCGCTCCGGGACGTCGATTTTTCGAACATGAAGGATCTGGCCGCCGCCGAAGCGGCCAAGGCGTCTGGCGGCAAGCGCAAGCCACCGCGCGCGCTGGTCAAGGAGTTGATCGAAGCCGTCAATAAGGGCGACGAGGCCGAAGTGGCCAGGCTGGCGCCGCTCGCGGCCGCTGGCGAGTTCGACAACGAGCGGCCAATCGACGTGGCCGCCCGCCACGGCAAGCCTCGCTTGGTCGAGCTGCTTCTGCCGCACTGCGACCCGAACGTCCTTCGCGAAGACGGCAAGATCGAGCCGGTCGCGCTGTTTTCCGCCGTCTACAGCGGCTCCGTCGAGGCCGTGCAGATGCTGCTCCCCCGCTGCGACCCGAAGGGGACGAGCTCCGACGGCTGGACGGCGCTCATGAGCGCCGCGACAAGGCGCGAAGGACCGGCGTTGTCCGCGCTCCTGCTGCCTCGATCGGACATCGATGCGGCCGAGCGGCGCGAGGGGCGCACCGCGTTGATGATGGCGGCGAAGGAGGCCATGGTGGACATCGTGCGCGCGCTGGCTCCACAGGTCGCCCTCGACAAGCAGGACTCGAAGGGCCGCACCGCGCTCATGCTCGCGATCGATCCGGACAGGTGGAAGAACCACATCGACTGGCACGAAGGCTCCCACAGGAAGGAGGTCCTCGAGGTTCTGCTTGCTGCCGGCGCGAAGCCCGACCTGCGCGACGCGGATGGCAACACCGGCTTGTTGCACGCGGTCATGCGTCCCCTGGAGGACGCCGTCGAACTTCTCACCCCGCATTCGGACATTCGCGCTTCCAACGCCAAGGGCGAGACCGCGCTCACCCTAGCGGCGAGCGGCCACAGCTCGAAGATCCTGCGGGCGGTTCTTGACGGCTCAGACGTCGACCACAAGAACGCGCAGGGCGACACCGCTTTGATCGTCGCCGCGCGCTCCGGCTCGGCGGAGTTCGTCGCGCAGCTGTGCAGACGCGCGGACGTGAACGCCCAGAACGCGAAGGGCCGCACGGCTCTCCTGGAAGCGCTGGGCGCGCTGACGGAGAAGAAGTCTGGCTGGTCGAGCGGCAACGACATGGGGCCGCTGCGCTGCGTCCTCCGGCTTCTTCCACTCACGGACCTCGACCTGCAAGACGAGCAGGGGGAGACCGCGCTCATGAAGTGCGCGGATGCCGGCCTGCCCGAGCTCCTCGGGCTCATGTTGCCGCGGGCGGACGTGAACGCGCGCGACGCGAAGGGCGCGACGGCGCTGGCCAGGCTCTCCGGGGGACGGGGAGACGCCGAGTGCTTCGAGCTTGTGCTCGAGCGCGCCGACGCGCGCATCGCCGACAACGAAGGGCGCACGCCGCTGATGCGGGCGATCTGGGACGAGGAGAAGATGCGAGCGCTCGTCGGCCGCTCGGACATCGACGCCGCGGACGGCTCTGGGCAAACGGCGCTGATGCTCGCGGCCGGCAGACATTCGGCGACGGCGGCAAGGCTCCTGTTGGACGCGGGCGCGAACGCCGGGCTGGTCGACGCCCAAGGCCGGACTGCGGAAGCTATCGCTCGCGAGCAAGGAGAAGCAGGGGAGGAGTTGGCCAAGCTGCTTCGCGAGGTGGCGGGTTCCCAATCGTTTCGCTCCGAGCTTGAAGACGATATTCGCAAGCCGGCCAAGCCGAAAAAGCCCGCGAAAAGGAAGCGCCCCGGGCTGACGCTTTAAGCGAGGCGAGGCATCAAGATGGCCGCGCGAGTGCGGCAAAGTGGAACATCCATCACGGAGAGCCATAGGCGCGTCAGGCACCTACCTTGACCTAGAAGCCTTTACTGCATGCCGGCTAGAAAGTCATCCGATGGTAGTGGGCCATCATGGGGGTGTG
>JAZKFI010000018.1:0-8566 GCA_040386575.1 Pseudomonadota bacterium
TGCGCAGCTCGTGGCTGATGGCGCTGATGTAGCGGCTCTTGGCCTGGTTGGCCTGCTCGGCTGCATGCCGCGCCTCGTCGGCAGCGAGCTTGGCCTCCTCGGCAAGCTGCCTTGCGTTCTGCAGCGCCTCGTCGGTCTGCTTGTGCAGCTCGATCTCGCGCAGCAGCAGGTGCGATTGGCGATTGGATTCCTCCTGCGCGACCTGCCGGCTCTTGTGCGCGAGCACGAGCCACCACGCGACGATACCTGCAATGACGACCAGCGCGAGATAGGCCTTCAGGAATCCCGAGCGCAGGGACCCTTCAGAAAGCCCTGCGCTGTCCACCATCATCGCCAACGTCTGCACTTCCTGGTGGTACAGCAGGCCGAAAACGGTCGCCAGCAGCGGCACCACGATCAGCATCAGGAGCAGGAAGTGCCCCAGGCCCGTGTCGAGGTAAGGCCATGCCCGTCGGGGCAACATCCATCGCAGCGCGCCGGACCACTGCGCCGACAGCGACGCATGCGGCTTGCACAGGTCGCCGCACCGCGCGTCCAGTGTGCAGCACAGCGAGCAGATATGACCCTGGTACGCCGGGCAATGCGCCATGTCGGGCGCTTCGTATTCGCGCTCGCAGATCACGCACTTCTTCAGCGCCATCGACTGGTTGTCGTCGGTCGGCGCGTTGCGCGCGATGTAGTACCTGCCTTTTGTCGCCCACGCGATCAGCGGCGATGTCACGAACGCCACGCTCAGCGCGATCACGGCGGAGAACGCCTGCGCCGTCGCACCGAAAACGCCCAGGTGCGCGGGAATCGACAGCGCAGACGCCAGAGCCATCGCGCCGACGCCGACCGGGTTGATGTCGTAGAGATACGCGCGCTTGAATTCGATGCCCGGTGGGGACAGGCCCAGCGGCTTGTTCACGACCAGGTCCGCGACCACGGCCATCATCCACGCGATGGCGATGTTGGAGTAGAGCCCCAGCACATCGCCCAGTGCCTGGAACACATTCATCTCCATCAGCATGAAGGCGATGAGCGTGTTGAACACCACCCACACGACGCGGCCGGGGTGGCTGTGCGTCACGCGCGAGAAGAAATTGGACCACGCCAGCGACCCTGCGTACGCGTTGGTGACGTTGATCTTCAATTGCGAGATGACAACGAAGATCGCCGTCGCTGCCACCGCCCAGCTGTAGTTCGGAAAGACGTATTCGTACGCGGCCAGGTACATCTGGTTGGGGTCTACGGCACGGTCAACCGGCACCATGTGCTTGATGGCCAGGTACGCGAGCAAGGCGCCGCCCAGCATCTTGATGACGCCCAGCACCACCCAGCCCGGCCCGCCCACCAGCACGCCGAACCACCAGCGCTTGCTGTTGGCGGTCGTCTTCGCGGGCATGAAGCGCAGGTAGTCGGCCTGCTCGCCCATCTGGGTGATGAGGGCGATACCGACCGTGAGGCCAGCCCCAAACAGGTGCAGATTGAAGTCGGAGTTGACGCCTTTCTCACCGGCGTAGTGCATGACCCCTGCAAATGCACCGGGATCGCGCGCCAGCACGTAGGCAAAGGGCACCACCAGCATCACCAGCCAGATCGGTTGCGTCCAGACCTGCAACCGGCTGATCGCGGAGATGCCGTGCGTGACCAGCGGAATCACCACCAGGGCGCAGACTAGGTAGCCCCAGCTGGGCGGGATGCCCAGCGCGAGGTCCAGCGCATAGGCCATCACCGCCGCTTCGAGGGCAAAGAAGATGAAAGTGAACGACGCGTAGATCAGCGAGGTGATGGTCGAGCCGATGTAGCCGAAGCCCGCGCCGCGCGTGAGCAGGTCCATGTCCACGCCGTAGCGGGCCGCATAGATGCTGATCGGCAGCCCCGTCAGGAAGATGATGAGCCCGGTGGCGATCACCGCCCAGAACGCGTTGAGGAACCCGTACTGCACCATCAGCGTAGCGCCGACGGCCTCCAGGATCAGGAACGACGCCGCGCCGAAGGCCGTGTTGGCCACGCGGAACGCAGACCACTTGCGAAACCGCTGCGGCGTGTAGCGCAGCGCGTAGTCTTCCATTGTCTCGCTGGCCACCCAGCTGTTGTAGTCGCGCCGCACCTTGACGACACGCTGGGGGGCGTCGGCTGGGTAGATGGGGATGACTTCACTCACCCCTGCTGTTGCGCAGGTTCCGTGCCCGGTATGGAGGCAGGACTTGCCCCCTCCCCCTCTGGAGGAGGGCCGGGGTGGGGGCACAGCGGCTCTTGCGTCAACCCGCTGCCCCCATCCCAACCTTCCCCCAGCGGGGGAAGGAGCCAATCAGCGATAAGCCGCAGCTTTCCAGGCGTTGAACCTGCCCGTCGCCTCGTCCATCGACGAGCGAGGCTCGAACGTGCGGTCGTACGTCGCAAAGCCCGCCACCTCGTCCGCTCCGAGAAGCCCGACGCCTCGCGCAGCGCAGATGGCAGCGCCCGCCGAGGTCGCTTCCCGCAGTGCGTGCCGCACGACGGGCAGGCCCAGGATGTCCGCCTGCGCCTGCATCAGATTGTCGGAATTGGTCAGGCCGCCATCGACCTTGAGGACGTCGGGACGCGGGTGTCCGGCGCCTGCAACGACCGCGTCGAACGCCTCACGGACGCGGCAGGCGACACCCTCCAGCCCCGCACGGACGACATGCCCCTGGGTGGTCGCGGTGTTGAAACCGCCCAGGACACCGCGCCTGCCGAAGTCGCCATAAGGCGCACCCAGGCCATGCAGCGACGGCAGGAACACCACCCCACCGGCATCCGGCGTCGCGGCAGCGAGCGCCTCGAAAGCCTCATGGTCCGGGATGCCGAACAGATGCTGCAGCCAGTCGAGCGCTGCACCGGCGGTGAACACCATGCCCTCCAGGCAATAGCGCACCCGCCCGCCAACCGATGTGAACAGGTGCGGCGGGATCGCCAGCGATACCCACTTCAACTCCGCACCGGTCGACACCTCCACTGTCGTCGAGGTGCCATAGGTCACCTTCGCCTGACCGGCGGCCTCGCAGCCGTGGCCGATGAGCGCGCATTGCTGGTCGCCGATGACGGCAGCGATAGGAACCTCGGCGCCGAACACGCTGGCGCAGGTGGTGCCCATGACGCCCCAGGTATCGACCAGCGCCGGGAAGCTCTTGAGATCGAGCGACTGGAAGGCAATGAAGGGCGCATTCCACTCCAGCGTGCTGGCGTCGAGATAGCCCAGGCCCCAGGCCTGGCTGCGGTCGGTCACGTGAAGCGCGGCGCCGCTCAGCTTCCAGGTGATCCAGGCATCGACGTTGCCCCAGGCCAGGTTGGTGCAGTCCAGGCCTGCGACCACGCCCTCGAGCTTGGAAACCGGCAGGTGCGGATGGACCATGTAGCCGGACTCCCTCAGTTCGGTCGCCCGGGCAGCGCCGCGCAGGTCGCTCCAGACGACCACCGGGGCCAGGGGCTCGCCGGTGACCCTGTCCCAGCACACGATGCTGCCGCGCTGCGAGGTGACGCCGACGGCGGCGAGGTCGGCGGGTGCAATGCCGGCCTTTGCCAGGGCCTGGCGGATGACATGGGTCGTCGAGGTCCACAGCGCCGATGCATCCTGTTCCACCTGCCCTGGAAGGTTGCTGAACGAGCGCACCGATGCGGTCGCAAGCGCCTTCAGCTCCCCGCCGGGCGTGAAGACGCAGGCGCCGAGCGAGGTCGTCCCGATATCGAGGCTGAGGATGAGTTCAGGCATGGCGCTCATTTTCACCGAACCGCAAATGCGCCGTCTGGCAAGTCCGCCTTCTGGCGTATAGCCTGCGCGCCCCCTTGCACTAAACTGGTTGCGCCATGGAACTCACCCCCCGCGAGAAAGACAAGCTGCTGATTTTCACAGCGGCGCTGCTGGCCGAGAGGCGCCGCGCGCGCGGCCTGAAACTCAATTACCCCGAAGCGATGGCGCTGATCTCTGCTGCCGTGATGGAAGGGGCGCGGGACGGCAAGACCGTCGCCCAGCTCATGAGCGAAGGCCGCACCATCCTCACCCGCGCCGACGTGATGGAAGGGGTCGCGGAAATGATTCCCGACATCCAGGTCGAGGCCACATTCCCCGACGGCACCAAGCTGGTCACCGTGCACCAGCCCATCGTCTGAAAGCCGCTTCATGATCCCCGGAGAACTTTTCACTGACGACGGCGACCACGTGCTCAACCCGGGTCGCCGCACGCTGACGCTGGTGGTCAAGAACACCGCCGACCGCCCGATACAGGTCGGCTCGCACTATCACTTCGCGGAAACCAATGGCGCGCTCGACTTCGATCGCGCTGCTGCGCGCGGGATGCGGCTGAACATCGCATCGGGCACCGCCGTGCGGTTCGAGCCCGGCCAGCAACGCACAGTCGAAGTTGTCGATATCGCCGGCGAACGGACCATCTACGGATTCCGCGGCCTCGTTCAAGGAAAGCTCTGACATGGCCACGATTGGACGGCGCGGCTACGCCGAAATGTTCGGCCCGACCATCGGCGACCGGCTCCGGCTTGCCGACACCGACCTCATCGTCGAGGTGGAAGACGACTACACGCTGCGCGCCGGAGGCTATGGCGAAGAAGTGAAGTTCGGCGGCGGCAAGACGATTCGCGACGGCATGGCGCAATCGCAACGGACACGGGCCGAGGGCGCGATGGATTGCGTGCTGACCAACGCACTCATCATCGACCACTGGGGCATCGTCAAGGCCGACATCGGCATCAAGGACAGCCGCATCGCGGCGATTGGCAAAGCGGGCAACCCCGACACGCAGCCGGGCATCGACATCATCATCGGACCCGGCACCGAGATCATCTCGTGCGAGGGGAACATCGTCACGGCCGGCGGCATCGACAGCCACATCCACTTCATCTGCCCGCAGCAGATCGAGGAAGCGCTCGCTTCCGGTGTCACGACGATGCTGGGCGGTGGCACTGGTCCTGCAACGGGCACCTTCGCCACCACCTGCACGCCGGGTCCGTGGAACATCGAACGCATGTTGCAGGCCGCCGATGGTTTCGCGATGAACCTGGGCTTTCTCGGCAAGGGCAACGCCAGCCTGCCTGCCGCCTTGCACGAACAGATCGATGCAGGCGTGATCGGGCTGAAGCTGCATGAAGACTGGGGCACGACGCCCGCTGCGATCAGCAACTGCCTGGACGTGGCGGAGGCGACCGACACGCAGGTGGCGATCCACAGCGACACGCTGAACGAATCGGGCTTTGTGGAGAACACGATTGCCGCGACCAAGGGCCGCTCGCTGTGCGCGTTCCACACCGAAGGCGCGGGCGGCGGTCATGCGCCGGACATCCTGCGCGTGGTGGGCGAGGAGAACTTCCTTCCGTCGTCCACCAACCCGACGATGCCCTATACGCACAACACGCTTGACGAGCACGTCGACATGCTGATGGTGTGCCATCACCTGGACCCGGCCATCGCCGAAGACCTCGCGTTTGCCGAGAGCCGCATCCGCAAGGAGACGATTGCAGCCGAAGACATCCTGCACGACCTGGGCGCGATCAGCATGATGTCGAGCGACAGCCAGGCGATGGGGCGGGTCGGTGAGGTGATCATCCGCACCTGGCAGACGGCGCACAAGATGAAGCAGCAGCGCGGCTCGCTCGGGTCTGACGGTTCGCGCAACGACAATTTCCGCGCGAAGCGCTACATCGCCAAGTACACGATCAACCCAGCGATCGCGCATGGCATCTCGCACGAAGTCGGCAGCATAGCGCCCGGCAAGTGGGCCGACATCGTGATCTGGAAGCCGGCGTTCTTCGGCATCAAGCCGGCGGTGATCATGAAAGGCGGCTTCATTGCGATGGCTGCGATGGGCGACCCCAATGCGTCGATTCCCACGCCGCAGCCCGTGCACTACCGGCCGATGTTCGGCAGCTTCGGCGGCGCGGTCGCGAAAGGGTCGATCACGTTCGTTTCGAAGTCGGGTCTGGATGCGGGCATAGCGGACAAGTTCGGGCTGCGCAAGAACCTGAGCGCCGTGAAGAACATTCGTGGCGTGAAGAAGCAGCACCTCATTCACAACAACTACCTGCCGAAGATGGAGATCGATCCGCAGACTTACGCTGTGCGCGCCGATGGGCAACTGCTGGTGTGTGAAGCCGCGACGGTGTTGCCGATGGCGCAGAGGTATTTTCTGTTTTGAATGGGACTGTCGTTGCGCGGCTCATGAGGCTGTCATTGCGCGGCTTGACCCGCACGGAGGCTGTCATTGCGGGCTTGACCCGCAATCCATGCCTGATCAGGCGCAGTCGCCGCTTCGCGGTGGATTGCGGATCAAGTCCGCAATGACAGAAATTTGAAACTACCATCCCCCCATGCTCCAAGTCTCCAAAATCCTGGCCGGTGGTCACGGCCTTGCGCCGGTGTTGCTCAAGCGTGCGGCCACTGTCCAGCTCGACTGGGACGTGCGCCAGAAAAGCCGCTTCGACTGCACCGATTCACAGGGCCGCCACCTCGGCGTCTTCCTGCCACGCGGCACCGTCGTGCGCGGTGGTGATGTGCTTGTCGCCGAGGACGGCTCGCTTGTCAAAGTGATTGCCGCGCCGCAGCCCGTGCTGGTCATCACCCACTGCTCTCAACACGGCACGCCGTTCGACCTGACCCGCGCCGCCTACCACCTGGGCAACCGGCACGTCGCGATCGAACTCAAGCCCGACCATCTCAAGATCGAGCCGGACCATGTGCTCGCCGACATGCTGCGGGCCATGCACCTGATCGTGCGATCGGAAGAAGGCGCATTCGAGCCCGAAGGCGGTGCCTACAGCGCAGGCGGGCATTCGCATGGCCCCTCGCACGCTCACTCCCATGCAAGCGCCCCGGCAGTCGGCCCCCTCGCGCATGGAGCCTATGGCGACGACGGCCACGACCCGGAGCACGACCATCCACACGACCACACTCACTGACGCCGACCTGCTCGGCCTGGTGTGGCTCGCATCGCCTGCGTTGCCCGTCGGCGGCTTCTCGTATTCCGAGGTTCTGGAGGCTGCGGTCGAAGGCGGCCTCGTCACTGATGAAGGCACTGCGGCCAACTGGCTCGCGGATCAACTTCATCTCACGTTGGCACGCGGCGATCTCGCCGTGCTGGCCGCCGCCGTCACCGCATGGCGCGAGGCAGACCTGGCACGCATAGCCCAGCTCAACGACTGGGTGCTGCACACGCGCGAAACCAGCGAGCTGCGCCAGCAGACCGAGCAGATGGGCCGCTCGATGGTCGAGTGGCTGCGCTCGATCAAACCCGAAACGACCCCGGCGCACTGGACCTATCCCATTGCGTTCGCGCTTGCGTCTTCTGCGGGCACGGCATCGCCAAGAGCGATCGCCCTCGCCTTCGCCTTCGGATGGGCGGAGAACATGATCCAGGCGGCCATCAAGTCGATACCGCTGGGGCAAAGCTCAGGGCAACGCATCCTGTCGCGGCTGGCCGGCGAAATTCCCGCGGCCGTTGACCACGCGCTAGCACTGCCTGACGATGCGTGGCAGGCCTTTTCACCGATGCTCGCCATTCTGTCGGCGCAGCACGAAACCCAATATTCAAGGCTCTTTCGCTCATGACGCTTCACCACATCGCCAACCGCACCCGGAAACTGCCGCCGCTGCGCGTGGGCATCGGCGGCCCGGTCGGCTCCGGCAAGACGACGCTGCTCGAAATGCTGTGCAAGGGCATGCGCGACAAATACGACCTGGTCGCCATCACCAACGATATCTACACCAAGGAAGACCAGCGCCTGCTCACCGTGAGCGGGGCGCTCGCAGCCGAACGCATCATGGGCGTGGAAACCGGCGGATGCCCGCACACGGCGATTCGCGAAGACGCGTCGATCAACCTCGAAGCCATCGACCGCATGCTGGTCGATTTTCCGGATGCGGACATCGTGTTCGTCGAATCCGGCGGAGACAACCTCGCCGCCACATTCAGCCCCGAGCTGTCGGACCTGACCATCTACGTGATCGACGTGGCGGCGGGCGAGAAGATCCCGCGCAAGGGCGGCCCCGGCATCACCAAGAGCGACCTGTTCGTCATCAACAAGACCGACCTCGCGCCGTACGTGGGCGCGGACCTTGGCGTGATGGAAGCCGACACGAAACGCATGCGCCGCGACAAGCCGTATGTGATGACCAACCTCAAGACGCAAACCGGACTGGCCGAAGTGATCAGCTTCATCGAGCGCAAGGGGATGCTGGAGCAGGCGTGAGCCAACCAGGCTGTCATGCCCAGGACTGTCATGCCGGACTCGATCCGGCATCCACCGCGAAGCGGCGACCGCGCCTGTTCGACCATGGATTGCGGATCAAGTCCGCAATGACAGCCGGTTTTCGTTGTCATGCCGGACTTGATCCGGCATCCACCGCGAAGCGGCGACTGCGCCTGTTCGACCATGGATTGCGGATCAAGTCCGCAATGACAGACCCTGGCTTCAGGGTCCATTGAAACGGCGGACCTGCAACCGCCTAGAATACGTGCCTTCGGAGAGTTGGCAGAGCGGTTGAATGCACCGGTCTTGAAAACCGGCGATGTTGAAAGACATCCGTGAGTTCGAATCTCACACTCTCCGCCGTTAGTGT
>JAZKFI010000019.1:0-25422 GCA_040386575.1 Pseudomonadota bacterium
CCTCCCCCAGAGGGGGAGGGAACAAAGATGCGGCCTCCCCCAGAGGGGGAGGGAACAAAGATGCGGCCTCCCCCAGCGGGGGCGGGAACAAAAATGCAGGCTCCCCCAGAGGGAGAGGCCACCAAGAAGCGCCCACCCCCCCGCGACCGCACCGTCATCCGCCTGCCTTCCTACGAACAGGTCAAGTCCGACCCGGTCCTCTACGCCCACGCCAACCGCGTGCTGCACCTGGAAACCAACCCCGGCAACGCGCGTTCGCTGGTCCAGGCTCACGCCGATCGCGACGTGTGGCTCACACCACCACCGATCCCGCTCACCACCGCCGAGATGGACTACGTCTTCGGCCTGCCGTACGCACGCAGCCCGCATCCGGCCTACGCGGACGAAAAGGGCGGCCACGACGGCGCGACCAAGATCCCGGCGTGGGAAATGATCCGCTTCTCGGTGAACATCATGCGCGGCTGCTTTGGCGGCTGCACCTTCTGCTCGATCACCGAGCACGAAGGCCGCATCATCCAGAGCCGCAGCGAAGATTCGGTGATCCGCGAGATCGAGGAGATGCGCGACAAGGTGCCGGGCTTCACCGGCATCGTCTCGGACCTGGGCGGCCCCACCGCCAACATGTACCGCATCGGCTGCAAGTCGCCCGAGATCGAATCGGCCTGCCGCAAGCCCAGCTGCGTCTATCCGGGCATCTGCCCGAACCTCAACACCGATCATTCGGCGCTCATCAAGATGTACCGCCGGGCGCGCGCCTTGAAGGGCGTCAAGAAGATCCTGATCAGTTCGGGACTTCGCTATGACCTGGCCGTCCAGTCGCCCGAGTACGTCAAGGAACTGGTGCAGCACCACGTGGGCGGCTACCTCAAGATCGCGCCAGAGCACACCGAGCAGGGCCCGCTCACCCGCATGATGAAGCCGGGCATCGGCAGCTACGACAAGTTCAAGGCGATGTTCGACAAGTACAGCGCCGAGGCGGGCAAGAAGCAGTACCTCATTCCGTATTTCATCGCCGCCCATCCGGGCACGAGCGATGAAGACATGATGAACCTGGCGATCTGGCTCAAGAAGAACGGGTTTCGCGCCGACCAGGTGCAGACCTTCTATCCGAGCCCGATGGCAACGGCCACCGCGATGTACCACTCGGGCCGCAACACGCTGCGCAAGGTGCGTCGCGAGGTCACGCCCGAAGACGGTGTGGACATCGTGCGAGGCGAGCGCCGCCGCCGCTTGCACAAGGCTTTTCTGCGTTATCACGATGCGAACAACTGGCCGCTGCTGCGCGAAGCGCTCAAGGCAATGGGCCGTGCGGACCTCATCGGCAATGGCAAGCATCACCTGATCCCGTCGTTCCAGCCGATCACCGACGGCAGCTACCAGAGCGCGCGCAAGAAGAATTCGACACCGGTGGTCAAGGCACCCGCAGGCGGCAAGCCCGCCCGGGGCAGCCTGTTGACCCAGCACACTGGCCTGCCACCGCGCGTGACCGGCGCCGCCAAGCGCAAGCCGCGCTGAGTTTGCAGGATGTCATGCCGGACCTGATCCGGCGTCCACCGCGAAGCGGCCACGGCCCTCGAAAACATGGATTGCGGATCGAGTCCGCAATGACAGCCTGTGCGCTCAGCCTCCCCACAGCAGCCGCGCCCTGTTGCACACTCGGCGCATGAGAGACAAGCAACACCTCATGCTGGGTGAACACAAAACGCGGCAGGTCATCCTCGCAAGGGCCATCGAGCAGGGCGATGCCCAAGGCAAGCTTCTAGGCGAAACAGAGCGGGACCGTATCGACCAGGAGTCGCGGCGCACCGCATCGCCCGATTCCAAAGCCCTCATGGGCGAATTCATTCACGAGCGGGCAGTTCGGGTCATCTCCACGGTCGAGCCTCGCGACCCGTGGCTTGCAGGCCTTCAGAACGCCAGGCCCTGGCAGCTCTGGCTCGCAGCGGGTATTCCGGTGCTTGCGTTCACCCTGGGTGTCGTGTCCAACATCATCGGCAATCCGCATCGCGTGGACCTGGTGTCCCTGCCGCTGCTGGGCATCGTCGTGTGGAACGTCATCATGTACATCGTCCTGATCGCCGGATGGGCGATGGCGGGCAGAGGGCGCAAGTCGTGGGTTGGCGCGCTGGGCCGGTGGAGCGATGGCAACCGCGCGCTCTCCAAACGGCCCGGCAATGCGCGCGCGCAGGCCGCGGCCCACTTCTGGCGCGAATGGTTCAAGGCGACGCAGGGGCTTTACACCAGCCGCATCAAGCGCGTGCTGCACCTGTCGGCTGCGGCATGGGCCGTGGGCGTCATCGCATCGCTTCTGGTGCGCGGACTCGTTGTCGAGTACCGCGTGGGCTGGGAAAGCACCTTTCTAGACGCGTCGCAGGTCAATACCTTGCTCAACGTGCTGCGCGTGCCTGCGCAGCTGCTGTTCCCGCTCGCGCCGTTCACGACAGAGCAGGTCGGCAAGCTGCAGTTCAGCGTCGGCGGCGGTACGGCTGAAGGCGCATCGACGTGGGTGTTCATGTACGTCGCGCTGCTGCTGGTCGTGGTGGTGATTCCGCGATTGGTGCTGGCTGCCATTGCCTGGGTTAGGGAGCGTTTTCAGGCCGGGACGATGTCCATCGACGCGTCCGACCCGTACTACGAACGCATCGCCAGCCTGCTCGATGTAGCGCGCGTCGAGCTGTGCCTGATCACGCACTCGACGCAAGACCGCGAGCAGCTCATGCGCGTGCTCGTGCAGGAGGCCGACATCGCGCACACGCTCGTGAGCAGCGACCAGGGCGATGTCCTGCGTATCACCGACCTGTCGGGCAAGCAGCCGCCCGCGCTACGGGTGGCGCAGCCGGTCTCGCAAGATGGGCCGTCGGCGTTTCGTTCGTGGCTGGGCACAGTCAACAAGGTCTTCAAGCCTTCGGTCTCCGCGATTCCCCTCGCTGATCCGACACTCCAGCAAGCGTGGGACCACGGCGACCTCGTGCTGCACATGGCGCACAGCGCTGACGATATCGACGCCGCGCGTCCGCTGGTGGAGTGGCTCGGCAAGCCGGTACTCGTGATTGGCACAGCAGACCTGGCGCGCGGTGCAATCGCCTTCGACTCCTTCGCCCGGAACTGGTCGCGCGAGCAGCGTCTCTTCGACACGATAGCCGCGCTGCTACCCAAGCCATCAGCGGCTGCCTGCACCAGGCTTGCGAAGGCGTGGGACCAGCGCAACCGCGCCCGGTTCGGGCGGTCGATGGACATCCTGGCCGAGCACCTCTTGCTGGCCGCCAAACAGTCCGAGGACGTGCCCGAAAGCGGCTTTCCGGCGTTGCGTGCGGCAGACCGGCATGCCAGGGAAGACGCCCGCGCCCAAGCCATGAAGGGCATCGTTGCACGGCTGGATGAATCCGCGCGGTCCATGCTGACGCGATTGCGCCAGGTGCATGGCATCAAGGAGGAAAGCGAAGCCGCGCTGCAGCACCGGCTGGAGCGTGAGCAACTGGTGCAGCGTCGCATGGGCCAGGGCAACAACATGCCGGTCGCCGAGACGGCGGGCGGCGCAGCGGTCGGCGCGGGCGTGGGCTTTGCATTGGATCTGCTGGCCGGCGGCCTGATGCTGGGCGCGGCCACCGCAGCAGGCGCAGCCATCGGGGGCTGGGTGGGCGCCGCGTGGACAAAGCGTGGCACCTCGATCGCCCTGAGCAACGAGATGCTGCAGGCAATGGTCGAGGCAGCGTTGCTGCGCTATCTGGCGGTGATTCATCACGGCCGGTTGCCGGCTGGCGAGGAGCCGGTGACGGCATGGACCAGTGAGGTGGTCGCGCAGGTTGCGGCCGACAACGAGCTGTACACCCCATTCTGGACGGTGGCGAGGTCGTCAGGCTCCCCGGCCGAAGTCCAGGCAGCGCTTGGGCGGCAGCTCGAATCGACCGCGCTGAAGGTGCTTTCGCGAATCTGAGCAGTGTCCGCAAATTTCGGTCAGACGGCATAGGCGCTGTCCTACAAGAGCACGGTTGAGCTTGGGTCAGCATGGTGGTCCCGAATCCCCTGAAAGCCAAGGAGCGCACATGCAGGAAGTCACCACCGCCATCATCCCCCAAGCCACCACCGAGAAGCGCCTTCGTGGCTTCGCCGCGATGTCGCCGGAGAAGAAAAAGGAAATCGCCAGCATGGGTGGCCGCGCCGCTCACGCCTGTGGCCGTGCCCACCAGTTCACCAGCGAAGAAGGCCGCGCCGCCGGCAAGAAGCGTCACCAGCCGTCCGACCGTCCGGCTTGAAGTCACTGCTCTGTGGGGCGGCTAGACGGCCGCCGCCCAGAGCATGGTCAGTCCCGCCAGCAGCAACAGCCCGTCCATCAGTAACCTGAAGCGCGACGGGTCGAGCTGCCGCACAAAGCGCTTGGCGATGAACGCGCCCGCAAACAGCGAGGTGCCGATGATCAATCCCTTGCCGATGGCCTCCAGAGGAAGCGCGCCCAGCGTGCGGAAGGTGATGGCCTTGGCTGCGAACACCGCTATCGAAGCCATGGCCTCGGTGCCCAGGTACGCGCCCTTGACCAGGCCGTAAGCCAGGAAAAACGGCGCATTGATAGGCCCGGTCGTGGCCACGATCCCGGTCAGAAAGCCTATGAACAGGCCCACTACAGGCAGGTGCCAGGCCTGCAGCTTCAGTTCGCGCGCCGCCATCTGGCGTCGTACGGGAATCATCGCGATGAAAAAGCAGCCGAGCCCGACCTCCACCCAGCGCGAGGGCAGGGCGAGCAGGGTAGCAGCGCCCAGGGCGGCCGCAGGAAAGCCCGTCGCGCTGTAGATTGCCACGGCGCGCCAGTCGATCTCTTTCCACCAGGCCGCGACCCGCGATGCGTTTGCCAGCAGCGAAGCCACCGCCATGATGGGCACGGCGTCGCGCGGGCCGAACACGAGGACCAGCGCAGGCATGAGCATGATCGATGTGCCAAAGCCGACGATGCCGCCTAGCGTGCCGGCAACGAGTCCCAGGACGAGAACGAGCGCGAACTCCACCTGTCGATTATTTGCGCTTGCCCAGCGCCCGCGCAAACCACCACCCGATGGCGGGAAGTGCTACAGCGGGCACGACCAGCATCGGAACGTATCCCCACTGGTCGAATGAATAGCCGGCGATGCTGACGCCGATGGCCTGCCCAACGAACAGGCAAAAAGCAAAAACCGAAACGGCGGTACCGCGTGCCTCGGGCGCCATCTGGGTGGCGTGTGTTTGCAGCGTGTTGTGAAACAGGTAGGTGCCGAATCCGACGAGCAATGCAATCGGCCCCGCCAGCAGGTAGACCGGACTCACCAGCCATCCGATGAAACCCGCGCCGATCATCACGCCACCCCACAGCACCATACGTCGCTCGCCGAACCGGTGCACGATGTGGCGGGCCAGGATCGCGTAGAGCAGGCCGCCCACGGCGTACAGGGCGATGAGCGCCGCCGCCGTCGAAATCGCGATGCCAAAGCGCAGGTGCAGGTAAGAGGGCAGGTAAGCAAGCGGCCCCAGCAGGAAGACTCCTTCCAGGCCGACCGCAATGAGCACGTAGCGTGACCAGGGCATGCGCAGCACGGACTGCAGCTGCGAGACGAACGCGATGCGTTTCGCGCCGGGGTTGGCGACTCCAGGCGCATCCCGCAGCCAGAGCAGCATGGCCACGCCGACCACCGCGTATCCCGCGCTGATCGTAAAAAAAGCGCCGCGCCAGCCCACCGCCGATTCGGCAAACAGTCCCCCTGCGAGCTGCCCAGCCATCATTCCCGAGATGGTCCCCGTGAGCATGCGCGCCAGTGTGGCCTGCCGCTGGTCGTAGGCGACGGCGTCCCCGATCCACGCCATGCTCAGGGGAATCACGCCCGCGGCGGCCATGCCCCACAGCACACGCATCACGACCAGGGCGTCGAAGTCGGTTGCGAGGCCGCACAGCCCCGCGCCCGCAGCGCACCCCATCACCGCGATCAGCACCATCCGGGCCTTGCCGAACCGGTCGCCCAGGGGGCCGAAGACGAGTTGCATCAGCCCGTAGGCGACCGAAAACGAAATGACGACGCGACCGGCAACGCCTGCGGTGATGCCGAAATCGTTGACCAGCCGGGGAAGGAGGGCGTCGCAGATGCGCATGCCCGCACCGGAAAAGAACCCGGCCATCGCCAGCAGTGCGATGGTCCTGCCGGTGCCTGCGGTTGTGGCCGCTGCCACGGTCAGGGCGCGTTCTTGCGATTGCGGTACTTGCGGCGCTTGTCCAGGAACCAGGCCAGGAAGGGCAGCAGGATGACCGAGCCCGGCAGCGCCCAGATGAACAGATAAGGGCTCACCGCTGAAGCCGATCGCACCATGGCACTGAGTTCCTGCTTTTCCTCGGGTGTCCATTTGCCGCCGTTGCGCTGCTTCATGAGAAGCGGCCATGCGCCCTTGATCATGACCAGCTCATCGCGCAGGCGCACTTTTTCGCGGCTGTTGCTGGCAAGAAAGGAGCAAAACCAGATCGGCGCCCGCTTCATCTTCGTCTGGAAAACGGTGGTGGAAGTACCGTCAAATGCGGGGGTCGGCGCCTTCTGGGCCGCTACCGGGTGGGCGACTGCAACTTCTTTGGCAGGTTCGGCGCGGACTTCTTGCATGGCCCGATTCTAGGTGGCATGCACACAAAAAAGGGGACCGCAAGCGGCCCCCGGGGTCATTTGTCACAAGGCCGTCAGGCTTTGTCGACGGCGTCCTTGATGCCTTCCTTGACATCGCCCACGCCCTTTTGCAGCTTGCCTTCGACCTGGCGAGCTTCGCCCTTGGCCTCCTGCTCCTTGCTGCCGATCACCTTGCCCAGATTCTCCTGCGCTTCGCCGGCGATGTCCTTGGCGGTGCCTTTGACCTGGTCTTTGTTCATATGTGCTCCTTGGGGTTGCTACGGGTTGAAAAACAGGCGTTGCAGGGCGTGGGCCCTACGCGGCCTTCTTGCGGGGTTTGGGTTTGACGCTCGTCGTGGAACGTGCGGGTTTTTTGACTGCGGCAGCCTTGCGGGTTTTGGCCGGCGGCTCGTCGTTTGCGGCCTTGCGCGCGGTGCTGGTTTTTGCGGCCCTGGCCTTGGGCTTGGGTTCTTCCTCGCCGTCATCGTCGTCAAAGGCAGCGGCGGCGCCGGCGCCCTTGCGCAAGCTGCGTTTGAGCAGTTCGGTCAGGTCGATGATGTCGGCGCTGGTCTTGATCTCCTCGCCTTCCAGCGGCTTGACGATGTGCTCGCCCTGTCCGGCCTTGACCTTGGCCGCCACGACTTCTTCGAGCTTTTCCTTGAACTCGTCGTGGAACGCGTCCGGATCCCAGTCGTCCACCAGCTCCTTGACAAGCTGCTCGGCCATCTTGAGTTCCTTGTCGCTGACCTTGGTGTCGGCATCGGGCAAGGGCAGGCCGGCGGTGTCGCGCACTTCGTCGGACCAGCGAAGCAGTTCGAGCACCAGCATGCCGTCACCGGGGATCAGCGCAGCCAGATGCTGCCGGGTCGAAATCACGACGCGCGCAATGCCGACCTTGCCCGTGCGGCGCATGGTCTCCAGCAGGAGCTTGTACGGTTTCTGGCCCTTGGCCGCCGGGGCGACGAAGTAGGGTTTGTTGAAGTAGGCCGAGGGGATCTGGCTGCCGTCCACGAACGACTCGATTTCGATCGTCTGGGTGGAGCGGGGCAGGGCCGTCTTGATCTCTTCGGGCGTGACGACCACGTACTGGTCTTTTTCGTACTCAAAGCCCTTGACCACGTCGTCCCGGGCCATTTCCTTGCCGGTGGCCTTGTTCACCTGCTTGTTGCCGACCGGATTCATGGTGGCCTTGTCGAGCAGGTTGAACCGCATGCGGTTTTCCTGCGTCGCAGAGTGCAGGGTGACGGGAATGTGGACCAGCCCGAAGCTGATCGCGCCTTTCCACAGGGTTCGGGTGCTGGATGGTGCGGGCATGAGGCAACGTTAGTTGCCGTGCTTGAACGCTGATGTAGGACCGCGCAACGAGTTCGTGTGCGTGGAGCGGCAAGGCGCGCTGTCGCCGCTGTCATGCCGGGCTTGATCCGGCATCCACCGCGAAGCGGCGCGTGCGCCTGATCGGCGATGGATTGCGGGTCAAGCCCGCAATGACAGCCAAGTGATGGAGGGGCTATGTCCTGGCTGTCATGCCGGACTTGATCCGGCATCCACCGCGAAGCGGCGCGTGCGCCTGATCGGCGATGGATTGCGGGTCAAGCCCGCAATGACACTGCCGGGATCAATCGATCAGCTTGTTCTTCAGGGCGTAATAGGTCAGGTCGCTGTTGGAAGCCAGACCCATCTTTTCCATCAGGCGCGTGCGGTACGTGCTGACGGTCTTCACGCTCAGCGAGAGTGCGTTGGCAATGTCGCCGGCGGTCTCGCCCTTGGCGAGCTTGAGGAACACCTGGAATTCACGCTCGGACAGCAGGTCGTGGGCGGCGCTGCCTTCCTTGCGATTGAGCTGTTGTGCAATGAGTTCGGCCACCGAAGGCGAGATGTAGCGGCGTCCCAGCGCGATCGTGCGGATCGCGTTGACGATTTCCATCGGCTCGCATTCCTTGTTCAGGTAGCCGCTGGCGCCCTGGCGGATCAGGTTCACCGCATATTGCTCTTCCGGGTAGCCCGAAAGAATCAGGATGCCGACATCCGGCGCCTTGGCGCGGATCATGGCCAGCGCGTCGATTCCGCTCTGTCCGGGCATGGACAGGTCCATGATGATCACGTCCATTTCGGTGGTGCGCACCAGATCGATGGCTTCACGTCCGCTGGACGCTTCACCCACGATACGCAGGTCCACCATCTCGGACAGGAACTGCTTCAGGCCGGCCCGCACGATGGCGTGGTCGTCGACGATGCCTACTTTTACGATCGAATCATTCATGGTCTTGTTTAGCGAAACTCATCAGCCTGAAGTGTGTTCCCAAAAGCGCGGCAATGGGCCGGATTGAGCGTTTTCAGCTGCAAGTTCAGGCTTTGTCCTACAAGGCGCTTTCGCAAATGTGACGAGCCGCTTCAGGCCATGGTGAGTATCGGCAGATCGCGCTCTGCCGCCAGGCGATCCAGCTCAGCACGGGTCCGGCCCAGGAAAAATGCAGCGATCACCTGATGTGTGGCCGGTGCGAACATGGTGCGCATGTCAGATGCGTCCAGGCCCGCTGCTGCGCAAAGGCCGGCGGCAAAGTGCGGCTCCAGGGCGGCGACGGCCACACGGCCGTCCTTGCACGGAAAAACCCGGTACCCCGCGTGCGCCCCGCCAACCGCCCCAGTGGGTTGGGTCAGGCCCCAGTGCCGGGGCAGGGCGAGATAGGCCGCGGCGGACGACAGCGCAACTTCGATGAACAAGCCCTGCGGGTGCGTCTCGCCGGAGCCTGCGTATCGCTCGCTCTGCGCGAGTGCCGCGCCGAGCACGGCCTCGCTCGCCATCAGCGATCCGCTCATGTCGGCGTAGAGCGTTGCGGGCAGTTCGAGCCCGGGCACCAGGCCGTTGTCCGCGAGATAGGTGAGGTCGTGGCCCGGCTCTTCACCCGCAGGGCCGGGCGCGCCCACGATGGCGACATGCGAGAGCTCCGGGTAGGCCGCGTGGAGCTTCGACCATTCCAGGCCCAGTTTCGTGATGGCGGACGGTCGAAACGAGGTGAGCAGCACATGCGACTTCGCCAGTTCGCGATGCAGCACCTTTTGGCCCTCGGGCGTTTTCAGGTCGGCGGTGATGACTTTGACGCCTTCGCTCAATTCATCGTAGGCCGCCTGGTTGTAGTGCCGCATGGGGTCGCCCGCAGGCGGCTCGATCTTCACGCAGGTCGCGCCCATCTTGCGGCACCGCATCAGCGCGGCAGGGCCGGGCAGGTTGAGGGCAAGGCTGAGGATCCGGGTTCCGGCGAGCACTGTTTTCATGGTGCGTGATGATGACAGAGCGCCCAGGCCACCGGTGTCGCAGAGACAGTCGGGAACATACCGATTGCCCGGGCTGTTGCGTGGGCTACGCTGGCCTCGTAGTCACACAACCATACGGAGACATCGATGAACTTGCGTCGCACCTTGCTCGTTGCCGGCCTTGCAGTCACTTTCTCGGGCGCGGTGTTCGCGCAAGCGTGGCCCACCCGGCCGATCACGCTGGTCGTGCCCTTTGCAGCCGGCGGACCCACCGATGTCGTGGCCCGCACGCTGGGCGCATCGATGAGCAAGACACTCGGGCAGACGGTCGTGATCGAAAACAAGCTGGGGGCGGGCGGGACCGTCGCCGCGTCCTATGTGTCGAAGGCGCCGCCCGATGGCTACACGTTCTTCATCCACCACAACGGCATGGCGACGTCCACCGCGCTGTACCGCAAGCTGGCCTACAACCCGCTGACCGATTTCGAGTTCGTGAGCCAGGCCGTGGATGTGCCGATGACATTGCTGGCGCGCAAGAATTTCCCGGCCAACAACTTCCAGGAGTTCGCGGCCTACGTCAAGGCGAACAAGGACAAGATCAATCTTGCCAACGCGGGTCTGGGTGCTGTGTCGCAGTTGTGCGGCATGCTGCTGGAAAACGCGCTGGGCGTGAAGATGACGGCAGTGCCGTTCCAGGGGACCGCACCGGCGATGAATGCGCTGCTGGGCGGGCAGGTCGACATCCTCTGCGACCAGACGACGCAGACGATTCCGCAGATCAAGGCGGGCAGCGTGAAGTTCTATGGCGTGACGACGAAGAACCGCATCAAGGCCTTGCCCGATGCGCCTACCTTGCATGAGCAGGGCCTGAAAGACTTCGAGGTTGTCGTGTGGCATGGCATCTACGCCCCCAAGGGCACGCCCAAGCCCGTCATCGATCGCATGAACGCCGCAGTTCGCAGCGCGCTGAAGGATCCCGACGTGATGAAGCGCATGGCCGACCTCGGCGCGGAAATCGCCCCCGATAGCAAGCTGTCGCCAGAGGGCCTGCAGACGTGGCTCAAGTCCGAGATCGACAAGTGGGGCCCGATCATCCGATCGACCGGGACATTCGCCGACTGATGGCCTGGGGTCTGATGAATTGCGGATTCGTTGGAATCGATTAATTGGAATCTGACCCCAATTGTTTTTGGATGTCATTGCGGGCTTGACCCGCAATCCACCGCGAAGCGGCTCCGCCTCCTGAAGTCATGGATGCCGGAACAGGTCCGGCATGACATCCATTCAGAGGGGCAGCCCCACGTAGTTCTCCGCCAGCACCGTCGATGCCGCGCGTGAATTGACCAGGTAGTCCAGCTCCGCGTCCTGCATGCGCTGCCCGAAACCTTCGGTGTCGGGGAAGCGGTGCATCAGGCTCGTGAGCCACCACGAGAAGCGCTCGGCTTTCCAGATGCGGGCCAGGCACTTGCCCGAGTAGCTGTCGATGCCTTCGTTCGTCCTGTCCTTGAACCAGGAGATGAGCGCTGACGACAGGTACTTCACATCGGTTGCGGCCAGGTTCAAGCCCTTGGCTCCGGTCGGCGGGACGATGTGCGCCGCATCGCCTGCCAGGAACATGCGTCCGAATCGCATCGGCTCGGCGACGAAACTGCGCAGCGGCGCAATGCTCTTTTCAATGCTCGGGCCGGTCACGATGGCCTCGGCCAGTTCGGGGTCCAGGCGGCGTCGCAGTTCGTCCCAGAAGCGCGCATCGCTCCAGTCCTCGACCTTGTCGTCGAGCGGGCACTGCACGTAGTAGCGGCTGCGTGTGAGGCTGCGCATCGAGCACAGCGAAAAGCCGCGCTCGCTGTTGCCGTACACGATGGCGTGAGGCGATACGGGCGGCGTGTCGGACAGCACACCCAGCCACCCGAAGGGGTACACGCGCTCGAACTCGCGAACGCGGTCCTTGACGGTTGCACGGCTGACTCCGTGAAAGCCGTCGCAGCCCGCGATGAAGTCGCAGTCCGTGCGATGCGATGCGCCGTCCTTCGTCCAAGTCACGAACGGCTGCTCGCCGTCGAATCCTTGCGGCGCGACGTCGCCCGCTTCGTAGATCGTCGTGAGGCCTGCAGCCGCGCGCGCTTCCATCAGGTCGCGAGTCAGTTCGGTTTGACCGTACGCCGTGACAACCTTTCCACCCGTGAGGCCGTGTACGTCGATGGGGTGCCGTGCGCCTGCGAAAACCAGCTCGATCGCATGGTGCACGATGCCATCGCGTTGCACCCGTTCGCCCACGCCCGCTTCCTTCAGCAATGCAACGGTGACTTCTTCCAGGATGCCTGCACGGATCCGGCCCAGCACGTAGTCCGCGGTCTGGCGCTCGAAGATGATGTTGTCGATGCCGGCCTTGTACAAAAGCTGGCCGAGCAGCAGGCCGGATGGACCGGCCCCGATGATGGCGACCTGGGTGCGCATGGGATGCCCTTGAAGTGAACGGCAGAGCGTAGGGCCCGGGATCGTTTCGCACCATCGCTGCGGCCCGACGTTGTGCGATCATTGCGCAGTCTGCGCGATGATCGCGCAATCTCGGGACGACACACATGATCGCCAAAGCGGACTTCATCGAAGGCATGGCCAAGGGCATGGCGGTGCTCGAAAGTTTCGACACCGAGCGCCAGCGGCTCAATGCCACGTTGGCCTCGCAGCGCGCGGGCATCACGCGCGCTGCGGCACGAAGGCACCTGCTCACGCTGACGCATCTGGGCTACCTGGAGACCGACGGCAGTTACTTCTGGCTCGCACCCAAGGTGCTGCGGTTTTCCGGCAGCTACCTCGCCTCGGCGCGGCTTCCGCGATTGCTCCAGCCCACGCTCAATCGGCTGGCCATGCAGACGGCGGAGTCGTTCTCGGCTGTGGTCCTCGATGGCGATCATGTCGTGATCGTTGCGCGAAGCGGCTCCACCCGCGTGCTGGCCTACGGTCTGCATCTGGGCGCGCGCCTGCCTGCGCATGCGACATCGACAGGTCGCGTGCTGCTGGCCGCGAAGACAAAGGCGGCGTTCAATGCGTGGATGAAGGGCAGGGAACTGGCCCGGCTGACAGCGCACACCACAGTGGACCCTCGCGAGTTTCGCGCCGTGATCGACCAGGTTCGAGCGCAGGACTTCTGCGTGGCCAGTGAAGAGCACGAGCTCGGTGTGCATGCGCTGGCGGTGCCGCTTCGCAACATGCAGGGCCAGACCGTTGCAGCGCTCAACGTCGTGGCACCGCCGCAGAAGTTGCAGGCGTCGCAGATGCAGCGCGACCTTTTGCCCCTGTTGCTGGAAGCCGCCCGGGAGTTGCAGCCCCTGCTGTGAACTCGCAGCGCGCCTTATACCGATTGCCCATTAGCTAACAACAACACGGTCGTTGGAAGCGGTGAGTTGCGTCCCAAAATGCGTGCCTGCAGTAACGCATTGAAATCATGAAACAAAAATTCAACCTCATCCTGGCCGGTGCGCTCCTGGCGGCCAGCAGTGTCGCCAGCGCGCAGACGCTGCTCAACGCCTCTTACGACGTCGCTCGCGAGTTCTACAAAGACATCAACACCGCGTTTGTTCCGGCCTACAAGAAAGCCACCGGCAAAGACGTGAAGATCGACCAGGCGCATGGCGGTTCGAGCGCGCAGGCGCGCGCCGTGGCCGACGGTCTGGACGCCGATGTGGTGACGATGAACACCACGACCGACATTGAATTCCTGGCAGAAAAGGGTGTTGTCGCCAAAGACTGGAACAAGCGCTTCCCGGACAACGCCGCGCCGACCACATCGACCATGCTGCTGCTGACCCGCAACGGCAATCCCAAGGGCATCAAGGACTGGACCGACCTGATCAAGCCCGGCATCCAGGTCGTGGTGGTCAACCCCAAGACCGGCGGCAACGGCCGCTACGCCTATCTGGCTGCGCTGGGCTACATCAAGAAGCAGGGCGCTACCGACGCGCAGGCCCAGGAGTTCATGACGAAGCTGTACAAGAACGTCATCGTGCTGGCTCGTGGCGGACGCGATGCGACGACCGCGTTCCTGCAGCGCAACACGGGCGATGTGCTAGTCACCTTCGAATCCGAAGTCGAATCGGTGAACAAGGAATTCGGCAAGGACAAAGTCGATGTCGTGTATCCCTCCACCAGCATCGTGGCCGAGAACCCGGTCGCGGTGGTGGAGCGCACGGTCACCAAGAAGGGCACGGCGGACCTGGCGAAGGCTTACCTGACCTTCCTGTACTCCGAAGAAGGCCAGGAGATCGCGGCGAAGCATTCGATTCGCCCGCGCTCGGCGGCGGTGCTCAAGAAGTACTCGGCGACCTTCAAGCCGATCAAGCTGTTCACGGTAGAGGAATTGTTCGGCTCGCTCTCGCAGGCGCAGAAGGTGCACTTCAACGACGGTGGACAGTTCGACAAGATCTACACCGTGAAGTGACGCGATGAGCACCGTTCGCGGCGGCAGCCGCAAGGTGCTGCCCGGCTTCAACCTGACGCTGGGCTACACCCTCTTTTACCTGGGCCTCATCGTCCTGATTCCGTTGTCGGCGCTGGTGTTCAAGACCTTCACGCTGAGCTGGGACCAGTTCTGGGCGGCAGTGAGTTCACCTCGCGTGGTCGCGTCCTATCGACTGACGTTCGGTGCTTCGCTGATCGCAGCGCTGGTGAACGTGGTGTTCGGGCTGCTTGTGGCGTGGGTGCTGGTCCGCTATGAATTCGCGGGCAAGAAGATCGTCGATGCGCTCGTCGACCTGCCGTTCGCCTTGCCGACTGCGGTTGCTGGTATTTCGTTGACTGCGCTGCTGGCAGGCAACGGCTGGCTCGGGCAGTACCTGGAGCCCATGGGTATCAAGCTGGCGTTCACGCCCGCAGGTGTGGTGATCGCGCTCATCTTCATCGGCCTGCCATTCGTCGTGCGCACGGTGCAGCCCGTGCTCGAAGACAACGAGCGCGAACTCGAAGAAGCCGCGATGTGCCTGGGCGCAACGCGCTGGCAGACATTCACCCGGGTGATTTTTCCGGCGATTGCGCCAGCGCTGCTGACCGGCTTTGCGATGGCGTTCGCGCGGGCCATCGGTGAGTACGGCTCGGTCATCTTCATCGCGGGCAACGTGCCCATGGTTTCCGAGATCACGCCGCTCATCATCATCGGAAAGCTGGAGCAATACGACTATGCAGGTGCAACGGCTGTCGCCGTCGTGATGCTCATGATGTCGTTCGTGCTGCTGCTGGTCATCAATGCCTTGCAGGGCTGGCAACGCAGAAGGTCTGGTGGCGTATGACATCGCTTGCAACCAAACGGGTCCAGACGACCGAAGCACCCTGGGTGCGCTACACGCTGACCGGCATCGCGCTGGTGTTCATCCTGTTGTTTCTCGTGCTGCCACTGGGCGCTGTATTCGTGGAAGCCTTGCGCAAGGGCGGCGCCGCGTATTTCGCCGCCTTGCAGGAGCCGGATGCCTGGTCTGCCATCGAGCTGACGCTGATCACGGCTGCGATTTCGGTGCCGCTGAATCTCGTGTTCGGCGTAGCCGCAGCGTGGTGTATCGCGAAGTACGAGTTCCGGGGCAAGGCATTTTTGACGACGCTGGTCGACCTGCCGTTCTCGGTGTCGCCCGTGGTCGCTGGCCTGATCTATGTGCTGGTCTTCGGCGCGCAGGGCTGGCTTGGTCCGTGGCTCTCCGAGCACAACATCAAGATCATTTTTGCCGTGCCGGGCATCGTGCTCGCGACGATCTTCGTGACGTTTCCCTTCATCGCGCGCGAGCTGATTCCGCTGATGCAGGCACAGGGGACGGAAGAAGAGCAGGCCGCCATCGTGCTCGGGGCCACCGGCTGGCAGACATTCTGGTACGTCACGCTGCCCAACATCAAGTGGGGCCTGATCTACGGCGTGATTCTTTGCAATGCGCGGGCGATGGGCGAGTTCGGCGCGGTGTCGGTGGTGTCCGGGCACATCCGTGGGCAGACCAACACCATGCCGCTGCACGTTGAAATTCTCTACAACGAATACCAGTCGGTGGCTGCCTTTGCGGTGGCGTCGCTGCTCGCGCTGCTGGCGCTGGTCACGTTGGCGATCAAGTCGGTGGTGCAGTGGCGGCACGAGCAGGAGATGAAGGCTGCCGGGGCGACGCCGCCGGAGCGGCCGCTGGTACAGAAGGAAGCATCATGAGTATCGAAATTCGCAACGTCAGCAAGCGCTTTGGCGATTTCCACGCACTGCGCGATGTGTCGCTCGACATCGAGTCGGGCGAGTTGATCGCGCTGCTCGGCCCCTCGGGCTGCGGCAAGACCACCTTGCTGCGCATCATCGCGGGCCTGGAAACGGCTGATGCGGGCAGCATCCTGTTCTCGGGCGAAGACACGACGGACGTGCATGTGCGCGAGCGCCAGGTGGGTTTCGTGTTCCAGCACTACGCGCTGTTTCGCCACATGACCGTGTTCGAGAACGTCGCCTTCGGGTTGCGTGTCAAACCGCGCTCGCAGCGGCCCAGCGAAGCGCAGATCAAGAAGAAGGTTCACGACCTGCTCGGCCTGGTGCAACTCGACTGGCTGGCCGACCGCTTTCCGTCGCAGCTCTCGGGCGGGCAGCGCCAGCGCATTGCGCTTGCGCGCGCACTGGCCGTCGAGCCCAAGGTGCTGCTGCTCGACGAGCCGTTCGGCGCGCTCGACGCCAAGGTGCGCAAGGAGTTGCGCCGGTGGCTGCGCCGCCTGCATGACGAACTCCATGTCACCAGCATCTTCGTCACGCACGACCAGGAAGAAGCGCTTGAGGTGGCCGACCGCGTCGTGCTGATGAATGCCGGCAACATCGAGCAGATCGGCTCGCCGCAAGAGGTCTGGGACCATCCTGCGAGCCCGTTCGTCTACGGATTCCTGGGCGACGTGAACCTGTTTCACGGCCGCGCCCACGAAGGCGAGGTGCACCTGGAAGGCATGCAGATCGACTCACCCGAACATGCAGGTGCGCAAAACGCGAAGGCATCGGCCTACGTCCGACCGCACGATCTCGATGTGCAGCGCTACACATCGGGCCAGGACCTGGACGAAGCCGGGCGTCAACGCGGAATCGTGGTGCAATTGAGCCGTGCGATCGTCGTCGGCCCGATTGCCCGTCTGGAACTTATTCCGGTCGGCGACAACCAACCGGCGGGAGGCAGTGACGATTCCATCATCGAGGCGCAGATTCCGGCGCAGCAGTTCAATGAGATGGGGTTGCGGGAGGGCGAGACGCTGGTGGTGACGCCGCGTCGCGCACGTGTGTTTGTGGAGGGCGCCGCCTGAAGGACGCCCGGTCTGGAGGGTAGCGAAGTTGTTCCACTGGTTTGATAAAGCACCGCGCAAGATGCTGGCCCTGGTGGCCGCGGTTTGCGTGGGCATGCTGGCCTTCGGGCTCTACTTGCAGCACGTGGTGGGCCTCGAGCCGTGCCCGATGTGCATCGTCCAGCGCTATGCGCTCGTGCTGGTTGCCGTCATCGCTGGCGTCACCGCGATTGCGAGGAGCCCGGGGCTGCTGGCGGCCGGTAGCGGCCTCATGGTGCTTGTTTCCGGTTTCGGCGCGTTTGTGGCCGCCCGCCAGAGCTGGCTGCAGTGGAACCCGCCCGAGGTCGCCTCGTGCGGCCGCGACTTCTACGGAATGATCGAGACCTTCCCGCTCCAGCGCGTGATTCCGATGATCTTCAAGGGCAGCGGCGACTGCACCAAGATCGACTGGACCTTTCTGGGTGCATCGATTGCGAACTGGTCGTTCGTCTGGTTCACGCTCTTTGCACTCGTCGGGCTGGTTCTCGCGGTGCGGCAGCTTCGTCGCTGAGCCGCTCTAGACGTCGCTGGCTTGCTGCGAGAGCTGCTGGCGCAGCGCCTTGCCCATGGAGTTGCGTGGAATTTCATCCATGAGCACCAGCTTGACCGGGGCGCGTGAGTTGAGATGCGCGCGGGCAGTAGCCAGCACGGCCTGCTCGTTGAAGTTCTCCCCGGCAACGACTGCGGCCCAGACCGCATCGTTCTGGCCTGGCCGGCGATACGCAAATGTCGCGGCGTCCCGGACACCAGGAACCTTCAGCAGAAACTCATCGACGGCCGCCGGGCTCAGCTTCACACCGCCCGCGTTGATCATTTCGTCGGACCGGCCGGTGATGCGAAGCAGGTTGTCCGCGCGCAGGATGCCCATGTCGCCGGGAACGAACCAGCCACCCCGGAACGCCTTTGCCGAATTGACCGGGTCGCCCATGTAGCCACTGATCATGTAAGGCGTGCGGATCTGCACATGGCCTTCCACGCCGTAGGCGACGGGCTGGTCGGCGTCATCGACGATTCGCACCTCTGCGCCCGGCACCACGAAGCCAGCCGCGTCGGGGTGCTTGTACAGCACCGAACCCGGCGCCTGCGCTACCAGCGAAGCTTCGGTCGATCCGTAGATGCCCACAAGGTTGGAACATAGCGTTGCGCGTGCACCCATCATCACGGCCGACGGGATGGACGAGCCACCCACCTCGATGCGTTGCAGGCTCGGAAAGCGGACCGGCCTCCCGGAGACCATTGCCACCAGGCCTTGCAGTTGCTGCGGCGAAGCACGAAGGTTCACCACCTTGTGCAGGTTGATCCACCGAAGCACCTTCTGCGGGTTGACTGCGAGCGCCAGGGTTGCGCCGTGCCAGAGCGTGGTCTGGGCCGTGCCGAACCCGCCGATAGTCGAGAGCCACATCATGCAAAGGTTAGGCCCCTGGCTGATCGGCTCAAGCGACAGCTGGCGGGTCGCCATCATCTCCAGCGTGTGCGTGCTGTGGCCGATGACCTTGGGCGTGCCCGTGGTGCCCGACGAGGTGTACATGCGGCACACCGCCTGGGGGTCGGGAAAGCCTGCGCCCAGCAGCGAAGGGCGTGCATCGGGGCCAGTTTCGGGAATCCATGCCGCGTTGACCGGCACCACATTGCCTTGCGGCGAAAACCCCAGGGCCCGGTCGCAGAGCCAGTGATCTACCGGGACGGCAGCCGGAATCGGCTCGAAGTTTGGCTGGGCCGACACCGTCCGCGTGCCGTTGAGCATGGCCGCGAGGATCAGCGCCAGGTGCAGGTAAGCGTCGGAAACATAGATGGCTGCGGTGGTGTCGGGCTCTATGCCCTCGCTTCGCATCCGGGCAGCCAGCCCGGCGACCGAAGTTGCGAGTTGCAGGTAATTGGCCGCGCCTGAAGAATGGATGACGGCGATGTCGAACGGCCGCACGCGCGAGTGGTGCCGGATGGCGTCGATGATGTTCATGGGGTGATTCTCGCTCGAACAAAAAAAAGCGCCGGCGGTTGCCGGCGCCTCATGGCCCTGTGCCCGCAAGGGCAGGGCGTTAGAAGATGAACGCGGACGCGGTCAATTCATCGAGGCTGACCCCGAGCAGCATCACCGTATTGCTCTCGCTGTCCGCATTGTGGACGTCGAGATGCAGCAGCACCCCCTCATCGACTGCTTCCATGCGGCCCGACGCCTGGAACGCGGCAAAGTACGCGAAGTCGTCGCCCTCGTCGTTCAGGGCTCTCAGGACGATCTTGTCGCCTTGCGACGCGCTGAAGTCATAGATCTGGTCGTGGCCGTTGTTGCGGTCGAAGTAGAACTTGTCTGCGCCGCCGTTCTGCGCGTAGACCGGCATCTCGTCGAACGAAATGGTATCGAGTCGTGCCGGCATGAAATAGCCCTGCATCGAATCGCCCCACATCATGTCGTTGCCGACCCCGCTGTAGAGCTTGTCGTTGCCGCCGACGCCATATTCATACATGACGTAGCCATCGCCGACCATGAGGTTCATCGTATCGGTCCCGCCGCCATACAGCTCGTCGTTGCCGCCGACGTCACCGTCGCTGATCACCATCGCATCCCCGATGAGCACGTTGAGCGCGTTGTGGTCGCCGCCAGTCAGCGTGTCGTTTCCGTGATCGATCGGCTCCCAGCCGCGTCGACCGGAGATCTCGTCGGACGCGACCCGGCCTGTTGTCATCGGCGGGAAGAAGATCGGGAACGAATCCGAGAACATGCCCACGTCGACGGTGCCGACGTCGCCAAACATCAAGTTGATCACAATGGCGTAACTGTCGCCATCGTTATCGTTATCACCCGATCCGCCGGTGAGCCTGTCGTTGCCCACATCCACGTTGTCGTAAACACTCAACGAGTCGCCAGCCATCAGGTTGTAGACGACTGCATAGCCGTCAGAGCCGGTCGATGCGTCGCCGCCGTACATGGCGTCGTTTCCGCCGCCGGATGTGCCGTCCATCATGTAACCATCGCCGGCCATCACATTCAGGGTGATCGCCTCGGCTCCATCGCTGGCCCAGGCGTCACCGCCCCACATGTTGTCCTTGCCGCCCTGGGAGTCGCCGCCCATGCGGTAGCCGTCACCGTTCATGAAATTGAGGCTGAACGCAGTTGCATCGTCGGATGCACCAGAGCTGCCGCCGGACAGTGCGTCGTTGCCGCCCTTGCCGTCGCCCCACATCGCGTATGCATCGCCTGCCTGCACGGAAAGGGCATACGCATCACCGCCGTTGTCGGCCCACGAGTTGCCGCCAATGATCGTATCCTTGCCACCGCGGGCGTTCATGTCGAGATCGCTGTCGCAACTGCCGAAGGAATATGCATCGCCCACCAGCACGCTGGTTGCATACGCTGGTCCGTTGGAGACCTGCGTCAGGAACGTGGACTCCAAGATGCTGCTGCTGTCCGAAACCGCTGCAGAACCCGTGATGGTGTCCTTGCCGCCCTTGGCATTGCCGGACATGGTTTCTCCGGCATCGCCGACAAACACGATATCGGAATTGACGCCTGCCTGGAGCGAATCGTCGCCGCCGATCGCGCGGCCGCTCATGTACAGGGCGTCGCCGGCGAAGAAGATGTCTTCGCCATCGGAGCCGGAATTCATCGAGTCATCGCCGCCGCGGGACGAACCCCACATGTCCTCGCCGTCACCGAAGGCGGTGACATTGATCGCGCTATCTTCGCCGTTGAAGATGTCGTCGCCACCGACTTCGAACGACAGCTCCGGCGCGTCGCCCCACTCGTAGTCACCGCTGCTCAAGACGATGGTTTCGTCGCCATACTGTACGCGTGCCATATTCGCTCCTCAAGGGTATCGAGTTGTAAGTTACGGCCAATTTATATCACCGAAATTTCGCATCGCAGCGAAATATTACAAGTCACGACGACAGAGCAACACAAGCCTGGCGATCAGGTGAGCTTCTTCACAAAAACCATGCTCTTTCGGTCCCAGTTGTACTTGCGCTTGCGCGCTTCTGGCAGCCACTCGGGGTCCACCTGCACGAACCCGCGCTTGAGGAACCAGTGCATGGTGCGTGTAGTGAGTACAAAAATGCTATCGAGCCCCATGGCACGCGCGCGCTGCTCGACGCGCTTGAGGATCTTTTCGCCGTCGCCCTGGCCCTGGCTTTGGGGCGAGGCGGTGAGCGCCGCCATCTCGCCGGTCCTGGCTTCCGGATAGGGGTAGAGCGCCGCGCAGGCGAAGATCACGCCGTCATGTTCGATGATGGTGTAGTTGGCGATGTCGCGTTCGATCTCGGTGCGGTCACGCTTGACCAGCGTGCCGTCCTTCTCGAACGGTTCGATCAGCTGCAGGATGCCGCCCACGTCATCGGGCGTGGCTTCGCGCAGCTCTTCGAGCTTTTCGTCGATGACCATGGTGCCGATGCCGTCGTGCACGTACACCTCCAGCAGCAGCGCGCCATCGGTCGCGAAGGGAATGATGTGGCTGCGCTCGACCCCGGCCTTGCACGCCTTGACGCAGTGCTGCAGGTAGAAAGCGGTGTCGGTCGGCGTTCGTGCCGGGGGCAACTGGGCCAGCAGCTGTTCGGCCGCGGCCAGCGGCAATTCGGTGTCGATGGGGTTGTCTTCATCTTCGGGTTCCAGCGGCTTCACGCGCACACCGGGAACCTCGGTCAGGAACACGAGCTTGTCGGCCTGGAGGGCGATCGCGACGCTGGTTGCCACTTCTTCCATGGTGAGGTTGAACGCCTCGCCGGTCGGTGAAAAGCCGAAAGGCGACAGCAGCACCATCGCCCCGAAGTCGAGCGTGCGCGTAATGCCACCCACATCCACCTTGCGAACCAGCCCCGAGTGCTTGAAGTCCACGCCGTCGAGTACGCCGACCGGCCGCGCGGTGATGAAGTTGCCTGAAATGACGCGGACCGTCGATCCGGCCATGGGTGTGTTGGGCAGCCCCTGGCTGAAAGCGGCTTCGATTTCATAGCGCAGCTGGCCCGCCGCTTCCTGGGCCGAATCGAGCGCGACTTCATCGGTGATGCGAATGCCGTGGGAGTACCTGGCCTGGTGGCCCTTGGCCTTGAGCTGCTCATTGACCTGGGGCCGAAAGCCATGCACCAGCACGACCTTCACGCCCATGCTCTGGATCAGCGCCAGGTCCTGCGCGATGTGTGGCAGCTTGCCCGCCGCGATGGCCTCACCGGCGATGCCGACCACGAAGGTCTTGCCGCGATGCATGTGGATGTAAGGCGCCACCGAGCGAAACCACGGAACGAAAGTGAAATTGAAGACGGTGGACATCGAGGCTCGCGGTGGCGTTGGCAAAGGGTGGTGGGGAGGGCGCTGGACTGGGCGCAGGGGATCGCGGCAAAGTGTAAGGGATAGGCTCGTTGCCAGCGCGCGCCCGTGAGGCTATGGTTCGCGCCATGGATTCGATTGCAGTTGGCTTTTGGGGCGCCTACTTCGGCACGGTGGCGCTGCTCATGGCCGGCTCGCTCGGCGGCTTTCTCAAGTCGATGCAGAGGGTCGGCCTCACCGCGTTCCTGTTTGCGCTGATTTCGGCGGTGTTCATGGCGGCCTACATCGACTGGATTGCGCTGGGTGACACGCCAACCCGCTGGCGGTGGATTGCGCACATTTCGGTGTTTTCGGCTTCCGTGCTCGGGCTGATGGTCCTCGCCATGCTGGGCACGATGCGCAACCCGGTGCGGGCGAGGCAATTGAAGTTCGGGCAATTGATATTCGCACTGGGCGTCATCGCAGCGGGCTGGCTGCTGTCAGCGCCCGGTGCGGCCTTGCTGTCGACCCTGGCGACGCTGTCGATGGCCGTGGGGATGCTGGTGGTCTGCGTGCGCAGCGCACGGCGCGGTGACCGCCTGGCCTGGTGGGCAATGACAGGCGTGTCTTTCATGATCGTCGCCATTGCGGGTGTCGCATGGATTTCGCGCGATCCATCCGGGACCGCGACATGGATTCATGCCGTCAGCGCGGTTTCGGGCATGGCCTACGTCTCAGTGATGGCGGTTGCCTTGTGGATTCGCTATTCATACCTGATCGAGCTGAGGGAGGTGGTCGCGCACGGCCCGACCTACGACCCGATCACGCGGATGCGCTCGCACTCGGAGACGGGGCAGATGGTGGGGTTGGCGTTTTTCGACAAGGCACGCAGTGGCACCCAGCCGCTCGGTGTGATCGCCGTGGCCATCGGCAATTTCTACATGCTCGAGCAATTGCATGGCCGGGCTGCCGTCAACCATGCGCTGTTTGTCTGCGCGAGTCGTCTGCGTCGCTGCGTGCCGTCCCAGGTCGAAACGGGGCGCCTGGGCGACGACGGGTTCCTGCTGCTGGTGCGAGGCTTCGACGACGAAATCATGCTGGCCGAACTTGCGGCAACCGTTGCCGACAGGTTGCAGCGACCCGTGGCGCTCAGCACCAGCGCGGCGCCGGCGGACCTGGAGGCGGGCAGGGCTTACTGGGAAGCGCAGGTCGGTGTCGGCGTCCTGGCGGCGCAGCCGGGCGAGCGCCCGTCGGTGGTCATCAGCACCGCGCGAGACATGGCGCGCACGGCCTGGACCTTTCCCAGCCGCGTCGCCTGGCAGGAGCGCGAAACGGGCGCCGTTCAGCAGGCCCCCCTGGCGGCGGTGGCCTGAGATAATCGAGAGCTTTGAACGCGCCGCCCTTGTCCCCCGCCAGCATTACCTTCCCCGAATCCCTTCCGGTTTCCGCCAAGCGCGACGAGATTGCAGCCGCGATCGAAGCGAACCAGGTCGTCATCGTCTGCGGCGAGACCGGTTCGGGCAAGACGACCCAGCTACCCAAGATTGCGCTGGCGATGGGGCGCGGCAAGCTCAACGCCCCGCCTGGCAAGGGCAAGCTCATCGGTCACACGCAGCCGCGCCGGATTGCAGCGTCAAGCGTGGCCAAACGGATCGCCGAGGAACTCAAGACGCCGCTGGGCGAAGTCGTCGGATTCAAGGTGCGTTTCCAGGACCGCCTGTCCAAGGACGCGTCGGTCAAGCTGATGACCGACGGCATCCTGCTCGCCGAAACCCAGACCGATCCGCTGCTCAAGAACTACGACACGATCATCATCGACGAGGCGCACGAGCGCAGCCTCAACATCGACTTCCTGCTGGGCTACCTGCGCGAGATCCTGCCGCGCCGGCCCGATCTGAAGGTGATCGTCACTTCGGCGACCATTGACGCCGACCGGTTCGCCAGACACTTCGCATCCGCCAAGGGTCCGGCGCCTGTCATCTATGTGTCGGGCCGGATGTTTCCGGTCGAGCAGCGGTGGCGGCCGTTCGAGGAAACGCGTGACTTCGGCCTCAATGAGGCGATTGCCGATGCGGTCGATGAGTTGTGGCAGGGCGGAGCCGGTGGCGACATCCTGGTCTTCCTGCCGGGCGAGCGCGAGATTCGCGAGGCGGCGGACCATCTGCGCGGACACCTGTCGCACAAGCCGCTGACTCGCAACGCCGAAGTGCTGCCGCTTTTTGCGCGCCTGTCGCAGGCCGAGCAGGATCGCATCTTCGACAGCCACGGCGGCCGGCGCATCGTCCTGGCCACCAACGTGGCCGAAACCTCGCTCACGGTGCCGGGCATCCGGTTCGTGATCGACACCGGCACGGCGCGCGTCAAGCGGTACAGCTTTCGCAGCAAGGTCGAGCAACTGCTGGTCGAACCCATCAGCCAGTCGTCGGCCAACCAGCGGGCCGGGCGATGCGGCCGGGTCGCCAACGGCATCTGCATCCGCCTGTACGACGAGAAAGATTTCACCGGCAGGCCGCGGTTCACCGACCCCGAGATTCTTCGGTCGTCGCTGGCGGGCGTCATCCTGCGGATGAAGTCGCTGCACCTGGGCGGGGTGGAAACCTTCCCGTTCATCGAAGCACCCACGGGCCGCGCCATCTCCGACGGTTACCAGCTGCTCAACGAGCTGGGCGCGGTCGATGACGCGAATGAGCTGACCGCCACCGGCGCCGAACTCGCGAAGCTGCCGCTCGACCCCCGTGTCGGCCGGATGATCATCGAAGGCCGCCAGCGGGGCGCACTGGACGAAGTGCTGGTGATCGCCTCGGCGTTGTCAGTGCAGGACGTGCGTGACCGGCCGATGGATGCGCAGGCGCAAGCCGACCAGCAGCACGCCAAGTTCGACGATGACAAGAGCGAGTTCTCGGGATACCTGAACCTCTGGAAGTGGATTCACGACGCCCGGGGCGGCCACAACAAGGAGCACAAGCTTTCCAACCGGCAGTACGAGCAGCTCCTGCGGCAGAACTTCATCAACGTGCGCCGCGTGCGCGA
>JAZKFI010000020.1:0-446929 GCA_040386575.1 Pseudomonadota bacterium
CAAGGCTAACGGTAGAGTAGATTTGATTTGACCGTTCTATACATCGTATAAAGTATATGACGCGGCAAAGAGGCGGGCAAATCGCCTCAGCCTCACTGGCTGCGCAACGGGCTCGGCCGCGACCGGAGCCCGTCCGGGACCAGTCCGTCGAATAGCTGCGAGACTTCGCCAATGAGCTCTCGCGCCACGGTTTCGCCGTGCAAGTTGGCCAGCACCGCCATCAGTTCACCCCGAAGAAACCACAGACCCTGGATCTCGCCAGCATAGGTAATCCGGCGCCTGAGGCTCGGAACCCGTTCGCCTTGCGCACCGTCCAGCAACGCCAGCATCTCCAGTCGAACGACCTCCATGTCGATTTTGCTGGCGAGCGTTACCGGTTCGCCCTGGGGCGGTCCCGATCCGAAGATCGCGTAGATGCTGCTCCTGAGGTTTGGTTTGAACCAACGCATGGGGTGCCTTTCGGATTCAATCAGGGTCTGTGTCGGCGGCGCGGTCCGGCTCCGGGACGGTGATCGCGATCAGCTCGGCGACCAGCGCATCCATGCCGGGGGCGTGTTCGACACGCGCAAAAGTCGATGCCACCAGGACCATTTCGCCGGTCTCCGTGCGGTGGCGTACGCCGAACTTCAGGCGGTCGCGGGCCGTGGCGGGAAGTTTTTCGACGAGGTTCTTGGTCAGCCAGACTGCGCCATCCCGTGCAAACGCCGAAATCCGAAGCGCCCGGTGAACCGTTTCGCCGAGCATCGTGAAGCCCGCATCCGGTCCGACACGCAGGCGTCCGCGCCATTCCTGGCCCTCGTCGATACCAATGTTCAGGTGCAGGTCGCGCACCCAGCCCTTGCGCAGTCGCCATTGACGGCTGATGTTCCCCATGGCGGCACGGACCTCTTGCGCTGCCGCAACCGCATTCCAGAGGTGGACGGCCGCCTCCTGCGCCAGGAAGTAGCAAACCAGCCCTTCCCCGGGATGCTTGCCGCTGGTGCCGCCATGCCTGCGGAAGATTGGTTCGACCGAGAGCCAGACTTCGTTGATGAGTTCGAAATACTCCCCTGCCGGCAGCTCGGACCAGAGTCCACGCGCGTCCTGCAGGTCACAGGCCAACACGGCGACGTCGGTCAGCATCGGTGCGGCGTGGGAGACCGGTTCGGGCGGGAGCCATTGCCCGAGGTTGAAGTGGCTGCCTTCGGCGGGCACATGAATGAAGAGCGTCGCCTTGGCGAACGTGAGGGCGTACAGGTAGGTGCCGCCGGACGTGGAAGTCGTCGATGAGTTCGTGTCGGCGCGCTCCACCCGCACACGCACGACCATGGAAAGCTCGAAGGCGGGTGCCCGGTCATACAGATTGGCGAGCAAAGCACCCTGCTCTTGCCGCACGCCCTGGCAGACATCGGCGACGGAAACGCCCCGCTGCCTGGCCAGGCCCAGATGCAATCCCAGGACCGGATCCGCGGCTTTGTCTGCAGCGTCCCGCATCAGGAACTTGAAGACATTCGGCGCTTCCGGGCCGGCCGAGAGCGGGACGTGGTTGGGCCAGGTCCGGGACCGCGCGCCGTCGTTGGCCCACACGACTTCGAACCGGCTGTTCACGAGATAGGCCGGATGGGTGATTTCGTCCAGCGGCAACGCGGGCGTGGCCGGGGCGGCGAACGGAACCGGCGCCGCCGGGCGCGCAGGTGGCTGCGCCGGTTGGTGTGCCGGAGGTGTCGTCGCCGGCGCAACCTCGGGCGTCGACCTCACCGGCTCTGGCGATCCGGCGAACCGCGCCGTGATCTGACTGATGCTCAGGCCGTCGCGCTTGAGCTGCTGGATCTGGCCGATCCGGTCCAGGATGTCGTCTGGAAAGTAACCGATTCGGGGCGCGGAACCATCGTTCGCCTGGGGCGGCAAAACCTGCGGCTTCGGCACGATCCCCCAACTGATGTAGTTGTTGAGCGTCGCGCGCGAAATCCCGGTTTTTTCCAATACCTCTTTGCTGGTGAACAAGTGGGCCTCGGCGTTTGTCTGTCCATCTACTGTATTGGACAGACAATCTCTTTGTCTAATTTAATTTAGACAGACGACCCCGGACGCAGCAAATCCGCCACACTTACCGACTTGGCTAGATAGACAGATGGATTGGACAGTTATTTGGACAGTGCATCCGAAGGCAAACGGACGCCCTACCACTTGCCTTTGGGCTGCCCTGCCCTGATCGCCGCTGCGACCAGTTCCGCCATGTCTTTTCGGTTGGCGCGATTGGCAAAATCGACAGCCGTCATGCCCAGCTGGTTCTTGAGTGACGGGTCGGCGCCCGCCTCCAGCAGGTGTTTGACTGCCTCGGCCGAGCCGTAGTGCACGGCCATCATCAAGGGCGTCGTCTTGTTGGGCGACTCCGCGTCGATGTACGCATGATTCTCCAGCAGCAGCGCAATGATGGGCACATGTCCGCTCGTTGCGGCGTAATGCAGCGGTGTCCAGCCCGGCTTGTTGACGTCGGCTCCCCGGTCGATCAGCTTGCGCACGACTTCCAGGTGACCGCGCAGCGCCGCGATCATGAGCGGGCTCTCGTCCTGCGGTGTGCGGGACTCCACATTGGTCTTGGGCCAGTCGATCAGCGCCTGTGCCGCCTTCATGTTGGACTCTTGCAGCGCCAGGTAGAGGCCGTCGAACCTTTGCGGATTGGGCGTGTTGGGATCGAAACCGCGGTTCAGGAGCGCCGTGATGGCCTTGCCATCGTCACGCTTGATCGCGGTGAAAAAGTCTTCGTACGAACCCGCCTGCGCCGCAGAAAAGCCAATGGCGACAACAAGCAACGGGAGTTTCTTCATCCAGTTTCTCATCATCGGGCCTGCGGAAAAAGCCGTTCGAAATTGGCGCTGGTGACGGCAGCGACCTCCTCGACTGGCAGTTGGCGCAACTGCGCAATCTGCCTGGCCACGAACGGCACGTACGAAGGATTGTTGGTCTTGCCGCGATACGGCATCGGCGCCAGGTAGGGGCTGTCGGTCTCGATCAGCATCCTGTCCATGGGCACAAACGCGGCAACATCGCGCAGGTCCTGGGCGCTCTTGAACGTCAGGATGCCGGAAAACGAGATGTAGAAACCCAGGTCGAGCGCCGCGCGTGCGACTTCAGCGGTTTCGGTGAAGCAGTGAAATACGCCACCGGCCGAGCCTGCCGAACCATCCTCACCCTCTTGCTTGAGGATGGCGACTGTGTCGGCGGACGAAGCCCGGGTGTGGATGACCATCGGCTTCTTCACGGCCCGGGCCGCGCGGATATGGGTGCGAAACCGGTCCCGCTGCCATTCCATGTCGCCAATCGACCGGCCGCCCTTTCGCTCTTCCATCTGATAGTAGTCAAGGCCGGTTTCGCCAATCGCGACAACGCGCGGCAGTTTCGAGCGCGACACCAGGTCTTCGAAACTTGGTTCGGCCACGCCTTCGTTGTCCGGGTGGACGCCGACGGTGCACCAGAAGTTGTCGTAGGACGTGGCGAGCGCATGGACCGTTTCGAACTCTTCGAGCGTGGTACAGATGCAAAGGGCGCGGTCCACCTGCGCGTCGGCCATCGCCTGCCGTATTTCGGGCAGTCGCTCGGCGAGCTCAGGAAAACTCAGGTGGCAATGGGAATCGACAAACACTTCGAAAAGTGTAGCCGGTCCATCGCCTCAAATGGTCTGCGTGGGTCGCTCGGACGCCAGATGGGCGCCAAGAATCTCTTCAATCTTGAGCTTGAGCAGCCGCGACTTCTCGTCAGCGGGAAATCGCACCCCCACGCCCTGGGTGCGATTGGCAGCGGCCCGTGCCGGCGTCACCCATGCGACCTTGCCGGCGACAGGATAACGCTGGGGATCGTCAGGCAAGGACAGCAGCACGTAGATGTCGTCGCCGATCTTGTATTCACGTGTGGTGGGGATGAACACGCCACCGTCTGCAAAAAGCGGGATGTATGCGGCGTAGAGGGCCGCCTTCTCCTTGATCGCGAGCTGGATGACGCTCGGGCGGGGCGTGGAAGGCGCTGCAGTGCTCATGAGTTCGAGTTTAGGGCCTGCCGCGCCTGGCTCACAAGCGACTCGTGCATCAGCCCGGCGTTCAGGGGATGCTCGGCGGTTTTCGCCGCGCGCATGAGTTCGCGCGACCAGGCATTGAGCGCCTGGAAAGTCGGTGGCACCGGCAGATCGGCCAGGCTGAAAAACCGCGGCTGCGCACCGGCTTTGACCGCCAGCAGGTCATGGCAGATCTTGGTCAGCGCGTCTATGGCTTGCGCAGGATGCCAACCCGAAATCGCGCCACCGTCGCCTCGCGCGATCGCCTTGGGCAACGACGACCACATCTTCGGGTCACCGCCGGCTCGCGCAAAGCCCAATGCGTCTTCGGGACGCCCGCCTGCCGCCTGGAGCAAGGCGGGAATATCGGCGCGGGGAATCTCCTGCGCCGCGAGCCACGCCGTCGCCTCCTCCTGCGACGGCCAGGCCATCGTGTGGGCGATGCACCGGCTGCGGATCGTCGGCAGCAGCAGGTGCGCGGCGTCCGTCGCCAGCACGAACCGGGTGTCGCCCGCGGGCTCTTCCAGCGTCTTGAGCAAGGCGTTTGCCGTGACGTGGTTCATTCGCTCTGCCGGATAGACCAGCACGGCCTTGCCCCGGCCGCGACCGCTGGTGCGTTGCGCGAACTCGATCGCGTCACGCATCGCCTCCACCCGGATTTCCTTGCTCGGCTTGCGCTTCTTGTCGTCGATCTCCGACTGCGCCTTCTCCGCCAGCGGCCAGCCCAGTTCCATCATCACCGTCTCGGGCATCAGCATGCACAGGTCGGTGTGGGAATGAACGTCGATCTGGTGGCAGCTCTCGCAACTGCCGCAGGCGCCTTGCGGCGCCGCGCGTTCGCACAGCCAGGCGCGAACGATATCCATCGCCAGCGTGAACTGGCCCAGGCCCGATGGCCCCTGCAGCAGCCAGGCATGGCCGCGCTGGGCCAGCAATTGTTCGGCTTGCGCCGCGATCCAGGGCTGGGCGCTCATGACAGCCACCCGCGTTCGCGCACGGATGCCAGGACTTCTTTCCAGACCGATTCGCGCGGCTGGTCGGCGTGGATGCGCGCGAACCGCGGGGGGTCTTGCTGGGCGCGCCTGTCGTAACCCTGGGCGACCGCGCGAAAGAATTCAACGGGCTGCGACTCGAACTTGTCCGGGACACGGGCGCCGGCCAGCCGCTCGGCAGCAATGGCGGGGTCAAGCTCGAACAGCAGCGTCATGTCCGGCTGCCGGATGCCGTCTGCTATCTGCTGGACCCACTGCTCCAGCTGCGAGAGCACCTGCCAGTCGAACCCGCGGCCGCCGCCCTGATACGCAAACGTGGCATCGGTGAAACGGTCGCACAGCACGACATCGCCGCGAGCCAGCGCGGGCTCGATGACTTGCACCAGATGGTCGCGCCGGGCGGCAAACATCAGGAGCGCCTCGGTCAGCGGGTCCATGGCGTCGTTGAGCGCCATGGCTCGCAGCTTCTCGGCCAGCGGCGTTCCACCCGGCTCGCGGGTCACGGTCACCGACCTGCCGGCTTCGCGAAATTGCGCGGCCAGTGTCTCGATGTGGCTGGACTTGCCGGCCCCGTCTATGCCTTCGAAACTGATGAAAAGCGCACCCATGGCTGCCATGTTCTGTTGCGCCGTTTACTGTGACTTGGCGGCAGGGTCGGGCTTGCCACGCTGGTATTTGTTCACCGCCCGATTGTGCTCATCGAGGTTCGCGCTGAACTGGCTTGTGCCGTCACCCCGGGCCACGAAGTACAGCGCCTTGCTCGGCGCGGGATTCACGGCGGCAAGCAGCGACGCCTTGCCCGGCATCGCGATCGGCGTCGGCGGCAGGCCGGGTCGCATGTAGGTGTTCCATGGCGTATCGGTCTGCAAGTCCTTCTTGCGCAGGTTGCCGTCGAAAGAAGCGCCCATGCCGTAGATCACGGTGGGGTCGGTCTGCAGCGGCATGCCGACGCGCAAGCGGTTGCTGAACACCGATCCGATGAGCGGCCTGTCCTCGGGCTTGCCGGTTTCCTTTTCGATGATGCTGGCCAGGATCAGGGCTTCATCGGGTGTCTTGACCACGGCTTGCGGTGACTTCTGCGTCCACGCGGCGGCGAGGCGCCTGTCCATGCCACGAAGCGCGCGCTTGAGCACGGCGACGTCGCTGGACCCCTTGGCGTAGGTGTAGGTATCCGGAAAGAAGCGGCCCTCGGGATGCTGGCCTTCGCGGCCGAGCAGCTTCATCAGGGCTTCATCGGTGAGGCCCTTGGTGTCGGCCTTGAGCACATCTTCCTTGGCCAGCGCAGCGCGAACCTGCCGGAAGTTCCAGCCCTCGACGAAGGTGACTGCACGCAGCGACTCTTCCCCGCGTGCCAGCTTGGCCATCAGGCGATGCGGCGTGATGCCGGTTTCGAGTTCGTAGCTGCCGGCCTTGATGAGCCTGTCTTGCCCGGACACACGAAACCACAGGTAGAGGATGTCGGGTCGCACATCGACGCCCGCGTCCGCCACAGCCTGGGCGACGCCGCGCGGCAAGGTGCCGGGCTCGATGGAAAGGTCAACGGTCGGGGTGGCAAGGCGAAGCGGCTGATAGACCCACCAAAGGGCCCAGCCACCCGCGCCAAGCGCTGCGCCGGAAATGAGCAGGAAAACTGCCAGTAGAAATCGACGCACCAGTTCTCCGTCCCTATGCCACAAAGTGAATTGACCAATCATGATAATTGACCCATGACCGATCACACGAACGCATCCCTCCATGGCATCGCCCCGCTGCAGCACCTGGGCGTGATTCGCGTCGAAGGCGATGACTCGGCGAGCTTCCTGCAGGGCCAGCTCACCAACGATTTCGTGCTGCTCAACCAGGACGAAGCAAGGCTGGCTGCGTACTGCACGCCCAAGGGCCGCATGCAGGCGAGCTTCATCGGGTTCAAGCTCGCGAGCAACGACATCGTGCTGGTGATGAGCCGCGACATCCTCGCCCCCACGCTCAAGCGCCTGTCGATGTTCGTGATGCGGGCCAGGACCAAACTGCGTGATGCCACGGCTGAGTTCAATCTGTACGGCATCGCCGGGGACGCCGTGGCGCAGGTTGGGCCCGGTCTGCAAGGTCCATGGAGCCGCGTCACGGTTGGCGATGCCAACGTCGTGGGCCTTTATCCGTCGGACGGTGCGCCGCGCGCGTTGTGGGTCGCGCCTTCGGGTTCTGCGCCCCCGGCTGGCGCCCCACTGGATGAAGCGGCCTGGCTCTTGAGCGAGGTGCGCAGCGGTATTGCGACCATCACGGCGCCGCTGGTTGAAGCACTGGTTCCGCAAATGCTCAACTACGAATCGGTGGGCGGCGTGAACTTCAAGAAGGGCTGTTACCCGGGGCAGGAAATCGTCGCCCGCAGCCAGTTTCGCGGCACGCTCAAGCGCCGCGCTTACCTGGCGCATGGCTACAGCGACATGCGCGCAGGCGATGAAGTCTTTCACGAATCGGATCTGGCGCAGCCCTGTGGCGTCGTTGCGCAAGCCGCAGCAAACCCCGGCGGCGGTTGGGACGCGATCGTGTCGATGCAGATCGCGGCGTCGCAACAGGGCACGCTGACGGTCGGAAAGGCCGATGGCCCCGCGATCCGTGTCGAGCCGCCGCCCTATCCCTTGCTTGCAGACGTCTGAGGCCGCGAAGCGGCGGGCGCCGCCGGTGGCGCCATTTGCGGCCAGCCCTTCGCACGCAACTCGAACACTTGCTGTGCGAGCCCGACGTCCCCGGCGCGCATGGCGATCGCGTAGCCAAAGTTGACCAGGTCGAAGTCGTAGTTCTTCTGGGCAATCGCCCTGCGCACCACTTCCAGCGCGCGCTGATCCTGGCCCGTGTAGCCCAGCAGCAGCACTTGCAACGACAGCACCGATGGGGCCTTGGGCTGAATGGCGAGCGCCCTGTCCAGCCAGGCCTGCGCACGGTCGAAGTTGCCCATGACGAGATGGCCGCGCGCTGCGTTGGTCATGATCACCACGATATTCGGACGCGATGCGAGAACGCTCTCCCAGATCATCACGGCCTCGCGCCAGTTGCCCCAACGTCCCAGCTCGTCGGCAATCAGGGGCGTGATCTTGCGGTAATGCGGATTGATCGTGATGCCTTCTTCGGCAAGGCGAAGCATCTCCTGCTTTCGGCCGTTCCAGCGCGGATCGTTCGGTGCGCCAGAGCCTGAAATTTCGAACGCAATCAGCGTCGCCTTCACCAGTTTTTCTTCCGCTTGCGCAGCACGCAGGCTGATCCAGGCCGCGAGCACGGCGGCAAGCATCAGGGACGCCAAGGCGCCATGAACGGCCCAGCTCGCAAGCGCTCTCGCCCTGTTCGGCTGCGCCGCACGAAGCCGGTTATCCGACGCCGCAAGCACGCCCAGGCAGATCGCGAACAGCGCGCCGGTTGCCGCCATCCGCCACGGAAACCCGACATTGCTCACCACCATGAACGACGCCAGGCTGCACAACACCATCGCGCGCCAGGGTGCCTCTTCCTCGCCGTTGCCGGTGCGATTCACCAAGGTTTTCTTCAGCGCGAGAAAGAGCCATGCCAGCAGCCCCGCAAGGAATGCCCAACCGATGAGGCCGTACTCCGCGATCAGTTGCAGGAACTCGTTGTGGACGTAGAAGTCGGTCTCCAGCTGCGCGCCCGGCTCCTGGTAGAGCGGCACTTCGCTTTCCCAGGCGCCCGCGCCGACGCCCGACAGCGGCCGGGCTTCGATCACGCGCAGCGTCGCCTTCCACATCACCGTTCGCAGAGCCAGCGAAGGATCGCCCGGCGCTATCGATGCCGTGCGACCTAATCCGCGCTCCAGCGCCGTCAACCCGCGTCCTTCGCGTTCGATGGCCGCATTGCCAGTGGGCAGCATTCCCAACCCCAGCACGGTCGTGACGAGCAGGCCCAGCGCCACGACACGCGACACGCTGCTCCATTGACCAAAGGCCAACTGCTTGCGCAACCGGATCGCGACATAGGGGAAGAGCACGAGCAGCTGCAACCACAGGGCTACCAACGCTGCGCGCGTTCCCGTCATCAGCACCGCGACGATGACCACCGCGTTCGCGACCGCCAACAAGGCAATCAGCTGACTCTTGCGTGCGCGCGCCAGCAGTATCGCGCCGAAGGGCAAGGTGCAGATCGCAAACTCGGCAAAGAAGTTGCGGTTGATGAATGTCGATGCAGGCGGTGGTCCCTGTGGGAACCAGTTCACATCGAACCAGAACTGCATCGCCGCCCATACCGATGCCACCACCCCACCGCCGAACACGCCCCAGGCCAGCCACGGCAACCGCTCACGCGTGAAGCTGTTGATGCCCACGAAAACGATCAGTGCAAACAGGAACCACCGGATCGCTTCCACGCTTGCCAGATACGTTTGCGACCAGGTGGTGCTGCCCAGTGCATACGCCATCAGACCCAGCGGCAGCCATATGGCCGGATGCCATTTCGGCGAGCCCTGTGTGCGCGCGAAGGACCAGAAGCATGCGAGCCCCGCAGCCAGTGCGCCAAAGGCGACCACGATGGATTTCAGCGTGTCCTGCAGCATCAGCTCGTCTCGCGCGCCGATGGCGGGAGCCAGGAAGATCGTGACGGCGAGCATTGCCACAGCAGCGGCTGCGGCGGCGTCGCTGCGCTCGCCCACTGCTGTCACGCGTTGCGCAGCCTGTAACTCATCTCGATGTGGGGGATGCCGGCTTCCTCGAACTCATCGCCGCTGATGACATAGCCCAGGCCCCGATAGAACGACTCGGCGCTTCGCTGCGCATGCAGCACGACCTCATGATCGCCACGAGCCTTCGCCTGGTCCATCAGCGTCTGCAGCACCTGCGCGCCGACACCCGATCCGCGCAGCACCCGGTCCACGGCCATGCGTCCGATCTTGCTCACACCCGGGGCATGCTGCAGCAGGCGCCCCGTTGCAATGGCCTGGCCCAGCCGGTTGTAGGCGACCGCGTGGAGCGCCGTGGTATCCGCTTCGTCCCATTCGAGCTCGGCCGGAATCTTCTGCTCACTCACGAACACCTCGGTGCGAATGCGCTGCGCGTCCTTGCCGAGCGCGGCCCAGCTACCGGTCTCCACGCGAACCATCGACTCGCCCGCCTCGAACCCGAGGAGGATGTCGCGCAGCGCCTGCGGCACCGGACGCGACGTCTGGGTCGCAGGGTCGGCAAAGACATAGACCAGCTCGACCGTCACCAGCAACTCATCGCCCCGGAAGATCCCCGAGGTGAAGTTCATCGACGAGTTGCCGATGCGCGAGCACTTCAAGCCGATGCTGAGCGTGTCGTCGATGCGCGCCGAAGCGTTGAATTCAACCGTTGCCTTGCGCGCATACAGATCGCCTTCCAGCAGGTGCATTGCGGTTTCATACGGCATGGCCAGCGCGCGCCAATAAGCAGCGACTGCGGTATCGACGTACATCAGGTAATGCGCGTTGAAGACGATCTTCTGCATGTCGATCTCGGCCCAGCGGACACGCAGGCTGTGGAAAAACCGGAAGTCGTTTCGTTTCATGATTTCAGTGCGTTGGAAAGGGCAAGCGCCGCGTCGGCGTGAGCTTTGCGCGCCTCTGGGATGGCTCGCCCCATCTTGATGAATTCGTGGGTGACGCCGCGATAGATTTCCAGATCGACCGCCACGCCGGCTGCCCGCAGTTTATCTGCGTAAGCCAGGCCGTCATCGACCAGCGGATCGCATTCGGCCAGGCCGAACCAGGCAGGGGCCACGCCGCCGACGTCGGGCGCGTTCAGCGGCGCGAAACGCCAGTCCTGCCGCTGGTCCGATGAGATGTAGTGGGAGAAGAAGTATTCGATGTGCGCCTGTTCCAGCACCAGGCCTTCGCCGTAGCGCTGGTGGGACGGCGCTTCGGTGGTGGCTGCGCATCCGGGATAGAACAGCAGTTGCAGCGCGACCGGCAGGCCCGCGTCGCGCGCCTTGATGGCGCAGACGGCAGCTAAGGTTCCGCCTGCGCTGTCACCGCCAACCGCAAACCGGGATGGGTCGAGCCCTAGCTCAGTGCCATGCCGGGCAAGCCACTGCGTTGCATCCCACGCGTCGTACACGGCCACGGGGAATCGATGTTCGGGTGCGAGGCGGTAATCCAGCGAGACCACCGCGCAGTCGCTCAGGCGACACAGTTCGCGGCACAGGATGTCGTGCGAGGCCACGCTGCCGATGGTGAATCCGCCGCCGTGGAAGTACAGCAGCACGGGTTGCCTGTCGTGGTTCGTCGCATAGAGCCGCGCCGGCAATGCATGGCCGTCGCGCGCGGGGATGGTGAAATCTTCCACTCGTGCGAGTTCGGCCTTGGGCACTTCGAGGACGCCAGCGCCGGACTCATACGCAGCCTTCGCGTCCTGCGGCGAGAGCGTGTGCAGCGGCGGAAACGGCGCGCGGGCCATGCGGTCGAGCACCGAGCGCATCTGGGGTGTCAGCGCGATGGATGTCATTGCGCACTCGGTAGTGTCATTGCGGGCTTGACCCGCAATCCAGACGGCGCCTGATCGAGCATGGATGCCGGATCAAGTCCGGCATGACAGCCACTCGATTTGTGGTCGTGCATCTGACGGGCCTGGTATCTGTCATTGCGGGCTCGGTGGTTGTCGTCGCGGACTCGGTAGTTGTCATTGCGGGCTTGACCCGCAATCCAGACGGCGTCTGATCGAGCATGGATGCCTTTGCAAGTACAGTGTTGCTTTCAATCGTACCCCGGCAGGCGACACATGGCATTCATCTACTACGTCACCCAGATCCAGTTCGACTTCGGCGCCGTCAAGCTGCTCAAGCAGGAATGCGAGCGCGTGGGCATCACCCGTCCGCTCATCGTCACCGACGCAGGCGTCAAGGCTGCGGGCGTGCTGCAAAAAGCGCTCGACGCGTTGCCGGGGATGCCGGTCGCCATCTTCGACCAGACGCCCTCCAACCCGACCGAAGCCGCCGTGCGTGCAGCGGTCGCTGCCTACAAGGCCAACAACTGCGACGGCCTCATCGCAGTGGGCGGCGGCTCGGCCATCGACTGCGCCAAGGGCGTCGCCATCGCGGCCACGCACGAAGGTCCCCTCACCCATTACGCGACGATAGAAGGCGGTTCACCCCGCATCACCGACAAGGTCGCTCCGCTCATCGCCGTGCCCACCACCAGCGGCACCGGCAGCGAAGTGGCACGCGGCGCGATCATCATCGTGGACGACCACCGCAAGCTCGGCTTCCACTCCTGGCATATCGTCCCCAAGGCGGCGATCTGCGATCCGGAACTCACGCTGGGCCTGCCGCCCAAACTGACCGCCGCCACCGGAATGGACGCGATCGCGCACTGCATGGAGACCTTCATGTCGGCGGCCTTCAATCCTCCGGCCGATGGCATCGCACTCGACGGACTGGAGCGCGGCTGGGCCCACATCGAACGCGCCACGAAGCATGGCGACGACCGCGAGGCCCGCTCGAACCTGATGAGCGCGTCGATGCAAGGCGCGATGGCTTTCCAGAAGGGCCTGGGCGCCGTGCACTCGCTCAGCCACAGCCTGGGCGGCGTCGATCCGCGCCTGCATCACGGCACGTTGAACGCGATGTTCCTGCCATCCATCGTCCGCTTCAATGCGTCTGCGGAATCGGTGCAAAAAGAAAGACGCCTGGAACGCATGGCGCATGCGATGGGCTTGAAGTCCGCCGGCGATATTCCCGAAGCGATCAAGGACATGAATGCGCGCCTGGACCTGCCCACCGGCCTGGCTGCGATGGGCGTGCAGCGCGACTGGTTCGATAACATCATCAAGGGTGCGATGGCCGATCACTGCCACAAGACCAATCCGCGGATTGCGACGGCGCTCGAATACGAGGCGATCCTGGCCGAGTCGCTCTGAAGTGGAACGAAGGCTGGTGCGGCGTTACCAAGGCTGATGAAAAAGACGACCCGCACCGCCCCAACTTCTTCCACCGCGACCGCAGCGGTGACTTTCCAGTTGGCACCCCTGGAAAAGTTGCCTCCTCCCCTGTTTTCAAACGTTGTCAGTTTCCTGCAGACAAGTGAATTCAACGCCTTGTTGAGCGACTCCAGGCCCCTGCTTGCGCTCGGCCGGTCGGCGATGGAGGTGGTCCCTGAGCACAGGCAACTGGCAGGGCAGGCGAGCGCCCTGGCGAACCTCAACGCCTGCAAATCCGCAACCCCTGTCGCACCGACTTCGATTGACCGGATGAGCGATCTGCACAAGGCAGTCACCAGAAGCTGCGCCGCCATCCGTGTTGCCAACCACAGGCGCAGGGCACAGGCCCGGGCCAATGCACGACGGCCCCAGAAATTGACGATCGAAGCTGCCGATGCGCAGCGCGAACTTGCCCGTGGAGCGCAAGGAGACCTTCCCGAGGCGTTCACGATTCTGGCCAAGCTCGGGCGAGTCGGTGCCTGGTGGGATTTCATGCTGACCGCCTTGCAAGCCCTTGAACTCTCGCCTTCAGACTACGTCATAACCCTGGCGCTCCAGCAGTTCAGCGCCAGACGGTTCACTGAGACGGTGGAAACGGTGCAACGAGCGTTGCGAGACCTCCCCGAGGACGCAGGGGTGCTACGACTCGAACTTCAGACCGTCTGCGCCTACGCCTGGCTTTGCCAGGGCGAGTTTGCAAAAGCCAGTGCTGTCGCGCGCGATCTGGCGGCGGCCCGTGTGCCGGATTTCCCGCTGCAAGCCATGCTCGCGCATTCACAAGGCAAGGAACTGGAGTGCGTCACGTCGATCGCGGCCTACTTCACAGGCGCACCCAACGATGTTCAGCTTGCCGAGCTTTACGCATGGATAGGCCAGCTCGATCTCTGCCTGCACCACCTGGAACTGGCGGTAGCCAACGGCCACGAGGAGGTCGTGCATTCGCCCCTGCTCGATCCTGTCCGCAACGATGCGTATTTCCAGATGACGCTCAGGCGCCTGAAGATGTCAGCCGCAGACCTTGCGGGTATCGCGTTCGATCCGCAACTACCCCCAGCCTGACACCCGAAGCCTGATCTACAGCGCCTCGATCCTCGACAGGTCCGGCCGCGCGAGCCACTGCCCAAACTCATCGGCCAATTGCCGGCTCGCGCTGGCCGCGCTGGTCCACGCCTTCACACGTGACTGCAAGTCCGTGCCGTAGTGGGTGAAATCCGTGCGGTCGGGCAGCTTGCCGTTGGGAAGGCTCCTGACCCATTCAGGATCGGGCGCAAGCACCAGCGTGTTGTCCAGGAAGTGCGTCGCGCCGTGCCGCCACTTCAGGCCCTTGTCCAGCCATCCCGGCACCACGGACTTCTGGAAGTGCGGGTACACCACCAGACCCTCGGTCATCGCCGCGTTGTAATTCAGGTGCAGGTGATAGTCCGTGATGCCTCCATCCCAGTACGCACCGCGCGGCGCGCCCGGAATGTCGTGGATGGCGTTCAGCACGAACGGAATCGAGCAACTCGCCTGCAGCGCCACCTTGAAGTTGTCTTCGTGGAGCGCCACGCGCCGCGTGCGGTAATCCGACGTGGCAAAAGGCAACTCGCCCCCGCTGGAAAACACCACGCGCTCCAGCCACGCGCCCATCGCACGGCGATGAATCGAATTGGTCACGAAGGCACCCAGATAGCCCAGCGGGGTCGTAAAGCCATGTTCGCGGCGCATCAGGTGGCGTCCGCGCGAAGTCACGATGTGCAGGCGATAGCGCCGATTGGCCAGCACCTGCGAAATCCGGCCGCCGTAGAACGACTCCAGGTTCTGCCCGAACCGCTCGCTGACATGCGCGGCCGTCGGCGTCTTGCGACCCGGCGGCAGTTCGTAGTCCTGTGCGATGTAGTCGCGCTCCAGGCGCTCGAAGGCGGGCACGGCCTCATCGAGGCACGCCGTCGCCATTCGCCACGCACCGATCGATGCGCCGACCAGATGCACGGTCTGCGAACTCTGCGCCAGCCACTCGCCGAAGATGAAGCGATCGAGCGGCCCGAGGATGAGCCCCTTGGGACCACCCGCTGCGCCCGGAACCACGCCCACATCCTGAGCGCGCAATCCGTGTTGCTCGATGTGTTGCCGGGCCCTGGGCCCAGCGTAGATGCGCAGCGCCGGCAAGCCCATTACTTCCTCAGGCCCTGCAGCTTGGCGAATGCGCCGGCCATGGCGGTGTTGGCGGGCGCCTGTTCGCGAGCAACGCGCTGGCCGCGGCCCGCGCCTTCGAAGCGGTTCTGTCCAGCCCCACCCTGGCGCGGCGGTGCATCGCCCAGCTTCATCGACAGCGCAATCCGCTTTCTTGCGACGTCCACCTCGACCACCTTGACCTTCACGATGTCGCCAGCCTTCACGACCTCCCGCGCATCGTTCACGAACTTGTGCGCAAGCTGGCTCACATGCACCAGGCCGTCCTGGTGAACGCCCAGGTCGATGAACGCGCCGAACGCGGCGACGTTGCTCACGGTGCCTTCCAGGACCATGCCTTCGCGCAGGTCGGCGATGTCTTCGACACCGTCGTTGAAGCGGGCTACCTTGAAGTCCGGGCGCGGATCGCGGCCTGGCTTCTCCAGCTCGGCCAGGATGTCCTTCACGGTGATCACACCGAATTTCTCATTCGCAAAAAGCTCGGGCCGCAAGGTCTTGAGCATCTCCGCGCGACCCATGACTTCTGCCACGGGCTTGCCCGCCGTCACGAGCATCTTCTCGACCACGGGATACGTTTCGGGATGCACGCCCGTCATGTCGAGCGGATTGGTGCCGCCGCGAATTCGCAGGAAGCCCGCGCTCTGCTCGAACGTCTTGCCGCCCAGGCCGCTGACTTCCATCAGTTGCATGCGATTGTTGAAGGCGCCGTTGGCCTCGCGCCAGCGCACGATGGCCTTGGCCACGCTGCCCGACAAACCCGACACGCGCGACAGCAACGGCACGCTGGCCGTGTTGAGGTCCACGCCCACCGAGTTCACGCAGTCTTCGACGACAGCTTCCAGTGATCGCGCGAGTTCGCTCTGGTTCACATCGTGCTGGTATTGGCCGACGCCAATGGACTTCGGGTCGATCTTGACCAGCTCGGCCAACGGGTCCTGCAAGCGCCGCGCGATACTCGCCGCGCCGCGCAGGCTCACATCGACGGTCGGCATTTCCTGCGAGGCGAATTCGCTGGCCGAATAGACCGAGGCGCCCGCCTCGCTCACGACCACGCGTTGAATCGCATGGCCCGGGTCGGCAGCCTCCAGCCGCTTGATCAGGTCGGAAGCGAGCTTGTCGGTTTCACGGCTCGCTGTTCCGTTGCCGATGGCAATCAGGTCCACGCCGTGCTTACGGCACAGCAGGCCCAGCTGATGCAGCGAGCCTTCCCAGTCTCGGCGCGGCTCGTGCGGGAACACCGTGGCAGTTTCGACCAGCTTGCCGGTCGCATCGACCACGGCCACCTTCACGCCCGTGCGAATGCCGGGGTCCAGGCCCATCACCACGCGAGGCCCGGCGGGAGCCGCCAGCAGCAGGTCGCGCACGTTGTCGGCGAACACCTTGATCGCCACCTTTTCGGCTTCTTCACGCAGGCGGGCAAAGAGATCACGCTCGGTGGAAAGCGACAGCTTCACGCGCCAGGTCCACGCGACGCACTTGCGGATCAGGTCATCGGCCGCGCGTTTGGCATGGCTCCATCCGAGATAAAGCGCGATCTTTCCTTCGGCCAGCGAAGGCTGCCCGGGTTCCGGCTCGATCGGCAAGACGAGCTTGGCGTCGAGCACTTCGAGCTGCCGGCCGCGAAACACGGCGAGCGCACGATGCGAGGGCACGCGGCCGATGGGCTCGTCGTAGTCGAAGTAATCCCGGAACTTGGCGACCTCGGGATTGTTCTCGTCCTTGCCCGCCATGAGCTTGGAGCGAAACAGGCCCTCGGTCCACAGCCATTCGCGCAGCTGCTGCACCAGCGCAGGCGACTCGGCCCAGCGCTCGGACAGGATGTCGCGCACGCCGTCGAGCACGGCAGGCACAGTGGTGAAGTCTTCTCCGCCCTCGCCTTTTTCGGCCTTCACGAAAGCAGCGGCTTCGTCGTTGGGGTTCAGCGTGGGATCGGCGAACAGCTTGTCTGCCAGCGGCTCGATGCCGAACTCGCCCGCGATCTGGCCCTTGGTGCGGCGCTTGGGCTTGTAGGGCAGGTAGAGGTCTTCGACTTCCTGCTTGGTCGGCGCGGCCTCGATGGCGGCGCGCAGCGCAGGGGTCAGCTTGCCCTGCTCTTCGATGCTCTTGAGCACGGCTTCGCGGCGCTGCTCCAGCTCACGGATATACGAAAGCCGCGCTTCGAGTTCGCGCAGCTGGATATCGTCGAGGCCGTTGGTGGCTTCCTTGCGGTAGCGCGCGATGAACGGCACGGTGGCGCCGCCGTCGAGCAGGTCGATCGCCGCCTGTACCTGCTGTTCCTGAACCTTGAGTTCGGCAGCGATCTGCCGGGTAATCTTTTGCATGCTGAAACTGGAAGTCCGAAGTTCTGAAAACGAGCGCACGAGCCAATACAGGGCGACTTATCGACCTTGGCTGTCATTGCGGGCTTGACCCGCCATCCATGCCTTCCGCGTACGCACATGGATGCCGGATCGAGTCCGGCATGACAGCATCAGGCGCAACGGGCAAGTGCGTGAAGGGCGCGAGTTTGCCACACGGGAGGACATGGTCTCGGCGCGTTCACTGACACAAGCTGGACCATGGCCTGCACAGAATCGGTTCAAGCCAAACACCCGGAGAAAAGCATATGCGCGGACGTCTCATCCTCATCATTGTCCTGAGCGCGCTCGCGTTCGGATTCGCAGGTCTTAACTGGTCGGAAGTCACCCGCACGGCGCCCCTGAGCTTCGGCCTGGTGGTGAGCGAAGGCTCTGTGGGCCTGGTGCTCCTGACGTTGCTGGCAGTCACGCTCATCTGCTTTCTCATCTCCAGCGGCGCCCAGGAAACACGCCACCAGATCGACTACGGCAAGAACCAGCGCACATTGCAGGTTCAGCGCGACCTGGCCGACAAAGCTGAAACTTCGCGTTACATAGAACTGCAAAAACAGCTGGAAACGATGAATCAATCGCTCGCCACGCGTCTGCGCGACATCGAAACCCGCATCGACGATCGCGTCACACGGGTACAGACCGTCCCCGTCGCCACAACTTACGACCCGGACGCAACCCGGCCTCACGTCAAGCTGTAGGGCGACGAGGTTGGCGCTCTGAAATAGCCTGCAGTCAGTCGAAGAGCCCGCGGTCGCAGCCCAGCTGCGCGCCTTCGATCTCCAGCATCTTCAGCTTGGTCGCCACGCCACCCGTCGCTGAAAAACCGGTTCCGCTGTTACCGGCTCCCAGGATTCGATGGCAGGGCACGACGGGTGCAAACGGGTTGTGACCCAGCGCCTGCCCGACCGCACGCGACAGGCCGAGGTCTCCGAGCTGAAGCGCAATTTCACCGTAGGTCATCGTTCGGCCGACAGGAATAGCGCGCGCAATCTCGAACACGCGGCGGTTGAAATCGGGCACTGCGCCCATGTCGAGCGGCAGGTCGGCGAGATCGTCACGGCTGCCTTCCAGCAGCGACGTCACGCGCACGATGGCACGTACGATCCACTCCGGCGGCAGCGCCTCGCCCAAAGCTGGAAAGCGTCTGGCCATGCGATCGCGACCTGCGACCTCATGGGCCTCCGGCAGCTGCACACCGACGATGACATCGCCGCGCCAGGCGATCGCGCAATGACCGATAGCGGTCGGAAAAAGCGCGAAGCCCTCGTGCTGCGCCATCGACCGCAGACCTCAGTTCGCGGCTTCCACCGCGCGCAGCACGTAGCCCACGCGAGGGAAATGCACATGCACGGACCCGGTGAGAGGCCCTTCCCGGCGCAGCGTGTAGTGCGTGCGCGTGGCGGCGATCAGCGTGCCTTCGGTGGGCTCCGGCCCGAATGACTCGGCGGTGATCGTCACGCGCGAGCCCAGGGGGATGCCATGGTCGTCCTGGAATGCGCTGTCGATCAGCAGGTTGGCACCCGGCGGCAGCGGCTCTGTCTTGTTCGCAACCGTGATCGCGCTCTGCGAATCGAACGCCTCCAGGCGGCCATGACCGATCGCGGCCATGCGATCCATCCATTCGAGCACCGCCGGCGTCGCGTTGAGGATGTCTGCCAGCGGCTTGACTTGCACACGCGTGTACCAGAGCGCGTGATACGCCGCGAAGTCGGCGACGCAGGGTTCAATGCCGAACAGGAAGTCGTGCTCCTCGGCCATGTGCGCTATGCGGCGCAGGTACGAGCGATAGGCCGATGTCGCATCGCCGGCGCGCAGGCGGGTCATGTTGGCGCTCATCGCCTTGCGGTCTTCGCCGAAGGCCTTGCCCACTTCCGGCGGCGCGTTTCCAAAAACATGCGCCGCGCCCTTGGGCTGCAGGTTGTACGCCATCGCTGCCCAAAAGAGCGTGGAGTCGGCCCATTGCGCAAACACGCGCGAAACGCCCTTGAGGTGCGGCGGATAAAGCGGCGGCTCGGGTTGCACGTGTTCGAGCACGTCGCAGATCAGTGCACTGTCACAGTAGATATCGGCGCCGACCTGCAGGAACGGCGTCTTGCGATAGCCGCCGGTGAGCGTCAGCACATCGGGCTTGGGCATGATCGCCGGAATCACCACCGACTTCCATGCGAGCTTCTTGTTGCCCAGTATCAGCCGGATCTTTTCGGAGAAGGGCGAGCGCGGGTAGTGATGCAGGATCAGGTCGGTAATCGGGGTCGAGGGCGTCATTGGTTTTCTTTCGTGGTGTGTCTAGCGCGGCATGGCTCGCGCGATGATGGCGTCGAAATCGGTGGCTGGGCCAAGCGTGCCGAAGGCGTGGCCCCAGTCTCCGCCCAGCCGTGAATCGCAAAATGCCTTGAACGCTTCGGCCGGTGCGCCCTGGTGCAGCAAGGCGGCCTGTACGGCGAGCGCCACATCCTGCGCAAGCCGCCTCGCTTCCATTTCGCCGCCCAGCTGCTCGAGGCGTACCGGCAGCGCCGCGAGCATCCGGTCGAACGCCGGATGCGCGCCCTGGGCCGGTGACAGTTCATGCGCCAGGGCTGCCGCAACATCGGCCTTGCGAAGCGCACGCATCAGGTCCAGCGCCATGATGTTGCCCGCGCCTTCCCAGATCGAATTGAGCGGCATCTCGCGGTAGATGCGGGCCATGATGCCCTCGCCGCCCTCCTCCACATAGCCGTTGCCGCCCAGGCATTCCATCGCCTCCTGCGCAAAGTGCGAGCCGCGCTTGCAGATCCAGAACTTGGCAATCGGTGTCAGCACGCGGGCCATGACCCGCTCATGCTCGTCAGCTGCGCAGTCGAATGCGCGTGCCAGGCGGATCGCCAAGGCGGTGGCTGCTTCGGATTCGAGCGCGAGATCGGCCAGCACATTGCGCATCAGCGGCTGGTCGATGAGGCGCTTGCCGAAAGCCTCGCGTTGCGAGCAGTGATCGAGCGCAATCGACAACGCCTGCCGCATGAGACCGCTGGTGCCCAGCGCACAGTCCAGGCGCGTCATCGTGCCCATCTCGAGGATCTGCGGCACGCCCCGGCCTTCTTCGCCCACGAGCCAGGCCGTCGCCGAGTGAAACTCGACTTCGGAACTGGCATTGGCCTTGTTGCCCAGCTTGTCCTTGAGGCGCTGGATGTGGATGGCGTTCAGGCTGCCATCGGGCAGCACGCGCGGCAGGAAGAAGCAGGACAGGCCCGCCGGTGCCTGCGCGAGCACCAGGAACGCGTCGCACATCGGCGCGGAGAAAAACCACTTGTGACCGGTGACGCGAAACCGCTGGCCCCAGTCGTCCTGGCCGTCGGCAACGGCCAGCGTCGTGTTGGCGCGCACGTCCGAGCCGCCCTGCTTTTCGGTCATGCCCATGCCCATCGTCAGTCCGGACTTGTTGCTCCACAGCGCGAGCGAAGGGTCGTAGGCGCGGCTGGCAAGCCGGGGCGCGAGGTCCTTGAAGATGGCGGCATTGCCGCGCAAGGCAGGCGTCACCGCGTAGGTCATGGAGATCGGGCAGAGGATGGACGGTTCGAGTTCAGTGAACAGCATGAACCCGGCCGCGCGCAGCGTATGGCCGTGCGTATCCGCATGCAATCCCGCCCCGACCGCAGCTCCCATCAGCGCGTGGTAGCTGGGATGAAACTCCACCCGATCCACGCGCCTGCCGAACCGGTCATGCGAGTGCAGTTGCGGCGAGTTGACGTTGGCCAGACGCGCATGCGCCTGCATGTCCGCACTTCCCAGCGTCTGGCCCAAGGAAGAAAGCTCACTGGTATCCAGCGAAGGCGCATTGAATTTCAGCGCATCGCGCAGCGCCAGGTTGCCGTCGAACAGGTTGTAGTCCACCAGCGGCTGCGGCTGGTTGGTGACTTCGTGCGTGCTGTCCATGCTTTGTCTCCTATGCACGACTTTACGGCATAGGGCACACGGCTTCATCCGCAACCGTTGCGTCGAGTGAATCGAGCACTCACCTGAAAGGACCCGGGTGCCGCTCGACCTGCATCATCAGCGGCTGAGATTCCTCAGCAATTCGGTGCGATCTTTCCGGAAATCGTCGTTAGGGGCCACTGTTTGTTGTAGCTCTGGCAAGAGATGATCCTTCAGGATGCGTCTGGCAAAACGCCTCGATGTATCGAACGGATTGCTTGTGCGCGCTGCGGTGAGTTCGTAGTAGATCCTGCTGAAGGCGTTGATCCGAATCCCGTGGTCCGGGAGCTTCGAAATTTCTCCAATCAATGCCGGGAAGCGAGAGGCAAGGCTGCCTTTGAAAACCGCAGCTTGCCCGGTGGCAAATTCGGCAAGACAAAAGTCAAGCTCCAGTGCAAGGTGGAGTGGCAGCACATGACCGCTTGCAGACGGGTCGACTGGATCATCGGGCAATGCCTCCTGGGGCGACTGCGCCATCTGGCAATACGACTGGATGAGCGACAGCAGTTCCTGCTTGCCAGGCAGGTTCGCAGCGCTCGTTGCAATGACCACCGGCTGCAGCGCCTCCCTGAACACTTTGGCCACCAGATCGACAGTCTGCCGGTCCGCCCTGTCGGGCTGGACGTTCTGCGCCAACTCCGATGCCAGTTCATCGAGCGTCCTCAACTGCGAGGCAACGCTGCCCTCTGTGCAGATTCGGGAAATTGTTGCCCTGAGAAGGATGTCAAGCTCACGGTCCGGACGGGCGGGATTCGGGAAGTCAAGCAGCAGCATGCACTGCCGCATCATCCGGCGGGCGCTGGGAGTCTCTGGGATCGCCGCTACGCCTCCAATCGCGGCTCGCGGCGACAGTACGCCCGGGAAGTCGGCTGCCGACGCAGCCCCGGGCGGCGGCAGCGGGTCCTCGTCGTAGGGTGGCGGTTCGTCATAGGGCGGTGGCGCGGATTCCGGTGCGATCTGCGCTTTGATGTCGAAGCTGGCAAGCAGACTGACCAGGGTCTGCGAGGGCCCGGAGTAAATAACCGCCAACTCGTCGATTGCCCGGTTCTCGTAAAGCTCAGTGATCAGCGCCGACTGGACCCGAATCGCCTCCACCCGATATCGCTCTGGTTGGGACTGCGCCCACGTCAACAGACGCAATCCCAGATTGGCGATGCGCTCGTCCGAGAGCGGCGTTGGGACCTGCAGATGCGAGGGACGGGGCGAGTTTCGAAAACCACTGGGGAGCGAAAGCATGAACACCTTTCCTGGATGAAAAATAAGTAGCTATTAATAATTCAACGAGAGCCAGTTTGTAGCATTCGATGCGAGATGGTTCCGGCCTCGAGCCATCGCACCAGATTCGGAACGATCTGCTGAACCCGGTTACCAAGTGCCAAGGGAATGGACAACCTCAACCACCTACGGAGTTCAGCCATGCAATCCAGCAAACCCGCTTCGCCCATGAAACCTCCTCCCCCACGGCCAGGTTTAAAGCCCGAGGGATCGGGCAAGGCCGCCGTGGTCAAGGCAGCTGAGGCTGCAGCCTTCGAAGCCCGGATGAAGGACCTCGGTACATTCCTGGTGCAATGGGCCACTGACGAGGGGGAAGACAACCCTGAGAACGCGGTCCCAGCCCGTCAATACGTCGAAAACGTCATGCAAGACGCACGCGCCGGCATGCGGTACATCGAACGCCCGTATGGGGGCCTCCCGCCCGACCTGCCGCCGCACTTCGGCATCAACTTGGGTGCCATCGGTCCTTTGCCGGACGCAGACGACATTCCGCCGCCTCCTCCCGAGGAGCCAGAATTGCCCCCGCCCAATCAGCAACAAGTCTTCGACCGATTGGCTTCCCGTGGCGGCAGCGCCAATATTCCGGAGCTCCACCTCCCGGTCACGGCCGAGGCAAGCGCCGTGCCCGCCGTGTCAGTGGCAATTGGACCCCGCGCACAACAACCCCAAGAGTTCCAGTTCGGTCGCGCGGATGTGTCGCTGATTTGGTACGGCAACCCGCAGGCCGCTTCTACGAAGTACATCGCATCCTTGCCGGACGGGGAAATTGAGTTTGGCTTCACCAAGCCCAACACGCGGGGCACCGATACAGTCGACGTCAGCTGCAGGGTCCTGCCGCAGTACGCCGGGCAGTTCGCCGATGCGCTTGCAAACTGGCTCGGCGTAGCACCCGGCCCGATCCCGAACCTCCTTGAAGTCCTGTCTGCGCGTTCGATGGACCGTGCAGCGTCCAGGGTATTCAACATGGGCAATCTCGTCCAGATCCTGCATTCGGCAAATGTGCCGTTCTCGGGTGGCCAGCCCGACTATGACTGGCCGCCGCTGCCGCCTGAACTGCAAGCCAGGCAGGCACCGGGACGTGCGGCGCCGACACGGCCACAGCCGCCCCATCAGACTTCGGTTCTGAACGCGCCGCAGCAACCCGCGGTGGTGCCGCCTCAGCCTGCGAGACCGGTCGCAAGGCTCGCACCACGCCGCCCCGATCCCACTGGTGCCGGGCAGGTCAGAAGGCCGGCAGCTGTTGTACGCACGCAGCCGGTGACCCACACAACTCCCGTGCTGCGGCAGGGGTTTACATTCGGACACGAACAGATCAGCTGGCGCGGATACGAAGTCGTTCCATCAGACTCATTTATCCGTATCAACGAGAAAAAGGGCATCGATTTCGGATTCGTGATGAAGGCCACCAAGCTGACCAGGGAAGACAACAGCGTGGTGATGACCGTCGAGCAAAAAGACGTTCCGAAATTCTGTCAGGTGGTCGCAAAGTGGCTCGGCGTTCCGGTGCCCGGTCAGCCGATCGCAATTCTTGGCCTGCTTTCAAAACACGCGGAAGATTTCATGAAATCCGACGAGGTCAACTTGCAGAGCCTGGTGGAGCTTCTCGATCGGGAGGGCGTGAAGTTCACCGGTGGATAGGCAAGGGCTGGGTTGCGCGCTGCTAAACCAGCTTGACCAGCTGCTTGCCGAAGTTGCGCCCCTTCAACAACCCCAGAAACGCCTCTGGCGCAGCTTCGATGCCTTGCGCGATCGACTCGCGCGGGCGCAGCTTGCCGGTGCCCACCAGCGTGCCCAGCTCCTTCAAGGCTTCGGGCCACACTTCCATGTGCTCGCTCACGATGAAACCCTGCAGCTTCAGGCGATTGGTCAGCAGCAATTGCGGGAATGCCATCGGCACCGGCTTGCCGTCGTAGCCCGCGATCATTCCGCACAGCGCGATGCGCCCGAACGCATTCATGCGCGTCATCACGGCGTCCATCACGGCGCCTCCGACATTTTCGAAGTAGCCATCGATACCCTGGGGGCAAGCTTCCTTCAGCGCCTTCGACAGCGATCCCACGTCCTTGTGCTGCTTGTAGTCGATGCAGGCATCGAAGCCGAGTTCTTCGACCGCGTACTTGCACTTCTCTGCCCCGCCGGCAATGCCGACCGTGCGGCAGCCGCGCGCCTTGGCAAGCGCAGCGAAAGCGCTGCCCACAGCACCGGTTGCCGCGCTGACGACCATGGTTTCGCCAGCCTTGGGCTCGATGATTTTGACCAGGCCGTACCACGCCGTCACGCCCGGCATGCCCACTGCGCCCAGGTAATGCGACAGCGGCACATGCGTCGTGTCCACCTTGCGCAGCGCGCCAGGCTGGTCCACGTTGACCACCGAGTATTCCTGCCAGCCGCCCATGCCCACGACCTTGTCACCGGGCTTGTACTTGTCGGACTTGCTCTCCACGACTTCGCCCGCCGTGCCGCCACCCATCACCTGCCCTAGCGGCTGCGGCGCGGCGTAGCTCTTGGCGTCATTCATGCGGCCGCGCATGTACGGGTCCAGGCTCATGAAGTGGTGTTTCACCAGCACCTGGCCGTCTTGCAGCGCGGGCGTTTCCACGGTCACCAGCTTGAAGTTGGATGCGGTCGCTTCGCCCTGGGGGCGGTTGTCCAGGTGGATCTGTCTGTTCTGGGGCATGGTTTTCTCCTGTTATCGGGTTCAGTCTGTCGAAATCACATTGAGCGGGTTGGCACTGGAAGGCCCTGTCGGCAAGCGCTTCACGTATTTGAAAGTGCCTGTCGAATGCGCGCAGGCACGGCCTTCGCTGTCGTAGATGGTGGCTTCGACGAAGGCCATCGTCGCTGTGCGATGCATCAGCCGCCCCTTGCCGGACAGCTTGCCGCGCGACGGCTGCATGAAGGTCGTCTTCATCTCGATGGTGACCACACCCATCTCTTTTTGCACGCTGCGCGCGGCGACGGCCATGGTCACGTCCATCAGTGTCATGACGGCGCCGCCGTGCGTGACGTTGAATGAATTGAGGTGCTCGGCACGGGTCACATAGTCGATCTGCGACTCGCCGCCTTCGAACTTCACCAGCTCGAACCCGAGGTGGTGGACGAAGGGAATATCAACGCCGAATTCCATCGAAATCCCTTTTCAGCCGCCCGTGATGACGCTCACGCCGCCATCGACCGCGATCCACTGTCCGGTGATGTGCTTGCCCGCGTCGCTGGCGAACAGGACGGTGATGCCCTTGAGGTCCTCGTCATCTCCCAGGCGCTTGAGCGGCGCGTGGCTCGCGAGCTTGTCTTCGCCGATGGTGTTGAGCGTGTGCTGCGTCATCTTGCTCGGGAAGAACCCCGGGCAGATCGCGTTCACGGTGATGTTGTACTTGCCCCATTCGCAGCCGAGCGCTTCGGTGAAACTGATGACTGCGCCCTTGGAGGTGTTGTAGGCCAGGGTCTGGATCTCGGGTGGATTGCCGCCCAGGCCCGCGATGGATGCGATGTTGATGATGCGTCCGTACCGGTTCGGGATCATCGACTTCTTGGCCAGGTGCTGCGACAGGATGAAATAGCCGCGCACGTTCAGGTTCATGAGCTTGTCCCACGCTTCAACCGGATGGTCTTCGGCCGGAGCGCCCCATGCAGCACCTGCGTTGTTGACCAGGATGTGGATATCGCCCATGCGTTCCAGCGTTTCATCGGCCAGGCGGCGGATGTCTTCTTCCTTGCCGCAGTCGGCGGCGATCCAGCGAGCATCGATGCCAGCGGCCTGCAACTCGGCCACGGCCACTTCGAGGTCGGCGGCCTTGCGCGAGGTCAGCATGATGCGAGCGCCCTGCTCGCCCAGCGCGTGAGCCATCTGCAATCCAAGCCCGCGAGAGCCGCCGGTGACGAGTGCAGTCTTGCCCTTGAGGTCGAACAGTTGCGGTGCGGTGCGAATCATTTGTCGGGTGTTCCTGGTGTTTTGAGATCGGGGATTTTGCTCTCGTCCATGCGCGACCGGACCCAGATCAGGACCACGCCCGCCACGACGAGCACGGCGCCGATGGCGATCATGGTCCAGGCCGCACCGGGATTGGCCCGTCGGATGGCAATGCCCGTGATGCCCAGCAGCAGGCCGGCATAGATGAGTACCCAGATCAGCCGTTCGATGAGCGCGATGGTCTGCTGTGTCGCCATTTAGAACGCATCCTCGGGGACTTCCGCGCAAGTCGGGTCGCGCGAGACGACCACGTTGAGCCACGCGCCGATCTTCGGCAACTCGTACCGGAAGAAAAATCTTGTCGCGGCCAGCCGCCCGACATGCGCCGGTTCACGGGCGGCATCCGCAGGAATCGACAGCGCCACGTCCAGCCAGATCCACGCAATCACCATGTGACCGAAGGCCTGCATGTACGGCACGGCATTGGCAAGCGCCTCGCGCGCATCGCCGGTCGCCCACGCGGATTTGGTGGCCGAGCCGACCTGCTCCAGTGCCTTGCCGAGCGAATTGGCGTACTCCGCAAATTCCGGGCGCTGGATGGCGCGTTCGATGGTGCCGTTGATGCGGGCCGCCAGCAGCTTCAACCCTTCGCCACCCGACATCAGCACCTTGCGCCCCAGCAGGTCTGCAGCCTGTATGCCGTGCGTGCCTTCGTGGATCATGTTCAGGCGGTTGTCGCGCCAGTACTGCTCGACCGGGAAGTCGCGTGTGTAGCCGTAGCCGCCGTGGATCTGTATCGCGAGCGAGTTCGCCTCCAGGCACCACTCGCTCGGCCAGCTCTTGGCGATCGGCGTGAGCACTTCAAGAAGCAGCCGGGCTTCATTCGCCGACGCGGGCTCGCCCGTGTGTTGCTCATCGACAAGCCTGGCGCAGTACAGCTCCAGTGCCAGGGCGCCTTCGCAATACGACTTCTGCGCCAGCAGCATGCGCTTGATGTCCGCGTGTTCGATGATGCGAACCTGAGGCTGCGCGGGGTCCTTGCCGGCCGGTCCGACGAGCCGCCCTTGCGGCCTGTTCTTCGCGTAGTCGAGCGACGCGTGATAACCCGCCATGCCGAGCATCGTCGCGGCCATGCCGACACCGATGCGTGCTTCGTTCATCATGTGGAACATGCACGACAGGCCCTCGTGCGGACGGCCCACCAGGTAGCCGATGGCGCCAGGGGTTCCGTACTTGCCCTCGCCGAAATTGAGCAGGGTATTGGTCGTTCCGCGCCACCCGAGCTTGTGGTTCAAGCCGGCCAGCGCGACATCGTTGCGCTCGCCGGTGAGCTGCCCTTCGGTATCGACCATGCGCTTGGGCACGATGAAAAGCGATATGCCCCTCGTGCCAGGAATCAGCTTGCCATCGGGCCCCGGGATCTTCGCCAGCACCAGGTGGATGATGTTTTCGGTGAGCTCATGTTCGCCCGCCGAAATCCACATCTTGTTGCCCTTGATGCGGTAGCGCGGCCCGAGCGGATCGCTTTCGAAACCATCGCCATCGGGCACGGCGCGCGTCACGATGTCGGACAGAGATGAGCCCGCCTGCGGCTCCGACAGGCACATCGTGCCGGACCAGCGACCTGAGAATTCATTGAGCGCAAACACCTTCTTTTGCAGCTCGGTGCCATGCACCATCAGCAGGTTCGCGTTGCCCACCGTGAGCATCCCCGACCCCATGCTGACCGACGCCATCGCAAAGAACGTGTGGGCCGCCGACTCGACGGTGTACGGCAACTGCATGCCGCCGATCTCGTAGTCCTGCGCGGCGCTGAGCATGCCCGACGCGGCGAAGGCGTCATAGGCGTCCTTCGATGCCTTGGGCAGGATGACTTTCTCGCCGTCGAAACGCGGCTCTTCGTTGTCGAGGGTGCGGTTGAACGGCGCGTATTTCTCGCGCGCGATGCGCTCGCAGGTGTCGAACACCGCATCGAACGTTTCGCGCGAGTGATCGGCAAAGCGGCTGCGCTTGGTCAGCTCATCGGCGTCGAGCCAGTTGTAGAGAAGGAAGGCTAGCGTTTGGCGAAGACCCATGACGTGTTCGCGCGCGTGGCGCTGGACTGAGATAGCGCAGCATACGCCAGCGCGCCGGGTCAGACGGTCATCCGCGCGACGCTGGCGCACGCGGCTCAGTTGCTTTAGTAGACCTGCTTCGCGGCGTCATGAGTCCAGGTCCAGGTCCAGGCCCATGTCGCGCAGGCCTGACAGGTAGGCCTCCACTGTCGATGCATGTCCGCCCTGCCGCGCGAAGTAGACACCGGGGGTGGATGTGCCGTCCCGGGCTTCGACGATTTCCCTGATTTGCGCTTGCGAAAGTCCGAGCGCCGCAAGGCCGGCCAGGAATTTCCTGACCGCAGCGGCATGCCCCAGGCCCAGTGCGAAATACAGGCCGCTCACCGCGCGTTCGTCGCCCGCAGCGGCGATCTGGGCTATCTGGTCGCGGTTGAAGCTGCGAAGGTCCACCAGGCCGGCCATGAACCTTTCCACCATCAGGGCGCGGCCGTTGACCAGCGCATGGTGAAGGCCCTGGCTCAACATCCTGGCGGCGGCCTCGGCATCGAAGGGCCAGGGGCCCGCACCCAGCATTTCCAGAGCGTGTTCCATCTCGGCCACGTTGCCGTCAGCCAGGGCCTGGCACAGGCTCGCGAACTGCGATGGCGCATCGGGTGCAACGAACAGGCCTGCGCAGCAGCGCGCCAGCCAGGGGCTATCGACGGCCAGTGAGAGGACTTCCGGTGCGTCCTCGTCGTTCACGCTGTCAAACTGGTTGAAATCGAGCCTGGCGAGGTGTTCCGGCAAGACGGACAAGTGATTGATGTTGCCGCTGGCCGAGGGGTCGTAGTGCCCTACCCAGATGCGACCGTTCAGCTCGCGTCGCAGGAACACGCGCATCGAGTGCGACTCCAGCGACAGCCATCCGACGTAGAACGAGCGCGAGTCTCCGGGCGCCATGCGCAGCACCAGACGCCGCATCAGCGCGCCAAGCTTGCGGCGGCTGAAATTGATGGTCGGTGCTCGCGCCGCCTGCTCGACGTAGGCCCGCTCCAGCGCGGCGAATTCGAGTGAACGGACATCATCAACGCTGACCCGACTCAGGAACTGCTTGGTCGCCAGCCTGTCCGAGCCGGCTGCGGCCTGCTGCAAGTGCCGGCACTCCAGCAACTCACCCGTGGCAGCCACGAGTTCGCAATTGCGATCTTCGATCGAGTAGCGCTTGTCTGTGGCGTTGCCGACATAGAAATACGGCATGCGCAGCGGTTGCCCCTGCGCGTCGCGCAGACCGTGCTTGTCGCGCTTGACTGCCCAGTGCGCGGTATCGAGGTCAGAGCGGTCCCGCAGCATCTGCGCGACTTCGGGCGATGCCTGATCTGCAGGGAGTGCAAAGCCTGCCTCCAGATAGCACCGGGCCAGCGCCATCTGGTGATGCGGTTGCGCATTGGCGCCCGGCTCCAGGAGGCGTGCGGCTTCTTGCCGCACGTTGCTATTGGCGTAGAGAACGATCCTGACCTGCTCGGCGTGGCGCGGGGCGTGCGCCAGGCAGACCTCGGCAACTTCGCGGGCCTGCGCGTCGCCGACTTCCCTGAACTCCAGCACGGCCGACTGCCGTGATTCGATGAGTTCTTCCCAGGACTTTTCGCGGCGCGGCGCCTTTGTTCGGGGAGAGGCGATTTCCGCATGGCAGGTTGCGTCACTGCGCGGCGTGCGCGACCTGCGGTTGGATGGTTGTGGTGTGTGGGAGGGTTGTGGAGAACGCGCGTGAAACCGGACTTGCATTGACTTCTTGGGGATGGAACAACAGCGCACTTGGTAACTGTGTGCGCTGTATTGATCCACAGGAGTGCCACCTCAAGACGATCGTCTGCGAGGAGCCGCTTCGCGTCGAGGCGACGGCTGCGTCTGTTCAGGCATGGATTGCGGGTCGAGCCCGCAATGACAGCCCTCTTTGTCCGTCGACAGCTCTTGCGAGTTGTCATGCCGGACTCGATCCGGCATCCACCGCGAAGCGGCCACTACGCTTCGTCGCGGTTCAGAGAACCTCGAACACCCCTGCAGCGCCCATGCCGCCGCCGATGCACATCGTCACGCAGACCTTCTTGGCGCCACGGCGTTTGCCTTCGATCAGGGCGTGGCCGGTCAGGCGTTGGCCCGACACACCGTAAGGATGGCCCAGCGCGATCGCGCCGCCGTTGACGTTCAGCCGGTCGTTCGGAATGCCCAGCGTGTCGCGGCTGTAGATCACCTGCACCGCGAAGGCTTCGTTCAGCTCCCACAGGTCGATGTCATCCACGGTCAGGCCGAGCTTCTTCAGGACCTTGGGCACGGCAAACACCGGGCCGATGCCCATCTCGTCAGGCTCGCAACCCGCAACGGCGAAGCCGAGGAAGCGGCCGATCGGCTTGAGATTGTTACGGGCGGCGTATTCCTCGCTCACCACGACGCAGGCACCCGCGCCGTCGGAGAACTGGCTGGCGTTGCCCGCGGTGATCACACCACCGGGAAGCGCCGGGCGAATGCCGCTGATGCCTTCCTTGGTCGTGCCTTCGCGCGTGCCTTCGTCCTTGCTGCAGGTGACTTCCCTGGTGCGCAGACCCATCACGGCATCGGCCACGCCGGCTTGCACGGTGATCGGTGCGATCTCGGCATCGAAGCGTCCTTCGGCTTGCGCGGCGCAGGCCTTTTGCTGGCTCGCTGCGCCGTACTCGTCCATCACATCGCGGCCGATGTTGTAGCGCTTGGCGACCTGCTCGGCCGTCTGCAGCATGGACCAGTAGATCTCGGGCTTCATCTTGTCGAGGTCCGGGTCCTTCATCATGTGCGTGTTCATTTCCTGCTGCACGCAGGAGATGCTCTCGACGCCACCGGCCACGAAAACATCGGCTTCGCCCGCGATCACGCGTTGCGCTGCGAGTGCGATCGTTTGCAGGCCCGAAGAACAGAAGCGATTGACCGTGACGCCCGACACCGTGATGGGCAGGCCGGCCATCAGCGCGATCTGGCGCGCGATGTTGGCGCCGGTCGCGCCTTCGGGGTTGGCGCATCCCATGATGACGTCTTCGACTTCAGCGCCGTCGATGCCGGCCCGCATCAGCGCGTGCTTGACGGCGTGGCCGCCGAGCGTGGCGCCGTGGGTCATGTTGAAAGCGCCCTTCCAGCTCTTGGCCAGGGGTGTGCGGGCGGTGGAGACGATGACTGCGTTGCTCATTTGAAATTCCTTGAATGGGTTGCTGGCTCGGATCAGCTGAACGATTTGCCTTCGGCGGCAAGGCGCGCCAGCAGCGGCGCGGGCTCCCAGAAGCTCGCGTCATCGCGCGGGTTCTGCTGGAAGCGCTTCATCGCCTGCACGACGTTGAACAGGCCCACCTGGTCTGCGTAGAGCATCGGGCCGCCGCGGTGCATCGGAAAGCCATAGCCGGTGAGGTACACCATGTCGATATCGCTCGCGCGCGACGCAATGCCGTCCTCGACGATGTGCGCGCCTTCGTTGACCAGCGAGAACACCAGGCGTTGCACGATCTCTTCGTCGGAAATCTTGCGCGGCGTGATGCCCAGTTCCTTGCGGTGGTCCTCGATCATCTTGTTCACCAGCTCCGACGGGATCGCATCGCGCTTGCCGGCCTGGTAGTCGTACCAGCCTGCGCCGGTCTTCTGGCCGAAGCGGCCGAGCTCGCACAGCTTGTCGGCGGTGCGGCTGTAAAGCATGTTCGGCTTTTCTTCGGCGCGGCGCTTGCGGATGGCCCAACCAATGTCGTTGCCTGCCAGGTCACCCATGCGAAACGGCCCCATCGCAAAGCCGAACTTCTCGATCGCCTTGTCCACCTGCTGCGGCGTTGCGCCTTCGTCCAGCAGGAAGCCCGCCTGGCGGCTGTACTGCTCGATCATGCGGTTGCCGATGAAGCCGTCGCAAACGCCGGACACGACTGCCGTCTTCTTGATCTTCTTGGCGACCGACATCACGGTGGCCATGACGTCCTTGCCGGTCTTGGCGCCACGCACCACTTCCAGCAGACGCATCACGTTGGCCGGACTGAAGAAATGCAGACCGACGACGTCCTGCGGACGCTTGGTGAACGACGCGATCTTGTCCACGTCGAGCGTCGAGGTGTTGGAAGCGAGGATCGCACCGGGCTTCATGACTTCGTCGAGCTTTTCGAACACCTTCTGCTTGACGCCCATCTCCTCGAACACGGCCTCGATCACGAGGTCGGCATCCTTGAGGTCGTTGTAGTCGAGCGTGGTGGTGAGCAGAGCCATGCGCTGGTCGTACTTGTCCTGCTTGAGCTTGCCCTTTTTCAGCTGCGACTCGTAGTTCTTGCGAATGGTTGCAAGGCCGCGGTCGAGCGCTTCCTGCTTCATTTCGAGCATCTTGACGGGGATGCCGGCATTGAGGAAGTTCATCGCAATGCCGCCACCCATCGTGCCGGCACCGATCACGGCGACGGTCTTGATGTCGCGCTGCGGCGTGTCTTCGGGCACATCGGGAATCTTGGACGCGGCTCGCTCGGCCATGAACAGATGGCGCAGTGCGCGGCTTTCGGGCGTGAACATCAGCGCCGTGAAAATCTCGCGCTCGTAGGCCATGCCGTCGTCGAACTTCTTCTGGGTCGAGGCCTCGACCGCATCCACGCACTTCTCAGGCGCGGGGAAGTTCTTGGCCATGCCCTTGACCATGTTGCGAGCGAACTGGAAGTACGCGTCGCCCAGCGGGTGCTTCGATGGCAGGTTGCGCACCAGCGGCAGCGGACGCGCATCGGCGACCGAACGTGCATAGGCCAGCGCTTCTTCAGCGAGGGCTTCTGGCGACGAGGCCATCTTGTCGAAGAGCTTCTGGCCGGGTTGCTGCGCGAGCAGTTCGCTCTTGACCGGCTCGCCGCTCACGATCATGTTCAGTGCCGTCTCGACGCCCAGGACGCGAGGCAGGCGCATCGTGCCGCCTGCGCCCGGGATCAGGCCCAGCTTGACTTCAGGCAGCGCGATGTTGGTGCCGGGCGCGGCGATGCGGTAGTGGCAGCCGAGCGCCAGTTCCAGGCCGCCACCCATGGCAACGCTGTGCATCGCGGCGACGATGGGCTTGGGCGAGGCTTCGAGCGCGAGGATGACCGACAGCAGATTGGGTTCGGCAGTGGCCTTGGGCGAGCCGAATTCCTTGATGTCTGCGCCACCGGAGAACGCCTTGCCTGCGCCGGTGATGACGATGGACTTGACGGCAGGATCGGCGATCGCCTTCGACAGGCCGTCGGTGATGCCGACACGGGTGGCGTAACCCAAACCATTGACAGGCGGGTTGTTCATCGTGATCACGGCGACATCGCCATGGACTTTGTATTCAGCGGTCATGCTGCTGGTCCTTGATTGAAAGGGAATGGGGAAGAGGAATTGACAATAAAGCGGAGACTGGCGTGCCGAAAAGAACGGTCGTTCGTTTTTGATTGTAGGTCGTTTATGTTGGGCCGCAATCGTGCTTGTCGCAACAGGGACAACGCGTGTTGGCGTCCCGAATTCGGAGCCAAGATCGCTGCGGTCCACCCTGCAGCTCAGCTATAGTGACCTGCCGCACCACTCTGACCCGATGCGCCGTGCTGCCAGCCCACCCCACGACCGAAACAAACGGCTGCGCCCCGACTGCCCCGCTCGACGCTCGCTCGCCACTTTGGGCGGTGACCACCTTCTTCAATCCCGCGCGCTGGCAGAGCCGCCTGCGCAACTACCGCATTTTCCGGCGGAACCTCGGCCTGCCGCTGCTCGCCGTGGAGCTGTCGTTCGACGGGCGGTTCGAGCTGCAGAACCACGACGCCGAGCAGTTGGTGCGCCTGGCGCGAGGCGACGTCATGTGGCAAAAAGAGCGGCTGCTCAATCTCGCGTGGGACCAGTTGCCTTCGCATTGCACCGAGGTCGCGTGGATCGATTGCGATGTGCTCTTCACCGACCCGCACTGGGCGGCGCGCTTGTCCGAGAAACTGCAGCACCATGAGGTCGTGCATCCGTTTCGCGCGGTGCATCACCTGCCGCCCGGTGAAGACGGGGGCGAACCGCCTGCGTACGCGGGGCGCCCCATCTGCACGCAGGTGTCGCGGATTGCCGATAGGGGCCTGGCGCAGGCCTGGGCAAGAGACGACCACAGCCTGGAGGGCAAACCCATCCCGGGCATGGCATGGGCGGCGCGGCGCGACTGGATAGAACGCGTGCAGCTTCCAGACCGGTTCATCGCAGGCGGCGGCGATTCGGCATGGTGCGCGGCGCTCGAAAACGACCCCATGCGCCTGATCGACCGCTATCGGCCCAACGAAGCGCAGCAACGCAGTTACCTCGACTGGGCCGGCCGTGTGCAGCGTGAATTGACCACGCCTGTGGCATCGCTGGAAGGAAATCTGCTGCATCTCTGGCACGGCGATCTGGGGAGGCGGCAATCCCTCGCCCGGCAACTCGCGCTGGCAGGCAGCGGGTTCGACCCCACGGTGGACCTGGTAGCGGGGCCGCAGGAAGCCTGGCGATGGCGCGATCCGCAATGCGCGGCGGCTCGGTTCGTTCGCGAATATTTTCCGACGCGCCAGGAAGATGCCGTGCAGGAAGCTCAGTGAGCTGCGAGCAACCGTCTGAAGGCGACTAGACCTCCAGCCACTCCTTGCGGATATACGCATCCGCGCGAAGCGAATCCGGCGTACCCTGGAACACGATGGAGCCATGCCCCATCACCAGGGCCCGATCCGAAATCGCCATGGCGATGGTCAGCTTCTGCTCGATCAGCAGGACAGAGATGCCCTTTTCTTTGAGCTTCTGCAGATACTGCGCGACCAGCTCCACGATCTTGGGCGCGAGGCCTTCGGTGGGCTCATCGATGATGATGAGTTCAGGGTCGCCCATCAGCGTGCGGCACAGCGTCAGCATCTGCTGCTCGCCACCTGAAAGAACGCCCGCCTCGGTGTGCTGTCGCTCCTTCAGGCGCGGGAACATCTCGTACATGTCGTCGAACGACCAGCGGCCGGTTTGCTTGGCGCTTTTCTGACCGAGCATCAGGTTCTGGTGCACCGTGAGATTGGGGAAGATGTCGCGGTTCTCAGGCACGTAGCCGATACCCAGATGCGCCACCTCATACGGCTTCATGCCCAGGGTGTGCTTGCCCTTCCAGTCCACCGTGCCGGTGCATTCGACCATGCCCATGATGGCCTTGGCGGTGGTGGAGCGGCCCGAGCCGTTGCGACCGAGCAGCGCCACGATTTCGCCAGGCCCCACGTCGAAATGAACGCCGTGCAGCACATGGCTTTTGCCGTAGAAGGCGTGGAGATTTTCGACCTTGAGCATCAGTGGGCTCCCGCCGCCTGGGCGTCCGCGACATGCGAGCCCAGATAGGCTTCCTGCACGCGCTGGTTGGCCCGCACCCGTTCGGGCGTATCGAAGGCGATGACCTCGCCATAGACCACCACGGCAATCTTGTCGGCGAGGCCGAAGACCACGCCCATGTCGTGTTCGACGGTCAACAGGGTCTTGCCCACGGTCACTTCCTTGATGAGTTCGATGAAGCGGCGCGTCTCGCTCTTGCTCATGCCCGCCGTGGGCTCATCCAGCAGGATCACGCTGGCACCGCCTGCAATCGTGATGCCGATCTCCAGCGCGCGCTGCTCGGCGTAAGTGAGGTTGATCGCCAGCACATCGCGCTTGCGATCGAGCTTGATCATTTCCATCAGCTGTTCGGCGCGCTCGTTGGCGTCGTCGAGGTCGGCCAGGAACTTCAGGAAGGTGTACTTGTAGCCCAGGCTCCAGAGCACGCCGCAGCGCAGGTTCTCGAACACCGACAGCTTGGGAAAGATATTGGTGATCTGGAAGCTGCGCGACAGGCCCATGCGGTTGATCTCGAACGGCTTCTTGCCGTCGATGCGCTGGCCGCCCAGCAGCACCTCGCCGCTGGTGGGCGCGAAGCGGCCGCTGATCAGGTTGAAGAGCGTGGACTTGCCTGCCCCGTTCGGCCCGATCACGGCGATGCGTTCACCCGCATCGACGGCGAGATTCACCCCGCGAATGATTTCGGTCTTGCCGAAGCTCTTGCGCAGGTCTTTGAGTTCTAGCGCGTAGGTCATAGCGCGGTCCTCCGACGGGCCGCCCCCAGGAGGACCGAACCCCCTCGGGGGGCAGCGTTGACACGAAGTGAAAAAGCGTGGGGGCTCACAGTGCTTCCCTTCTTTTGACTTCTTTCTCGATGAACTCCTGGATGTCTCCCCACTGGCGAACGAAGGTGCGGCGCGCGACTTCGAACAGGCCCAGGCCGGTGAACATCACGAACGCGCAGCCGAACCAGCTGTCCAGCCCATGCGCGTTGAGTTTCGCGCCCAGGAATTTCAGCTCAGGGCCCAGGGCCGCATTGAGCTTGAGGTGATAGACCATCTCGATCATTCCGGCCGCGCCGAGCAGCACGATCAGCGCCGTCACGGCCAGTGCGAGGTAACTCACCCACAGCTCTTTCAACCGGCCAAACGCAGCGACCCGCAGGTTCATCATGATCAGGCTGGCGAAACCGCCGGGCGCATACATCACCATGAACAGGAACACCAGGCCCAGGTACAGCAGCCACGCCTTGGTGATTTCAGACAGCAGCACGAAGGCCAGCACCATCAGGATGCCGCCCAGGATGGGCCCGAAGAAGAACGTCGCGCCGCCCAGGAAAGTAAACAGCAGATAAGCACCCGATCGCGGACCACTCACCACCTCCGAAGTCACGATCTCGAAGTTCAGCGCAGCGAGACCGCCCGAGATGCCCGCAAAGAACGCGGCGATGATAAATGCGATGTATCGCACCTTCTGCGTGTCGTAGCCGACGAACTCCACGCGCTCGGGGTTGTCTCTCACGGCGTTGAGCATGCGGCCCAGAGGCGTGCGCGTGAACGCGAACATCAGCGCCGTGCAGATGAAGGTGTAGATCGCGATCAGGTAGTACAGCTGGATCTGGGGGCCGAACGTGATGCCCAGCGGCTTCGGTCCGGCGACGCGATTGCTGGAGATACCGCCTTCGCCACCGAAAAACTCGGGGAACATCAGCGACATCGCCCACACCAGCTCGCCGATGCCCAGCGTGATCATGGCGAACGGCGTCGCGGCCTTCTTGGTGGTGACCCAGCCGAAGACCACGGCAAAGAGCATCGACGAGATGCCGCCCACGATGGGGATCAGGCTGACGGGTATCGGCCAGTTGCCCTTGCTCACCAGGTTGAGCGTGTGGATCGCCAGGAAGGAGCCCATGCCCGAATACACCGCGTGGCCGAAACTGAGCATGCCGCCCTGCCCGAGCAGCATGTTGTACGACAGGCAAACAATGATCGCGATGCCCATCTGCGTCAGCATCGTCTGCGACAGGCTGCTCGTGAATAAAAGCGGCGCAACGATCAGGACGATCGCGAAGACGCCCCACACGATGAACCGCCCGACATTGAGCGGCTTGAACTGGTAGTAGCTGACCGGTGCAGCGCTGGATGATGTGGTGTTCATGTTCAGCCTTCCCGTGTTCCGAGGAGGCCCTTGGGCCGGAAGATCAGGATCAGCACCAGGAACAGGTACGGCAGGATCGGTGCGATCTGGCTGATCTTGAGTTTCCACAGCGCGAAGCCGAAGGTCTGCGGCGTGATCGTCACGCCGAGCGTGGACGCCGCGCCCATCAGCGAGCTGTCAACGCCCACTGCAAATGTCTGGATGATGCCGATCGCCAGCGACGCGACAAACGCGCCGGACAGCGATCCCATGCCGCCCACGACCACCACGACGAAGATCACCGACCCCACTGTCGCCGCCATGCCGGGTTCCGTCACAAAGGCATTGCCGCCGATGACACCTGCAAGCCCCGCCAGTGCAGCGCCACCGCCGAACACCAGCATGAACACACGCGGCACGTTGTGGCCGAGCGCCTCCACCGTTTCGGGGTGCGTGAGCGCAGCCTGTATCACCAGGCCGATGCGGGTGCGCGTGAGCAGCAGCCAGATGGCAATCAGCATCAGGACGGCGACGAGCATCATGAAGCCGCGATACGCCGGGAACTGGGTGCCGAAAATCGTGAAGAGCGGTCCGCTGAGTTCGGCGGGCACGCGGTAGTCAACGGAGCTGGTGCCCCAGACCAGCTGCACCATCTCCAGGATGATGAAAGACAGGCCGAACGTGATCAACAGCTCGGGCACGTGTCCGAACTTGTGGACTCGCCGCAGGCAGTATTTTTCAAAGGCCGCGCCCAAAGCTGCCACGAGCAGCGGCGCCACGATCAGCGCCGGCCAGAAGCCGATCAGCTGCGTCGTCGTGTACGCGAAATAGGCGCCCAGCATGTAGAAGCTGGCGTGCGCGAAATTGAGCACGCCCATCATGCTGAAAATCAGCGTCAGGCCGGAACTCAACATGAACAGCAGCAGCCCGTAGCTGATGCCGTTCAGGAGCGAGATGGTGAAAAACTCCATTTGCTAACCCGTTCGATTTGGGGATTTACCCGGAGGGAACTCGCGCAAGACAACAAAAAGCCGGGTGGCGCTGGAGAGCATGACCCGGCTCTGGCTGTCGGCTGTCGATTGGCGGCTATTGGCTGTCATGCCGGACTCGATCCGGCATCCACCGCGAAGCGGCGACGGCCGTCGAAGTCATGGATTGCGGATCAAGTCCGCAATGACAACCAATATCCCCATCCGCACTCTTGACTTACCCCGGCCGCTTCATCTGGCAGCTGGTGGGCGTGCTGGCCACGTACGGGTCCATCTGCTTGATCGGCACGAACGTGTAGCCGGTCTTCTCGACGCTGTACTCGCCCTTCTTGGCCTTTTGCCACTTGGTCACGAACATCGACTGCTGCAGCTGGTGGTCAGATGCGCGCATTGTCACGTCGCCGGCGAAGCTCTTGAACGACAGGCCTTCCAGTGCCTTGGCAACTGCCACCGGGTTCGTCGACTTGGCCTTGGCCATGGCAGCGCCCAGCAGGTTGATGCCGTTGTAGGTGGCGTAGGTGTAGTAGTCGTCGCTGAACTTCTTGAAGAAGTCCGCGCCGATCGCGCCGATTTCGCCGGTGTGGTTGGCGTGACCGTAGGCGATCACGTAAACCTCGCCTTCACCGCCTGCCGCCAGCGCTGTCGGGGTGCCCGTCACGCCGGAGTAGTACGTGTACATCGGCAGCTTCAGGCCGGCGTCGTTCAATGCCTTGACCAGCAGCGTCAGGTCGGCGCCCCAGTTGCCGGTGACGATGGTGTCAGCGCCCGATTGCTTGATCTTCGCGACATAGGGCGCGAAGTCCTTGACCTGGCCGATCGGGTGGAGGTCTTCGCCGACGATCTTCACGTCGGGCCGCTTGCGGGTCATGCCTTCCTTGAAATAGCGCGCGACCTGCTGGCCGTGCGAGTAGTTCTGGTTGAGCAGGAACACCTTGGTGACCTTGGGCTGGTCCTTCATGAAGGTGGTCAGCGCTTCCATCTTCATGGTGGTGTCCGCGTCCAGGCGGAAGTGCCAGTAGTCGCACTTCTCGTTGGTCATGGCCGGGTCAACCGCGGCGTAGTTCAGGTAAATGACTTCCTTGCCCGGATTGCGCTCGTTGTGCTTGGCGACTGCGTCCAGCAGTGCCAGACCTGCGCCGGAGCCATTGCCCTGCGTGATGTAGCGAAAGCCCTGGTCGATGGCGGCCTTGAGCGTGTTCAGACTTTCCTGGGGCGAGCCCTTGTTGTCGAAGCCGACAACCTCGAACTTCACGCCGGCAGGGTTCTTGGCACCCGAGTAGCGCTCGGCGACGAACTGCCAGCTCTTGAGCTGGTTCTGGCCGACGTTGGCGAACGGACCCGACAGCGGGTCCATGAAAGCGATGCGGACGGTCTCGCCCTTTTGTGCGAACGCTGCGCCGGATGCAGCGACGATGGCTGCAACCGCGATGGACTTCATGCCGAATTTCATTGATGTCTCCAAGTAGAACGGACAGCGGCAGGGTAGCGTTTTTGTGCGCTGCAACGCTCAGGGATTGCACCTAAGGCAAGCCCTGTGTTATCGCAAAGGCGACAGCATCAGCCGGCGGGCCGCTTCATCTGGCAACTGGTCGGCGTGCTGGAAACGTACGGGTCCATCTGCTTGACCGGCACGAAGGTGTAACCGGTCTTCTCCACGACGTACTCGCCCGTCCTGGCTTTTTGCCACTTCGCGATGAACATCGACTGCTGCAGCTGGTGATCGGCAGCGCGCATCTTCACGTCGCCTGCGAAGCTTTTGATCGTGAGGTCTTCCATCGCCCGCGCAACCCGCACGGGCTCGGTCGATTTGGCTTTGGCCATGGCCGCCGAGAGCATCTGGATGGCGTTCCAGGTCGCGTAGCCGTAATAGTCGTCCGAGAACTTCTTTTCGAAGTCGCGTGCGACCTGCCCGATCTCTCCCGAATGGGTGGTGTGTCCGTAAGCGACCATGTAAACGTCGCCATCGCCGCTGCCGGCCAGCGCGGTGGGTGTGCCGGTCACCACCGCGTAGTAGGTGTACATGGGCAGCTTCAGGCCCGCGTCGTTCATCGCCTTGACCAGCAGTGTGAGGTCCGCGCCCCAGTTGCCAGTGACGACGGAGTCCGCACCCGAAGCCTTGATCTTGGCGACATAGGGCGCGAAGTCCTTGACCTGCCCGATCGGATGCAGTTCGTCGCCCACGATCTGCACATCGGGCCGCTTGCGCTTGATGGCATCCTTGAAGTAGCGCGACACCTGCTGGCCGTGCGAATAGTTCTGGCCGATGATGAAGACCTTCTTCACGCCGGACTGCTCTTTCATGAAGGACGAAAGCGCCTCCATCTTCATCGACGTATCGGCATCGAAGCGAAAGTGCCAGAAGCTGCACGACGGCGTGCCGTCTCGCTCGGGTGCATTGGTCAGCGCCGGATCGACTGCGGCGTAGTTCAGGTAGACCAGTTCCTTGCCGGGATTTCGCTCGTTGTGCTTGTTGATGGCATCCAGGATGGCCCAGGCTGCGCCAGAGCCGTTGCCTTGCGTGACATAGCGAAAGCCCTGGTCGATGGCGGACTTGAGGGTATTGAGGCTCTCTTGCGGCGTGCCCTTGTTGTCGAAGCCCACCACCTCGAATTTCACGCCGGCCGGATTTTTAGCGCCGGAATAGCGATCGGCGACGAACTGCCAGCTGCGCAGCTGGTTTTGCCCCACGTTGGCAAAGGGCCCGGATAGCGGGTCCATGAACGCGATACGGACGGTCTCGCCCTTTTGTGCGAAGGCGGCCCCTGCCACGAGAAGCAGTGCCGCCGTGGCGATGACTCGCCTCTGGGTGCTCATGGTGATCTCCGGTTGGCTATGGATGAGTCGCAGCGTACTGCTGCTCAACCACACGGAAATCAGGGGTTTTCCGGGTATGCCCTAGGAGGTCGGCAGACTGTAGTCCTTGAGCATCTCGCGCAGCCGCGTCTTGAGCATCTTTCCGGTCGCCCCCAGGGGAATCGCGTCAACGAAAACGACGTCGTCGGGCACCTGCCATTTGGCCGTCTTGCCCTCGTAGAACTTCAGCAGTTCTTCGCGCGTGACTTCGGCGCCCGGCTTTTTCACCACCGCGACGATGGGCCGCTCGTCCCATTTCGGATGGCGCATGCCGATGCACGCCGCCATGGCGACCGCAGGATGGGCCACTGCAATGTTCTCGATGTCGATCGAGCTGATCCACTCGCCGCCGGACTTGATCACGTCCTTGCTTCTGTCGGTGATCTGCACGTAGCCATCGGCATCAATCGAGGCCACGTCGCCGGTCGGAAACCAGCCATTGATGAGCGGATCGCCGCCCTCGCCCTTGAAATATTCGCGCACCACCCACGGTCCCTTGACCAGCAGGTCGCCCGGCGTCTTGCCGTCCCAGGGCAGCGACTCGCCGTTGTCGCCGGTGATCTTCAGGTCCACGCCGAAGATCGCGCGACCCTGCTTCAGGCGGATCTTCATTTGCTCTTCGGGCGACATGGCCAGGTGCTTGTTCTTGAGGGTGCAGAGCGTGCCCAGCGGGCTCATCTCGGTCATGCCCCAGGCGTGGAGCACTTCCACGCCGTAGTCTTCGCGGAACGCATTGATCATGGCTGGCGGGCAGGCCGAGCCGCCGATCACGGTTCGCTTGAGCGTCGAAAAGCGCAGGTTGTCCGGCTTCATGTGGCCCAGCAGCATTTGCCAGACGGTCGGCACGCCCGCTGCATAAGACACCTTCTCAGACTCCATGAGCTCATAGATCGACTTGCCGTCCATGGCCGGGCCGGGGAACACCAGTTTGCAACCGGTGAGGGCCGCCGAATACGGAATGCCCCACGCGTTGACGTGGAACATCGGCACGACCGGCAGCACGCAGTCGCGCGCCGACAGGCACATGACGTCGGGCAACGCGGCGGCATACGCATGCAGGATCGTCGAGCGGTGGCTGTATAGCGCTGCCTTTGGGTTGCCCGTGGTGCCGCTGGTGTAGCACATGCTCGATGCGGAGTTTTCGTCGAACTTCGGCCATTCGTACGTTGTGGATTGGCCGCCGATCCATGACTCGTAGGCCACGAGGTTGGGGATGCCGCTATCGGCGGGCAAACGGTCCGCGTCGCACAGCGCCACGTACTGCTTGATAGTCGGGCAACGCGCATGAATGGCCTGCACCAGCGGCAAGAATGTGAGGTCGAAGCACAGGATCTGGTCTTCGGCGTGCCCGGCGATCCAGGCGATCTGGTCGGGGTGCAGGCGCGGGTTGATGGTGTGCAGCACATGGCCTGAACCGCTGACGCCAAAGTAAAGCTCCAGGTGGCGGTAACCGTTCCACGCCAGCGTGGCGACACGGTCAGAAAACAGCAGGTTGGCAGCGCCCAGCGCGTTGGCCACCTGGCGCGAGCGCTTGGCGACATCGGTCCAGGTGTAGCGATGGATATCGCCTTCCACGCGGCGCGAGACAATTTCGGCGTCTCCGTGGTGGCGTTCTGCGAACTCGATCAACGACGAGATCAGCAGCGGTTGGTCTTGCATCAGGCCCAGCATCGTTTGCTCCTATGTTTTTGAAATGCGCTCGCCGGCCATCGTAGCGAGGTTTGCGGTGCATGCCCACCAGATGTCATGCCGGACCCGATCCAGCATCCACCGCAAGGTGGCCAAGGCGTCAAAGTCATGGATTGCGGATCAAGTCCGCAATGACAGCCGGTCTTTGGTTGTCATGCCGGACTTGATCCGGCATCCACCGCGAAACGGCTGCCGCGGTCGAAGGCATGGATTGCCGGTCAAGTCCGCAATGACAGCCATGTATTGAGCTTGCGGGGACAATTGCACGATGACATCTACACCTGAGTGGCGCAGCGGCTTTTCCTCGCTGGGCCCGGCCTTCTTCACGCAGCTGCAGCCCACGCCGCTTCCCAGCCCCTATCTCGTGTCCGCGAACTCTGCCGTGGCGAACCAGCTGGGGCTTGATTCGAACTGGCTGGCGTCGCCGGCTGGCATAGACGCCTTCACCGGCAATACCGTCATGCCCGGCAGCCGGCCGCTTGCGAGTGTCTATAGCGGACACCAGTTCGGCGTGTGGGCCGGACAGTTGGGTGATGGCCGCGCGATCTTGCTGGGCGACCTGCCGTCATCTGACGGACGGCAGGAAGTGCAGCTCAAGGGCAGCGGCCTGACGCCGTACTCGCGCATGGGCGATGGGCGTGCCGTGCTGCGATCGAGCATCAGGGAATACCTGTGCTCCGAGGCGATGCACGGGCTGGGTGTTCCCACGACCCGCGCACTGTGTGTGACCGGCTCACCGCAACCCGTTCGGCGCGAGGAAGTCGAGACCGCTGCGGTGGTTGCACGCGTTGCCCCGAGTTTTGTGCGCTTCGGCCACTTCGAACATTTCGCCGCCAGGGGCCAGACGGCAGAACTCAAACAGCTCGCCGATTTCGTCATCGACGGCCATTACCCGCAGTGCCGCACGTCCGATCAGTACAGCGGCAATCCCTACGCGTCGCTGCTTGAAGCGGTGACCGCGCGCACGGCGGCGATGGTCGCGCAGTGGCAGGCCGTCGGCTTTTGCCATGGCGTGATGAACACCGACAACATGAGCATCCTGGGCCTGACGATCGACTACGGCCCGTTCCAGTTTCTCGATGGCTTCGACCCCGGCCACATCTGCAATCACAGCGACGACCAGGGGCGATACGCCTTCAACCGGCAGCCGAACGTGGCGTACTGGAACCTGTTTTGCCTGGGCCAGGCGCTGCTGCCTCTCATCGGGGAACAGGACGATGCGTTGGCGGCGCTGGAGACGTTCAAGACGATTTTTCCGCATGAACTGCAAACACGCATGCTCGCCAAGCTCGGGCTGGCCGATGCTCGTGATGGCGACCGCGAACTGATCGAAAACACGTTGCAGATGCTCGCGAAGAATCGTTGCGATTACACGATCTTCTGGCGCAGGCTGTCGCGACTCGTCCAAGGCGCAGCTGTGGACACGGTACGCGACCTGTTCCTGGAGCCCCAGGACTTCGACGCCTGGCTGCCGCACTACCTGGAGCGCCTGCCCGGCGACCGCGCAACGACTGCCGCAGCCATGCTGCGCACCAACCCGAAGTTCGTCCTGCGAAACCACCTGGCTGAGATCGCCATCCGGCAGGCAAAGCTCAAGGACTTTTCCGAAGTCGAAGCGTTGCTGGATGTCTTGCAGTCGCCGTTTGATGAACATCCCGCGCATGAAGACAAGGCCGGGTTCCCGCCCGATTGGGCTTCGCAGATCGAGATCAGCTGTTCGTCCTGATGGCGTTAAGCAATTCGCTCATTGGGGATCGCGTGACTCTGGGATATTCTTGAAGAGCCCATGACAGAGTCTGCCAAATCATCCCCCATCCACGCTCCTGCTGCGGATTCTCAGCCGCGTGAACTCCAACTGCGCGCGGCCCGCGCCGTGATTGCGAAAACACTGGGCGCCGACCAGCTAGCGCGGCTGCATGTCGAGAATCTGGCGCTCGACCTTGCCGCCATCTTCGGCTCGATCGCTCTCTTCCTGCTCCTGGCCTGGCAACTCGCGACGGGTTCTGCTGCTTCCGTGCTCTGGTGGCTGTGCCTGGGCCTGCAGGGCAACCTCATCGTGGTGATGGGCATCATCAACCATGATGTGTTCGTGCACCGCAAGCGCCTGCCGACGCCCTGGCGCTGGATCGTCTCTTCCATCCTCGCCTGGCCCGCCCAGTTGCGCGCTTCGGTCTACGAAAGCCAGCACATGGCGCACCACAGGGGCCTGGGCACCGACAACGACACCGAAATGCACAAGCACGGGCTCGATTCGGCGATGCGCCGGTTGTTCTACGCCACACCGGCCCTGCTCGTCTTCCGGGCGATCTTCTACCGGGGCGTTTACGCAAAGCAGCCCGTCAGGGCCGTACACGGCGCAGACCAACGCGTGCGTATCGAAACGAACACGCGTCGCGCTCTCATCGGGCTTTCGTTGCTGACGCTTGCGTTCGACTGGCGCCTGCTGGTGCTGGGTTACCTGCTGCCCCTGCTGGTGGTGTCACCGGTGATCAACACACTGCGCATCGTGCTGGAACACTTCGACCTGGATGCCCGCAACCCTTTCTGGGTCGGAACCTTCTATCGCACCGGCTTCATCACGCGTCCGATGTTCTGGTGGGGTGCCGGCGATTGCCACATGGTCCACCACTTCTACGCCAACATTCCCTTCTACCGCATGCCTGCGGCGTTGCGGCTCTTCAGGCCTATCCTGCAACGCGAAGGCGTGTACGAACACCGATCACTCGCACCCTTGCTCGCCGACTGGTTCAAGGCATCGCGGGGCCACTGGTCCCTGCCTGCGCACGCTCAGGACGAGGCGAATCGTCGGGCACAGGCGGCGGCGCCCTGAAGTAGAGCGACACCACCGTTCCACTGCCCAGGTCGGAGGCCACTTCCACGCTTCCGTTGATGGACTCCATCACCCTGCGGCAGAACATGAGGCCCATCCCATTGCCGCCTGAGCTGGCACGCGAGGTGACGGGTTCACGCAGCAAGCGGCTCAGGATTTCAGGCGGGATTCCAGGGCCGTTGTCCTGAAAACGAATCCAGCGGGGCCTTGCGATATCGTCGCCCGTACCGACGATGATCTTGAGCCGATGCTGACTTCCGTGCTGGCTTCGCAGTGCGATCAGGGCATTCTTTGCGAGGGTGCACAGCACGAGGTACAAGAGATCGCGACGGCCGTCCAGCACGAAGTCGCTGCTGATTTCGCTGGTGACCCAGCTGCGCTCGTCGTCTTCAAACGGAAACTCGTCGAGCAGCGCCTCTACCAGGCCGCGTGCGCTCACCGTTTGAGGCAGCGCTCCAGGGTAGGCATCCCGTGCGGACTGCACAAACGTGGACACCAATGACTGGCAATAGAGCGCGCGGCGTTCTGCACGTTCCAGGGCGGCTATCAGCTGGCCCGGCTCGTCCTCGCTGAAACAGGCAACGCCGGCTTTATCGCCGGCTTCTGGCGACAAGTAGCGCGCAGCGACACTGGCCACGCTGCCTCGCACGGTCGCAAGCGGTGTGTTGAGTTCGTGCGCGAGAAAGCCCAGGGTCTCCCGAAGCGCGGCGGCGCGGCGTTCGTTGGTCGAGCGCTCTGCCTTTTGCGTGCGGTACAGGTCCATCGCTTCAAGCACCGCTTCACGGGTCACATCGTCGGTGAGCGGCTTTTCCAGGATTCGCATCACACGACCCTGGTTGATGGCTGCAATCGCGACATCGCGCTCGGCATAGGCGGTGGCCAGCAGGCGGATGATGTGACGGTGCTCGCGCTGCACTGCTCGCAGCAGCTTCATGCCATCGCGCTCCGGCATGCGAAAGTCAGTGACCAGAACCGCGAACTCACGCTCGCCCGCAGCGAGGATGTCGAGCGCCTCGGTTGCGCCCGAGGCCGTCACGACATCGAATTCGTCCGCGAATACCCGCGCAAATATCTTGCGGGTGAATTCCTCGTCGTCAACGAAGAGAACGGCGAGTGATTTGTCGGCGGCGACTGGCATGGGCTGCTGCACTCTACCCGATAGCTGCGGCCCCCTGCGCGCTGAGCCATTGCCGGAGTGCCGCGTTGCTGGTTTGCGTGAGGTCACCCAGATGTGAGACCCAGTTGTCGTCGGCGGGCCACTGGCCGGTCTCGCGAAGCGCCACATACAGCTCGCGGGCGTATCGGTGAAGCGACCTGGCTCCGCCCTCGCCGCTCATGCCGACCAGGGAGTGCATCGCATCCAGCGCGGCTTGCATCTCTCGCGCCTCGCTTGCCTGACGCACCTGGGCCACGAGAGCCATGCTTCGCGGCACGAAGTCTTCAACCAGTTCAGCCAGCATGCCCAGCCTGAGGTAGTTCGAAAGCCGTGCCTCGTCCAGTAGCACGGGCTCCTGCGTCGGTGCGTGCACGACAGGTGCCGAAGGTGCGCGCAACCCCAGGACCTGCGCCAGCCGCGACTGCAAGGCACCCGGGTCGACGGGCTTGGTGAGGAACTCGGAGATGCCGGCTGCGCTGCCGTCGGCGATCACCTGGGTTCCTGCGTAACCGGTGATGGCGATGATGGGAATGCGCTTTTCACCCGCGGCACCGGAGCGGATGGCGCGAGCTGCTTCCATGCCACCCATACGCGGCATTTCCAGATCCAGCAAGATCGCATCGACCGTGGCGCCCTGCGACAGCAGGTCGAGCACGGCTTGCCCGTCACTGGCTTCGATCACCGTGGCACCCAGATGCCTCAGGGTTCCCGCCAGGCTCATGCGGTTGTAGGCGTTGTCGTCCGCCACCAGGATGGTGCGGTCGTGCAGGGAGCCAGCCACGCGCTCAGGGGCGGATGCGCGCTGCGCCACGGCCTGCTGCAATGCCTCGATGAGGGCCACCGGGTCGGCCGGCTTGGCCACGAACCCGTCAAAACCTGCCTTGGCCGTCTTGACCCGAGCAACGTGTTCGGGCTCTGCAGTGTGGGCGAGCAGGCAGGTGTCGCGGTTCAGGGGTGCGAGCTGGCCGCGAACCGACTCGGCTATCTCGTAGCCGTCCATGCGCGGCATGTTGAGATCCAGCACGACCATGTCGAACTTCGTTTCGCGCAGCGCCTGAAGCGCTTCGATCCCATCGGACGCTTCCCGCACGGAGCACATGAGCGACAGCAGCAGCTGACGCGTGGAGGCGCGAATTCCCGCATCATCATCGACCACCAGGACCAGCTTGTTGGCGAACTCCCGGCGCGCCTGGGCAAACACACGCTCGCGCCCGGTTTCGATTTCCTTGCGGCTGACCGGCGGCATCTCCATCACGAAAGAAGTGGAGCCCGGCGAAGAAATGCAGCTGATCTTGCCCCCGATGGCTTCAACGGCGCGACGGCAATAAGCCAGGCCCAGGCCGGTACCGGTGGATTTGCCGCTCGTATTGAATGGCTGGAACAGTTCGGCGAGCGCTTCGGCCGGAATGCCCGGGCCGGTGTCGGTCACACAGATGCGCCCCTCGTCGATTTCGAGCCGAATGCGCATGCCTGGGTAGGCAGGCAAGTAGTGCAACGCATTCTTCAGGAGGTTGAAGAGCACGAACAGGAAAGCGGTCTCGTCGGCGCGGAATACGAAATTCCGCTTGACGACAACACTGACACTTGCGCGCTGCAATTCGTCCTCATACCCGAACTCGGCGACCGCCTTGGTACAGAGCTCTTCGGCTGATGCAAAGCTGAGCCGTTCGGAGTTGAGTGCCTTGGCGTTGACCTCGTCCAGTGTCATCGTGATCACCTGCAGGCCGCGGCGCACCGCTGTCTCGCCCTGCGAAACATGGCGATAGAGCTGTTCGACACTGTGTGCATCGATCACCTGGTCCTGTGCCCGGGCGCTGGGCAGCGGCAGCGATTGGCGGATCTGCTCCAGGCTGTGCCTGACCTGGGCGAGCGGGTTACGCATTTCGTGGGCGATGGATCCGGCGAGAGACGCATAGGCCTGCCGCACCCTTTCAGCGGCGCCCTGCTCGAGTGCGAACTTGAAGACGCTGCCACCGATGATGCTGATGAGCAGTAGCGGCAGCCGCATCACGTAGTCCATGGGAACGCGAGGCTCCGGGCTCACCATCACGTACAGCCCGACCGCTGCGCCGAAGCCTGCCAGCAGCATGACGATGAGGTTGCGCCAGTCGGTGAGCAACAGGAGCATGAACACGGCCATGAACGTGTTCCCGACGGCGCCCGGTCCGCCCCCGTTCATCAGCGAGCTGAAAACGAACGTCATCGGCAGCGACACCGTCATGACGAAATACGAGAAGTGGAGGTAGTACGGCTTGGCCCGCTCGGGCCACCAGGCCCGCAACGCAAGCACGGAAAGGAGCGCGACGTCGAACAGCCGCAGGAGAATGTCGTCGTATGTGGATGCACTGCGCAGGAAGCGCAGCATGTACATCGCGGGCAACCCGACGATGCCGAAAACGATCATGTAGCGCAGCAGCAGCGGACTGGGCTGGTGGTACGTCCTGTAGTGCGAAAAGATCCGGCTGAACCAATGGGTCATGTTGGACTTTGTGACAGTGGAATTCTTCATTGCGTTGCCATCCCCGCGACGCCCAACGCAATCGCCATGTCGCGGGCGCCACCGCGAATCAGCGTATAGGCCTTTGCCGTACCTGGCAGCGGCACATCCCGGGCCAGTACGTTGAAGCCGAACCGGCGATAAAGACGACTGAGCGAATGGGTGCACGTCGCCCAAAGCCCATCAACACGGGCCTGGGTGCAGGCGTATTCGAGGGCCAGATTCATGCAGTGGCGAAGCGCGTTCACATCACTGCGGTATTCGGGTGCCAGAACCAGCCGGCCTACCTCCCACTCACCTTTCTGAATCGACGGGGCGCTGGCACCGGCCTGCGGCAGCAGCTGCTCCGTCAAAGTCAAGCCGAAACCCAGAGGCACGATGCGAATCGTGCCGAGACGTTCCCCATGAAGGTCGAATGCGACCACGATCCCGCACTCGTCTCTTTTTTTTCGAGACACTCAAATAGCGGCCCTGCGGCCGCACCAGCAGACTTGTGCACGGACAGGTCTATTTCATCGCGCAAATGCATGACGGATGCCACCTCTTCAGGAGGAACCCGGACCAGCTGGACGCCATCCAAAAAGGACTCCGAGTCCAGGGGCAGCGGGTTGCCGGAGAATGGCCTTGGCCCGGATGAGGTGATTTGTAATTGCATGGCTGCGTGCTCCACAGGTTTGAATCAATCGTCACATAATCACCATACCGGCGTAGCGCCACCCCTGTTAGTTCTGACAGGGGTCGACATACGGCATTTCCCTACAGGCGGCACCGTCGGGCGTCTCCTTAACGCCAAATTCCGGACACAACCCTCACGTGCCTGAACTTTAGCACTAACACTAACTATTTTGGATGCATTCATGAGCTTTCCGATCCAGAAAACCGATGCGCAGTGGAAAGCACTCCTGGCCGAAAAGAATGCCGAACGCGGTGCATTCGAAGTGACGCGCCACGCCGCAACCGAGCGGCCTTTCACAGGCAAATACGAAGCGGTCTGGGCCGACGGCAGCTACCACTGCGTCTGCTGCGGCTCGAAGTTGTTCGACTCCACCACCAAGTTCGATGCGGGCTGCGGCTGGCCCAGCTTTTCGCAGGCGATTCCCGGCTCGATCAAGGAGATCCGCGATACCAGCCACGGCATGGTTCGCGTTGAAACCGTGTGCGCGCAATGCGGCGCCCATTTGGGTCACGTCTTTCCAGACGGTCCTTCCGACACCGGCTTGCGCTACTGCATGAACTCTGCGTCTCTCGACTTCAAAGGCCAGGACAAGTAAGAACCCATGAAACTCCTGCTCGATTTTTTCCCGATCATCCTGTTTTTCCTCGCGTTCAAGTTCGCGGGCATCTATGTCGCCACCGGTGTGGCCATCGTTGCCACCATCGCGCAGATCGCCTGGCTGCGCTACAGCCGCGGCAAGGTCGAACCCATGCAGTGGATCAGCCTGGGCGTGATCGTGCTCTTTGGCGGCGCGACCATCATTTCGCAGAACGAAACCTTCATCAAATGGAAGCCGACGGTCTTGTACTGGCTCATGGCCGGCACGCTCGCTGCAGGACAGCTCCTGTTTCGCAAGAACCTGCTCAAGACGCTGATGGGTGGGCAGATGGAGCTCCCCGACAACGCATGGCGGGTCATGAACTGGAGCTGGATCGGATTTTTCGCGCTGATGGGAATCGTCAACCTCTGGGTGGCGTACAACTTCGATACCGACACTTGGGTAACTTTCAAGCTGTTCGGCGGTATCGGATTGATGGCGGTATTCGTGGTGGCCCAGGCGCTCTACCTGGGTCGCTACATGAAGACCGACGAAGCTCCCAAGCAGCCCTGAGGGCCCCCTGGACATGCCCACTGGTATCACCGCGCAAGCCATCGAAGCCCGGCTTGCGGAACTCCTGGCGCCGACTTCGCTCGAAGTGGTGGATGAAAGTGCCGCTCACGCGGGCCACGCCGGGGCCGACGAGAGCGGATCCGGCACCCACTTCAGGGTGCGCATAGCCTCCCCCCAGTTCGCCGGCATCTCGCGCGTAGCGCGCCATCGCCTTGTGTATGATTCGCTGCGCCAATTCACCGACCAGGGCCTGCACGCGCTCGCGATCGAAATTCTCTGATCCGTTTTACCCATCCCCACAGGGCATTCCCAATGAAGCAAGTCATCCTGTCCGCAGTTGCAGCGGCCGTTCTCAGCGTCGCCGTGCCGGCGTTCGCCCAAAACATCGCCATCGTCAATGGCAAGGCCATCCCCAAGGCGCGAATGGACCAGCTCGCCGCCGAGATCACCCGTACGGGCCGGCCGGTCGGACCCGAAATGCAGGGCCAGATGCGCGAAGCCGTCATCACGCGTGAAATCTTCATGCAGGAGGCCCAGCGACGCGGCCTCGACGCCAGCGAAGACTTCAAGGCGCAGATGGAGCTGGCTCGCCAGAACCTCATGATCCGCGAGCTGTTCATGGAATATGCAAAGGCCAACCCTGTGACCGACGCAGAAATCAAGGCCGAGTACGACAAGTTCGCAGCTGCCAATGGCGGCAAGGAATATCGCGCTCGCCACATCCTGGTCGAGAAGGAAGACGAAGCCAAGGCCATCATTGCCTCGATCAAGCGCGGCGGCAAGTTCGATGACATCGCCAAGAAGCAGTCCAAGGACCCGGGATCGGGCGCCAACGGCGGCGACCTCGACTGGGCCAATGCCGGCAGCTACGTGCCCGAGTTCTCGGCCGCGCTGGTCAAGCTGAACAAGGGCCAGCTGACGCAGGAGCCGGTCAAGAGCCAGTTCGGCTATCACGTGATTCGCCTGGACGACGTGCGCGATGCGCAGCTGCCCAAGTTCGACGAGGTCAAGCCGCAGATCGCCCAGCAGTTGCAGCAGCAAAAGCTCGGCAAGTTCCAGGAAGACCTGCGCGGAAAAGCCAGGGTGGAGTGATTCGGGCGATTGCCCCGGGCTTGCCGGGTAACCTGAAAAAAGCGGCCTGCGGGCCGCTTTTTTATGGGCCCGCTGGCCGCCCGACAAGCATCAGAAACCCGATCAGCACCGGCTGGTGCAGCATGTACCAGCTCAGGCTCCATCGGCCCAGCCACGCCAGTGGCGATGCGCCATGCGCAATGGTGCCGGTCACCCACTGCCTGCGATGGCGCAAAAGCCATTGCCCGGCGGCCATCCCCCACCACATCACGCCGAGCCAGGCAATGATCGGCACATAGTCTTCGGTGATCGGCTTGCGGCTCACCAGGCCGAGCCAGTTGAAGGCCCTGTCGTTCAGGAAATCCAGCGCGGGCCACACCTGGTGCGCGAACTGCGCAGCGGGCTTGAGCAAGATGCAGATCGCGCCCGCCAGCCAGAGCCATCGACCCCAACCCGCCGACAACCGGACAACGATCAGCATGACCGCAATCGCGTGCAGCACGCCGAAGTAGATAAAACTCTTCGGGTACATCCACAGCGACCCCGCTGTGACCAGCAACGCGCATGCAGCCACCTGGGCCCATCGCTTCCAGAATTTCGGCCAGCCCTGCCCTTGCTCCACCGCGATGGCCTGTCCGCATCCTGCGCAAAAGAGAAACAGGCTGACGATGAGCGTGCGCTGCCATGTCCAGAAAGGATCGGCATAGAAGTTCTGCTGCAGCCAGCCGAAGTGATTGAGGTCGAAGCAGAAATGAAAGACCGTCATCCAGACAATTGCGATGCCGCGCAGCGCGTCGATCCGGTCGAATCGTTGCCTGGGGAGAGGGGCTGGGCTTGGGTGGACAGCGGGCATGGGCTGCAAGTCTAGAGCTTTCGGTCGCCCGCACTCTCCCGGTTGACGCATGTGCGGGTGAAGGCTCCAATGCAATCCATGCAACAACAACAAGCTGTCAAGCAAACGGTTTTTCCACCGCAGGTCACGCAGGCGCTCGAGCGCGGAGACCTCATGGGCGCGATCAAACTGCTTCGCGCCAGCGGCTTCGGCCTGAAGGAAGCCAAGGACGCGCTCGACGCACACGTGCGCGCCACACGCCCCGGCGCAACGGACATGAAACAGCGCTTCGATGCCCCCCGGCCTGTGGACGCGACGAAGATCGTTTCAGAACTGTCGCCCGGCCAGGTGCGCAGCATGGGTGAAGGTACGTGGCTGCTGATTGCGATCGTCATTGGGGTGCTGGTGTCGTTATTGCTCACCGGCTGCGCGATGGCTCCTGCCTCGCAGGGCGTGCCGGCAGCAACCGTGGGGCAGATCGCACCGAGCGGCAAGCTGCGTGCCGCCATCAACTTCGGCAACCCGATTCTTGCGACCAAAGACCCGGTGACCGGCGAGGCTCGCGGTGTTTCGGTTGACCTCTCGCGCGAACTGGGCAAGCGGCTCGGCGTGCCAGTTGAACTGGTGACTTTCGAAGCAGCGGGCCGCGTCGTCGATGCGGTGAAAAACGCGCAAGTCGATATCGGGTTTGTCGCGATCGATCCGGTTCGCGGCGCCGACATCCTGCAGACGCCGCCCTACGTGATTATCGAGGGCGCGTATCTTGTGCGAGAGAACTCGCCCATCCGGCGCAATGAAGATGTGGACCGTGCGGGTATACGGATTGCAGTGGGCAACGGCAGCGCGTACGACCTGTATCTCACGCGCGAATTGAAGATCGCGAAGCTGGTGAAGGCGCAAACCTCGCCGACCGTGGTGGACTACTTCCTGGCGCAAAACCTGGAAGTCGCAGCCGGCGTCAAGCAGCAGCTGCAGGCCGATGCGAAGCGCCTTCCGGGGTTGCGCCTGCTCGACGGCCGCTTCATGGTGATCCAGCAGGCGATGGGCCTGCCCAAGGGCCGAGACGCCGGCGTTGCGTACGTCAGCCGGTTCGTGGAGGAGATGAAGGCGTCGGGCTTCGTTGCCGCAGCGCTGGCCCGGCATCGAATTGAAGGCGCGGTGGTGGCGCCTTGAGCCCTTCGCCTCGCCCTAACCCACCCAGCGGCGTGCGTTGCGCCAGATCTCCATCCACGGACTGAACGCGCTCTTGTCGCCGTCGGTCCAGCTCATCTGGATATTGCGGAACACGCGTTCCGGGTGCGGCATCAGCGCGGTGAAGCGGCCGTCTGCCGTGGTCACTGACGTCAGGCCGCCCGGACTGCCGTTCGGATTGAACGGATAGGTCTCTGTCGGCGCGCCGTGGTTGTCGGTGAATCGCATCGCGGCGATCACCTTCGACGGGTCACCTCGATAAGCGAAATTGGCATAGCCCTCACCGTGGGCGACCGCGATTGGCGCGCGCAGCCCGGCGAGTCCGGCGAAGAACAGGCTGGGAGACTCCAGCACTTCGACCTGCGACAGGCGCGCTTCGTAGCGTTCGCTGCGATTGGTGGTGAAGCGCGGCCAGGCCTGCGCGCCCGGAATGATGTCCGCGAGTTCGGCCAGCATCTGGCAGCCGTTGCACACGCCCAGGGCGAAGGTGTCCTTGCGATCGAAGAACGCCTTGAACTGGTCGGCGAGCTTTGGATTGAACATCACGCTGCGCGCCCAGCCGATGCCGGCGCCGAGTGTGTCGCCGTAGCTGAATCCGCCGCAGGCCACGAAACCCTTGAAGTCTTCGAGCCGGGCGCGGCCGGATTGCAGGTCGGTCATGTGCACGTCGTAGGCGTCGAAGCCTGCCTCAGTGAACGTGTACGCCATTTCGACATGCGAGTTCACGCCTTGTTCGCGGAGGATGGCGATGCGAGGACGGGTGGTGAGGATGGCTGGGGCCGTCGTGCCCCCTCCCCCGCCTTCCCCCAGAGGGGGAGGGAGAAAGGCCGGATCTGAATTGCTCCCTAGCCCCTCTGGGGAGAGGGTTGGGGTGAGGGGCAGCCGCACGTGCAGACCCGGATCCGCCTGATCCCCCGCAGCCGCATGTTCCATATCCGCCCCAGCCGGGTTGTCCCGCTGCTGGCAGATCTTCCAGCTCACGCTGTCCCACACCTGGTGCAGGTCGAAAAGCTTTGCCGAGAACACCACCTTGGTGTCACGCCACACCTGAACTTCACCCTTGCCGTTGTCTATCTTCGACGACGCGGGACGGGTCGTGCCGACGTAGTGACTGTGCTTTGCCAACCCATGAGAGCGCAGTACCTGCATGACGTCATTGCGCACATCGGTCGGCACCTGGAGCAAGACGCCGAGTTCTTCGTTGAACAGCGCCTTCAACGTCAACTCGTCACGGCGCGGCCCCACTTGCGACGCCCAGTTCTTGGCATCGCCAAAATCCGCGCGGCTGTCGCTGATGCCGTCGCCTTCGGTGATGAGCATGTCCACGTTCAGAGCCACGCCCACATGGCCCGCGAAAGCCATCTCGCAGGCTGCGGCGAACAGGCCGCCATCGCTGCGATCGTGATACGCCAGGATGCGTCCCTGCGCGCGCAACTCGTTCACTGCATGGACGAGGTCGATCAAGTCTTTCGCCGCGTCGAGGTCCGGCACCTCATTGCCGATCTGACCCACGACTTGCGACAGGATGCTGCCGCCCATGCGGTTGCGGCCCTTGCCCAGATCGATCAGGACCAGCGTGGTCTCCTGCACCGCATCAAGCTGCGGCGTGAGCGTGCCGCGCACATCGGCGAGCGTTGCAAACGCCGAAATGATCAGGCTGACCGGGGAAGTCACTTTCTTCTTGTCCTCGCCGTGCGACCACTGGGTGCGCATCGACAGGCTGTCCTTGCCCACCGGAATCGAGATGCCCAGCGCCGGGCACAGCTCCATGCCCACCGTGCTTACGGTTTCGTATAGCGCGGCATCTTCGCCCGGTTCGCCGCATGCAGCCATCCAGTTGGCGGACAGCTTCACGCGTGACAGGTCGATGGGCGCTGCGAGCAGGTTGGTGATGGCTTCGGCCACCGCCATGCGGCCCGAAGCGGGTGCGTCGATTGCGGCGATGGGCGTGCGCTCGCCCATGCTCATCGCCTCGCCTGCAAAGCCTTTGTAATCGGCCAGGGTCACTGCGCAATCGGCCACCGGCACCTGCCACGGGCCGACCATCTGGTCGCGATGCGACAGGCCGCCCACCGTGCGGTCGCCGATGGTGATCAGGAAGCGCTTGGAGGCCACCGTCGGATGGCTCAGCACCTGTATCGCGGCGTCCTGCAGCTGGATGCCGGTAAGGTCGAGCGGCTTGAATTCGCGTTGGACGGACCGCACGTCGCGGTGCATGCGCGGAGGTTTGCCGAGCAGGACGTTCATGGGCATGTCGACGGGATATGCGCGCCCTCCCCCGCTGGGGGAGGGTTGGGGTGGGGGCACAGCGGCGCTCGATGCTGAGCCGCCCCCATCCCGGCCTTCCCCCAGTGGGGGAAGGAGCAGATCCACATCGCCGACGATCAAATGACGCTCTTGCGTCGCCACCCCCACCACCGCAAACGGACACCGCTCCCGCTCGCAAAATGCCTTGAACTGCGCAAGCGACTGCGGCGCGATCGCCATCACGTAGCGCTCCTGACTCTCGTTGCACCAGATCTCTTTCGGCGCAAGACCCGACTCTTCCAGCGGAACACTGCGCAGGTCGAACCGGGCGCCGCGTCCCGCATCGTTGCTCAACTCGGGAAACGCATTGGACAAACCACCGGCACCCACGTCGTGGATCGCCAGGATCGGATTGCCCGCGCCCTCGGCCCAGCAATGGTTGATGACCTCCTGGGCGCGGCGTTCGATCTCCGGATTGCCGCGCTGCACCGAATCGAAATCGAGTTGCGCGGCATTCGCGCCAGTTGCCATCGAGCTGGCCGCGCCGCCGCCCATGCCAATACGCATACCGGGGCCGCCCAGCTGGATCAGCAAGGTGCCGGCGGGAAATTCGATCTTCTTCGTCTGCCCGGCTTCGATGGTGCCCAGGCCGCCCGCGATCATGATCGGCTTGTGATAGCCACGCATCACGCCGCCGGCTTCCTGCTCGTATTCGCGGAAATAACCCAGCAGGTTGGGCCGGCCGAATTCATTGTTGAACGCCGCGCCACCCAAGGGCCCCTCGGTCATGATTTGCAGCGGGGTCGCGATGTGCTCGGGCTTGCCACCCACTTCATCGGACCAGCCTCCCCAGAGTTTGGACACGGTGAAGCCCGTCATGCCCGCCTTGGGTTTGGAGCCGCGACCGGTGGCGCCCTCATCGCGAATCTCGCCGCCCGCGCCTGTCGACGCACCCGGGAAGGGAGAGATCGCCGTAGGATGGTTGTGCGTTTCGACCTTCATCAGCACGTGATGAAGCGCCTGGCCCTTTTGATACAGGGCCTTGTTCTGCGCACTGGGCAGGAATCGCTCGACGTTCGAGCCCTCCATGATCGAGGCGTTGTCCGAGTACGCGACCACGGTGTACTGCGGGTTCAGCTGATGCGTGTTGCGGATCATGCCGAACATGCTCTTGTCCTGTGGCACGCCGTCGATGGTGAACTGCGCGTTGAAAATCTTGTGACGGCAGTGCTCGCTGTTGGCCTGCGCGAACATCATCAATTCGACATCGCTCGGATTGCGTCCGAGGCCGGTGAAGGCATCGACCAGATATTCGATCTCGTCTTCTGCCAGCGCCAGGCCGAACTGCGTGTTCGCCTTCTCCAGCGCGGCGCGCCCGCCGCCCAGCACATCGACGTGTTCCAGCGGCGCGGCTTCGAGTTCGGTGAACAGCGAATGGGCAGTCGCCCTGTCCAGCATGGCGCTTTCGGTCATGCGGTCGTGCAGCAGTGCGGCAACGGCCTGTAACTGCGCAGGCTCCAGCGCCCCCTTGCTGAAAAGCCCGCCTTTGACCTGTACCCTGAACTCGGTGATGCGCTCGATGCGCTTGAGCGCGATGCCGCAGTTGTGCGCGATATCGGTGGCCTTGGAAGCCCAGGGCGAAACGGTGCCGAAACGGGGTGTGACCACGATGAGCGCCCCCTCGCCGGAGGGACCTGCCGCAGCAGGGTCACCGTAGGTCAGCAGTGCGGCCAGACGTGAAGATTCCTCAGCGGAAAGCGGATGGTCCGTTGCGACCAGATGCACGAATCGGGCGCTGATGCCCGATATGCGGTCATGGACCGCTTGCAGGCGCGCAAGGAGTTGCTGGACTCTAAATTCGCCAAGGGCATTGCCGCCCTCGAATTCGGTAATGTGCAGGGTCACTGTGAGGCCTGTGGGGTCGGGAATTTGGCACGCATGGGCCGCTGACTGGGGCTTCGCGTTAACCCTCGAATTGTACCTGCGCGAGATCACGCGCTCTGGGATAATCGCGGCCATGAGTATCACGTACAAGGACGCAGAAGGCGTCCAGGGCATGCGCACCGCAGGACGCCTCGCGTCGGAAGTGCTGGACTACCTCACGCCCCACATCAAGCCCGGAATTACCACCCGCGAGATCGACCGCCTGGCGGCCGAGTGCATGAAAAAGCAGGGTACCGTCTCGGCGACACTCGGCTACCAGCCATCGGGCTACCCGCCCTACCCTGCATCGCTTTGCACCTCGGTCAACCATGTGGTCTGCCACGGCATCCCCAATGACAAGCCGCTCAAGAAGGGCGACATCGTGAACGTCGACGTCACCGTCATCAAGGACGGCTGGTTCGGCGACACGAGCCGCATGTTCATGGTGGGCGAAGTGTCCATCGCCGCCAAGCGCCTGTGCCAGCTCACGTACGACGCCATGTGGCACGGCATCGTGCAGGTCAAGCCCGGCATGCACCTGGGCGACATCGGGGCTTCCATCCAGAAGTTCGCAGAGAGCAATGGCTTTTCGGTGGTGCGCGAGTTCTGCGGTCACGGGATCGGCCGCACGTTCCACGAAGACCCGCAGGTGCTGCACTACGGCAAGCCCGGCACGCTCGAAGAGCTCAAGCCCGGCATGACGTTCACCATCGAGCCCATGATCAACGCGGGCCGCAAGGAAGTGAAGGAACTGGGCAACGATGGCTGGACCATCGTCACCAAGGACCACTCCCTGTCGGCCCAGTGGGAGCACACGGTGCTGGTGACCGAGACAGGCTACGAGGTGATGACGCTGTCGGCCGGCAGCCCGCCCCCGCCGCCCTTTGTCAACGCCTGACCTGAATGCATGATCTCGCGGCCCTTCGCGACGACTATCGTGACCGCAAGACCCGGCTGCTGACGTCCCTGCAGGCGCTGGGCTCTTCCACACGAGGCATCCGTTCGCTGCTCCAGAAGCTGGCGCACGAGGCCGATGTGACGCTCACGGCGCTCTGGAACGCTGCGCAGTTCCCGGACAGCTTCTCACTCCTGGGCGTCGGCGGTTTCGGTCGCGGCGAGCTCTTTCCGTATTCGGACGTCGATGTGCTGCTGCTGATGCCCGACGGCACTTCGGTCGAAGGCGACCCCGAGCTCAAGCGCAAGATCGAAACCTTCATCGGCAACTGCTGGGACACGGGACTTGAGATCGGCTCCAGCGTGCGCACCCTGTCCGAGTGCATCGCACAGGCCACGACCGATGTCACCATCCAGACTTCGCTGCTCGAATTCCGCCTGATCGCCGGCAGTCAGAAACTCTGCGTGGCATTCCAGAAGCAGTTCATGCAGGCGATGGACCCGCAGGCCTTCTTCGTCGCCAAGACGCTGGAGATGCGCCAGCGCCACACCAAGTTCGAGAACACGCCCTACTCGCTGGAGCCCAACTGCAAGGAATCGCCCGGCGGCCTGCGCGACCTGCAGGTGATCCTGTGGGTTGCGAAGGCTGCGGGTCTTGGCAAGAGCTGGGACGACCTGGCGCGCAAGGGACTGGCCACGCCCTTCGAGGCGCGCCAGATCAAGCGCAATGAAGCCGTGCTCAACCTGATCCGCGCCCGTCTGCACCTGATCGCGCATCGACGCGAAGACAGGCTGGTGTTCGACCTGCAAACGGCCGTGGCCGAGTCGTTCGGCTACACGACCAAAATCAACCCGGACACCGGTCGCGTCACGGCCCGCGCCAGCGAGGCGCTGATGAAGCGGTTCTACTGGGCGGCCAAGGCGGTCACCCAGCTCAACCAGATCCTGCTGCTCAACATCGAAGAGCGCCTGAACCCCAGCACCCACGCGCCGCAGCCCATCAACGAGCGGTTCCTCAACAAGGCGGGCATGGTCGAGGTGGCGAGCGACGACCTGTACCTGACAAACCCGCACGCGATCCTGGAGACATTCCTCGTCTACCAGACCACTGTGGGCGTGAAGGGCCTTTCGGCGCGGACCCTGCGCGCGCTCTACAACGCGCGCACCGTGATGGACGGCCAATTCCGCAGCGATCCGGTGAACCACGCCACGTTCCGCAAGATGCTGATGGAGCCCACGGGCATCACGCACGCGATGCGGCTCATGAACCAGACATCGGTGCTGGGCCGCTACCTGTGGGTGTTCCGGCGCATCGTCGGGCAAATGCAGCACGACCTGTTCCATGTGTACACGGTGGACCAGCACATCCTGATGGTGCTGCGCAATGTGCGGCGCTTCTTCATCCCGGAGCACGCGCACGAATACACGTTCTGCTCGCAGCTTGCGGCCGGATGGGACAAGCCGTACATCCTGTACATCGCGGCGCTCTTTCACGACATCGCCAAGGGACGCGGCGGCGACCACTCGGAACTCGGCGCCCGCGAGGTGCGGCAGTTCTGCAGGCAGCACGACATCGCGGTGGAAGATTGCAAGCTCATCGAGTTCCTGGTGCGCGAGCACCTGACCATGAGCCGCATCGCGCAGAAAGAAGACCTGAGCAACCCGGACGTGATCGGCGCGTTCGCCAAACGCGTCGGCAATGAGCGGTACCTCACCGCGCTCTACCTGCTCACGGTGGCCGACATTCGGGGCACGAGCCCGAAAGTCTGGAACGCCTGGAAGGGCAAGCTCCTCGAAGACCTCTACCGTTACACGTTGCGCACGCTGGGCGGACGCGCGCCCGACCGCGACGCCGAAATCGAATCGCGCAAGCGCGAAGCGCTGGTGCAGCTTGCGCTCTATGCGCTACCGCACGAGGGCCACAAGAAGCTCTGGGATTCGCTGGACGTCGGCTACTTCATGCGCCATGACGCGTCGGACATCGTCTGGCACACGCGGCACCTCGCGCGATTTGCGGGCCAGTCGAAGGTGATCGTTCGCGCACGCCTGTCGCCCGTCGGTGAAGGCCTGCAGATCCTGGTTTACACGCCCGACCAGCCCGACCTGTTTGCGCGCATCTGCGGCTATTTCGACCAGTCCGGCTTCAGCATTCTTGACGCCAAGGTGCACACCGCCAACAACGGCTACGCGCTCGATACGTTCCAGGTCGTGAGCTCCATGCTGCCCGAACACAACCGCGAACTGGTGTCGATGGTCGAATCGGATTTGCAGCACACGATAGAAAAAGCCGGGCCGCTGCCCACGCCCAGCCGTGGACGCGTCTCTCGCCGCGTGCGAAGTTTCCCCATCACGCCACGCGTCCATCTTGCGCCCGACGAGAAGGCGCAGAAGTGGCTCCTGTCGATTTCGGCGAGCGATCGCGTCGGGCTGCTGTACTCCGTTGCGCGCGTGCTGGCCAAACACAACATCAATCTTCAGCTCGCCAAGGTGTCCACGCTGGGCGAGCGGGTGGAAGACACGTTCCTGGTCGATGGACCCGAGCTGCAGCAGAACAAGCGGCAGATCGAGATCGAGACCGAGCTGCTGGAAGCGCTCAACGCCTGAGTCCAGCGGCAGGTTCCGATGCCAAGCCTGAGCCTCAGACCTACACGGTCGAACACACCGATCGGGCGACGGGCGAGAAAGAGGTCAAGTCGCTTTCGTCAACCGGCGACGGGCCGCAGATCGGTGAGCTGAGCTTCACGGACGCCAGCGGTCTGTGCTTCAGCTATGTCCACGAGTTCAATCACATTCCAAACGACGTGCGCCGGTAACTGTGCAAGCGGCCCTTGTAGGGGCCACCGTCCGCAGGCAGCGAAGTCACGCGCTGCTCGGAATGCGCATATCCCAGCACCGCCATCTTTCGGCTGAACGGAGACTGGTTGCCGCGATCGGGGTCTGCAATCAGCACCTCGACCGTTGCAGCTGAATGCCGGTCGATGAACTGCGACAGCACTTCGGGCTGGTCGCGGTCGTAGAGGACGTCGCTGCCAATGATCACGTCAAAGAGCCCCAGGGCAGGATTGGCGCGGCCCCAGTTCGCCAGCTCGTACTTCATGGGCAGCATGCCGTTGAGCTTGAGGTTCTCGATCAGGAACTCCCCGGCCAGCGGATGACAGTCGCTGGCGGTGATGTCACCGCCTCGCCTGTGGACGATCAGGCTGGCCAACGCCAGGCCGCAGCCGAGTTCGAGCACGCGCCGTCCGTCGATCTCGTACGTCTGCATCGCCAGTGAGAGCACGCGGCCCGTCGGCCAGATCAGGCCGAAAAGCGGCCATTGCGCATCCGAGATGCCCTGCATCGCCGCTTCGCCCAGCGGGTCGTAATACTGCTGGCGATCAAGCAGCGACCGCACCTGCAAGCTCGCGCCGGCGCCGGTTACGGTTTGCTGCTTGACGAGGTAGCCCGGCGGGATCGCGGGGGGCTCAATGGGAGGCGGTGACATGCAGGTGACTTCCTGCGTGCATCACGCCTGGGGGACCGAAGGGTTGCGCAGAACCCTGTGGGGGCAGTGTACGGCAATGATGACGGTTGAGTCAGCTCAGGCACTGTCGTAGTATTACACTTGTTATTACGAACGGAGCAGGCCATGTACACGTTAAAACTGACCCAGGTTGGAAACTCAGTTGGAGCCGTTTTCCCCAAGGATTTGCTTGCCAGGCTGGAGCTTGCAAAAGGAGATGAGCTGTACCTCACGGATGCGCCAGACGGATTCCGGATCACCAAACACAACCCGGAATTCGAGCAGCAGATGACGGTTGCGCGCGAGATCATGAAACGACGCCGCGCAGTCTTGCGCGAGCTCGCCAAGTGAGGCACTGGATCTGGCTGAAACAGGAGGTCATCCTCGCCGTCCATGAGGTCCAGCTCGCAGAGCACGGCGGGGGCGCCGGAGTAAGAGACGTCAACCTCTTCCTGTCCGCAATGGCTCGCCCCGAAAATCTCGCTGTGTACGGCAAGCCCGACGCCGCCGAACTGGCTGCTGCTTACGGGTACGGACTTTCGCGCAATCATGCGTTCATCGATGGAAACAAGCGGACCGGCTACGTGGCGGCCGAGTTGTTCCTTGAGCTCAATGGGTTTTCGCTGACTGCACAAGACGCGGATGCAGCAATCACAATGCTGGCCGTTTCTGCAGGAGACATCACGGAAAAGGACTTCGCGTCCTGGCTGCGCATGCATCTCGTTGAACTCACCGCCTGAATAGCGCGGTCTCAGCGCGTGAGAGCTAGTCGTCCTCGCCTGCATCCAGCCCCGGAAACAGCACCTCGGTAAATCCAAACTGCGTGAAGTCGCGCACGCGCATCGGGTAGAGCTTGCCGATGAGGTGATCGCATTCGTGCTGAACCACTCGTGCATGGAATCCATCCACCGTGCGGTCGATGGGGTCGCCGTACTGATCGAAGCCCGTGTACCGGATCGCCGCCCAGCGCGGAACCACGCCTCGCAGCCCCGGCACCGAGAGGCAACCTTCCCAGCCGTCTTCTTCTGCATCGCCGATGGGCGTGATCACCGGATTGAGCAGCACCGTGCGCGGCACGAGCGGCGAATCGGGGTAACGCGGATTGGGCGCGTCGGTGCCGAAGATCACCAGTTGCAGATCAACGCCGATCTGCGGCGCTGCCAACCCGGCGCCGTTGACCGCACGCATCGTGTCGAACATGTCCGAGACGAGCAGGTGAATGGCGTCGGAGTCGAAGTCGGCTTCTGGCACAGGAGGTGCGACACGCAAGAGGCGCGCATCGCCCATTTTCAGGATTTCACGAACAGTCATTTCTCCATTGTGGCTGCTTTCCACGCAGCGGCTGCCCGACGCACGAGGCTTGCGTGAAGCACACCGAGCTTCGGATTCTCACCAAACGGGCGGTGCGCAGAAGGCTTGAACCAGGTGTTGTTGAAGTCGAGTTCGACGGCGTCCTGCAAACAGAATTTGGTGTCCGACTGGAGTCCGGCTATGCGGAATGCGGCAGTGTCCGCAATGCCGACGACAAACTCACCGGCGCGCAGGGAAGTCAGCTTCCTGCTCGTCCCATAGGCCACTCGCACGCGCAGCTTGCCTGGATCAGTTTCCCGGACTTCCAGGACAAGCGCAGGTCGCGGCTTGGGGCCGGGTTCAAGGCCAGGCAAGTGGGGGAAATGGCACCAGACGATATCGCCCGCCAGGGGCTCCTGCCACCAGACTCGAGCCGGCTTCAAAACAAGGTGGACTTCAACTTGCCCTGGCCCGCCACACCGCCAGCCTTGCGAATGGCGCTGAGCTGCTTTTGGGTCAGCGGGCCATCGTCGAGTTCGTACTTGGGCAGCACCTCATCGGCGAGTTTGCGGAGTGCGTAATGCAATACTTCCGACTCGCGCTCGTAGCCGAGCTGGCGTGCAATCTGTGCAAGCGTATCGCGGCTCACGCCCGTGGCCGAATCTTCGCGAAATCGCATCAGGAGCGCCGCACCTTTGGGGGCGGGCGGCGGCGGGACCTTGGTTGCTGAGCGACGACTGGAAGAGTGTTGCATCGAATCACTTTAGCACATGATATCGAATTGATATCAACCGGGAATCACCCTGCCAGCAACACCCGCAAGCCATCCTCATCCAGCACCTTCACACCCAGCTCACGCGCCTTGTCCAGCTTGCTGCCGGCCTCGGCGCCGGCCACTACATAGTCAGTCTTCTTACTCACCGAACCTGCGACCTTGGCACCTGCGGCTTCGAGCATGTCCTTGGCTTCGTCTCGAGACAAAGTCGGCAGGGTGCCCGTCAGCACGATGGTTTTGCCAGCCAGTGGTTTAGGCACCCGCGCCTGCGGCTCGCCCTCCTCCCAGATCACGCCGCAAGCCCGCAGCTGCTCCACCACTTCGCGGTTGTGCGGCTGCTGGAAAAACGTATGCACGCTCTCGGCGACGATGGGGCCGACGTCGGGGACTTCCAGCAGTTGTTCTACGCTGGCGTCCATGATCGAGTCGAGCTTGCCGAAGTGGCGCGCGAGGTCCTTGGCCGTGGTTTCACCGACGTGACGCACGCCCAGTCCGTAGAGGAAACGCGGCAGGGTCGTCTGCTTCGACTTCTCCAGCGCAGCCAGAACGTTCTGCGCCGACTTTTCGGCCATGCGATCCAGTGCGACGACGTTGGCAAGGCCGAGCCGGTACAGATCGGGCAGCGTGCGAATCACGTTGGCCTCGACCATCTGGTCGACCAGCTTCTCGCCCAGGCCCTCGATGTCCACCGCGCGGCGCTGCGCGAAATGCAGGATCGCCTGCTTGCGCTGCGCACCGCAAAAGAGCCCGCCTGTGCAGCGGTAGTCGGCCTCGCCTTCTTCGCGGACGGCGTCCGACCCGCAGACGGGGCAGACACGCGGCATGGTGAACTGCAGCGAACCAGGCTGGCGCTTCTCAGGTACCACGGCGACCACTTCAGGAATCACATCGCCCGCCCGCCGCACGATCACGGTGTCACCCACACGCACGTCCTTGCGCCTGGCCTCGTCTTCGTTGTGCAGCGTTGCGTTGGTCACCGTCACGCCGCCGACGAACACCGGCGCCAGCTTGGCAACCGGCGTGAGCTTGCCGGTGCGGCCGACCTGCACATCGATCGCTTCGACTGTCGTCAACTGCTCCTGCGCCGGGTACTTGTGCGCCACCGCCCAGCGCGGTTCGCGCGAGACAAATCCCAGCTGCCGCTGCAGCGCCAGGCTGTTGACCTTGTAGACCACGCCATCGATGTCGAAGGGCAGGCTGTCCCTGTCCCGCCCGATCGCCTGGTGAAACGCAATCAGCTCATCGGCGCCTGTTGCGACCTGCGTCCGGTCGGAGACCGGAAAGCCCCACGAACGCAGCGTCATCAGGATCTGGAAGTGGGTCTCGAACGATGGACCGCCGGCATCCGGCGCGCTGATCTCTCCCAACCCGTATGCAAAGAAACTGAGCGGCCGTTGGCGCGCAATCGCAGGATCGAGCTGGCGCACCGCACCGGCAGCCGCGTTGCGCGGATTGACGAATGTCTTCTCGCCCCTGGCGCCTTTGGCGATCTTTTCGCGCTGCGACTCGTTGAGCTTTTCGAAATCGCCGCGGCTCATGTAAACCTCGCCGCGCACTTCAAGCACCGGCGGCGCGTCTTTTGGCAGGCGCAGGGGAATCTGGCCGATCGTGCGGATGTTCTGCGTGACCTCTTCGCCGATCTCTCCATCGCCGCGGGTGGCAGCCTGCACCAGCACCCCGTTCTCATAGCGAATGTTCAGCGCAAGACCGTCGAACTTCAGCTCTCCAACGTACTCGACCGGCGGGTCCGATTCGGCCAGCCCCAACTCGCGGCGCACGCGCCCATCGAAGCTGCGCGCGCCGCTCGCCTCGATATCCGTCTCCGTGCGGATCGACAGCATCGGCACCTTGTGACGCACCTTGGCAAAGCCGTCCAGCGGCTTGCCGCCCACGCGCTGGGTCGGTGAATCCGGCGAGGCCAGCTCGGGGTGCTGCGCCTCCAGCTCCTGGAGTTCGCGAAAGAGCCTGTCGTACTCGGCATCCGGCAACTCCGGTTCATCGAGCACGTAATAGCGATGGGCGTGGTGGTGCAGCAACTCGCGCAGCGCGTCGATGCGCTCGCTGACCTGGACAGACGCGCTCATGAAAACAGCCGGCGAGCCTGCGGTGAACCTGCCGACAGGTCGCGCGAGTCGAGCGTGTCGTACAGCTGTTCGAGGTCGGCGCCGATCACATCCAGGCCTTCGGAGCGGATCACCTGTCCGTTATCGTCGGTGATGACGCCTTCCATCGAAGCGGCCAGCGCAATCGCGGCGTCGCGCATGCGAACAAAGGGCTGCTCGCTACGGTGGACGTGCGGCACGTCAAGGCTGAGGGTCAGCTCGCGCAATGCCGACTGCGCAGGGTCATCGGCCATGGCCGCCTGCGTATCGAACGACAGGCCCAGCACCGGCGGGGCCCCAGCAGATGCCGCCGGCAACACCATGCGACCGGGAATCGCACCGGCCACGAAGCCCAGGCGCGAGGCGTACTGCTGCACATAGCCCGGACTCCATGCTGCGTTCTTTGCACGCAGGGTGAAGCCGAGCTGCGCGTCGTGCTCGGAGGCGAACTGGTCCAGCTCACGTGCCCTGGCCACTTCGTCCAGCATCTCGGGAATCTCAGCCACACCGTTGATGGCATCGGCAAAGGCCTGCACCTTGACCACGAACTCGGAATACTCGATTTCGTTGAGTGCGCCTGTCCGGTTGGCCAGTTGCACGCCCGCCTGGAACGACGAATAGCGCTGGCCTGCACGCGGCACCTCCCACTGGCTCGTGGACTCGTTCAGGCCCTCGATGGCGAAAGGCTTGCTGCCAGCGCGACGCGTCGAAGGCATGGCGGCGAGCGCTGCATCGCCGGAAACCGGCCCTTCAAGCTCGATGGTCGTGAGGGCGTCTATGAGCGCATCGAGCCCGGGCTTCTTCTCGGGCAGAAGCATTTCAGGTTCGACATCGAACACCGGCTCCTGCCGGGGATGCAACTCGGACGGCTCGGTTTGCACATCGAACACCTCCGGCTGCCGGGGCGTGTTCTTGCGTGAGGACCAGGTGTTCCACGCGACCAATGCGGCAAGCACCAGGCCGCCAAGAATTGCAAGGCCGATCGTGAAACTGCTCAAGCCGCCTCCACCATTGAAACTGCTGCTTCCATATCCACCGCAACGATACGCGAGACGCCCTGTTCCTGCATGGTCACACCGATCAGCTGCTCAGCCATTTCCATCGCGATCTTGTTGTGGCTGATGAACAGGAACTGCGTCTCTCGGCTCATGGCCGTGACGAGCTTCGCGTAACGCTCGGTGTTCGCGTCGTCCAGCGGCGCGTCCACCTCATCGAGCAGACAGAACGGCGCCGGATTGAGCTGGAAGATCGCGAACACGAGCGCAATCGCCGTGAGCGCCTTTTCACCGCCCGAGAGCAGGTGAATCGTCTGGTTCTTCTTGCCGGGCGGCTGCGCCAGCACCTGCACACCCGAATCGAGAATCTCGTCGCCGGTCATCACGAGCCGCGCATTGCCGCCACCGAAGAGCTCGGGGAACATGCGGCCGAAGTGTTCGTTGACGATCTTGAAGGTGCCGCCGAGCAGCTCGCGCGTTTCGCCGTCGATCTTGCGGATCGCGTCTTCGAGCGTGGCCATGGCTTCGTTCAGGTCCGCCGACTGCGCGTCGAGGAACTGCTTGCGTTCGCGTGCGGTGGTCAATTCGTCCAGCGCTGCCAGATTCACCGCGCCCAGCGCAGCGATCTCGCGGTGCAGACGGTCGATGTCGCCCTGCATGCCCGACAGGCGCACCTTGCCGTCTTCGAGCGACTTCGCCACGGCTTCCAGATCGGCCTGCGCGTCGGTGAGCAGCTGCGTGTATTGCTCGAAGCCCAGCCGTGCGGCCTGCTCCTTGAGCTGGAATTCGGTGATGCGCTGACGCAGCGGGTCGAGTTCGCGCTCCAGTTGCAGGCGGCGCTCATCGCTGGCTCGCAACTTGGCTGTGAGGTCGTCGTATTCGCTGCGCTTGGCGCCCAGGGACTGCTCGCGCTCCAGCTTCAGTGCCAGCGCGGATTGCAGACCTGCCTGCGCAGCGGCATCGGTGAGGCGGGAAAGTTCGCTCTGTGCGCGGCCTTCTTCTTCGGCGATGGACAGCGCCTGCTGGTCGGCTGTTTCGATGGCGCGTTGCAATTCGGCCTTGCGTGACTCCACCGATCGCAGTGCGTACACGGCTTCCTGCGCCTGCCGCTCCAGGCTGCGATGCTGCTCGCGCGCCTCGGACAGCTTGCGCTCGGCCTCGATCACGCGTTCGTCGAGCTGCGCATGCCGCTCCTGGCTGTCAGCCAGTTGCATGTCGAGCTCTTCGAAGCGGCCTTCGGCGGTGACCCGGCGCTCCTGCAGTTCTTCGAGCAGCGCATCGACCTCGGCCATGTCGCCGGCGATCTGGTCGCTGCGGGCCCGCGTCTGCTCGGCCAGCTGCGTGAGGCGCAGCGTTTCGACCTGCAGCTCATGCGCCCTGCCCTGTGTCTCGGCCGCTTCACGGCGCGCCGTCACCAGGCGCTGCGATGCATCGGTGTACGCAGCCTCGGCACGGATCAAGGCGGAGCGTGCTTCTTCCGAGATCAGGGTCTGGGCACGGAGTTGCTTTTCAAGATTTTCGATTTCCTGCTGGCGGGCCAGCAATCCGGCCTGCTCGGAATCCTGCGCATAGAAGCTGACGCTATGCGGCGTCACGGCATGGCCGCTCTTCACATAGATCACTTCACCGGCGGCGAGCTTGTCGCGCGCGGCCAGCGCATCTTCGAACGACGATGCCGTGTAGCAGCCATGCAGCCAGTCCGACAGCAGCGCCTTCTGGCCCGCGTCGTTCAATCGAAGGAGATCCGCGAGACGGGGCAACGGGCCACTCGGCTCGGGCACGCCGGCTTGGGGCGGGCTGTAGAACGCCAGCTTGGCGGGCGGTGCGTCGTTGCCGAACGCGCGAACCATGTCCAGGCGCGAGACCTCCAGCGAGTTCATCCGCTCGCGCATGGCGGCTTCAAGCGCGCTTTCCCAGCCTTGCTCGATGTGGATGCGGCTCCACAGGCCCTGCAATCCGTCCAGGCCGTGTTTGGCCAGCCAGGGCTTGAGCTTGCCATCGGTCTTGACCTTTTCCTGCAGGGCCTTGAGCGCCTCCATGCGGGCGGACAGGTCGGCCTGCTTCTGGCCCTCGGAATTGACAGCCTGCTGGCGCGTGCGGCGGTCGTCGTCGAGCTGCGGAACCTGCTCCTGCAACTCATGCAGGCGCGCATCGGCCGTTTCGAACGCTTCCTGCGAAGCAGCCAGCTGCGAGCGCAGGTTTTCAAGCCGTACTTCGTCGGGCGCAGCCAGCGCGTTCCGGTCGGTCTGCAGGCGTTCGCGGCGCTGGGTGAGCTGGCGCGATTGCTCTTCGATGTTTCGCTGGTCGGCGGCCAGCACCTGGATCTGCTGCTGCACCTGCGCGACACTGCCGCGCTGCTCGTTGGCGGCTGCCTGCGCCGAACGCAGCGCGTCTTCCAGGTCGGGCATCTGGCCGGCCTGGTCCTCGACCTGCGCCGCCAAAAGAATCGACCGCTCTTCGGTTTCGATTCCCTGACCGGCCAGCTGCTCGGATTCGGCCAGCGCCGCGTCCCTGCGGCCTGCCCACTGACCTGTCTGCTCTTTCAGCTGCGCAAGACGCTGCTCCACGCGCTGGCGCCCTTCGACCACGAAGCGGATTTCGCCTTCGAGCCGGCCGACTTCGGCGCTGGCCTCATAGAGCTGGCCCTGCGCCTGGTTGACCTGGTCGCCGGCCGCGTAGTGCGCCTGCCGGATCGTTTCCAGTTCGCTTTCGATGCGGCGCAAGTCGGCCACCCGCGATTCGAGGTCGTTGACCGACTTCTCGGCATCGGCCTTGACCTTGGCCTGGTCGGCTTCGCTTTCGGTGCGCTTGAGGAACCACTGCTGGTGCTGCTTGAGCGTGACCTGCGCCTGGAGCGTGTTGTACGTCTGCGCGACTTCGGCCTGCTTTTCGAGCTTGTCGAGGTTGGAGTTGAGCTCGCGAAGGATGTCCTCGACCCGCGTCAGGTTCTCACGCGTGTCCGACAGGCGGTTTTCCGTCTCGCGGCGGCGTTCCTTGTATTTGGAAACCCCGGCAGCCTCTTCCAGGAACAGGCGCAGTTCTTCCGGCTTGGATTCGATGATGCGGCTGATGGTGCCCTGGCCGATGATGGCGTAGGCACGCGGCCCCAGGCCCGTGCCCAGGAACACGTCCTGCACGTCGCGGCGGCGCACCGGCTGGTTGTTGATGTAGTAACTGGATGTGCCGTCGCGGGTCAACACGCGCTTGACGGCAATTTCGGCGAATTGCGCCCACTGGCCGCCTGCCCGGTGGTCGGCGTTGTCGAAGACCAGTTCCACGGATGAGCGCGACGACGGCTTGCGGGTGGTCGTACCGTTGAAGATCACGTCCTGCATCGACTCGCCACGCAGCTCGCTGGCGCGCGACTCGCCCAGCACCCAGCGCACGGCATCCATGATGTTGGACTTGCCGCACCCATTGGGTCCGACCACGCCCACCAGCTGGCCCGGCAACATGAAATTGGTGGGTTCGGCGAAGGATTTGAACCCGGATAACTTGATCGAATTGAGACGCACTGGCCTGCCCGCTGTTCTGACTGTGGGGATGATAGCGGCAAGCGGTTGCCGCTTCGCGTGGATGCCGGGTCCAGCCCGGCATGACAACCGGGCTAGGCGTCTTTACCGATAATGCCCGCTATGAACCCGTTGTTATCCCGCCTGCAGCCCTACCCTTTCGAGCGGCTGCGCCAGCTTTTCGTGGGCGTCACGCCCAACCCTTCTTATCGGCCCATCAGCCTGGGCATTGGCGAACCCAAGCACCCCACGCCGGAATTCATCAAGACCGCGTTGACCGGCTCATTGGGGGGCCTGGCTGTATACCCCGGCACCGCCGGCGAACCCAGGCTGCGCGACTCGTTTCGCAAATGGCTGCAGACGCGCTACGGCCTGATGGCGGTGGACGCCAACACGCAGATGCTGCCCGTGAACGGCACCCGCGAGGCGCTGTTCGCCTTTGCCCAGACGGTCATCGATCCGACCAGGGACGCCGTCGTCGTCTGCCCCAACCCCTTCTATCAAATCTATGAGGGCGCGGCGTTTCTCTCGGGCGCGCAGCCGTATTACGCGCCCAGCGATCCGAAACGCAATTTCGCGGTCGACTGGGACAGCGTTCCCAACTCCGTCTGGGAGAAGACCCAGCTGATCTTCGTCTGCTCCCCGGGCAATCCGACCGGCGCGGTGATGCCGCTGGACGAGTGGAAGAAACTCTTCGCGCTCTCTGACAAGTACGGTTTCGTGATCGCCTCGGACGAGTGCTACAGCGAGATCTATTTCCGCGATGAGCCGCCTCTGGGTGGCCTGGAAGCCGCCCACAAGCTGGGCCGCACCGACTTCCGCCGCCTCATTTCCTTCACCAGCCTGTCCAAGCGCAGCAACGTTCCGGGCCTGCGCTCGGGCTTCGTCGCCGGCGACTCGGCCTACATCAAGCAGTTCCTGCTGTACCGCACCTACCACGGCAGCGCGATGAGCCCTATCGTTCAGGCGGCGAGCATCGCGGCGTGGGGCGACGAGACGCACGTGGTCGAAAACCGCGCCATGTACCGCGCCAAATTCGCCGAAGTCACGCCGATGCTGGCCGAAGTGCTCGACGTCAAGCTCCCGGACGCCGGCTTCTACCTCTGGGCCGCCGTGCCGCAAACCCACAAGGGCAGCGAGCCCGCCGATGTCGAGTTCGCCCGCGAGCTATACGCTCAATACAATGTCACGGTGCTGCCGGGCAGCTACCTCGCGCGTGAAAGCCATGGTTTCAATCCCGGCAGCGGTCGCATCCGCATGGCCCTGGTGGCTGAAACAGCGGAATGCGCAGAGGCCGCGCAGCGCATCGTCCAGTTCGTCAAGTCCCGTTCGCAATAGATTCATTTCATGACCCAACAGATCCAGAAAATCATCGAAGACGCGTGGGAAAACCGCGCCAGCCTGTCCGCCGCCTCGGCCCCCAGGGAAGTCGTCGACGCCGTCGAGCACGTCATCGCCGAAATGAATAACGGCCACCTGCGCGTGGCAACGCGCGAGAGCGTGGGCCAATGGACGGTGCACCAGTGGATCAAGAAGGCCGTGCTGCTGTCGTTTCGCCTGAAAGACAACGAAGTCATTCGTGCCGGCGACCTGGGCTTCTACGACAAGGTGCAGACCAAATTCGCGCACCTGTCGCCCGAAGAAATGGCCGCGACCGGCGTGCGCGTGGTGCCTCCCGCCGTGGCGCGACGCGGCAGCTACATCGCCAAGGGCGCGATCCTGATGCCCAGCTACGTCAACATCGGCGCCTATGTCGATGAAGGCACCATGGTCGACACCTGGGCCACCGTCGGCAGCTGCGCGCAGATCGGCAAGGGCGTGCACCTGTCGGGCGGCGTGGGCATCGGCGGCGTGCTCGAGCCGATCCAGGCCGGTCCCACCATCATCGAAGACAACTGCTTCATCGGCGCGCGCTCCGAAGTCGTCGAAGGCGTGATCGTCGAAGAAAACTCGGTTCTCTCGATGGGCGTGTACATCGGCCAGAGCACCAAGATCTATGACCGCGAAACCGGCACCGTGACCTATGGCCGCGTGCCCGCCGGCTCGGTGGTGGTGTCGGGCAACCTGCCCAGCGCCGATGGCAAGTACAGCCTGTACTGCGCCGTGATCGTGAAGAAGGTGGACGCCAAGACGCGTGCCAAGACCAGTCTCAACGACCTGCTGCGCGACTGATCCATACAACAAACCGAGGGGCCTTCATGTCGACGATGGAACGGATTCTTCGCCTGATGGGCGAAAAAAAGGCGTCGGACGTTTACCTGTCGGCCCACGCACCGGCGCTGATCAAGATCAACGGGCAGTGCCTGCCGATCAACAACCAGTTGCTGCCGCCCGATGCGCCAATCGCCTTGCTGTCGGAAGTGCTGCCCGCCGCCCGCATCGAGGAGCTGGAAGAAACCGGTGAGCTGAACATGGCCCATGCCATCGAAGGCGTGGGCAACTTCCGGATTTCAGCGATGCGCCAGCGCGGCACCTACGCCGCCGTCATTCGCTACATCACGACCGACATTCCGGCGCTCGCCTCGCTGTCGGTGCCCATGATCCTGGGCGATCTCATCATGGAAAAGCGCGGCCTGCTGCTGATGGTCGGCTCGACCGGCGCCGGCAAGAGTACGACGCTGGCTTCGATGATGGATTACCGCAATGAGAAGGTCTCGGGCCACATCCTCACGATCGAAGACCCGGTCGAGTTCCTGTTCAAGAACAAGAAATCGGTGGTGAACCAGCGCGAAGTCGGCAGCGACACGCAGTCGATGCAGACGGCGCTCAAGAACGCGCTGCGCCAGGCGCCCGACGTGATCCTGGTCGGCGAAATTCGTGACCGCGAAACCATGTCGGCCGCCATTGCCTATGCGCAGTCGGGCCACCTGTGCCTGGCCACCATGCACGCCAACAACAGCTACCAGGCCCTGAACCGCATCTTGTCGTTCTATCCGGTCGAAGTGCGGCCGACCATGCTGGGTGACCTGGCCGCCGCCTTGAAAGCCGTCGTGTCACAGCGCCTCCTGCGCACGGTGCACGGTTCGCGCGCCCCCGCGGTCGAAGTCATGCTCAACACCAAGCTCGTCGCCGAACTCATCGAAAAAGGCGACTTTTCCGGTGTGAAGGAAGCGATGGAAAAGTCGATGGCCGAAGGCTCGCAGACGTTCGAACAGGACATCGCGCGCCTGATCATCGACGGCACGGTGGACAAGAAAGAAGGCCTTGCCTACGCCGACTCGCCGACCAACCTGCAATGGCGTCTGCAAAACGACTTTGCGGGCAAGGACATGGAGCGCGCCGAAGACGGTGCCTCCGATGAAGACCTGGCCGACGAACCTTCGTTCACCGAAATCACGCTGGATGTGAAACATTGAAAGCCCTGCACCTCGCCGAACAGCTCATCTCCCGCCGCTCTGTCACGCCTGACGACGGCGGCTGCCAGGAGATCCTTGCCGCGCGCCTGAAGCCGCTGGGCTTCGTGTGCGAAACCATCGAAAGCGGCCCGGCCGAGTTCCGCGTGACCAACCTCTGGGCCAAGCGCGCCGGACGGGGAGACCAGGCGGTGGTTTTCGCGGGACACACCGATGTCGTGCCGACCGGACCGCTGGAGCAATGGACCAGCGACCCGTTCACACCGACCCATCGCGATGGTCGGCTGTATGGTCGCGGCGCCGCCGATATGAAGACGTCGATTGCCGCGTTCACCGTGGCCGTCGAGGAATTTCTGGCCGCGAATCCCGACCCATCGCTCACCGTCGCGCTACTCATCACGAGCGACGAAGAAGGCCCTAGCGTCGATGGCACCGTGGTGGTGTGCGAACAGCTCAAGGCGCGCAATGAGCGCCTCGACTACTGCATCGTCGGTGAGCCCACCTCGGTCGAAAAGCTCGGCGACATGATCAAGAACGGCCGCCGCGGCAGCATGAGCGGCAAGCTGACGGTCAAGGGTGTGCAGGGCCATATCGCCTATCCGCAACTCGCGAAGAACCCGATTCACCTCGCGCTGCCAGCCCTGGCCGAACTCGCGACGATCGAATGGGACTGGGGCAACGATTTCTTCCCGCCGACCAGCTTCCAGATGAGCAATATCCACGGCGGCACGGGCGCAGGCAACGTGATCCCTGGCGCAGTGGTCATCGATTTCAACTTCCGCTATTCGAGCGAATCCACGCCCGAGAGCCTGAAGAAGCTCACGCATGAAGTGCTGGATCGGCACGGACTTGAGTACACGCTGGACTGGGTCGTGGGCGGATATCCGTTCCTCACGACGCCGGGCGAGCTCGTGACTGCGGTGCAGGACGCGATTCGCAGCGAGACCGGGCTGGAAACCGAGCTCTCCACCACCGGAGGCACCAGCGACGGCCGTTTCATCTCGCGCATCTGCAAGCAGGTGATCGAGCTCGGGCCTATCAACGCCAGCATCCACAAGATCGACGAATACGTGCCGGTCGACCAGATCGAGCCGTTGAAGAACGTCTATCGTCGCGTGCTCGAAAACCTCGACAATCTCGCATGACCCTGATCGAACTGGTGCAGGCGTGCGCTGCCCGGCTGGGCGATGCCGGCGTTGCGTTCGGTCACGGTACCGACAACGCATTCGATGAAGCGGCATGGCTCGTGCTGTGGCAGCTGGGGCTGCCGCTCGACGAACTCGACGACGTGGCCGACATGTCGATCTCGCCCGAGCAGAACGACAGCGTGCAGGAGCTGATCGGCGAGCGGATCTCCACCCGTAAACCTGCCGCCTACCTCACGCGCGAGGCATGGCTTCAGGGCGTGCCCTTCTACATCGACGAGCGCGCCATCGTGCCGCGCAGCTTCATCGGCGAATTGCTGGTGGAAGGCGACATCGATCCATGGCTGAGCGATGAGCGCACGAAGCGCGTTCTTGACCTGTGCACCGGCAACGGCAGCATAGCGGTCCTCGCCGCCCTCACCTATCCCGGCGTCATGGTCGATGCAGCGGATATCTCCACCGATGCGCTGGCAGTAGCGCGCATCAACGTGGACAAGCACGGACTGCAGGAGCGGGTTCGTCTGATCGAATCCGACGGCTTGCACGCGGTTCAAGGGCCTTACGACCTGATCCTGTGCAATCCACCCTACGTGAATTCGCAGAGCATGTCCGAGCTGCCCGCCGAATACCGCGCGGAGCCTGAACTGGCTCTCGCTGGTGGCGCAGACGGCATGGACTTCATCCGCAACCTGCTGCGCGATGCGCCTTTGTGCATGTCCGAAGAGGCGGTGCTGGTGCTGGAGATCGGCAACGAGTGCGCGCAGTTCGAAGCGGCGTTTCCCAGGCTGGAAGTGGTGTGGCTGGAGACGAGTGCGGGCGAAGACCAGGTTTTGCTGGTCACGAAACAAGATTTGCTGTCATTGCGGGCTTGACCCGCAATCCATGGCCGATCAGGCGCAGTCGCCGCTGCGCGGTGGATGCCGGATCAAGTCCGGCATGACAACATTAATTGGGGTCAGATTCCAATTAATTTCCTCTGAATCATGCCCGGCATGACAGCCAAAGCTAGGGAAAACCCACATCCGCGACAATAGAGCCCATGCCTTCCGACATCACAACAAAAATCCTCCACTCCGACCGCCTCGCCGGTGTGGAGCACGGCGCTGTTCTCAAGCCCCTGCACATCGCCACCGCCTACGGTTACGCCACCGCAGCCGAACTCACCGAGGTCTTCCAGGGCACGCGCTCGGGCCATGTCTATGGCCGCCAGGGCAACCCGACATCGCAGGCGCTCGAAACCAAGATCACGCTGATGGAAGAAGCCGTCGGGACGGTGTCGTTTGCCACCGGCATGGCTGCGATCTGCTCGGCCATGATGGCGCTGCTGCGCAAGGGCGATCACGTCATTGCGAGCCGCTTTCTCTTTGGCAACACCGCCAGCTGGATGAACACGCTGCAGCAGATGGGCTGCGAAGTCACGCTCGTCGATGCAACCGATGCCGCCAACGTTGAAGCGGCCGTGACTCCCGCCACGCGCATCGTCTTTGTCGAAACCATCGCCAACCCCCGCACGCAGATCGCCGACCTCGAAGGCATCGGCCGCGTCTGCAAGGACAAGGGTCTCGTCTACATCGTCGACAGCACGATGACCACGCCCGCGCTATTTCGCCCCAAGGCCGTCGGCGCATCGCTGGTGGTCCATTCGCTTTCCAAGTCGATCTGCGGGCACGGCAATGCACTGGGCGGATCCATCTCGGATACCGGCGTGTTCGACTGGACCGGCTACCCGCATATCCTGCCTGCCTACAAGAAAGGCGAGCCCAAGACCTGGGGCCTTCTGCAAATCCGCAAGAAGGGCCTGCGCGACATCGGCGCGACCCTGAGCGCAGAACATGCTCACCGCATCGCTGCCGGCGCCGAAACGCTGGGCCTGCGGATCGAACGTGCCTGCAGCAACGCTCGCGCCCTCGCCGGGTTCCTCGAAAAGCAGCCTCTGGTCTCCAAAGTGCATTACCCCGGCCTGGCCAGCCACGCACAGCATGAACGGGCCGAAGCCCTCTTCAAGGACTTCGGCGCGCTCCTGAGCTTCGAGACGGTCGATGGCGTCGATCCGTTCGACGTGCTCGACGGCCTGCAACTGGTCATCAAGTCCAGCCACCTGGGCGACAACCGCACATCCGCCCTGCCCGTTGCCCGGACGATCTTCTGGGAAATGGGCGCGGAGCAACGCAAGAGCATGGAGATTGCAGATTCGCTGATCCGCGTGTCGGTCGGCATCGAGGCGCAGGCCGACCTGCTCGAAGATTTCAGCAATGCGCTGTCCCAACTCGGTGGCAAGCGCTCATGATCTCCCTTCGCAACGTGATCCTTCGCCGCAGCGCGAAGGTCCTGCTCGATAGCGTCTCGACGACCATCAACCCCGGCGAAAAAGTCGGTCTGGTCGGTCGCAACGGCGCCGGCAAATCGAGCCTTTTCGGCCTGCTCAACGGCACGCTGCATGAAGACGGCGGCGACTTCTCGGTGCCTTCGCAGTGGCGCATGAGCCAGGTCGAGCAGAACATGCCCGAGACCTCCGACACAGCCACCGACTTCGTGCTCGGCGGCGACGCCCTGCTCGGCAGCCTGCGCGAAGCGCTCAAGCAGGCCGAAATTCGCCACGACGCAGACCCTGACGATCACGACATCGGCATGGAGATCGCGCACCTGCACTCCGATCTTGCAGATGCCGGTGAGCACGATGCGATTCCGCGGGCGCAGGCTCTCATCCTGGGACTGGGCTTCCAGACGACCGAACTCGAAGAGCCGGTGAACAGCTTCTCTGGCGGCTGGCGCATGCGTTTGCAGCTCGCCCGCGCGCTCATGGCCCCATCGGACCTGCTGCTGCTCGACGAGCCGACCAACCACCTGGACCTCGATGCGCTCGTCTGGCTGGAGGCATGGCTCAAGCGCTATGCCGGCACGCTGATCGTCATCAGCCACGACCGCGAATTTCTCGATGCGGTGACCGACGTCACGATGCACATCGAGCGCCAGCAGCTCACGCGCTACGGCGGCAACTACAGCGCGTTCGAGACGCTGCGCGCCGAGCAGCTCGCGTTGCAGCAAGGTGCGTACTCCAAGCAGAAGGAAAAGATCGCCCACCTGCAGAAGTTCATCGACCGGTTCAAGGCCAAGGCATCCAAGGCCAAGCAGGCGCAAAGCCGCGTCAAGGCGCTGGAGCGCATGGAAAAGATCGCGCCGGTGCTGGCCGATGCCGACTTCACCTTCGAGTTCAAGGAGCCGGCGAACCTGCCCAATCCGATGCTGGCGATCACCGATGGCGAGTTCGGCTACGGCGACAGGACCATCCTGCGCAACGTCTCCAAATCGGTGCTGGCAGGCCAGCGCATCGGCATCCTGGGCGCCAACGGGCAGGGCAAGTCGACACTGGTCAAGACCATCGCTCGCGACATCCCTGCGCTCGGCGGCACGATCACCGAGGGCAAGGGCCTGAACATCGGTTACTTCGCGCAGCAGGAGCTCGACGTGCTCAAGCCCGCCGACACGCCGCTCGAACACATGTTCGCCCTGGCGCGCAAGCTAGGCCCCGGCTCCGGCGAATCGGGCCGCGAGCAGGACCTGCGCAATTTCCTGGGCACGTTCAACTTCACGGGCGACATGGTCAAGCAGGCCGTGGGCACGATGAGCGGCGGCGAAAAAGCCCGGCTCGTGCTGGCCATGATCGTGTGGCAGCGCCCGAACCTGTTGCTGCTGGACGAGCCGACCAACCACCTGGACCTGGCCACGCGCGAGGCGCTCTCGATGGCGCTCAACGAGTTCGAGGGCACCGTCATGCTGGTCAGCCACGACCGCGCCTTGCTGCGTGCGGTGTGCGACGAGTTCTGGATGGTCGGACGCGGCAAGGTCACGCCGTTCGATGGCGACCTCGACGACTACCAGCAGTACCTGCTCGACGAGGCCAAGCGCGTTCGCGAGGCCGTCAAGCTCGAAGCCAGCAAGCCACAGGCCCCGGTCATTTCGGCTGAAGAGCAGCGCCGTCTGGACGCACAGGCAAGGCAGCAGGCAGCGGCCCTGTCCAAGCCGCTGAAGCGCGACCTGGAACAGGCCGAAAAGCGCATGGCCGCGCTGACCTCCGAGAAGGAAAAGCTCGAAGCGCAGCTATCGGAGCCGCTCGCTCCAGCAGAGCTGGCGAAGTCGGGCAAGCGCCTGAAACTCGTCACCGATGAGCTTGCCTCGCTTGAAGAGCGCTGGATGGCCCTCTCCGGCGAAATAGAAGCGCTTGAAACGGCGCGCTGAAAGCCTCACATTCAGGGCTATGCCCACATCGCTACAGCTCGCCGCCGGCAATCCGATTCTTTCTGACGCCGTGCGGCGTGCACGAAAGCTGCTCAACAAGCGCGCGATGGTCGGCGCCGCCGCCAGTGCAGTGCCCATTCCGGGTCTTGATTGGGCGGTTGATGCCGCCCTGCTCTCGCGCCTGATCCCCGCGATCAATGCCCAGTTCGGCCTCACGCCGGCGCAGCTGGACAAGCTGCCCGCCCACAAGCGGGAACAGGTTCAAAAGGCGGTCGCCACCGTCGGCTCCGTCATGGTGGGCAAACTCGTGACTCGTGACCTCGTGATCCGCATGGCGCAGGCCGCGGGCAAGCGCATCACCATCAAGCAGGCGTCCAAATACGTTCCGTTCGCGGGGCAAGCCGTTGCCGCGATCATGGGTTACGCCGCCATTCGCTACCTGGGCGAAGAACACATCAAGGATTGCGTGAAGGTCGCGCTTTCCGCGCAGCTCGCGTTGCCGGCGCCCAAGGCTTGAGCCCCCTGGGCGTCAAGCCCGACCGCGCGCGTGGCGTATAACCTCGGGCATGCCCAACAAGACCGTTCCCTCCCCCTACGCTGAAATCTCCGCCCGCTGCGCCGCCACGCCGGATGCACTCGCGGTCATCACACCGCAATACGAGGTCACGTACCGCCAGTTCTGCCGGGACATCGAGACCGCGACACGCCTCTTGAGCGCAATGGAACTGCCCCGCGACAGCCGCGTGGGCGTGACCATGGCCGGCATGTACCTGCACTGGGTCGTGACCCTCTCGCTGTTTCGTCTCGGGCTGCTGGCGACGACTTGCGTGCCGGCCAACCTGCCCATCCTCAAACCCACGGTGCTCATCACCGATTCAGGCATTTCGTATCCCGGTGCCAGGGCGGTGAACATCAGCCGCGAATGGCTGCAATCGGAAACTGCAGGCCTGCCGGCTTTCGAGGACTCGCCGCACCCCGCCGATGCACCCGGCCGCATCATCATGTCCTCGGGCACCACGGGTGTCTCCAAGCTCGCGTTGTTCACCCACCAGGAGTTCGCAGAGCGGCTGAGTGCGGTTCGTGTCGACTACCCCTACACACCGCAAACGCGCGAGCAATGCCTGATGGGCGTGACATCCGTAGGCGGAATTGTCTGGCCGCTGGGATGCTGGATGACGGGGGGCACGATGCTGATCTCGCCGCCCACGCCGGACAAGCTCATGGCGCAATTCCTGCGGGACAAACCCAACATGATGTACGCCTCGCCCGCGCAGCTGGAGGCATTGCTCAACGCCTTGCCGAGGGGCTTCGAGCGCCGGGATGACCTGGTGATGTACGTTGCCGGAAGCGTGCTGTCCGATGCGCTCAATCGCCGGACACGCGAACGCCTCACAAGGAACCTGGTGCTCGTCTATGGCTCGACCGAAATCGGCACGGCCACGCTGGCGCCGGCGTCGGACGTCGACGGCAAGCCGGGCCTGACAGGCTACATCCATCCCCCGGTACAGATTGAGATCGTGGACCATGAAGGACAAACGGTGCCCGCAGGCGAACTGGGCGAAGTGCGCATGCGCAACCTCGGTCAGGTCCACCGTTACCTGGACGACGAAAGCGAAACGGAGCTGACATTTCGCGGCGGCTGGTTCCACCCCGGCGACCTGGGCACCCTGGCGGCCGATGGCGCGCTCTACATCAAGGGGCGGGTGCGTGAGGTGATGAATTTCGGCGGATTGAAAGTTTCGCCGGCTGCGATCGATGAGTTGCTGGCCGGCTCAGCGGGCGTGACAGACCTGGCGGCGTTCGCAGCCGAGGCGAACGGGCGCAGCAGGCCCGGCGTGGCGGTAGTGGCCGACGCCCAGTTCGATGAGGCTGCAGCGGCGCAATTGAGGGAGCGTTGCAGCAAGGCGATGCCATCGCTGCCACGGCTCGCCATCATGCGCGTGGCAAGCATCCCGCGAAACGAGATGGGCAAGATCCAGCGCGTCGAACTCGCGCGCCAGTTCGCGGCCAGGCCCGCGTCAGGTAAACCTAGATCAGCGTGAGCTTTTCTTCGGTCATGAGGGGCTGGAACTCGGTATCGCTCAGCCGGTTGCAGAAGATGCCGTTGCTCCAGAACTGGTTGGGCGGGTTCACGGCCCATTCGGACCACTCGCCGCCGACCGTTCGGGTGCGAACGTAGGCAATGCACTCCTCGATGGTGCGTTCGCTGCCGTCGAGGGCGCGGGCCTTCATCGTATTGATGACTTCCCGCTTGTTTTCGCGCTTTTTGATATTGAGATCCATGGCGCGATTCTAGTCTCGCGCCACGGGCTCAACGCCTCACTTCTTCGCCGGCTCGACCTGCGCCGGGGCAGGCGCTGGCGCAGCGGCCGGTGCTGCAGCAGGTGCTGCGCGGCGCGACCTCAGGTCCTCGATCTTCTTGTTCAGCGACAACACCTCCGACTGCGTGCCCACGATGACAATGTGCGTGCGGTAAATGCTCGCGAAGGCGACGACCAGCGCCAGGAGCGCCACGATCATGGACGCTACGGTCCAGATCGGAAGGTTCTCGGTTTCGATGACGTGTGTGTTCATGAGTGGCTCCTTGTGGTTGATGAACTGGCAATAGCGCCCTGAGAAAAATCCTTGCCCAACAGCACGCGAACCCGCGTGTCCCGCTTGAGCGACGCAACCGCAACCATTGGCAGCGGCGTTGCGAGTCTTGCGTTGATGTCCCGGGCCAGCAGCTCGGCACCCTGGACGTACTGGATGCGTGAGACAGCGACGCCATAAGGCTTGTCGTTGGCAAAGCGTGCTTGCGCATCGACCAGCCGTACCGTGCTCCAGACCCGCCTTGCCAGACCGGTCGCGCCATTGCCGTTGGCGATTTCGATGCGCTGCGTTTGCCCAGGGACCACCGAAGCGACAGGCGCTTGCGGGACAGGCATCGGTGTGACGGTGGTGACGGCGATGGCAACGGCTGCAGGCGCTGTTGCTGGTACTGGTGCAATCAACGGCACGGGGACGGACGCGGAAACGGGTGGGGGTACCACTGCGGCTACTGCTGGCGCCACAGCTGCGGGCGCTGAGGTGGCGGCCTGCACCGGCACGGCCACCGGAGCCTGCGCCTGCACAGGCATCTTCTGCGTCGCCTGCGCGCTCGCCAGATTGGCTGCGATCCCAGCATTGCCCGGCTCCAGTTCGCGCGCACGCTCGTAGGACGCAATCGCCTCGGCTGCGCGGCCCTCACGCATCAGGTGGTAGCCCAGGTTGTTATGCACGCGCGCAGCCAACGGATCGGCCTTGATCGCCAGGCGAAACGATTGCTCGGCCAGCGCCGCGCGGCCATGCAACGAGTAGATGACGCCCAGCGCGTTGAGCGCGTCCACATGCGTGGGCTGCGCGTCGAGCGCGCGGCGATACGAGTCCTCGGCCTGCTCGAAGCGTTGCTGCCCCTGCAGGTAGCGGCCGGTTCGATAGAGCGTGTCGGCGTCCATGCCGTGGCGCACCGACTCGAACGGGCGCACGAAGGGTCCGGCGACTTTCGGTGGCTGCGGCGAAGCGCAACCTATCGCAGCAACGGCGGCTGCTGCGGCGGCAATGGTCCTGATGGTGAACATGGAAACCTCCGTGAAGAGTGGTTACTGCCCCGCCAGACGCGGAATCAGGATGCGATAGACGCTGATCACCGCGGGGCCGAGCAGCACGGTGAGCAACGCCGGAAAGACGCAGAAGATCAGCGGCACCAGCAGCTTGACGGGCAGCTTGGCCGCCGCTTCCTCGGCGATCAGGCGGCGCTTGTTGCGCAGCGATTCGGAATGCACGCGCAGCGACTCGGAAACGCTGGTGCCGAACCGGTCAGCCTGCACGAGCATCGAGGTCAGCGCATCGATGTCCTCCAGCGCCACCCGCAGTGCCAGACTGCGCAAAGCATCGGCACGCGAAGCGCCGGCGCGCAGCTCCAGGCTGACCAGGTGGAATTCCTCGGACAGCGCCGGGCTCTCCAGCGCCATCTCGCGCCCCACCCTGTCGATGGCCGCGTCCATGCCCAGGCCCGACTCGACACACACGCGCATCAGGTCCAGCGCATCCGGGAACGCCTCGAACAGCTCGCGCTGGCGGCGGCTGATCATGTGGGCCAGCGCTGCATTGGGCAGGTAGTAGCCGATGCCCGCCAGCAGGAGCAGCGAGACCAGCAGCGGCGTCGTTGTCAGCTTGGCGCCTGAAAAACCCAGCACGACCATGAGCAGCACCGGTAGCGCAAACGTGAGCAGCGTCTTCGCGCCGAAATAGACGACGGGTGCGGCCACGCCGCGCAGGCCCGCGTTGTAGAAACGCACGCGCAGCGGCGTCTTCTCCCATGCCTGCTGCGGCAACGAGGCACGCGCCAGCGGCGCCAGCAAGCGCGCCAGCACCTTGGGCAGTCCGTCGAAAACGCCCTGGGCTGAGTCGTGGGCGCCGCCATCGGCCAGGGCTTCGACGCGCCGCTCCACGGTGGTGGGGACCAGCTGGCGTATCGCAACCCACGTGATGACCATCACCACCGCGAAGACGAGTACGAGGAACAGGGAATGTGAAAGGCTCATGTTGTGTCTCCTCGCGTCAGATGCGGATCTTCACCATCCGCCACATCCACCAGATGCCCAGCGCCATCAGGCCCAGCGCGAAGCTGACCATGCGAACGCCCAGCGGGTCGGTCCACAGCGAGGCAATGAACTGGCGGTTGACGAAGGTGATGGCCAGTGCCAGGACAAACGGCAGCAGCGAAAGAATCCAGGCAGAGATGCGGCCCTCTGCCGACAGCACGCGCACCGCGCCTACCAGCTTCTGGCGATCGCGGATCAGGGTCGATATCGAGCCCAGGATTTCCGCGAGATTGCCGCCGGTGTCGCGCTGTATCAGCACGGCGACGACAAAAAAGCGCAAGTCGCCACTGGCCACGCGCGAAGCGAGATTGCCCAGCGCCTGGTCGAATGGAATGCCGAAGTTGATCTCGTCGAACACCGCGAGAAACTCCTGCGCGATCGGCTGCGGACCCTCGGTGCCGACCAGGCGCAGCGCACTGGTGAACGCATGGCCCGCCTGCATGGCCCGCGCGATCAGGTCCAGCGCATCGGGCAGCTGCTGGTCGATCATTCGCATGCGGGCAAGGCGCCTGCGCTGCGCATAGCCGAACCACAGGATCGCAGGCACGATCGCAGCAGCGATCACCACCAGCACAGGCAGTCCCGCCAGCGCCGCCGCCGCGCCGCCCGCAGCCATCAGGACCACGGTCACCAGCAAAAAGGCAGCGACCGTGATGCCCATGCCCGACTGCAGCAGGAAGCGGTCCATGACATGCACGCGTGGCAGCAAAAGCAGCAGCCGCTCGATCGCCGGCACGCCGCTCAGCAGGCGCTTGCGCAGCAGCGGCGCATCCACGGCGCCGTCACCGGCAGACAGCACCTGCAGGCGCCGCTCGATGCGGCGAGCCTCGGGTCCCCGATAGGCGTTCCAGGTGAGGTACAGGCCCTCGAGCATCATCACCACCGCGAGAAAGCCGAGCACCACGAAAAGCAGGAAGGTGGTGTCCATGATCAGACTCCGCCCTGCTGCGGGTCGAACAGGTCGTCGGGCAAGGCGATGCCGCGTGTGCGAAGGCGCTGCGCGAACTTCGGCCGGATGCCGGTGGCGCGAAAGCGCCCTTGCACGGTGCCGTCGGGTGCCACGCCGGTCTGGTCGAACAGGAAGATCTCCTGCATGGTCACCACGTCGCCTTCCATGCCCGAGATTTCCTGCAGGCTGGTGATCTTGCGCTTGCCGTCCGAGAGCCGGGCGGTCTGTATCACCACCGACAGCGCGGAGCTGATCTGCTGGCGCATGGTGCGAGGCGCCGCCTGCATGCCCGTCATGCCGAGCATGTGCTCCAGCCGCGTGAGCGCATCGCGTGCGGAGTTGGCGTGGATCGTGGTCATCGAGCCGTCATGCCCGGTGTTCATGGCCTGCAGCATGTCCAGCACTTCGGCGCCGCGCACTTCGCCCACGATGATGCGGTCCGGCCGCATGCGCAGGCTGTTGCGCACCAGCGCGCGCTGGTTGATCTCGCCCTTGCCCTCGATGTTGGGCGGCCGTGTTTCCAGGCGCACCACGTGCGGCTGCTGCAGCTGCAGTTCGGCTGCGTCTTCGATCGTGATGATCCGTTCACTCGGCGGTATCGCCGACGACACGACATTGAGCAGCGTGGTCTTGCCGCTGCCGGTGCCGCCCGAGATCAGCAGGTTGACGCGGCCCTTGACCAGACCCGCGATCAGGTCGGCCATCTCGGCGGTGAGCGTGCCGAACGCAATCATGTCCTGCATGGTGTAGGGCACGACGGCAAAGCGGCGTATCGACAGCACAGGGCCGTCGATGGCCAGCGGCGAGATGATGGCATTCACGCGCGAACCGTCGGGCAGGCGCGCATCCACCATCGGGCTGGACTCGTCGATGCGCCTGCCGATGCGCGAGACGATCTTGTCGATGATGCGCATGAGGTGCTGGTCGCTATCAAAGCGCACGTCGGTGAACTCCAGCCGTCCGCGCCGTTCCACATAGACCTTGTTCGCGCCGTTGACCAGGATGTCGGACACCGTCGGGTCTGCCAGCAGCGGCTCGATCGGGCCCAGGCCCATCATCTCGTTCTGGATGGACTCGACAATCTGGTGGCGCTCGGTGTCGTTGAGCGCCGCGCGGTCTTCGTCCAGCAGGCGCTCGGCCAGCGTCTTGAGCTCTTCGCGCAGGCGCTCGGGCGTCATGTTCTCCATGGTGCGCAGGTCGACCTGCCGCAGGATCTCGGAGTGGATGCGGGCCTTGATCTGCGCAGCCGCGCGCGTTGGCGGGGCTGCGTGCGCGGATGCAGCGCCTGCGTTCTCGGTCTGCAGTTGTTCCAGTGTGTCGCGCAGTGTCATGGTTGTTCCTCTTTGATTTCTCAATGGCTCATCAAACGGTCGATCCAGCCGGCCGGTCCGCGCGCGATGTGTTTGCCTCCCAGGGACTCGGCGATCTCGCGCAAGCCCTTGGCCACCGCGTTATGCGGATGAATCGTGGTCAGGGCGACGCCCGTGTTCACGGCCTGCGCCACGTCGGCAAAGCTGTCGGGCAACACATGCGCGACCGGCAGGCCCACGACTTTTTCGACCTGCTCCAGGTCGATGGCGCCGTCCTTGCGGTAGCGGTTCACCACCAGGCGGATCTTGCTGTCGGGGTAGCCCAGCGAGCGCAGGATGCGCAGCAGCCTGCGGGCATCGCGCATGAACGGAATCATGTTTTCCATCACGAGATAGATGGTGTCGGCGTGGTCCAGGCCCTTCATCGAAGGCGCGTCGAGCACGCGCTCGACATCCAGCACCACGAAGTCGTAGATGTGCGCGGCCAGGTCGATCACGCGTTCGATCTGCGCAGCGGTGATCGACAGCGAGTCTTCTGCTTCTTCGGGCGCAGCCAGCAAATCGAAGTGCGGCGCCACCTGCGTCATGCTCGCGGCCAGCAGGCGCGCATCGAGCCGGTCGACCTGGCGCGCCAGATCGGCCAGGTTGGACTTGCCGGGCCGATCGGTCATGAAATAGCACGCATCGCCGTACTGCAGGTTCAGGTCGATCAGCGCGGTGGACTTGCCCTGCTCCGCCGCCAGCATGTAGGCGACGTTGGTCGCGACGAACGTGGCGCCGCTGCCGCCCTTGCATGAGATAAAGGCGACCACGCGGCCGCGCCGGCCGGCGGGATCGCCCGGCTTGCGCTGGTTGAGCCGGCTGAGAGCAGCCGCGAATTCGGCCTCGGCCGGGGGCGTAGGCAGCACTTCCCGAACACCGGCGCGCATCGCGGCAATCAGGAGATCGGAGTCACGGTTGGCGCTCAGCATGACGACTGCCAGCGCAGGCCGCACCTGCGTCAGCCGGGCCAGGAATTCGAGGTCGGCGTGAGGCGACCGCCCGCTGTCGATCACCAGCAGGTCCGCCGCTTCGTCAGGGACCAGCGTCTTGAGCGCCTCGCCGGGCTTGCGGACGATGGCATGCGCGACCTGGTGGCCGGCAGCCTGGACGGCGTGGCCCAGCTCGTCGAGCAGGCCCTGGCTTGCGCAGATCAGGATGGCTTTCATGTAGATGTGGTCTGGTTTATCTGTCTTCAGCCGCCGCCCAGCGCCTCGACCGGCAAGGTCGTCGCGAACGAAGGCATGGCGATGGTTTCGGGCAGCAGGCTCATGGCCGGCTGGAAAAGGACGAATGCAGGGCGGTAGACGTAGGCGATGCGCACCCGCACGAACTGGCAGGTGCCGCGAATGCAGATGCCATTGCCGAAAGTGACGCCATTGACCGAATAGTCGAGCTCGACGTTGGCATCCTTCAGCTCGCCGGCCATCATGGTGTTCATCGCGCCCAGCACCGCGGCCTTGTCACCCACGGTCGAGATCGCAGCCATGCGCGCGCCGATGCGCGTGGCCTCGGTGGCCGAGTTCCACTTGAAGATCGCGCGGCCCAGTTCGATCAGGCCGAACAGCAGCAGCAGCAGCACGGTCACCACCAGGGCGAACTCGACGGCGACGGCTCCGCGGGACCGCTTCATGACGCCCCCTGGCGCATCGTGGCGGAGATATCGCCGAAACGCATTGCATCCACCGGCATGGCCGTGAGCGTCGAAAACGGATACCCCGAGATGGTCACGGTCACCAGGTCGATGGAGCCGTGGCCGGTGGGCACGGCGGCCTCGTAGGTGATCGCGACCATGCCGGTCTCCAGCCCCGGCAACAGCGGATCGCCGCTGCAGCTGGTGTTGCCGTGCACGGCCAGGCAGCGCGCCTGCGCATTGACCTCATTGCGCTGGTGCATCGAGAGGTAGCGCGACGCATTGCGAACCGACTTCACCAGCGCGTTGTAGTGGTAGAACGCGCGGCCCAGCTCGGTCATGCCGAAGGCCATGATGACCAGCGGAATCAGCAGCACCGCGAGTTCGACCGAGGCGACGCCGCGGATCGAGCGAGATGGTCTTGTGGCCTGGGTCATCGCACCAGCGCCGGCACAGGCGGCCCGAAGTTGCCCGGGATTCCCGAGGTGGCGCATGCGCCCTTGCTGAGCAGGCCGCGGAATTCGAGCTGGACGTCCGTTCCCGGATCGTTGATCGGCGAGATCATGAAGGCGCAGGCGTAGTCGAGCACGTCCATGTTCTTCTTGTTGGGCGCCCAGGCGCTGCAACTGATGACGGGCACGAACACCATGCGCCTGTCCTGTCCCTTGGTGCCGTGCAGCACCCGGTCCAGCGGCGAAGGGTTGCCCGGCAAATTCGAGGGCTTGCCGTTGTCGTCCAGCAGCGCCGTGGGGTTGTACGGATCGTGCGTGGTGTTCTTGCGCGTCACATAGTCGGGGTACGCGTTCTGGGGCGCGGCCTGCGGCCAGCTGCCGGGCAGCGTGTTGCCCTTGTTGTCCAGGCGGTTGCCGGTGTAGGCCCAACCCGTGCGGTCCGGCGGGTACAGGTCGATGTCGTTCCAGCGCCCCGAATACAAACCGAAGCGCGTGTTCCAGGCCTGCGCCGTGCCACCCGAAATGCCGGGCTCCGCATCGACCAGTGCCGGTCCCACGTCGCACATGCCCTGCCCGGCCAGCACTTCGCCGAGATCGGCGGAACCGGTGCCCGAGAAGCGGACCCAGTCATAGTTGCCCTGCGACGCCGAGCCCGAAGCCAGCCGCCCCGTGTACCAGGTGCCGGTGGTGAACCCGAGGTTGGGCGTGGACGCTGTGACCGTGGTGCACACGGCGACCGGGATGGCGCACGGTCCCTGCCCGCCGACTGTCCGAGCGACGGCCTGCGCACTGAGATTCCAGTCGGTCAGGCCGGCGACGCCCATGAACCACAGCACGACGCTCTTCACATTGCTTTCGCGCGGTGCGCAGCGCACGTACTTCGTGTTGGCTGTGATCTCGCGGCGATAGGTGCCGTCCAGGGTGTCGCTGAACGTGACATCGGCTTCTTCAATGCCGGCGCCCTCTGCCCGAAGGCTGACTGCCTGCAGATCGATGCTGTGCCGATTGCCGGCCGTGCGGCCCGCAGCGGTGGCACGGTCGAGCGCACCGACGCCCAGGTCGTTGAGCTCGCGCGCCGCGCTCAGGGCGCACGAGTCGGCGGCGTTTTGCAGCTCAGACTTGGTCACATAGAGATGACCCAGATCCAGCACCAGGCCCAGCATCAGGACCAGCACGACCAGCGAGAACGCAACCACCACGGCGATCGCACCGCGCTGGCGGCGACGGATGCCCAATGTCTGCAAGGTCGATGGTCGGGTCGTGTGCACCGGGACCGCCTTATTGCGAACCGCCGCCCGAGCCGCCGGAACCGATGCCGATGTTCAGCACGTTCACCGGTGGCGGCGGAACGTCGAACGACTTCTGGTAGCGGTCAATGGCCGACTTGGCCGCCTGGCCGTCGGCTTTCAGGGCGGGACGTGGGCGCGAAGGTGCATCAGGATCGACGACCTGGGCGGCACGCGCCCCGACCACCGCCTGGCCAAAATTTGCATCGACGGCCGTGGTCGGCACTGCACAACCAGCGGCCAGCACCGAAGCCGCGCCCAGAAGGATAAAGACTCGCATGTTGATTCCTTGAATATGTTGGCGAAACGCCGGTCACTTGAGCTGGAAGCCACCGGGCTGCGCAGGCGCAGCTGGTGTGGCGGGCGCCGGTGCGGCCGGTGCGGGCACGCGCGCCCTGCCCTCGCCTTCCATCCGCCCGCCCAGCAGGAAGTCCGAGCGCGACGGCGGCACGAAGCTGTCGGTGGGCATCGCATAGTTCGCAGGCAGGGGTTTGACCAGGCGCGGCGTCACGATGAACATCAGCTCCGAGCGGTCGGTCTGGAACTCGCTGCTGCGAAACAGCGCGCCGAGCACGGGCAGCTCGCCGAGCATGGGCAGCGCCTTGATGCTCTCGGTGATGTTGTTCTTGATCAGCCCGCCGATGGCAAAGCTCTCGCCGTCGCGCAGCTGCACGGTGGTGGAAGCGCGGCGCGTGGTAATGGTCGGCAAGATGCTCGTCTGGCCGCCCAGCGAGGTGATGGGCGTGCCGATCTGCGACAGCTCCGACACTTCCGGCGTCACCCGCAGGTTGATGCGGCCGCCTTCCAGCAACGTGGGCGTGAAGCGAAGGCCGACGCCGAATTCCTTTTCCTCCAGCGTGATGCCGCTGCCGCCAGCGGCGTTGCTTTGTGGCACCGGAATGTAGATTCGTCCGCCGGCCAGAAACGCGCCCTCCTGCCCGCTCATCGCCATGATGGTGGGCTCGGCCAGGATCTTGACCAGCCCGTTCTTGACTTCGGCGTCCAGCGAGATCGCCGTGCGTCCGTTGGCACGCGTGCCGGTCACCGAGTTGGCCGCGCCGCTGAGCAACTGGGTCAGGAGCGTGAAGCTCGTGTTGCCGCTGGTGCGCGTGAGATCGAACTCCACGCCCAGCTTGTCGATCAGGGTCTTGGAAACCTCCGCGACCTTGACTTCGAGCATGACCTGCTGCGAGCCCTCGACGGAAAGCAGGTTGACCACCTTCTTGCCGCCACCGTACACCTCGGCCAGCGAAACCAGCCGCTGCACCTTCATGGGGTCGCTCACGCTGCCCGAGAGCACCACCGAATCGCCAAGGGATTCGACGGTGATGCCGAGTTCGCCCGGCACCAGTTCAGCCAGGCGGCTCTTGAGCGTGGCCGTGTCCAGACCGACCAGCACGTCCATGATGGTCGTGCGGCCGGACTTGGTCCAGACGAACACATTGGTCGAGCCAGACTTGCGCCCGAGCAGGTACACCTCGCGCGGGTTGATCAGCATCACATCGGCGATCTCGGGATTGCCGATGGACAGGCGCATCGCATCGCCCGGCAACCGGACGACCGCCGATTTGCCCACGGTCAGGCGCATCGCGGGAGCGACCTCGGTGGGCGCGGTGTACTGCGCGCTCTGCGGGCCTACGGAGACGGAGACCGGCGCCTTTGCCGCTTCAGCGGGTGCGGGGGCCGTAGCAGGGGCCGCGGCCGCGGCCGAGGCGGGTCTGGCAGGCTTGGGCGCACCCTGCGCGGCAGCGCTGGTTGCGCCCAGCAGGGTTGCGCAGGCAAGTGCTGCAAGAACAGCGGGAGCGCGGCGCGCAAAGATGGGTTGTTGGCAGGTGTTCATCGTGTGCTCGGTGTGTGGTGCGTCATTCGACGGATTTCTTCAGGCCGCGGATCACTTCCAGCTTGTCTTCTTCAGGTTTGGGTGGCGCCTGGACGGCGGGCGCCTTGCGGACCGGGCGTGGTGCCATGACCGGTGCGCGGGCTGCGACCACCGGCACCGTCGCCGATGCGTTCGCCACAGCGGGTGTCACAGCGGGTGTCACGACGCTGCTGCCGTTTAACAGGTCGCCCTTGCGTGCGCCCGCAGTGGCCGAGGACCCCTTGTCGAGCTGGCTGCGCAGAACAAGCGACAGCGAGCCGATGCTGCGCGCGAGGTCGATCTGTTCGGCCTGCGCGGGCGTCACTTGCAGGGTGACTGCGTTCACGACGCGCGGTTTGCTGTCGCCCGTGCTCACGTCCTGGGCGACGGCCAGCACGAGGATGCGTTCGAGCACGATCTTGGAGACCGGCCGGTTGGCGTCGTCTGGTGTATTGACCATCACATCGACGTAATTGCCGGGCAGCGCGAAGCCGCCTACACCGACGATCTCGTTGACCTTGACGGTGATGGCGCGGGTGCCCTGTTCGAGCACGGCAGACAGCCCACCTTTCTCGCCGGGGTTGGCGAGCTTGGTTGCGACGATCGGTTCGCCTCGCAGCACCTGCGTGTTGAGCACGCGGTCCTGCACCTTGGCAACCGTATCGAACGGCTCCTTGAGGGCGGCGCCGGCGGGCCAGTCCACCACCTGGACCATGTCGGGGCGCAGGCGCGTGCCGACTTCCAGGTCGCGCGCGGCAACCACGACCTGCGCCGTGGCTACGCTGGCCTGCATGGCGACCCATCGCGCGGCGATGGCCACGGCGATGGCGCCGACGATCACCGACACCAGGATGACAAGCAGCGGTCTTGTGTTTTTCATGGGGAGTTCCAGTTCGGCTCTTATCTGGCGTTGACGAGCCAGGTGTGCGCGATCGCGCCAGCGGCGATCGCCAGTGCATAGGGAATGCGGGCCCGTACGGTGGGTAGCGAGTCCGCGCGCGGCAACCTGCGGGCACCGATGTCAGCCATCACGAGGATGAAAGCGGTGCGCAGGTTGCGAAACACGGCGCCGGATTGGCGCAAGTACAGCGCATAGGCGATGGAGAGCACGCCTCCGGCAACCAGTGTGAGCAGAACGACGCCCACCGCGGCCGGAAAGCCGACGAACGCACCGGTGGCTGCCATCAGCTTCACGTCGCCGGCGCCCATGACACGCATCAGGTACATCGGCAGCAGCGCGAAGAATCCGGTCGCCATACCGGCGAGCGCGTTGCCCGGACCGACGCCGCCCGGCGCCATCGACAGTGCCAGCGCCGCCGCGCAGCCCGCCAGCACGACGCTGTTGGGAATGCGACGGTAGCGCGCATCGCTCCAGGTCGCGGCTGCCAGCATGGCACCGGCAGCTGCGAACGAAAGCCAATGGAACAGGTCGGAGGGCACGGTGCGGCTCGATGAAGATTGCGTATGCCGACGAATCTCAGGGCGTCGTCGGCGTCGTGGTCGCAGCCTTCCACTTGCAGTCCGCGCTCTTCGGATCGGCAATGCACTTGGCGATGTCGTTGAAGAGCGTGTTGATGTTGGTGCCGAGCAGCGATGCGCCGGCAATGATCACGACCGAGATCAGAGCCGCGAGCAGCCCGTATTCGATAGCGGTTGCGCCGCTCTCGTCGGCGGCGAAGTCGGTGATGAAAGATTTCATGTGAAGGCTCCGGTTAGTTACGAGACCCGTCCACATCGGCCGGGCTTTAGGACACTTGGCAAAAGCGTTTGTGTCTGGTCGTAACTGTGAATGGAGCCCAATTTCAAACATTGATCTTTGTCATATGGATGAGCTGAATCTCTCCGTTCAAATCGCGTGTGCGTTGACATTCGTCAATGTGCAAAACGCATGTGCGTCAACGCGCGCTGCCGCGCGCCGATGCACTTCAGGAAGATGCGCGTGTGCGCGATGCGCGAGCGGGCTTGCGGGCAGGGCCGCTGCCGCTTGCATTGACGTGCTCGCCATGAAGCAGGCCATTCATCAGGTCCACGCCGGGCAGATGGCCGGCAGCAGCCTCGAGCAGGGTGTCGCTCTGTATCAGGTGACTGCCGCAATTGGCGATCTCCGCCTGCATTTCCGTCGCCACCTGCGCGAGCTGCTGCCAGTAGCGCGAAGCGCCGTCGAGGTTGGCGCGAAGCAGGTTCGCCTGGACTTTCATCAAGTCGTCGGGGGCATTCGATTTCTTGAGCCTGTCGGCTGCATCGGTGTGGCTCTGCAAGGCTTGATGCGCGGCGCGCTCCTGGATCTTGCGTATGGCTTCGAACCCGCGAAACATCGCGCACGCGCTCTCCAGTGCCACGGCCATCTGCTGGCGACCGTGTTCCGACGCCAGCGCCAACGGCGCCTGCAGGTCGAAGGGCGTTGCGGGGGTGGGCTGCGTCTGGGTGACTTTCATGATGCGATTCCTTTCGTGGGGGGGGCGTTGTGGACGCGCCCTCGACGATCGGCGAGGGACGTTCGCAGACTTTGCCCACGCGGTGCATGCCCACCTTGATCCACGTCAAGGTCCATGCGGCGCATTACTTTTGCAGCACGTAGCTGCCAGGCGCCAGCATCGGCGATCCGCCTTGCACCAGGCCCTTGACGGGCCTGGGCTTGACCCGCCGCGTCGAATGCTGCGCGAGCCATTGCGTCCACGCGGGCCACCACGAGCCACGCTCGGGCCGCGCCCCCTTCAGCCAGTCATCCGCATCGGCAGGCGCCTGCATCGGGGCGTGCGATGACAGGTAGTAGCCGGCGGCAGCGTCGGCCATGGGCCCCGAAGGCGGACTCACGATGCCCATGTTGTGCCCGCCGGAGGCAAGCGCCATCGTGACGGGCGAATGCACCAGCCCATGCACCTTGTAAACCGATTTCCACGGCGCGACGTGGTCGCGCTGCGTCGCCGCGACGAACATCGGCACGTCGATCGCGTCGAGCCGCACGGTCTGCCCCAGGGCCTTGTAGCGGCCCTCGGCCAGATCGTTGTGCAGGAACAGCCCGCGCAGGTATTCGCTATGCATGCGTGCAGGCAGGCGCGTCGCATCGGCGTTCCACGCACGCATGGACGTCATCGGGCTTTGCGCGCCCATCAGGTACTCGTGCACGAGCTTGGACCACACCAGGTCCTTGGAGTTGATCAGCTGGAACGCGCCCGCCATCTGGCGGCCGTCGAGGTAGCCGTGCTCGGCCATCAGGCCTTCAAGGAATGCGATCTGGCTCTCGTCGATGAACAGGCCCAGCTCGCCGGGCTCGTGAAAGTCGGTCTGCGCAGCCAGCAGCGTCACGCTCGCCAGCGGGTTCGCCTTGTCCGCGCCCAGGAGCGCCGCAGCGATCGCCAGCAGCGTGCCGCCCAGGCAGTAGCCCATCGCATGCACGGGCATGCGCGGCACGATGCGTTGCACGGCGTCGATCGCCTCCAGCACGCCCAGCTGAAGATAGTCGTCCATGCCCAGGTTGCGGTCTGCGCTGCCGGGGTTTCTCCACGACACCATGAAGACGGTGTGGCCCTGCTGCACCAGGTGCTCGACCAGCGAGTCTCCGGGCGTCAGGTCCAGGATGTAGAACTTCATGATCCACGACGGGACGACAAGCACGGGCTCGGCCCACACAGTCGGCGTCGCGGGCTCGTACTGGATCAACTCGATCAGCGAATTGCGAAACACCACCTTGCCCGGCGTCAACGCAGTGCCCTCCCCCGGCACGAATGCCTCCACACCACGCGGCGGCCCATCGGTCATCACGGCCACGGCATCACGCGCCCAGTTGGCTGCGCCTTCGACCAGGTTGGCACCGCCGCGTCGCATCGTTTCTTCCAGCACCTGCGGATTGGTGTCGACAAAGTTCGACGGCGACCAGATGTCCAGCCACTGCCGTGTCGCGAATGCGGCCACGTCTTCGTGGTGGCGCGACACGCCGCTCACGCCGGTCATGGCTTCCTGCCACCACTGCTGCTGCGACAGGAAGCCCTGCGCGAGGATGTTGAAGGGCGGCTTGCCCCACTCCGGTGGATCGAATCGCTTGTCGTTGCCCGCAGGCGCCACGCATGGCGAACAGTCCGCACCCCAGACGCGCTGCGCATAGTTCTGCCATGCGATCGACTTGCGCAACGCGCTGCCTGCCAGGGCGGCCTGGTGCGACGGCGAAGCGACGGCGTGGGCCAGCCAGTCCGAATACGCGAGCGAGAGCGCCGACGGAGAAATACCGTGGGCCAGGCGCGCGAGCCAGAGTTTCAGGGGCAGGTCGAGCGGGTCGGGCCCATAGTCGTTGGATCGCATTGTCGGGCGAGGATAAGGACGCTGTGCGGCGCCAGGCTTGACGTGCGTCAACCTGCTCTGCATTTGATCCGCGTCAAGTCATCCGTCTCCCAAGTGCCCGACGATGACGTCACTTCAACCAAACGAACGAAACGGAGTCCGCCATGTTCAAGCGCATCCTGGTGCCGGTCGACGGCAGTGCAACCTCGCGCAAGGCCCTCACACAGGCCCTGCAACTCGCCCGCGAACAGGGCTCCAGCGTCAGGCTGCTGCACGCAATCGACGAACTCGTCTACGTCAACACGTACAACTACAGCCCCGCGCTCATGGACGAAGTTCGCACGGCCGCAGCGAAGGTGCTGGGCGACGCGCTCGATATGGCGAAAGCAGCTGGCGTGACCGCAGACACACAGCTGGTCGACCAGCCTGCGCAACGCCTGGGCGCCACCGTCACGAAGGAAGCCGCCGACTGGGGCGCAGACCTCATCGTGCTCGGCACGCATGGTCGCCGGGGCATCAGCCGGCTGGTGATGGGCAGCGGCGCGGACCAGATCCTTCGCGAATCGAAGGTGCCGGTACTCACGATACGCGGCGACGACGCCTGAAGCGCCGTGCCCGTCTGGCAATTTCAACAACCTTGATCGGAACCTGCACATGAAAGTCAACGAAGGCACCCTGGACCGCAGCGTGCGGGTCATCGCCGGCATCGCGCTGATCGCGATGGCGTACATGGGCACGATCGGGGCCTGGGGCTACATCGGCATCGTCCCGCTCATCACCGGCGCTGTGGGAATGTGCCCGCTGTACAGCCTGCTCGGGATTTCGACCTGCCCTGCGCCAAAGCGCTGAAGCGCGCGGTGCGCAGCGCCGCTGTGAGCTGCAATGAATCCGGTTGACATGGACCTGGCGCAGGGCGCGAAAGCGCTTGGCGCCGCGCTTGCCGTCGGCCTGATGGTTGGCCTGGAACGTGGCTGGCGTGACCGCGATGTTCCGGAAGGCGGCCGTGTCGCCGGGCTGCGCACGTTCGCGCTGATTGCCTTGCTGGGAGGGCTGCTCGCTCTGCTGGCACCAGAGCCGCAACTGCTGATGACAGGCGGTCTGCTGGCGGTTGCCCTGCTTTTTGCGGTGTCGTTCCGGCGGGCCTCCGAGGCAGCGGGATCGCTGAGCATCACGACTGCAGTCGCTGCGATGGCGACCTTCGGGCTGGGCGCGCTGGCCGCACGCGGACACACAGTGCTGGCCGTGGGCGCGGCAGTTGTCGTGGCCCTGCTACTGGACCTCAAGCCCGAGCTGCACCGATGGATGCGGCTGATCCAGCCCGCCGAACTCAACGCCATCCTGCAACTGGGTGTATTGAGCGCCGTGGTGCTGCCGCTGTTGCCCGACGCCGGGTACGGGCCTTACAAGGCACTCAATCCCTATCAGCTGTGGCAGGCCGTGGTGCTTGTTGCAGCCTTGTCGCTGCTCGGGCACGCTGCCATGCGCTGGCGCGGCCCGCGACAAGGCCTGCTCTGGATGGGATTTTTTGGCGGGCTGGCGTCGTCAACCGCGGCGACGCTCGCACTGGCCCGGGCCGCGCGGGCTCATCCTGGAATTCAGGGGACAGCAGCGGCTGCGATCGTGCTGGCCTGCGGCGTGATGTTCTTTCGCATGGCGGTCCTGGTGCTGGTGCTGCAGCCCGCGTTGGCCGCAGGCATCGGCTTGTTCCTCGTGCTGCCTGGCGTCACGGCCCTGGTGGTCGCAGCATCGCTGTGGCGACGAAAGGCGGCGCTCGACACGCCCCCTGTTGATTCGCAGGAGCAAGTCAAAGTGTTCGACCTGCCAACGGCCTTGGGATTTGGCGTTGTCCTGGGCCTCGTGGCTGTGGCGATCCGGGCCGGCAAGCAAGCACTCGGCGACGCCGGCATCTATGCCATCGCGTTCATCTCCGGATTGGCCGATGTCGATGCGATCCTGGTGTCGAGTGTGCAGATGCACGACCAGGGCCACCTTGCCGCGAACGCCGCCACGATCGCCATCTTGCTGGCTGCCGGCTCCAACATGTTGAGCAAGGCCGCGCTCGCCTTTGGCATTGGCGGCGCAAGGCTGGGATGGCGCGTGCTGTCAGGCTTTGTGGCGATCGCAGCCGTCGGTGCCATCGGATGGGGTTGGCAATACGGGTAGTGCGGCTAGTGCGGCACTGCGGCTTCGGCCGATGCTGTGCCCACGCCGGCAAGCATGCCGATCGCTTCATGCAAGCTCAGAAACGGCGCGTTGGCGAGCTGCCCCGGCAAGCTGGTGTGCTTGAGCCGGTCCATCACCGGCCCGCGCACTTCGGCCAGGTGCATTTCGATGCCGCGCGCGCGCAACTCGGCGTGCAGGCGTTGTAGCGCCTCGACGGCTGTGAGATCGACATGGCCGACGGAGGACAGGTCAAGCACGAGGTGGCGGATATCACCCCGGCGCTCGATCTCTTCCTCGATGCGACGGATCACCGCAGGCATGTTGGCGAAAAACAGACTCTCGTCCACGCGTAGCAGCAACAGACCGGGATAGGTCCTGACGGAGAAACGGTGCTCATTGCGAAAGTGTTCGCTGTCACCGACGCGGCCCACCACCGCGATGTGCGGCCGGCTCGCGCGCCAGAGAAAGGTTCCTATCGACATGGCCACCCCGAGCCCCACGCCCGCCTCGACTCCGAGTCCGAGTACGCCAATCGCGGTGACCAGCCACGCGACCGCATCGGCCCGGTCGTAGTGCCAGGCGTGGCGCAAGGTGGCGATGTCGATGAGACCCACAACGGCCACGATGATGGTGGCAGCAAGCACCGCGAGCGGAAGCCGTTCAAACAGACCCGTGAGGCCCAGCAGGACCAGCGCCATGAGCGCCGCTGCCATCACGCCGGCGAGCGGGCTGCGAGCGCCCGCCGCGAAGTTCACGCCGCTTCGGGCGAACCCGCCGGTCACCGGAAAGCCGCCCGACAAGGCGCTCGCCAGGTTGGCTGCACCCAGGCCCCGCAGTTCCGCGTCGGGATTGATCCGCTCGCCCCGCTTGATCGCGAGCGACTGCGCAACCGACACGCTTTCGACGAAGCCGATCAACGCGATCATCACTGCGGGCACAGCGAGTGCCTGCAGTTGCGAGATGGTGGGCATGGTGACGGCCAGGCTCGGCAGGCCGGCGGGGATCATCCCCACGACGGCAACGCCGGCACCGGTGTCCAGGGCGAAGGCTCGTACCACCGCGATGGCGAACAGCACCACCAGCATGGGCGCCAGCTTCGGGGCGATGTCGGCGGTTTTGGCACCCAGTCCGATGGCGCGCAGCCCCTGCGCGAGAAAGCGGCGCGATGCCCACAGCGCCACCGCCGATGAGATGCCCACTATCGCAGTGGCGGGGTGCAGTTGCCCAGCATGCGAGACCAGGGAGAGCAGTAGCTCGAAGGCCGTGTCGCCCTTGGCGGGAACACCCAGCAGCGGCTTGAGCTGGCCGATCGAAATCAGCACGGCGGAGCCGGTGACGAACCCGGAAATCACCGGGTGACTCAGGAGGTTCGCCACGAATCCCATTTTGAGGACGCCAAGCAGCAACAGCACCACACCGCCGATCAGCGCCAGCAACATGGACAACAGCACGTAGTCGGCACTGCCGGCGACTGCAAGCGGCGTCACCGCAGCCGCTGTCATCAACGAGGCCACCGCGACCGGACCGACGGACAAGGTCATGCTGGAGCCGAACACCGCATAGGCCAGCAGCGGCAGCAGGCTCGCGTACATCCCCACGTGGGCGGGCAAGCCCGCAAGCATGGCGTACGCGAGGCTCTGGGGCACCAGGAGAATGGTCACCACGATGCCGGCCACGGCATCCTGGGCTGCCTTGCTGCGGTCGTAGCCCGCGATCCAGGGGGGTAGCCAGGTTCGCGTGGGTGTACGGGTGTTCATGGCGTGGTGCGCTTTTGATCGGGTTTTAATATACTGGACTATATTATATTTTCTGATATATTGTCTATCGAACAACCAAGGCAAACCATGTACGGACATCACATTGAAATCGCAGGCCCTTTCGACAACGCGCTTGAGCGGGTTCTCGCCGCGCTCAAGACCGAGGGCTTCGGCGTGCTGAGCGACATCGACATCCAGAAGGCCATGAAGGAAAAGCTCGGCAAGGACATCCCGGCCCACAGGATCCTGGGCGCGTGCAATCCGCCCCTGGCCTACCAGGCTCTCCAGGCAGATCCCGAGATCAGCCTGCTGCTGCCGTGCAACGTGACGGTGCGTGAAGTGGAGAACGGCCGCATCAGCGTCGGGTTCCTCGATCCGCACACGATGGTCCAGCTCTCCTCGCAGGCGGGTGTGCAAGCGGTGGCCGACGAGGCGGCCAAGCGCCTCGAACGCGCGCGGGCTGCATTGACAAAGGGCGAGTGATTCGCGCCGGCCTGCACGTGATCGCCCGGTAGAACCCGGTGGGGTGATCCCCCATGCGATGCGGCGAGCGCAGCGATATCCTGTCGACCAGGAGATCGCGCATGGACCAACCTATTGCTGAAGGCATTGCCGCCGCAGACCCTACCGACCCTGCCGGCACTGCGGCACCTCTGGTGGCTGCGCGACCGCGTGCGCGACCCGTCGCCTTCACGGCGCCGCTGCACTGGCTCGCTCGCGGCGCGACCGACCTGGCCGCCGCACCGGGTATCGCCCTCTTCTACGGCGTTTGCTTCTGGCTGATGGCCCTGATTCTTGGCGCGGTGTTCAGGCACCGCCCGGAGTACACGATGACCATCGTTTCGGGCTGCCTGCTAGTGGGCCCTTTCCTGGCGATGGGCCTGTACGAAGTGAGCCGCCGGCGCGAGCAGGGCTTGCCGCAATCACTGGGTGCCTCACTGACCTGCTGGGACAAGCACCTTGGAAGCATGGGGCTGCTGGTGCTGGTCCTCACCGTTTTGGAGTTGTTGTGGGGACGCGCGTCGCTCGTCGTGTTCGCGGTGTTCTTCAACACCGGCATGCCTTCGACCGCGAGCGTGTTGCAGGCGGTTTTCAATCCGGCCAACTGGCAGTTCCTGGCCGTTTACACGCTGGTTGGCGGCGTGTTCGCGGCCCTGGTCTTTTGCAGCATGGTCGTCGCGATTCCGATGGTGCTGGACCGCGACACCGATGCGATCACGGCAGCGATCACCAGTTTCAGCGTGGTCTTTTCGAACGTGGCGACGATGCTGTTCTGGGGCGCGCTGGTGGTGACGCTCACACTCATCGCGCTATGGCCGTGGGCGCTCGGCGTGCTGGTGGTTGGGCCGTGGCTGGGACATGCGACCTGGCATGCGTATCGGGACACGGTGCGGTGGGATGAGTGAGGGCCAGGCTGCGGCGAGCGCGCGTTTTGCTCTGGCAGGTTCAGAAAAAAGAGCCCGCTACCAAATAGATAGCAGGCTCTTTGAGCGGTGCAGGCAGGACTGCCGGGTCTATTTCGAGTAGCTCTTGCTACACGCGCCGCCGCTCGCCAGTTGAAGCTTTGCCACAGCGGCCTTGCCTTGATCTTCCGGAACCGCCTCAAGGTCTGCTCCGCCAACAAAGACGCCCAACTTGATGAATTGCCGATAGAAATAGTTTTTACCGGCGTCCACCAGGATGGAAAGGTCGTTCGGGGAAAACTCGGACTCGGTTGAGAGCGTGTGATTGCCGGGAGCAACCTGCGTGTAGAAGAAGACGTCCGGCGCGGACTCGCCGATGCACTTGCCGTCGAGCCAGACGTCCTTCTTGAGCGCCTTCCCAACAAAACTGTCCCGATAGACGTAGACGCCAGCCTTGCCCGATTCAGGTTGTGCGAACTGCTTTGCTTTGTTCGACGCCTCTTGCGATTCCATCTTCACGGATGCGCATCCGGTGACCAGCGCCAAAACCAACATGCTGACTGCAAGCTTCTTCATGACTCTCCCTCTCGTTGATAAGAGCCGGGAATGTACAGGAACTCAGCAATAGGCCCCGCCGCAAGAGTGCGGGTTATAGCGTGTAGCGGAAATAAAAAAAGCTCGCTACCTGTTCGATAGCGAGCTTCAAGCGCCTTACGGCAATTCTGGTAGGACGTACTGGATTCGAACCAGTGACCAACGGATTAAAAGTCCGCTGCTCTACCAACTGAGCTAACGTCCCGCAAAGCCAGCGATTATAGCGTCTGGCTTTCGAGTTTTTGGCTGGCGAGCTGGTCCAGCACCCACCCCGCGGCGCATTGGCCGAATGTGGCGGTGACGCTCACCACCGATCCATAGCCGCTGCAATTGAGCGTGCCGTCACCCTCCACTGCGCCTTCCACCGCACATGAAGCATCCGGCGCAGCGACCGCCTCACGGCTGAAGACACAGGCAACCCCGATCTTCTTGCCCTCGCGCGGCGCGCCGTGCGACTTGCGCAGGCGGTAGCGAACCTGCGCCAGCAACGGATCGTACGTGGTGTGGGCAAGGTCGTCGATGTCCACCTTGTGGGCCAGGCGCTTGCCGCCAGCCGCACCCACCGCGATGAACAGCATCTTCGTTCGGCGCGACCACTCGGCCATTGCCACTTTCGCCTTGACCTGGTCGCAGGCGTCGATCACCGCGGTGACGCCTTGCGGCAAGATCTGCGGCCAGTTCTCCGGCTCGGCGAATTCTTCGACGCAGTTGACGAGGCACGCCGGGTTGATCTGCGCGATGCGCTCTCGCATGGCCTGCACCTTCGCCTTGCCGACCGTGTCGCTCAACGCATGGACCTGCCGGTTGATGTTCGATTCCGCCACGTGGTCCAGGTCCACCAGCGTCAGTTCGCCTACGCCGCTCCTGGCCAGCGCCTCCGCCGCCCAGGAGCCGACGCCGCCGATGCCGATCACCGCCACGTGGGCTTTGCGGATGGAAGCCGCGCCTTGCACGCCGTACAGGCGTTCAAGTCCGCCAAAGCGGCGCTGGAGGTCGGGGGTGTCGTCGATGTCGTTGAGTGGGGTCACGCAGATATTGTCGCCGCGCTGCTGCCGCACTACCGCTTCCCACCTGGCGGGCCAATTACTTGACGGCGGCAAACAATTGCCTGACGATGTCATGCATGACAAGGAACCCCGCCGTCTCGCCTGCCCATGTCAAGGCCGTGCGCGGCTTCAACCGGTTCTGGACACAGCGCATTGGCGTGCTCGACCTGTACCTGGGCAGCCAGTTCTCGCTCACCGAGGTGCGTGTGCTCTACGAACTGGCCCATCGCGACCAGCCGACCGCCACGGAGCTGGGCCGCGATCTCGAGCTGGATGCGGGGTACCTCAGCCGCATCCTGCGCCGGTTTGAAAGCCGTGGCTGGCTCGCGCGTGCGCCCTCGCCCGCCGACGCGCGGCAAAGCCTGCTCAAGCTCACCGAGGCGGGTCACGCAGGGTTCGCCCCCCTGCAGCAGCAGTCGCGCGACGAGGCCGCCGCCCTGCTCGCAGCGCTGCCGGGCGACGGTCGCGACAAGCTGATCCGCGCGATGAACACGATGCAGCAGCTGCTGGGTGACACATCGAGCCAACCGCTTCCTGCCATCTTGCTGCGCGACCCGCGCCCCGGCGACATGGGCTGGGTCGTGATGCAGCACGCGGAAATCTATTGGCGCGAATATGGCTTCACCAACGAGTTCGAAGCACTGGTCGCCGACATCGCCGCCAACTACATCCGAAAGTTCGATCCCGCCTGGGACAAAGGCTGGATCGCCGAGATCGACGGCGAGCGGGTGGGCTCGGTCTTTGTCGTTCGCAAGTCACCGACGGTGGCGCAGCTGCGGCTCTTGATCCTCACGCCCTCTGCGCGCGGCAAGGGACTGGGCGCGCGGCTGGTCGATGAATGCATCGCGTTTGCGCGCGGCAAGGGCTACCGGAAACTCGTGCTGTGGACCAACGGGCATCTGGATGCCGCAAGAGGCATCTACAAATCGCGTGGATTCGCGATCACCCAGAGCGAATCGTTCCACGCCTACGGCCAGCAGCTCACCAGCGAAATCTGGGAGCTCAAGCTCTGAGCCGCACATGAGCAAGGCGCTTTGGGCTGCGGCGGGGGCAAGCGTGCTGGTGGGTGCGGGCATTGTTGCATCGCGTTATGCGCTGGTGGAAGTGCTGCCGCTCACGCTGGCGATGATTCGTTACGCGATTGGGTTTGCGTGTCTGGCGCCGTTTGCGTTGAAGGATGTGGGGGCGCTCTTTCCAGGAGAGGTGGCGGGTATAGACCAACCGCCGCATGGATTGCGGATCGAGTCCGCAATGACATCCAGGTCGGACATCGTTGCGCTCGCCGCATTGGGCATCGGGCAATTCGGCGTGCTCATCGCGCTGCTCAACTTCGGCTTGCGGCATGTCGGCGCTGCGCAGGCAGCATTCATCTTCAGCCTGTTTCCGCTGCTGACGATGGTGCTGTCTGCCGTGCTGGGGCGCGAGCGCATCACTGCGTTGCTGCTTGGCGGCGTGACGCTGTCGATTGCCGGCGTCGCATTGGCGTTGTCGCCGCGACTGGCAGCCGCGAGCAGCGGTCACTGGTGGGGCGAGCTTGCGGTCGCGGCTTCAGCGTTGACCGGCGCGATCTGCACCGTGCTGTACCGGCCGTACCTGCAACGCTATCCCACGGTGCCGGTTTCCGCGTTCGCGATGCTGGCATCTGTCATTGCGCTGGCCTTCATCGCCATCGGAGAAGGCTGGCCGTCGCGCATCTTCTCGTTCAGCGCTCAGGCGTGGGGAGCGATGCTTTTCATCGGCGTGTCGAGCGGCATCGGCTACTTCTGGTGGCTCTATGCACTCAAGAACGAAGCGCCCACCCGAGTCACCGTCTTTCTCGCGCTCAACCCCGTCACTGCGACGTTGCTCGGGTGGTTGTTGCTGGGTGAGTCCGTGCAGGTCGTCGCGCTTCCAGCCCTCGTGCTGATTGCCCTTGGCCTGGGGTTGGCTACGCGAGGCGCACGATAATCGCGGCCATGACTTCTCCCGATGCGCCCGCCCCAACGCGCTCGCAACCGAGTTCTCTCTCGGACCTGTTTTTCTCGTTCAGCCTGCTCGCCCTGCAGGGATTTGGCGGCGTGCTGGCAGTCGTGCAACGCGAACTGGTGGAGAAAAAGCACTGGATGACGCGCGAGGAATTCGTGGAGGAATGGGCGGTCGCGCAGATCATGCCGGGGCCCAACGTCGTCAATCTCGCGCTGATGATAGGCGGCCGGTATTTCGGGTTTCGCGGTGCGATGGTTGCGTTGGCGGGCATGCTGACCTTTCCGCTGCTGGTGGTGATGTGCCTTGCGCTCATCTATGCGCAGGTCGCAGGCAACCCCCACGTCGCCGGTGCGTTGCGCGGAATGGGCGCTGTCGCGGCGGGGCTCATCACGGCGACGGGTATCAAGCTTTGCAGCGCGCTCAAGAAAAACATTCTGGGCATCCCGATGTGCATCGCATTCGGGATTGCATCGTTCATCGGCATTGCGATTCTTCGCTGGCCCCTGGCCTGGGTGCTGCTCGGACTCGGCGGTCTCGCCTGCGCGATGGCCTATCGCCGCCTCGCTGAGGTCGCGGCATGACGCTGTCGCTGACCCTGACACCAGCGGACTGGCTGAGCCTGTTTGTCCATTACCTCTCGCTGTCCTTGCTCGCGGTGGGCGGCGCCATCACCACCGCGCCCGACATGCACCGCTTCCTGGTCGAGCGGCAGCACTGGCTCACCGATCCGCAGTTCAACGCGTCGATCGCGATTGCGCAAGCCGCTCCCGGCCCCAACGTGCTGTTCATCGCGCTGATGGGATGGAACGTCGGCCTCAACGCGGGCGGGCTGCCGACGGCGTTGATGGGAATGACCATCGCGATGCTGGGGATCATGATTCCGAGCACGACGCTCACATATTTCGCCGCGACCTGGGGTCATCGCAATCGCGAGCTGCGTGCCGTGCGCGCATTCAAGCAAGGCATGGCGCCCATCGTGATTGCCCTGCTGATTGCGACCGGCTGGATTCTCGCCACGGGCACCGGCTACGAGGTGCGCAACTGGCCGATCTGGGCAGTGGCCGTTATTTCGGCGCTGGTGGTGTGGCGCACGAAGGTGCACCTGCTGTGGCTGCTCGGCGCGGGTGCGCTGCTGGGGTGGTTCGGGCTGGTGTGATCCCGGTTAACGGGTGCCCTTGAGCAGCTCGTCATAGATCGGCTGATCGGAGATGGTGTTGTGGGTCGTGCCCGGCACGACTTCAAACCTGGCAACGCCGGGTGCAAACCGCATGAAGAGCTGGTCCGTGCTGGCGCGGGGAATCTGCTCATCGCGCTCGGCAACGACGATAAGCGTGGGCACCTTCACCTGACCCGCCACGCTCCCCGAGTTGAACTTGTCGCGAAGCAGCCAGCGGATCGGCAAGTACGGGAATTGCGATGCCGCGATCGACTCGATGCTGTCGTAAGGCGTCACCAGCACCAGCCTCGACACGGGCCGCTCTGCGGCCAACCGCACTGCGACGCCCGACCCCAGGCTGCGTCCGATCACCACGATGTCTTTCTGCGTCACGTTGAGCAGGTCGAACAGTACTTTCGCGTCTGCATGCAGGGCCTGCTCCGTCGGCGACCCCGTGCTGCCGCCGTAGCCGCGGTAGTGCATCAGAAAGATGGAGCGGTCCGGAAACGCTGCTGCAATCGGCGCGAGGCTCGCGGACACGTCCTCGGCGTTGCCGCCGAAGTAGATCAGCGCCTTCGTCCCTTCGCGTGGCCGCACCGAGACCTGCACCTCCGCGCCATCGGCGGCCAGCTTGATGCGATCGGCCACCGTGCCGACGGAAGCCGGCTGCGGGTAGTAGATCAGCGACCGCTGCATGAAAAACAGTGCAGCGCACACAGCCAGGTAGATACCGGCGACGAGCAGCAGCAACCCAATCAGGAGCTTCATACAGACAGCCTCTCGATGAATTCGTCCACCTGCTCGGGCCGGTTGATCTCGACCCATTGCAGATTCGCAAATGTGTTGTTGGCGCGCAGGGCTTCGAAGCTCCTGCGGCGGTCATGGTAGTGGCGTATGACCCACCACAGGATGGAGTCGCGCGAGAAGAACGAACGGCCGAACGATTCGCGATTGCCATTCCACAAAAGCGTTCCTTCCATCGACCGGTTCAAGGTGCGCGCGAACACGCGGCCGAACGTGGTCCAGAAAGGCAGGTTCAACCACACCACCATCTGCGCACGCGGCCAGACGATCTCGCGCACCGACGAGTAGTTGCCGTCGGCCACCCAGCGGGGCGCATCCACCGCCTGCTTCACATCGGCGCGAAAACTCGCAGGCGCGCGCGGCTCCCATTCAGGCCCCCAGAACAGGCCGTCGAGCTCGATATGGGGAATGCCGGTGCGTGCAGAGATCTCTTTGGCCAGCGTCGTCTTGCCCGAACCGCTCATGCCGATAACGATGATCCGCTGAGGCAGGCGGTGCGTTGATGGGTCGCCGGCGGGTCGCAGGTAGTAGTTGTCCCACTCCGCGCGCTCGGTCAACTCGAAGCCGTGTCGCTGGTAGAAACGGTTCGAGTCGCTGCCGGTCAACGCGCCGACCCGCAGCGGCAGTTTTTTTGCATCGGCTTCGCCGAACACCGTCTCCAGCACCGCAGCGCCTATGCCCCTGCGCTGGAATGCCGGGCGAATGTAGAGATGGTCGAGCAGCAAGGCGTGCTCCGCGGGCTTGACGACCACAAACCCCACGCGCTCGCCATCGGCCAACACATGGCGCGTGTGCTCCGGCACGTACCCCGACAGAAATCGCTCACGCGCACGGGTCGCGTCGAACCGGCCTGCCCGCTCCAGGCTCTCGCGCATCGCCTCGATGCGCACGGCCACCAGGGCTTCGGCGTCACCCGGCTGCGCTGCGACCAGTTCGATCCGTGGCCGACCGCTCATGACGCGCGAATGGCCCAGCGTTCATGGTCGCGCCATCGTCCGCCGATCTTCAGGTAGCGCGGCGAATAGCCTTCCATCTCGAAGCCGCAGGCTGCGGCCAATGCAATCGAGGGTGCATTGCCGGGCTGTATGTTGGCTTCGAGCCGATGCAACTTGAGCTTCTTGAACGCATGGTTCACCACGGCCCGCAAGCCTTCGGCCATCAGGCCCTGCCGCTCGTGCCCTGCGAAACCGTAGTAACCCAGGAATGCACTGAGGAAGCCGCCCATCACGATGTTGGAGATGTTGAACACACCCACGATTTCATCCGTGTCGCGGCGCAGCACCAGGAACGAAAAGTGGGTCGGCTGCTTCAAGCGTTCGAGCCACTCGCGATATTGAGCCGGCGTGGACGGTGCTTTCACCCAGGGGCGGTGATAGGCGCGACTGCGCGCAACGGCGGCGAGAAACGCCTTCTCGTCACTGCGCTCAGGAGCGCGAATGCGGATGCGCGCAGTCACGGCGACTCAGCGCGGGTTGTCGAAGAACACGTAATGCGTGAAGTCGCCGATCTCGAAATACACCTTCTTTTCGGTCGGATCCACGATGAAGTTCAGGTTCTCGTCGAGCACGCCATAACCGTAGCGGTACGAACGCGGCTTGCCGTCGTCGGTGCCCAGGCCGGTGCTCAGCTTGTCCACTTTCAGCCAGCGGCGCACGACCTTGTCGCCTCCATAGACCTCCAGCACGCCGTTCGTGCCGGTCCAGTTCTGGATGTCGCGGCCCAGCTTGTTTTGCTGCTCCTGCGTGCAGGACCCCAGCAGCAACGTGGCTGCGATGACCGGAATGGCAATGAGCGTTCGTTTCATGATGTCCTTTGCCGCAAGGCTTCATACAGGCACACGCCGCTGGCCACCGACACGTTCAGGCTTTCGACCGCGCCGCGCATCGGGATGCTCACGAGTTCGTCGCAGGTCTTGCGGGTGAGCTGGCGCATGCCCTCGCCTTCTGCGCCGAGCACGAGCGCTATCGGCACTTTCAGGTCGGCCTGGTACACGCTGCGCGGTGCGTCGTCGCTCGTGCCTATGCACCAGATGCTGCGTTCCTTGAGCTCGCCCATCGTGCGAGCCAGGTTGGTGACCATGAAATACGGCACCGTCTCCGAGGCGCCGCTCGCCACCTTGGCGACGGTGGCGTTGACGCCAACCGCGTGGTCCTTGGGCGCGATCACGGCATGGGCGCCTGCGCCATCGGCAACGCGAAGGCACGCGCCGAGGTTGTGCGGATCGGTCACGCCGTCCAGGATCAAGAGGAGCGGCGGTTCGGTGATGCCGTCGAGCAGGTCGTCCAGGGACTTGATGACGGGCAGCGCGGCCACGCGGGCAGCGACGCCCTGGTGCCCGTTGCTGCCGGCGAGCTTGGCCAGGCGCACGGCGTCGGCTTCGATGATGCGGACACCGGAATCGGTGGCCCGCGCCAGGAACTGCCGCATCCGCGCGTCCCGCCGCGAAGGATCGGCGTAAAGCTCGATGATGGAGCCGGGAGCGGTCTTGAGCCGCACGCCCACGGCGTGGAATCCGAATAGCACTTTGGGGGATGACATGGCGCGATTATCCAGTGGTATCCGTGTCTTGCACGGCCGTCGCCGCTGCGCGGTGGATGCCGGGTCAAGCCCGGCATGACAACCAGACACAGGCCGTCATTGCGGGCATGACACGAGTCAAGCGGCGATGCGCCCCGCCTCGATCGTGATCTTGCGCTCGCAGCGTTCGGCGATGCCGCGGTCGTGCGTGACGAGGACCAGCGTCGTTCCCAGCTCGCGATTCAGATCGAACATCAGCTCCATCACCGTCTCTCCGGTGGCAAAGTCCAGGCTGCCCGTCGGCTCATCGGCCAGCAACACCGCTGGCTGCACGACAAACGCCCGGGCGAGCGCAACGCGTTGCTGCTCGCCGCCCGACAACACGCGCGGGTAATGGCCCAGCCGCTGCGACAGCCCGACCCGGCTCATCATTTCCGTCGCCGCCTTGCGCGAGTCATTGCGGCCCGCCAGTTCGAGCGGCAGCATCACGTTTTCCAGTGCAGTCAGGTTGCCGAGCAACTGGAAGCTCTGGAACACAAAGCCAACCTGCCGTGCCCGCAGGGCCGCCCGCTCATCCTCACCGATGGCGAAAATGTCCTGGCCGGCCAGCCGCACGGTGCCCGTGGTCGGCGTGTCGAGCCCCGCGATGATCGACAGCAGCGTGCTCTTGCCGGAGCCCGACGCGCCGACGATGGCCGCAGTCTCCTTGGGCGCCAGCGAGAAATCGATATCGCGCAAAATGGCAAGCGTGCCGGTGGAGTCCGTGACCGATTTGTTCAGGTGCTCGACGGCGATGATGGGATCAGGCATGTTTTTACTTTGGAAGCGTCGCAACTTTATCGCGGCTGCATTAGCTGGAGGTTATCTGATGGTGGCACAGGCAGCGACTGGGCCTGCGACGCAGGTCGTGCTCATCGTCGGCGACTCCTTGAGCGCTGAATATGGATTGAAGCGCGGCGAAGGCTGGGTCGCACTGCTCGAAAAGCGTCTCGCGACCGAAAAAATCCCCGCCAGGGTCGTCAATGCCAGCATCAGCGGCGACACGACCTCGGGCGGCCGCTCGCGCCTGCCCGCCCTGCTGACCCAGCACAAGCCCAACGTGGTCGTCATCGAACTTGGGGGCAACGATGCCCTTCGCGGCCTGCCGCTGCAGATGAGCCAGGACAACCTGAACCAGATGACCGAGGCCGCGCAAAAGGCGGGAGCGAAGGTGCTGCTGGTGGGCATGCAGGTTCCACCCAACTACGGCACCGATTATTCGACCCGCTTTTCAGGCATCTTCCCGAAAGTGGCGAAGGATAGAAAAGCCGCCGTGGTGCCCTTCCTGCTCAAGGGCGTTGCCGACACCGCCGACCCGACCAAGCTCTTCCAGGCCGACCGCATCCACCCCAATGCGCTCGCGCACCCGCGAATGCTCGACAACGTCTGGCCCGAACTGAAGAAACTGGTCAAGTAATGCTCCATACCCTGACCGCAGACGACGCCATCGCACGGCTGGATGAGTTCAGCAGCATCATCGATGCGCGCAGCGAAGGAGAGTTCGCCGAAGATCACCTGCCGGGCGCCATCAACTGGCCCTCGCTCAACAACGAAGAGCGCATCCTGGTGGGCACCATGTACGCGCAGCAAGGGCCGTTCGAGGCGAGCAAGCGCGGCGCGGCGATCGTGGCTTCGAACATTTCAAGGCACATCGAGCGCGATGTCATCGACAAGCCCAAGAACTGGCAGCCGCTCGTGTATTGCTGGCGCGGCGGCAAGCGCAGCGGCTCGCTGGCGCTGGTGCTCGGACAGATCGGTTTCAAGGTGAGCGTGATCCAGGGCGGGTACAAGGCGTTTCGCGGCGCGGTGCTCGCGGCCCTGCCCCTGCTGGTGGCGAAATACGATTTTCGCGTCGTGTGCGGCCCAACCGGCTCGGGCAAGACGCGCCTCTTGCAGGCACTCGCAGCCCAAGGCGCGCAGGTGCTCGACCTCGAAGCGCTGGCCAGCCACCGCAGCTCGGTGCTGGGACGGATTCCGGGGCAGGAGCAGCCGTCGCAAAAGCGCTTCGATACCCTCGTGTGGGGCACGTTGCGCAAGTTCGATCCCGCCCTGCCCGTCTACGTCGAATCGGAAAGCCGCAAGGTCGGCGACGTGGCGGTCAACGATGCGCTCATCGAGCGGATGCGCGCGAGCCCCTGCCTGCGCCTGGACCTTCCGCAAGACGAACGCGTGGCGTTGCTGATGGAGGACTACCAGTTCTTCGCCGACGACAAGGCGCTGTTTTGCGAACGGCTCTCAGCGCTGACCGAATTGCGAGGCAAGGCCGTGGTGAAAGGTTGGCAGGATGAAATCGAGGCGGGACGCATCGAAGGCGTGGTGCGCGAGTTGCTGGTCAAGCACTACGACCCCGGTTACGCAACGTCGATCGAGCGCAACTTCAGCCAGTTCGGGAATGCGCAGGCCATCGTGCCTGCAGACAGGTCGATGGAAGCGATGACCGCACTGGCCCGTTCCATCCTGTCCGCCGCCCCTGCCGAGGTTTGAGGGGCGGGAAGCCGGGTCGTTACTGGCTCGGTGGAGGATTGCCCTGGTCGTTGGGGCCGCTTTCGCCGCCCTCGTTGCCATCGCCAGGAGAGCCGGTCTTGCGAGCAGCCTTGTCCTTGAGCTTTTCCTCTTTTTTCTTCTTCTTGGCCAGTTCCTTTTGCCGCTTCTCGTATCCGTAGTTGGGTGTAGCCACTGAGCCTTCCGTTTCTCGCTTTGATAGCACCAATGTACGCGATAAACGACCCTGCGGGAAAGGCTGGGTTCAGGTCAACGCGCCCATCGCCTTTTCGAGGTCGGCCCTGAGGTCTTCCACGGCTTCCAGCCCAATGGAAAACCGCACCAGCGTGCCCTTTTGCTCCCAGGTTCCCAGGCGGGCGCTGCGCATCGACGGAACGTCGTAAGGCACGACCAGGCTGACCGGACCGCCCCACGAATAGCCGAGCTTGAAGAGCGTGAGCGCATCGCAGAACGCATCGACCTGCGCGGCGCTGTATCGCTCATCGACCACGACAGAAAAAAGCCCCGCTGCGAGATCGCTGGCACCGCAAAGCGCCTGCCAGTGCCGATGACCGGGTGAGCCTTCCAGCGCCGGGTGAAGCACGGTGGCGATCTCTGGCCGCTCCTGCAGCCACAACGCCAGCTCGCGCGCGGCGATGTCGTGCGCCCGGTAACGCAGGTGCAGGCTCGGCAGCGACCGCAGCACGGCTTCCGCGTCGTTGGCCGCAACGCCCATGCCAGTGCGCATGTGCGTCAACTTGATCCGCTCGGCGAGCTCGTCGTCTTTGGTGACAACGGCGCCCATCAGTACATCGCCGCCGCCACTGGGGTATTTGGTGAGCGCATGGACCGAGATATCGACTGCCGCCCCGCCGCCCAGATCGAAGGCATGGAAGGCCAATCCCGCGCCCCAGGTGTTGTCCAGCGCCGAGAGCACGCCCGCTGCACGGCAGATGCGTGCGAGTTCGGGCAAATCCGGAAATTCCATCGTCACCGATCCCGGCGCTTCCAGCCACACCAGCTTGGTCTTGGCGCTGATGCGCGCTTGCAGGTCTGCCGGATTCATCGCGTCGTACAGCTGGTGCGTGATGCCCCATGCCTTGAGTTCGCCCTCGGCCAGCGCCTTGTTGGGGCCATAGGCGTTATCCGGGATCAGGACTTCGTCACCCGATTTCAGCAACGCCATCGCGACGTTGGCGATGGCTGCCAGCCCGCTGGGCACGAGAACGCAATGCTTGCCACCCTCGAGCGAGGCGATCCGCTCTTCGAGCATGAACGTGGTCGGCGTTCCGTGCAGGCCGTAGGTGTAGCCGTTCTTGGTTCGCCAGTCGCGCGCGCGCATCGACGCGGTGTCGGCAAAGATGACAGTAGAAGCCTTGAACACGCCGGGCTGCGGCGCATTGAATCCGGCGGGCGGAAGGTAGGCGTGGTGAATGAGGTCGGTGACGGGCTTCTTGCTCATGGGCACCATGGTAGCCGCAGGTGGCGCCCGGTCCGCTGCTGCTGCAAAATCCGCAAACCCGCAACGCAAGGAGCAGCCATGGCCGATCTACCCGGCGAGCAGCACGAACCGGCGTTACCGACGCAGCCAGCCGAGCCCGTCGCGCGCGGCTTTTCGTTTCCGTATAGCGTCCCGCTGGTGCTGTATCCCGTTCTGGCCATCGGCATCGCGGCGGGCGCAGCGAAGTGGTGGGGATGGGTATTCATCATTGCGGCTGCCGCAGCGGCCTTCTTTTTCACCCACGAAGCGCTCAGCAGCTCGCAGTTCGAGGCCATCCATGCCAAAGACCCGACGCTCAACCGGCTGACCTGGCGGATCAACTGGCTGGTGCTTTTCGCGCTTCCCGCCGCCGCGCTGACGACCTACGCGCTGCTCAAGCGGCTTTGGTAGCCGGCGCAGGAAACGTCAGCCGGTAACTGCGGGTGAAACCGGCCGGAGCAGGCACCTCGGCAAACTCCGCGCCATGGACTTGCGCGACCTTTCGCACCACGCGGTGTCCCAGCCCCGTTCCGCTGGTGCGTGAGAGCGTCGCAGGACCTTCCACCGATGCGCCAGGTGTTGCGTCATCGCAGACCTGCACCCAGTTCGCCGCGCTATCGACCTGCACTTCGACCCTCGTGCCCGCCGGCGTGTGGACCATGGCGTTTTCCACCAGGTTGCGCAGCGCCATTTCCAGCAGCACCGGGTGGCCCTGCACACGCAGCGGACCGGCGCCCGAGACACCGATTTCATGATCGTGCCTGTGCGCGAGCGGCGCCATCTCTGCCACCACATCGCGGACCAGCGAGTCGAGGTCAACGTCCTGCGCGGCCTGCGCGATTTCGCTGCGACTGGCACGGGCCAGCGCCAGCAGGTGCGACAGGACCGTGCCGGCTCGCAGGGCCTCGGCCTCGATGCGAGCCAGCCCTTCATCGACCACCTGCGGATCGGCGCCTCGCAGCGCCCTCGCCTGCAATGAGAGCGATGTCAGCGGCGTGCGCAATTCATGAGCGAACTCATCGGCCAGCGCCTGCTCGCGCTTGAGCGCCAGGTTGTATCGCTCCACCAGGGTATTGATCGCACCGACGGCCGCATCGAACTCCTGGTGACGGCCCGCCACCTGGAGCGGCTCGGCGCGATGGATATCCAGCGCCAGGATTTCGCGCGACAGCGCATAGAGCGGCAACAGCCCGCGATGAATCGCCAGGCCCAGCACCAGCGCAATCACCGGCAGCAACCACAGCCCCGGCTCCATGAGCTGCTGCGCGATGTCGGACGCGAGATCATCGCGTTCGCGGTCGGACAGCAGCACCGTCACCATGCGCGTATGGTCATCGCTCCAGCGCGAGAACGCGCGCCAGGACTGCCGCGGCTCACCCAGCGTCAGCGTGGCGAATCCTTCCTTCGGTGCGACGCCGGGAAGTGGGGCATCGCCACGGTGCGTGACCACGCGGCCCGCCGCGTCCCAGACGATCACGCTCATGGACTGCTGGTAATCGTGCGCCTTCAGGTCCATGGCCGACCCGATGGGTGTGGACTTCCTGGCGGGCGGCGAAAACTGGCCTTCGCTGTAGTCGACGAGCAGCGCTGCAAGGCTGGCCAGGTGGCCGTCGGTGAGCTCGTCGGCCTCATGCTCGCCGGTCTTGTAGCCAATTGCGATGAAGCTCGCCCAGACGACGCACAGGGCGCCGAGGGCCCAGGCCAGGAGGTGCTGCGTGAGGGTGCGCCGTTTCATTGTGCTGCCTGCTGCGGGACGAAGTAACCGACGCCGCGCACCGTCTTGATGAGTTCATCGCCCAGCTTGCGCCGCAGCCGGTGGATGTGGACTTCGATGGCGTTGCTGTCGAGTGCGGCTTCCCAGTTGTACATCTTGGCTTCGATCTGCGAGCGCGACAGCACGCGCGGACTCGCCTCCAGCAACACCACCAGCACAGCAAATTCCCGAGCCGACAACTCCACCAGTTCACCGTTGTTGCGCGCGGTCCGGGCCGCTGGGTCGATCTCGATCGCGCCATGGGTCAGCACCGCAGAGGCGCGCCCGGCAGCGCGGCGCTTGAGCGCGCGAAGCCGGGCAGCAACCTCGTCGAAGTCGAAGGGTTTGGTGACGTAGTCGTCCGCGCCCAGATCGAGGCCCTCGATCTTTGCGCCCACCGCGTCGCGAGCGGTCATGATCAATACGGGCGTGAGGGGGTCGGGATGCGGGGCACTTCGGGCGCGCAAGTCACGCAGCAGCGTCATGCCGTCTCCGTCCGGAAGACCCAGGTCGAGCAGGACGGCATCGAACGGCTCTGCGCGCAGGGCGGCCCAACCGCCCGCCAGGGTCGAGGCGACATCCACGGCCCAGCCGTGCCGTCGCAGGTTGGCGGCCAGGCCGCGCGCGATTCCTTCGTCGTCTTCGACTACCAATACCCTCATGGCCCGATTGTGCAGGCTGGCGTCTTAAGAATGCCTTAAGCCCATCCGTTCAGTCTCCGCACCCATGCAGAAAGAAAACATGGGGGTGGTCCTGAAGTGGACCCTGGGCGCCCTGGCGCTGGTGCTGATGTGGGATGTGTGGGGCATGGACCTGGCGTTGGCCGAGCTCGTCGGCAGCAACCATGGTTTTCCGCTGCGCGAGCACTGGCTGTTCTCCTCCGTGCTTCACAACGGCGCCCGTCGCCTCTCCTGGGTCATCGCGCTGGCGCTGTGCATCGGCGTCTGGTGGCCCTTTGGAATCCTGCAGCGGCTATCGACCAGCCGCCGCGCGCAGCTGGCCGTCACAACGCTGGTGGCCGCTAGCGCCGTGAGCGTGGTCAAGTCGTTCAGCATGACCAGCTGTCCGTGGGACCTGGAAGTCTTCGGTGGTGTCGCCCGCTATGTGTCCCACTGGACGGCGGCCCCCGATGGCGGAAGCGGTCATTGCTTTCCGGCCGGTCACGCTTCGGCCGCGTTCGCCCTTGTCGGCGGCTATTTCGCGTTCCGTGACCGGTTCCCGCGAATCGCCCTCTACTGGCTGCTCGGGTCGCTGGCCGCCGGCCTCGTGCTGGGTCTGGCACAACAAGTACGCGGTGCGCACTTCATGAGCCATACCCTGTGGACGGCATTCATCTGCTGGTGCGTTGCCTGGGTTATCGACCTGGTGTTTGGCATCTGGCGACGGCGGTCCCAGTGGCAAAGCCTGCCCAGGAGCGCGCAATGAAGTCAACCCGCAAAGTCCGGCCCGCCTGGGTTGTCGCCGGCGCGAGCGCCTGGATCGCCACTGTGGCCAACATTCCCCTGTGGCGCGCGATGGACTCCCTTGCCCTCCTGGACAAGCCCGCCGGCTGGATCCTGGCTGCTGCCCTGGCCCTGATGATGGCCGGCTGCCTGGCGGCGATCATGAGCCTGGCGGCCTGGCGCGCGACGTTCAAGCCCGTCGTGATCGTGCTGCTGGCCATCGCGGCCACAGGCGGCTACTTCATGTTCGCCTACAACATCGTCATCGACTCGGCGATGCTGGTGAACGTCCTGGAGACCAACACCCATGAGGCTGCGGACCTGTGGAGTATCTGGATGCCCATCTCGATACTGCTGGTGGCAGGTGTTCCGGCGTGGATGGTCTGGGTGACCCCGGTGCACCACGCCCCATGGAACCGGCAGCTCGCGCGCAATCTGGGCGCTGCCATTGCGTTTCTGGTGCTCGCCGTCGTGGCGGTCATGCTCGCGTTCCAGCCGCTCGCTTCGTCGATGCGCAACCACAAGCAGCTGCGCTACATGATGAACCCGATGAACTCGCTTTATGCAGCTGGCGTGCTGGCAACGTCGCCGTTTCGTCGAGGGCCGATGAAGCTGGCGACATTGGGAACCGACGCAGTGCTTGCGCCGTCGGTCACCGGCAAGCCGCCGCTCATGGTGCTGGTCCTGGGCGAAACCGGCCGCAGTGGCAACTTCTCCATCAACGGCTATGCGCGCAACACGACGCCCGAACTGCAGGCCCTCAATGTCGCCAGTTCAACCAACGCTTGGTCGTGCGGCACCAGCACTGCCGCATCGCTCCCGTGCATGTTCTCGCACCTGGGCCAAAAGGGATTCCTGGCGCGCACGCAAGACAACGAAAACCTGCTCGACGTCCTGCGGCACGCCGGTCTCGCCGTCTTGTGGATAGACAACCAGGCTGGCTGCAAAGGGGTCTGCGATCGGGTGGCCACTGTCAGTACGAGCGCCGCCCCCGATCCCAGGCTGTGCGACAAGGGCGAGTGCTTCGACGACGTCCTGCTCGAAGGCATCGATGCGCGAATCGCAGCGCTTGCGCCAGAGACCCGGTCTCGTGGCGTGGTGCTGGTGCTGCACCAGATGGGCAGCCACGGCCCTGCTTATGCCAGGCGGTCACCCTCGCACTTCAAGCGATTCCAGCCCGAGTGCCAGAGCAGCAACCTGCAGGAGTGCAGCCGCGAGGAAGTCGTCAATGCCTACGACAACTCCATCGCCTACACGGATCACTTCCTGGCTTCGACGATTGCCTGGCTCAAGGGGCAGGAGCAGCGCTGGGACACCGCCATGCTCTATGTGGCAGACCACGGTGAATCGCTAGGCGAGAACAACCTCTATCTGCACGGCCTGCCATACGCGCTGGCGCCGGATGTCCAGAAGCGGGTTCCCTGGATCACGTGGCTGTCACAGGGATTCGAAAGCCGCAGCGGCGTCTCCATCGACTGCGTCAAAAGAGCGCGTGGCGATCTCATCACCCACGACAATTACTTCCATTCTGTCCTGGGCCTGCTCGACGTCACGACGTCCGCATACGACAGTTCGCTCAACGCTTATGGGGTTTGCCGGCGTGAGGCAAATCCTTCCGCCGCACAACTTTCGGCCCGCCTGGCACCTACCTCGCATTGATTCGACGCGAGCGCACCGGCGACAAGAAGGTGTAACTAATTTCTCACGCGCCGATTTGCGGTAAATTTCGCGCGTGTATCAAGTCTTTGCCTACAAGGGTTACTTCGTCGGCGCCTATCCATTGGCGGATGGGCCCAAACGCTTTTACGGCTGTGCACAGATCTGCACAGAGCTGCCTCAAGACAGCTTCAAGGCGCAATCGATAGAGAACGTCACCAGTGTGGGCTCCTACGACACACCGGAACGTGCGATGGAAGCGGCGCAGTTCCAGGCGCGCCAGGTGATTGACAGCCTCGGCCCCAATTGGGACCCGTTCACTGCCCCTGGGGCACTCGACTCCCGCTAGCTGGCCGGGGCCCCAGTGCTATCAATTGCGCGGCAGCTCCATCGGCGCGGTGGGCGCAAATGTGGCGTAAGCGTCATCCGGGCGTGTCCTGAGCAATTCGAGCGCGGCCATCGCTTCCGAGCTTGCCGGAATGGTGGCAGCCCATTGGCGCGCCGCATCGCGGGGTCGGATCTGGAACACCGAAATCAGTTTGCCGTTGAACATGTTGCCCTCTTGAGGTCTGCTGGATTGAAGACCGGATTTTGTTCAATCGGCGCGCAGGGGCTTTAAGGCAATTGCCTAATTGCCTTGGGGTAATGCGCGCGGCTACCAAGGACGACGCTAACGGGATGCGCGGGCACTCGCTGCTGCTGTCAGTCGGAACGACAGGTTGTCCTTGGGCTGGAGTTCAAGATCGGCTGCCCGCAGGTACACGGTCTCGCCGTCGAGTTGGCCCTTGCACCCGTCCAGGCGCACGAGAAGGAACCAGCCGCCGGGTGTGGCTTCAAGGACAGTGCCCTGCGCGCCAAGCGCTATGCCGTCTTCCGGAAATGCACGTTTCGTGCGAACGCGTTCGAGTCTGTGAAAGAGAGGTATCACTTGAGATCTTCTTTTTTGCTGCGATAGGTCGCTATGACCCTGCTCACCCTGAGGGTTGCAACCTTACCAGCAAAGACCTCGATCTGTCAGCTGAATGTATTGGTTTTAAACATCATCTGACATGTTTTTTACTATTTCGTGCTACGTCCTGAGCCAGGCGATCGCGTCGTCCCGGGAGGTGAACACACCCAGTGCCGCACCCTTCCTCCTTGCAACGTTCTCGCTCGTGCCGGTGCGGCGGGAAGCCTGCACCACGGACGCTGCGCGAGTGAACGCATCGAACACCGACACCGCCTTCTCACCAATCGCAAAGTGGTCGGTGAACTTGAAGTCTTCGATGATCTGGGTTTGGTCCACGAGGACGCGGGACAACTGGCGCGCACGTGCTTCATGAGCAACGCGGTCAATCATGTCCATCATGTCGGCCAGCACGGCGCGACCGCTGACGCGAACAAGGAGCAGCTCGCCGTCTTCCTGGAATTCAAGCTTCAAGGGCATGGGGCGCGATGCTATCAGCCCCCCATGGTTGAGCTCAGACCTTCCACTTCTCCAGCAGCTTTCCCGGGCCCATGGAGTCGTAGCCTTCGAACGGCTGGTGGATCCAGGGATTGGTGGGAAGGAACTCCACTGAATAGTCGGGCGTGAACTTGGACAGGCCCTTGGTCCAGATCACCGCGCTGCGCAGTTCGGTGATGGGGGAGTAGCTCGTTCGCAACATGTCGATCACCGCCTGGAGCGTGTGGCCCGAATCCGCAAGGTCATCGACCAGCAGGACCTTGCCTGCGATTTCGCCTTTGGGCGTGGTGATGTAGCGGGCGATGTCCAGGTGGCCCTGCACGGTGCCCGCCTCCGCGCGGTACGAACTGGTCGACATGATGGCCAGCGGCTTGTCGAAGATGCGCGAGAGGATGTCGCCGGGCCGCAGGCCCCCACGCGCCAGGCACAGGATGGTGTCAAAGTGCCAGCCCGACTGATGAACCTTGATCGCGAGCTTCTCGATCAGGCTGTGATACTCGTCGTAGCTGACGTACAGGTGTTTGCCGTCTTCGGTCAACATGGTCAGCTTCCTTTCAAGGCAGGTACGGATGCCGCATCATGATCGTGTGATCGCGGTCGGGACTGGTCGAGATCATATCGATGGGCACGCCGGTGACCTGCTGGATGCGCTGCAGGTACAGGCGCGCGTTGACCGGCAGCTTGTCGTATTCGGTGACGCCGACGGTGCTCTGCGTCCAGCCCTCCATCATTTCGTAGACCGGTTCGCAACGTGCGATTTCGTCGGCGCCCAGTGGCAGGATATCGGTGTGCTCGCCATCGAGCGTGTAGCCGGTGCACAGCATCAGTTCCTTGATGCCATCGAGCACGTCGAGCTTGGTGATGCACAGTCCCGACAAACCGTTGACCTGCGCACTGCGCTTGAGCAGCGCTGCATCGAACCAGCCGCAGCGGCGCGAGCGCCCGGTGGTCACACCCTTCTCGGCCCCGACCGTTGACAGGTGATAGCCCACCGTGCCGGGCGTCTCCCAGTCGAGCTCGGTGGGGAATGGACCGCCACCGACGCGCGTGCAATACGCCTTGGTGATGCCCAGGATGTAGTGCAGCATGCCCGGTCCGACGCCTGCGCCGGCCGAGGCATTGCCCGCCACGCAGTTGCTCGAAGTCACGTACGGGTAGGTGCCGTGATCGACGTCGAGCAGCGTGCCCTGTGCACCTTCGAACAAGAGGTTGTCGCCGTGCAGGTGCGCTTCGTTCAGCTCGCGCGACACGTCGGCCATCATGGGCTTGAGCAACTCGGCGTGCTTCATCGCCTCGTCAAACACCTGCTGGTAGTCCACGGCAGGCGCGTTGAGATAGTTGGTCAGCATGAAGTTGTGCAGGTCGAGCACCACCTTGAGCTTCTCGCCGAAACGACCGGGATGCTTCAGGTCCTGCACGCGCAGAGCACGGCGCGCGACCTTGTCTTCGTATGCCGGGCCGATGCCGCGGCCGGTCGTGCCGATCTTCTCGGTGCCGCCCTGCTCCCGCAGCGTTTCGCGCGCGATATCCAGCGCCGAGTGGAACGGCAGGATCAGCGGGCATGCTTCGCTGATGCGCAGGCGTCCGCGCACTTCGACACCCGCCTTTTCCAGACCCTCGATCTCTTCGAAGAGCTTGGCCGCCGAGAGCACGACACCGTTGCCGATGTAGCACTTCACGCCCGGGCGCATGATGCCGCTCGGGATCAGGTGCAGCGCGGTTTTCACGCCATTGATGACCAGCGTGTGTCCGGCGTTGTGGCCGCCCTGGAACCGCACGACGCCCTGCGCCATTTCGGTCAGCCAGTCGACCAGCTTGCCCTTGCCTTCGTCACCCCACTGGGTGCCGACCACGACCACATTGCGGCCCTTCGTCTTCATCATGGAAAGTCTTCCTGGAGAAAAGTTAATTCAGTGGGCGCACGACCCAGCGTGCACCGTCAAGAGCGAGTTCGCGGTCGCAATGAAATTCATCGACTTCGTTGTCGTGGCCGGGCAGGACGCACACCACAGTCTCGCCCATGCGGCGCAGGGCAGCGATGGCCTCGCGCAGTTCGGCAGCATCTGCGCCTGCGTCGAGCCACGGCGCGCGGATCATGGCCTTGAGCGGCCGCTTGGGGACCACCGCGACGACTTCCTTCACATCGAGGCTGAACCCCACGGCGGGCCTGTTGCGGCCGAAGACGGCGCCGACTTCGTCGTAGCGGCCGCCCCGAACGAGCGCATCGCTGGCACCCGGCGTGTAGATTGCAAAGCGCGCGCCGCTGTAGTACGCGTAGCCTCGCAGGTCGGCCAGGTCAAATGAAACGCTTGCACCGTGCACGTGGCTGGCGAGCCACTTCAGGTTGGTCAACGCCTCCTGGATCAAGGCGGACGACGGCAGCGCGTTTTCGGCTTCGAGCAGTACCTTCTCATCGCCGTAGAGCGAGACCAGCGCGCGCAGGCCCTCACGCGCGGCTACAGGGAAGGTGCGGGTCGCGTCGGTCAGCTCGCTCGTATCCTTGGCTGCCAGCGCCGCGTGAACCCGCCCGAGGGCCTGAGCATCGACGGGAATGCCGGCCATCAGTGCCCGGATGATTCGCGCATCTGCCATGTCAACAGTGAGCGGACCGACCCGGGTCGCCGTGAGGCAGTCCATGGCAAGCAGCAAAGCTTCCAGGTCTGCTTCGAGGCCGGCGTGGCCGAAGATTTCTGCGCCGAACTGCAGGGGCTCGCGGGTGGCGTGCGGGCGGCCCGGTCGTGTGTGCAGTACAGGACCGCAGTAGCAAAGACGAACAACCCCTTGCCGATTGAGCAGGTGAGCGTCGATGCGGGCAGCCTGGGGGGTTGTATCGGCCCGCAGGCCCATCATCCGGCCCGAGAGCTGGTCAACGAGTTTGAAAGTCTGCAGATCGAGCGCTTCACCGGTACCGGTGAGAAGCGATTCGAGGTGCTCGAGCAAAGGCGGCATCACCAGCTCGTAGCCGTAGCCCCGCGCGGTGTCCAGCAATTCGCGTCGGAGTTCTTCGATGTGCCGGGCCTCGGAAGGCAGTACATCGGCGATGTGATCCGGCAGGACCCAGGCGGACATGGTTTTGGGGGGCTGTTAAAAACGGTATTTTACGCGCGCGGGCGGGCCGACCCCGCAACGGTCGTCATGCCGACCCCGGATCGAGTCCGGGGTTGCAATTCATCCGGCATCCAACGCGAAGCGGCGACTGCGCTTGCTCAAAGATGGATTGCGGATCGAGTCCGCAATGACAGCCTCTTCAAGTACAGCCTATTTCTTGCTCGGCGCTGGCGCCGGTGCCACCGAACCGCGGAACGCCTTGAAGAACTCCGATCCGTTCGGATCGACAACGACCACGTCGCCCTTCTTGTTGAAGCTGGCCTTGTAGGCCTCCAGGCTGCGGTAGAACTGCGCGAACTGCGCATCGCGGCCGAATGCTTCGGCGTAGGTCGATGCGGCCAGGGCATCGCCCTCGCCCTTGATCTTCTGCGCGTCACGATACGCATTGGCCACTGTCACTTCACGCTGGCGATCGGCGTCGGCGCGGATCTTTTCGCCTTCGGCTGCGCCGGTGGAGCGAAGCTCATTGGCAACCCGCTTGCGCTCGGCTTCCATGCGGCGGTAAACCGATTCGGTGATGGTCTCGACATAGTCGGCGCGCGTCATCCGCACGTCGACCACTTCGATACCCCAGTTGCGCCCCTTGAGCTTTTCGAGCACTTCGCGCTGCACTTCGGACATCAGCTCTTCGCGCTTGGTGGAGATCAGTTCGCGCACGGTCCGCTTGCCGATTTCTTCGGTGAACGCATTGCGAACTTCCTGTGCGAGCTTGCTGGCGCCTGCGGCTTCGTCCACGCCCAGCGCACGGATGTATTCCGACGGGTTGGTGATGCGCCAGCGCAGGTACCAGTCGATCACCAGGCGCTGCTTCTCGGCGGTGTTGATCGGCTCGCTGTCGTTGCTGTCGAGCGTGAGCAGGCGCTTGTCCAGGTACTTCACGTCCTGGAACGGCGGCGGCAGCTTGAAATAGAGGCCGGGCTCGCGCACGACTTCCTTGATTTCTGCCAGCGAGTAGATGACGCCGAACTGGCGCTGTTCCACCACGAAGAGCATCGAGCTCAGCAGGGCCAGTGAAACCAGCGCGATGGAAACGAAAAATCCGATTCTGTTCATGTTCTTTTCTCCTCAGCGCGTTTCGCGTTCGCGGGTGCGCGAGAGGTCGCGGCTGCGGGAATCGACGGGTGCTGCCGGCGCGACAGCCGGCGCGGGTGGTGCGACCGGGGTTTCGCCGGCGGCTGGCGCAGCGCCCGGACCGGTCTGCTGGATGATCTTGTCGAGCGGCAGGTACAACAGATTGTTGCCCTGGCGCGAATCGACCATCACCTTGGTGACGCTCGAATAGATCTGCTGCATCGTCTCGATGTAGAGTCGGTCGCGCGTGACTTGCGGCGCGCGCTGGTACTCGGCCAGCACCGACTTGAAGCGCTGCGAATCACCCTGCGCCTGAGCGGCGATACGGGCCTTGTATGCCTCGGAATCCTCTTTCAGACGCGATGCCGTACCGACTGCGCGGGGGATCACGTCGTTGGCATAGGCCTGCGCCTCGTTCTTGGCGCGCTCGCGTTCCTGTCCGGCCTTGAGCACGTCGTCGAATGCAGCCTGCACCTGCTCTGGGGGACGCGGTCCGCCCTGCTGCAAGTTGATGCCGACGATTTCGACGCCGACGTTGTAGCGGTCGAGAATGGCCTGCATCAGCTTGCGCACCTCGGGTGCGATGGAATCGCGCTTTTCGCCGAGCACCGTGTCCATCTTCATCTTGCCGACGACTTCGCGCACGGAAGTTTCTGCCGCTTGCACGACTGCTTCCTGCGGGTTGCGGCTCTCAAACAGCCAGGCGCGTGCGTCCTTCAGGCGGTACTGCACGGCAAACTTGATTTCGACGACGTTCTCGTCTTCGGTCAACATGCCGGAGTCGCGCAGGCCCGTGGCCTTGATGATGGTGTCGCGACCGATATCGACCGATCGCGTCTGCGTGACCTGCACGATCTCATGGCGCTGAACCGGATACGGCAGGCGCCAGTTGAAACCGGCCCCAACCGTGGATCGGTACTTGCCGAACTGGGTGATGACAGCCTGCTGGCCTTCCTGCACGATGAAGAAGCCGGTGCCCAGCCAGATCAGGACCACCACTGCGACCACGAGTCCCGCACCGATGCCGGCGCTCTTCATGTCCGGCTGGAAGCCACCGCCTCCACCGCCGAACCCGCCGCCGCCCTTGTCGTCTGCGCGCTTGCCCTTGCCGCCAAACAGGCCGCCGAGCTTGCGATTGAAATCGCGCCAGAGTTCGTCGAGGTCCGGCGGGCCCTGGTTGGGACCCTGGTTGCGGCCGCCGTTGTTCTCGGGCTTGTTGTTCTCGGCCGGCTTGTCGTCGCCGCCGCGGCCCCATCGGGGGTCGTTGAGGTTGAACATGCCTCTGATGCGGCCTTTCAACCCTGCCCAAGGTAGGTGGAGATTCATTTGCGCGTTAGTCTCGTTTTGCTTTGGTGACGTTGCTCAGGTGCGTATTGTGCTTGGGCGCATTGTGCCGAATCAGACGGGAGCCTCGTGAACTTCAGGGTTATCCCGTTCGTCGTCTGCAGGTCCGGTGCGCCTGGTGACTTCGAGTGCCAGTTGCCGGCGCAGTTCCGCAACGCCTTCCGATGTCCGGCCACTGACAAAGACCCGTGGCACCGAGACCCCCTGCAGATCGAAGACATCGACCATGCGCTGGGGCTTGCGGCTCTCATCCAGTGCATCGATCTTGTTGAAGACGAGGATCTGGGGGACATCGCCAGCGCCGATCTCCTGCAGGACGGACTGCACTTCAGCAATCTGTTCAGGGTGGTTCGGATTGGCCGCATCGACCACATGCAGGAGGAGGTCCGCATCGGCGGCTTCCTGCAGCGTGGCCCGGAAGGCTTCGATCAGGCCGTGTGGCAGATCGCGGATGAATCCGACCGTGTCGGACAGCGACACGGACCGGCCGACGCCATTCTCGTTTTGCGTGTCGGCCAGGTAGAGCTGGCGCGTGGTGGTGTCCAGCGTGGCGAACAGTTGGTCGGCTGCGTAAGCGCGCGCCTTGACCAGCGCATTGAAAAGCGTGGACTTGCCGGCGTTGGTGTAGCCGACCAGCGAAATATTGAATGCACCCCTGCGTTCGCGCTGGCGTCGCTGCGTCTGGCGCTGCTTCTTGAGCTTTTCAAGACGCTCGCGCGTGCGCTTGATGGCGTCGCCAACCATGCGCCTGTCCAGCTCGATCTGCTTTTCGCCGGGGCCGCCGCGCACGCCAGCTCCGCCGGTTTGTCGTTCGAGGTGCGACCAGCGCCGTACGAGCCGGGTGCTCACATATTGCAAGCGTGCGAGCTCGACCTGCAGCTTGCCCTCATGGCTTCGAGCGCGCTGACCGAAAATCTCAAGGATGAGCAGCGTGCGGTCATTGACCGGGCGGTCGAGGTGACGCTCGAGGTTGCGCTGCTGCGCAGGGCTGAGCGCCTGGTCGAACAGGACCTCGGTTGCACCAAGTTCGTCGGCCAGCATCTTGATCTCGTCAGCTTTGCCCTTGCCGATGAAGAGCGCGGCATCGGGCGCTTTGCGCTTGCAGGTGATGCGGGCAACGGGATTCAAGCCCGCAGTCTGGGCGAGAAGGCCGAGCTCTTCGAGCTGGCCGTCGAAATGAGGCAATCCCAGATCAACGCCCACCAGGATGGTGGGCGCAGCGGATGCGGAAGCGGTTGGTTCGGTGATGCTCAAGGCCTGGAAAAAAGGCGTGGCGGCTCAGGTTTCAACGCCTGGCATCCCTGCCCATGGGCTGCTTCAAGCGGCGCCAGGTTCTGCGCTTTCAGCCGTGGTGAAGTTGACTGCACGACCCGGCACGATGGTGGAGATGGCGTGCTTGTAAACCATCTGGGTCACGGTGTTGCGAAGCAGCACGACGTACTGATCGAATGACTCGATCTGGCCCTGCAGCTTGATACCGTTGACGAGGTAGATCGAAACCGGAACATGCTCGCGGCGCAAGGTGTTCAGGAACGGGTCTTGTAGCAATTGCCCTTTGTTGCTCACGATATTCTCCGTGTTCCGCATTCGGAAATGTTGTTGGAATCTGCACCTTACCACAGCAATTGTGGGCTGCAAGTAGGCTGCAAGCGTTTTCAAAGCCTATTTGGAGACAGGCTCGCCGGCTTCAAGAGCGGCGCTGATTTTTCGCTTGTGGAGCGCTGCCAACCTAGTCGGAATCCTTGTCCGTATAAGGATTCTTCGAGGTCTTCATCTCGATGCGAAGCGGCGTGCCGACCAGGTTGAATTCCTTGCGAAAACGCCCTTCGAGAAAGCGCTTGTACGCTTCGGTCACATGCTCGAGCGAGTTGCCGTGCACCACGATGACCGGGGGGTTCATTCCACCCTGGTGCGCGTATCGCAGCTTGGGCCGGAACATGCCTGCGCGCTTGGGCGACTGGAACGCCACGGCTTCGAGCAGCAACCGGGTCAGGATCGGCGTCGACATCTTGATGTTGGCCGACCGGTAGGCCTCGGCCACTGCGCCCCAAAGTGGGCCCAGGCCCTGGCGCTTGATGGCCGAGATGAAATGCATCTTGGCGAACTTCAGGAAGACCAGCCGTGTTTCGATCTGGCGCAGCAACTGCTCGCGCTGGTAGGAATCGACGGCATCCCACTTGTTGATCGCCAATACGACCGCGCGGCCGCTTTCGAGGATGTAGCCGGCGATGTGCGCGTCCTGGTCGGTGACGCCTTGCGTCGCGTCGAGGAGCAGCAGGACGACATTGGCCGACTCGATGGCCTGGAGCGTCTTGACCACCGAGAACTTCTCGATCGCCTCGAATACCCGGCCCTTGCGCCGCAGGCCTGCGGTGTCGATCAACTCGAATTTCTGGCCGCCCCGTTCGAACGGGATTGAAATGGCGTCACGGGTCGTGCCAGGCATGTCGAAGGCAACCAGCCGCTCCTCGCCCAGCCACGTGTTGATCAACGTCGATTTGCCGACGTTGGGTCGCCCTGCGACGGCCAGCTTGATGACGCCGATTGCGGCCTCTTCGGCGTTGTCGTCATCTTCGGTCAGGTGTAGCGGCTCGAACGCCACATCGAGCAGGCTGCGAATGCCCTGCCCGTGCGCAGCGGAGATTGGATGCACCTCGCCCAGGCCCAGTTCGTAGAACTCGGACACCTGCGCGCCCTCGGTCATGCCTTCGGCCTTGTTGGCTGCCAGCACCGTCGGCTTGCCGAGTTTGCGAAGGTATTTCGCGATCTCGTGATCCTGCGCCGTGAGGCCGCCGCGGGCATCGACAACGAAGATCACCACATCGGCTTCAGCGACGGCCTGCCGGGTCTGCTTGGCCATCTCCATGTAGATGCCGCTCTCGGCGGTCGGCTCGAAGCCACCCGTGTCGATGGCGATGAATTCCAGCTTGCCGTGCCTGGCGTTGCCGTAGTGACGGTCGCGCGTGAGGCCCGCAAAGTCGGCGACGATGGCGTCGCGCGACTTGGTCATGCGGTTGAAAAGGGTCGATTTACCGACGTTGGGACGGCCGACGAGGGCCAGGACTGGTTTCACGTACCTGGCCTATCTGTATTTAGTTGGGGGTGAAGCCGTAGACGCCGCCCGCGCGGGTGACCACGACGAGGGTGTTGCCTGCGACGACAGGGGAGGCAGCAATCGCCGAGCCGTCTGTGGCCACGCGATTGAGCAGGGAGCCGTCTTCTCGCGACAGCAAGTGGACGTAGCCTGATGCGTCGCCGACCACGACCGAGCGGCCGAGCGAAAGCGGTCCACTCAGGCCTCGAAACGAGAGCTTGTCGGTCATCCAGGCGCGTTCGCCGGTGTCCCGACGCCAGGCGATAACCTTGCCATCCGATTCGGTGCCGAAGACCAGGCGCTCATCACCGCTGACACCTTCGGCCCCGCTTGAAGGCCGGCTCCATGCCACGATTCCGCGGGCAGCATCCACGCAGCCGACAGTCGCCTGGAAAGCACGCGCACAGACGGAGTTGTCAACCCGGCTCACGGTGCCCACCAGATCCACCAGGCGCTCGACGTCGTTAATGCCGCGCGGCGACGCAATCGGCGCTTCCCAGCGCGCAGCGCCGGTGGCCGGGTTCATGCCGATCAACCGGCCCGACATACCCACCACCAGCGTGTCGCCCACGGCCAGCATCACGCCGTTGTGTTTGAGCACGAGCGGTTCACTGCCCGCTCGCACCTGCGTCCACAGCTTGCGGCCGGTCTGCCCATCGAATGCGCTGACGGCGCGATCGGCAGTCAGGACGAAAACCCGGCCGCCCGCTACGAAAGGTGCGGTGTATCCGCTGGCACCGAGACCTGCGCGCCAGATTTCCTTGCCAGCCAAGAACGCGACCAGCTCGTTGCCGCGAGTCACCACAGCCGCAGTGCGCCCGTCGCTGCCGACGCCTGCCGCGATCGGGCTGCCGGCGCTTGCACGCCAGACGTCGCGTCCCGAAACCGCATCGATCAGCGCGACGGCGCCGTCGGCGCTGGCAACGGCCACTGTCGTGCCCGCGACTTGCACGGAGAGCGGCAGCGTGACTGCGCCGACCCGCGCGACCCATGCCTGGCGCACCGGAATCAGTGACGGATTGGCTTGCAGTTCGGCGGGCTTGGGTTTGTCCGATCCACCGCCCAGGAACGAGGGTAGCGACGAAACCTGCGGCATGTACTGGCAGCCGGCGAGCCCGGCAACCACGGCGATGGCGCCAGCGAACCGGGTAAAGGCCCCGAGAGTGGTGCCCAAGGTGCCGGCCGTGCCGGATGTGCGCAATTTGAGAATCATGATTTGGCGGTTCCCGATGCGGCGTTAGAAGGTGCAGGGACAGGATCGAGCGTGGTCGCATCGACGCCCAACGCGCCGAGTTTCACCGCAAGCAGCCGCTTGTATTCGGTGCGTTCGTCAACGCCCTTGTAGGCCTTGACATACTCGCTCTTGGCTTCGTCCTTCTTGCCCTGCGCCTTGTAGATGTCGCCACGGCGATCGGCGGCCAGGCCCTCGAATGCCTTGGGGAATTCACCGGAAAGCTGCTTGAGCGCGTCGTCGTAGGCCTTGGCTTCGAGCAGGACGCCCGAAAGACGCAAACGGGCGATGGCCTGGTAGCCTTCGTCCGACGATTTTTCTGCGACCCATGTCAGCGCGGCCTTGGCGGCATCCGTGTTGCCCTTTTCGACCTGGACCTTGGCTGCGAGCATGCCCGCCTGCTGCGCATAAGTGGTACCGCCGAACTTGTCTTTCATGTCAGCGAACGCGCGTTCGACACGGGTCACGTCACCCGCTTGCGCGGCGCGATCGACTTCGTCGTAAAGCGTGGCGGCCTGCACGGCCTGCGTGCGCTGCCAGTAGTTCCAGCCGTTCCAGCCCGCGATGCCGCCAAAAACTGCGATCACCACCCACGTGATGAGGTTGCCGTACTCTTTCCAGAAGTGCTTGATTTCATCGAGCTGCTCCTGTTCCTCTAGGTCCAGATGTTTTGCCATGGGTTACTTTTTGTCCTGCCAACCGGCCATTGTAGTTACGCGCGCAATGCGGCCAGCGCACGCTCGGCGATACCCGGATCATCCAGTGCCATGGATTGGGGTTGTGCGTCGCGGTCGCGAAGCGGCTTGACCACCAGCGTCGAAGTGTCCTCGTCGAAAACAAGCGCGTGACTCGCGCCACTTGCATCGGCCTTTTTCATCTGGTTTTTCTGGCTGCCACCGCCCGAGTGCACGATGATCTTCAGGCCCGCAGCCCGCAGGCTTTCCACCACAGGCACCGATCGGACAAGCGCAGCTTCCGAGGGCACCACGCAGTACACATCGGGTGAGCGACCGGGCACCGGCACATCGATTTCCTGCAGCAAGAGCAGCAGCCGCTCGATGCCCAGGCCGAAGCCGATCGCAGGCGCCGCCTTGCCACCCATCTGCTCGATGAGTCCGTCGTAGCGCCCTCCCCCGCAGATGGTGCCTTGCGAACCCAGGCGGTCGGTCGTCCATTCAAAGACAGTGAGGTTGTAGTAGTCCATGCCGCGAACCAGTCGCGTATTGATGCGGTACGGCTGGCCGGCTGCATCGAGCAGGCGGCGCAGCGTGTCGAAGTGCTGCTTCGATTCTTCGCCTAGAAAGTCCATCAGCCTGGGCGCTGATTCGACCATCTCCTGCATGGCCGGGTTCTTGGTGTCGAGAATGCGCAGCGGATTGGTGTGCAGGCGGGCCCTGGCCTCCGCATCAAGAAGGTCGATGTGCTTTTCGAAGTGCGCCACCAATGCGGCGCGGTGTACCAGACGCTCGGCGGGCTGCCCCAGCGTGCCGATTTCCAGCCGGTAGTGCTCGCCTTCGACCAGGCCCAGTTCGCGCCACAATGCGCGACCCATCAGGATCAGTTCGGCATCGACATCCGGCCCCGCGTATCCGAGGGCCTCCACATCGAGCTGGTGGAACTGGCGGTAGCGGCCTTTTTGCGGACGCTCATGCCTGAACATCGGCCCTGCCGTCCACACACGCAACGGGCCGTTGTAGAGCGCGTTGTGCTCGACCACGGCGCGCACGATGCCTGCAGTGGCTTCGGGGCGCAGCGTGAGCTTGTCGCCGTTCATCGAATCGGTGAAGGAATACATCTCCTTCTCGACGATGTCCGTGACCTCGCCAATGCCGCGCACAAAGAGCTGCGTCGGCTCGACGACGGGCGTCACGATGTACTGGTAGCCGTAGCGCGCCATCACGCGATGCACGACTTCATCGAACCACTGCCAGGTTGCGGCGCGCGGAAGAATTTCCTTGCGCGGCACGCTCGCGGGCAGGATGTCATTCATGCCTTTGACGGCACTGAGTTTTTCAGCCATTTTTCTGGAGGTCAGGCGTTTTCGGCGATCTGGCCGTAACGCTTTTCGACGTAGTCTTCGACGATCTGGTGGAATTCGTTGGCGATGTTATCGCCGCGCAAGGTGAGCGCCTTCTGCCCATCGATGAAGACCGGTGCTGCAGGCGCTTCGCCGGTGCCGGGCAGGCTGATGCCGATATCGGCATGCTTGCTCTCGCCAGGGCCATTGACGATGCAGCCCATGACGGCCACCTTCATCTTTTCGACGCCAGGGTACTTTGCCTTCCAGACCGGCATCTGCGTGCGCAGGTAGCCGTCGATCTGCTGGGCCAGTTCCTGGAAGGTGGTGCTGGTGGTGCGGCCGCAACCGGGGCACGCCGTGACGCTGGGCACGAAGCTGCGCAGGCCCAGCGACTGGATGATTTCGGACGCGATCACGACTTCCTGCGTGCGTGCTTCGCCAGGAGCAGGCGTGAGCGAAACGCGGATGGTGTCGCCGATGCCCTCTTGCTGGAGGATGCCGAGCGCCACGCTGGACGCGACTGTGCCTTTGGTGCCCATGCCGGCTTCGGTCAGGCCCAGGTGCAATGCGTAATCGCAGCGCTTGCTCAGCTCGCGGTACACCGAGATCAGGTCCTGCACGCCGCTCACCTTGCACGACAGGATGATCTGGCTGGCGTCCATGCCCATTTCAACGGCACGGCCGGCGGACTCGACGGCAGAGGTGATCAATGCTTCGTACATCACCGACCGGGCGTCCCAGGGCTCGATGCGTTTGCTGTTGGTGTCCATCAGGTCGGCGAGGAGCTCCTGGTCGAGGCTGCCCCAGTTGACGCCGATGCGCACGACCTTGTTGTAGCGCATTGCCGCTTCGATCATCTGGCCGAACTGTTTATCGCGCTTGTCGCCCTTGCCCACGTTGCCCGGATTGATGCGGTACTTGGACAAGGCCTGCGCGCAGTCGGGGAAGTCGGTGAGCAGGCGATGGCCGTTGTAATGAAAGTCGCCGATCAGCGGCACATCGATGCCCATCCGGTCGAGCTGTTCGCGGATGTACGGGACCTGCGCTGCAGCTTCGGGCGTGTTGACGGTGATGCGAACCAGTTCGGAGCCGGCGATGGCCAGCTCTTTGACCTGGATCGCTGTGCCAATCGCATCGACGGTGTCGGTATTGGTCATCGACTGGATACGCACAGGCGCATCGCCGCCGATGGTCACGACACGCGAACCCCACTGCGCCCTGGCTTGTCGCGTATGACGGGGCTGGGGTTGCGCAGGCTCAATGGGAAAGCATGGCTCGATCATCGGACTACTTCACCTCAAACCGTGCGACGTTGTCGGATTTCGAATGGGGTGCGAGGTCGAACGGCTTGCCGCGCACTTCCACGTCGGTCACATCGGTGCGGCCGACGGTCACCCGCAGCGGCAGCGCTCCGCTGGCTCCGACGGCTTCACCGGGCGCGAGGACCTTGCGTAGCGCAACCGCGCCTTTCGCGTCCGTCACCTCGACCCACGATGGGCCCTTGGCCCGAAAAACGACGGTGGAATCCTCTGCAACAGGCGCCGCGGCGCTGCTGGCGGGAACTGAAACAGGGGCGACTGCGACAGGGGGGACTGCGACAGAAGCGGCCGGCGCGAGCGTGAGAGCCTGCGTCGGCTCGAGCGCAGCGGCAGCGGAAACCTCGGCTGGGGCCGTCGGCACCGCTGCACCGGAAGCGGCAGCAGCGGGCGCTTCACCTGGAATCACCATCGGCGTGGCCGCAGGCAACGGCGCCGTCTCGACACGCGCGCGGGGCAACAGGTCGTCTCGCGCCGTCGGCAGCAGGATCAGTATCAGCGCCCCCAGGAGCAATGCGAATACGGCAAGGAACACGGGCCGGGTCAACTGTGCAAGCCAGGTCGGCGGCGCCGCGTCGCTGGCCGCACGAAACGGCGCATTGACACCCTCATCGGTGCGCACCAGCCGCGGCGCGGCCCTCTGCGGCAGACGTTCCATGATCGGCTGCGGGTCGATCTTCAGCGTGCGGCAGACGCTGGCCGCCAGGCCACGAACGAAGACGTTGTCAGGCATCAGGTCGTAGCGGTCGTCCTCGAGCGCCTCGAGCTTGCGTACAGGCACCTTGAGCGACACAGCCAGCGCTGCCACGTGCAGGCCGGCGGCTTCACGAGCCTGGCGCAAAAGTGCGCCGGCCGTCGGCCCTTCATGAGCCGGCGCCGCCGGGACGGCTTGCTCCTCTCCCCACTCGTCACTCATCGAATGAACCCCGCTCGTACAGGCCCGCCTCTCGCGATTGCGCATAGCGCTTCTTGAGTTGCTCGCCCAATTGCCTTAGCGCCACCATGTCGTTCATGCGTCGCTCAACCTTGATTCCGAGCCACAGTGTTTCTGCATTCGCCATGTCGGAATTGTTCAGGCGCCGGATATAGAACTGCGCGCGGGTGTAGTCGCCCCGCTTGTAAAGCAGGTTGGCAAGGTTGTACCCCGTCACCGGATTGGCCGCATCGAGCTCATACGAGCGCGCGAGACTGCGTTCGGCTTCGGCCAGCTTGCCTGCGCGCACTTCGCACACGCCCTGGGCCATCAAGGTCTTGGCCCGGCCGGTATAGGTGGCATTCGACATCACGACATCGAACGAGCGCTTGGCCTCGTCATAGCGGCCGGTCTGGCACATCAGCCAACCGAGGTTGTGCTGGACATTCGGGTCGTTGGGGTTGAGCGTGACGGCGCGGCGAAAGCTGTCTTCGGCCAGGCGGTTGTCGTTCAGACGCATGTAGATCAGGCCGCGCAGGTTGTACGCGTCAGGAAAGGTCGGGTCCTGGGCAATCACCTGCTTGAGTTCGTCGAGCGCCACGGTGGTCTGGCCCTGCTCGAAGTAGCCGACCGCGAGTTCCATGCGAATGCGCGCGCGACGGCGCGAATCGGGTTCGTCCGACTCGGTGATGATGTCGCGCTGGACGCCTGAGCCGCCCGCCGCGTTCATCGGGGTGGTGCAGCCGGCCAATGCCGAAAATGCTGCGGCCACCAGCAAGGCGGTCCTCATCAACATGGTCTCAATTCTCCTTGGCAACGGGGGCGCTGAACGGCACGGACTTGAGCATCACCGTGCGTTGCCGGGCGATTCGCTCGTCGACCCGGGTGCGGTCCTTGACGTCGCCGGCCAGCTGGCCGCACGCGGCGTCGATGTCGTCCCCTCTGGTTTTTCGCACAGTGGTGACGATACCAGCATCGCTCAGGATTTTCGCGAAAGCGACGACCTGTTTGTGGGGCGAACGCGTCAGCCCCGATTGCGGGAAGGGATTGAAGGGAATGAGGTTGATCTTGCAGGACACGCCGCCAGTGGCTTTGCCCTGACCCCGTACGAGGTCAACGAGTTGCCTCGCGTGTTCGGGCTGGTCGTTCACGCCGTCGAGCATGCAGTACTCAAAGGTAATGAAGTCGCGTGGCGCGTGTTCGAGGTAGCGGCGGCAGGCGTCGAGCAACTCGGCCAGCGGGTACTTCCGATTGAGCGGAACGAGGTTGTCGCGCAGTTCGTCGTTGGGCGCATGCAGCGATACAGCCAATGCCACGGGGCAGTCCTGGCCCAGCCTGTCCATCATCGGGACAACGCCAGAGGTGGAGACCGTGACACGACGGCGCGAAAGGCCGTAGCCGTGGTCGTCGAGCATCACGCGCAGTGCAGGGACGAGGGCCGAATAATTTTGCAGCGGCTCGCCCATGCCCATCATCACGACATTGGAGATGATGCGTTCGTCGCGCTTGAGATGCTTGCGCAGGAAATGCTCGGCAAACCAGAGCTGCGCGACGATCTCGCCAGCGGTGAGATTGCGTGAAAAGCCCTGGTGACCTGTGGAGCAGAAACGGCAGCCGACGGCGCACCCCGCCTGCGAAGACACGCAAAGGGTGCCCCTGTCGTCTTCGGGAATGAATACAGCCTCGACCGCATCGCCGTTGCCGACATCGAACAGCCACTTGATCGTGCCGTCTTTCGATTCCTGCTGGGAAATGATGGGGAGGCCCTCGACGCGGGCAGTGGACTTGAGCTTCTCGCGAAGTGACTTCGCCAGGTCGCTCATGTCGTCGAATTGATGGGCGCCGCGCTGGTGGATCCAGCGGAACAGCTGGGTGGCGCGAAAGCGCTTCTCACCCAGGCTCTCGCAAAACGCGGCCAGACCTTCCAGGTCAAAATCCAGAAGGTTGGCGGTCATTGCATGGTGATTCGCTTAGCGCGAATAGATGTTCATGCCGGGGAAGAAGAACGAGACTTCGACCTTGGCGGTTTCAGGAGCGTCGGAGCCGTGCACTGCGTTGGCGTCGATGCTGTCGGCGAAGTCGGCGCGGATGGTGCCCGGAGCGGCCTTCTTGGGGTCGGTGGCGCCCATCAGGTCACGGTGCTTCATGATGGCGTTTTCGCCTTCGAGCGCCGAGATCATCACCGGGCCGGAGATCATGAATTCGACGAGGTCCTTGAAGAAAGGACGCTCTTTGTGGACAGCGTAGAACTGCTCGGCTTCACCGCGGGACAGGTGAGCCATGCGGGCAGCGATGATCTTCAGACCGGCAGCCTCGAAGCGGGCGTAGATCTGGCCGATGACATTCTTGGCCACTGCGTCGGGCTTGATGATGGAGAGGGTGCGTTCGATAGCCATTGCTTTTTTCCTGAGCTTGAGTTTTTGGGCTTCGCCGAAACGGAAAGTTCGGCAAAGCCTACGATTTTAACCGGTCAACATGACAAATGACCGCGAAAGGCCTCTATCGGCCGCGGCCTCCACCGCCTCCACCGCCGCGGCGCGGACCCCCACCACCGCCGCCACCTCCGCCGAAGCCACCTCCGCCTCCGCCGCCACGTCCGCCGCCGCCTCCGCCACGGCGCTGTCCCCCACCACCACCGCCGCCCGCGCCCTGGCGCTGCCGCGTGAAGCTGTCGGCACCGATGTAGCCAAGTGAAGTCTTCATCGGATCCGGCTGTGAACTGCCTGCGCCCTGGCGGTCAGCCCTGTCGTTGCCCCGATCCTTGTTGCGCCGCTGCTGGCCCTGGCCCCCGCCAAAGTTGCCGCCCCCGCCTCCGCCGCCGCCACTGCGACTGGCGTTGCCGCCCTGGCTGGGCGGGCCGTCCGTGCGCGGCTGGCTGGCATTGTTTGGGCCGGGTCCACGCCCACCGCTGCGGCGGCGTCGATTGCGACCGCCGCCTGCCACCCCGGCATCGCCCTGGCCCGGTCCCCGGCCGTCACCGCGGCCATCCCGGCGCGCGTCACCCCGGCCGTCGCCTCGACCCTCACCCCGGCCATCACCACGACCTTCACCGCGTGGGGGACGATCGCGGTCACCGCCGGAGTTCGCGCCTGCGGCCTGGACGAGCGAGCGAATGTCACGCTCGTCGAGTTCCATGAAGGCGCCGCGCTTCAAGCCGCGCGGCAGCATCATCGCGCCATAGCGGATACGGATGAGTCGGCTCACAGCGTGGCCGAGCGCCTCGAACAGGCGCCTCACCTCGCGGTTGCGGCCTTCGGAAATGGTGACCCGATACCAGGTGTTGGCACCCTCGCCGCCGCCGTCTTCGATGGTGCCGAACTGCGCCCGGCCATCTTCGAGTTCGATACCGTCGAGCAGGCGCTGCTTTTCTTCATTGCTCAGGGCGCCCAGCACGCGCACCGCATATTCGCGCTCCAGGCCGAAGCGCGGATGCATGAGCTTGTTGGCGAGTTCGCCCGAGCTGGTGAAAAGCAACAGGCCCTCGGTGTTGAGATCGAGACGTCCGACGGACTGCCACTTGCCCTGGCCCAGCCGAGGCAACCGGCGAAACACGGTGGGGCGATTTTGCGGATCGTCGTTCGTGACGACTTCGCCGACGGGCTTGTGATACGCGATCACGCGCGCCGGAGGCGGCGCAATGCGAAACCGCACCGGCTTGCCATTGACCTTGACCGAATCGCCGAACTGGATGCGTTGCCCGATATGCGCCGGCTCGTTGTTGACCGAGATGCGGCCCTGGGTGATGAGTTGCTCCATCTCCAGCCGCGAACCGAGACCTGCTTGCGCGAGCACCTTGTGCAGTTTGGGTGTATCGATCTGCGGTTGCAGGACGCGCTTGGGCGGGTCCTCGGCGGTTTCCGCCGCCTGCTCGTCAAACTGGCCGGAGACGACGTCGGCGAAGAGAATCGGCGGCGCCGGTGGCATCGCTGGTGCGGCCTTGCGACGGGCGCCCGGCTGCAGGTCGTCATCGTCGTCCTCGTCTTCATCATCGTCGTCGTAGTCCTGGCCTCCACGGCCCTGGTCGTCGTCCTCGTCCTCGTCCTCGTCCTCGTCCTCGTCGTCTTGCTCCTGGACCTTGGCTGCGCGCTCAGCGCGGGCGGGCCGGTCGGCGGTATCGCTGCCTGGCGCAGCGGCTTTGGCCGGCGCCTGCTCTTGCACAGCAGCCGGGGCCTTGTCTTCGGTCTCTCCGGTGGGCGGCGTCTCTGTGCCGGGCAGGGGTTCGTTCATGCTTTCAGTTCTCGACTTCTTCGGCTGCATCGTCTGCGGCCTGGACTGGCGCGGCATCGGCCGCGGACGTCGGCTGGGCTTGCGCCTGGCCGTCTGGGACTTCGGGTAATTCGCTCTCGATCGGGGAATCGGGCTGCTCCAGCATCAGCTCGGGCGCCGCCGCTTCAGGTTCCATTGCAAGTGCCGGTTGCATCTCGTCGACAGGCGTAGCCAGCGACGCCAGCAGGTTGACCTGTTCGCCCGGGCTCTGGAGTACCGGCAACTGGTCGAGCGACTCGATGCCCAGGTCGTCCAGGAACTGCCGGGTGGTTGCAAAGAGTGCCGGCCGTCCGGCGGCTTCGCGATGACCGATGACTTCGACCCAGCCACGGTCTTCCAGCTGCTTGAGGATCAGTGCGTTGATCGTGACGCCGCGGATGTCTTCCATGTCGCCGCGCGTCACGGGCTGACGGTAGGCGATGATCGCGAGCGTTTCGAGCACGGCGCGCGTGTACTTGGGCGGCTTCTCGGGGTGAAGCCTGTCGAGATATTCGCGCATGGAGGGCCGGCTCTGGAAGCGCCAGCCGCTGGCCACCTGCACGAGCTCGACGCCGCGCTGGTTCCATTCATTTTGCAGGTCCGAAAGCAGCGCCTTGATCGTGTCCGCGCCGAGTTCATCGTTGAACAGCACGCGAAGCTCGCGAACCGGAAGCGGTTGCTGCGAGCAGATCAGGGCGGTTTCGAGGACGCGTCGGGCATCCGTCGTATTCATGTCTTGCCGTTCCGGGAAAAGGCGCCTCGATCGGCGCCCACATCAAGGGCCAAAACTCAAAGGGCTAGACAGGCGCCCCGAAGGGACTGTCTACAAGGCTTTTTTCTGGGGCTCAACAGCACGGCTGCGGCACGAAGTCATTGCGTGGTGCAGTGCCAGGCGCCATCTAGGGGGCGTGGCGAGTGAGCCATTCGAGATCATTGTAGCGCAGGCCCCAGACGCCCAACGCGTGCTGGAGATCGGGCGGCAGCGGTGCATGGAACTCGAGTTCGACACCCGTCACCGGGTGCACAAAACCCAGCCGGAATGCATGCAGCGCCTGGCGCTTCATCGACGCCGCAGGCGCGCCGCCATAGGTCTCATCGGCGACCAGCGGATGCCCTATGTGCGCCATGTGCACCCGGATCTGGTGCGTTCGCCCGGTGTGGAGCTTGGCACGCACCCAGCAACCTTCTTCAGCGTCCTGGAGCAGTTCGAAGTCGGTCTGCGCGGGCTTGCCTGTCTCGACCACCGCCATGCGAAGACGATTGCGCGGATCGCGTCCGATCGGCGCATCGACGTGACGTGAGATTGCACCGCCCCACGTGCGATGCGCCAGGGCGACGTACTGACGCGAAACATCGCGCGCGGCGATCATGGCGACCAGCAGGTCCATGGCAGCACGCGTGCGCGCAACCACCATGAGACCGCTGGTGTCCTTGTCCAGCCGGTGCACGATGCCCGCACGCGGTAGCGTGGTGGCCTGCGGGTCGCGTGCCAGCAAACCATTGAGCAGCGTGCCGCTCCAGTTGCCAGGCGCAGGATGCACCACCAGCCCGGCGGGCTTGTTCACCACCAGCAGGTGCTCATCCTCATGGACCACGTCGAGATCCATGGCTTCGGGCTTGAAGGCCTGGCTCTGCGGTGTGGGCTTGAGCTCAACCGTTCCTTCGTCGCCGGCTTTCACCTTTTGCGACGATCGCGTCGCCGCCATGCGGTTGATCGTGACCGCGCCGGCCTCGATCAGCTGCTGCAGGTAGCTGCGGGAAAACTCGGGGACGAGTGCGGCTAGCGCGTGGTCGAGCCTGCGGCCGTGATGAGCGGCGTCGACGATGAAAGCACGCGTCTCGGCGTCGGGACCTGCATCGGCAAGGTCGTCGTGGGGGTCGGTCGATATAATGAAATTGCCCTGATTCAAGAAAGTTTTCCCGATGTTGCGAGCCAAATTATCCGCGTTGCCTGCGATTGCAATGGCCACTGTCATGGCCGTCTCAGTGGCCGGATGCTCCTTGTTGCCAACGTTCAAGTCGGACGAAGCGAAGCAGGACGCCTGGAGCGCCAACAAGCTCTACTCCGAAGCCAAGGATGAAGTCGCCAACGGCGCATTCGATCGCGCCATTCCGCTGCTCGAGAAACTCGAAGGCCGCGCTGCCGGCACGCCGCTCGCGCAGCAGGCCCAATTGGACAAGGCCTACGCACAATACCGCGCCAATGACCAGGCCGCCGCGCTGTCCACGATCGACCGGTTCATGAAACTGCACCCCGCGAGCCCGGCCATCGACTATGCCCTGTATCTCAAGGGTATCGTGAACTTCAACGACAACCTCGGCCTGCTGTCCTTCATCGTGCGCCAGGACCTGTCCGAGCGCGACCAGAAGGCCGCCAAGGAATCGTTCGAGGCTTTCAAGGAACTGGCCACCCGCTACCCGGATTCGCGCTACACGCCCGATGCCAAGGCGCGGATGATCTACATCGTCAACTCGCTGGCCCAGTACGAAGTGCACGTTGCGCGCTACTACTACACGCGCGGCGCCTATGTGGCAGCGATCAACCGTGCACAGAGCGCATTGACCGATTACCAGGACGTGCCGGCCCTTGAAGAAGCACTCTTCATTCTCATGCGCTCGTACGACCAGCTGGGGATGACCCAATTGCGTGACGATACCAAACGTGTTTTCGAAAAGACCTATCCGCGCAGCGAGTACCTCACCAAGGGCGTCAGGTCCACGCAGGATCCGTGGTGGAAATTCTGGTGAGCGCGTCCATCAGTTCTTCGCCGGACTGAAGTCGCCGCATCGGCGGCAGCGCGGCCATCAGGCGACGGCCGTAGCCCATCGTCACAAGCCGCGTGTCGCAGACGACCAGCACACCCTGGTCTGATTCACGCCGTATGAGTCGCCCCGCTCCCTGCTTGAGCGCGACCGCCGCTTCTGGAATTGAATAGTCGTTGAATGAGCTGCGGCCCTGCGCTTCGAGCCGCTGCGACCGGGCCTCGACCAGCGGATCGCCAGGCGGCGGGAACGGGAGCTTGTCGATCACCACGAGCTGCAGCGCATCACCAGGCAGGTCCACGCCTTCCCAGAACGATGCCGAAGCGACCAGCACGCAGCCAGCGCGACCTTGCGAAGCGCCTTCGCGAAAGCGCTCGATCAGCCGGCGCTTGGGCCATTGCCCCTGCACCAGCACCTCGATCTGCCCATCGCCGCCTTCAGCGCCAAAGCGCCGCTGCAAATCCTCACCGATCGATCTCAGCGCGCGAAGCGTGGTCGTCAGCACCATGGTCCTGCCGCCGAGTTGAGCCGCGCCCTTCGCCGCCAGTTCAGCCACCTGTCGGCTGTGGGCCGGGTCGTTGGGTTTGACGATGTCTCGCGGGACATACACCGAAGCCTGCGTTCCATAGTCGAAAGGACTTTCGACCTTCAGGATTTCAGCTTCCTGCAGCCCGCAGGGCTCGGTGAACCACGACAGCTTCGCGTCATCACCCAACGTTGCCGAGGTAAACACCCAGGAGCGGTTGGAGACTTCTTCGCCGCCCGTCTTCAGGAGCTTTTCCTGCACGGCCCTGGCAATGTCCAGCGGCGACTCGACCAGGCGAAGTTGCGTCCCCACGTCCACCCAGCGCACAGCATCGCGCTCACAGGGGTCGCCGAACTTTTCGACCTTGCGCGCGAACTCCTGCGCGCGCTCGAACAGGCGCTGGAAGTCCGGAGCGATCTCGGTGACGGTGGACAGTGCATCCAACGCGAGCTTGATGGATTCATGCAGCGTGTCGAGTGCCTCGACCCAATCCCGCGAGGCGATGCCTTCGGGCGACTCTTCGACCCAGCGCAGCCGGTTGCCAGCCGCCGTCTTGCCGACGACCAATCGCAAGTCGCGTGTCGCCCGCTCCACGGCAGAGACCGCGACTTGCCAGTCCACCAATCCTCGCGCGAACTGCAAGCCGGCGGCCAGCATGTCGCGCGCGAAGTCGAGCAATTGCCCCGTCGTGATGTACGTCCCCAGGAACTGCACACCGGTTTCATTGAGCTGGTGTGCCTCGTCGAAGATCGCGATGCGCACGGTAGGCAGCAGTTCCGCCATGCCCGACTCGCGCACCGCAAGGTCGGCGAAAAACAGGTGGTGATTGATCACGACCACGTCGGCCGCGAGCGCCTCGCGCCGTGCAATGTTGACGTGACACGCGCGAAACTTGGGGCACTGGTTGCCCAGGCAGTTCTCGCGCGTGGAGGTGACCAGCGGGATCAGCGGCGAGCGCTCGTCCAGGCCTGGTAACTCCGCCAGATCGCCGGTTCTCGTCGCCGCAGCCCACTCCTCGATCTTCGCGAGCGACCGCAGCGCAGAACGATCGGGCAAGCTCGCGTCACGCCGCGCAAGTTCCATGCGGTGAATGCACAGGTAGCTTCCTCGCCCCTTGAGCAAGGCGGTGCGCACTGGCAAACCCAGTGCCTCGACCAGCTTGGGCAAATCGCGACCGAATAGCTGGTCTTGCAGCGTCTTGGTCGCGGTGGACAGGAGCACGCGCTCGCCGGAGAGCAGCGCAGGGACGAGGTACGAAAACGTCTTGCCCACGCCGGTCCCGGCTTCAACGACAAGCGCTCCACCGGTTTCGATGATGCGTGCGACTGCCAGTGCCATCTCGGTCTGGCCGTGACGGGGGCGAAATTGCTCGGCCGCACGCGACAGCGCACCCTCCCCCGCAAAAACTTCGCGGACCGGCTCGACAAGGGAACGTGGGGAAAGGGGGCTGGCGCTTGGTTGCGCGCCGTCGGCTTCTGACATCAAGCCGGTTCTTTGGGATCGAGCGCCAGTTCGAATCTGGCGATCTGGTCGCGCAACGCAAGGCGGCGCTTTTTCAGGCGACGCATCATGAGCTCATCTGTGGGTTGCTCGTCGCTCGCGCGGTCGATCATGGCGTCGAGATCGGCATGTTCCATGCGCAATTCGATCAGCCGTCGTTCAGGAGAATGGAGATTGGAATCCAAGAGTCAGCAATTGCCCGGGTGAGTCCCTGGCCGGGTTCGCTCAATAATAAGCTTTTCGCAGGCAATAATCGAGCTTGGGGGAAAGGATCAATACCCACCTATGGCTACGACTATCAGCAAGGGATATCGACTCACCGCGTCGACGGGCATCCACAAGGGTGACCGCGAATACCAGCAGGACCAGGTGGCCCTCATCAGCCATCCGCGCCTGCCAGGCTGCGTGCTGGGCATTGTTGCCGACGGCATGGGCGGCAGGAGCGGCGGGCGCAAGGCATCTGACCAGGTGATGATGACGGCGCGGCAGCTGTTCGAGCGCTATTCGCCCGATCACGACGACGCCTCCAACCTGCTCAAGCAGATGATCCAGGAAGCGCATCTGGTCATCAAGCTCACCGCCATTTCCGCGGAACAGGAGCCTCACAGCACCTTCGCGGCATTTCTGATCAATCCGGCCGGCGACTGCCACTGGATTCATGCAGGCGATTCGCGCATCTATCACTACCACGCGGGCAAACTGGTCAAGCGGACGATGGATCACTCGTACGTGCAGACGCTGGTGGATAGGGGCGAACTCACCGAAGAAGAAGCCAACGTCCATCCACAGTCGAACATTTTGATGGGATGCCTGGGCGCCGAAGAAGATCCGCCTGCTGACCATCACTTCATCAGCATGCTGCGACCGGGCGATGTAATCATGGCCTGCAGCGATGGCGTCTGGCATTACTTCAGCCCTGCTGAACTCGGCTCGGTGCTGTCTTCTCTCTCGCCGCGTGAAGCGACGGAGTTCCTGATCGAGAAAGCGCGCTCACGGGGGCGCGGAGGCGGTGACAACCTCTCGATCGCCATCGTGAAGCTGGAGCCGCTGGAGAGCTGAAGTCGCGAGCGCCGGTCCGCTCGCTCTCACAGCGCGCGCGTCAGGGCGGAGGTGGCGGCAGCGGCTTGGGAGGCGGCTTCTTGCGTTCAGCCAGGCGCTTGGCCAACGCTTCTTTATGGGCCTTGGCGCTGGCCTCGCGCTCCTGACGGTCTTTTACAGCTTGCCCGGCAGCCTGCATGCGGCTTTGCAGGTCCGCCGCCTTGCCCTTTACCTTCTCGTCGATTTCGGCCTGCCGCGCTGCTGATGCTCCGGGACGTGGCGCAGAAGCAGCCGCCTTGGCCGCTTTCTGGACCCCGCGTGCCTGGCGATCTTTCGCGTCCACGCGCGCCTTCTCACTGTCCGCCTTCTTCTCGGCCTGCTTTTCCGGAGCGGACTTCTCGGCAATGCTCTGCAGCCGCTGCGCTGCCTTGCGCTTGCGCTCCACGTCGTTGACGGCGACCTCCTGCCGATGCAGTTCGGTCATGACGGCGCGGCGCTTGTCCCGCGCGTCCTTGACGCAGTCGTTCACGGCGAACTTTTGATAACAGGCCTTTTCCTCGACCTTGTACAGGGCCTCTGCGGCGTTGCGCTCGCGGGCGATGCGCGCCTTATCTGCCGCAAAGTTACTCTCGACCTGCGCGGGCGCCGAGGCGGGCTGCTGCGCGGGCAGCGTTTGAGCGGCGAGCGGCAACGCAAGCACGGCGGCAAAGGCAAGAGCTGTGATGCGTAGGGTTTGCTTCATGTCAGGCGTGTATCGACCGTTCGGTGCTCCAGCGCAAGGTATTCGACCGACTGCATTTCTGTCAGCCGCGATACGGTGCGCGGAAACTCGTGGGCCATCGGCCCCTCGGTGTACAACGCCTGCGCTGGCACCGCCGCCGACAGGATCAATTTGACACGCCTGTCGTAAAGCACGTCTATCAGCCATGTAAAGCGCCGCGCTTCCGATGCCATTCGTACCGGCATCTGCGGAACATCGCTCAGCAGCAACGTGTGAAACTGGCTCGCGATCTCCAGGTAGTCGTTCTGCGACCGCGGCCCGCCGCACAGCGTGCGGAAGTCGAACCACACGACCCCGCCAGCCATGCGGCGCGCACGGATTTCGCGCGACTCGATATGCAGCAACGGGCTTTCGTCCTTCGATGCAGCCAGCCGCGTGAAGGCGTCGTTCATCTGCTCATCCGCCTCGGGGCCGAGCGGCGTGTGGTAGAGCTTGACCTGTTCCATGGTGCGGCGCCGGTAGTCGACGCCGTTGTCCACGCTCAAGACTTCGAGGCGCTCGTTCAGCAGTGCAATAGCCGGCAGAACCCGATCGCGGTGCAAGCCGTCGGGGTACAGGTCGTCGGGCTTGAAGTTGGAGGTGGTGACGAAGCCCACCCCGTTGTCGAACAGCGCCTGCAGCAGGCGGTGCAGGATCATCGCGTCGGTGATATCGGCGACGTGGAATTCATCGAAGCAGATCAGGCGGTAGCGCTTGGCCATGCGCGCGCCCAGAACATCCAGCGGATTGACCGTGCCCTGCATCTCGGCGAGCTCGCGGTGCACTTCGCGCATGAACTCGTGGAAGTGCAGCCGCGTCTTGCGCACCAGCGGAACTGCCGTGTAGAAGCAATCCATCAGGAAGCTCTTGCCGCGGCCGACGCCTCCGTACATGTACACGCCGCGCGGAATCTCCGGGCGGTTGATCAGCTTCTTGAAGACATTGGAGCGCTGCTCCTTGAATTCCGCCCATTCTGATGCGCAGCGTTCGAGCGCCTCCACCGCGCGAAGCTGCGCCGGATCGCTGGTATAGCCTCGCGCCTTTAGTTCGCGTTCGTAGACTTCACGAACGGTCATGCAATCCCCACTGGACACCGGCTGTCATGCCGGACTTGATCCGGCATCCATGAATTCATGGATTGCGGGTCAAGCCCGCAATGACAGATCATGGATTTAAGGCCCGCGATGCCATCTCGAAGCGAAGCGGGTTCAGAAGTTCAGCGTCCGCTTGTCCACTGCCAGCGCCGCTTCCTTGGTCGCTTCCGACAGCGAGGGGTGGGCATGGCAGATGCGGGCAATGTCTTCGGAAGACGCGCGGAACTCCATGGCCACAACCGCCTCGGAGATCAGCTCGCTGGCCTGCGGCCCCACGATATGCACGCCCAGGATTTCGTCGGTGGTGGCATCGGCCAGGAACTTCACCATGCCCGTCGTGTCGCCCAGTGCGCGTGCGCGGCCGTTGGCCATAAACGGGAACGTGCCCGCCTTGTACTTCACGCCTGAGGCCTTGAGCTGCTGCTCGGTCTGCCCGACCCATGCGATCTCGGGGCTGGTGTAGATGACCCAGGGAACCGTGTTGAAATTGACGTGACCGTGCTGGCCGGCGATGCGCTCGGCGACCGCAACGCCCTCTTCTTCCGCCTTGTGCGCGAGCATCGGACCGCGCACCACGTCGCCCACTGCCCACACATTGGGCAGGTTCGTCTTGCAATCACCATCGACCACCACCGCACCGCGCTCGTCGAGCTGCAGGCCGACGGCTTCGGTGTTCAGGCCGATCGTGTTGGGTACACGGCCGATGGAGATGATGAGCTTGTCGACGTCGAGGGTCTGCGCCTCGCCCTTGGCGTTGGTCCACGCCACCGAAACCGATTTGCCGGACGACTTGATCTCGCCGACCTTCACGCCCAGTTCGATCTTCAGGCCCTGCTTGTCGAAGGCCTTCTTGGCTTCCTTGGCGATCTGCTCATCGACAGCGCCCAGGAACGTCGGCAATGCTTCGAGCACGGTCACTTCTGCGCCCAGACGGCGCCAGACCGAACCCATTTCCAGCCCGATGACGCCCGAGCCGATCAGGCCCAGCTTCTTGGGCACTTGTGTGATGCGCAAGGCGCCGTCGTTGGAGAGGATGTTCTCTTCGTCGAACGGCGTGCCGGGCAGCGCGCGGGCGTTGGAACCCGTTGCGATGATGACGTGCTTGCCCGTGATCGTCTCTTCGGTCGCACCGGCCACCTTGATCTCGTAGCCGGCGTCCGATGCCTTTGCGAACGAGCCACGGCCATGGAAGAACGTGATCTTGTTCTTCTTGAACAGGAACAGGATGCCATCGTTGTTCTGCTTCACGACCTGGTCCTTGCGGGCCAGCATCTTTGCCAGGTCCAGGCCCAGGCCCTTGACTTCGATGCCGTGGTCCGCGAAGTGCTTGCCGGCATGCTCGTAGTGCTCGGACGATTGCAGCAGCGCCTTGGACGGGATGCAGCCCACGTTGGTGCAGGTGCCGCCAGGCGCGGGCTTGCCGTCCTTGTTCTTCCACTCATCGATGCAGGCCACGCTGAAGCCCAGCTGGGCAGCGCGGATCGCGCCGATGTAGCCGCCGGGTCCGCCGCCAATGACGATCACGTCGAATTGCTTGCTCATATCTTGTTCATTCTTTCTTCAAAACGATGGGCTCGAACTTGCAGCGTTCGCACTGTCCGCGCAGGAACAGCACAGCCCACTCGGGCTGCTGGCCTGCGGGCGCGCACAGCACCGCGTTGCGTCCCATCTGTTTGCTTTCAAGGCAGCGCTCCCAGTCGATGGCAGCGAGCCGCTCAACCGATTGCGCATCCATCGCGATATCGCCAACAGCCGGGGTGTCACGCTTGGCCAGCGCCACCTGCTGCAGCACCTGCGTCTGCAGCGTGGCCTCGGTAAATTTCATCGCTGTTGCCGGATACGCCTGCTTGCCGTCCTTGCCGATGCCCGCGAGGGAACAGTCGGCGTGCAGCAGTTCAGAGGCCGGACAAGCCAGTCGCAGCGACTCCCCCCGGGGAGAAGGTGCGGAGCCGAACTGCGCCCCACTCGCACCGACTGCCGACCAGCACAGGACGAGCGCCAGCGCGCCCGGAAACAGGCGTCGCATCAGATGTCGAACAGCAGGCGCGCCGGGTCTTCCAGCGCTTCCTTCATGGCCACCAGACCGAGCACGGCTTCGCGGCCGTCGATGATGCGGTGGTCGTAGCTCATCGCGAGATAGTTCATCGGGCGAACAACGACCTGACCGTTTTCGACGACGGCGCGGTCCTTGGTCGCATGAACGCCCAGGATGGCCGACTGCGGTGGGTTGATGATGGGGGTGGACAGCATCGAGCCGAACACGCCGCCGTTGGAGATCGAGAACGTGCCCCCGGTCATCTCTTCGATGCCCAGCTTGCCGTCGCGCGCCTTGGCACCGTATTCAGCGATCTTCTTTTCGATGTCCGCAAAGCTCATCTGGTCGGCGTTGCGCAGGATCGGCACCACCAGGCCGCGCGGCGAGCCGACAGCGATACCGATGTCGAAATAGCCGTGATAGACGATATCGTTGCCATCGGTGGAAGCGTTGAGCACCGGGTACTTCTTGAGCGCGTGAACCGCAGCCTTCACGAAGAAGCTCATGAAGCCGATCTTCACACCGTGCTCTTTCTCGAACTTCTCCTGGAAGCGCTTGCGCATTTCCATCACCGGGGCCATGTTCACTTCGTTGAACGTGGTCAGGATGGCGTTGGTCGATTGCGATTGCAGCAGGCGCTCGGCCACTCGTGCGCGCAGGCGGCTCATGGGCACGCGCTGCTCGGGCCGCTCGCCCAGGTCGGGCGCGGCCACCGGCGAGGAGACTTGCGGCAACGAAGCCTTCGGTGCGGCCGGTGCGGCAACCGGAGCCGCGACCTTGGGCGCGGCACCACCTGCAACGGCGCCCAATACGTCACCCTTGGTCACGCGGCCGTCCTTGCCGGTGCCGGGCACGGAGCCGGCGGCCAGATTGTTGTCGGCCATGATCTTGGCGGCTGCGGGCATGGCAACGCCAGCCATGCTGCCACCGGTCGCTGCTGCAGGGGCAGCAGGGGCGGAAGCGGTTGCCGGCGCGGCTGCGGCAGCCGGTGCGCTGGCGGGAGCGGCAGGAGCGGCAGCAGCGCCCTTGCCTTCGGTATCGATCCTTGCGATGACCTGTTCTGCCGCGACGGTCGCGCCGTCGCCCTGGAGGATTTCGCCTAGGACGCCTGCGGCCGGTGCCGGCACTTCCAGCACAACCTTGTCGGTTTCGATTTCGATCAGGATCTCATCGATGGCGACCATGTCACCAGCCTTCTTCTTCCACTGCACCAGGGTCGCTTCGGCAACTGATTCAGACAGTTGCGGGACCTTCACTTCAACGATAGCCATTTTGTTTTTCCAGTCTCAATATCTTTGGGGCCGCAAGTGCGCCGCAAGACAGCAGCGCCTTGTTTTGCGGCATCACTTCGTCAGGATGAAGCCCTTGAGCTTGCCGAAGGCGCCTTCGACCAGCGCCTTTTGCTGCTCCTGGTGCAGGTGGGCGTAACCCACTGCAGGGGACGCGGACGAAGGCCGTCCTGCGTACGCGAGCTTCTGGCCGTCCAGGAGGTTCTCGTGGATGTAGTGCTGCACGAAGAACCATGCGCCCTGGTTTTGCGGCTCGTCCTGGCACCACACGACTTCGGTGGCGTTCGGGTACTTCTTCAGTTCCGCAGCAAAGGCCTTGTGCGGGAACGGATAGAGCTGCTCGACACGCAGGATGACGGCATCGTCGCTGCCGCGCTCTTCGCGCTTCTTGGCCAGGTCGTAATAGACCTTGCCGGAGCAGACGATGATGCGCTTGACCTTGTCGGCCTTCAGTTCCTTGTTCTCGGGAATGATGGTCTGGAAGGTGCCCTTGGTGAACTCCACCAGCGGCGAGGTCGCGTCCTTGTTTCGCAGCAGCGACTTGGGCGTCATGATGATCAGCGGCTTGCGCAGGTTGCGAACCATCTGGCGGCGCAGCACATGGAAGATCTGGCTGGCGGTGGTCGGCTGCACCACTTGCATGTTGGTGTCGGCCGACAGCTGCATGAAGCGCTCCAGGCGCGCCGAGCTGTGCTCCGGGCCCTGGCCTTCATAGCCGTGCGGCAGCATCAGCGTGATGCCGTTGACGCGGCCCCACTTCACTTCGCCGGACGCGATGAACTGGTCGATGACGACCTGCGCGCCATTGACGAAATCGCCGAACTGCGCTTCCCAGATCACGAGCGTGTTCGGGTCGTTCGATGCATAGCCGTATTCGAATCCGAGCACGGCCTCTTCGGACAGGATCGAGTCGATGACGACGAACGGCGCCTGGTTGTCTGCGACATTGCAAAGCGGCGTGTACGTGCCGATGTCCCACTTTTCGCGGTTCTGGTCGTGCAGCACGGCGTGGCGGTGGGTGAACGTGCCGCGACCGCAATCCTCGCCCGACAAACGCACCGGATAGCCGCTGGCGACCAGCGAGGCATAAGCCATGTGCTCGCCCATACCCCAGTCAACGTTGACATCGCCGCGTCCCATGGCCGCGCGATCATCCAACACCTTCTTGACGAGCGGATGCGGCGTGAAGTCAGCCGGCAGCGTCGTGACCTTCTCGGCCAGTCGCTTCCACTCTGCAAGCGGAATCGCGGTGTCCGCCGCATCGGTCCACTTCTTGCCGAGAAACGGCTGCCAGTCGACTGCGTACTTGCTCTTGAAATTGGTGAGCACCGGATCGACCGTGTGCTTGCCCTGGTCCATCGCAGCGCGATAGGCCTTGACCATGTCGTCGCCCAGCGTGTCGCCCAGCGACTGCGCGGCCAGCTTGTCGGCATACAGCTTGCGCGTGCCCGGATGTTGGCCGATCTTCTTGTACATGAGCGGTTGCGTGAGCGAAGGCGTGTCCTGCTCGTTGTGCCCCAGCTTGCGAAAGCACACGATGTCCAGCACGACGTCCTTGCTGAACTCCATGCGGTAGTCCAGTGCGAGCTGCGTCGCGAGGACAACCGCTTCCGGATCGTCACCGTTGACGTGCAGCACCGGCGCTTCGATCATCTTGACGACGTCGGTGCAGTAAAGCGTCGAGCGGCTGTCGCGCGGGTCGGAAGTGGTGAAGCCGATCTGGTTGTTGATGACCACGTGCACGGTGCCGCCCGTGAAATAGCCACGGGTTTCAGCCAGCGCCAGCGTCTCCATCACAACGCCCTGCCCTGCAAAAGCCGCGTCGCCGTGCACGAGCACTGGCAGCACCTGCTGGCCCTTGGGGTCGGCGCGGCGGTCCATGCGTGCGCGCACGGAGCCTTCGACGACCGGGTTCACGATTTCGAGGTGTGACGGGTTGAACGCGAGGCTCAGGTGGACCGGGCCGCCAGGCGTGCTCACGTCAGAGCTGAAGCCCTGGTGATATTTCACGTCGCCGGAGGGCAGGTCTTCCTTGGCCGTGTGGTCGAACTCGGCGAAGAGGTCGGCGGGCATCTTGCCCATGACGTTCACCAGCACGTTCAGGCGGCCACGGTGAGCCATGCCGATCACGATTTCCTGGACACCGCGGGCGCCGCCGCTTTGCACGAGCTCATCGAGCGATGCGATGAAGCTCTCGCCACCTTCGAGCGAGAAGCGCTTCTGGCCAACGTACTTGGTGTGGAGGAACCGCTCCAGGCCTTCAGCAGCCGTGACGCGGTCGAGGATGTGCTTTTTCTTGTCGGCTGTGAAGTTCGGCTTGCTGCGAATCGATTCCAGCTTCTGCTGCCACCAGCGCTTGCGCACCTGGTCGGTGATGTACATGTACTCGGCGCCGATAGGGCCGCAGTAGGTTTCGCGCAGGACGTTGATCAGCTCGCGAAGCGTCATCGACTCCTTGCCGAAGAACGTGTTGCTCGTGTTGAACACGGTTTCCTGGTCGGCGTCGGTAAAGCCGTAGAACGACGGCTCGAGCTCGGGGATCTTTTCGCGTTCGGCGCGCTTGAGCGGATCGAGGTCGGCCCAGCGTGCGCCGACGTTGCGGTACGCCGCGATCAGCTGCTGGACGGCAGTTCGCTTGCGCCCCATTTCCGAATCGGCGCCGGTGGCGACGACGACCTTGGTGCCGCCCTGCTTGGCCCGTTCGGCGAAAGCATTGATGACGGGAAGGTGCGGGACATCCTTGGCCTCGGACCCATCGACGGCCGGCACGTGCTGCAGCGCGTCGAAATATTCGCGCCACGTATCGGGGACGCTGGTGGGGTTGGCGAGGTAGTTTTCGTACATCTCTTCGACGTACGGGGCGTTGCCGCCGAAAAGGTAAGAATTACCCTTGTAGGCCGTGTAGACGGTGCCTGGATCGCTCATGCTGCGCTGACTTTCCGCCCCCCTTCAGGAGGCATTGGCTGGTTGGTGGAACCTTCCGCGACACGGCTGGACCGGATGGCGGATGCGACTGTGGCTGGAAGGGCCTCGTGTTGCGACAGGAATTGTGCCACCTTTTGCGGGCGGCGTTTGCTTAGGTTTTAGTTGCTGGGTTCATTTCGAAAAAGTTTTCCTGTTGGGTTTAGGGGGTGCGCCGGTGAGGGATTGCCGCAGCCGCCCCGAATCCGCCGGCCCTGCTGCCGCAGGCCTCCCCGGGAAGCGACTGCCGCGCGGGGCAGTCAAGTTAACGCCTTGCGCTATCGCGCAACCAACTTGACTGCGCGCAAGCGCTCTCCCCGCGCGCCAGCCACTTCCCGGCGACGGAAGACGGGGCGGCTGCGGCAACCCCTCACCGGCGCAGGAGGCGCCGTGATTGATCGACGGGCGATGAATTGCCGGATCGAGTCTGGCATGACAGCGCAGATCAAGCAGAGCGTCCGACGCCGTTGGCGGGCAGGCGCGGTGAGCCCGTTTTGCGGCGCCGGAAGGTGGCGGGTGTTCGGGGAGAGCGCTTCGCGCGCTGCGGGTTTGGTTGCGCGATAGCGCAAGCGTTCAACCCGCAGCCCCGGGCGCCCGTCGCCTTCCGGGAAGTCCTGCGGCAGCAGGACCGGCGCATTCGGGCTCACCGCGCCTGCCCGCCAACGGCTCCCCCCACCACATCAAGCCGACATCAAATCCTTCAACTGCTGCAACGCCGAAGGATCCTCGATCGTCGTCAGATCCCCCGGATCGCGCCCTTCCGCCACCGCCTGGATCGCACGACGAAGCAACTTCCCGCTGCGGGTCTTGGGCAGCACGTTCACAAAGTGCACCCGCGCCGGCCGCGCCACGGCGCCCAGTTGTTCGTCAACAACCTTCATGATGTCGCCCTCCAGCTTCAACCTTGCAGCGGTGTTGACCAGCTCGGAGCTATCGCGCGCAACGACGAACGCCATCGCCACCTGCCCCTTGAGCGGATCGGCAACGCCAACAACCGCGACCTCAGCCACGTTGGAATGGCTCGAAATGCTTTCCTCAATCTCGCGCGTGCCCAGTCGATGACCCGCCACGTTGATCACGTCGTCGGTGCGTCCCAGGATGTAGAAGTAGCCATCGGCATCGCGGATGCCCCAGTCGAACGTGCTGTAAACCATCTTGCCCGGCACGGTCTTCCAGTAGGTGTTGACATACCTGGCGTCATCGCCCCAGATCGTCTGCATGAAACCGGGGGGCGTGGGTCCTTCGATGACGACAACGCCCTTCTCGCCCGCACCGGTCAGCTCCTCGCCAGTGCTCTCGTGGACGATCTTCACGTCGTAGCCGTACATCGGCACGCCGGGGCTGCCGAATTTGCTCGGTTTCTTTTCAACGCCGTTGGCGATGGTGAGGATGGGCCAGCCGCTTTCGGTCTGCCAGTAGTTGTCGATGATGGGCACGCCCAGGCTCTCGCTGATCCAGCGACCCGTGGGCTCGTCGAGCGGCTCGCCCGCAAGAAAGAGCGCCTTGAGGCTTGACAGGTCGTACTGCTTGAGAAACGCCGGGTCCTGCTTCTTGAGCACGCGCACCGCCGTCGGCGCACTGAACATCGAGGTGACCTTGTATTTTTCGACCAGGCTCCACCAGATGCCGGCGTCGGGGCGGATCGGCAGGCCCTCGTACATGATCGTCGCCATGCCCGCGATGAGCGGTCCGTAAACGATATAGCTGTGACCCACGACCCAGCCGATGTCGCTCGTGGAGAAGTAGGTTTCGCCCGGCTCACCCATGAAGATGTGCTTCATGCTGGCTGCCAGGGCCACTGCATAGCCGCCCACATCCCGCTGGACGCCCTTGGGTTTGCCGGTCGTTCCGCTGGTGTAGATGGTGTAGCTGATGTCGGTTGATTCGAGCCACTCGCACTCGACCTTCTCGTTGGCGTGACGCTCCATGAGCTCGGTCCAGCCATGGTCGCGGCCCGCCACCATCTCCATCGGCGCAAGGCCGCGGTCCACCATCAAAACCGATTCCGGCTTGTGACTCGACAGACGGATCGCTTCATCGAGCAGGGGCTTGTATGCCAGCACCTTGCCGCCGCGCGAACCTGCATCGGCGCTGATGATGACCTTGGGCGCGAAGTCCTCGATACGCGAAGCGAGCGACACAGAAGCAAAGCCGCCGAACACCACCGAATGGATTGCGCCGATGCGCGCGCAAGCCAGCATCGCAAAGGCCGCCTGCGCAATCATCGGCATGTAGATCAGCACGCGGTCGCCGCGCCCGACACCCATGCCCTTGAGCGCGGCGGCTGTGCGCTGCACTTCGTGGTGCAGTTCCAGGAATGTGTAGGTCTTCTCGGTGTTGGTCTCGGTCGAGACGTAGATCAGCGCGGGCTGGTTGGGCCGGTTGACCAGGTGCCGGTCCACGGCGTTGTGACACAGGTTGGTCTGCCCGCCGACGAACCAGCGCGCGAACGGTGGGTTGCTGTTGTCGCAGATCTGCTGGGGCGGCTTGTGCCAGGCGATCAGGCGGGCCTGCTCTGCCCAGAACTCCTCACGGTCCTGCAACGATTGGCGATGGAACTGCGCGAATCCGGTCATGGTGTCTCCTTGAACTCGCCCGATTGTGTCCACGCGCCTTGCCCACAGCTGACAGCGGCGTATGCAAAAGCGCTACTTCACGAGATCGAGCACCTCGCGAAATGCAGGATGGTCGCAACTGCGCAGCCATTCGAAAGCGACCATTTCCGTCGTCACCAGTTCCGCCCCCGCCCCTGCCAGCCGGTCGAAAGCGGCGTCGCGATTGCGCTCGCTGCGCGAGCTGCAGGCGTCGGTGACAACCCACACATCGAACTCTTCTTCCAGCAGGTCGAGCGACGTTTGCAGCAGGCACACATGCGCTTCGCACCCTGCGATCACGATGGTGTTGCGCGGCTCGGGGCCTGACTGCTGGGGCTTTTGCAGATGCTTGGGAAGGCTGCGCGCATTGCCGCCTTGCGGTCGGGCGGGCGGCCGCAGCAGCTCGCCCAAGCCGTCAGCCACCGCGCTGAAACTCATCTTGGCGAACGTCCGCTGGCAGAGCGCCTTGAGTTCGGGCGGGTTTGGGCCCAGGCGATCGGGGTTCTCTTCGGTGCCCCAGACGGGGACTTCCAGCAGCTGCGCCACACGCGCCAGCCGCATGGCATTGCGGATCACCTGTTCGCCCTCGTGGATGGAAGGCATGAGGCGGGACTGGTAGTCCACCAGCACGAGTTGGGAGTCATCAAGGTCTAGGAGCATGGACCCGATTATTCCAGCGTGATTGAATTGCGGTTCAGGGTACAAACATCTACGGACAAATCCAGAAAATCCACGGAGACAAATGCAGTGAACGCTCCCACACCCACAGCCCTCATGATGTCCGGCGACGACTACCGCGAGTCGCTGCGCCGCTATAAGCCGAATGTTTTCGTCGACGGACGAAAGATCGAAAGCATTGCCGACGAACGCATGCTCCAGCCCGGCATCAATGCGATTGCGCTGACCTACGACTACGCCCTCAAGCCCGAGTACGCGCCGATCATGACGGCGGTGCAACACACCAGCGGCAAGCGCGTCAATCGCCTGAGTCACATCAACACCAGCGCCGGCGACTTGCTCAACAAGCTCGAAGCCGTGCGGCTCGTGTGCCAGGAAACCGGCTGCGCCCAGCGATACCTCACGCACGATGCGCTCAATGCGCTGGCGCAGGTCACCGCGCGCATCGACGATGCAAAGGGCGGCAAGGAACACACCGGCCGCTTCCACGAATACCTGCACCGCGTCCAGGACCAGGACCTGACGCTGGGCGTCGCCATGACAGACGCCAAAGGCGACCGCAGCCTGCGTCCCCACCTGCAGGCCAACGCCGACAGCTACCTGCATGTGGTCGAGCGCAATGCCAAGGGCATCGTGATCTCGGGCACCAAGGCCATCGTCACCGGCGCGCCGTATGTGCACGAATTGCTGGTGATGCCCTGCCGGAACATGGGCAAGGAAGACGCCGATTTCGCGGTGTGCTGCTCGGTGCCCGTCGATGCGCCGGGCCTGACCATCGTCGCGCGGCCCGCGGGCCGGCCCGGCGAGAAGGTCGAGCACGGCGAGGCCTTGTTCTCGCGCAAGTACGGGCAGAGCACGGGCGTGTGCATTTTTGAAAACGTCTTCGTGCCATGGGCGAACGTCTTCTACGCAGGCGAATGGGAGCACTCCGGCCACCTGACCTACAGCTACGCCACCCACCATCGCCAGACCTGCATCGCTGCGCGCGCAGGCTTCGGCGACCTTCTGATCGGTGCCGGCGCGCTGATGTGCGAAGCCAACGGGTTCGATCCGGGAGCCGAGTCGCACTTGCGCGAGCAGATGGTCGAGCTGATCAAGATCACCGAAGGGTTCTATGCCTGCGGGGTCGCTGCCAGTGTGTATGGCAAGGCCGACGAGTGGAGCGGCACGTTCATGCCCGATCCGGTGTTTTCGAACGTCGGGAAGTTGCTGCTGGCGACGCAGATCTACGACATGCACCGTATCGCGCATTACGTGAGCGGCGGCTTGATCGTCACACTGCCCGGCCCGGACGAAGACCACAACCCGGAAACCGGCGCCAAGCTCTCCGATGTGCTGCGAGCCAATCCGGCCGTGCCGTACGAAAAGCGTATCGAGACCGCCCGCTTCATCGAAGACCTGACGGCCGGCTACCAGGGCGGCTGGTACAGCGTGATCAGCCTGCACGGCGGCGGATCGCCCGCGGCGATGAAGCAGGAGATCTGGCGCAACTACCCGGTCGGCTCCAAGGTGGAACTGGTCGAACGGCTGCTCGATCGCGGCGTAGCCCACGACCCCAACCGTGCGATCACCCGCAATCGCCAGCCCGGCAAGTGCTGCGACATGGGATGCAGCGCGCCCGGTCAGCCGGTGATGGTGGACCTGCCGGCGAAGGCTCGGCCCAACACCTAGCCTGCCAGGGAATTCATCGAACCGTCGATGGCCCTGAGCCCGACTGGACGCGAATGGCGCTCGCGCTCACGTTGCAGGTAAGTCTGGCGGCGAAGCTCCTGTGCCCCCGCATCGACCAGCGTGCGTTGCACCTCGCGGTACAACTCGTGGATCGACTCGACGTCAGGCCCCGAGCAATCCAGCGCGAAATTGGGTACGACCACGACTTCATCACCGCCGGCATCCAGCTCGATCCGGCATGGGTGGCCCAGCACCCTGGAGACGGCGGCGAGCGCCTTCTCGCGATTCATGCCGGGAAGCACGACGGTGAATTCGGTCGAGCCTGTGCGGGCTGCCAGGCCGCGGTCGGACGCAAGCGCTACAAACTTCTGCACGGTGCGCGTCATGAGCTTGCGGGCAATGTCCGTGCTGTAGAGGCTGCGCACTTCGACCAGATCGCGGCAGTCGAACACCACGACGGCCAGTGGCTTGCCGGCCACATTGCACTCGTCGAGCATCTGGCTGCCATAAGCGAGCAGGCCCGACTTGTTGTAGAGCGACGTGACCGGGTCAATGCGCCCGGCTTCCAGCAGGTCGTCGGGCCGGCGGAACTCGGCGCCGAACCGCATGCCCAGCAGCAACGGAAAGATGCAAAGGAAACCGATCTGCGCCAGGAATTCGCCCTCCATCAAACCCGAGCCGGCCAGCACAGCCGCCACTGACAATTCCACGATCGCCAGCAACACCAATGCCGCAGCCCACACGGGCCTGAGCAGGAATGCATAGAGCAGGCACGGAACACCGAGCCACATGAAGAAGGCGCCGCCCGGTCCGCCCACGTTCGCAACGATCTGCGTGTGCAGCCCCCAGGCACCCGCGATCAGCGCGGCACCACGCGTGGCCATCACCACATGCGAGCGTGCCGGGTGGACCTCGGCCCACCAGCCGATCAGCCCCGCATACAGCACGGAAAACCACAGGGCGGGGACATCGGGGTACACGAACGCCGCCAGCCAGGCGGTATAGACAGCGATCGACCAGGCGATCCAGCGCTCCATTTGCCGCAGCGAGTGCGAAACCCACCCGCGCGGCATGGCAGCAGGCCCGGTCACACGCCGAGCCGCCTGGTCCGCATGCTGCGGTGTTGTCACGAATTCGCTGTTCATCTTCTCGTCCCTGTCGCCCGCGGATGGGGCGTGCAAGGATGAGACCATGCGACGCGGCGCCCGAACTAGGGCAATCGCCGCACGGACGCTAGGAAAATTGCCTAGGTGCCCAGGTGCCTAAGACCGGCCCGGCATCTCATGAACCAGCATCCAGTAAACGTGCAGCCGCTGCACCTGCTCGATGAAGCGCGTGAAGTCCACGGGCTTGCGCACGTAGCTGTTGGCACCGCCCTCCAGGCTGGCGACGATGTCTTCTTCCTCGCTCGACGAAGTCAGGATCACCACCGGGACGTATCGCGTGCGGCTATCACCCCGAACGCGCCTGAGCACGTCGATGCCGTTGGCCCGGGGCATCTTCAGGTCCAGCAGGATCAATGCCGGCACATCGTCAGCATCGCGGCCGGCGTACTTGCCCGTTCCAAAGAGATAGTCGATCGCTTCGATCCCGTCATTGGCCACGATGATTTCATTGCGAACGTTGTTCTCGGCCAGTGTCATCAGGGTGAGTTCCTGATGATCCGGGTTGTCTTCCACCAGAAGGATCCGGCTGTTTTTCATCTTGTTCTCCTGGGATCAACGTGAAACTGAAAGTGGCCCCTTCACCGGGCCGAGCCTGTGCCCACACCCGGCCGCCATGGCGCGTGACGATGCGGTGCACAGTGGCAAGACCGATGCCCGTTCCCTCGAAATCGCTGGGCGAATGCAAGCGGTGAAACGCGTTGAACAGCTTGCCTGCATAAGCCATGTCGAATCCCGCGCCGTTGTCGGTCACAAAAACGATGCGCTCCCCCTCGGGCGAAAGACCGCTTCCGACGTGGATCCTCGGCGCGCGGGCGCGGCTGGTGAACTTCCACGCATTGCCGATGAGGTTTTCCAGCGCGATAGCCGCAAGGCGCGCATCGCCAACGCACATGATGTCGGCATCGACCACTACATCCACCTCGCGGTGCGGAAAGCGATACCGCAGCGCCTCGACAATCTGCCGGGCCTTGGGCGCAAGGTTGACCAGTTCCGCCCGGATCTCGGTGCGTGTGACACGCGCCAGTGACAACAGGTCGTCTATGAGCTCACCCATGTTGCGCGTGTTCTCGCGAATGCGCTCCAGGAAATGCCGCGCCTGATCGTTCAGGTCATCGCTGTGCTTTGCCAGCAGCGCCCGGCCGAATCCGTCAATGGCAGCCAGCGGCGCCCGCAGGTCGTGCGACACCGAATAGGCAAAGGATTCGAGTTCGCGATTGGCGACATGAAGCTCGCGCGTGCGCTCTTCCACCCGGTGTTCCAGGGTCTCGTTGGCGCGTTCGAGCAACATGTGGGCGTCAAGCAGCCTGGTGACATCGTGCGCGAGTACCACCCGCGCAGGCCGACCATCGTAGTCAAGGACGTGCGAAGAAATTTCCACCCAGATCAGTTCACCGTTCTTGAGCTGGTGGCGCCAGCCCCTCCCGCTGCTTCCCGAAGGCAGGCCTGCGAGCGTCGAGCGCAACGCCGTTATGTCCTGGGCGGGACGGATCTGCTCGATGGTCATCGACAGGAACTCGTCACGGCTGTAACCATAGTGCGCCACCGCGGCGTCGTTGACGGTCAGGAAGCGAAGCGTCTCCCGGTCGAACACCCACATCGGATGCGGATTCGACTCGAACAGCAGGCGGTAGCGCGCTTCCCTGTCACGCAACTCCTTTTCAGCGCGCCACGCCCGGGTCACGTCGAAGAACACGAGCATGGCGCCGGCAGGCCGGCCCTCCGCCCCCGGCAGCGGACGGGCGCTACCCTGTATCACTTTCTCGTCCCCGCCCGACAGGGGCGCGCGAACGATGCAACGGAAGCGCTCGACGCTTTCTCCCCGCAGCGCTCGCAGCAGGGGTCGATCCTCCTGCGCCACAGACGACTCGTCGACATTGCACAGGCCGAGCTCGCCGGGCACCGCCCGGGCGAAATCGTTGCTCGCCGTCAATGCGGCGAGTCCGCCCAGGATGCTGTGGGCGGCGCGGTTGACCTGCAGCAACCTGCCCCTGGGGTCGACCACCAGCACGCCTTCGGCCATGCCTTCGAAAACCGACTCCAGCAGGTGACGCTGGTGCTCCATTTCGGCCATGGCCGCATCGCGCTGCAACGATCGCTCGACCAGCCTGCGGGCCACGTCTGCAAAACGCCGGTCGAGTTGATCGAGTTCGCGCAGCGGCATCCTTGCAACCGGTAAGTCCAGCGGAAGCCGCTCCTGCGCAAGCGCGTCCACCCGGCCCAGCAAGTGACGCACGGGACGCGCAAGAACACGGTCGCCGAAAATCCACGCCAGTATCGCGGCCGTCAGTGCGATCAGGCTCAGCGCCGCGATCTGCATCTGCAGCCGCCCGGCCGCAGGCGCAAGAATCTGCGAGCGCGAGCTGATTCCTGCGACATAGAGCTTGTTTTCGCCAGCCCGGCCGATAGGCTGCAGCGCATACAACCAGTCGCCGCCGTCACTGCCGGCGGCTATCCGGGCATCTTCGTTGCCGGCAGAGATTGCGCGCTGCAGGAAGCCCTCGGGAACCAGGCTTCCAACGCTCGCGGCGCGTGCGCCGTTGGAAGCCAGGACCTTGCCCGCAGCGTCCGTGACAAAAAGGGTGACCTCGGGGGCGAGCGAGAGCTTGCGAAGGTGCATGTCGGCTTGCCCGACATCGAGCGCCAGGTAAGTGACCCCGCGCAAGGTGCGGCCGTCATCGTCGCGATACACCGGAAAGCCGAATGTCAGGATCGGCTTGCCGCTCGCACGGCTCACAGTGAATTCACCCACCGCGAAACGCCCCATCTCCACGGCGCGGCGGTAAAAGGGCCGATCGCTTGAATTGACGGCGCTTGGTGGCGCGTCACCCCGGCAGGTGAGGCGCCCCTGCTCGTCCAGCAAGCCAAAATTGCCGTAGCCCACGGGGTAATGCCTCTGGAGCTTGCGCAGGTAGTCGGAACATTCCTGCAAGGTGCCGCCAAACACAGGCGGGGAATAGGCGATGGCCGCAAGCATCTGCCTGGCGCCCTCGACCAGGCTTTCCTGGTGCGCCGCACCGAGATCGACGACCGATTCAAGCGTTTCCTGCGCGCGTGCCAGCCGCGCTTCCTGCTCGGCGAGCGAGGCCTGTACAACGACCGCGAATACCGGGGAGATCGCGATGAGCACCAAAAGGGTCAAGGCTGCGCGTAGGCCGAATGTGCGTGTCACTCTTTTATTACTCTCCTGCCCTGTTTGACCCGGTCCCTCGCGTTGACTGCGCGCGCACGGAAGTGTTGTGTACTCCATGCGAATAAACCTGACTGCGTCACCCGGCAGTTTGGCGCGGCGGCAACCAATGTCAATGTGTGTATGACCTAAGACCAAGGTACCCACGCAGCTTGGGGCCACAGTACACTGATCTCAATTTCCCGGGACTCGCGTGACACAAGAAGTAGTTCAGCCTCCGACCATCCGGTTGCTCTGTGTGGAAGACAACCCGGACGACGTCGAGCTCATGGCCATCGCGCTCGAACGCGCCGACCCGCATCGGCGCTACGAGCTTCACCGTGTGGACGAAGCCGGCGGATTCACCGATGCACTGGCCCTCGACTACGACGTGATCCTGTGCGACTTCAACATGCCGCGGTTCTCACCGTATGCAGCCCTGCAGATCCTGATCGCCCGCCGTTGCCACACACCGCTGGTCGTGGTCACGCGCGCCATCGGAGAGGACGCGGCCGTCCATGTCCTTCGCTGCGGCGCCAAGGACTACCTCACCAAGGACAAGCTCGGCACACTGCCCCAGATCATCGATCGGGTCATGACCGAGCGGCGCCGCGTCCAGGAACAGGAGCGAATGAGCGCCGAACTCGCCGCTGCATACAGTCGACTCAAGAAGCTGTCTGCGCGGCTGGTCGTTGCCCAGGAGCGCGAACGCAACCTGATCTCGCGTGAGCTGCACGACCAGCTCGGGCAAACGCTCACCGGCATGGTCATCCACCTGCATGCCGCCGAAAAGACGGACGACCCCGAAGCAGCCAAACGCTACACGGCCATCGCGATGGAGATGGCGCAAGGCGCTGTCCAGCAGGTCAAGACACTCTCATTCGAGCTGCGGCCGGCACAGCTCGACCTGCTGGGGCTCGTCGCTGCGACGCAATTCGCGGTGCAGCGAATCGCAGAGCCCGCGGGGCTCGCGTTCAGCGTCACTTCCCGAGGGGTGGAGCCGCCCAGGCCCGGGGACTCGGCTGCCGTTGCCCTGCGGCTCGTGCAGGAGGCGCTCAACAACGCGCTGCGGCATGCCAAGGCAACGCACATCGCGGTTCGCATCCGTTTTCTTGCCAACGATCGCATCGGCCTGCTTGTCATCGACGATGGCGTTGGGTTCGACAAGCATGAGTTGCTGGACGGCCGGGCGAGCGCACGAAACTTCGGCCTGCACGGCATGATCGAGCGAACCGAACTGGCAGGCGGGCGTTTGATGATTCGAACTGCGCCCGGCAAGGGCGTGGCCATACGCGCAGTGCTATAACAACAGCGCGACTAAAAGATTAGGGGAGTCGATGAAAAATCCTGCGACTACCAAGGCGATCCGAATCGTCCTGGCCGACGATCATGACCTCGTGCGATCGGGCATCAAGGCGCTGCTCACCATGGTGGCCGGTGTCGAGGTCATTGCCGAGGCCCGCGATGGGCAAGAGCTGATCACGCTGGTGGGCGACCTGATGCCCGACATCGTCATGACCGACATATCGATGCCCGGCATGGATGGCATCACGGCCATCTCCGAGATTCACGCGAAGCACCCGGAAGTGCGCCTGCTGGTGCTGTCGATGTACGACACCGTCGATTTCGTCAAGCGCGCGGTGGCCAACGGCGCCTGCGGCTACCTGATGAAGGATGCGCCGCCATTCGAACTCGAACAGGCGGTACGCAGCGTGATGGCCACCGGCAGCTACTTCAGCCCATCCATCGCCCAGCGGCTCCTGCAGCCATCCGAGCCCACGATTGACGACGAACTCACCCATCGCCAGATCGAAATCCTGAAGCTGATCGCGCAGGGGCGCGCATCCAAGGAAATCGCCTACGAACTGGGCCTGTCACCCAAGACCGTGGATGTGCATCGCGCACGCATCATGGAACGTCTGCACCTCAACGACATTGCAAGCCTCACCCTGTATGCCGTGCGCAAGGGCTTGATCAAGCCTTGACGCCTGAGCGCCCTTACTGCGGGACCAGGCGAATCAGCTTGCCGTCGCGCGCATCGGTCACGAGGTAGATCAGGCCGTCCGGTCCCTGCCGCACATCGCGCACCCGGCCCAGGCCTTCGGCCACCTTCTGCTCACGCACGACTTTGCCTGCGGCGATTTCCAGCTGGGCGACCTGCCCGAACTTGAGCGAGCCCACCAGCAGCTTGCCCTTCATCGCGGCGCCATACCGGTCGCTCGTCAGGAACACCATCCCTGAAGGCGCAATCGACGGCACCCAGTAGTGCAGCGGCTGCTCCATCCCGGCGCGCGAGGTGACCCCCTCGCCGATCTTGCCGCCGCCATAGTTCTCGCCATAGGTGATGACGGGCCAGCCGTAGTTGCGGCCCGGCTGCGGCACATTCACCTCATCGCCGCCCTGCGGGCCGTGTTCATGCATCCACAAGCTGCCGTCCGGCGCGAGCGTTGCGCCTTGCGAATTGCGATGACCGTAGCTGTAGATCTCGGGCAACGCGCCGGCACGGCCGATGAACGGATTGCCCGGCGCCGGCGCGCCTTCCTTGGTCAGGCGCAGAACCTTGCCGTGGTGGTTGTCCAGGGTCTGCGCATCGTCCTTGCGCGAGAACCGGTCGCCCAGCGTCAAAAAGAGCATGCCTGCGCGATCCTCGACGATGCGGCAACCAAAGTGGGCGGTGCTCGCAAACTTGGGCTTCTGGCTGAAGATGACCTTGACGTCCTCCAGGCGCGTTGAATCGGACGACAGTCTGGCCCGTGCGATGGCGGTGCTGTTGCCACCGCCGCCGGGCTCCGAAAAGCAGAAGAAGAGCTGGCGGTTGGCAGCAAAGCCCGAATCCAGCACGACGTCCAGCAGCCCGCCCTGCCCGCCTGCAGCCACTTCAGGCAGTCCGGCCAGCGGCGCGCCCACCTTGCCATCGGGCTGCACGACCCGCATCCGGCCGCCGCGCTCGGTCACCAGAAAGCGCCCTTCGGGCAGGAAAGCCAGGGCCCATGGGTTTTCAAGACCTTGCGCGATCGTTGCGGTCTTGAGTCCCTGTGCAAAAGTGACACCGGAAGCTGCAAGTAAAACTGCAGAAAAAAAAGCAGGGAAAACGGCCCGGGAAAACAGGGCACGCCCGCAGTGTGTGACGTAGTTCATGACGGCCATTGTTCCCGAACCGGCTCCGAAACGGGGGCATCCGTTACAGGATCACACTTGTTGTCTATATAAATCAATAACTTGCGGGCATCACCTCACTTGACTTGTCAGGATTGACCCCTGTATCCTTGCGACCAATGCATAAATGGCTCATCCTTTCGCTCGCGGTCGCCTGCACTTGTGCCCAGGCCGCACCGCCAACCGCTGAAGATGACGTCGGCCGCTTCATGGCTGACCGTGGCCTGATCGAGAAGCTCGAAAAAGTCGGGCAGACCGTCTCCCACCACACCTCTGACCTGGTCATGACGGCCATGGGGTTCCTGGGCGTGCCCTATCGCAGGGGAGGCAACGACGCCGAGACGGGGTTTGACTGCAGCGGCTTTGTGCGGTCCATGTATGAACGCACGGTGGGCCTCGTCCTGCCGCGCCGGGCCAACGAGCAAGCCGCAGCCACCCAGACGATCGAGAAGCAGGACCTGCAGCCGGGCGACCTGGTGTTCTTCAACACCATGAAGCGTGCGTTCAGCCATGTCGGCATCTACGTCGGCGAAGGCAAGTTCATTCACTCTCCCAAGCCCGGCGCGCAAGTCCGCGTCGAAGACATGGGCCAGAGCTACTGGAAGACGCGCTTCGATGGCGCGCGGCGCGTGATGGGGCTGGCTCCCGGTGCGCCAACATCGCAGCCGCAAGCCCGCCAGTAATCCTGGGCTCAGTGCTGCTGTAGCTAGTTTGCCTGCGGGTTGGTTTCCCCCGTGCAGGTTTTCCTCGAATTGCCTACGATCGCCAGCTTCAACTGCTGGAGCTTTGCGTGGCGAAACTCAATGTCAACGGAACCGTGCGTGAGGTGGATGCCGAGGGCGATACCCCCCTGCTCTGGGCGCTGCGCGAGCAGCTCGGGCTGACCGGCACCAAGTACGGCTGCGGTATCGCCGCTTGCGGGGCCTGCACGGTACATATCGATGGCGTTCCCACCCGCAGTTGCGTGCGGCCCATCTCCACCATTGCAGCCACCGAGAAGATCATCACCATCGAAGGGCTCTCGGCCGACGGCTCGCATCCCGTGCAGAAGGCCTGGGCACAGCTCGATGTGCCGCAGTGCGGTTACTGCCAGTGCGGAATGATCATGTCGGCGGTCGCACTGCTGCGCGACAAGCCCAAACCCAGCGACCAGGACATCGACGACGCGATGAGCAACATCTGCCGCTGCGGCACCTACAACCGGGTTCGCGCGGCGATCAAGGTGGTTGCGCAAGGCGGCAATACGCGCAGCGCAGCCCTCAACATCCAGCACGCCGACGGGAGCGTGACATGAACGATGCCGCTTGCGACCGCGCCACCCTTTCGCGCCGTGGGTTCCTGCAGGTCACGGCTTCGGCCGGCCTTGCCATTGGCTTCCACATTCCATTGGCCGGCAGCGCGCTCGCGCAGGGCACCGCCCCGGAAATCAACGCATGGGTGGTCGTCAAGCCCGACGACTCGGTGGTGATCCGCATCGCCCGCTCCGAGATGGGCCAGGGCACCCTCACCGGTCTGGCGCAGCTGGTTGCAGAAGAACTTGAATGCAACTGGGCCAAGGTCACCACCGAATATCCAACGCCAGGACAGAACCTCGCTCGAAATCGGGCTTGGGGCAACTTTTCGACCGGCGGCAGCCGTGGCATCCGCGAGTCGCATGACTATGTTCGCAAGGGTGGCGCTGCGGCCCGCATGATGCTTGTCCAGGCTGCAGCCGACGAGTGGAAGGTGCCCGTGTCGGAGTGCCGCGCCGCCAACAGCGTGATCACGCACCAGCCATCGGGCCGCACCGTCACGTACGGCAAGGTGTCAGCGGCTGCAGGAAAGCTCGCCGTGCCCGCCACGGTGACGCTCAAGGACCCGAAGGACTGGAAGGTCGTTGGCAAGCGCCTGGCACGCCTGGACACGGTGGACAAGGTCACGGGCAAGCAGATCTACGGCGCTGACCTGCAGTTGCCCGGCATGCTCAATGCAGCGATCAAGGACTGCCCGGTTTTTGGCGGCAAGGTGAAGTCAGTCAATGCTGCCGCCATCGAAAAGCGCCCCGGCGTGAAAAAGGTGCTGCGCGTGGGCGACAGCGCAGTGGCGGTCGTGGCCGATACCTGGTGGCGCGCCAAGACCGCGCTCGATGCGCTGACTATCGAATGGGACTTCGGGCCCAACGTTTCGGTGTCCAGCGCGACCACGGCGGCGATCCTCAAAGCCGGTCTCGATGCGAACGATGCAGTCGTGGGCAACAGCAACGGAGACGCGAAGGCGGCCCTGACAGTGGCCGCTCGCAAGATCGAGGCGGTCTATTCGTACCCGCACCAGAACCACGCGACGATGGAGCCGATGAATGCGACGGCGCGCTGGACACCGGAGCGCTGCGAAGTATGGACGCCCACCCAGAACGGCGAGGCCGCACTGGCTGCCGCTGCAGAAGCGGCCGGCCTTCCAGCAGCGAAGTGCGAGGTGTACAAGCTGCACCTGGGCGGTGGGTTCGGCAGGCGCGGCGCAGTGCATGACTGGGTGCGGCAAGCCGTGGACATTGCAAAGCAGATGCCCGGCACGCCGGTCAAGCTGTTGTGGTCGCGCGAAGAAGACATGCTGCACGGGCGCTACCACCCCATCACCCAGTGCAAGATGGTCGCGGGGCTGGACGCTCAAGGCAACGTGACCGCGATGCACATGCGCATCTCGGGCCAGTCGATCCTGGCCGGCGTCGCGCCGCAGTCGATACAGGGCGGCCGGGACCCGGTGGTGTTCCAGGGCTTGAATGCCCCCGGGCCGGAAGCTTCGATTGGCTACAGCTTCCCCAACCTGCTGGTCGACCACGCAATGCGCAACCCGCCGGTGCCGCCGGGTTTCTGGCGCGGGGTGAACCTCAACCAGAATGCGATCTACCTGGAAAGCTTCATCGACGAAATCGCTGCCGCGACGAAGCAGGACCCGCTCGCGTTGCGACGCAAGCTGATGGCGTCGCATCCCAGGCACCTCGCTGTGTTGAATGCGGTCGCCGAACGTGTGAAGTGGGGCACGCCGGTGCCCGACGTGAAGGGACAGAAGGTCTTTCGCGGGCTTGCGCAGACGATGGGCTTTGGCAGCTATGTGGCGGCCTGCGCAGAAGTGTCGGTGAGCAATGACGGCGAACTGAAAGTCCATCGCATCGTCGCTGCGACCGATTGCGGATACGCGGTCAATCCGCAGCAGATCGAAGCCCAGGTTGAAGGCTCCTTCTCGTACGGCCTGTCGGCTGCGCTCTTCGGTGAATGCACGATGAAGGACGGCCGGATGGAACAGGACAACTTCAGCACTTACCCGGTCGTGCAGATGCGCCACATGCCTGCGGTCGAGACCATCATCGTGCCGTCGGGCGGCTTCTGGGGCGGTGTCGGCGAGCCCACGATTGCGGTCGCAGCGCCGGCCGTGCTCAACGCGATCTATGCAGCAACCGGCAAGCGGATTCGCGATTTGCCGGTGAGCAAGCACAGCCTGAAGAAGGCCTGAGGCGAGTCCATTGCGTTGCTTGCAACGGTTGCGTGTGAAGGCGGTGGTTGTGCTGCTGGCCCTTTGCTGCGCCGCCGGCGCCCAGGGCCAGCAAGGGCCGCAGGGCATGGCCGAGCCGCTGACGAGCGTGCCCGGGGACCCGGCACGCGGGCGTGCCATCGTCGCGAATCGCACGACGGGCCTGTGCCTGCTGTGCCACAGCGGGCCGATTCCCGAAGAGCGGTTCCAGGGCAATCTGGCGCCGGATCTGGCAGGCGCCGGCTCGCGCTCGACCGAAGCCCAGTTGCGATTGCGCCTCGTGGACTCCAGGCGCATCAATCCGTCGAGCATCATGCCGGCGTATCACCGCAGCGAAGGCCATGCACGAGTGGGCGCTGCGTGGCAGGGCAAGACCGTGCTTGAAGCCCAGCAAATAGAGGACGTGGTAGCGTACCTCCTGACCTTGCGCTGAAGTACCGATGGCACACGACACCTCCCTGCAACTGAACCGCCGCGACGTGCTGAAGCTTGGCGGCATCTCGGTCGTCGCACCGGCCGCCCTCGCCCAGGGCAGCGACGAACTTGCAACTGCGGTTGCCGCTTACGCGCAGGGCGCGCCGATGCGGGCGGGCCGCGTCAAACTCATCATCGAGAAACTCGTGGACAACGGTAACGCCGTGCCGGTCACCGTGACGGTCGAAAGTGCCATGAGCGCGACCGATCGCGTCGTGGGCATCGCCATCTTCAACGAAAAAAATCCATTGCGCGATGTGGCGCGGTTCAAGCTCGGCGCCAGGGCGGGCAAGGCCGTCGTCTCAACACGCATCCGGCTCGCGACCAGCCAGAAGCTCGTCGCGGTTGCACGCATGAGCGATGGCTCGGTGTGGACAGACACTGCGGATGTGGTCGTGGTCCTGGCCGCTTGCATCGAGGGCGAAAGCTGATGGCTCGCACGCTCATCAACGTTCCGTCCGGCGTGCGGCGCGGCGATGTCATCGAGATCAAGGCGCTGATTGCGCATCCGATGGAAACCGGGTTCAGGCCCGGAGCAGACGGCAAGGTGCTGCCTCGCGACATCATCCGCAACTTCACGTGCAGCTACAACGGCGAGGAAGTGTTTGCAGCCGAGTTGCACTCAGCGATTTCCGCCAATCCTTACCTCTCGTTCTTCATCACTGCCACGAACTCCGGCACGCTCGAATTCACCTGGCAGGGCGACAACGGGTTCCAGCAATCCGAGCGGGTTGCGTTGACCGTGGCATGAACCGTTCACTTTCGCTGCTCGCCGCTGCGCTGCTGCTCGGCTGCGCATCGCCGGTAGCGGTCGTGAAGCCGGACACCCGAAAGTCCGGCTTCGAAACCATGAGCGCATCGACGCAGGCGATGCAGCGCGATGACACGACCAATCCGGCCATGCTGTCGGTGCAGGATGGACTGGCTCTCTGGGCTCGTGCGCCAGTTGCCTCATCGAAAGCATGTTCAAGCTGCCACGGCGACATCACGACGATGAAGGGTGCCGCGGCGCGCTACCCGGCGTGGGACGTGTTGTCCGCCCGCCCCGTCAACCTGGGGATGCGCATCAACGCGTGCCGCGAACGTCACCAGACCATGCCGCCCTGGCCGCGTGAACACCAGGACCTGCTCTCGCTGGAAGCCGCCGTGGCGCTGCAATCGCGCGGCATGTCGATTGCACCTTCCGCCGATGAGCGCATCCTGCCTTTTCGCGAGCGCGGGAACAAGCTGTTCAACCAGCGCATCGGACAACTAGACCTGTCGTGCATGCAATGCCATGACCAGCTCGCAGGGGGCCGCCTTGCAGGGAGCGTGATCCCGCAAGGCCATGCGACGGGGTATCCGATCTATCGGCTGGAGTGGCAAGGCATGGGCTCGCTCGCGCGGCGCATCCGCGGGTGCATGACAGGGGTGCGGGCCGAGCCGCTGGCAGCAGACAGTGTGGAGATGGTAGAGCTGGAGCTGCACCTTGCTGCCCGGGCGATGGGGATGGCTGTCGAGACGCCTGCAGTGAGGCCTTGAGGTTCCAGGCACCCGAGGCGGTCGTCTCGGCCGCGCCGTGTGCCTGGCAAATCTTGGGAACTGATTCCAAAAAAAGCGGCCGTCATTGCGGACTTGATCCGCAATCCAGGTCTTCAACGGCCTTGTCCGCTGCGCGGTAAATGCCGGGGCGAGCCCGGCATGACATCGAACTATTTCCGCGGCGGTGGAACGTCCGTACACGTCCCGTGCGCAATCTCCGCTGCCATACCGATGCTCTCGCCGAGCGTCGGGTGCGGATGTATCGTCTTGCCGATATCGATTTCGTCGGCGCCCATCTCGATCGCCAGGGCCACCTCGCCGATCATGTCGCCGGCGTGTGTTCCCACGATGCCGCCGCCCAGGATGCGGTGCGTCGTTGCGTCGAAGAGCAGCTTGGTGAAGCCCTCATCGCGCGTGTTGGCGATCGCGCGACCGGAAGCCGTCCACGGGAAGTGCCCCTTCTTGATCGCAATGCCTTGGGCCTTGGCCTGGTCTTCCGTGAGACCGACCCAGGCCACCTCGGGGTCGGTGTAGGCCACACTGGGGATCACGCGCGCATTGAACGCCGAGCGCCTGAGGTGCTCGTCGCCATTCATGTCGCCGCACGCCACTTCTGCTGCGACGTGCGCTTCATGCACGGCCTTGTGCGCCAGCATCGGCTGGCCGACGATGTCGCCGATCGCGAAGATGTGCGGCACGTTGGTCCGCATCTGGATATCGACAGGAACGAAGCCGCGATCGCTCACTGCAACACCGGCCTTCTCCGCGCCGATCTTCTTGCCATTGGGCGTGCGCCCCACGGCCTGCAGCACGATGTCGTAAACCTGCGGATCCTTAGGTGCCTGCTCGCCTTCGAACTTCACCAGGATGCCGTCTGCGGTTGCTTCTGCACCCACGGTCTTTGTCTTGAGCATGATGTTATCGAAGCGCGGCGTGTTCATCTTCTGCCACACCTTGACGAGGTCACGATCTGCGCCCTGCATCAGGCCGTCGAGCATTTCCACCACATCGAGCCTGGCGCCCAGCGTCGAATACACCGTGCCCATTTCGAGCCCGATGATGCCGCCGCCCAGGATCAGCATGCGCTTGGGACTGCCCTGCAATTCCAGCGCGCCGGTGGAGTCCACCACGCGCGGGTCTTTCGGCATGAACGGCAGGTGCACCGCCTGCGAGCCGGCAGCGATGATGCAGTACTTGAATTTGATCGTCTGCTTCTTGCCGGTTTTTTCCTGGCCGGTGCCGGTGGTCTCTTCGACCTGCAGGTGATGCGGGTCGATGAACTCACCCAATCCGCGCACGGTCGTGACCTTGCGCATCTTGGCCATGGCCGCAAGGCCGCCCGTGAGCTTGCCAACGACCTTGGCCTTGTGCGCGCGAAGCTTGTCCAGATCGACCGTGGGCTTGCCATAGGAGATGCCCAGCGAATCGAAGTGGCTCACTTCGTCCATCACGGCTGCGACGTGCAGCAGTGCCTTGGAAGGGATGCAACCGACGTTGAGGCACACGCCGCCCAGCGTCGCGTAACGCTCGACGATGACGGTCTTCATGCCGAGGTCAGCGGCGCGGAACGCTGCGGAGTAACCGCCAGGGCCAGCGCCCAGGACGAGCATGTCGCATTCGATGTCGGCGCCGCCGGCGTAGGAATTGGGGATGAGTGCGGGGACGCCCTCACCCCGGCCCTCTCCCGGGGCGGGAGAGGGAGAAACAGCCGCGGCGGACCCTGGAGTTGGTCCCTCGCCCCTCTGGGGAGAGGGCTGGGGTGAGGGGCTCGCGGACACGCCAGCGCTCTGCGCCTCCAGCGTCAGCAACACCGAACCTTCCGCCACCTTGTCCCCAATCTTCACCCGCAACTCCTTGACCACACCCGCGTGGGTCGAAGGAATTTCCATCGAAGCCTTGTCGCTTTCCACCGTGACGAGCGACTGCTCGGCCTTGATCGTGTCGCCGGGTTTGACCAGCAGTTCAATCACCGCAACTTCAGAGAAGTCGCCGATATCCGGGATCTTGACTTCGACCAGGCTCATGGGAGCACCCTCATTTCATTTTTATCGTGAACACGTCGGCAGGCGCTGCGGAATTGCGATCGAACTCGCAACCCGCGGCGATGCCGGCTTCGGCAACTTCTTTGGCCGTCTTGGCCTTGGCAAAGACCGCATGCATCGCACCGAGTGCGAAGCTGCGGCCCGAACCGATGCCCCAGAATTCCTTGAACTCGAACACTTCGCGGTAGCTGTACAGGCCGTAGATGCCCGTGCCGTTCGCAATCACCACGCTGAACTGGCTCGACTCGTACGGGTCGCTGTCTTCTTCCTTGGTTTGCAGGAAGAAGTTTTCCTTCAGGTACGGATGCAGCTTGGTGAACGTATCGAACACTTCATCCTTGCTTCCAAGTTTGAGCAGCTCCTTGGGCATCGAATTGATCGCCTTGCGAAGCACCGGAAAGTGAGCGACCGTGCCGGCCATGCCGATGTAGCTGGGGCCTTGCTCGCTTTCCACCTTGAAGATCTTGGTGTTGTCTTCGAACCTGTTGGCAAGCCGCGTATCGCCAAACGTCACCAGCGTGTCCGCTGCGATGGCGACCTGCCCGGCCTTTCTCACCACTACTACTGTTGTCATTGACTCGCTTTCGGAATTTGCGTCACAGCATCGTGCGACGGAAGTCTCCGAGGATAGCGCCCAGATAGGCGTTGAAACGAGCTGCGGACGCGCCGTCGATCACGCGGTGGTCCCATGACAACGACAGTGGAAGCATGAGCTTTGGCACAAACTGTTTCCCATCCCACACCGGTTCCATCTGGCTCTTGCATACACCCAGGATGGCAACCTCGGGCGCATTGATGATCGGCGTGAAATAGCGCCCGCCTATGCCGCCCAATGATGAGATCGTGAAGCACGCGCCCGACATGTCGGCAGGGCCGAGCTTGCCGTCCCGCGCCTTCTTCGCGAGCTCGCCCATCTCGGTGCTGATCTGGAACAGGCCCTTCTTGTCGGCGTCCTTGATGACCGGCACGACAAGGCCGTTCGGTGTGTCGGCTGCGAAAGCAATATTGAAATACTGCTTGTAGACGAGCTGGTCGCCGTCGAGCGACGCGTTGAACTCCGGGAACTTCTTCAGCGCCGCAACGCAAGCCTTGATGAGGAACGCGAGCATCGTGAGCTTGACGCCCGCCTTCTCGTTTTCCTTGTTGAGCTGCACGCGGAACGCTTCGAGGTCGGTGATGTCCGCGTCGTCATGGTTGGTGACGTGCGGGATCATGACCCAGTTGCGATGCAGGTTGGCGCCGCTGATCTTCTTGATGCGGCCCATGTCCTTGCGCTCGATGGGACCGAACTTGGCGAAGTCGACCTTGGGCCATGGCAGCAGGCCCAGTGCCTCACCACTGCCGCCAGCGGCTGCGGGTTTCGCGCCGACCGCCTTGGTAGTCGCCTCGCCCTTCATCACCGCGCGCGTGAAGGCCTGGATGTCTTCCTGCGTGATGCGGCTCTTGGGACCGGTGCCCTTGACCTCGTCGAGCGGCACGCCGAGTTCACGTGCGAACTTGCGCACGGAGGGAGATGCGTGCGGGAGGTTGGCGGTGGGGGCTGTGGGTTCGTGCGGGGGCAATGCGGCGGTGGGGGCGGTGCGAACACCCTCACCCCGGCCCTCTCCCGCCACGGGAGAGGGAGAGGAAGCAGCAGCCGAAGCAGAAGCAGAAGCAGAAGCAGCGACGGGACTCGCTCCCTCGCCCCTCTGGGGAGAGGGTTGGGGTGAGGGGCTTGCTGCGCCAGAGCCCTCCAGCATCCCGATCAGATCCCCCACATTCACCGTATCGCCGATCCTGACCTTGAGCTCTTTCAAGACGCCAGCCGCAGACGACGGAATCTCCATCGAGGCCTTGTCGGACTCGACAGTGATGAGCGATTGCTCAGCCTTGATCGTGTCGCCGGGCTTGACCAGGATTTCGATGACGGCGACGTCCTTGAAGTCACCGATGTCGGGGATGCGGATTTCGGTGGTCTGGCTCCCTCCCCCGCTGGGGGAGGGTTGGGGTGGGGGCATAGCCGCGGTGGCTTGTACAGCGGGAGCCGTCGAAGCCTCCTGCCTGCCCTCCCCCAGCGGGGGAGCCGAAAGAGCGGCGGCACTGTCGCTTTCAAGAACGATCAGCACACTCCCCTGCTTCACCTTGTCCCCCAGCTTCACCTTCAGCTCTTTCACGGTGCCCGCAGCCGACGACGGAATTTCCATCGAGGCCTTGTCGCTTTCCACCGTGACGAGCGATTGCTCGGCCTTGACCTTGTCTCCGGCCTTGACGAGGACTTCGATGACCGAAACCTCATCGAAGTCCCCGATGTCGGGGACTTTCACTTCAATCGTTGCCATGTTTTGTTGTCTCCGGTCTCTTGTCGTTCAAGCGGTTCAAGGGTCAAGCGTAAAGGGGATTCATCTTGTCGGCCTTGATGCCGTACTTCTTGATCGCCTCGGCGACCTTCGTAGCCGGCACTGTTCCGTCCTCGCTCAGCGCCTTGAGCGCGGCCACAACGACATAGTGACGGTTGACTTCGAAGTGCTCGCGCAGCTTGCTGCGGAAATCGCTGCGCCCGAACCCGTCGGTGCCCAGCACCTTGTACGTGCGGCCCTTGGGCATGAACGGACGAATCTGCTCGGCGTACGCCTTCATGTAGTCGGTGGACGCGACCACGGGACCAGCGTGCTTTTCAAGCTGCTGCGAAACAAACGATTTGCGTTGCGCGTCCAGCGGATGCAGCAGGTTGAAGCGTTCGCAGTCCTGGCCTTCACGCGTGAGTTCGTTGAAGCTCGGGCAGCTCCAGACGTCAGCGTCGATGCCCCATTCGGTCGCCAGCAGTTCCTGCGCCGCGATCGACTCGCGCAGGATCGTGCCGGAGCCCAGCAGTTGCACGCGCGGTGCGCCCTTGGTCTGGCCGCCGGGCTTGCACATGTACATGCCCTTGATGATCTGCTCTTGCGTGCCTTCCTGCAGGCCCGGCATCGGGTAGTTTTCGTTGAGCAGCGTGATGTAGTAGTAGACGTTGTCCTGCTTCTCGACCATGCGCTTCAGGCCGTGATGCATGATCACGCCGACTTCGTGCGCGAAGGTCGGGTCATAGCTCACGCAGTTGGGGATCGTGCCCGCCATGATGTGGCTGTGGCCGTCTTCGTGCTGCAGGCCTTCGCCGTTGAGCGTCGTGCGGCCCGACGTGCCGCCCAGCAGGAATCCACGAGCCTGCATGTCACCGGCAGCCCAGCACAGATCACCGACCCGCTGCAGCCCGAACATCGAGTAGTAGATGTAGAACGGCACCATGATGCGGTTGCTCGTGCTGTACGAGGTGGCTGCTGCAATCCAGCTGGCCATGCCGCCTGCTTCATTGATGCCCTCTTGCAGGATCTGGCCTGCCTTGTCTTCCTTGTAGTAGGAGACCTGGTCCTTGTCCTGCGGCGTGTAGAGCTGGCCTGCCGGGTTGTAGATGCCGATCTGGCGGAACAGCCCTTCCATGCCGAACGTGCGTGCTTCATCGACCAGGATGGGCACGGCGCGCGGGCCCAGTTCCTTGTCGCGCAACAGCGCCGTCAGGAAGCGGACATACGCCTGCGTCGTGCTGATCTCGCGCCCTTCGGCGGTGGGCTCCAGCACGGCCTTGAAGGCTTCGAGCGGCGGCACCGTCAGCTGCTCATCGGCCTTGGCGCGGCGCTTGGGCAGGTAGCCGCCCAGCGCCTTGCGACGGGCGTGCAGGTACTCCATCTCGGGCGTGTGGTCGGCCGGCTTGTAGAACGGCACTTCGGCCAGTTGCTCGTCCGGCACCGGGATGTTGAAACGATCGCGGAACGCGCGGATGTCGTCGTCCGTGAGCTTCTTGGTCTGGTGCGCGGTGTTCTTGCCCTCGCCGCTCTTGCCCATGCCGAAGCCCTTGACGGTCTTGATCAGCATCACCGTCGGCTGGCCCTTGTGGTTCACAGCCTTGTGATAGGCCGCATACACCTTCTGCGGATCGTGGCCGCCGCGCTGCAGGCGCCAGATGTCTTCGTCGCTCATCTTGGCGACCATCTCGAGCGCCTTGGGGTGGCGGCCGAAGAAATTCTTGCGAACGAACGCGCCGTCGTTGGCCTTCATGGCCTGGTAGTCGCCGTCGAGCGTGTCCATCATGATCTTGCGCAGCACTCCGTCCTTGTCGCGCGCGAGCAGCGGATCCCAGTAGCTGCCCCAGATCAGCTTAATGACGTTCCATCCGGCGCCGCGGAATTCGCCTTCGAGCTCCTGGATGATTTTTCCGTTGCCACGCACCGGGCCGTCGAGCCGCTGCAGGTTGCAGTTGACGATGAAGATCAGGTTGTCCAGGCCCTCTCGCGCAGCCACGCCGATGGCGCCGAGCGATTCGACTTCGTCCATTTCGCCGTCGCCGCAGAACACCCAGACCTTGCGGTTTTCAGTGTTGGCGATGCCGCGCGCGTGCAGGTACTTGAGGAACCGCGCCTGGTAGATCGCCATCAGCGGGCCCAGGCCCATCGACACCGTGGGGAACTGCCAGAACTCGGGCATGAGCTTGGGGTGCGGATAGCTGGAGATGCCCTTGCCATCGACTTCCTGGCGGAAGTTGAGCAGCTGCTCTTCGGTCAGTCGGCCTTCAAGATACGCGCGGGCATAGACACCGGGAGAGCTGTGGCCCTGGATGAACAGGCAATCGCCGCCGTGGTTTTCGCTCTCGGCGTGCCAGAAGTGATTGAAGCCGGCGCCGAACATCGTCGCCACCGATGCGAACGAACTGATGTGGCCGCCCAGGTCGCCGCCATCGGCAGGATGCAGGCGATTGGCCTTGACCACCATCGCCATCGCGTTCCAGCGCATGTACGCGCGCAGGCGCTCTTCGATTTCGAGGTTGCCAGGGCAGCGCTCTTCGTCGTTGGTCTCGATGGTGTTGACGTAACCGGTGTTGGCGGAAAACGGCATGTCGATGCCCTCTTGCCGCGCCTGTTCGAGCAGTTGCTCCAGCAGGAAATGGCCGCGTTCACGGCCCTCCGAGGCAATGACGGCCGAGAGCGCGTCTATCCATTCACGGGTTTCCTGCGAGTCGGCGTCGTTCGCGGCTGCGCCGAACAGGTTGTCTGGTTGGGCTGACATGTCTTTGTCTCCTTGTCGTTGTTCGCAATTTAGTACAGGGCCCCTATACCGTGGACGAAGTGTGGCATAGTTTTTTCGACATTTCAAATGGCGCGTGATGATTTCATATTGTGAATTTCATTTTGACGGTGTCATTGCCGACTTGATCCGCCATCCATCAGTGATCAAACGCAGTCGCCGCTACGCGGTGGATGCCGGGTCAAGCCCGGCATGACAGCAATTGCAAGCCCTACACTCGGGATTCCATGGATGAACCCCTGCCCGTCAACAACCTGAACGAGCTTGTCGCACAGCCGACCAAGTGGTGGCGCCAATGGTGGCGGCGACAGACGCCCGTGCACCAGGACCGATTCGCCATGCTCGCGCCGCTGGCCGCCGTGCTGCTCTTCCTGGCGGCGATCGTCTCGGCGTTCTGGTACCTGCGCCTGGAGGAAATGGACCGTGAACAGGAAGCGGTCAAGCGCGACGTCGAATACGCCCAGCAGCGCGTGCGCCTGCGACTGCTCGAGCGGCAGGAACAGATGATGCGCATCGCCCGCGACATCTCGAACAAGGAAGTCGACGGCGAAGAATTCATGGGCCGCGCCGAGTCGATGGTGCTGCAATACCCCGAACTGCAGGCACTCACGTGGATCGACGGACGCCGGCGGGTCAAGGCCAGTTACGCCGCGCCGAGTGTGCCCAGCGCACAGGTGCGAAGCGCAGGCGACGTGCTGCGCACGGGCGAAACCGAAAGCACCTACAGCCTGGCGCGCGACCTGCAGCAGCCTGTCTATTCGCAGCCTGCGGCCGGCACGGAGGGCACGGGCCTGCTGCAGTTGCACATTCCGCTGACCGACCAGGCGAAATTCGGCGGCGTCATCCTGGGGGAATACTCCATCGACGGCCTGCTGCGCTTTGGCGTGCCTGCCGATGTTTCATCCAAGTACGCCGTCGCGTTGCTCGACGGCAAAAATCGCCTGCTGGCCGGCAGTTCAGTCCCGCCGCGCAATCCCGCGACGCAGTTGCTGCCCTGGGCCGCACAGCAAAACGAATATGAAGTACCGGTCTCGCCGGTGGGCAATGGCCTGATCATCCGCGCGCAGGCCTATCGCACGTCGCTGGGCGTGATTGGCAGCGGCCTTTTCTGGCTGGTCGGCGCATTGAGCGTAATGACGGCCTGGATGCTGATCGGCAACTGGCGCCACACGCGAAGGCGCATGCAGGCGCAGCAAGCGCTGGTGGCCGAAACCAACTTCCGCCGTGCCATGGAAAACTCCATGCTCACCGGCATGCGCGCGCTGGACATGCAGGGTCGCATCACCTACGTGAACGCCGCGTTCTGCCAGATGACCGGCTGGAGCGAAGCCGAGCTCGTCGGTCGCACGCCGCCCTTTCCGTATTGGCCCGATGCCGATCGCGAGCAGCTTGCCGCGCGCCTGGACGACGAGTTGCAAGGCCGCACGACACCGGGCGGCTTCCAGGTCCGCGTCAAGCGCAAGGACGGCTCTGTGTTCGATGCGCGCCTGTACGTGTCGCCACTGGTGGATGCCAAGGGACACCAGACGGGCTGGATGACCTCGATGACCGATATCACCGAGCCCAACCGGATTCGCGAGCAGCTCTCGGCTTCGTATGAACGATTCACGACCGTGCTCGAAGCGCTCGATGCTTCCGTGTCCGTTGCGCCGCTGGGCAGCGAAGAGCTGCTCTTTGCCAACAAGCTCTACCGCCTGTGGTTCGGCGTGCAGACCGGCGGCCATTTGCAGATGGTCGCGCAGGCCGGTGTTCCGGAGCATCCGCGCACCGATGAGTCGGCCGACGAGGTCGATTCATTCGTCGGTCTGCCGACCGGCGCCCTCACCGCGGCGCAATCGGAAAACGCCGAGATCTTCGTGCCCGAACTGGGCAAGTGGCTCGAAGTGCGCTCGCGTTACCTGAACTGGGTGGACGGGCGCCTGGCGCAGATGGTGATTGCCACCGACATCACGCCACGCCGCCACGCAGAAGAGCAATCGTCGGCGCAGGCCGAGCGGGCGCAATCGGCCAGCCGCCTCATCACCATGGGCGAGATGGCGTCGAGCGTCGCGCATGAACTCAACCAGCCGCTCACGGCCATCAACAACTATTGCAACGGCATGGTGTCGCGCATCAAGGGCAAGCAGATCAGCGAGGACGACCTGCTGGCAGCCCTTGAAAAAACCGCGAAGCAGGCGCAGCGTGCCGGCCAGATCATCCAGCGCATCCGTTCGTTCGTGAAGCGCAGCGAACCCAATCGCACCCTGTCGGATGTGACCACGATGGTGGGCGAAGCGGTCGAGCTGGCCGAGATCGAACTGCGCAGGCGCAACGTGCGGCTGTCGCATTACGTTGCCGCGCGGCTGCCCAAGCTGATGGTCGATCCCATCCTGATCGAGCAGGTGTTGGTGAACCTGCTCAAGAACGCGGCCGAGTCGATCGAACATGCGCAGCGGCCGGTGTCGCGCCGCAGCGTGGAGCTGCGCGTCATTCCCAAACATGTCGAGAACCAGGGGGTGGTCGAGTTCTCCGTTCTCGATTCAGGCGCCGGCCTCGCGCCCGAAGTCATGGATCGCCTCTACGAAGCGTTCTTCTCGACCAAGGTCGAAGGCATGGGCATCGGCCTGAATCTGTGCCGCACGATCGTGGAGTCGCACCAGGGCCGGATGCAGGCGGAGAACATCTACAATGGCACCGATGTCGCCGGGTGCCGTTTCTCCTTCTGGATACCTGTTTCCGGCGCTACAAATAGCATAGCTAACAAAGACGCTGGGGTGACTGCATGAGCTTGATTCCGAAGAAGGGCACCGTTTACGTCGTCGATGACGACGAAGCGGTTCGTGACTCGTTGCAGTGGCTGCTCGAAGGCAAGGACTACCGCGTTCGCTGCTTCGACTCCGCAGAGTCCTTCCTTTCCCGCTACGACCCCCGCGAAGTCGCGTGCCTCATCGTCGACATCCGCATGGGCGGCATGACCGGTCTTGAGTTGCAAGACCGCCTGCTCGAGCGCAAGTCGCCTTTGCCCATCGTCTTCATCACGGGACACGGCGATGTGCCGATGGCGGTGAACACCATGAAAAAGGGTGCCATGGATTTCATCCAGAAGCCCTTCAAGGAAGACGACCTGGTGTCGCTGGTCGAGCGCATGCTCGAACACGCCAAAGGTGCATTCGCCGAGTACCAAAGCGCGGCAAGCCGCGACGCCCTGCTGTCCAAACTCACCTCGCGCGAAGCACAGGTGTTGGAGCGCATCGTTGCCGGCCGCCTGAACAAGCAGATCGCCGACGACCTGGGCATCAGCATCAAGACGGTGGAGGCGCACCGGGCCAACATCATGGAAAAGCTCAACGCCAACACCGTGGCAGACCTGCTCAAGATCGCCCTCGGACAAAACGCACCCAAGGCCTGACGCCTTACCCGAACGCCCCACCGCTCCCCTCGCGAACCACCCGGTGGGCGTTTGCCCGCCCGACGACCCATGACAGCTCACATCATCGACGGCAAGGCCCTCGCCGCCCAAATCCGTTCCGAGGTCTCAGGCCGCACGGCCGCGCTCAAGGCCAGGGGCGTCCAGCCCGCGCTTTCCATCATCCTCGTGGGCGAAGACCCCGCGTCGCAGGTTTATACGAAGCACAAGGTCAACGACAGCGCAGAGACGGGCCTGGCCGCCACGCTGGAGCGCTACCCCGCCGACATGACCGAAGAGGCCCTGCTCGCACGCATCCGCCAGCTCAACGATGACCCGGCTGTCCACGGCATCCTGGTTCAGTTGCCCTTGCCCAAACACCTCGATTCGCAAAAGGTGATAGAGACCATCTCGCCGGCCAAGGACGTCGATGGCTTCCATGTGGCCAGTGCGGGTGCATTGATGGTGGGCCGCCCCGGCTTCTGGCCCTGCACCCCGCACGGCTGCATGAAGATGCTCGAATCGATCGGCTATGAACTGCGCGGCAAGAACGCCGTGGTGATCGGCCGCAGCAACATCGTCGGCAAGCCGATGGCGATGATGCTGCTCGCCAGGAACGCTACCGTGACCATCTGCCATAGCGGCACCCAGGACCTCCAGTCGTTCACGCGCAACGCGGATGTTGTGGTGGCAGCTGTCGGCAAGCGCAACATCCTGACCGCCGACATGGTCAAGCCCGGGGCTGTGGTGATCGACGTCGGCATGAACACGAACGACGAAGGCAAGCTCTGCGGTGACGTGGACTTCGCCGGCGTGAGCGCGGTAGCAGGCTGGATCACCCCTGTGCCCGGTGGTGTCGGGCCGATGACACGCGCCATGCTGCTCGTCAACACGCTGGAAGCGGCAGAGCGGTCGGCTCCTGCCCATTGAAAGCGGCTGCGATGACGCAAAATAAGCGTCATGAGCAATCCCCTTCTCGACTTCACCGACCTTCCGCTGTTCGACCAGGTCCAGCCGGAACACATCACCCCCGCCATCGACTCGCTGCTGGCGCAAGCCAACACCGCGCTTGAAACAGTCACCCAGCCCGAATTTCCCAGCGACTGGAATGCGATTGCGAAAGTGCTCGATGTCTCCACCGAGCGACTGGGTCGCGCCTGGGGCGTCGTCGGCCATCTGAACGGCGTCGCAGACACCCCTGAGCTACGCGCAGCCTACAACGAGGCATTGCCCAAGGTCACCGAGTTCTGGACGCGCCTGGGCTCCGACGAGCGCCTCTACGCCAAGTACAAGGCGATCGATCCCGCGTCGCTGAACATCGAGCAGCGGCAGGCGCACAAGAACGCCGTCCGCAATTTCGTCCTGGGCGGCGCTGAACTCACCGGCGCTGCAAAGGAACGATTCGCAGCGATCCAGGAGCGGCAGGCGGAACTCAGCCAGAAGTTCAGCGAGAACGCACTCGATGCGACCGACGCCTACGCTTACTACGCGCCGCTGGACGAATTGGCGGGCGTGCCCGATGACGTCGTGCAAGGTGCCCACGCGGCCGCAGAAGCCGAAGGCAAGGCCGGCTACAAGCTGACCCTCAAGATGCCGGTGTACCTGCCGGTCATGCAGTTTGCCCACAGCGGCGCGCTGCGTGAGCGCCTGTATCGCGCGTATGTCACACGCGCCAGCGACCAGGGCGATGCCAAGTTCGACAACAGTGCGAACATCGCGGAGATCCTTGCGCTTCGCCAGGAAGAAGCAAAGCTGCTCGGATACCAGAACTTCGGCGAAGTGTCGGTGGTTCCCAAGATGGCCGATTCGCCGAAACAGGTCATCGACTTCCTGCGTGACCTGGCCGTGCGCGCCAAGCCGTATGCACAGCAGGACATCGCGGACATGCGTGCCTTTGCGGCGGACAAGCTCAACATCAGCGACCCACAAGCCTGGGACTGGCCTTACATCGGCGAGAAGCTCAAGGAAGCGCGCTATTCGTTCAGCGAGCAGGAAGTCAAGCAGTACTTCACCGCGCCCAAGGTCCTGGCCGGACTCTTCAAGATCGTCGAGACGCTGTTTGAAGTCACGCTGCGCCGCGATGTCGCGCCGGTGTGGAATCCAGGCGTCGAGTTCTACCGGATCGAGCGTGAGCGCCGGGATGGCGACCGCCTCTCGACCGAGCTCGTCGGCCAGTTCTATCTCGACCCTGCAGCCCGCACCGGCAAGCGCGGCGGCGCCTGGATGGACGACGTTCGCGCGCGCTGGCTGCGCCCGGACGACGGCAAACTGCAAACGCCCGTGGCGCACCTCGTGTGCAACTTCGCCGAGGGCGTAGAGGGCAAGCCTGCGCTGCTGACACACGACGACGTGATCACCCTCTTCCATGAGTGCGGCCACGGCCTGCACCACATGCTCACGCAGGTCAATGAGCGCGACGTGTCCGGCATCAGCGGCGTCGAATGGGACGCGGTGGAGCTGCCCAGCCAGTTCATGGAAAACTTCTGCTGGGAGTGGGACGTGCTCAAGCACATGACCGCCCATGTGGACACGGGCGCCGCGCTGCCGCGCGAACTGTTCGACAAGATGCTGGCGGCCAAGAACTTCCAGAGCGGCCTGGGTACGCTGCGCCAGATCGAGTTCGCGCTCTTCGACATGCTGCTGCACACCGACCATGATCCGTCGCAGGACATCATGCCGCTGCTCAATCAGGTTCGCGATGAGGTTGCGGTCCTCAAGCCGCCGCCGTTCAGCCGTACCGCACACACTTTCAGCCATATCTTTGCAGGTGGTTACGCGGCCGGGTACTACAGCTACAAGTGGGCCGAAGTACTGAGCGCCGATGCCTATGCCGCGTTCGAAGAGACAGCGGGTAAAAACGGCTTGCCCAGTCTTGAAACCGGGCGAAAATACCGCGAGGCCATCCTTGAAGCGGGCGGCAGTCGTCCCGCGATGGAGTCATTCAAGGCGTTTCGCGGGCGCGAGCCCACCCTCGACGCACTGCTGCGGCACCAGGGCATGGCCTGAAGACGTGAACAATCAATTGCAGGAGTACCAACCGATGGCCATCTTTGCCCGGGTCGCAACCATCGCTGCCATAGCCTCTTGCGGCCTTGTCGGCCTGCTGGGGGCCAGCGCGCTGCTGGCCAGCGATGCCAACGCGCAACAGATCTATCGCATCGTCGGTCCTGACGGCCGCGTGACCTTCTCCGACCAGGCCCCGGCGCAAAGCAACGCGAAACCGGGCGCCGCTGGCGCGCCTGCGGCCGCCCAGACCGCGACCACCGCCACCACGGCCAGTGCGGGCGGCGCACCATCCCCGCTGCCGTTCGAACTGCGTCAGGTCGTGAGCCGTTATCCGGTCGTTCTGTACACCGGCGTGAACTGCGCGCCGTGCGCCAGCGGGCGCGCGATGCTCGCAAGCCGCGGCATTCCGTTTACCGAACGCACGGTGACAACGCCCGACGACATCGAAGCGTACCGGCGACTGGGCGGTGCGAACACGCTGCCGTTCCTGACCATAGGCGGCCAGCAGATCAAGGGCTATTCGGACTTTGAGTGGGCGCAATACCTGGACGCTGCCGGATATCCGAAGACGTCCGTTTTGCCGTCCAGCTACAAGCAGGCGCCGGCCACGCCACTGGTCGCGATTCAACAGGCACCTGCCAACGCCCCCGCCACGGCACCTTCGGCCGCCCCTGCGACCGCGTCATCCCCGCCGCCACCGCCGCCCGAGAACCCCGCAGGAATCCGGTTCTAGTTTCTAGAACTCCAGCGTCTTGACCCCGGCGGATGTGCCAAGCAGGCACACCGCCGCTTTCTGGTGGGCGAACACGCCGACCGTCACGACGCCCGGCCACTGGTTCACATCGCTTTCGAAGCCCAGGGGGTCGGTGATCCGAAGCCCTGATACATCCAGGATGTGCTGGCCGTTGTCGGTGACCAGCGGCGCGCCTTCCTTCATCCGAATTCGCACCGTGCCACCCAGTGCCTCGAACTGCTTCTGGATCCGCCGGGCTGCCATCGGGATCACTTCTACCGGCACCGGGAATGCGCCCAGCGCGCTGACCAGCTTGGATTCATCGGCGATGCAGATGAAGCGAGCCGACTGCGCGGCAACGATCTTTTCCCGAGTGAGCGCAGCGCCGCCGCCCTTGATCATGTGGCCCGCATGATCGATCTCGTCAGCGCCATCGATGTAGACCGAAATCGTGTCGACGTCGTTGGAATCGAAAACCCGGATGCCGAGCGCCTCCAGCCGCGCTGTGGATGCCGTTGAACTGGACACCGCACCCTTGATTCGATCTTTCATCGACGCGAGCGCATCGATGAATTTGTTGACGGTCGAGCCAGTGCCGACCCCCACGATCTCGCCGGGAACGACGTATTTGAGGGCTGCCTGGCCGACCAGGGCTTTGAGTTCATCTTGTGTCATGGAGGAAAATGTGCTGTTCCACCGGAATTATCCATGTCGCTGCTGCCCTACTCGCTTGCCCGCCCTTTCCTTTTCGGGCTCGACCCCGAAACCGCCCATGAACTGACGATGCATTCGCTCGCGCGGCTGCACGGCACACCGCTGCAACTCGCGTTCTCCAACGGCATGGTCGATGACCCGGTGACGCTGGCCGGCCTGAAGTTTCCCAATCGCGTCGGACTGGCAGCGGGGCTGGACAAGAACGCCCGCTGCATCGACGGGCTGGGCGCGATGGGATTCGGGTTCGTTGAAGTCGGCACGGTGACGCCGAAGCCGCAGCCGGGAAATCCGAAACCGCGCATGTTCCGCCTGCCGAGGGCCAACGCCTTGATCAATCGCCTGGGCTTCAACAATGACGGACTCGATGCTTTCATCGCGAATGTGCAGCGCTCGTCGTTCCGCGCGAAGGGCCGCATCCTGGGCCTGAATATCGGCAAGAACGCAGCGACGCCCATCGAAGACGCGACGTCGGACTACCTGATCTGCCTGGCCGGCGTGTATCCGCACGCTGACTACGTTACGGTCAACATCTCCAGCCCGAACACCAGCAACCTGCGCTCGCTGCAAAGCGATGAAGCCATCGACGGCCTGCTCGGTGCGATTGCGACCGAACGCACGAAGCTCGCGAAACAGCATGGACGCCGGGTGCCGATCTTCGTGAAGATCGCGCCGGACCTGGACCAGGCACAGGTCGAAGTCATTGCCGCGGCCTTGAAGAAACACGGCATGGATGGCGTGGTCGCGACCAACACGACGATCAGTCGCGAAGCCGTAAAGGGCCTGCCCCACGCAGAAGAGACCGGCGGCCTCAGTGGTTCACCCGTGCTCGAAGCCAGCAACCGCGTGATCGGCCAACTGCGCGCCGCCCTCGGCAAAAGCTTTCCAATCATCGGCGTGGGCGGCATCATGAGCGCGCAGGATGCGATGTCCAAGATCCACGCCGGCGCGGACGTGGTGCAGATCTACACAGGCCTGATCTACAAAGGACCGGACCTGGTGGCCGACTCGGCGCGCGCGATCAAGCGGCTGCGCCTGCCCTCGAAGACTGCCTGATCAGAACGCGTAGCTGCCCGTGAACTTGACGGTGTAGTTGCGCCCGGGCGCAGGCTCGAAAAAGCGCGCGTTGCCTTCATTCACGATGACCGACCCTGCGTAGCGGCGATCCAGCAGGTTGTCGATGCGCGCGACTGCGGCGAGCGACCAGCCCTGAATGTCGAAGACGTAGCCCGCGTGGACTGCCACCGTCGTGAATGACGGTGCTGCATCGCTGTTGGCGTCGTTCACGAACACACGGCTCGAACGGCGAACCTCCGCACCGGCCTGCCATCCCTTGGCAGGCTGCCAGGCGATCTCGGCCGCAGTGACCGACTGCGCAGTGCCAGGGATGCGATTGCCGGCTGGAATGACCAGCGTGGGCACGGTGCATGGAGCCGACGCACAGGTCGCAAAGCCATCGCGATAACGCGCATCCAGCCAGGTCTGGGCCAAACCCATCCGCCATGAAGGAGCCAGCGTGGCAGACCACGATGCTTCCAATCCACGCCGACGCGTGTCGCCTGCGTTCTGGAACGTGCTGCGTCCACCGCTGTTGGTTTGCGTGACGATTTCGCTTTGCGTCGCGGTGTTGAACAAGGCAACGCCCCACTCCGTGCGCAGCGAAGCATCCTTGCCCGAGCGGCCCTTGATGCCCAGCTCGTAGTTGTCGCTGCGTGAGGGCCGCAGGGCGAAGTTCAAGCCGTTCGTTCCATTGGGCCGGTACGCGAGTTCATTGAAGGTCGGCGTCTCGAAACCACGACCCGCGCCTGCGTACAGATGAAGCTGCGGCGACATCTCGAACATCAGGCCGGCTACAGGCAGCGTGGCTCTGTAGCGCACGGCGCCGCTGTCGTTGCCATTCGCGCCGACCACGTAGTTGTCATTGGAAGCAAAGCGGACACTGCTGCGACGCAGGCCAGCCGTGAGCGCCCAGCGCGGTGCGAACTTCCAGACGGTCTGCAGGTACGGATCGAGGTTGGAGACCTCGTTGTCTTCATCGCGGCGAAGTGTGCCCTGTACGCCGAGCGTGGGGCCACTGAAGTTCTGCCAGCCACGTCGGCGTTCTGTGAGGGTGTCGTACGAAAGGCCTGCCACCACCTCGATGTCGCGCGAGGCGAATTTTCCGCGCGAGGTCCACCGCAGGTCGGCGCCCGCATACTGGCGCTCAAGACCAATCACGCCTCCTGGATGCAGCGGGCCGCCCTGCGTCGCCACCGGAATGGACTGGAACTGCACCGTATCACGCTGGCCGCCGTAAACCATCAATCGCAGGCGGTGTGCTGCATCGACCTTGTGCTCGTGGACAAGGCCGAGCTGGCTCTGGCGCACGGTCTTGCGGGTGTTGAACAGCGTCGCCGACGCATCGGCTCCCTCGGGCATCGTCTCGAACTGCGTGCGGGTCAGGCCCAGCGGATCGTCGGCGCGCATGTCCATGGAATTGGCGACGATCGTGAAGTCGCTCCCTTGCGCGCGGCGGTAATCCAGACGGGCATTGGCGACGGAACGCGATGCACTGCTGTGATCGCGCGACCCATCGGTCGAAAAGTGATTCGCGCTGACCACGTAACCCAGGCGGCCCGACGAACCGCTCACACGCAGACTTGGCCGCGAAAGGCCGTCGCTGCCAGTTGCAAAGCTCGTGGTCACGACGGGCGCGCCCTCCCCCGGATCGGTGAACACCTGCATCACGCCACCCGACGAGTTGCCATACAGCACAGAGAACGGTCCGCGCAGGATCTCGACGCGCCCTGCTGACGCCAGGTCGATGTGCGACAACTGTCCCTGACCATCAGGCATCGTGGCGGGAATGCCATCTACATACAGACGCACGCCTCGCACACCGAATGTGGAGCGCGCGCCGAAGCCGCGGATCGACAACTGCAGGTCTTGCGCGTAGTTTTGCCGGTCACGCGCCGTGACGCCCGGCACGAGCCCGAGAGCTTCGGAGATATTGACTTCGGGCCTGCCCGCTGCACGCAACCGTGCGCCGTCCATGACATCGACCGATGCCGGCACATCAAAAGGCGATGCCTCGGTGCGCGTCGTGGTCACCGTCACAGGCGGGAGCGTTTGAATCTGGGATTGCGCAAACGACACCCCGCAAAGGGACACCGCGCCGGCTACAACTGCGACTCTCATCATGGCTCCTTCAACAACGCGGCTACATCCTGCGCGATCGCCAGCGCGCTCGTGAGCCCCGGTGACTCGATGCCGAACAGATTGACGAGACCACCAACACCGTGAACCCCAGGCCCATCGATGCGGAAATCGGGAGCCGCCTCACCCGGTCCGTAGATCTTCGGGCGCACCCCGCTGTAACTCGGCTGCAGCGCGCCGTCGGGCAGGCCCGGCCAGTAGCGCCGGACCTCGGCGTAGAAAGAATCGGCGCGGCGGATATCGACCGCGTAGTCGAGCGCGTCGGGGTCACGCGTGCCCAGCCATTCGAGGTCGGGGCCGAACTTGGCCTGTCCGCCGAGGTCGAGCGTGAGATGCACGCCCAGCCATGCATCTGCGGGAGCGGGATAGATCAGGTGACTGAAGGGCGCGCGTCCTGCGAGGGAGTAGTAGCTACCCTTGGCAAAGGTCTCTTTCGGTATGTGCTGCGGGGCGAGGCCCTCGAAGCGCTGCGCGAGTGCGCAGGCGTGCAACGAAGCGGAGTTGACCAGCAACGCGGCTTCGATTTCGCTGCCATCGGCCATGCGGACCACGTGGGGCCTGCCCCCGGTGCCAAGTACAGCCGACTCCACCGGTGAGCCCAGCGCGACCATGCCGCCTGCGTTCTCCAGGTCGCCCTGTAGCGCCAGCATGAAACCGTGGCTGTCGACAATTCCCGTCGTGGGCGAGGAAAGAGCTGCGACGCAATGCAGTGCAGGCTCTAGGGCCCGTGCCTGCGCGCCATCGAGCCATTCGACCGGCACGCCGCTCGCGGCTGCGCGCTGCTGCAAGGTGCGTAGGGCGGCAATTTGCGACTCACTGGTGGCGACGACCAGCTTGCCGCAATTGCTGTGGCTGACGCCGTGGCTCCGGCAGAACTCATAGAGCAGTTCCTTGCCGCGCACGCACACCCTCGCCTTGATGGAGCCGGGTGCGTAGTACAAGCCGGCGTGAATCACCTCGCTGTTGCGCGAACTGACACCCTGGCCGATGGCAGTCTGCGACTCCGCGACGATGACTTCGCGGCCCGCTAGGGCAAGCGCACGGCCGACAGCCAGGCCCACGGCGCCGGCTCCGATGACGAGGGCGTCGATGCGGTCCATCAGGCGTCAATCGGAAGCGTGGCGTGTACGGTGCTCATGGCGCAATTGTGGCGCACCAGAGCACGAAATCTGAAGAAGGCGGGGATGGGGACGCGATTGGTGAGGGACCGAATCGATGGTGGGCGGTGAGGGTGTCGAACCCCCGACCTATGCAGTGTGAATGCATCGCTCTACCGCTGAGCTAACCGCCCTGTCGCTGCAAAGTCGGCTACGGGGCCGCGCTCTGCAGGAAAGCCTCGAATTATGCCATAGGCGCTGATGAGCCCAGCCGCCACACCGTCTTGCCGCCGCTGGCCTTGTCCAGTTGAACCAGCACCTCTTCGTGCGCGGCCGCTTCCTGGTCGGTGGCGAGCAGCACGGGCAATGTGAAGATGGACAGATCCACCCGCGTGTCGATTCCGCCCACGGGGGTCGTGTCGGCCATGTCGATGAGCAGCGCGTCCTGGCCGCGGGTGAGGTTGATGTAAACGTCGGCCAGCAGTTCGGCATCCAGCAACGCGCCGTGCAACGTGCGGGTGGAGTTGTCCACGCCGAGCCGGTCGCACAGCGCATCGAGGCTGTTGCGCTTGCCGGGATACATCTCCTTGGCCATCGCCAGCGTATCGGTGACCTGCGCGACATAGCTGCGAAACCGCGGCTTGCCGATGCGCTCGAGTTCCTTGTCCAGGAACGACACGTCGAACGCGGCGTTGTGGATGATGATCTCGGCGCCTTCGAGGTAGGCCATCAGCTCGTCGGCGACAGCGCCAAAGAGAGGCTTGTCGCGCAGGAACTCATTGCTGATGCCGTGGACCTTGAGGGCGTCTTCGTGGCTGTCGCGCTCGGGGTTGAGGTAGAAATGCTTGTTGTTGCCAGTGAGCTTGCGGCTGACAAGCTCCACACAACCCACTTCGATGATCCGGTCGCCGCCCTCTGCGGAAAGGCCCGTGGTTTCGGTGTCAAGAACGATCTGGCGCATGGTCGGATTATGCTTGAGCACCCAAGCCAACCTGCGGAAAACCCATGTTCGACCTCACTGGAAAAATCGCGATCGTCACCGGCGGCAACGGCGGCATCGGGCTTGGCATGGCGCAGGGGCTCGCGCTGGCTGGAGCGCATGTGGTGATCGTCGGGCGCGATGCAGCCAAGTCCGCGGCAGCGGTGAGCGCCCTGACTGCGAAAGGGCTCAAGGCCGATGCTGTGCAAGCCGATGTCACCGATGAAGGCGCCGTGCAGGCCATGATCGATGAGGTGATCAGGCGGCACGGCGCACTTCACATTCTGGTCAACAACGCAGGCATCAACATCCGCAAGGCCGCCCACGAATTGACATTGCAGGACTGGACATCGGTGATGGACACGAACCTCACCAGCACGTTCATCTGCTCACGCGCGGCGCACGCGCCGATGAAGGCTGCTGGCGGTGGCAAGGTGATCAACATCGGTTCGATGCTGTCGATCTTCGGGGCGCCGTATGCGCCGGCTTATGGAGCAAGCAAAGGCGCCGTCGTGCAGTTCACCCGCTCCATCGCCACGGCCTGGGCCGCGGACAACATTCAATGCAATGCGGTACTGCCCGGATGGATCGATACGCAACTTACGCGCAAAGCACGCAGCGACGTGCCCGGCTTGAATGAACGTGTGCTCGGTAGGACGCCTGCGGGCCGCTGGGGCGCGCCGGCTGATCTGGCAGGAGTCGCCGTGTTCCTGGCCAGCAGCGCTTCGGACTTCGTCACAGGAACCGCGATACCCGTGGACGGCGGCTACTCCGTCGCCTAGACACACCGGCTGTCATGGAGGACTTGATCCGGCATCTACCGCGCAGCGGCGACTGCGCTTGATCAGGGATGGATTGCGGGTCAGGTCCGCAATGACAGATTCGTGGCTGTCATGCCGGACCTGATCCGGCATCCACCGCGCAGCGGCGACTGCGCTTGAGCTCTCAGTGATTCTCTTTGGCGTGGTTGATCGAGTACTTCGGGATATCGATCACCACATCCTGCTGCTTGAGAATCGCCTGGCAGGACAGGCGTGAATTGGGCTCCAGGCCCCAGGCGCGGTCGAGCATGTCTTCCTCGCCCTCTTCCATTTCGCTGAGCGAATTGAAGCCCTCGCGAACGATGACGTGACAGGTCGTGCAGGCGCAGACCAGGTCGCACGCATGTTCGATCGGGATGTTGTTGTCCAGCAGCGCTTCTGCGATCGACGTGCCGGCAGGGGCGCTGATTTCAGCGCCGTTCGGGCAGTACTCGGCATGCGGCAATATCTTGATGATGGGCACTAGAGGGTCTCCACGTTCTTGCCTGACAGGGCCTTCTGGATGCTGTGGTTCATGCGCTCTGCTGCAAAGGACTCCGTGCCCTTGGCAAGCGCTTCGGTTGCGGCCTCGATCACCGGAGCCTCGTGACTTTCAGATGCGACCATACGCAGTTGCTCCATCAATGCAGCAATCTCCTGGCGCTCCTGCGCGAGCAGCAAATCGCCATCCGCATCGAGCGCGCTGTGCGTGGCGATCAGCATGCGATCGGCCTCGACACGTGCCTCGGCAAGCGCCCTGGCCTTGATGTCCTGCTCGGCGGTTGTAAAGCTCTCTTGCAGCATCCTGGCGATCTGATCGTCGGACAAGCCGTATGAAGGCTTCACGTCGATGTTCGCCTCCACGCCGCTCATCTGCTCTTTGGCACTCACGCTCAGCAGCCCATCGGCATCGACAGTGAACGTCACGCGAATGCGAGCCGCCCCCGCGGCCATCGGCGGAATTCCGCGCAGCTCGAACCTCGCCAGGCTGCGGCAATCCTGGACCAGGTCCCGCTCGCCCTGCACGACGTGCAGCGCAAGGGCGGTCTGGCCGTCCTTGTAGGTGGTGAAGTCCTGGGCCTTCGCCGTCGGAATGGTTTCATTGCGCGGCACGATGCGCTCGACCAGGCCGCCCATCGTCTCGATGCCCAGCGACAGCGGAATCACATCGAGCAGCAACAGGTCGCCCGCAGAATCATTGCCTGCCAGCTGGTTCGCCTGGATCGCCGCGCCCAGCGCGACGACTTCATCGGGGTTCAGGTTGGTGAGCGGCGGACGGCCGAAAAACTCGCCGACTGCTCGCTGGACCTGCGGCATGCGCGTGGAGCCACCCACCATCACGACGCCCTGCACTTCATCCCTGGTCAGTTTCGCGTCGCGCAGGGCCTTGCGCACGGCGGACATGGTTCGGGCGGTGAGCGCGGCGGTGGCAGTGTCGAATTCGTTTCGGCTGGCCGTGAATTCCTTCTGGTCGTTGCCGAGCGTGACTTGCACCGAGGCCAATGCATCCGACGTGAGCCGCTCCTTCAATGTCCTCGCGCCCATCTTGATGGCGGCCTTGTCCTCTGCGCTGACAGCTTGCGAACCGCTTGCCTGCAAGATCAGGTCGGCCAGCACGCTGTCGTAATCGTCACCACCCAGCGCCGAATCGCCGCCGGTGGCGATCACTTCAAACACGCCGCGCGCAAGACGCAGGATGGAAATGTCAAACGTTCCGCCGCCCAGGTCGTACACCGCATAGATGCCTTCGCTGGCGTTGTCCAGGCCGTAGGCGATGGCTGCAGCCGTCGGCTCATTGATCAGGCGCAGCACGTTGATGCCCGCGAGCTTCGCTGCATCCTTGGTCGCCTGTCGCTGCGCTTCATCGAAATACGCAGGCACCGTGATCACGGCGCCGTACAGGTCATCGTTGAAAGTGTCTTCGGCGCGATAGCGCAGCGTGGCCAGGATCTCGGCGCTGATTTCCACGGGCGACTTCTCGCCGGCTCGCGTCTGCAGCGTGACCATGCCCGGACGGTCGAGAAATTCGTAGGGCAGCTTCTCGCGCCCAGCGATGTCGGCAAGGCCTCGGCCCATCATTCGTTTGGCCGAGGCAATCGTGTTGTGCGGGTCCTGCGCCTGCGCGGCCTGAGCGTCGAAGCCGATCTGGCGGCCACCGCCTTCGAGGTATCGCACCACGGAAGGCAGCAGCACCCTGCCCTGGTCATCAGGCAGACACTCGGCGACGCCGCTGCGCACGGCAGCAACGAGTGAATGGGTGGTGCCAAGGTCGATGCCGACCGCGATGCGCCGCTGGTGCGGATCGGGCGTCTGGCCGGGTTCAGATATCTGCAGGAGTGCCATAGAAGAAAGCGCGTAAGTCGGGCGCGAAACGCCGCAGGAGAAGTCGCTATTGTCCCAGTTGCTCGTAGCGGGCTTGCACGTCCTGCCCGAATCGCTCAACAAACATAAGGCCTCTCACCTGCTGGGCCGCCGCTTTGGCATCGCCCTGGACGTCAAGCAGGTTCGAGATGCGAGCAAGGGTCTCATTGCGTGCCGTGTTCAAGCGCTGGTCGAGCACGTCGAGTGCCGCTTCATCGCCTGCTTCATCGAGCGATTCACGCAACTCCATCTGCTCCATCAGGAATTCAGCCGGCATCGCGGTATTGATCTCGGCTTCGATGGGCGCGCCGCGCAGCTCACAGAGGTACGCGGCGCGCTTGAGCGGATCTTTCAGGCGCTGGTAGGCCTCATTGATTCGTACAGACCACTGCATCGCCACGCGTTGCGCAGCGGGACCCTGGGCCGCAAAGCGGTCGGGGTGCGCTTCGCGCTGGAGTTCTTTCCATCGTGCGTCGATGGCCGTGCGGTCCTGCTCGAACTGTTCGGGCACGCCGAAAAGCTCGAAGTCGTTGGCCTGGAGGTTCACACCCGAAACGATTCCCCGCAACCGCAGCGGTCGCGCTCGTTGGGGTTGTTGAACTTGAAGCCCTCGTTCAGGCCTTCACGCACGAAGTCCAGCTCGGTTCCATCGATGTACGCAAGGCTCTTGGGGTCGATCAGCACCTTCACGCCGTGGTCTTCGAACACGATGTCCTCGGGCGCGACTTCGTCCACGTATTCGAGCTTGTAGGCCAGGCCCGAACAACCGGTGGTCTTGACGCCAAGGCGCACACCCACGCCCTTGCCCCGTTTACCGAGGTAGCGTGAGACGTGGCGCGCTGCTGCTTCTGTGAGGGAGATGGCCACGGTGCTTAGTTCAGGTGCTTTTTCTTGTAATCCGCGACCGCTGCCTTGATGGCATCTTCGGCCAGGATGGAGCAGTGAATCTTCACCGGCGGCAGTGCGAGTTCCTGTGCGATCTCGCTGTTCTTGAGCGCTGCGGCCTGGTCGAGCGTCTTGCCCTTGACCCACTCGGTCACCAGCGAGCTCGATGCGATCGCGGAGCCGCAGCCATAGGTCTTGAAGCGCGCGTCTTCGATGACACCGGTCTGCGGGTTCACCTTGATCTGCAGCTTCATCACGTCACCGCAGGCGGGCGCGCCCACCATGCCGGTGCCAACCGATTCGTCGCCCTTGTCGAAGGAGCCGACGTTGCGGGGGTTCTCGTAGTGATCAACGACTTTTTCAGAATAGGCCATGGTTCAAATCTCCGGTACTTCTGTACTTCTGCACTGTTCTTAATGCGCGGTCCACTGGATGGTCGAGATGTCGATGCCATCCTGGTACATCTCCCACAGCGGGCTCAACTCGCGCAGGCGCGCAACGTTTTGCCGGATGGTGGAGATGGCGTAGTCGATTTCCTCTTCGGTCGTGAATCGGCCGATGGTCATGCGCAGGCTGCTGTGCGCGAGCTCGTCGCTGCGGCCCAGGGCGCGCAGAACATAGCTCGGTTCAAGCGATGCCGACGTGCATGCCGAACCCGACGAAACCGCCAGGCCCTTGATGCCCATGATCAGCGACTCGCCTTCGACGAAGTTGAAGCTGATATTCAGGTTCTGGGCAACGCGGTGATCCATGTTGCCGTTGATGAACACCTGCTCCACATCCTTGAGGCCGTCGAGCAGCCGCTGCTGCAATGCGCGCGCCTTCTCGTTGTCCTGCGCCATTTCGAGCCGGGCCAGGCGGAAAGCCTCGCCCATGCCGACGATCTGGTGCGTCGGCAACGTGCCCGAACGCATGCCGCGCTCGTGTCCGCCACCGTGCATCTGCGCCTCGATCCGCACGCGGGGCTTGCGGCACACATACAACGCGCCGATGCCCTTGGGGCCGTACGTCTTGTGCGACGCCAGGCTCATCAGGTCGACCGGCAACTTCTTCACATCGATCTCGACCTTGCCCGTGGCCTGCGCCGCGTCCACATGGAACACGATGCCCTTCTCGCGGCACAGCGCGCCGATCGCTGCGATGTCCTGGATGACGCCGATCTCGTTGTTCACGAACATGACGCTGAGCAGGATCGTGTCGGGACGCATCGCGGCCTTGAGCACCTCGAAATCGAGCATGCCGTCTTCCTTGACGTCGAGGTAGGTCACCTCGAAGCCCTGGCGTTCGAGCTCGCGCATGGTGTCAAGCACGGCCTTGTGCTCGGTCTTGACGGTGATCAGGTGCTTGCCCCGTGTCTTGTAGAACTGGGCGGCGCCCTTGATCGCGAGGTTGTTGGATTCGGTCGCACCGGAAGTCCAGACGATCTCGCGCGGGTCGGCACCGATCAGGTCCGCGACATCGCCGCGCGCTTTTTCGACGGCCGCCTCGGCCTCCCAGCCCCACGCATGGCTGCGGGATGCGGGGTTGCCGAAGTGCTCTCGCAACCACGGAATCATGGCGTCAACGACGCGCGGATCGACCGGCGTCGTCGCGCCGTAGTCCAAATAGATCGGAAAGTGCGGTGTCATGTCGATGCTGGCTACTGCTGGCTGAAACGATTGAACGGGATGGTTAATGGCTTGACGAATCTAGGCTCAGGACTTGGCGAACGAATTGCCAAGCGCGAACACGGAATTAGGCGCATTCACGCGAATCGGCTTGACCACCGGCTGCGCGGAAATCGCGCGCTTGACGGCTGGCTTGTCTTCGATCGTGATGCCCTTGGCGAGCTGGTCTTCCACCAGCTTCTGCAGTGTGACCGAATCCAGGAACTCGACCATGCGCTGGTTCAGCTGCGACCACAGTTCGTGGGTCATGCAGCGGCCCCCATCGCCCTGGCAGTTTTCCTTGCCGCCGCACTGGGTGGCGTCGATCGGTTCATCGACCGAAACGATGATGTCGGCGACGGTGATGTTGGCTGCCTTGCGGCCCAGGGTGTAGCCGCCGCCCGGCCCGCGCGTGGATTCCACCAGCTCGTGGCGGCGCAGCTTGCCGAAAAGCTGCTCAAGGTAAGAAAGGGAAATCTGCTGGCGCTGGCTGATGGCAGCCAGGGTCACGGGGCCATTGTTCTGGCGCAGGGCCAGGTCGATCATCGCGGTGACCGCAAAGCGGCCTTTGGTTGTGAGACGCATCTGGAAGCTCCTTAATGCCTGTCTTTCATAACGCTTGCCGGCGAGTCATTCGCCGCAAGTCCGTCTCCGCCCTCATAGGGTGCTGTTTGTTCTTGAGTATTTCCGTCAAGTATACCAGAAGACCCCCTGTTGGGCTCGGGTAATCCCCAAGTGGGAACTGGCGCAGGCGATGGTTGTCCGCCCGGTGTGCGGCTGATGAGCTAGGTCGCGATGACCTCGTACTGACCATCGATCTTGCCGTCCCGGCGCAAGACCGTGGTGTAGCCGAGTGCATGCAGGAATTCCAGGCACTGGGCCTGCTGCTGGTAGCCGTGGGTGGAGAGGAAAAGCTTCGGCTTGTGCGTGGCGAGCAAGCCGCGGGCGCCAGACAGCGCCAGGCTCTCGGCACCTTCGATATCCATCTTGATGACCTGGGGCGCAGGGATGGCGCCCGATGCCAGCAGCCCGTCGAGCGTGACGACGGGCACGCTGCGGCTACCCGTCCCCAGGCGGCCTTGCGAGGGCGACTGTCCATCTTCAAACGAAGCGGTGCCCGCACGGTCGGCCACTGCGGCTTCGACGAGTTGCACGTTCGTCACCCTGTTCAAGGCGAGGTTGCGCAAGAGCAGCTGCGCGTTCTCTGAAACCGGCTCGAATGCGATGACTTTGCCAGACGGTCCCACCAGGGTGGCGCCCAAAAGCGAGAAGAACCCCACGTTCGCGCCGACATCCAGGAATACGTCCCCCGGCGAAAGGCTGTCGACCAGCAGTCGCTGGAGATCCGACTCATAAATACCGAGCCAGCAGCCATGTGTGCCCGACGTGGACAGCCAGCGCTTGCCCGCCAGCGGACCGCTCAGCACCGGCACCGGGCGAAGCTCGGGCACCAGTTTCAGTGGCAGTCGGACCAGTTTGCGGACGAGCACAGAGGCGCTGTTCATCGGCCGAGTATGCGGCACTCTTCACCGCCCGCCAATCAGCACCACGTTGTCGTGCACCACCGCCCCGAACGCCTGCTCCTTCAGTAGCGCGAGTTGATCGCGAACGCGTGCCGCCTTCTCGAATTCCAGGTTTCGCGCGTGTTCGATCATCTGCTTTTCGAGCCGCTTGATCTCCCTGGCAATGTCTTTTTCGGACATGTCCTGGGTCATGGCGCGCTGGAGTTCCTGCTTCTCGTTTTCGCGCTCGGTCTTGGCGCTGTACACGCCGTCGATCAGGTCGCGCACTTCCTTCTTGATGCTGCGCGGCGTGATGCCATGCAACTCGTTGTGCGCAATCTGTTTGGTGCGCCTGCGATTGGTTTCGCCGATGGCTTTTTCCATCGACGCGGTCATCTTGTCGGCGTAAAGAATCGCCTTGCCGTTGAGGTTTCGCGCAGCGCGGCCAATGGTCTGGATGAGGGATCGCTCGGCGCGCAGGAAGCCTTCCTTGTCCGCATCCAGGATGGCGACGAGGGACACCTCGGGAATATCGAGGCCCTCGCGAAGCAGGTTGATGCCGACCAACACGTCGAACTGCCCCAGGCGAAGGTCGCGCAGGATCTCTACCCGCTCCACCGTGTCGATATCGCTGTGCAGATAACGCACCTTCACGCCGTTGTCGGACAGGTAATCGGTGAGCTGCTCGGCCATGCGCTTGGTCAGCGTCGTGATCAGCACGCGCTCGTTCTTCTCGACGCGCAAGCGGATTTCCTGCAGCACGTCATCGACCTGGTGCGTCGCCGGACGCACCTCGACCACCGGGTCGATCAGGCCCGTCGGACGCACCAGTTGTTCAACCACCTGACCGGCATGTTCCATCTCATACGCAGCCGGCGTTGCCGACACGAAGATCACCTGGTGCATCCGCGTCTCGAATTCCTCGAATTTGAGCGGCCGGTTATCCAGCGCGGACGGCAGGCGAAAGCCGTACTCGACCAGCGTCGTCTTGCGTGAGCGGTCGCCGCTGTACATGGCGCCGAGCTGGCCGATCATCTGGTGGCTCTCGTCCAGGAACATGAGCGAGTCCTTAGGCAAGTAGTCCGTCAGCGTCGAAGGCGGTGCGCCAGGGGGCGCGCCGGACAGATGCCGCGTGTAGTTCTCGATGCCCTTGCAGTGGCCGATTTCGCTGAGCATCTCCAGGTCGAACCGGGTGCGCTGCTCGATGCGTTGCGCTTCGACCAGCTTGCCATCGGCGACGAATTCCTTGACGCGCTGGTCCAGTTCGAGCTTGATCGACTCGACAGCGCCGATCACTTTCTCACGCGGGGTGACGTAGTGGCTCGACGGGTAAACCGTGAAGCGGGGCACCTTCTGGCGGATGCGGCCTGTGAGCGGATCGAACAGCTGCAGCGACTCGATCTCGTCGTCGAACAGCTCGATGCGGATCGCGAGCTCGGAGTGCTCCGCCGGGAAGACATCGATGGTGTCGCCGCGCACGCGGAACGTGCCGCGAGAAAAGTCCTGCTCGTTGCGGTTGTACTGCATGCGGATCAGCTGCGAGATGACATCGCGCTGCCCGATCTTGTCGCCCACCCGCGTGATGAAACGCATCTTGGTGTAGTCCTCGGGCGCGCCAATGCCGTAGATCGCGCTCACCGTCGCCACGATCACCACGTCGCGCCGCTCCAGCACGCTCTTGGTCGCCGAAAGCCGCATCTGCTCGATGTGCTCGTTGATCGAGCTGTCTTTCTCGATGAACAGGTCGCGCTGCGGCACATAGGCCTCGGGCTGGTAGTAGTCGTAGTAGCTCACGAAGTACTCGATCGCGTTCTTCGGGAAGAACTCGCGGAACTCGCTGTAGAGCTGCGCGGCCAGCGTCTTGTTGGGCGCAAACACGATGGCCGGTTTGCCCAGCCGGGCGATCACGTTGGCCATGGTGAATGTCTTGCCCGATCCGGTCACGCCCAGGAGCGTCTGGAAGACTTCTCCATCGCGCACGCCTTCCACCAGCTTGTCGATGGCAGCGGGCTGGTCGCCAGCCGGGGGATACGGCATGAACAGCTCGAACGGCGAGTCGGGAAAGCTGATGAACTCACCCTGTTTCGGTGCTTCGGTGACTTCGATGATTTCTGTCATAGATCGGGGTTCGGTACTTCGATTCGGGCAGATGGTGGCTACGCGGGAACGGGTGTTTGGTCAACGGTAAAATCACCGGGCAACCGGACAGCGTACCGCAACCGCGTCCCGCTGTGCTACTGACAACTCTCCAGCTACAAGGATCTCCATGTCTCTCTTCACCGCCGTCGAAATGGCACCGCGCGACCCGATCCTGGGTCTCAACGAGCAGTTCAACGCCGACACCAACCCGAACAAAGTCAACCTCGGTGTGGGGGTGTACTACGACGACAACGGCAAGCTCCCCCTGCTCGAATGCGTGAAGGCTGCCGAAAAGCAGATGATGGAAGACCCGAAAGCCCGCGGCTACCTGCCGATCGACGGCATCGCCGCGTACGACTCCGCGGTGAAGAGCCTCGTATTTGGGGCCGAAAGCGAGCCCGTCAAGTCGGGGCGCGTGGCAACCGTGCAGGCCATCGGCGGAACAGGCGGCCTCAAGATTGGCGCCGACTTCCTCAAAAGGCTCAATCCCAACGCCAAGGTGCTCATCAGTGATCCGAGCTGGGAAAACCACCGCGCCCTGTTCGCCCAGGCCGGCTTCACGGTCGAGACCTACCCCTACTACGACGCAGCCAGACGCGGCGTGAACTTCGACGCCATGCTCGCAGCGCTCAATTCCGCGCCCGAAGGCACTGTCGTCGTCCTGCACGCCTGCTGCCACAACCCGACCGGCTACGACATCACGCCCGCGCAATGGGACCAGGTGATTGCCGCGACCAAGGCGCGCAACCTCGTGCCCTTCCTGGACATGGCCTACCAGGGCTTCGGCCACGGCATCGAGGAAGACGGCGCAGTCATCGGCAAATTCGTGGCGTCAGGCCAGAACATTTTTGTTTCGACTTCGTTTTCCAAGAGCTTCAGCCTGTACGGCGAGCGCGTCGGCGCCCTGTCGGTGCTGTGCCAGGACAAGGAAGAATGCAGCCGCGTCCTGTCGCAGCTCAAGATCATGATTCGCACCAACTACAGCAACCCGCCTATCCATGGCGGCCAGGTGGTGGCGATGGTGCTCAATACACCTGAGCTTCGCGCGCTCTGGGAAAAAGAGCTGGGCGCCATGCGCACGCGCATCAAGCAGATGCGTGTGGCCCTGGTCGAGAAGCTCAAGGCGGCTGGCGTGAAGGAAGACATGAGCTTCATCACGCAGCAGATCGGCATGTTCAGCTACTCGGGCCTGACCAAGGACCAGATGGTGCGCCTGCGCAATGAGTTCGGCGTGTACGGCACGGATACCGGCCGCATGTGCGTGGCTGCCATGAACAGCCAGAACGTCGATTACGTCTGCGCGTCGATCGCAAAAGTCCTGTAGTCGGCTGTCATACCGGGCTAGACCCGGTATCCACCGCGAAGCGGTGGCTGCGCTTGATCACAGATGGATTGCGGATCAAGTCCGCAATGACAGCTGTCTTTGGATGTCATGCCGGGCTAGACCCGGTATCCACCGCGAAGCGGCGACTGAGCTTGATCACAGATGGATTGCGGATCGAGTCCGACATGACCGCCTGGGGTCAGCCCCAGATCACACTGCGCATCGAGATCGAACCCAGCTGGAACTGTTCATTGAAGAACTTCACGGGTTCGCCCTCCTTCGCCGCGCCCGCCGCGTAAAGCAGCGGCAGGTAGTGGTCATAGGTCGGATGCGCGTGCTGCGCCACGTTGCCCATCTCTTCGAATCGAGCCAGGCCTGCCTTGTCGCCGGTCTCCACCTGCCTGGCGATGCGCTGGTCGAACTCGATCGCCCAGTCATACGCTTGACCGCCGGTCGCATCCCACTTCGCCGCGCGCAGGTTGTGCACGATGTTGCCGCTGCCGACGATCAGCACGCCCTTGTCGCGCAGGGCCTGCAGCTGTTCTCCAATGGCCAGATGTTCTGTTGCGGGCCGCGAGTAATCCATGCTCAGTTGAATCACTGGAATGCTGGCATCCGGAAACATCGGCTTGAGAACCGACCAGGTGCCGTGGTCCAGGCCCCACTTCTGATCCACACCGACCGGCGGCGCTTCGAACTGTTTGCTGATAGCTTGCGCCAACGCGGGCGCACCCGGCGCCGGGTATTGCTGGTCAAAAAGCGCTTGCGGAAAGCCGCCGAAGTCGTGAATGGTGCGCGGCTCGTCCATGCCCGTCACCCACCAGCCGCGCGTGAGCCAATGCGCGGAGATGCAAAGAATGTGCGTTGGAATGGGCCTCGTTCGGCCGAATTCAGCACCGAGCGCCTGCCAGCTGCGCCGGAAGTCGTTGTCCTCGATTGCATTCATCGGGCTGCCATGACCCAGGAAAATCACCGGCATGCGTTCAGTCATAAGGTCCTAAGTTCTCACTTGTCAGCTGATCAACAGGATCGCGCCCTAAGCTTGGGTCTCTATTGGTGATACACCCACATACAGCTGGGACACCGGGTGCTATATTGCACTGCAACAATTGAGATAGGGCCAACTCCATGCTTTACCAGATCTACGAAGGCCAGCGCACCTTGCTGGAGCCGTTTGCCGATTTTGCGCAGGCCGCTTCCAAGTTGTACAGCAACCCGCTTTCCCTTTTCGGGCAAAACCCGCTGGCCCAGCGCATGTCGGCCGGCTACGACCTGATGTACCGGCTCTGGAAAGATTACGAGAAGCCCGAGTTCGGCATCACCAACGTCAACATCGACGGCACCAAGGTGGCAATCCAGGAGCGCGTCGAGATGGACAAGCCCTTTTGCGAGCTGCGCCGCTTCAAGCGTTTCAGCGATGACCCGGCCACCCTGAACAAGCTCAAGAGCCAACCCGCCGTCCTCATCGTTGCCCCGCTTTCCGGCCACTACGCCACCTTGCTGCGTGACACGGTCAAGGAAATGCTCAAGGACCACAAGGTCTACATCACCGACTGGAAAAACGCGCGCACCGTGCCGCTCGAGGCCGGCGAGTTTCACCTGGACGATTACGTGGGCTACGTGCAGGATTTCATCCGTCGCCTTCAGCACACCTATGGCAACTGCCACGTCATCAGCGTTTGCCAGCCCACGGTGCCGGTGCTTGCTGCCGTTTCGCTGATGGCCTCGCGTGGTGAAGTCACCCCGCTGACCATGACCATGATGGGCGGCCCCATCGACGCACGCAAGTCGCCCACGGCAGTGAACAACCTGGCGATGAACAAGGGCTATGACTGGTTCGAGAACAACGTGATCTACCGCGTTCCGACCAATTTCGCTGGCGCCGGACGACGCGTGTATCCCGGCTTCCTGCAGCACACCGGGTTCGTCGCGATGAACCCCGACCGCCACCTGACGAGTCACTACGACTACTTCAAGGACCTGATCAAGGGCGACGACGCCAGCACCGAAGCGCACCGCAAGTTCTATGACGAGTACAACGCCGTCCTCGACATGGACGCCGACTACTACCTCGAAACGATCCGCATCGTGTTCCAGGAATTCGCGCTGGTGAACGGCACCTGGGATGTGATCAGCGAGACCGGTGACCTCGAACGCGTCAAGCCAGAAGACATCACGACCACCGCACACTTCACGATCGAAGGCGAGCTCGACGACATCTCGGGCTCCGGCCAGACCGAAGCCGCTCACGACCTGTGCTTCAACGTGCCCAAGGCTCGCCAGAAGCACCTGGAAGTCAAGGGTGCGGGCCACTACGGCATCTTCAGCGGCCGCCGCTGGCGCGAACAGGTGTACCCGCAGGTGCGCGATTTCATTCGCCAGTTCGATGACGGCCCCCGCCTGCCGATCACCATGGAAAAGGGTGGCGATGCGAACAACGCCGCCGCCGTGCCGGCAAAGAAAAAGACGCGCCGCGAAACTTCGCGCGCCTGATTGCTGGGGCTCGTGCTTCCGGTCATGAGCCCGTTGGCCGAGCGCCTTCACGCTGCACTGCCGCAGACGCAGTGCACGCGTTGCGGCTACCCCGACTGCGCTGGATATGCACAAGCTATCGCTGCGGGCGAAGCCGGGATCAACCAGTGTCCTCCCGGTGGCGCTGAAGGTGTTGCGCGGCTGGCTGCGCTGACGGGGCGCCCGCTCCTCTCACTGAACCCAGCCAACGGCATGGAAGGTCCGCGCACCCTGGCCGTCATCGACGAAGCCTGGTGCATCGGTTGCACGCTCTGCCTGGACGCATGCCCGACCGATGCCATCCTGGGCAGCAACAAGCTGATGCACACCGTGATCGAGCCCTATTGCACCGGATGCGAGTTATGCGTGCCGGTCTGTCCTGTGGATTGCATCGCGCTGGAGAACGTGACCGGTGATTCAACCGGCTGGCAGGCGTGGTCGCAAAACAAGGCGGATGAGGCCCTGCAGCGCTATACGCGGCGAACTGTGCGTCTCGCACGAGAAGAGGCCGGGCAACCCGCAGTGGAAGTCACAGCTCAGACCGATGCAGACAAGAAGCGTGCGGTCATCGCTGCTGCGCTCGCAAAAGCCCGCGCACGGCCCTAGCCCAGCGCGTCGTTGATCTGCTCGTTGAACTCCGCGAGCGACTGCGCGCCGCCGATCTCGCGCGGCAACGCATCGCGAACCGAGAACACGCCCAGGATCCGGTGATCCGGTCCCACGATGGGCAAGTGGCGAAAGCCCCGCTCCAGCATGATGAGCACCGCATCCGACACTTTCATCTCAGGCGGCACGCAAATCGGATGCGACGTCATCACGTCTTTGACGGTCGTCTTTTCCGGGTCTAGCGCCTTGGCCAGCACGCGGGTCATGAGGTCGCGTTCGGTCACGATGCCCAACAGGGACTCGGGCGGTTCTATCACCAGAACGCTGCCGCAGTTGGCCCGCGTCATCGCGCCGGCGGCTTCGCGAACGCTGGCGTGCGGGTTCAGGCTCAACACCCGCTTCCTGGAAATGGACTGGAATACGTTGCGTTCAGCCATGGCGCGAACTCCTCGTTTCAGGAAGCGATGTTGCGCCTGCTGCGTCGCTAGCGCAAGGAGTCGTTCAGTTTGTCGAGCTTGCCGGTGCCGGGGCACAGATCGGCGACACCCAAGGCATTCAGGGGTGTCGCCGTGACGTTCAGCGATGTATGCAGGTCGGTCGCCAGCGGATCGACGTAGAGCAAACCGGTGAGCACTTCGCCGCGCGAGTGATGCTGCTGCATGTAGGCCATGGCGGCGTAGCGATCCGTGGCGTCGTAGCCATCGTGCAGGCTGCGCAGCCGCAGCAGCGAACCGTCGTGCTGCCTCACGTCCACCACCTCACCTGGCGAAGCCTGCACCGTGATCTCCTCGCGTTGCGAGATGAAGTCGATGCGGCTCACCGACTCGTTGTGCTCGCGGATGTAGTCGTAACTCTTGGTGCTGCCCGGGTGGTTGTTGAACGCAACGCAGGGGCTGATCACGTCGATGAACGCTGCGCCACCGTGGGCCATCGCGCCCTTGATGAGGGGGACGAGCTGCTCCTTGTTGCCGGAAAAGCCGCGCCCCACGTAGGTCGCGCCCAGTTGCAGTGCCATCGCCACCAGATCGATCGCGCTGTCGCTGTTCACAACGCCCTTCTTGCTCTTGGAGCCCTGGTCGGCTGTGGCCGAGAACTGGCCCTTGGTCAGCCCGTACACGCCGTTGTTTTCGACGATGTATGCCATTCGCACACCGCGGCGCATCGCGTGTGCAAACTGGCCCAGGCCGATGGAGGCGGAGTCGCCGTCGCCCGACACGCCCAGGTACAGCAAGTCGCGGTTGGCCAGGTTCGCACCGGTCAACACCGACGGCATGCGCCCGTGCACGGTGTTGAAACCGTGCGAAGCACCCAGGAAGTAATCCGGCGTTTTGGAACTGCACCCTATGCCCGACAGCTTCGCGATGCGATGCGGCTGCACATCCAGCTCCCAGCAGGCCTGGATGATGGCCGCCGAGATCGAATCGTGGCCGCACCCCGCGCACAGCGTCGAGATTTTGCCCTCGTAGTCGCGCCGCGTGTAGCCGACCTTGTTGGTCTCCAGCGAGGGATGGTGCAGGCGTGGCTTGGTGATGTAGGTCATGCGCTCTCTTTCTTCGCCTCAGTGGATGGCAACGCAACGGCGGCCTGCACGTGATGGGTGATCGCTGCGGTGATGAACCGCGCGGTGATCGGCGTGCCGTCGAAGTGCAGCACGCGAATCAGCTTGGCCGGATCGATGTCGAATTCATTGACCAGCAACGAGCGCAACTGCGCATCGCGGTTTTGCTCGACGACAAACACCCGGTCGTGATCGGCGATGAACTGCGCGACGCTCTGCGAAAACGGAAACGCCTTGACTCGCATCGCGTCCAGATGGATGCCAGCCTCATCCAGCACTTCCAGCGCCTCGTGCAGCGAAGGGCTGGTCGAGCCGAAATAGATCACGCCCAGGTTTGTCTTTTGCTTCGCCGGACGCATCTCCGGCTGCGGCACCAGCGTGGCAGCGGTTGCGAACTTCTTGAGCAGCCGCTCGACGTTGTAGATGTAATCGGGCCCACGCTCCGAGTAGCGCGCATAGGCGTCACGAGTCGTTCCGCGTGTGAAATAACTGCCCTTGGTCGGGTGCGTGCCAGGCAGCGTGCGCCACGGAATCCCATCGCCATCGACATCCTTGTAGCGGCCGAAATCCATGCCCGCTTCCAGCTGCTCGGCGGTCATCACCTTGCCCCTGTCATAGCTGCGGCTTTCGTCCCACGCGAAGGGTTTGCACAGGCGCTGATTCATGCCGATGTCCAGGTCGGTCATGACAAACACCGGCGTCTGCAGCCGGTCCGCGAGGTCGAGCGCGCAAGCCGCGTGCTCGAAACACTCATGCGGGTCCTGCGGAAACAGCAGCACATGCTTGGTATCGCCATGCGATGCATAGGCGCACGAAAGAATGTCGGCCTGTTGCGTGCGCGTCGGCATACCTGTCGAAGGCCCGCCCCGCTGCACGTTGATGATGGTGACGGGAATCTCGGCGAAGTACGCCAGGCCGATGAACTCCGTCATCAACGACACGCCGGGGCCGGACGTGGCTGTGAACGCACGAGCGCCGTTCCATCCCGCGCCCACCACCATGCCGATGGAGGCGATCTCGTCCTCGGCCTGCACGATGGCGAACTTGTTCTGCCCGGTGGCCGGGTCCACGCGAAACTTCGCGCAGTACTTCTGGAAAGCCTCGGCCACCGAAGACGAAGGCGTGATCGGATACCAGGCAGCGACGGTTGCACCGCCGTACACACAACCCAGAGCGGCCGCCGTGTTGCCATCGACGAAGATCTGGTCGCCCACGCGATCAGCCCGCTTCACGCGCAGTCCGATCGGCCCGTTCAGATGCTCCTTGGCGAAGTCGCGTCCCAGATGCAGTGCCTGCACGTTGGAGGCGAGCAGCTTTTCCTTGCCCTTGTATTGCTCGCCGAAGAGCTTTTCGATCACTTCGGCTTCGATCTCCAGCAGCACCGACAGCGCGCCTACATACACGATGTTCTTGAACAGCTGCCTTTGCCTCGGGTCGGTATAGACCGCGTTGCAGATCTCGGTGAGCGGCATGCCCAGCACATGAATGTCGTCGCGAAACTTCGACGGTGGCATCGGCCTTGTGCTGTCGTAGAACAGGTAGCCGCCCGGCTCCAGCTCGGCCACATCGGCATCCCAGGTCTGCGGATTCATCGCGACCATCATGTCGATGCCGCCGCGCCGGCCGAGGTAGCCCTTTTCGCAGACGCGTACCTCGTACCACGTCGGCAGGCCCTGGATGTTGCTCGGGAAAATGTTGCGCGGACTCACCGGCACACCCATGCGCAGGATCGCCTTGGCAAAGAGCTCGTTCGCGCTGGCAGAGCCCGAGCCGTTGACGTTGGCGAACTTGATGACGAAGTCGTTGACCGATTGGAGGCGCTTCATGACACGGCTCCCACAGTTGCCCCAATCGCGGCTTTCGCATGTACGGGATCACGCGCCCCTGCTCCCGCAGGCGTGGTCTTGAGCAGGAACTTCTGCATGTCCCACGCCCCCGTCGGACAGCGCTCGGCGCACAGGCCGCAGTGCAGGCAAACGTCTTCGTCCTTGACCATGACGCGCCCTGTCTTGAGCTCGCCGGAGACGTACAGGTCCTGCACGAGGTTGAGTGCGGGCGCCTTCAGCCTGTGCCGCAGGTCTTCTTCCTCCCCATTGGCCGTGAAAGTGATGCAATCCATCGGACAGATATCCACGCAGGCGTCACACTCGATACAGGCGGGCTCGGTGAACACCGTCTGCACGTCGCAGTTGAGGCACCGGTGCGCTTCCTTGAAAGCCGTCGCCACGTCGAAGCCCAGTTCCACTTCCACCTTGATGCTGGCGAGCGCGATTTCGGCCTTCTGCCATGGCACCTTGAAACGCAAGTCGTTGGAGGTGTCGTTGTCGTAGCTCCACTCATGGATGCCCATCTTCTGCGACATCAGGTTGGTCATCGGGTCGGGCCGGATCGCCACGTCCTCGCCGTGCAGGAAGCGGTCGATGGACACTGCGGCTTCATGGCCATGCGCCACGGCGGTGATGATGTTCTTCGGACCATACGCCGAGTCACCGCCGAAGAAGACATTCGGCACCGTGGACTGGAAGGTGTCCTTGCGCAGCTTGGGCAGACCCCATTCGTCGAACTCGATGCCGCTATCACGCTCGATCCAGGGAAAGGCGTTCTCCTGTCCCACGGCGACCAGCACCTCGTCGCACTCGAAGAATGCATCAGGCTCGCCGGTCGCAACCAGCTTGCGCTTTCCCTTCGCGTCGTATTCGGCCTTCACGATCTCGAAGGTCATGCCCTTGAGCACGCCATCTTCATGGATGAAGGCCTTGGGCACATGGAAGTTGATGAACGGAATGCCTTCGTGCATCGCGTCTTCCTTTTCCCAGGGCGATGCCTTCATCTCGTCGAAGCCGCTGCGCACGATGACCTTGACGTCTTCGCCGCCCAGCCGCCGCGCCGAACGGCAGCAATCCATTGCCGTGTTGCCGCCACCCAGCACGATGACCCGCTTGCCGATCTTGCTGATGTGTCCGAACGACACCGACGACAGCCAGTCGATCCCGATGTGGATCTGGGCTGCTGCTTGCTTGCGTCCGGGCAGTTCCAGATCTCGCCCACGCGGCGCGCCGCAGCCCACGAAGATCGCGTCGTAGCCCTCCCCCATCAGCGTTGTCATCGACGCGATGCGCTCACCACCGCGAAAGTTCACACCCAGGTCCAGGATGTAGCCGGTCTCTTCGTCGATCACCGATTCGGGCAGACGAAAACGCGGAATCTGGGTGCGGATGAAACCACCCGCCTTGGGGTCGCTGTCGAACACGGTGACGTCATAGCCCAACGGTGCGAGGTCGCGCGCGACAGTCAGCGAAGCCGGTCCCGCGCCTATGCACGCAATGCGCTTGCCATTTTTCGCAGCCACCTTGGGCATTCGCCCGGTCACGTCGTCCTTCATGTCAGCGGTGACGCGCTTGAGCCGGCAGATCGCCACGGGTTCGGGCGCGGCGGCGTTCGCCTCCTCGACCCGCCCTCGACGACAGGCGGGCTCGCACGGCCTGTCGCAGGTTCGCCCCAGGATGCCCGGGAAGACGTTGGACACCCAGTTGATCATGTAGGCGTCGCTGTAGCGGCCCTGCGCGATCATCCGGATGTATTCGGGGACCGGCGTGTGGGCCGGACATGCATATTGACAGTCCACGACTTTGTGGAAGTACGCCGGATCGCCGATGTCGGTTCGCTGCAAAGCTTGTCTCCTCTGGCGCTGCGCGCCGCACCTCAATGCGAAACAGCAGTTAGCCAAGCCCAGTCTATGGGCCGCAAGCGGCCAGGGGATCAGTCGAAACCCGTACGTCGGGCTCTTCGCCAGGTATACCGCAGCGCCGCCCCGGAACTACTACGACAAGGTCGTTACCAAGATGTTCGTTTACACGTTTTTCAGAGGACAAATTGAATCCAGCGAACACAAACATGCGTGCGTCTCAGGCTGAACCAGCGCCATTCGCGGCGACTCATCGCAATCCGCAGCGAACCGCCCAAGACCAGGAAAACAAGACGCGGCCGCTAAGCGAAGATGCGCAGCGTTGCCTGGCGATCGTCGCCCAGAATATCGAGGACCGGCACCGCCACTGTGCAAACGAACCCTTGCCGTTGGTCACATCGACCGGCTTTCAGGCGAATGCGCTGCGGCAGGCAGCCACCGCCGCGCCAGCTCCGCGGCCGCATTCACTCGATGAGATCAGCAAAGATCTCGTGATGAATCACTTGCTGAACCTTCTGATGCACCGCGACGCCGGGGGGCTTGCCCGCACAAATCATCACTTCCGAAATGCCGTTCGGCTTCACATCCCTCGCAGCACCGCTTTGAACGCCTTGAAGGGAGTCATGCACGACGGCTCGTACTTGAGAGGCATGGAGCGCCTCTCCAACGCTTACTTCGAGTATCTGCAGCCCATCAGAGACAAGAAACTGCAGGACTTGTTGACTCCGGCTCCTGTCTCGTGGCGCACGAAGGCCAAGCGCGTGTTGACGCGCGAAAAGCCGGCGGCTCGATCATCGGTAACGTGGATTGATCTTGACAAAATTTTACCTTCCCGAGAAGAGTCTAGTGGGTTGCAAGCCGTTCTCGATGCTAAGTCGGAATACTGCCGGGAAAAGCAACATGACTGGGAAATCAAGGTGGAGACGCTGATCAATGAGGGGTTTTGTGAAGGGCAGGAAAGACACTTCAGAACATGCAACGAAACCACGGCGCTTCTTCGCGACGGTCACGCCGCCGACATTTCCCTGCATGAAATCTCCAACGTACTGGCCACGTATTTCCCTTTTTCAATACAAGAAGTTTTAGATCCATTTCGAGACCTTTCAAATCAGGAAAACCAGATCAAGGCCCAAGCGACTCTCAGCAGCCTACGAAGCTCGATCCTCTCAAGAGCAATGGCGGCTCTGATCGAGAAACACGGCGCTACCAAAATGCCAACGGCTTAACGACCCAGCCGCGCGAACGCGCTCACCACCTCCGGCGGCGCCTGCACCAGCTCGATCAGCACCCCCTCCCCGCCGATCGGGCTCTCTTCGTTCCCCTTGGGATGCACGAAGCAGATATCGAACCCCGAACCGCCGGTGCGAATCCCACCCGGCGCAAACCGTACGCCCTGGGCGGTCAGCCACTCAACGGCCTTGGGCAGGTCGTCGATCCACAACCCGATGTGATTGAGCGGCGTCGTGTGAACCGCCGGCTTCTTGTCCGGGTCCAGCGGCTGCATCAGATCGACCTCCACCCGCAGCGGACCTTCGCCGATGGCGCAAATGTCTTCATCGACGTTCTCGCGGTCACTCTTGAATGTTCCGGTGACTTGCAGGCCGAACATGTCGACCCACAGGTGTTGCAGCTTCAACTTGTCGATACCGCCGATGGCGATCTGCTGGATGCCCAGAACCTTGAACGGACGCTTCATGCGGGAACCCTCATTTCGTCAAAAGCCACTCGGTGCTTGCGTTGTGACACGCCCTTGATGTTGCGCAGCGACAGATCGACCGCGCGCGCTGACCAGTCGATTTCGACCATTCCGTAATGGACTTCGGTCACTAGCTCGCTGATGCGATTCGGCCCGGACTCTTTGGCATCTTTCCACGGGTGGGTCAAACCGCTGGAGGTGACCTCGTGCAGCGGATAGGGAACGCCCTGCGTCTCGCGGTACATCGCACCGAAGTGCCTATCGCCGGACAGGAAGATCACGCCGTTCGCTCGCGTGCTCGCAATCAGGCGGTATAGGCGCTGCCGCTCCAGCGGCAGGTTGCCCCACCGCTCCCAGCCGTGCCCTTCGGCGACGACCTGGATGCCCGAATAGATCAGGCGCACGTCGGCAGGCTGGCGCAGTTGTTCTTCAAGCCATGCCCACTGCACATCGCCCAGCATGGTCTTGGCGGGATCGGCATCCGGCACATAACGCTCCTTGCCCGGCGCGCCGCGTTGGTCGGTGACTTTCAGGGGTGAACGGAACCAGCGCGGGTCCGGGACGATGACCTGGACGCGGCGGCCTGCTTCGCCAAAAGCGCGCGCGTCGTAGATGCCGCCACGCGAACGACGCACGTCATTCGCCGGCGCCTGGAAGAAGTCAAGGAGTGCCGCCTTCGATTCATTCTTGAACCTGAAATCGGCACCTCCATCATTGGCGCCGTAGTCGTTGTCATCCCACACGGCCATGTGCGGCACCGAGCGGCGAAAGCGCGCGAAGTGTGACTCGGCTGCCTGCAGGGCGTAGGCCTTGTGCAACTCCTCAACGGTCCACTGCGGCTGGCTGTAATAGATGTTGTCGCCGCCAAAGATATGCAGGTCCGGCTTGTCGGCGGCGATGGTGTCCCAGATCGGCTGCGCCAGCGTCTGGTGCGCGCACGAAGCAAACGAGATGCGGCTGGCAGAGGCCGGCAGCGGCGGCGGTCCGTCCAAAGCCACCTGCGTCGTGGCGCAACCGCCAAGGCCCAGTGCAGCCAGTCCCAGCAGGTCGCGTCTTTGCATCGTGCAGCTTCCTCAGATGAATTCGACGATCGGCTGATCGACAGTCAGGCTCTCTCCCTTGGCCGCGAGCACCTTGCCCACAACGCCGTCCGCCGCAGCAAAAAGAACATTCTCCATCTTCATCGCCTCGATCACGGCCACGCGCTCGCCCGCCTGCACCTTCTGGCCGACCTGCACCGCGACATCGACCAGCAATCCGGGCATGGGTGACAGCACGTAGCGGCTCATGTCCGGCGGTGCCTTGAACGGCATCAGCGCATGCAACTCGGCGGCGCGAGGGGTGAGCACGAGGGCATCCAATCGAGCGCCGTTGTGCGAGATGCGGATGGCCAGCGGATTCTTTCCGACACCCCGCTCGACCTGCGCCGCGAACAGCTGGCCGTTGGACGTGCCGCGGATGCGCGCGCCGCCCAGGTGCCAGTTGCTGCACAGCTCATACCGCTTGCCGTTGGTCTCAACCACGCTGGAGCCGGAGGTGGCCTGGAAGTCGCTGACCCTGGCGGCCTGTCGGGTGTGCTTGCCGTCGTCATGGAGCTGCACGACGACGAACTCTTCACCGACGGTGAAGCCGTGACCTGGCATCTGGCCGCTGATCCCGGCGGCGCGCTGCAGATTGCGGCGATTGACGAATGCGGCGAGCGCCGCAAGAAAGTCCGGGTCGTCGTGCGTCACGTCATCGGCATGGAATCCATTCGCGTAGTTCTGTGCGATGAAGCCGGTGTTGAAGTCGCCGGCGATGAATTTCGGGTGGGCCAGCAACGCCGCCTGGAAAGGAATGTTGCTGGAGATGCCGCGAATCACGAATGCATTGAGCGCTTCGCGCATCTTCGCGATGGCGTCATTGCGGTCGGTGCCGTGCACGATGAGCTTGGCGATCATCGAGTCGTAGAACATCGGTATCTCGCCGCCGTCCTGGACGCCGGTGTCGACGCGCACGCCGTAGTTGCCCCCATCCCGACCTTCCCCCAAACGGGGAAGGAGAGAACTGCCGCTCTTGCTCCCTCCCCCTTTGGGGGATGGCTGGGGTGGGGGCACACCCCCCGCCCACATCGTCTGCTTCGGCGTCTGGAACCTCACCAACCTGCCGGTACTCGGCAGGAAGTTCCTGAACGGATCTTCTGCATTGATGCGGCACTCCATCGCCCAGCCATCGCGCTTCACATCGGCCTGTGTCAGCGACAGCTTCTCGCCCGCCGCCACGCGAATCATCAACTCCACCAGATCGAGCCCGGTGATGCACTCCGTGACAGGGTGCTCCACCTGAAGGCGCGTGTTCATCTCCAGGAAGTAAAAGCTCTGGTCCTTGCCGACCACGAATTCCACGGTGCCCGCGCTCTCGTACTTGACGGCCTTCGCCAGTTGCACCGCCTGCTCGCCCATCGCCTTGCGCGTGGCCTCGCTGATGAAGGGCGACGGCGCTTCTTCAATCACCTTCTGGTGGCGCCGCTGGATCGAGCACTCGCGCTCATTGAGATAAATCACGTTGCCGTGACTGTCGCCCAGCACCTGGATCTCGATGTGGCGCGGTTCTTCGACGAATTTCTCGATGAAGACACGGTCGTCGCCAAAGCTGTTTCGCGCCTCGTTGCTGCACGACGTGAAGCCTTCGAAAGCCTCCTTGTCGTTGTACGCCACGCGCAGCCCCTTGCCGCCGCCGCCGGCCGAGGCCTTGATCATCACTGGGTAGCCGATGCCCTTGGCAATCTCGACGGCCTGCTCGGCTGAGCCGATGGCTGCGTTGTAGCCGGGGATCGTGTTGACCCTGGCGTCATCGGCGAGCTTCTTGGACGCGATCTTGTCGCCCATGGCGGCGATGGAATAGTGCTTGGGCCCGATGAAGGTGATGCCCTCTTCTTCCACCTGCCGCGCGAAGGCTTCGTTCTCGGAAAGAAAGCCGTAGCCCGGATGCACGGCCTGCGCGCCGGTCTGCTTGCACGCGGCAATGATCTTGTCAGCGCGAAGGTAACTGTCGCGGCTGGCTGCCGGTCCGATGTGGACAGCTTCGTCAGCCAGCTCGACGTGGCGGGCTTCCCGGTCGGCGTCGGAGTAAACCGCCACCGTCTTGATGCCCATCTTGCGCGCAGTCACGATGACGCGGCAGGCGATTTCGCCGCGATTGGCGATGAGGATTTTTTCAAACATGGTTCGTGTTCCGTGATGGGCTGTCTTTGCGCACCTGACTCAGGCTGTCATTGCGGGCTCGACCCGCAATCCATCTGTGATCAAGCGCCGCTTCCGCTTCGCGGTGGATGCCGGGTCGAGCCCGGCATGACAGGGGGTATGGGCTGTCATTGCGGGCTCGACCCGCAATCCATCTGCGATCAAGCGCCGCTTCCGCTTCGCGGTGGATGCCGGGTCGAGCCCGGCATGACAGGGGGTATGGGCTGTCATTGCGGGCTCGACCCGCAATCCATCTGCGATCAAGCGCCGCTTCCGCTTCGCGGTGGATGCCGGGTCGAGCCCGGCATGACAGGGGGTATGGGCTGTCATTGCGGGCTCGACCCGCAATCCATCTGCGATCAAGCGCCGCTTCCGCTTCGCGGTGGATGCCGGGTCGAGCCCGGCATGACAGGGGGTATGGGCTGTCATTGCGGGCTCGACCCGCAATCCATCTGCGATCAAGCGCCGCTTCCGCTTCGCGGTGGATGCCGGGTCGAGCCCGGCATGACAGGGGGTATTGGCTGTCATTGCGGGCTTGACCCGCAATCCATCTGTGATCGAGCGCCGTCTCCGCTGCGCCGTGGATGCCGGGTCGAGCCCGGCATGACTGGAATTCGTTGTTCACAGCGGTATGTTCCCGTGCTTGCGCCACGGGTTCTCCAGCTTTTTCTCGCGCAGCATGATGAGCGAGCGGCAGATGCGTTTGCGGGTCTCATGCGGCAGGATCACATCGTCGATGAAGCCGCGCGCGCCTGCAATGAACGGATTCGCAAAACGCGCCTTGTACTCGGCCTCGCGGGCAGCGAGCTTCGCCGGATCGCCCTTGTCCTCGCGGAAGATGATCTCCACCGCGCCCTTGGCGCCCATCACCGCGATCTCGGCCTGCGGCCACGCGAAGTTCACGTCGCCGCGCAGATGCTTGGAACTCATCACGTCGTATGCGCCGCCGTACGCCTTGCGGGTAATCACCGTGATCTTCGGAACCGTGCACTCGGCGTATGCATAAAGCAGCTTCGCACCGTGCTTGATGATGCCGCCGTACTCCTGGCTGGTACCCGGCATGAAGCCCGGTACATCGACAAAGGTGATGACGGGAATATTGAACGCATCGCAAAACCGCACGAAGCGCGCAGCCTTGATCGAACTCTTGATGTCCAGACACCCCGCCAGCACAAGCGGCTGGTTGGCAACGATGCCCACCGTCTGCCCTTCCATGCGAGCGAAGCCGATCACGATATTCTTGGCGTACTCCGGCTGCAGCTCGAAGAAGTCGCCGTCATCCACCGTCTTGGTGATCAGTTCCTTGATGTCGTACGGCTTGTTCGGGTTGTCCGGCACCAGCGTGTCGAGCGACATGTCCATGCGGTCCGCCGGATCATTGCTCGGACGAACAGGCGCCTTCTCGCGGTTGTTGAGCGGCAGGTAGTTGTACAGGCGCCGCAGCATCAGCAGCGCTTCGACGTCGTTCTCAAACGCGAGGTCGGCCACGCCGCTGCGCGTGGTGTGCGTCACGGCGCCGCCGAGTTCTTCGGCCGTCACTTCCTCGTGCGTCACCGTCTTGACCACATCAGGGCCGGTGACGAACATGTACGAGCTGTCCTTGACCATGAAGATGAAGTCGGTCATCGCAGGTGAATACACGGCGCCACCGGCGCAAGGCCCCATCACCATGCTGATCTGCGGGACGACGCCCGAAGCCAGCACGTTCTTCTGGAACACGTCGGCGTATCCACCCAGCGAAGCCACGCCTTCCTGGATGCGCGCACCGCCCGAATCGTTCAGCCCGATCACCGGCGCGCCGACCTTCATCGCCTGGTCCATCACCTTGCAGATCTTTTCGGCGTGCGCTTCGGACAGCGCGCCGCCGAACACGGTGAAGTCCTGGCTGAAGACGAAGACGAGGCGGCCGTTGATCATCCCGTAACCGGTGACCACACCGTCGCCGGGGATCTTGGTGTTCTCCATGCCGAAGTCGGTGCAGCGATGCTCGACGAACATGTCCCACTCTTCGAAGGTGCCTTCGTCGAGCAGCAGCTCGAGCCGCTCGCGCGCGGTAAGCTTGCCCTTCTTGTGCTGTGCATCGATGCGCTTGGGGCCTCCGCCCTGGCGCGCGGCTTCGCGCTTTTTTTCAAGTTGTTCGAGGATGTCATGCATCGGGTGGTTCTCCGTGAAATGCGTTGAGCAGGCGCCGCGCCGCGGTTGAAGGAGCAAGCCGCCCTTCGTCAACGTCGCGTGTCATGGTGGCAAGGATGGCTTGCACCGCAGGTGCCTGCCGGAAAGACTGCTTGAGGCCCGCGTCGATGCGCTGCCACATCCAGGCGAGCGACTGATGGCGGCGGCGGTCTGCCAGGCGGCCGCTGGCGGTCTGGGACTGGCGAAAGCGGGTGACCTCGGACCAGAAGCTGTCGATACCCGTGCCGTTGAGTGCGCTGAGCTGGATGACCGCAGGGGACCATGCATGTTCGCGTCCCTGCTGCGTATAGACCCTCAGCGCACTGGTGATCTGCGCCCTCGCCCGGGTCGCCGCGTCTTCATCGAGGTCAGCCTTGTTGATCACGACCAGGTCCGCGATCTCCATCACGCCCTTCTTGATTGCCTGCAGGTCATCGCCCGCATTGGGCAGTTGCATCAACACGAACATGTCCGTCATGCCGGCCACGGCGATCTCGCTCTGGCCCACGCCGACCGTCTCGACGATCACGATGTCATAGCCGGCCGCTTCGCAGACCAGCATCGCCTCGCGGGTCTTTTCGGCAACGCCGCCCAACGTGCCGCTCGACGGGCTGGGCCGGATGAACGCACGCTCATCCACCGACAACTTCTCCATGCGGGTCTTGTCGCCCAGGATGGAGCCGCCAGAAACCGTGCTCGACGGATCGATAGTCAGAACCGCAACGCGATGGCCCTGCCCGATGAGGTACAGACCCAGCGCTTCGATGAAGGTGCTCTTGCCCACGCCCGGCACACCGCTGATCCCCAGGCGAAACGACTTTCCGGTGTGCGGCAGCAACCGGGTGAGCAGTTCATCACCCTGGGCGCGATGATCAGCACGCGTCGATTCGAGCAGCGTGATGGCTTTGGCGATCGCGCGCCGCCTGGCCGGGGCGTCGCCGGCCAGTACGTCGTCGGTCAGTGAACGCGCTGCTGTGGTCACAGGATCTCGAAAGCCTGGCCGTCCGGCAGGCGATAACGCGAGAAATCGCGAACGTCCAGGGTCATGATGGTGCGAATGTCGGTCTGCGACGCGACGCTGTAAAGCGTGGCATCGGCCAGGTCCATGACGGTGCGCCGGGGCTCGGTCCACGTGTCCATCAGCAGCGACAACTCCGGCAGTTCAGCCGCGTCCATCGGGAAGATCTGAACGGCGCCATGGCCGATCCAGCGCAGCAGGGCGAGCCGGGCCGTGCCGCTCACGAGATGCGAGGCTTCGACAACGCAGGGCCAGGTGCTGTGCAGGCGCAATTCGTGACCTTGCCTGCGAAGCAGTTCCCTGTAGTGCCCGTGCGCCTTGTCGCGCACATCGAACAAGGCAACCATGGCGCTGGCGTCAATCAATGCAGGCCTCATTTGGCTCGCGACGCTCGGGCGGCCCGCGCAGGCCGAGCGGAAACTGCAGGCGCGGCGTGGTCCCTGGCCCACTGATCCTGCAGCGCCTGGTGCTTGTGCTCAAGCACCGCGCGCACCCGCTCTTTGGCGCTCACGGCTTCTGCGCCTTTGGCTGCGGCTTTCGAGGGTTTGGCTGTGCCCGCTGCAGGTGCAACAGCATATTCAGCGACCTCTTCCTGCACCTGGAGCAGCAGTTCGTAGGGGTTCTTCCGGCCGAGGGCGCGCTCGACCGCATCGACGATGAACTGCGATTTGGTCTGGCCCATGCGCCGAGCCGCGGCTTCCAGCTCGCGCTCAAGCACCGGGTCCATGCGGACGGAAACGGCCATGATCTTCTCCGAAGGGTGAATACCGTATTACTGTATCACGCCGCTGGAAGACTCTTGCGAATCTGCTCCAGCACATCCTTGGCACTCGCCGGAATCGGCGTCCCCGGCCCGTAGATCCCCTTGACCCCCGCGTTGTAGAGAAACTCGTAGTCCTGCTGCGGCACCACGCCACCGACGAAAACGATGATGTCGTCAGCGCCCTGCTTCTTGAGCTCTTCGATGATCTCGGGCACCAGCGTCTTGTGGCCGGCCGCCAGGGTCGAAACGCCAACCGCATGCACGTCGTTCTCGATGGCCTGCCTCGCGCACTCCTGCGGCGTCTGGAACAGCGGCCCGATGTCCACGTCGAACCCGAGGTCGGCAAACGCCGTCGCGACAACCTTCGCGCCCCGGTCATGTCCATCCTGACCCAGCTTGGAAATCATCACGCGCGGGCGCCGGCCCTGCTCGTCGGCGAACGCTGCGATCTCGGCCTTCAATTTGTCCCAGCCTTCGGCCGAGTCATAAGCTGCTGCGTACACACCGGTCACCTTTTGCGTATCGGCGCGATGGCGCCCGTAAACTTTTTCGAGCGCCTCTGAAATCTCGCCCACCGTCGCGCGAAGCCGCACCGCATTGACCGACAGTTCGAGCAGATTGCCCATACCGTCGTGCGCTGCCGCGGTCAATGCATCGAGCGCGGCCTGCACCGCCGAAGCATCGCGCGACGCACGGATCTTCGCAAGGCGTGCGACCTGCTGCTCGCGCACCATCACGTTATCGACATCGCGGATCTCGACCGGGTCGGCCTTGTCGAGCTTGTACTTGTTGACGCCGACGATCACGTCCTGCCCGGAGTCGATGCGCGCCTGCTTTTCAGCCGCTGCCGCCTCGATCTTCAGCTTGGCCCAGCCGGAATCGACGGCGCGTGTCATGCCGCCCATCGCCTCGACTTCCTCGATGATCTTCCACGCCGCGTCCGCCATGTCCTGCGTCAGCTTCTCCATCATGTAACTGCCGGCCCACGGGTCGATCACGTTGGTGATGTGCGATTCTTCCTGCAGGATCAACTGCGTGTTGCGGGCGATGCGGGCCGAGAATTCGGTGGGGAGCGCGATGGCTTCATCGAACGAATTGGTGTGCAGCGACTGCGTGCCGCCGAACACAGCAGCCATCGCCTCGATCGTCGTGCGCACGATGTTGTTGTACGGGTCCTGCTCGGTAAGCGACCAGCCCGAGGTCTGGCAGTGCGTGCGCAGCATCAGGCTCTTGGGGCTCTTCGCGTCGAAGCCCTTCATGATGCGCCACCACAGCAGGCGCGCCGCGCGCATCTTGGCGACTTCCAGGTAGAAGTTCATGCCGATGGCCCAGAAGAACGAAAGCCGTCCTGCGAACTCATCGACATCCAGCCCCTTGCCCAGGGCCGTCTTCACATATTCCTTGCCGTCGGCCAGCGTGAACGCAAGTTCAAGCGCCTGGTTCGCGCCGGCTTCCTGCATGTGATAGCCCGAGATCGAGATCGAGTTGAACTTCGGCATCTTCTTTGCCGTGTACTCGATGATGTCGCCGATGATCCGCATGCTCGGCTTGGGTGGGTAGATGTACGTGTTGCGGACCATGAACTCCTTGAGGATGTCGTTCTGTATGGTCCCGGAGAGCTTGTCCTGCGCAACGCCCTGCTCTTCGGCAGCGACGATGTAGCCGGCGAGCACCGGCAGCACCGCGCCATTCATCGTCATGGAAACGCTCACCTTGTCCAGCGGAATGCCATCGAAGAGAACCTTCATGTCCTCCACCGAGTCGATCGCAACCCCTGCCTTGCCCACATCGCCCGTCACGCGGGGATGGTCGCTGTCATAGCCGCGATGGGTGGCCAGGTCGAAGGCGACCGACACGCCCTGCCCGCCGCCTGCCAGTCCCTTGCGATAGAAGGCGTTCGATTCCTCGGCGGTCGAGAACCCCGCGTATTGGCGGATGGTCCACGGGCGCGACGCATACATCGTCGCCTGCGGGCCGCGCAGATACGGCTCGAAGCCCGGCAGCGTGTTGGTGTGTTCGAGACCGGCGGTGTCGGCGGCGGTGTACAGCGGCTTGACCGCGATGCCGTCGGGCGTGTGCCAGTTGAGCTGGTTGACGTCGCCTTGCGGTGCGGATTTGGCGGCTGCGCGCTTCCACGCATCGAGGTCATGGTGTTTGTTGTCGGGCATGGTCATGGTGTGCTCTTGATGTCCGCGTTTTTGGTGTGCGTTGCCAGTGTGCCGTGTTTCAGCGAGTTTACATCATTTATAATTATTGATTCAAAATTAAAAATCGGCCTAGAATCGCCGCATGGCTTCCGCCGTCACATCCCTCACACTCACCCCGCGCGCCCTCTATGTAGAGGTCGCCGAGCAGCTGCGCCAGCGCATCTTCGCGCGCGAGCTCGAGCCCGGCAGCTGGATCGACGAGATGAAGATCGCCGAAGAGTTCGGCATCAGCCGCACCCCTTTGCGGGAGGCGCTCAAGGTGCTCGCCGCCGAGGGCCTGGTGACGATGAAGGTGCGGCGCGGCGCTTACGTCACCGAAGTCTCGGAGACTGATCTCGCCGATGTCTATCACCTGCTTTCGCTGCTGGAAAGCGATGCGGCCGGCGTGGTTGCCGAGCGTGCGACCGACGACGAACTCCAGGAGCTGCACTCGCTGCACAAAGAGCTGGAAGCCGCGGTGAGCAACCGCGAAAAGTTCTTCGCGCTCAATGAGCGGTTTCACATGCGACTGCTCGAAGTCGCAGGCAACAAGTGGCGTGACCAGATGGTGGCCGACCTGCGCAAGGTGATGAAGCTCAACCGCCATAACTCGCTGCTCAAGGCGGGCCGGCCCAAAGAGTCGATGCTCGAGCATCGCGCCATCGTCGAAGCGCTGATGCGTCGCGACGCGAAGTCAGCCGTCAAGCGGATGCAGGAGCACTTCAGCAACGGCCTCGAAGCGGCGGCCTGAAAGCTACGCAAGAGCAGTTCCCCGCGGATCGCCGCGCATACAAAAGGCACAAGCGTTTCACTGCATTGACAACGGCAGTACGGTCCTCCAGCATCCGTGCAACTAATGGAGACACCATGATTCGACTACTGCGTAACGTAGCAAGCTTTTCGGCGCTCGTCCTTTCCCTGGCACTCCCAGGCCTTGCGGGCGCCCAGAACATCTCGATTGCCACGGGCGGCACCGGCGGGGTTTACTACCCGATGGGCGGCGGCCTTGCGGCTGTGCTGTCCAAGAACGTGCCTGGCATGCAGGCCACGGCTGAGGTGACAGGCGGCTCGGTCGACAACCTCAAGCTCATCGGCACCGACAAACCCTATGTCGGTTTCACGATGGCCGATGCAGGCCTGGATGCCCTGCGCGGCGAAGACAAGTTCAAGGGCAACAAGGTTGCAGTGCGCACGCTCATGGTGCTCTACCCCAACCGCATGCACCTGGTCACCGTGGAAGGCCGCGGCATCACGAAGATGTCCGACCTCAAGGGCAAGCACGTTTCCACCGGTTCGCCCGGCAGTGCGACTGAAGTGATGGCGTTTCGCATCATCGAAGCCGCCGGCCTGGACAAGGACAAGGACATGAAGCGAGAGCGGCTGGGCGCTGCCGAGTCCGTCAATGCCATCAAGGACAACAAGATCGACGCGTTCTTCTGGGTGGGCGGCCTGCCGACTGCGGCAGTAACCGACCTGGCCAACACGCCCGGCACCAAGATCAAGATGATCGACCACAGCGAGGTGGTGGCCAGGATGAACCAGAAGTACGGCCAGCTCTACGTCGAGGACACCATCCCCAAGGCCGTCTACAAAGGCATGGACACCGACAACAAGCAGGCGACGGTGATGAACCTGCTGGTCGCCCACGAGAAGATGGACGACAAGACGGCCTACAACATCGTCAAGACCATTTTCGACAAACGTGCCGACCTGATCGCTGTTCACAAGGAAGCCGAAAACTTCAAGCTGGAAAACCAGAAGGCGTCCGCTTCGCCCATGCCATGGCACCCTGGCGCGGTGAAGTACTTCGCTGAAAAAGGCATCAAGCTGAACTGACCGCTGCGTGACACAAGAGACCGCACCGCTGCCGATGCCCGCCGCATCGGTGAGCGAGGAAGCGCTGGAAAAAGCGCAGAAGTTCATTGAAGAAGAAGAAGGCGCGGCCAACCACTTCACGGGCTGGCGCGCCGCCTTCATCACGCTGGTCGCGGTCGCGATCTCGGCGTTCCATCTCTACGCCGCCTACGCCATCGTGCCGACGCAGACGCTGCGGCCGTTGCACGTGGCGATGGTGCTGTTCCTCACGTTCCTGATGTTCCCGATCGCCCGGCGGTTTCGGCATCGCATCATGTGGTGGGACGTGGTCGCGGCGTTGCTCGCCGTTGCCGTGGTCGCCTACCTGATTTACGGCGGCGACGACTTCACCGACCGCAACACGACACCCAACGGATGGGACATCGTGTTCGGCATCTCGCTGGTGGTGCTGATCCTGGAGGCAATGCGACGCACGACGGGCTGGATCATGCCGGCGGTGACGAGCCTGTTCATCGTCTATGCGCTGATCGGTCCCGCATTGCCCGCGCCCTGGACACACAAGGGCTATGAAGTCGGGCGGCTGGTGGGGCACCTGTACATGACGCTCGAAGGCATCTTCGGCGTAGCGGTCGATGTGTCGTCGTCGCTCATCATCCTGTTCACGATCTTCGGCGCGTTCCTGCAGTACTCGGGCGCAGGCAAGTTCTACATCGACTTCTCGTTCTCCGCGATGGGCGGCAAGCCGACCGGTGCGGGGCGCACGGTTGTGCTGGCGTCGTTTCTGCTGGGCGGGCCTTCGGGTTCCGGTGTCGCGACCACAGTCACGCTGGGCGCGGTTGCATGGCCGATGCTGCAAAAGGTCGGCTACGAACGCAACGCCGCAGGTGGCTTGCTGGCCGCAGGGGGCCTGGGCGCCATCATCTCGCCGCCCGTGCTGGGCGCTGCGGCTTTTCTCATCGCCGAGTTCCTGAAGATTTCCTATCTCGACGTGCTGCTGATGGCCGTCATCCCTACCCTGCTCTTCTACCTGGCGCTCTTTTTGATGGTGGAGATCGATGCGCGCAAGTACGGCATGGGCAACGTCGCGTTCGAGAAAGCCGACACGCTCTGGAACCTGACGCGCAAGTACTGGTACCACTTCATCTCGCTGATTTCCATCGTCGTCTTCATGATGATGGGGTTCTCGCCGGTGCTCTCGGTTTTCTGGGCGACTGCCGTCACCCTGGTGGTGAGCTTCCTGAGGTCCGAAAGCGCGCTCATTCCGTACGACGTATTCCGCGGCCGCGGACCCATCGTCTCGCAGCTCTGGAACTCCGGCTTCATGAAGGCGATGTCCGCTGGCACGACAGGCGTGCTGAACGTCGCTGCGACATGTGCGGGAGCCGGCATCATCGTCGGCGTCGTGACGCTCACCGGCCTGGGCCTGAAGTTCAGCAGCATCGTGATCGACCTCGCGGGCGGCTCTCTGATTCTCACCGCCCTGTACACGGCGCTGGTGGTGTGGATCGTGGGACTGGCGGTGCCGGTGACGGCCTCGTACATCATTTGCGCGGTCATCGCAGCACCAGCCCTCATCAAGATGGGCGTGCCCGACTACGCGGCACACATGTTCATCTTCTACTACGCGGTGCTGTCGGAAGTTTCTCCGCCCACTGCGCTTTCGCCTTTCGCGGCATCGGCCATCACGGGAGGCGATCCGTACAAGACGACGATGCAGTGCTGGAAGTACACGACGCCTGCGTTCCTGTTGCCGTTCATGTTCGTGCTCGACCCGGCCGGCCAGGGCCTGCTGCTGATGGGATCGACCAAGGCGCTCGCAACGGCCAACTGGTGGTCGATTGCCGAGGTGACGCTGACCGCGGCCCTGGGGATCGCGGCGATCGCTGCCGGCTTCCAGGGCTGGGCACTGCGCAAGACCACGGCGCTGGAACGCACGATGCTGATCGCCGCAGGGTTCGCGCTGGTCTATCCGTCCATGATCGCGGACCTGCTGGGGATCGGGCTGGTGGTGGCTGCGCTGGGACTGCAATACCTGCGAGGTCGGCAGCTGTCCGTGCGGGCCTGAGCCTCTCGCACCTCGTCAATTGGCGGACAACATCTGGACCAGCTGACGAGTCCAGTCGTCCACCAGGCGAATCGAGGCATTTCTTCGCAACGCGGGGTCCGCCAACAGCGCATCCAGCCTGGTCCTCACCAGAGCCTGCATGTCTTCCATCCGGTTGTCTGCGGCGATCCGGTCCGCCGCTTCCACAATGTCGGCCAGGTGGTCACGCAGATGTTCGACATCAGCGGCAGGCCGAAGTTGCTGAAGGTAAATCTGCTTTTTTTCCGCTGCGGTCGGAGCTTGAAGAAGGCGCTCACATGTCGAGATAAGCGTTGCGAACGGTTCGGGCGACCGGAGCCTCACGTAGAGATCAACATACGGTCCCAGGAGCGCCGGCAACAGCGACCGGAGCTGATCATGCTGCGTGGACAAGCTGGCAACCGTCTCCCCTGACGCCTCCTTGTCTTCCAGATAATTTTCATAAAGCTCGATGCCGCAGTCACGGTCGCCTGCGCGGGCTCGCTGGTATTCGCTATAGAGCGACGCGCCTCGGCGAATTTCCGCGCTGATCTGGGCCTGAAGTGCGCGGTCCTGCGACACAACTTCGCTGAATACCGAGTAGATCTGCTGATAGGAAGCCAGGTGGTGGATCGTCGCGCGCATCTGGCGCGATGCGGAGCCCAGCGCGACCTGCTGCGGCAGTTCGAGAAAGTTCGCGACGAGTTGGACGACCTCAGGGGGAACCCGGGCCAGCCGATTCTCTTGAGGATCGGCCGGGGTCAGCGGCAGGACTGGCTCTCCGGTTGCGAGCGCGGACGCACGCCGCAGGCCCAGTGCGTCCTGCGTGACCGCGGCTGCTTGTAGTGCGCCCTGAGGGTTCGCGGCCTGTTCCACTGCAGGCCGGGCGATCACACCCCGGCCGCCGTTGATTGAGCTTGTCATGCTGTGGCTCCTGAAAACATCTGTGTCAGACCCTGGCTCCACTCCTTGATCAGCCCCTTTTGGGCGACGCTCACCATCAACTCCCGACTCGACAGAACGACATCGTTCATCTCGGCGACGCGGCACTCTGCGCTCATCTGGTCCAGCTTTTCCACAACCCCGGACAACTGTGGCCTCAGCTCGTCCGTCATGGCAGCGGGCCTGACTTCCTTGGCGAATATCTTTTGTTTCTCCGTCTCGGAGGAAGCGTTCAGGAAGCGTTCGCAGGCGATGAATAGTGGGCCGAATGTGTTGGGAAAGCGACTGACCACGAAGGGGCCGGCGTGAAGGGTCAGCTGCTGATGGAGTGTTCGCTCGACCCGCCCCAGATCAAAATGCAGATCGGCCAGGCGCGCGTTGAAAGCGCAATTCTGTTCGAAGGCGAAGTCCTCATCTTCAGATGAACCCCAGTTGCCGAGGGCCGCCGCCAATTGATTGTTCTGCGCTTTCTCCGCTGTTACCGAAATCAGTTCACGCTCCATCACGTGGACCTGCCGCATGGTCGTGAACAGACTGTAGATGCAGGGATGCAAGGCCTGTGTGGAGACGGCCGCGTGCATCGCCTTCGATGTCGCCCCCAGAGCCACCTGATGCGGCACCTCCAGGAAATCCGCGATCAATTGGACGACCGCCTTGGGTACGGTGGCAAGGCGATTGCCTTGCGTATCGATGCTTTGCAGTGCAAGGACCGGCGCGGCGCTCCGAGTTTGCGTTGGTGGGCTGCCAAAGTCGATCAGGTTCGTTGAGTCCCCGGTCGATCCCGCGCCTTGTGCGGGGCGTGGGTCAGCTGGCTGGTGACCAGGGACTGAAACCCGGGCGCCACTTACAGAATCGGTCATCGCGCATTGCTCCATCAGTTGAAAAACAGAGCAGCGCTGTGCAGATTTACACCCCCGCCATAGCGGGATGGCTGCCCGATTCAACTGTGTGGCGCGGCGCTTGAATTCGTTCCAGCGCGGCGGGGGCGATTCAGGTCAGAACGCGGAGATCCCGGTTTGCGCGCGGCCCAGGATCAGTGCGTGCACATCGTGCGTGCCTTCGTAGGTGTTGACCACTTCCAGGTTGACCAGGTGCCGGGCAACGCCGAACTCGTCGCTGATGCCGTTGCCGCCCATCATGTCGCGTGCGGTGCGCGCGATGTCCAGCGCCTTGCCGCAGGAGTTGCGCTTCATGATCGACGTGATCTCGACCGCTGCGGTGCCCTCATCCTTCATGCGGCCCAGCCTCAGGCACCCTTGCAGGCCCAGCGTGATTTCGGATTGCATGTCGGCAAGCTTCTTTTGCACCAGCTGGTTCGCCGCGAGCGGCTTGCCGAACTGCTTGCGATCCAGCACGTATTGGCGGGCGCGGTGCCAACAGTCTTCGGCCGCACCGAGCGCGCCCCACGCAATGCCGTAGCGTGCAGAGTTCAGGCAGGTGAACGGACCCTTGAGGCCGCGTACGTCGGGGAAGGCGTTTTCTTCGGGGCAGAAGACTTCATCCATCACGATCTCGCCGGTGACCGACGCGCGCAAGCCGACCTTGCCGCTGATCTTGGGCGCCGACAGACCCTTGGCGCCCTTGTCGAGCACGAAGCCGCGGATCGAGCCTTCATCGTCCTTGGCCCAGACCACGAACACGTCAGCGATAGGGCTATTGGTGATCCACATCTTCGCGCCGGTGAGGCTGTACCCGCCATCGACCTTGCGCGCGCGCGTGACCATGCTGCCGGGGTCGGAGCCGTGGTCGGGCTCAGTCAGGCCGAAGCAGCCGATCCACTCGCCGCTGGCGAGTTTGGGCAGGTACTTGCGCCTGGTCGCTTCGTTGCCGAATTCAAAGATCGGCACCATGACCAGCGAGGTCTGCACGCTCATCATCGAGCGATAGCCCGAGTCGATGCGCTCGACTTCGCGTGCAACCAGCCCATAGCAGACGTAGTTGAGGCCGGCGCCGCCGTAGGTCTCGGGAATCATCGATCCGAGCAGGCCGAGTTCGCCCATCTCACGGAAGATGGCGATGTCGGTTTTCTCGTGGCGGAAGGCCTCCAGCACGCGCGGCAGGAGCTTGTCCTGCGAGTAGGCCGCAGCCGTTTCGCGCACCATGCGCTCGTCGCCGGTGAGCTGCTGCTCCAGCAGCAACGGGTCGTCCCAATGAAAACTAGCTTTGCTCGTGGCCATGAATCGTTCCTGGAAAATGTGTGTATATCGTAGCCGCCAACCACCCTTCGCGCGCCGTCGAGCTGCATGGATGCCGGATCGAGTCCGGCATGACAGCCAGACACCCGGCTGTCATTGCGGACTTGATCCGCAATCCATGCCTTTGTCAGCCGTCCAGGGTGCTGGACGCCCGACCGAGTGCGGCATGACAGCCTTCAGCCCGGCAGCACCGCCGTCGCCTCGATCTCGACCTTGGCGCGGTCTTCGACAAGCGCCACGACCTGCACCGCGGTCATCGCAATCGTGTAGCTGCCGATGATCTCGCGAAAGGCACGGCCGATTTCCGCAGCGGCAGCCATGTACTCGCGCTTGTCGGTCACGTACCAGGTCATGCGCACGATGTGCTCCGGCTTGCCGCCGGCTTCAGTCAGCACATCGACGATGTTCTGCAGCGCCTGCCGAGCCTGCGCGCCGAAATCGTCGCTGTGAAAAACCCCCTGCCCATCCCAGCCGATCATGCCGGCGATAAACAGCATGCGGCCGCTGGCGACCACGCCGTTGGCGTATCCCTTGGGGCGCGGCCAGCCGGCCGGAAGAATCGCCTGGTGCGTCATTTCATGTCTTTCAAAAGTTCGCGCGCAATGATGAGCTGCTGCACTTCGGTCGCACCTTCGTAGATGCGAAGCGAGCGGATTTCGCGGTACAGGCGCTCGACCATCTGGCCGCTCACCACGCCCAGGCCGCCGAAGATCTGCACGGCCGCGTCGATCACCTGCTGTGCGCCCTCGGTGGCCGTGAGCTTGGCCATCGCTGCTTCGCGCGTGACGTTCTCGCCCTGGTCGCGTTGCCAGGCAGCCCGATAGACGAGCAGCGCCGAGCTGTCGATGGTGGTCGCCATCTGCGCGAGTTTGGCCTGCGTCAGCTGGAAGTCGGACAGCACCTGGTTGAACATCTTGCGTGTAGTGGCGCGCTGCAGCGCCTCGTCGAGCGCGCGGCGTGCAAAGCCCAGGGACGCAGCCGCGACGGATGTGCGGAACACGTCCAGCGTGCGCATCGCGACCTTGAAGCCCTCGCCTGCCGCGCCGACGCGCTGCGTCAGCGGCACGCGGCAGTCGGTGAACTTCAGGCGCGCAAGCGGGTGCGGCGCGATGACCTGGATGCGCTCGGCGATCTCGAAGCCCGGCGTGTCCGCATCCACGATGAAGGCAGAGATGCCGCGTGCGCCGGGCGCTTCACCGGTGCGGCAGAACACCACGTAGAAGTCCGCGATGCCGCCATTGGAAATCCATGTCTTCTCGCCGTTGATGATGGCGTGATCGCCCTCGATGTGCGCACTGCATTGCATGGCCGCGACGTCGGAGCCCGCTTCAGGTTCGGACAACGCGAACGCGGCGATGGCTTCGCCTTTGGCGACCCTGGAGAGATAGCGCGACTTCTGCTCAGGCGTGCCCTGCAAGCTGATCGCCCCGGAGCCCAGTCCCTGCATCGCAAACGCAAAATCCGCGAGCCCGCTGTGCCGGCCCAGCGTTTCGCGAATCAGGCAGATCGCGCGCGTGTCGATCGCATCCGACGCACCGTACTCGCCGCCCACGGCATGCCGCAGCCAGCCGCCGGCGCCTAGCGACTTGACCAGTTGGCGGCACTCTTCATCGACGTCGCTGCCGTGGTCGTGAGGGATGTGTTCGGTCGCCCAGGCGTCCAGCGCGTGTGCGAGTTCGCGATGGCGCTCTTCGAAGAACGGCCACTTCAGGTACCGTGTGTCGGCCATGTCAGTTGCCCTCGAAGACGGGTTTGGATTTGGCGACGAACGCGTTGTAGGCGCGCGTGAAGTCCTCGGTCATCATGCAGATTGCCTGGGCTTGCGCTTCGGCTTCGATGGCCTGCTCTATCGTCATGGCCCACTCCTGATGGAGCATCGTCTTGGTGATGCCGTTGGCGAAGGTCGGTCCCTGTGCGAGATCGGTCGCCAGCTTCTGCGCCTCGGCCAGGACCGCGTCAGGTGCGCAGATGCGATTGAAGAAGCCCCAGCGCTCGCCCTCTTCCCCGCCCAGCGACCGGCCCGTGTAGAGCAGTTCCGACGCGCGTCCCTGCCCGATGATTCGCGGCAGCATCGAGCACGCGCCCATGTCGCACCCGGCAAGCCCGACGCGATTGAAAAGGAATGCAGTCTTGCTGCGCGCCGTTCCCAGGCGCAGGTCCGAAGCCATGGCGATGATTGCTCCCGCGCCCGCGCACACGCCATCGATGGCGGCGACGATGGGCTGCGGACATGCGCGCATGGCCTTGACGAGGTCGCCGGTCATGCGCGTGAACATCAGCAGCTCAGGCGCCTTGAGCTTGACCAGCGGACCGATGATTTCATGCACGTCGCCGCCGGAGCAGAAGTTGTCTCCCGCACCCGCCACGACAACCGCATGCACGTCGGTTGCGTACTTGAGGCGGCCGAAGAGATCGCGCAGCTCGGCGTAGGAGTCGAAGGTGAGCGGGTTCTTGCGCTCGGGGCGGTTGAGCGTGACGGTCGCAACCGAGTCGGTCACATTCCAGAGGAAGTGCGTGGCCTGGTAGGTGGCGAGCTGCTGGCGGTTGCCGGCGGCCAGGGCGGGGTCTACGCGCTGAAGGTCAGTGGTCATGTTGGTGGCCTTGTGATTGATCGCAGGGCTGCCCCCACCCTAGCCCTCCCCCAACGGGGGAGGGGATGGGAGCAACGTCTTTTCGCGTTCGAGGTTGCGTTCGAGCTGGGTCTTGCCAGACAGGTACTGCCTGGGCCAGCTCACTTGCGTGTAGCCGATCCTTGCGGCTTCCTGCAGCGTCCACGCAGCGTTGGCCAGGTGCGGACGCGCCACCGCGCACAGGTCCGCGCGCCCGGCGGCGATGATGCTGTTGACGTGGTCCGCCTCGGAAATCGCACCCACCGCGATGGTGGGGATGCGCGCTTCATTGCGGATGCGGTCTGAAAACGGCGTCTGGTACATGCGCCCGTACACCGGCTTTTGCTTCTTGCTCACCTGGCCCGACGAGCAGTCGATCATGTCGGCGCCGGCGGCCTTGAACAGCTTCGCAATCTCGACCGCGTCGTCAGGCGTGATGCCGCCTTCGACCCAGTCGTGCGCCGAGATCCGCACCGACATCGGCAGGTGCTCGGGCCACACGGCGCGCATCGCAGCGAAGACTTCGAGCGGATAACGCAGGCGGTTTTCCAGCGATCCGCCGTACTCGTCGGTGCGCTGGTTGGTCAGCGGCGAGATGAAGCTGGAGAGCAGGTAGCCATGCGCGCAGTGCAGTTCCAGCCAGTCGAAACCCGCCTGCGCTGCGAGCTCTGTGCTTCGCACGAAATCGGCGGTGACCCGGTCCATGTCCTGGCGTGTCATGGCCCGCGACCAGTCGCTGACACCATCGATGAACTGCTGCGGCGACGCGGAAATCAGCGGCCAGTTGCCCGATGGCAAGGGCTCGTCTTCACCCTCCCACGGGACGCAGGTCGAACCCTTGGCACCTGCATGACCGACCTGGATCGCGATCTTCGCTTCCGAGTTCGCGCGAACAAAATCCACGATGCGCCTGAAGCCATCGCGCTGGGCCTCGCTCCACAGGCCGGGGCAGCCGGGCGTGATGCGTGCATCCGGTGTCGGACAGGTCATCTCCACCATCACCATGCCCGCACCGCCCATGGCGCGCGCGCCCAGGTGCACGAGGTGGTAGTCCGCAGGCAGGCCGTCCACGCACGAGTATTGCGCCATTGGAGAGACAACAACGCGGTTCTTCAGCGTGACGCCGCGCAAGGTGAACGGCGTGAACATCGGGGGTGCCGGGCGCTGCGCCGGCTGGCGTGTGACACCGGCGCTCGTCGCGATCCAGTCTTCGTAGGTTTCGACGTAGCCCTTGTCACGAAGGCGCAGGTTTTCGTGGCTGATGCGCTGGCTGCGGGTGAGCAGCGAATACGCGAACTGCTCGGGCGGCAGGTGTGCATAGCGATCCACGTTCTCGAACCATTCGGTGGAGTTGCGCGCGGCGTTCTGGATCTTGAGCACTTCGACGCTGCGGATCGCCTCGTACTGGCTCAGCGCCTCTTCGAGCCCCCTGCCCTGGCTGCCACTCAGGACGCGCGCCAGCTCGATCGCGTCTTCCAGCGCCAGCTTCGTGCCCGAGCCGATCGAAAAGTGTGCCGTGTGCGCCGCATCGCCCATCAGCACCACTGGCTGGCGCCCGTTGTGATGCACCCAGGTCTTGCACACGACGCGCGGAAACTTGATCCACTGCGCCGAACCGCGCAGGTGCGCCGAATTGGAGATCAGCGGGTTGCCGTCGAGGTACTTCGCAAAGAGCCTTTCGCAGTACGCGATCGCCTCTTCCTTTTCCATCTTGTCCAGGCCTGCCTTCAACCACACCTCTTCCGGTGTCTCGACGATGAAGGTGGACGTGTCCCCGTCGTACTGGTAGGCGTGCGCCTGGAACCAGCCGTGCGGCGTCTCCTCGAAAGCGAACGTGAACGCGTCGAACTTCTTGTGCGTGCCGAGCCAGACGAAGCGGCATTGGCGGGTGTCGATATCGGGCTGGTAGGTCTGGGCGTACCTGGTTCGGATGCGGCTGTTGAGGCCATCGCACGCGATGATGAGATCGGCGTCCGGATACTCTTCGTCGCCCTTCACGTCGGTCTCGAACACGAGCTTGACGCCCAGTTCCTCGCAGCGCTTTTGCAGGATGTTGAGCAGCCGCTTGCGGCCGATGCCGCAAAAGCCGTGGCCGCCCGACACCGCCTTGTGGCCGCGAATGTTGACCTCGATATCGTCCCAGTGATTGAACGCGCCGAGGATCTCGCTGGCGGTCTGTGGGTCTGCAGCCTGGAGGTTGCCTAACGTCTGGTCCGAGAAGACGACGCCCCAGCCGAAGGTGTCGTAGGGCTTGTTGCGCTCGACCACCGTGATGTCGTGCGCCGGGTCCTGCTTTTTCATCAGCAGAGCGAAGTACAGGCCCGAGGGGCCGCCGCCAATGCACACGATCTTCATAAATACTCCATGTCTGGATTATTTAAGTTTAAAGCATTTGGACGAGGCCCCCAAACGAAAAAAGGCGGGGATTACCCGCCTTTTCAGATCGTGCGTCGCTTCAGATGAACTTGTCGGGATTTTTCAGCGAACCGTCGCTCACGATGGCCAGGCCCGTCCGCACTGCAGCGAACAGTTCCAGGCTGTCGGGCTTGCGCAATGGCTTGGAAGACGTACTTTGCGGCACCTCGTAATCCCTGCCCACGCCAAGATCCTCTTCTCCGCGCCAGGAGGCTGGCGACGCCGAGGCGTCCTGCCTGACGACGCCTTGCACGCCAGGATTCTGGACACTGACCGGAGAACTGCCATTGATCGCACTCATGGATTAACCCTTCCTGGCTGATTGAAGGCGGATGCGGTCGATCGCCGTCATCGCACAGTCTTGCAGTTTGCGGTATTGCTCGTCTTCCCGGCCGAGTTCGAAGGCCCTGTCGAAGTGCTCGATGGCTTCCTCCCCCCGATTCATGCCGGCGAAGCATTCGGCCAGCCGGTACATGGGGAGCGCTGATTCGCCGTTGCGCATCGCGTGCTGATAGAAGGTAGCGGCAACGTTATAGACACCCAGTCGCTGGAACGCGCGGCCCGTCAGGAAGTAGTAGCGCGCATCGAACGCGGTGTTGATCGCCAGCGACATGGCCAGCGGCGCGGCCTGCAGGAAGTTGCCCTCCTCGCACAGCATCTGGGCCACGTTGTACATCCGTTCGTTCTCGTCGCCCGGCGTTGCCTGTGAGGGTGTGCCGAGCGTGCCGCTTGCCTCCTGCGTACGCAGGGTCTCCAGAGCGGTTTCAATCATGGCTGCCACAGCCGGGTCACGCCCTGAAACAGGCTGTCGATCCGCAGGCGCCGGATCAGGAAACAGGCGTCTGGGCGGATGGGGAGGTTGCCATTGCGGGTTCATGAGCAGTGGGTAACGCGCCCGAGCAATTCGTTCCACTGGCATGGGCCAGCCGCATGACTTCGAGCGGATGCACATCGCGCAGCTTGTGGTCGCTCCACACCTGCCGCCACCGGCGCGCACCCGCAAGGCCATTGCGCAGGCCCAGCATGTGGCGGGCGATCGAACTCCATGCCGTGCCGTGCGCCTGCGCCTCCCGGACCATGTACTCGCACATCTGCTCTTCGACCTGTTCGCGGGTCAGCGTCGAGGGAGCGTCGCCATGGAACTGCTCATCCCACTCGGCCAGCCACCAGGGGTTGTGATAGGCCTCGCGCCCGATCATCACGCCATCCACATGCGTGAGCTGCTCATGGACTTGCGCAGTTGTCTTGATGCCGCCGTTGACCGCGATGGTCAGATGGGGAAACTCCGTCTTCAGGCGATGCGCAAAGTCGTAGCGAAGCGGCGGCAGCTCGCGGTTCTCCTTGGGGGACAGGCCCTTGAGCCATGCGTTGCGGGCGTGGATGAGAAACACCTCGCAGCCCGCGTCCGCCAGCGTTCCGACGAAATCGCGAACGAATTCATAGCTCTCGATGCGGTCGATGCCCACCCGGTGCTTCACCGTGACCGGAATCGACACTGCATCGCGCATCGCCTTCACGCAATCGGCCACCAGCTGCGGTTCGGCCATGAGGCAGGCGCCGAACGAGCCGCGCTGCACGCGCTCGGACGGGCATCCGCAATTGAGGTTGATCTCGTCGTAGCCCCACTCCTGGCCCACGCGAGCGCAACGCGCCAGGTCGCCGGGCTCGCTGCCGCCCAACTGCAGCGCAACCGGATGCTCTTCGGGATTGAAGACGAGGTGCCGCGGAATGTCGCCGTGGATCAGCGCGCCAGTCGTCACCATCTCGCTGTAGAGAAGTGCGTGGCGGGACAGGAGCCGGTGGAAGTAGCGGCAATGCCGGTCTGTCCAATCCATCATCGGGGCGACGCTCATGCGCCAGGGTGAGGCTTTTTGAATCATCGACGGTCTTGTACGGGGGTGCTTGGCATCTGCATCCTGCGCATTGTCCCAGCCCCGCAAGCGACGTGTTTGTGCCCGAAAAACCGCCGCCACTTGATGCTCGTCAAGTCTCTCCCTGGCGGCTCCCGTGATAGTCGAGGCAACTCCAAGGAGATGCCATGAGCGACTCACTCAAACAGGTGCTGGTCCACCTCGATTCCACACCGGGCTCATCCATTCGCCTGCAGGCCGCCCGGGACATCGCCGCTCAGCACGGCAGCGCCGTCTCCGCGCTCTATGCGGTCGCACCCTGCATTGCGGACATGCCCTATGGCGGCGACATCACCGGCTCGGTCGCCGAGAACCTCGCGCTGATCGACGAAGAACGCCTCGCCACTGCCCGGGCTGCCTTCGAACGGACCCTCAAGACCCCCGGACCCCTGCCCGCCTGGAGCCAGCTCGATGAGTTTCCGGTCTCGGGCGCGTTCGTGCAGCAGGCACTCTACGCCGACCTGCTCGTGCTGGGCCAGCCCGACCCGGCCGAGCGCTACGCCACCTCGGTGCCACCCGACTTCAATCAGTCCGTCATCATGGCAAGCGGAAAGCCGGCGCTCATCATTCCCTATATCGGCGGGTTCAAGCCTGCGGGCGAGACCGTGCTGATCGCCTGGAAGGCAACGCGAGAGGCCGCGCGCGCGGTGACAGCGTCGATGCCGCTGCTGCGCAAGGCCAGCAAGATCCACGTGATCGCCTGGGATGCCGAGCCCACGCCGCGAATCAAAGGGCCCCACCTCGACCTGGAAGGCTACCTGCGCTTGCATGGCCTGCAGGCGCAGTTCCACCTCCCGGGTCCGGAGCCGGAGTCGATCGGCGAAATGCTGCTGTCGCGTGCTTCCGACCTTGAAGCCGACCTCATTGTCATGGGTTGCTATGGTCACAGCCGCGCCCGCGAACTGGTGCTCGGAGGCGCGTCGCGCAGCATCCTGAAATCCATGACCATGCCCGTGCTGATGGCGCACTGAGCGCACAACGAGAAGGTTCAGAAGATGCCCACGTCGCTCGCCAGCCTCTGCCGTCACCAGACCCTGGTCACGATGCCTGCGACGGCAACGGCGCGTGAGGCCGTCAATGCGATGCGCGAACACGGCGTGACCGCCATCGCCGTGCTGGACGACAACACGCCTGCGCGCCTGATGGGCGTGCTGTCAGAGCGCGATCTCTTCGACGCCTTGTTGCGCGACCCGGTGGACGCCACCGACGATCCCGCCACGCCCCCGCCCGAACATCCGGGCTACATCAAGCGCAACGAGCCCTGAGGCTGCGGTGGGCCGAGTGATCCGATCGCCGCCTACTCGATCCTGATCTTCGATGAAGGTGCGGCCTCTTTCTTGGGCAAGTCGAGCGTGAGCACGCCGTCCGCGTATTTGGCGCCGACCCTGGCCGAGTCCACATCCTGTCCCAGGCTGAAGCTGCGCGAGATGGAGCCGAAATAGCGCTCACTGCGCAGCACCTTGTCACCGTTGCCCTTTTCTTCCTTCTCGCTTTTCGTCTGTGCATCTATCTGCACGACATTGCCTTCGACGCGGACATTGATGTCCTCTTTCTTCACGCCGGGGATGTCGGCCTTGACGGTGAAAGCCTTGTCGTTTTCACTGACATCGATGCGCATCTTCATCGGGGCAGGCTCGCCCTCAAGAATGGAAGGAGAGAAAAACCGGCGCATCGCATTTTCAAAGTTGCCACCGAATTCAGGGTCGAAAAGTCTCAAGTTGCTCATGATGAATGTGCTCCTGTGAAGTTGAAGAACCATGCGCGACACATGCTTGATGCGTTGCATCGAGCCAAATTCAGTTTAGGAAAGCGCTGCGCTGGCGAAATTGATATCCATCAACCTTCGGCTTGATATGCCTCAAGCGCAGGAGCGATTTGCAGGCGAACAATCTTCCTATGAAGCATGCACTGAGCGTTGTCGCAGGGTTGGTTGTCCGTGCGGCCCTGGCGGCAGTCATGACGGCAGGTTTCGCGATGGCGGACTCGCCAGCCTCAGCGAGCGATCTGGCGCAGATTTACGCTGGGTCGGTCGATCGCCGAATCGAGGTGCCTGCCGCCGAAGTCAAACGCTATTGGGCGTTGGCCGAAACGGCGCTGTATCGCGCCGAAGTCGCGCTCGCCCAGCCTCAGTACATCGTCGTCGTGGACCGCAGCCCCTGGGTACAGGCCGTGCTGCTCCTGTGGCGGGCCGGTGAAGGCGACTACTCTCTCGTCGGTGCATCGCCCGTCTCCACGGGACTGCCGGGCAGCTTCGATCATTTCGAGACGCCCATCGGCGTGTTCGCCCACGACCTGCGCAACCCCGACTTCCGCGCCGAGGGAACATTGAACAGCAACGGCATCCGCGGCTACGGGGCCAAGGGTATGCGCGTGTTCGACCTCGGCTGGCAGCCGGCGCCCAAAGGCTGGGGTGACGGCAAGGTGATGGACATGCGCCTGCAGATGCACGCAACCGACCCCGACCTGCTGGAGCGGCGCCTGGGCACCGCGCAGTCCAAGGGCTGCATCCGGATTCCGGCAACGCTCAACCACCTGCTCGACCACTATGGCGTGATTGACGCCGCGTACGAGGACGCCGCCAGGGCCGGTCAGGCCCAGTGGGTGCTGCCGCCCGATCGCAAGCCCGTCGCCGGCGCGGGCCGCTACGTCATCGTGGTGGACAGCCTTCGTAGCGACAGGCCCGAATGGTCGCCCGCGCCGTATATCCCACATGTGCGCCCGGCTGTTCGACCATCCCTGCCGGTGCCGCCAGGTCGTTGAGAGCGGGTGTATCCGGCAAGCTGTCCTACGCGGCTTCTTCACTGAAACTGACAATGCTGCAGAGCCTGCGAGCCCCTAATAGGGCAGATAACGCAAGGAGAGCTGACATGAAAAGTTTTGTACTGGATTCGAGCATGCTGACGATGGGCGGGGTTTTCTACCCCACGGGGCACATGTTCATGATGTTCCCGACTGAGCAGCAGGCGCGCGATGCGGCTCAACTGCTGGAGGCAGACGGCCTTGCAGGTGAAGAAATCTCGCTGCTGACCCCGCAAGTCATCCAGGAAAAAGTGGCGCGTACGGTAGGCAATGCCGACATTCCGCTGCCTTCAGCGGGCACCGAAGCCGACACCGTCAGGCATTTCCTGAAGCTGGCGAGTGAAGGACATTTCGCATTGCTCGTACACGCGCCTGACGCAAAGGACAGCGATCGCGTGATGGAGGTGCTCAAAGACGCCAACATGTCGTACGGGCAGAAGTACCGCCAGCTGGTGATCGAGGATCTGGAGTGAACGTCGCAAGTTGACGCTCAGCGCACCATGGAAAACGCCCGCAGTCGCGGGCGTTTTTGTTGGGGTTGTCACGCTGTCACCGCTTCGCGGTGGATGCCGGATCGAGTCCGGCATGACAGCCAGGGGCCATCAGCCCATGTGCAGGCCGCCGTTGACCGAGAAATCGGCACCCGTCGAATAGCCGCCTTCGTCCGAGGCAAGCCACGCGATGATGGAAGCAATCTCCTCCGGCTTGCCCAGGCGCTTGACCGGAATCGTGCCGACGATCTTGTCGAGCACGTCGGGGCGAATCGCCTTGACCATGTCGGTGCCGATGTAGCCCGGGCTCACCGTGTTGACCGTCACGCCCTTGTTGGCGAGTTCCTGGGCCAGCGCCATCGTGAAGCCGTGCATGCCGGCCTTGGCAGCCGAGTAGTTGGTCTGGCCGGCCTGGCCCTTTTCGCCGTTGACCGAGCTGATGTTGATGATGCGGCCCCAGCCCTTTTCAACCATGTCACCCACGACCTGCTTGGTCACGTTGAACATGGAGTTGAGGTTGGTTTCGATGACTGCGTCCCAGTCTTCGCGGGTCATCTTCAGGAACATGCGGTCGCGCGTGATGCCGGCGTTGTTCACCAGCACGTCGATGGTGCCGTGCTCGGACTTGGCCTTGGTGAACGCATCGACTGTCGATTCCCACGCGCCGACATTGCCGACCGAAGCGTAGAACGAGTAGCCCAGTTCCTTTTGCTCGGCCAGCCACTTGGCGTGGTCGCGAGTCGGGCCGCAGCCTGCGATGACCTTGAAGCCTTCCGCGTGCATGCGCTGGCAGATCGCGGTTCCGATGCCGCCCATGCCACCCGTGACGTATGCGATTTTCTGGCTCATCTTCTTTTCTCCTGGTTTTGTTCGTTGTTGATTTAACTGCACTTACACGCGTTCGACCGCAAGGGAAACCCCCATGCCGCCACCGATGCAAAGAGCCGCAACGCCCTTCTTCGACTCGCGGCGCTGCATCTCGTGCAGCAGCGTCACGAGGATGCGGGCGCCCGACGCACCGATCGGGTGCCCGATGGCGATCGCGCCACCGTTGACGTTGACCTTGGACGCGTCGATGCCGAGTTCCTTGTTCACTGCGCAAGCCTGCGCGGCGAATGCTTCGTTCAGCTCGAACAGATCGACTTCGGAAGCCTTCCAGCCGGCGCGTTCCAGCGCCTTCTTCGTCGCCGGAACCGGGCCCATGCCCATCGTGGCCGGGTCCAGGCCGCTCGTGCCGAATGACTTGATCTTTGCCAGGGGCTTGAGGCCTAGCTCGGCCGCCTTCTTCGCGCTCATGAGCACCAGTGCGGCAGCGCCGTCATTGAGGCCCGATGCATTGCCGGCCGTCACGCTGCCAGCCTTGTCGAATGCGGGACGCAGCCCGGCCAGCGCCTCGGCGTTGGTTTTCTTGTTGATGTACTCGTCGCTGTTGAAGATGATGGGATCGCCCTTCTTCTGCGGGATGCTCACATCGACGATCTCTTCCTTGAACCTGCCGGCGTCCTGCGCGGCGGCTGCCTTTTGCTGGCTGCCCAGGGCCAGAGCGTCCTGTGCTTCGCGATTGATGTCGTAGGCCTTGGCCACGTTCTCTGCCGTCACGCCCATGTGGTACTGGTTGTAGACGTCCCACAGGCCATCCACGATCATCGTGTCCTGCATCTTCCAGTCGCCCATGCGCTGGCCGTCGCGCGAGCCCATCAGCACGTGCGGTGCTGCGCTCATGTTTTCCTGGCCGCCGGCCACCACGATCTCTGCATCGCCCCAGGCAATCGCCTGGGCGGCCAGCATCACGGCCTTCAGGCCCGAGCCGCAGACGGCGTTGATCGTGAGCGCAGGCACTTCCTTGGGCAGGCCGGCCTTGAGCGTGGCCTGGCGTGCGGGGTTCTGGCCCGATCCTGCAGTCAGCACCTGGCCCATGATGACTTCGCTCACTTGAGAAGGATCGACCTTGGCGCGCTTGAGCGCTTCCTTGATCACGATCGCGCCGAGTTCGGTCGCCGGAATCTTGGCGAGTGAGCCGCCGAACTTGCCTACGCCCGTGCGGACGGCTGAAACGATGACGATGTCTTCCATTTGTGTTGCTCCTGTTTGCACTGTGTTCATGCTTTCTGTTTCACATAACGACCGGGCGCCGGCTCGATCACCTTGTACTTGCCCTTGCCATAGCCCTTGGGCGCAGCCACCTGTTTGCCCGCGAGGGGTTTGAGCCAGGCAGACCAGTCGGTCCACCAGCTGCCGGGATGCTCTTTCGCACCCTTGAGCCACTCGGCGTGGGTCTTGGGCAGCTTGTCGTTGGTCCAGTAGGAGCGCTTGTTCTTGGCGGGCGGGTTGATCACGCCGGCGATGTGGCCCGAGGCGCCCATCACGAATCGCTTCTTGCCTGGCAGCACTTGCGTGGATGCGTAAGCGCCTTCGATCGGCACGATGTGGTCTTCGCGCGAGCCGTAGATATAGACCGGGATGTCGAGCTTGCCCAGATCGACCTTCTCGCCGCAGACGGTGAGCTTGCCGGGCTTGACCAGGTTGTTCTCGAAGTAGGTGTTGCGCAGGTACCAGGCGTACATCGGCCCGGGCAGGTTGGTCGAATCGCTGTTCCAGTACAGCAGGTCGAACGGTGGCGGCGTCTCGCCCTTGAGATAGTTGCCCACGACGTAGTTCCACACCAGGTCGTTGGGACGCAGGAAGCTGAAGGTGGACGCAAGCTCCTGGCCCTTGAGCAGGCCGCCCTTGCCCATCTGCATCTCGCGGTACTTCACGAACGCATCGTCGATGAAGATGTCGAGGATGCCGGTGTGGGTGAAGTCGAGCAGCGATGTGAGCAGCGTGGCCGATGCGACCGGCTTTTCGCCGCGTGCGGCCAGCACCGAAAGCGCCGTGCCCAGGATCGTGCCGCCAACACAGAAGCCGAGCGCGTTGATCTGCCTGGCCGCTGTGATCTCCTGCACGGTCTTGATCGCGGTGATCGCGCCACCACCGATGTAATCGTCCCAGCCCATCTGCTCCATCGACTGGTCGGCGTTGCGCCAGCTCACGACGAAAGTGCGGTGCCCCTGCTCGGCCAGGTAGCGGATGAGCGAGTTCTCGGGCTGCAGGTCGAGGATGTAGAACTTGTTGATGCAAGGCGGCACCACCAGGAACGGGCGCTCATAGACCTGCTTGGTGAGCGGCTTGTATTCGATGAGCTGGAAGACCTCGTTTTCAAAAACGACGGCGCCCTCTGTCGTGGCGACATTGCGGCCGACCTCGAAAAGGCTCTCATCGGTCATCGACACATGGCCCTGGCGCATGTCGGCCAGCAGGTTCTGCATGCCCCTGGCAATGCTCTCGCCCTTGGTCTCGATCGCCTTTTTCTGGGCTTCGGCGTTCAGCGCCATGAAATTGCTGGGAGCCGATGCTGCCATCCACTGCTCGACGGCGAAACGCAAACGCGCCTTCGTTTTTTCGTCGGTGTCGGCCGCTTCGACCATGCCGAGCATGGTGCGAGCGTTCAGCAGGTAAACCGCAGCCGAAAAAGCCGAGATGGGATTGGCGGCCCAGGCGTCTGAATTGAATCGCCTGTCGGCAACCGGGCCGCTTGCGATGCCGTTGTTCCACAGCTCGGCAGCTTCCTTGAGGTAGCTTTTCTGCAGCTCGTGCAACTTGTCGGGCGTGAAGGAAAGCTGGGGCATATCAGGAGCGCCGGCGTTGCCGCCCAGGCCCTGAAAAGATTGCATAGCCTTGGCGAATTGCTCGCCGGCGTTTTGCTGGAATTGCTGCGCCGCTGCGGCCCAGTCTGGTCCAGAATTCATGTCTTGTCTCCTGTCCCGATTTGCTTCGGGTTAACCCGAGTATCTGATAAAGCATGTTGCAGCGCAACAAAAACTACGCAGCCAACGCATGTACCTCATCGCTATAGGCTGGCTCTACGTGGCACTGATGATGGCCGTTGCAGAAGCCACCAACACGACCGGCAGTGTGCTTGGCGCCATCATCACCTTTTTTCTTTACGGTGTCGCGCCGGTGGCGTTGGTGGTTTACCTCATCGGGACGCCGTCGCGCCGCAAAGCCTCGCGCGCCAGGGACGCGGCCGCTGCGGCCGAGTGGGCGTCACGCCAGCCAGATGCTGGCAGCCAGGCGCCCGCTGACGCGATCGCGCCGGTGCGAAAAGAACCTTGACGGGTTCGAGGACGTACACCACGCGCGGCTGCCATCGTTGCCGAAAACGTCGGTGATCCCATGGCGCTGCAGGCGCAGCCTGGCGAGAGCGGGCAGGTCAGCCAGCCACTTGCCATCGCCATGGGGTCTGAAGCAAACGCGCGATTCGGGGTCAGCCTCTTCGAATGCGGCCTTGACCTCGGGGCCGACTTCAAACGCATCCGGGCCGATGCACGGGCCCAGCCACACGACGATGTCGGCGGGCGCAGCCTTTGAGAGTTCGAGCAGTGCGTCGCAGGTGGATTCGATGACGCCGCGCCCGCCCTCCCCCACCAGGCCGCGCCAGCCGGCGTGTGCAGCCGCGACCGCGGCTACCGGGGCGCCCCAGCGCGTCGCAAAGAGAATCGGCAAGCAATCGGCGACCATGATCGTGCAGGCTATGCCGGGTTCAGCCGTGACGCACCCGTCTGCCTGGGTTGCGTCCGGTGTGTCAGCGGCCAGGACTTCAACATGCCAGCCGTGTACCTGCTGGAGGAACACCGGATGCGCATCGAGCGCGTCACTGAATATCTTTCGATTGGTAGCGACGTGGGCTTCGTCGTCGGCCACGTGGTCGCCCAGGTTGAGGCTCGCATAGGCACCGGCGGAAACGCCGCCCGCGCGCGTCGTGCAGATCGCACGCACATTTGGCGGCGCCGGCCAGTCGGGCGTGATCCAGCTTTCAGGAAACATCGCTCAGGCTTCGTTGTCGGGGCAGCTCGAAGGCTGGGCCTTCTGGAAGGCGGGATGCTTCATGCAGGCGTCGAACGCCGCCATGGTGCGTTCAAGGCCGCTGAAATCGGTGTCGAAGCGCCTGCCGTTGAAGATCTGCGGCACGAGACAGCAATCGGCCAGGGTCGGCGTGTCTCCATAGCAGTAGGTCGAGGCGGGCAACTGCGCGAGTTCGCGCTCGAACGCCTGCAAGCCATCACGAACCCAGTGGCGATACCAGGTCGCCTTGGCTGCGTCGTCCACCTTCAGTTCGTTGACCAGGTACTTCAGCACGCGCAGGTTGTTGAGCGGGTGAATTTCGCAGGCAACGAGTTGCGCCAGTGCGCGAACCCGGGCGCGACCGACAGGGTCTGCAGGCAGCAGCGCAGGCTCGGGATGAACCTCGTCGAGGTATTCGATGATGGCCATCGACTGGCCCAGGTGCTCGCCGTCGTCGGTCTCCAATGTCGGCACCAATAGCGATGGCGAGACAGCGGCGTAGTCCGCTTTCTTGTGCTCGCCCTTGACCAGGTGCACTGGCAGGTAGTCATAGGAAACGCCCTTGAGTTCGAGCGCAATGCGCACACGAAACGAGGCCGAGGAGCGGAAGTAGTTGTACAGCTTCATGGCGCAAAGGATAAACCCATCGCGCCGTGCGGGTGACCCACGCCTACTGAACGCTCACCGAGCCAGCGCAGCTCGTGCGGACGGCGTCGCGTATGACGCTGTTGGCGCGTTCGATGCTCGCGGGTGACGCGACAAATTGCTGCGCCGCCATCAGCTTGACCAGCTCCCTGTTTTCGTCGGGACCGTAATGGCCGATGTCGGTGTACTTGTCGAGATCGCAGACAAGGGGCGTGTGGGCCTGGAAATCATGCAGACGGGCGTTGGGGTAACGGGCCACGAACTGCGCGAGAAAGGAGCGGAACGCCAGCTTCTTTTCCAGGTTCTGTTGCTGCGCATCCAGCGTCCACGTCAGCACCGAATACGGCGGCAGGAACAGCTGGAAGCGTGTCTGCGGATTTGCCGCGAGCATGCCACCCAGATGCTGGACAGCCACCTGCTGCATTTCGGCGGGAGGAAACGATGGGGGCAGCGCGGCATGGAGCATCTTGAGCCGGCGGTAATCAGCAAGCGCCAGTGCACGGCTGGGCCGCGTTTCCGCGCGCGCCCAGCTCCACGGCCAGTCGGGGTCCACGTTGTAGTTGCGCGGGCCCATGTCAAGGCGTGCATAGCCCGACCGCTTGAGCGTGTCGAAACTCAGGAGATAAGGCCAGTCGTTGAGCCACGTCGAGTCGTACAGGTAGTCCGGGAATTCATAGCGGCGCTGCGAATCGACGAAGGCGAAGAAATCCAGCCCGAAAAAAACCCTTTCCAGATGCCGGCTGCGCGCCGCATGGGTCACCACCTTGGCGCCCTCGGAGACATACATGCCCGGCATCGTGAGGTTGACGGTGCTGCCGCCGAATGCACGGTTGAAGTCGCTGTTGCGAAAGTTCATCGCGTACGACGATCCCATGACGACGGCGTTGTAATCCAGGTGACGCGCGAGCCCCGCGTTGATGTGTCTGGCAAACCCGGTGACAAAGCGCGGTTTGTCACCAGGCCTGCTGTACTGCATGAACGGGTCCACCCATGCATTGAATGCCGCTACCGCACCGGTGAGGAACGCCGCCGTCAGCAGCGTCGATGCGATGTAACGCGCGGCGGGCTTCATGCTAGAAGTTGAAGTAGAGAAATTCGGTGGGCCGCTGCATCACGAGGATTGCAGTGGCCAGGCCGATGCCCGAGACGATTCCGAGTGCGATGCGCGGCTTGAACCGGGATGCAAGCGCAATCGAATTCGGCCCCAGCCATGCGCCGACAAGGACTGCGCCTGTCACGGCCAGCACCAACGCGACAGGACCTGAGCTGGTGCCGAACAGTCCTTGCCCGCGCTCGGCGGCCTGGCGGGCCAGCTGGGTCACGCCGAGCGTCGCCGGCCCGTCGCGCAATCCGAGCATGGCCGACACGATCGCGTTGGCCTGCGCGAGCGAGCTCGCGCGGAAGTACACCCAGGTGAAGTTGATGAAGATGAACGTGAGCAACCACGCAGGCAGGGTCGCCATACGACGGCCCGACCACGACCACAGTCGATGCATCACCAGCGCTACCCCGTGAAGCGCGCCCCAGACAATGAAGGTCCAGCCGGCACCATGCCAGAGGCCGCCAAGCAGGAACGTGATGAACAGGTTGCGCAGGGTCGCCAGCCGGCCGCCTCGACCTCCTCCCAGCGGGATGTACAGGTAGTCGCGCAGGAACCGCGACAGCGTCATGTGCCAGCGCCGCCAGAAGTCCTGGATGCTGGTGGCCCGGTAAGGCGAATCGAAGTTTTGCGGCAGGCGGATGTTGAACATCCACGCCAGACCCAGCGCCATGTCGGTATAGCCGCTGAAGTCGAAGTAGAGCTGGATCGTGTACGCCAGGCTGGTGAGCCAGGCCGCAGGCGTATCGAGGTTCTGCCAACCGTCGAAACCGCTGGCCGCCAGCGGCGCGAACTGGTCGGCGATCAGCAGCTTCTTGACCAGGCCGATGGCCAGCAGGAACAGGCCCAGCGCGAAATTGCTGGCGTCGAATCGAGCCGCTTGGGGCCCGTCGAACTGCGGCATCATTTCGCGGTGGTGCAGGATGGGTCCGGCAATCAGGTGCGGAAAGAAGGTGACGAAGAGCGCGTAGTTGACCGGCGACAGCGAATCGACCTTGCCTTTTGAAGCGTCCACCAGGAAAGCAATCTGCGTGAAGGTGAAAAAGCTGATGCCCAGCGGCAACGCAAGCTGAAGAAGCGGCAATGGCTCCTGCGCCAGCTGGCTTGCAGTGGTGATGAAAAAGTCGGCGTACTTGTAGACCGCGAGCAGCAGCAGGTTCGCAGCGATGGCAGCGCCCAGCAGCCACCGCTGGCGTCGGCCCGCACCGATGCCGCGGAGCAACGCACGGCCCGCTGCGTAGTTGAGAGAGATGCTGGCCGCGATCAGGACGAGATAACGCGCGTCCCACCAGCCGTAGAACACCAGGCTGGCGATGCAGAGCACGCCCAGCGCCGCGCGGGGCGACATGCGGGCCGCTGCGAAATACGCGAGCAGTGTGAGCGGCAGGAAACCCAGGAGAAAGATGAAGCTGTTAAACAGCATGGCCGTGCGCAGTCGTCATCAAGCCAGTATCCATCGGCAGATCGCAACGGTGGCCGCACCTGCCATCGCCGCAACCAGGTCGTGCCTGAAAAGCTTCATCGAGACACCGACGGCCGCCAGCGCAATCAACTCTGGCAACTTGCCCGCTGCCACCGCCGGAGTGACGATGCCGATCATCACGCCCAGCGGCATCGCCCGCAGCGCCGCCTCGACACGCGGGGTGATCGGGATGTAGCCCATGAGCACGAAGCCGGCGGCGCGAGTCGCAAACGACGCGACCGCCATGGCGGCCACCGCGAGATAGAACGTGTTGTCACCGTCCATGAGGCTCGCCGAGCGGGTCGTACCGCATAGCTCCCACAACGCCTGCTGCGATGCCGGCACCGACGATGTACCAGCCGCCGGGTATCCACTTGTGCAGGGCCAACGCGACGGCCGCTGCCGCGGCGGCTGGCCACAGATCGCCCGTTCCTCGCCACATGGCAATGCCGATGGCCGCTGCAAATGCGACCAGCATGAAGTCGAGCCCGAGCACCGCGGGGTTGGGCACGCTGTGACCCATGAGGTGCCCGCCCAGCGTGCCGAGCAGCCACGGCGCAAACATCGCGATGCCCGAGCCGAACACGAAGCCCGTATCGCGGTAACCGGCGTGATATTCCCGCATGGAAAGCGCCCAGTTGCCGTCGCCGAGCACGAAGAGCGAAGCGTAGGCCTGCGTCCTGGAAGCGCCCTTGAGCCACGGCTGTATCGCAGCGCCGTAAAGAACGTAGCGTGCGTTGATGACGAGTATGGTTGCGATGAGCGGCGTGATCAGCGTCGCGCCGGTCCAGCCCTGGAGCACTGCAAGTTGCGCACTACCGGAGTAAACAAAGGCACTCATCAACAGGGCCTGCAACCACGAGAGGCCGCGTTCGCTGGCCAGCACGCCGAACACAACGCCATAGAAGACAACGCCCGGCGCGAGTGGTTGGGCCGCGACGAAACCTCGTCGCACGCCGGCGAGAGTGAAGCTGGTTGCCGGTGTTGAGCTCATCGGGTCGCGGCAACTGTACACTGGAAACGAGACCGGACACGCCCAAGCAAAGCCCTGTTTTTAAAGGTAGCCATGAGAGCGGAACAAAACGAGTTGGTGACACGGATCGGACCCGGAACTGCCTGCGGGGCCGTGCTGCGAAGCTACTGGCAGCCCGTAGCCCTGGTCGATGAATTCAACCCCGTGCTCGATGCGCGCATGGCATCGCGAAAGGTGAAGGCCGTGCGCGTGCTTGGCGAGGACTTCGTGCTGTTCAAGGACCAGGCGGGCGCCTACGGCTTGCTCGATCGCGGATGCGCGCACCGCGGCGCCGACCTGAGCTTCGGGCGCGACGAAGGCGACGGCATCCGTTGCCCTTTCCACGGCTGGAAATACGACGTCAACGGCCGATGCCTGGACACACCGGGCGAGCCCGCGGGCAGCAAGCTGTGCGATCGTATCCACGCACGCAGTTATCCGGTGATCGAGCGCAGCGGCATTCTGTTCGGCTGGTTCGGTGCAGAAGGCACGAGCCCCCCGCCCTTTCCCGAGTTCGACTGCTTTGCCGCACCGGCCACGCACACTTTTGCATTCAAGGGAATGTGGAATGCGAACTGGCTGCAGTGCTTTGAAGTGGGCATCGACCCGGCGCATCCCTCGTTCCTGCATCGCTTCCTGAGCGACGAGGCGCTGGAAGGCATCGGCGACAACGCCGCCGGCAAACAGTTTCGCAGCGCCAGTGCGGGCACAGTTGGTGGAGAGCACTGGCCGATGACGCGGATCATGCGCGAGTTTCACAAACCCGAAATCAGCTACGAGCCCACGCCGTGGGGCATGCAGCTCACGGCGTTGAGACCGATGACGGATGAACTCACGCATGTGCGGATCACGCACGCGATCTTTCCACACACGTTCGTCATTCCGCTGTCAGAGACGCTCACGATCTCGCAGATGCATGTGCCGGTGGACGACACGCACACATACTGGTATTCGATCTTCACGAGCTTTGCCGGGCCGGTGGACAAGGAAGCGATGCGCGCACAGCGGCTCAAATACATCTCGCTGCCGGACTACATCCCGAAATCGGGGCGCCACAACAACTGGGGATTCAACGCCGACGAACAGCGCAAGCAGACCTACCTGGGCATGGGCGAGGACGACATCAACGTGCACGATCAGTGGGCGGTGGAAAGCATGGGCGCGATCCAGGACCGGACGAAGGAGCATCTGGGCACGAGCGACAAGGTCATCATGGCCAATCGCCGGATGCTCCTGGAGGCGATCAAGACGGTGCAGGCGGGAGGCGTTGCGCCAGGTGTGGCGAATGCGGCGCAGGCAGCTGCAATGGTGGGGCCGGACACGGTGGATGGAATTGCGCCTGCGGGCAAGTGGGGAACGTGGTGGAAGGAGCAGGTGCTGGGCAAACGCCAGAGTGCTCCCTGGGCATGACGACGTCATTCGCCGCGCGTTGCGGCATACACGACGCCGCGCGCGAGCAAGCCGTGCGGCAAACCGCCGACGTCATAGCCGCCAGCGGTATCGAACTCGTTCGCTTCGTCTGGTGCGACCTGCACGGCGTGACGCGCGGCAAGACGCTTGTCGCCTCCGCCGCAGTCAACGCGATGCACCAGGGCGTCGGCATGGTGAGCACCCTGATGCTCAAGGACACCTCCGACCGGACCGCATTCAAGGTGTTCGAACCCGGCGGCGTCGCCGCCCTGCCCGGATTCGAGTACGCGAGCAACCTGCTGCTCCTGCCCGACCTCTCCAGCTTCCGGCAGTTGCCGTGGGCGCCAAAAACCGCGTGGCTCCAATGCCAGCCCTGGTTCCAGGAAGGCCGGCCCGTCGAGCTCGACTCGCGTCGCGTCTTGCAGGCAGCACTCGGAAAGCTGCGCGCGGCCGGATTCGGGATGAAGTGCGGTCTCGAAGTCGAGTTCCATATCTACCGGATCGAGGACACGCAGCAGCAACTCGACCCTGAACTTGCCTCGTGGCCTTCGCACCCGCCTCGTGTGTCGATGATCCACCCCGGCTACAACCTGCTGACCGAATCGTGGTTCGACCTGGCGGACGAGCCGCTGCGGATCGTGCAGCACACGGCGCAGTCCCTGGGCTTGCCCCTGCTGTCGCTGGAAGTTGAACTCGGCCCCAGCCAGGTCGAAGCAGTTTTCGAGGCAACCGATGCGATGACCGCCGCTGACAACATGGTGCTGTTTCGCAATGGTGTGAAACAGGCCCTGCGTCGCGCGGGCTATCACGCCACCTTCATGTGCCGCCCGCCCTTTCCCGAGATCATGTCCAGCGGCTGGCACCTGCACCAGTCGCTCGTCGATGCCTCTACCGGCAACAACGTTTTCCAGCGCGAAACGCCTGCAGCAAACAGCACGCCTGGCGATGCGAGTCACACGCTTTCAGCGACCGGCGAACAGTACCTGGCAGGCCTGCTCGATCACGCCCGGGGCATGGCGGCGTTTTGCACACCGACGGTCAACGGCTTCGGGCGCTTCCGGCCCAACGCGCTCGCGCCGCAATCGGTGCTGTGGGGCCGGGACAACCGCGGCGCCATGCTGCGCGTCATTGGCGGATGCGGCGACGCGGCCACCCGCATCGAAAACCGCATCGGCGAGCCTGCGGCCAATCCCTATCTCTATTTCGCGTCGCAGATTCATGCTGGGCTGGATGGCATTCGCCGTCAGCTCACAGCGCCACCCGCCACCGATTCCCCGTATGGCGCGGACGCGGCGCGGCTGCCGACATCCCTTGGTGAAGCGCTCGCGTCGATGCGCGCCGATGCAGCGATGACGCAAGGATTCGGAGCCGCGTTCATCGAGTATTTCGATCGCATCAAGCAAGCCGAGCTCGCGCGGTGGAACGAGGCGACAGACAAGGACGATTTCCACAAACGCGAGTACTTCTCACGTATCTGAGAAGTTCTCCACCACATCGACAACAACACCCCGAAAGAACGGCAACATGATTCTCGAACTCGCAGAAATCCGCATCAACCCCGGCCAGCAGGCCGCCTTTGACGAGGCCGTCACCCGGGCACTGACCACCGTGATGTCGCAGGCCAAGGGCATGCGTGGCTACAAGGTCAACAAGGGCATCGAGAACCCTGAGCGCTATGTGCTGCAGATCTTCTGGGACACGATTGAAAATCACAACGTCGACTTCCGCGAAGGACCGCTGTTTCCGCAGTGGCGGGCAATCATCGGCCCGTTCTTTGCGAGCCCGCCGTACGTGGAGCACTTCGACCTGGTCGTCAAAAGCGACGGCACCACAGCCTGATCAGTCGCCTGATAGCCAGCCTCATCGATGAACCACATCAACGAGCCCAGCCGCGACACACCCGTCCACGGTGAGTACGACGTCGTCGTGCTGGGGGGCGGGCCGGCTGGCATCGCGGCCGCCGTGGCAGCGTCCCGTGCGGGGCGCTCCACGCTCTTGATCGAGCGCTACGGCTTCCTCGGCGGAATGGGCACTGCGGCCGGTGTCACCAACTTCTGCGGCTTGCATGCCAATGTGCATGGCGATATCCGGCAGGTGGTGCACGGCGTGGCCGATGACCTGCTCTCGCGCATCGACCGGCTGGGCGGGCTGAACACACCGCATGCGCTTTTCGGCAAGACGGTGGCGCAGGCTTACGACACCGCCGCCTACAAGATCGCCGCCGATGACCTGATGGCGTCGTCGAGCGTGCAGGTGCTCTTTCATGCGCTGGCCGCCGGGGTCTCGATGGCCTCGCCGAACGTCGTCGATGCGTTGTTCGTCGAGACCAAATCGGGACGCCGCGCCGTTCGCGGTCGCGCCTTCATCGACTGCTCCGGCGATGGCGACCTGGCCGCCTGGGCCGGCGCAAAGTACGAACTGGGCGATGGGGACGGCAACATGCTTTACCCATCCACCATGTTCCGGCTCAACGGCATCGACCCACAACGCGCAGGCAATGCCTGGGAGATCATCCCCCGCCTCATGCTCCAGGCGCAGGCCGAGGGCCGCTACAGCTTTCCGCGCAAGACGCCCATCGTGCGGCCGCAAAAGAGCGGCATCGAGTGGCGCGTGAATCTCACGCAACTGGCCAATGCGCAGGGCAACGCCATGAACGGCATCGATGCCGTCGAACTGAGCGAAGCCGAGATGCTAGGCCGCAAACAGATTGCGGGCGTGGCGGGATTCCTCAAGGAAGTGCCCGGATTCGAAAATTCCTACATCGTCGATATCGCGCCGCAGGTCGGCATCCGCGAAACACGCCGCGTGCAGGGGCTCTACATGCTGACCGAATCGGACGTGCTCGATTGCGCGAGCTTCGAGGACACGGTCGGCGTCAACGGCTGGCCGCTGGAGCTGCACCTCAAGGGCGACGTGGAATTTCGCTGGCCGAAGATCCCCGAGAGCCGCGGGTTCAATCACCTCCCCTACCGGATGACAGTGCCGCCGGGTTTCGACAACCTGTGGGTCGCGGGGCGCTGCGCTTCGATGACGCACGAGGCTCAATCGGCCGCGCGCGTGACGGGCGCCTGCTTTGTCATGGGGCAAGCTGCGGGAACAGCGGCGCATCTTGCGCTGGCTTCCGGGCAGGATGCAGCATCTGTCGATGTGGCCGCCCTGCAGGCGAGGCTCGAGGCCGATGGCGCTTACCTCGGCAAGCAATGGAGACAGACATGAACGCACCCCACCCCGCCGCGCTCGAACGCGAGCAACTCAATCGCGACATGGCGCCGTTCAACCTCGCGCCGCTTTGGGAAGTGCTGCATGCCCTGGTGCCGCGCGAGCCTGCGACGCCCTGCCTGCCTGCGCACTGGAAGTACGGCGAGGTGCGCCCCTTCCTGATGCGCGCTGCTGAGGCGATCACCGCCGAAGAAGCGGTGCGGCGCGTGCTGATCCTGAAGAACCCCGGTCTGGGTGGGCAAGCGGCCGTTACCCAATCGCTGTTTGCAGGACTGCAGCTCATCATGCCCGGCGAGGTGGCGCCGAGCCATCGCCACACCCAGAGCGCCCTGCGCTTCATCGTCGAAGGCACCGGCGCCCACACCGCCGTGGACGGAGAACGCACGAGCATGAAGCCGGGCGACTTCATCATCACGCCGAGCTGGACCTTTCACGACCATGGAAGCCAGTCCGAGGGGCCGGTGATCTGGCTCGATGGGCTGGACATTCCGATGATCCGGTTCTTCGATGCGGGATTTGCCGAAAACGACGTGAACAAGTCGCAGACGGTGACGCGAACCGAAGGCAGCAGCATGGCGCGCTATGGGCAAAACATGGCTCCGGTGCGCAATGACGCGCCGTTTGGCAAGACCTCGCCGATTTTCAGCTACCCCTACGACCGCACGCTCGAAGCGCTCGAGCGCCTGGAGCGCGACGCGCCCATCGACGAATGGGACGGCGTCAAGCTGCGCTACGTGAACCCGCTCACGGGCGGCGCGCCGATGCCAACGATGGCCACCTTCATGCAGAAGCTGCCGGCAGGATTCCAGGGCAAGGGCGCTCGCCAGACCGATGGCGCCGTGTACAGCGTGGTCGAAGGCGAAGGCGTCGCCCTGATCGAACGCAACGGGCAATCGTGGCGCTTTGAATTCGGCCCGCGCGATCATTTCGTGATTCCGTCGTGGCACACTGCGCGCTTCTCATCCGAGCGCGGCTGTGTGCTTTTCAGTTTTTCGGATCGACCGGTACACCAGGCACTGGGTATTCACAAGGAAGAAAGGTTGTCATGAGTTTTGTTTTTGAACCCAAGCCGCAGGCTTCTGTTGCCGTTGTCGGCACGCAAGACCGCTTTCCCATCCGCCGCATTTATTGCGTGGGACGCAACTATGTGGAGCACGCCAAGGAAATGGGCTTCACCGGCCGCGAAGCGCCCTTCTTCTTCCTCAAGCCCGGCGACGCTGCAGTGCCGGTTGAAGCCGGCCAGACCGGATCGGTCCAATACCCGAGCCTCACGCACGACCTGCAGCATGAGATTGAACTGGTTGTCGCCATCGGCACCGGTGGCCGCCGCATCAAGGCAGCCGACGCGCAAAAGCATATTTTTGGCTATGGCGTCGGCCTGGACATGACGCGCCGCGACCTGCAAGGCGAGATGAAGAAACAGGGCCGCCCCTGGTGCATCGGCAAGGCGTTCGAGCAGTCGGCGCCCATCGGCCCGATCACACCCGCTGCACAAGCGGGCGACGTGGCCAACGCCGAAATCTTCCTGCAGGTCAACGGCAACGATCGCCAGCGCAGCAACGTCTCCAAGCTGATCTGGAACATCGGCGAGATCATCGAGCACCTGTCGGCCGCCTGGGACCTGGAGCCGGGTGACCTGATCTATTCCGGCACGCCCGAAGGCGTTGCGGCCGTCGTCGCGGGGGACACGCTCACTGGCAGCGTCGCCGGCCTCACCCCGCTGTCGATCAAGATCTCCGCCGCTAGCTGAACCCGAAAGATCCCGTTGCGCGTACTCGAAAACCTGGCCAAGTTTTCGGCCATCCTGGCGGGGGTGCTCCTGACGGGCATCACTTTCATGACATGCCTGAGCGTCCTGGGGCGCAACACGATTGGGACGACGCTGGTCGGCGACTTCGAGTTGACCGGCGTTGCCGCCGGCGCCGCCATCGCCCTGTTCATGCCGTGGTGCCAGATCCGGCGCGGCAACATCATCGTGGACTTCTTCACCGCCAAGGCCAGCGACCGGACCAATGAACGGCTCGACCGCGTCGGTGCCCTACTTTTGGGCCTGGCGATGGCGCTTCTAGCATGGCGCGCAACCCTGGGCGGCCTGAACGCCTGGAACACAAAATCAGGAACGATGATGATCGGGTTTCCGGAGTGGATCGTCTATGCGGCCATGGTGCCGCCGCTGGCGCTCACCGCCGTGATCGGCATCGCGCAGTTTGCGCGTGGTTTCCCGCAGGTGGCCGAATGAGCCCGCTGACGCTCGCCCTGCTGATCTTCGCGATCATGCTGGTGCTGATGGCGCTGCGCACGCCCATTGCCATCTCGATGTTCATCGCCGGCTGCGTGGGCTATGTGATGCAGGCCGGCTGGCTGCCGCTCGCCAATTTCCTGAACACACAGGCCTTTGCGCGTTTTGCGAGCTACGACCTGTCCGTCATTCCCCTGTTCATCCTGATGGGCAATTTCGCGACTCAGGGAGGCATCTCCAAAGCCCTCTTTGAAGTCGCCAGCGTGGCCATGTCGCGCTTCAAGGGCGGCCTGGCGATGGCTTCCGTGCTGGCCTGCGCCGCCTTTGGCGCCATTTGCGGCTCGTCGGTCGCGACGGCAGCAACGATCACCTCGGTCGCCCTGCCGGAAATGAAGCGCCACGGTTATTCGGGCCGGCTGGCAACGGGCACCCTCGCTGCGGGCGGCACGCTCGGCATCCTGATCCCGCCTTCGGTTCCTCTGGTCATCTATGCCATCCTGGCCGAGCAGAACATCGCCAAGCTGTTTGCCGCCGCGATGATCCCGGGACTCATCGCGATGGTCGGCTACATCATCGCCATCGCGATTTACGTGCGAGTGGTTCCGGGCCACGCACCCGAGCGGGAAGATGCCGCGCGGCTGACCTGGTCGTCGGTCGCGGGCGTCATCCCCATCGCGATCATCTTCCTGATCGTGTTCGGCGGCATCTACGGCGGGATCTTCACACCGACCGAGGGCGCTGCTGTTGGCGCGGCCGCCACGTTCATCGCGGCGCTGTTGCGCCGTGAGATGACCATGGCGAAGTTCAGGCATTGCTTCTACGCCACCGCAGAAAGCTCCGCGATGATCTTCATGATCTTCATCGGCGCTGACCTGATGAACTCGGCTCTGGCGTTGACCCAGGTTCCCAACCAGCTCGCGGCAGTTGTGAGCGGCTGGGGACTGTCCCCCGTGGCGGTGGTTTCGGCGATCCTGCTTTTCTACGTGGTGCTCGGCGCCGTAATGGACGAGCTGTCGATGATCCTGCTCACCATCCCGATCTTCTTTCCGATGGTCATGGGCCTGGATTTCGGCATGCCCAAGGAATCGGTCGCCATCTGGTTCGGCATCATGGTGCTGATGACCGTCGGCTTCGGGCTGCTCGCGCCGCCGGTCGGCTTGAACGTCTATGTCGTCAACGGCATGGCCAAGGACGTCCCGATCTCCGAAAGCTACAAGGGCGTGATGCCCTTCCTGATCAGCGACACGCTGCGCACGCTGCTTTTGCTGTTCTTTCCGGGCATCTCGCTCTGGCTCGTGAAATTCATCGGTTGAGGGAAACCCCCGAAACCGCGCGCACCCCCGGTGCGTTAAGTTAGGCACCAACAGGAGAAACAACCATGGTCCAGCGCCGCACCCTTTTGAAGTCAACTGCCGCAGCCACGGTGCTGGGCGTCCCCGGCCTGTCCGGCATTGCACAGCAAGCCGTCACGCTCAAGTTCCACACCTTCATGGCCCCGCAGTCCAATGTGTGGCTCACCATGCACAAGCCATGGATGGACAAGGTCGAGAAAGAGTCTGGCGGCCGGATCAAGTTCGAAGGCTACCCGGCCATGCAGCTCGGCGGCACGCCGGTGCAGCTGTATGACCAGGCCAAGGACGGCGTTGTCGATATTTCGTGGACCCTGCCCGGCAACACCGCCGGCCGCTTCCCGCGCATCGAGGTGTTCGAGCTGCCGTTCATGATGAACAACGCCGAAGCCACGTCCAAGGCCTATTGGGAATATGTGCAGACGGTGGCTGTGGACGAGTTCAAGGACGTCCAGGTGCTGGCCCTGCACGTGCACGGCCCCGGCATGTTCCACACCAAGGACAAGCTGGTCAAGACGGCCGACGACCTCAAGGGCATGAAGGTCCGCGGACCGACCCGCCAGATCACCAAGATGCTCGGCTACGTGGGCGCAACGCCTGTGGGCATGCCGCTGCCCGCGATTCCTGATGCGCTCTCCAAGGGCACGATCGACGGTTGCGTCATCCCCTGGGAGGTGGTGCCTTCGGTCAAGGTGCATGAACTCACCAAGTTCCACAGCGAGTTCGAGAACTCGGGCGGCGCGCTTTACACGACCACCTTCGTGATGGGCATGAACAAGGCGAAGTACGCATCGCTGGCACCCGACCTCAAGAAGATCATCGACAACAACTCCGGCATGGCCACCTCGGCCTGGCTCGGCAAGACGCAGCAGGGCAACGATCCGGTGGGCCGCAAGGCAGCCGAAGACCGCAAGAACACGATCTACCAGATCACCACGGCCGACGCGCAGGAGTTCAAGCGCAAGGCTCGCCTGGTCGAAGTCGAGTGGGTCGAAGACATGAACAAGCGCGGGCACGACGGCAAGAAGTTGCTGGAGACCGCACGCGCGCTGATCGAAAAGCACGGCAAAGCCACGCCGGCCAAAAAATAAAGTCGGCCCTTCCCCGTAAACTCGGGGAATGACTTTTCGCAGCGCGATCAAACACTGCAGGAACTGCGGTGCAGGTGTTGTCTACCGCGTGCCGGATGACGGCGATGTGCGCGAGCGGGCCGTATGCCCCGCTTGCGACACCATCCACTATGAAAACCCCCTGAACGTGGTCGGCACCGTGCCCTATTGGGGCGACAAGGTGCTGCTGTGCAAGCGCAACATCGAGCCGCGCTGGGGCAAGTGGACGTTACCGGCGGGCTTCATGGAGCTCAACGAGTCCACCTCGGAGGGTGCGGCTCGCGAGACAGACGAAGAAGCCGGCGCAAAGTTCGAGATGGAAGGCCTGCTGTCGCTGTTGAGCGTGCCCCGGGTGGGGCAGGTCCACCTGTTCTACCTTGCGAAACTGGTGAGCGACCAGTTCGATCCCGGCCACGAAACGATTGAAGCCCGGCTCTTCACCGAAGCTGAAATTCCCTGGGACGAGATTGCGTTTCGCACCGTCAAGGAAACGCTGCTCTTCTACTTCGAGGACCGCCGCCGGGGCAGCTTCGACGTGCATACGATGGACATCGTCTAGGCACGCCTGGCCGAGCGAAAACGTTCGGGGACGTCCGGCAACGCTGGACCTACTGCGGCCCCTGCCGGATCTTGCTTTCCTCACGCAGCTTGATGTCCGCTCGCCTCTGGACACACAGCGGGTGACTGCGCGATGCGGCCTTGTCGCAATGCTCGGCCAGGCAGAACTCGCGCGACAGGAACATCTTGTCCTTGCATTGCTCGACCGGATTCGGGCCGTTGAGGATGCCGCTGGCAGAGGGCGCCCTGTTTTCTTCGCGCACCTGCAACGGCGGTGTCACCGCAAAGTTTCGCGGCGGCTCAGCCACCGGCGCGGAGGGCACGATCCGCGGCTTCGGTGCGCTCGCCACACGGCGCACGGCGCTGGCCTTGGAAGCAGCTGGATTTGCTGCGGACGCGCCAGCGGATGCTGCGCTCGCGGTTGATGGCGTCGCGACCGCCGCTGCAGGCGCAGCCGGCGCGCTCGGCGCCAACGCAACAGGCGTGGCCGTCCTTGCAACCGGCACCGCAGCAGACGCTGCGCTGGAGGCGGCACTTGCAGCGGCCGCCACTTCGACCGGCGCCGTCTTCTTACCGGTCATGAGGAAGGCAGCGATGGCAATGACCGCCACTGCGCCAATGCCAGCGATGACTGCGACAGGCGGCTTCTTGCCGGCTTTGGCAGCCACCGGTGCACCTCCACCTTTGTGCGCCTCTTGCTCCGCTTCCTTCTCCAGCTCTTTTTCCTTCTTCAGCGCCCGCTGGACCTTGGCTGCCGCTGCCGCCATGACAAGCGAATCGGGCGCTGGCGCCTGAACAGACGCCGACGTCGAGGTTGATTCCTGCGGCGCCACGGTGGCCTCAGCCGAAGGCGGCACCGGGACCTGCACCGGTGGCGACTCAGGTGCAGCAAGCCCACCCGACTCGCTTTCAGGGGCCCTGGCTTCAAACTGTGTGTTGGTGAAGTCCGCCTGGGAGAAGGTGGACGACTCCGACGAGGGGCCCAGGTCGCGTTCGGCCTGCGAGCCAGTGATTGAAGGCGAAGCCGTCGCAGGCGGCTGGGCGACAACCAGTGGCGACGTGAAGGTGCTCGGACGCATCCGGGTCGCATCGAGGTCTTGTTCGCTGCCCGGCAGGATGCCGCCAAGCACTGTCTGATCACCAGCGAGCGTCCCCCCGGTGAGCTTGCGAAGGCGCCGCCGCGCGAGATCGGCGTAGATGCCGGCCGGAAACCTGGAAAGAAAACCCTCGAACTCCTCGGGATCGACCGAGTCCTTGATGTCTTTCCAGTAAACGAGTTCGACTTCCTGCGTCACCGTCGAAGGGCTGGTCAAAACCGAGCCGGTCACCGATGGGTTGATGTTCGACGGGCCTTCCTGGCGGCGGCCCGGGTCGGCAGGCGGCACGACAGTCGCATCTTCGGCGCGGCGGATGGCGGACTGCAACGCGGAGGCAAAGTCGCGCGCCGTGGCAAAACGCTCATCGCGATTCTTCGCCAGCGCGCGCGCAACCACGGCATCAATGGCTGGGGGAAGACGCGCGTTGAACGAGCTCGGCGCTGCAGGCGTATGGCCGATGATCTGGTGAATGATCGAGAAGTCGTTGTCGCCATCGAAGGGACGCTTGTCCGTCAGCAGCTGGTAGAGCACCACGCCCACCGAAAAGAGGTCTGCGCGGGCGTCGATCTTCTGGCCCTGCACCTGCTCCGGCGACATGTACTTGAGCGTGCCGACCATGCTGCCCTGCGTGCGGGTGGCTTCGCCGGAATCCTGGATGCGCGCCACGCCGAAGTCAGTCAGCTTGACGCGACCACCCGGCTCGATCAGCAGGTTGGCCGGTTTGATATCGCGGTGAACAATTCCCTGCTTGTGCGCGTAGTCGAGCGCGGACAGCAGGTCGCGGATCATCTTGAGCGACTGCTCCAGCGAGTAGCGGATGCCCTTGTCGAGGTGGTGCTTGAGGTCGTCGCCCTGGATGAACTCCATGACGAGAAAGGCGATGTCGCCGTCCCGATCGGAGTCGTAGACGCTGACGATATTGGGGTGTTGCAGCCGCGCCGCCGAACGTGCCTCGGTGCGAAAGCGCGCCTCGTATTCGGCGGCGGCTTCTTCGGACAGGTTCTCGACCTTGACGGTCTTGATGGCTACCCGACGATCGAGGTTGGGGTCCTTGCCCTCGTACACGATTCCCATCGCGCCCTTGCCGAGAACGCGGACGAGGTCATATCGGCCAAGCTTTTTGAGACTCACGGGAACGAGCGCCCTGTAACGTGCGGAAACCGATTCTAGCCTTGCCGTTCAGCCAGCGGCCTATCGCTCGCGCGGCGGTGTCTCGCGGCGGATACGCAGGCTTTCCCGCAGGTAGGCATCGGTGAAGTATCGGTCGAGCAGAAGCTGGGTCCACTTCGACATGTCCCCGCCCTGCTCGTCGTAGTACCTGGAGAAGGCGTCCCAGGCCCGGACGCCTTCGAGAAGCTTCGGCCCGCTCCCCAGCAGACGCTCCTTCAAGGCCCCCGGCTCGAACTCCTTGAGCGTGCCGGCGAGCGCGGCTCGGGTCGCCGACGAACTCGCGGTGTTGTGGGCGATCAGCTCGACGAACAGTTCACGCAGCGCCCGCTCCGGGTTGGCAAATCCGACGCCGGCGGTCCGGCCTCCAAACAGGTAGCGCAACTTCGTCTCTTGCGGCCAGTCGCTCTTGAGGGGGTTGTTGTCTTTCGTCGCAACCATGGTGCGATCGCCCGATCGCATATCCTGCTTCACGCCCAGGACACTCCAATGCAGTTCCATGACACCCAGGACCAGGATTCGCACGAGGCGCCCGATGGTTTCAAGTTCGCCCTGGCTCAGGGTTCCGAGCGTCGATGGATCCAGGCCCAGTCCCTTGAAGACAGACGAGACATCGCCTGCGGCCAGCTTGGTGGCGTCCAGCGCACCACTCCCATCCTGACCGGGGCCGAAAGTGCTTTCGAAGCCCCATTCACCAAAAGGATCGTCTTCATTGGCCGACGACGCGATGGAGGCGCGCGGAGCGGACGCAACCGGCATCGTTGCGCCGGAGCCTTCGCGATCGAACACGGCCCAGGGGTCGGCATCAGGAGCCGGCTCCGGTTCAGGTTGCGGTGACGCAGGCTTTTCAACCAGCCGGACTTCCAGCGCGTAGTCGCCGACTTTCAGGGTCTGGCCGAATGGCAGCACGCCCCGCGCGCCCGGCGGCGCCTCGCCGAAAGGCATCTCCACGCCATTGACGACCGACAGCACATGGAATTGAAGCGTGTCGCTTTCGCACCAGACCGCCAGGTGCCGCCGGGACACGTTGCGCTCCGGATCGGGGAGGCAAACGCCGCAATCCGCATCACGCCCAAGGACGAGCTGGTCCTGCCCCGGCTCCAGCGTGCGCACCACATCCAGACCCGGGCCCGCAACGTGGATTTCAATTGTCATGGGCAGCGAAGGCTGGACTGCGACCGCGAGGGTCAGGCCTTGACCGAGAAATGCACGATCGTCGCCTCTTCGGCCTCCCGCTCGCATCCCAGTGAAATCTGCCCATGGCCGACGAGGTAACACTCGGTGCGCCTGAGCACGACCGGCTCGCTCTGGTTGCCGAAGTAGGCCCAGGTGCCAAAGCTCGATCCATCGCCCAGCACGAAATGCCCACCCCGCCATTCAATGGTTGCGTGAACACGGGACACGCGCGAGTCGTTGACGGACAGCGATGCTGTTGCCGCCCGCCCCAGGGTGAATTTTTCGCCGCTGGTGTCGAGCCGGTGAATTTGCCCGAGGGCCGACAGCTCCAGCGACGCATCCCTGGGCGCCTTGAACATCGAAACGCCCATCACCGTGGCATCCGCGTCACGCTCGACCATCCACTGGACGCGATAGATCTCGGTGACTTCCTGCTTGCCCCGCAGATACATGGGCCCCAGGCTGCGCAACTGGGCCTGCATGTGATCGGGGAGTGCAACGCGCACGCGTTGGGTGGTGAGGATTTGCTCGGCGCCTGCCAGGTCCGCCAGCCGAGCCGCACTGTTGACCGCGTCGCCATAACAGTCGCCATCGATCTCGACGACGTCGCCACTTTCGACACCCATCTGCATCTGGACTGCCTTGAGCGTGCCACCGGGATAGACCGGTTTTTCCTGCAGGCGCTTCTGGATCGCGACGCAGGCCTCGATGGCATCGGCCTCCTTGGGGAACACCACGAAGATGCCGTCGCCCAGCAACTTGACCACCCGGCCGCTGTGTTGCTCGAAGGTCCTGGAGAGCGCACCGGTGAGCTGGGTCACGAAGCGGCCGGCCGTCTCATCGCCCAGGCGTTCGAAGATGCCTGTACTGCCGACCAGATCTGCAAAGACGACGGTTGCCACGATGTGTTCAACGTCCCTGGTTGATGAAGTGAATTAACGCCATTCGCCGCGATTTTATGCGGTGGGGCGCTCATGACAACCGCAAGAGGTCACATGAAAAAGAAAAGGGCCGACAGAAAACTGTCGGCCCCTTGAAGGAAATGCTGGAGAAATCCGGTGACTTCAGGTCACCTCAACAAATTGGTCGGCGTGAAAGGATTCGAACCTTCGACCCCTTGCACCCCATGCAAGTGCGCTACCAGGCTGCGCTACACGCCGAGCCTTGAATTATAGCTCGAGGCTTCAGTGCGTCGACGACAGCAGGTCGCGAATCTCGAAGAGCTCGCGGCGCACGAGCATCAACTTCTGAGACACGCGGTCGTCCTCGTCGGCGACCGAGCTGTCCTCGAAATCCTCGAAAGTCGAGTCTTCGACCTCGATGACCTCCACGCCTTCGAGCATGACCTCGCCGGCACGCCGCTTGTCACGCTCACCCTGGACCAGCTCCTGCAGCTTGTTGCGCGCGCCGCTGATGGTGAACCCCTGGTCGTACAGAAGGTCGCGGATGCGGCGGATCATGAGCACCTCGTGGTGCTGGTAATAGCGCCGGTTGCCGCGCCGCTTCATCGGACGCAGCTGCGTGAACTCCTGCTCCCAATACCGTAGCACGTGAGGCTTGACACCACACAGGTCGCTGACTTCACCGATGGTGAAGTAACGCTTTGCTGGTATGGACGGGAGGCTTTTCTCCATTGAAATCAATGTCGTAGGAGGGAAAGCTGCTAGGTTACTCTAAGTCACCCACCCGTGCAAAGCACACACGTCGAAAGAAGCATGCTTTCGCAACGGGCGTTCTGCCCGAGCACCAGTTTCAGCGCTCAGACGGCTCGTTGCCCTGGATCTGTTCCTTGAGCTTGTGACTGGCGTGAAAGGTGACGACGCGCCGCGCATCGATCGGGATCGCTTCGCCGGTTCGGGGATTGCGGCCGGGACGCGGGGCTTTGGTGCGGATCTGGAAGTTGCCAAATCCGGAGATCTTGACGTCATTGCCTTCGACCAGGCTATCGGAAATCAGGTCGAAGAACGCGTCGATCATGTCCTTGGATTCGCGCTTGTTCAAGCCGATCTGCTCGAACAGCAACTCGGCCAATTGCGCCTTGGTCAGCGCAGGCGTCTCCAGGCTTTCAACTGCAAAGTCCATCAGGTCGTCCTGCGGCGTATTGAGCGCTTCCATGTCGTCATCCCCTCAAACGCCCGCCGAGACGGACTGCAATCGCATCGACAACCGACTTCACTGCCGCATCGATCTGGTCGTCGGTCAGTGTGGCTTGCGCGCTGGAAAGCGTCAAGCGAACGGCAACGCTTTTTTCATTGGCGGCGAGTCCGCCACCGCCTTGCTTGGGCTTGTACACATCGAACAGGAATACATCCTGCAGGAGTCCTTGTGTCTGCGCCCCACGCGCGGCCGAAACGATCTCGTCGTGCGTCACGTTGTCGCCAACGATCACAGCGATGTCGCGCTGCGCCGGCTGGAACTTCGGCACGGGAGTGAAAGCGGGCACCTCGCGATGAGCGACCGCCTCGAAGTCCAGTTCGAACAACACGGGCGCCTGGGCCAGTTCCCACTTCTGGCGCCAGCGGGGATGCAACTCCCCGACAAATCCGATCTTCTTACCGCCGAGGCTGATCTGCGCGCAGCGGCCGGGGTGCATGGCAGGATGAGTCGCAGGCTCGAAGCTGGCCTTGAGCGGCGCGAGCAAGGCCTCGACATCGCCCTTGACGTCATAGAAATCGGTGCCCGCAGCCTTGGCGCCCCACTGCAACCCGGTGGCATCTCCATAGGCGAGACCGGCCACACGCACCGGTTGGTGCACGCCACGGACCGTGACGTCCCCGGTGGGCACTGACGAATCGCGCACGAAGACACGACCGACCTCGAACAGGCGAACGCGCTCGGCCTTGCGGTCCAGATTGAATTTCAGTGCCTGCATCAGAGAGCCAAGCAGTGACGATCGCATGACACCCATCTGGCTCGCGATCGGGTTCAGCAGCTTGATCGGATCGCTGTTGCCGGCCAACTCGCGCTCCCAGCTCTCTTCGACGAAGCTGAAATTGATCGTCTCCTGGTAGCCGCTGGCCGCCAGCAAACGACGCACGGCGAAACGGCCGCGCCGGGACTCGGGCAGCATGCGCGCCGTGATCGGCGCCATCGGCGGTGTGGTCGGCAGATGTTCATATCCGACGATCCGCGCCACTTCCTCGATCAGGTCTTCCTCGATCGTGATGTCGAACCGATAGGGCGGTGGCTTGACGGTGAGGACGCCATCCTGCGACGTGACCTGCAAGCCCAATCGCGTCAATGCATCGAGGCACTGCGCCTCGGACAGCTGCATTCCGATGACCTTCGCAGCTCTTGCGACGCGCAGGCTGACCGGCTTGCTTTCAGGCAAAGCGACAACCTGGTCGTCCATCGGGCCGGCTTCGCCGCCACAGATGGCCTGGATCAGGCCGGTGATGTGTTCGATGTGCTCGACCGTCTGCGCTGGGTCGACGCCACGCTCGAAACGGTGCCCGGCGTCGGTGGAGAAGTTGTAGCGGCGCGAGCGACCCTGGATGGCTTGCGGCCACCAGAAGGCGGCCTCGACATAGACATTGCGCGTGTCGTCCGAAACAGCGGTTGCATCGCCACCCATGATGCCGGCGAGCGACTCGACCTGCCGGTCGTCGGCGATCACGCCCGTGGTTTCATCGACCGTCACGGTGTTGCCGTTGAGCAGCTTGAGCGTTTCGCCCGCCTTGCCCCAGCGAACGTCGAGCGCCCCGTGGATCTTGTCGAGGTCGAAGATATGCGAAGGACGTCCGAACTCGAACATCACGTAGTTCGAGATATCGACCAGGGCGGTGACGCTGCGCTGGCCGCAGCGTGCGAGACGATCCACCATCCACTGCGGGGTCTTCGCCCTGGTATCGACGTTTCGAACGATGCGACCCGAAAAGCGTCCGCAAAGGTCAGGTGCGCCCACGTTCACTTGGAGCCTGGCATCGTGCACGACGGCTGCAGCCCTGAACGATGGTTGCTTGAGTGGTGCGCCTGTCAGTGCCGACAGTTCGCGCGCCACACCGTAGACGCTCAACGCATGAGCCAGATTGGGTGTCAGCTTGAGCGTGAAGATGGTGTCGTCGAGCGAGAGCAGGTCGCGGACCGGCTCGCCCACCTTTGCATCCGCAGCCAGTTCGAGCAGGCCGCCGTGGTCATCACTGAGCTTGAGCTCGCGAGCCGAACACAGCATGCCCTGGCTCTCGACGCCGCGCAGCTTGCCCAGCTTGATCTGGAAAGGCTTTCCATCGTCACCCGGAGGGAGTTCGGCGCCGACGAGCGCCGTGGGCACCTTGATGCCAACCCGAGCATTCGGAGCGCCGCAGACGATGTTGAGCAAGGCGCCCTGCCCCACATCGACTTTGCACACCCGCAGGCGATCGGCATCGGGATGCTGTACGGCTTCCTTGATTTCGCCGACGACAACCTTGCTAAATGGCGGGGCGACCGGATGCAGCGCTTCCACCTCCAGGCCGCCCATCGTGAGGGTATCGGCAAGCTGTTGGGTGGTAAGCGGCGGATTGCAGAACTCGCGCAGCCAGGACTCGGGAAATTGCATGGGTGTTCTATCGGAATCGGTTCAACGGAATTGGCGCAGGAAACGGACATCGCCTTCGAAAAAGAGTCGAAGGTCGTTCACGCCGTAACGCAGCATGGCCAGACGGTCGGCGCCCATGCCAAAGGCAAAGCCGATGAAGCGCTCGGGGTCGAGCCCCATGTTGCGCACCACCTGTGGGTGGACCTGGCCTGAGCCTGCGACCTCGAGCCACTTGCCAGCGAGTGGGCCGCTCGCGAACTGGATATCGATCTCGGCGCTCGGCTCCGTGAACGGAAAGAAGCTGGGGCGAAAACGCAGCGTCAGGTCGTCGGATTCGAAGAACCTGCGGCAAAAATCGGTGAAGACGACCTTCAGGTCCTTGAAGCTCACGTTTTCGCCGAGCCACAAACCCTCGCACTGATGAAACATCGGTGAGTGCGTGGCGTCACTGTCGACTCGGTAAGTGCGGCCGGGGACGATCACGCGAATTTCGGGCAATGCCTCGCCAGCTTTCACGCGCTCGGCGAACTTCTTGATGTGCTGATGCGCATAGCGCACCTGCATCGGGCTGGTGTGGGGGCGAAGGTTGTAGGGGATGCCGTCATCGCCATTGATGTCGACGTAGAACGTGTCCTGCATCGAGCGCGCAGGATGATTCGGCGGGTTATTGAGCGACGTGAAGCTGTGCCAGTCGCTCTCGATCTCAGGACCATCGGTCACGTCGAAACCCATGCTCCCAAAAATCTGCTCGATGCGCTCGATGGTGATGCTCACGGGATGCAGGCCACCGGGTTCGCGCACGCGGCCAGGCAACGAAACGTCGAGCGCTTCGGCCTTCAGCTGGATCTCCAGTTCGGCATCTGCCAGCGACTGGCGGCGCTCGTTGAGTGCGGCTTCGATCGCCTGCTTGGCCGAATTGATCGCAGCACCACGGGTCTTCTTCTCTTCGACGGAGAGCGCAGCCATGCCCTTCATGAGCTCGGTGATGCGACCTGACTTGCCGGTGTACTGCGCCTTGGCGTTTTCCAGGTCAGCCGGTGTCGCCGCTTGCGCGAAGGCTTCGCGTGCGCTTTCGACGATGGAATCGAGATCTGTTTTCGTTGTCATGAATGAAAACAGGGCTAGAGCCTGATGGCCCTAGCCCTGTCCTTGTTGGTTGCACCGGACGCCGCGCAAACGCGCAGCGCCCACCGTGAACTCAAGCAGCCAGCTTGGCCTTGACTTGCTCCACGATGCCCGCAAAAGCGGCCTTGTCGTGCACGGCGATATCGGCCAGGACCTTGCGGTCGATCTCGATACCTGCCTTGCGGATGCCATTGGCGAACTGGCTGTAAGTCATGCCCAGTTCACGCGCGGCGGCGTTGATACGGGCAATCCACAGCTGACGGAAAACGCGCTTCTTGGTGCGGCGATCGCGGTAGGCATATTGCCCCGCCTTCATCACCGCTTCTTTGGCGACGCGAAATACATTGCCGCGGCGGCCGCGGAAACCCTTGGCGAGGGCGAGAACTTTCTTGTGGCGGGCGCGAGCCGTTACACCACGTTTGACGCGAGGCATGTGATTACTCCTTGTTCGTCGTTAATTAAATGCCCCGGCCGGGCAGCATCTGCGACATGTGACCCATATTGGTCTCATGCACAGCAACGGCACCGCGCAGATGGCGCTTATTCTTGGTGGTCTTCTTGGTCAAAATGTGACGTTTGAAGGCTTGGCCGCGCTTGACGGTACCACCGGGACGAACGCGGAAGCGCTTCTTGGCCCCGCTCTTGGTCTTCATCTTGGGCATTTTCATGCTCCTTTTAATTTGTGCTCGTGAGGCGTCGCGAATCGATTTCGCGCCTTGTTGGCCCCGAGACACTTCTTTCAAATGCCCATTGAAGGGCAAGTGATCTGCGCACCCATCAAAGGGTGCTTTAACTACTTACGCCGAAGCCGGTTGAGAGGATTCGGCGGCGGGCTTCACAGCCACTTTCTTCTTGCCCGGCGCAATCATCATGATCATCTGCCGGCCTTCGAGCTTGGGATACTGCTCGATCAGGATCAGGTCACCGAGTTCATCGCGAATGCGATTGAGCAAGGCCATGCCGATTTCCTGGTGCGTGATCTCGCGGCCCCGAAAGCGCAGCGTGATCTTGCACTTGTCGCCTTCGGCCAGGAAGCGCTTGATATTGCGCATCTTGATGTTGTAGTCACCGTCGTCGGTGCCTGGCCGGAATTTGACTTCCTTGATTTCAATGACCGTCTGCTTCGCTTTGGCTTCCGCCGCCTTCTTCTGCTCCTGGTACTTGAACTTGCCGTAGTCCATCAACCGGCACACGGGCGGATTGGCGGTAGCGGCAATTTCAACCAGGTCAACGTCGGCCTCGCCCGCCATTCGCAGGGCTTCGGAGAGACTGACGATGCCCAAGGGCTCGTTTTCAGGTCCCGAGAGGCGTACTTCCGGGGCCATGATTTCCCGGTTCAGGCGGTGCTTGCGTTCCTCGCGTTGGCGGCGGTCGCGAAATTCAGTAGCGATGGTCTGTGTCCTTCAATACGTTTGCTACAAATAAAGTAGCGAAACTGCCCCAATGCGTGCAAGCAACAGCGTCATTCATTCAAAATCAGCTTTTGTTTCGGATGTCCTGGGCGATTCTTTGCGAGAACGCGTCCACTGACATCACGCCGAGGTCCAAGTTGCCCCGGGCGCGCACTGCGACAGCACCAGCAGCCATTTCCTTGTCACCTATGACGAGGATGTACGGCAGCTTCTGCAACGAATGCTCTCGTATTTTATACGTTATTTTCTCGTTGCGCAGATCAAGATCGACCCTAAGCCCTTGATTTTCCAGCGTTTTGACCACGGACCGGGCGTAATCGGCCTGCGAATCCGTGATATTGAGCACCGCAACCTGCACAGGTGCCAGCCACGCGGGGAGCGCCCCGGCGTGATTTTCAATCAGCATGCCGATGAAGCGCTCGAGGCTGCCGACAATGGCCCGGTGCAGCATGACCGGGTGGGCACGGCTGCTCGTTTCCGTCACGTATTCGCCGCCGAGCCGCTCAGCCGTGTTGAAGTCCACCTGCATCGTGCCGCATTGCCACTGGCGCCCGAGGGCGTCCTTGAGCGTGTACTCGATCTTCGGCCCGTAGAACGCGCCATCGCCGGGCGAGACGATGAAGTCCACACCGGACCGGCGCAGCGCTTCCATGACGGCGAACTCGGCCTTGTCCCACAGTTCGTCCGAGCCGACGCGGTTGTCGGGACGCGTTGCGACCTTGTAGAGGATGTCCTTGAACCCGAAGTCGGCATAGACCTTCTGCAGCTGCGCCGTGTAGTTCACGCACTCCTGCAGGATCTGGTCTTCCGTGCAGAAGATGTGACCGTCATCCTGCGTGAAGCCGCGCACCCGCATGATCCCGTGGAGTGCACCCGTGGGCTCATTGCGGTGGCACTGGCCGAACTCGCCAAAACGCACAGGCAGGTCACGGTAGCTCTTGATGCCGTGCTTGAAGATGAGCACATGGCCCGGGCAGTTCATGGGCTTCAAGGCGTACTCGCGCTTTTCGCTTTCCGTCGTGAACATGTTCTCGCGGTAGTTCTGCCAGTGGCCCGTCTTCTCCCACAGGCTCTTGTCCAGGATCTGCGGGCCCTTGACTTCCTGGTAACCCGTGTCCTTGTAGACCTGGCGCATGTACTGCTCCACCGCCTGCCAGATCGCCCAGCCCTTGGGATGCCAGAACACCACGCCCGGTGCCACGTCGTCGATGTGGAACAGGTCGAGCTCCCGGCCGAGCTTGCGGTGATCGCGCTTTTCCGCTTCTTCGAGCATCGTCAGGTACTGCTGGAGCTCTTCCTTGCTCGCCCAGGCCGTGCCGTAGATGCGCTGCAGCATCTCGTTGCGGTGATCGCCGCGCCAGTAGGCGCCGGCAACCTTCATCAACTTGAAGTGCTTGAGCTTGCCCGTGCTCGGCACGTGCGGGCCGCGGCAAAGGTCTTCGAACGACCCCTCGGCGTACAGCGACACATCTTCGTTCGCGGGAATGCTGCCGATGATTTCGGCCTTGTAGTTCTCGCCGATGCTCTTGAAATGCGCCACGGCGTCATCGCGCGGCAGGACTCGCCTCGTGACGGGCTCGTCTTTCGCCGCGACGGCTGCCATCCGCTTTTCGATGGCGATGAGGTCTTCGGGCGTGAACGGCCGCTTGTACGAGAAATCGTAGAAAAAGCCGTTCTCGATGACCGGCCCGATCGTGACCTGCGCCTCGGGAAACAGTTCCTTGACTGCGTAGGCCAGCAAGTGCGCCGTCGAATGCCGGATGACATCCAGGCCGTCGGCGTCCTTGGCTGTGATGATGGCAAGCTGGCTGTTCTTGTCGATCGTGAAGCTCGTATCCACGACCTTGCCGTCAACCTTGCCGGCAAGTGCCGCCTTGGCCAGGCCGGGGCCGATCGAAGCGGCGACGTCTGCCACCGTGACCGGGCCGGGAAACTCGCGTTGGGAACCATCGGGAAGCGTGACTTGGATCATGATCAGAAATAGCGGTAGGAAAAACAAAAAAGCGCGGACGTGAGCCGCGCTTTTGGGTTGCAAGGGGTGACCTCAGTGCACGCGACTACACGGCCTCAACGGGCCGTCAAACCTTCAGTGGTAGTTCGCGGTGTCATAACCGGGGTGCCTTTCTCGCTCTTGTTCACTCAGCAAAGCCGCGATTCTAACCGGCCGGTACATATCCCGTGCCGTTGCAGCGCTCGCATGGCGTGATGATCGTCTGCTTTTCGACTTCGAAGTCTTCAGTGATGTTTTCGCTGTCGAACCGCAGCTCGCCTGTGCCCAGGCAATCGGGACATTTAGCCTGGCTGAGCTTGCTTGCGTCAAAAACGCCGGTCCTGTCTTCGGTAGAGCTCATGAGGCCGTCCCCTGCATAGGTAAGTGCCACGTACTCTAACCTTCGTCCCGGAAAAAACAAGGGCCGTTTCCCCAAGCAAAAAAAGGGGCCGCGAGGCCCCTTTTTCGTCAGGACGCGAGGATCAGGCGGCCTTCTTCTCTTCGAAGAATTGCTCGTCTTCCGTCGAACCCTTGAGCGCAGCGGTCGAAGCGTTGGCCTCGATCGTCGTGGTCACGGCATCGAAGTAGCCCGTTCCCACTTCGCGCTGGTGCTTCACGGCGGTGAACCCGCGGTCTGCAGCGGCGAATTCCTTCTGCTGCAGTTCCACGAAAGCGCTCATGTTGTTGCGTGCGTAGCCGTAGGCCAGCTCGAACATCGAGTAGTTCAGGCTGTGGAAGCCGGCCAGCGTGATGAACTGGAACTTGTAGCCCATCGCGCCGAGTTCCTTCTGGAACTTGGCAATGGTCGCGTCGTCCAGGTTCTTCTTCCAGTTGAACGATGGCGAGCAGTTGTAAGCCAACAGCTTGCCCGGGAACTTCGCGTGAATCGCATCTGCGAAGTCCTTGGCGAACTTCAGGTCAGGCGTGCCGGTCTCGCACCAGATCAGGTCGGCGTACTCGGCGTAGGCAAGACCGCGGGCGATGGCCTGGTCGATGCCCTTGTTGGTACGGTAGAAACCTTCGACCGTGCGCTCACCGGTGCAAAACGGCTGGTCGATCGGATCGACATCGCTGGTCACCAGGTCGGCAGCTTCCGCGTCCGTGCGGGCCAGCAAGATGGTGGGCGTGCCCATCACGTCAGCAGCCAGGCGGGCGGCGATCAGCTTGGCGTTGGCTTCGCGCGTCGGCACGAGCACCTTGCCGCCCATGTGGCCGCACTTCTTGACGGATGCGAGCTGGTCTTCGAAGTGAACGCCGGCGGCGCCTGCCTCGATCATGGCCTTCATCAGTTCGAATGCGTTGAGCACACCGCCGAAACCGGCTTCCGCATCGGCCACGATAGGCGCGAAGTAATCGACATAGCCTTCATCGCCAGGACCCTTGCCTTCGCTCCACTGGATCTGGTCGGCGCGTGCAAACGTGGCGTTGATCTTCTTGACGCACTTGGGCACCGAGTCCACCGAGTACAGCGACTGGTCGGGGTACATCTCGCCGTTGCTGTTCGCATCGCCGGCAACCTGCCAGCCGGAGAGATAAATGCCCTTCAGGCCGGCCTTGACCTGCTGCATGGCCTGGTTGCCGGTCAGTGCGCCGAGCGTGTTGACGAACGGTTCGGTGTTGATCAGGTTCCAGAGCTTCTCGGCGCCACGCTTGGCCAGCGTGTGGTCGATCTGTACCGAGCCGCGCAGCTTGACGACGTCGGCAGCGCTGTAGCCGCGCTTGATGCCCTTCCAGCGTGGGTTTTCGGCCCAGTCTTTTTCGAGTTGGGCGATCTGCTGTTCGCGCGTCAGGTGGGTCCAGGATGTCATGTTTTCACTCCGAGGTTGATAGAAACTGGTTCGGTCTTCCTGCCGATGCAAGGACGGTGCCGATGGATGAACTTTAAGTCTTGTAGAAGAGTTTGTGAAGCTCTTGTGTCTTATATAAGAGATATTTTTATCTGTTAAAAATCAACAACTTACACATTTCATTTCTCCATACGGGATTTGATTTCTCATATTGAGAAATTATTGCGCACTGCAGCATTACGAAATTCCATCATGCGAAATCAGGATTGCGCGGGATGAAACAGGATCCAGTCGCCGTGCCCGATCAGTTGCTTGCCGCGCACCCGTTCGGGGTTGACCTCGTACACCAGGCACAAGATCGGGCGGCCATCCACTTCAACCGGCAGCTCGCGCTTGAAATACTCGCTGTCAGGGCCGTCATCGATGCATTCGATCTCGTCGAGTATCGATTCCAGTGCCGGGGCAATCTCGTAGACCTCACCGACGACGGTCACTGCATCCTGCCCGCCGAGCGTGAGCCCCGGATACCAGTCAATGCGGTAGAGGCACCCCTTCACTTCACCCATGCCCACGTAGCGCGGGGCAGGCACAAGCCGGTTGATGTCGTTGCTGCCGCCACGGCGCAGCGTCCCGTAAACGAACACGTGACGTTTCCCAGATGTGTTCGCGGCTTCAGGCGACGCTGGCGATTCGGGCATCATTCGCTCGTTTTGTTGTCATCCTCCCATTTTCAATGACCGAACGACGCCAGCGCGTCGTCGCGTACGCCTGCCTCGCCCTGAGCATGTCGCTCGTCGGCAGCTATGTGGCGCTTTCCAAGCCGCTCGTCGCGGCGATCCCTGTGTTCCTGCTGGCCTGGATGCGATTCGGCATCGGCGGCCTGGGCATGCTGCCCTGGCTGCGCAAGCCCGCGGCCGAGCCCCCGATGACGCGAGAAACCCGCCGCCTTCTCTTTCTCGAATCGTTCCTGGGCAACTTCATGTTCTCGATCTGCATGCTCTTCGGAGTGAGCATGACGAGCGCCGTGTCAGCGGGGGTGATCATGGCGGCCATCCCTGCGGTCGTCGCGCTCATGAGCTGGGCCTTCCTGGGCGAGCGGATCATGCCGCGCGTCTGGGCGGCGATCGCGTGCGCGGCCGCCGGCATTGCGCTCCTGGCGCTGGCCAGGCCAGCCGGCCACGCTGCGGCGACGGTGTCGTCGCTGGGCCCTGCCTGGCTCGGCAACCTGCTGATCCTGGGCGCGGTCATCTGCGAAGCCGCGTATGCGGTCATCGGCAAGAAGCTCACCGGCGCCATGGGTCCCAAGCGCATCGCGTCACTCATCAACCTGTGGGGGTTTGTGCTTGTGACGCCGTTCGGCCTCTACGCCGCGACCACATTCGACTTCGCCAGCGTCCAGGCGAGCATCTGGGTCCTGCTGATCTTCTACTCGCTCGCCGCGAGCATCTGGACGGTGTGGCTGTGGATGACGGGGTTGAAGGTCGTGCCCGCATCGCAGGGCGGCGTGTTCACGGTGATGCTGCCGGTATCCGCCGCCGTGGTGGGCGTCCTGGTGCTTGGCGAACCCCTGACGGCTGTGCAACTGGTTGCCTTCGCGCTGGCGCTTGCGGGCGTCGTGCTGGCCACCCTGCCCTCGCGATCGACGTTCTAGGCAACTTACGACCTGCCCTGGCCCTTGCGGACGGCAGGCTTGATGTTCTCCCGCCGCGCCGGCAGCACGGAAGCGTTTTCACGCGGCGCATTCAGGACGATGGAGGTCGAGGTCTCCGCCAGGATGCAGAACTTGCTGAGCACCGCATCCAGGTGGGCAACGTCGATCACCGCAATCTGCAGCATCCAGCTGTCTTCACCGGTGACGTTCCAGGCGTTCACGACCTCGGGGGTTTGCTCGACCAGCTTGAGCACGCGCGCATACTCCGCGCGCCCGATGCGCACCATCGCCTGTATGCCGTATCCCAGCCGCTGGTAATCCACCACGGCGCGATAGCCCTTGATGACGCCGTTGAGTTCGAGCTTGCGGACGCGCTCGGTGACTGCCGGTTGGCTCAGGTGAACGCGCCGGCCGAGTTCGGCCATGCTGATGCGCGCATCGCGCTGAAGTTCGGCCAGGATGCGGCCGTCATGCACATCGATTTCCAGAAATTCGGTGGTCATCAACTTTTCCCTTCAAAAGCAAAGCGTGAGACCCGATACACCTTCAACCATGCATGGATCATCGCCCAACGCGAAATTACCATGGTCGGATGAACTCAGCAGCAACAACGGCGCCCCCGATCGCGGCCCGCCCGTCCCTCCTCGTACCCGCCCTCCTCGCGTGCTACCTCATCTGGGGTTCCACCTACCTGGCGATCCGCTACGCGCTGGAGAGCTTGCCTCCGTTCTTCCAGATGGGGACCCGGTTCCTCACGGCGGGCGCGTTGCTGATGGCATGGCTGGCCTGGCGTGGCCGGTCGTCAGGCAAACGCCTGGTATTTCCCACCCGGGTTCAATGGCGCAACGCCGCCGTAATCGGGGCGCTGATGCTCGGCGGCGGAATGGGCCTTTGCGCCACAGCCGAGCAAACCATAGGGTCCGGGCTGATCGCCGCCTTCATTGCGGTGACCCCGATGTGGGTCTGCGCCTTCGGCCTCGCCGTCGGCAAGCGCCCGAGCCGGCTCGAGTTCGCAGGCATGACCGTGGGCGTTGCAGGCGTCGTGCTGCTGGTCGGTGGCGCGAGTTTCTCGGCGTCACCCGTGGGCATTGCGAGCATCGTCGCAGGCACCCTTGCCTGGGCGCTGGGCTCGGTGCTCTCCATCGACAAGCTGCAACTCGCACCGGGGCCGATGGGCTTCGCCAGCGAAATGTTGTGTGGCGGCGCGGTGTTGATGGTGATTTCTCTTGCGTTGGGTGAGCAGCCGCAATGGCCGGCAACGCGTCATGCAGCTGCGGCGTGGGTGTATCTCGTGGTGTTCGGCTCGCTCATCGCGTTCAGCGCGTACATGTATTTGCTCGCCAATACATCGCCTGCAGTTGCCAGCAGCTACGCGTTTGTGAACCCCGTGATCGCGCTGTTTCTGGGTGTCGTTGTTGCCAATGAAGCGGTCACCGGCAGCGAATGGATTGCGTGCGGCGTGATCCTCGCGGGCGTTTTCCTGATCTTCAGAGGGAAAACAGCGGCAAACGCGAAGTAAAAAAAACGACACGCCCCAATGAAAAAAGCCATTTTTCGCTTGGAAACGCGTTTTTTCTCCAGTAGCATCCGCAGTGCCAAGCGAGGAACGCTGGTTTCCATTGGCAGGTCAATCAACTTCTAGAAGGAAATAATCATGGCAACTGCGAAAAAAGCTGCGAAGAAAGCTCCCGCGAAAACTGCAGCAAAGAAGGCCGCTCCGGCCAAGAAAGCAGCTCCTGCAAAGAAGGCCGCTCCGGCGAAGAAGGCTGCTCCTGCGAAGAAGGCTGCACCCGCCAAGAAAGCTGCTCCTGCAAAGAAGGCTGCACCCGCCAAGAAGGCAGCTCCTGCAAAGAAGGCTGCACCCGCCAAGAAGCGCACTCCCAATGCAGCCTTCATGAAGGCACTGACGCCCAGCGCGCAACTCGCCGCTGTCGTGGGTTCGGCACCGCTGCCGCGCACTGAAGTGGTCAGCAAGCTGTGGGCTTACATCAAGAAGAACAAGCTGCAGGATTCGGTCAACAAGCGCATGGTCAACGCCGATGCCAAGCTGAAGGAAATCTTCGGCAAGGCACAGGTCTCCATGTTCGAGATGGCTGGCCTGATCGGCAAGCACGTGAAGTAAATTCACAAGCGTCCATCGCGCAAGTTCGCGATACTCCAAAGGCCGGTGACCCCGGCCTTTTTCGTTTTCAAGGACCGCCGACACCCATGGACTCCATCGAAACCCTCGCCCGCAAAACCGCGCCTGCCGCCGACTTCTGGTCGGTGCGCGCCGTCAGTGAAACCAGTGAGCGCATCAGCGTTCGTTCCGATGTGCCGGAGCCGCCCAGCCGCCAGCGCGATGCGGGGGTGATGGTGTCGGTCATCCGGCAAGGCGGCATGGGCTATGCGGCCACCAGCGATGTCTCCGAAGCGGGCCTTCGCAGCGCTTTCGCAAGAGCAGGCGAACTCGCGCTGGCCACCGCGAAGCACAGCGTTTTCGACTACCGCAAGGTCGAGATGCCGGCGCCGGTCGGCAACTACCAGTCGCCCAACATCAAGCCCGTGAGCGCAGCAACGCTGGGCGACAAGTTCGACCTGGTGCGAAGCGTCTGCGCCAGCGCGAAGATCGACGACGCCATCGTTGATCGCATGGCGTCGCTGTGGACGACGCACACCGAGCAATTGCTCATCACGTCCAGCGGCGCCAGGGTCGAACAGAGCTGGGACTTCGTCGTCCCCAACATCCTCGTCATCGCATCGGCCAACGGCGACACGCAGGCTCGATCGGCAGCGGGCCAGTACAACGGGTTCTGCCAGCAAGGCGGCTTCGAGGTGCTGGACCGCGCGGGCTTCGCGCAGGACGGCCCTCGCGTGGCCCGCGAAGCGCTGGAGCTCGTGCATGCACCCAACTGCCCGACCGGCGACATGGACCTCTTGGTCATGCCCGACCAGATGATGCTGCAGATCCACGAGAGCATCGGACATCCACTGGAGCTCGACCGTATCCTCGGTGACGAGCGCAATTTCGCGGGCACCAGCTTCGTCACGCTCGACATGTTCGGCCACTACCGCTACGGCAGCGACCTGCTCAATGTGAGCTTCGCGCCCGACGTCACCGCCCAGTTCGCCACCTTCGCATACGACGACGACGGCGCGCCTGCAGAGCGCCAGTGGATCATCCGCCACGGCATCCTGCAGCGGCCGCTCGGCGGCACCATCTCGCAGGCCCGCGCTCGTGAACTCGGCAGCAATTTGCCCGGCGTTTCCACGGCGCGCGCCTGCAGCTGGAACCGCGCGCCCATCGACCGCATGAGCAATCTCAATGTCGAGGCAGGCGACTCCACGCTGGCCGACATGATCGCCAGCATCGACTACGGCGTGATGATGCGCACCAATGCGTCCTGGAGCATCGACGACTCCCGCAACAAATTCCAGTTCGGCTGCGAACACGGTCAGATGATTCGCGGCGGCAAGCTCGCCGAGGTCGTCAAGCGGCCGGGCTATCGCGGCATTTCGGCAGGCTTCTGGCGGTCCCTCACGATGGTGGGCGACGCGAGCACCTTCAAGGTCATGGGCACGCCGTACTGCGGCAAGGGAGAACCCAACCAGGTCGTGCGCGTAGGCCATGCAGCGCCGGCCTGCAAATTCACCAACGTCGCCGTTTTCGGGGGAGCGCAGTGATGCAGGACTACTTCGAAAAAATCGCGAGCGCCGTGTGTACCCATGCGCCGGGCACAGACCGCGTGAGCCTCTACTACGCCGCCGAAACCACCGACTTCATCCGCTTCAACCACGCCCTTGTGCGACAGGTGACGCACGTGGACCAGCGCAGTGCGACGGTGTCGGTGGTCGCGGGCTTGCGGCGTTCGAGCGGCACGGTCACGCTCAGCGGCAATGCCGAATCAGACGTGCTGGTGCTGCTTGACGAGCGGGCAGCCCTCATCGCGCAGCTACCCCTGGTGCCCGAAGACAAATACCTGATGCTGCCGGGCACCGTGACCTCCACCGACCGGGTGTCCACCGCGCAGCTGCCCTCTGCAGAGCAGGTCATCGAAGCCGTTGCCGATCACGCAAGCGGCACCGATCTCGTCGGCTTCTACGCGGGCGGCCCTATCGTTCGTGCATTCGCCGACAGCCGGGGCCAGCGCAACTGGCACAGCGTCGCGAGCTTCAACTTCGAGTGGTGCCTCTACCGCTCGGGCGACCAGGCTGTGAAGTCCTCGTACGCAGGCACGAGCTGGGACGCCGCCGAGTTCGCGCGCAAGATGGAAAGCGCCCGCGAACAGGTCGCGCTTCTGGAGCGGCCGCAAATCACGCTTCCTCCGGGCGAGTACCGCGTGTACCTGTCGCCGGTCGCCATGGCCGACTTGCTGGGCACCCTGGGATGGGACGGGTTCGGTGTGAAGGCGCTCAAGACCGGCGTCAACACGCTCGGTCTCGTTCATCGCGGCGACAAGCTGCTGCACCCGTCGATCGCGATCAGCGAGGCTACCAGCACCGGGATCGCGCCATGCTTCCAGCAGGACGGATTCGTCAAGCCAGATGCCGTGGCGCTGGTGGAAGCCGGACGCACCATCGGCACCTTGAACTCGGCCCGAAGCGCCAGTGAATACGCCCTGCCCGCCAATGGCGCGAATGCCTACGAATCGCCCGAATCACTCGCCCTGGCCGCAGGCACGCTGGCCCACGCCGACATCCTGCCCACGCTCGGCACAGGCATCTACCTGAGCAACCTGCACTACCTGAACTACAGCGACCGCCAGGCCTGCCGCATGACGGGCATGACGCGTTTCGCCTGCTTCTGGGTGGAAAACGGCAAGCTCGTCGCACCGATCGCGGTGATGCGGTTCGACGACTCGTTCCTGCGGATGTTCGGGCAAGGCCTGGTCGCGCTCACGCACGACCGCGAGCTGGTGCCCGACAGCGGCACCTACATGGCGCGCGCGCTGGGCAGCGTGACGACGCCCGGCGCGATCGTGCAGGGGTTCCGGTTTACCCTTTGACTGCCTGATCCGGCTGATCCCGTTGGCGCTTCAGGGCGCCTTCCCGGATCGCCGACAGCGGCCCGCGCGTCGTGATCACCTCGGGGTCGAGCATGATTTCGATGAGCGTGCCCTGCTTGCGTTCGAGCGCTGCAACAAGCTCGGGCTCGAACTCTTCGGTGCGCGAGACCTTGACGCCTGCGTAGCCATACGCACGGGCCAGCGCCGCGAAATCCGGATTGTTCAGGTGCGTGCCGCTCACATGCTCGGGATAGTCGCGCTCCTGGTGCATGCGGATCGTGCCGTACATGCCGTTGTTCAGCAGCACGATGATGGTCTTTGCGCCGTATTGCACGGCGGTCGCCAGCTCCTGGCCGTTCATCAGGAAGTCGCCGTCCCCCGCCATGGTGAGCACCGTGCGGCCACTCACGATATTCGCCGCGATGCCCGCAGGTACGCCATAGCCCATCGCGCCGACGGTCGGCGCGAGCTGCGTCTTGTGCCCCTTCACCAGGCCGTGATGCTTGAAGAAGCGGTGCACCCAGCTCGCGAAGTTGCCCGCGCCGTTGGTGTGAACCGCATCTTGCGGCAGGTGCTTGGCCAGCAGCCCCACGATGGCCGGCATGTCGATCGTGCCCGGCAGCTTCTGCGGAACCAGGTTGGCTTCGTAGTCTGCATGCACGGCTTGGGTCCAGGCGGTCCAGGGCAACTCGGGCGGCGCGGTCAGCACCTCCAGCGACCTCGCCGCCGCGTTCATCGTCGCGTTGATCGCGAGATCGGCCTGATAGACCCGGTTGAGCTCTTCGGGATCGGCGTGGATGTGGATCAGCTTTTGCACCGGCTTGGGCGCGCGCAGCAGCGTGTAGCCGCTGGTGGTCATCTCACCCAGGCGCGGCCCGATCGCCAGGATCAGGTCGCTCTCGCGCACGCGGGCAGCGAGTTTCGGGTTGATGCCGATGCCGACATCGCCCGCATACAACTCGTGATGGTTGTCGAAGGTATCCTGGAAGCGAAACGCGTTGCCCACAGGCAGCTTCCAGTTCTCCGCGAACCGCTGCAGGGCCTGCGCCGATTGCGGTGTCCATCCGCCACCACCGGCGATGACCATAGGCTTCGTCGCCTTCAGCAGCATCTCGCGCACTTCGCGAACCGCGCCGGGGTCGCTCCATGCCTGCACCGCCTCGACACGCGGCGTCGGACGCGCATCCGTCAATTTGGTGAGCATGTCTTCGGGCAGCACCAGCACCACCGGACCCGGCCTGCCGTTCATCGCTGTTGCGAATGCACGCGCGATGTATTCCGGGATGCGATCGGGCTCGTCGATGCGCTCGACCCGCTTGGCCATGCCCTTGGTGCTCGGCCCGAAGAAGCTCGTGTATTCGACTTCCTGGAAGGCTTCGCGGTCGCGCTGGTCGCTGGCGACGTCGCCCACGAACAGCACCATCGGCGATGAGTCCTGGAACGCCGTGTGGACCCCGATCGAGGCATTGGTTGCCCCCGGTCCTCGCGTGACGAAGCAGACGCCCGGTCGCCCCGTCATCTTGCCGTGCGCCTCGGCCATATAAGCCGCGCCGCCCTCTTGCCGGTTGATGATGAAACGGATGTCGTCCCTGTAGGCATGAAAGCCATCGAGCACGGCGAGGTAGCTTTCGCCCGGAACGCCGAAGACGTGTTTCACGCCTTGCGCCACCAGGCATTCGACAATCAGGTGTCCCGCGATCTGTGCCATGTCTTGCTTGTCCCCAGGTGATCGGCGTTGGTCCGGCGCCTTGACTTTATTAACGACTTGGTGAATTATCAACCCATGACCCGAGCCCTCGCCCCAGTCACCGAAGAGCGGCTGCGCGATGCAGACCGCTCGCAGGCCACCATCTTAGCGGCGGCCCGCGATGAATTTGCCGAGAGCGGCCTGGGCGGCGCGCGCATGGACCGCATCGCCGAACGCGCGGGCCTGAACAAGCGCCTCATCTACTACTACTTCCAGGACAAGGAAAAGCTGTTCCAGGCGGTGCTGGAGCAGGCCTACATCGACATCCGCGAGAAAGAGCGCGGCCTCAACCTGACGGCCATGCCGCCCGCCGAGGCGATCCGGCGCCTGGTGGAATTCACCTGGAAGTACTACCTCGAACACCCGGAGTTCATCACGCTGCTCAACAGCGCCAATCTGCATCGCGCGCGGCATCTGGAGGACTCTGAACGTGTGCGCGAAATGAATTCGCCGCTGATCTCGACACTGGGCGAGGTGCTGGAGCGCGGCCGCAAGGATGGCTCGTTTCGTGGCGGTGTCGACCCGGTGCAACTGTACGTGTCGATTGCTGCGCTGTCGTATTTCTATCTGTCGAACAACCACACGCTCTCGGCCATCTTCGGCCGCGACCTGATGGCGCCCAAGGCGCGCAATGAGCGGCTTGCGCACATGTGCGATGTGATCCTGGGGTACGTGCTGCGAGATTAGTTGGGAGTGCCCGAACATGCGCCGCGGCCGCTTCGCGGTGGATGCCGGATCAAGTCCGGCATGACAACCGGGAGAGGCTGTCATTGCGCGGTGGATGCCGGATCGAGTCCGGCATGACATCCGGGAGAGGCTGTCATTGCGCGGTGGATGCCGGATCGAGTCCGGCATGACATCCGGGAGAGGCTGTCATTGTGTGGTGGATGCCGGATCGAGTCCGGCATGACAACCTTCAGGAGCTGTCATTGCGGGCTTGACCCGCAATCCATGACTTCAGCGGAGCCGGATCAGACCCACCGCGACAACCAGAGATTTCCCCGAACTTGCCATTCAAAAAATCACGCCCTACAATTCACCGCCTAGTGAATTAACCACCGAATATTCCAGGAGACATTCCCATGAAGCTCAACCGCCGCCTTGCCATTGCCGCAGCCGCCGCACTCACAGTCGCAATCCCGTTTGGTGCTCAAGCGCAAGCGGGCTACCCCAACAAGCCGATTCGCGTGATCGTGCCGTTCGCAGCGGGCAGCACCACCGACATCATTGCGCGCGCCATCGCCGACAAGATGGGCCAGAGCATGGGACAGACGCTCATCATCGACAACCGTGGCGGCGCCAGCGGCACCATCGGCCAGGCGGCCGTGGCCACCGCAGCACCCGACGGCTACACGATCATGGTTCACTCGTCGTCGCACACCGTGAGCCCGCACACCTTTGCCAAGCTGCCGTTCGACACCGAAAAGGATTTCGTGGGCGTGACGCCGATCTCGTCCACGCCGAACGTGCTGGTGATCTCGCCGTCCAAGAACATCAAGACGCTGCCGCAGCTGCTGGCCGCGGCGCGCGCCAAGCCCGGCAGCCTGAACTTCGCATCCGCAGGCCAGGGCAGCGCCACGCACCTGAACGCCGAGAAGTTCAAGCACGCTGCAAAGATCGAAGCGACCAACATCCCGTTCAAGGGCTCGGCCGAAGCCGTGACCGAGGTGATGTCCGGCCGCGTTGACTATTACTTCTCGCCCATCGCCCCGGTGATCGGCCAGATCCGTAACGGCCAGCTTCTCGCGCTGGCGGTCGGCTCGCCCAAGCGCGCGAGCGCCCTGCCCGACGTGCCGACCACCGCTGAGGCCGGCGTGCCCGGCTCCGAATTCAACTTCTGGATCGGCATGATGGCGCCCGCCAAGACGCCTCGCGACATCGTGAACCGCCTGCAGGAAGAAGTCGTGAAGGCGCTCAACACGCCCGAAGTCAAGGAGCGTTTCGCGACCCTGGGCGCCGATGCCTGGACGCTCAAGCCCGAGCAGTTCGACGCCTACATCGCCGGCGAAATCAAGAGCAATGCCGCACTGGTGAAAGCCGCCGGCCTCGACGTGCAGAAGAACTGAAGGAACTGACGAATGGCTACGCAAAGACTCGGCCTGATCATGCACGGCGTCACCGGACGCATGGGCATGAACCAGCACCTGATCCGCTCCATCGTCGCGATCCGAGACCAGGGCGGCGTGCAGCTGTCCAACGGGGACCGGGTCATGCCCGACCCCATCCTGATCGGGCGCAACGCGGACAAGATGCAGGCGCTCGCCAAGGCCTGGAAGATCGAGCGCTGGGGCACCGACCTGGACAAGGCGCTGGAGAACAAGGAAGACACGGTGTTCTTCGATGCAGGCACGACGCAGATGCGCCCCACCCTGCTGGCCAAGGCCATCCGCGCGGGCAAGCATGTGTACTGCGAAAAGCCCATCGCGACCAACCTCAACGAAGCCGTAGAAATCGCACGCCTGGCCGAGCAATCAGGACTCAAGCACGGCGCGGTGCAGGACAAGCTGTTCCTGCCCGGGCTTCGCAAACTGGACATGCTCAGGCGCGCAGGCTTCTTCGGCAAGATGCTGTCGGTGCGGCTGGAGTTCGGCTACTGGGTCTTCGAAGGCGACCTGCAACCCATCCAACGTCCGAGCTGGAACTACCGCACCGAAGACGGCGGCGGGATGATCCTGGACATGATGTGCCACTGGCGCTATGTGCTGGACAACCTCTTCGGCGAAGTGAAGTCCATCAGCTGTATCGGCGCGACGCATATCCCCGAGCGCTGGGACGAAGCCGGCAAGCCGTACCAGGCCACGGCTGACGACGCTGCCTACGCCACCGCGGAACTCATCGGCCACAACGGCGAACCCGTCATCGCGCAGATGAACATGTCGTGGGCCACGCGCGTTCGCCGCGACGATCTGGTGACGTTCCACGTCGATGGCACGCATGGCTCGGCTGTCGCGGGTCTGCAGGAATGCCGCGCGCAAAGTCGCGTGACGACGCCGCGCCCGGTGTGGAACCCGGACGTGAAGCAGACGATGAACTTCTTCGACCAGTGGCAGGAAGTGCCCGACTCGCAGTTCTATGACAACGGCTTCAAGATCCAGTGGGAACACTTCATCCGCCACGTGGTGGAAGACGAGCCCTATCGCTGGACGCTGCCCGAAGGCGCCAAGGGCGTGCAGCTGGTGGAAGCCGCGTTGCAGTCGTGGAAAGAGCGGCGCTGGGTGGACGTGCCCAAGCTCGAAGTCTGAACAAGCGCCGTCTGGATTGCGGGTCGAGCCCGCAATGACAACCGGGCTGTCATGCCGGACTCGATCCGGCATCCATGGACCCGATGGCCGTAGCCGCTGCGCGGTGGATTGCGGGTCGGGCCTGCAATGACAACCCGGTTGTCATGCCGGACTTGATCCGGCATCCATCTTCGATCAAACGCCGCCTGGCTTGCGGCACGACCGCAATGAAAGCCGAGAAGGACACAACATGCCTCTTTCACTCCAGCTCCCGTCTCCAAACAGGGACCTCACCACCTACACGCTCAAGGGCGCCGAACCAGTCCAGCCCGCCAAGGGCGTGAAGTTCAACCGCATCGCCTACTCCGCCGCGCACGTGGTCGCAGACCCGCTCGCCGCCGTCGACCCGTGGCTGCAAAGCGCCGTCGATTGGGATGCCACCATCGCCTACCGTCGGCACCTCTGGTCGCTCGGCCTCGGTGTCGCAGAAGCCATGGACACGGCGCAGCGCGGCATGGGCCTGGACTGGCCCACCTCCCTCGAACTGATCCGCCGATCGCTGGATGCCGCGCGTGACGTGCCCGGCGCCCTCGTTGCGTCGGGGTGCGGCACAGACCATCTCGTCCTGGACGACGTCACGACAGTCGACCAGGTCATCGCAGGCTACGAAGAGCAGATGGCCGCCATCGAAAGGCTGGGCGGCAAGCTGATCGTGATGGCCAGCCGGGCGCTGGCCCGCGTTGCCACAAGCCCGTCCGACTACGAGCGCGTGTACGACCGCATCCTCTCGCAGGCCAAGCAGCCTGTCGTGCTGCACTGGCTGGGCCAGATGTTCGATCCGGCGCTCGCAGGCTATTGGGGAACGAGCGACGTCGATGCCGCGATGGATACGGCGCTCGGCATTATTGCGGCGCATCCCGACAAGGTCGATGGCATCAAGATTTCGCTGCTGGACAAAGACAAGGAAATCGCGATGCGCCGCCGCCTGCCTGCGGGCGTGCGCATGTACACCGGCGACGACTTCAACTATGCGGAGCTGATTGCGGGGGATGGCTTTGGCGATGCGCCTACGCACGGCCAGAGCGATGCGCTGCTGGGCATCTTCGACGCGATCGCCCCTGCTGCGAGCGCGGCACTGGGCGAGCTCGCGCAAGGCAACGTCGACAGGTTCCACGCAATCCTCGGGCCGACCGTGCCGCTGTCGCGCCACATCTTTGCAGCGCCGACCCGGTTCTACAAGACCGGCGTTGTGTTCATGGCGTGGCTCAATGGTCACCAGTCGCATTTCACGATGGTGGGCGGGCAGCAGAGCACAAGATCGCTGCAACACTTTGCCGAGCTGTTCCGGTTGGCCGATGCAGCGAATCTGCTGGAGCAACCCGAGCTGGCTGTGCGGCGGATGAAGACGCTGCTGGCGATGCACGGCGTTCAATGAGCGCACAAGCGCCGTCGCCGCTTCGCGGTGGATTGCGGGTCGAGCCCGCAATGACAGCAAACGATGTCACGCCGGACTCGATCCCATGCGCGATGACAGCCCTGCATGTCATGCCGGACTTGATCCGGCATCCACCGCGTAGCGGCAACGGCCGTCGAACACATGGATGCCGGATCAAGTCCGGCATGACAACCTGAAGAGATAAACATGCGCGACTTCACACAAGACCACCGCTGGCTCTCCATCAACACCGCGACGGTTCGCAAGAGCCGGGGCGTCGAAGTGCCGCTCGCCGACATCATCGAAGCCTGCGCCGCACGTGGCATCCGCGCGATCTCACCCTGGCGAGACCAGGTGGCTGCAGCGGGCCTGGCCCATGTATCCAGGCTCGTGAAGCAACACGGCCTCGACCTGTCGGGTTACTGCCGAGGCGGCATGTTCCCGGCCGTCGGTGCGGATGCCTTGAAGGCAGCACGCGACGACAACCGCCGCGCGGTCGATGAAGCGCGCGAACTGAACGCGAAATGCCTCGTGCTCGTCGTCGGCGCCCTGCCCGGCGCGCTGGCTGGAAAGGCGCTGCACAAGGACATCGCGCTTTCACGCTCGCAGGTCAGCGACGGCATCGCCGACCTGCTCGAATACGCCAAGACCGCGAACATGCCGCTCGCCATCGAACCCCTGCATCCGATGTACGCAGCCGACCGCGCCTGCATCAACACCATGGAGCAAGCGCTAGACGTTTGCGACGCGCTCGACCCCGGCAAGACCGGCGCGCTGGGCGTGGCGGTCGATGTCTATCACGTCTGGTGGGACCCGAAATTGCAGCAGCAGATCGAACGCGCGGGCAGCAAGCGGCTGATGGCGTTCCATGTGTGCGACTGGCTCACCCCTACCACGGACCTGCTCAATGATCGCGGGATGATGGGCGATGGCGTCATCGACATTGCCCGCATTCGCGGATGGGTCGAGGCGCAAGGCTTTGAAGGGTATGGCGAAGTCGAGATATTCTCGACCGGCAACTGGTGGCAGAAAGACTATCTGCAGACGCTCGATACCTGCATCGAGCGTCACAGGAGCGCCGTGTAGGTGCGGGGGCCGCAAAGCCCCCATCACGCCCTTCCCCCAGCGGAGGAAGGAGGCAGACAGGTCAGCCGGCGGAGGTCGCGACTTGAAGGCCGGTTCGAACCGGCGTTGCCACAGGCTTTTGCGTGCCCGAACCGAACTCGATCTCGCCCGACAGCTGGCCGCCCTCTTCGATCACGATCGTGCCGTAGCGGACCTGCCCGGTCACCTTGCCGGTCGAATAGATCACCAGCTTCTGGCGTGCGTTGAGCGTGCCTTCGAAGTGGCCGCGAATCTCGGCGATGTCGATGTCGGCAGAGCCCTTGAAAGAGCCGCGCTCGGAAATCTGGATGACGCGCGAATCCATGGTCGCTTCAACCGAACCTTCGACGACCAGCGTGTCGCAGTCGGTGATCTCGACACCCTTGAGCTTGATGTTCGGCCCGACCGTGAGCTTGCTCTCGCCTTCCTTGACGGGCGCGCTATTGGCAGCGGGCGTTGTCGGCGCGGCCGCAGCGCTGGACGCAGCGCCCGACACAGCAGCAGCATTCGGATTCACAGCGCCCTGGCGTGGGTTGTACGGTTCGTTTTCGCGCTTGTTGAAAAACGGGGATTGCAGGGCCATGGGTACTTCCTCTGAGTGGCGTTGTAAGAAGCGCCCATCCTACGGATGACTGGGCTTACAAGTTCACGCGTTCACGCAAGTTCGGTAACCAAAAACCGTGGGCGATTGCATACCCATCGTGTGTGCTACGCGACTTAATCCCAATCGCCTGTCACGACATGTGGCTGATCAATACGCGACCGTGTAGCGCGAACCGCGATACCGAAGCACAGCCGTCTTGTTGCGGATCTCGTCGAGCACCACGCCCGCTGCGATCTCATTGCCTTCGTTGTAGACCTGTCCATTGACGATCAGCATGCGCTGCGCCTTGTTGGTGGAGTAAACACCGCCATTGATCGCGAGCCTGGGTGCGTCCGGTGGCAGGCCCGTGGCAGGGGGTGTGGTTGCAGCCGCAGTTGCGGCAGTGCCCGCTCCTGTACGCGGCATCGACGTGGCCGGCGGCATCGGCGTGGCCGGCGACATCCGCGGCGCCGCTGGTACGTTCATTTCCGTCCCCGACACATTGATCGAAGGCAAGGCACCGGGTGGCTGCGCGACTGCCGCAGGTGCCATCGGCGGCGCGCTCGGCTGAGGCTCAGCCGGTAGCGCTTCTATCGCCGAGCCGACACGCGGGCCCGTACGCGGACCGCGGGGCGCGCGCGGATCCTCTCCTGCGACCGGCCACTTGGGCGGCATCGCAGCGGCGAGTTGGCCCGCAGTCGGCGGGGGCAAGGCACTGGGCGGCGGCTGGATCGCGTTACCGACCACCGGTGCGGCACCCTGGTTCTGAACCGGCGGCAAGGCTTGCACCATCGCTGGAGCGGGCAGTGGGGCCGGCGCTTGCATCGGCGCGCCGGGCGAAGCCGCCTGGCCGGTCCGCGGCTGCATGTGCGCGGGCACTGCCGCGACCGTTTCGTCGCTATCGAGCTTCCTGTCATCACCACCGCGAAAAACGAACCAGCCTGCTGCTGCAACCGCGATGACCCCAGCCAGGGCCACGGCGATGTGCAAGGGGCGCAGACGGGCGTGCGAGTTGCCGTAGCTTTCCGAGCCTCGCAAGGGCTGGGCATGAATACCACGCACCGGGTCGCGAGCGCGCTGTGCATCGGCCTTGCGAAGGGCATCGAGGATGTATGACATGGATTTCTACGGCTTGTTGGCGCTGGGGGTGTCGGCGCGAAGGCGGGGCTCATCGATGCCCGCCGCGCGATTGATCTGCATGAAGGTCATGGGGCCGGGCCATCCATCTGCGGGAAGGCCCTGTGCCAGCTGGAAGGAACGCAGGCGAGCCCGCAGCTGCGCATCGAGCATCTGCGGCCCCGAAGGCGCAGGCGCTCCTTCGATCGCAGCGAGCCTGGCAGCCGTCCAGTCGATGGCCGGCCCCTTGGTGTCGTCCTTGCCCGTGTAGCCCACGGGCGCGCGCCACAGCGTGGCGAAGTCGCCCTGCCAGCGCGACGCGAGCGCCGCGATGGTCACGGTCTGCTCGGTGCCGCCGGCGCTGAGCGTGGCAGTGTCTCGCGTCAGCGCTGTGAGAACCGCATAGGTCGGCTTGCCTGTGGCCGCATCGAGCGTCACCACACCAGGGCGGCCCAGCTCGCGGATCACGGCCAGGTTGAGCGTGCGGCTGAAGCACTGCACCTGCTGGAGCGGCGCTGTCTTGCAAACGCCACCCTCGCCCGGCTCGATCTTCCAGGCCTTTGCCAGGTCGATGAAGGCCTTTTCCGGGTCGCTGTACAAAACCGGCGCCGCGGTGGACGCGACCGGAGCGGCAGCAGGCGAAGAAGATGCGGCAGATGCCGGCAAAGCCACCGCCGCAGCGGTGGGTGCGACCGCAGCCTTGGGCGCAGCCGCCAGCGCAACGGCAGCCACCTGCGGCGCCGGGTTGCGCTGGCTCATCAGCTGATTGATCGCAGCGAACAGCCCTGCCCCGGCGACAACGCCCAATGCCAGCATCAGGGCGGGCGAGAGCCGCCGACCCGGGCCTGCAGCGGGCACAGGTTTGTCAAAGACTTCAGCCGCCGCCTTGTCCACCGTCTCGCGATCGACCGCACCTTGCGTGTTGGCGAACGCGCCCAGCAACGCACGATCGCAAAGCAGGTTGATGCGGCGCGGCACGCCCCGCGCCAGCTGGTGGATGCGCGCGATGGCTTTCTTCTCGAACGGCATGGGCCGCTCCAGGCCGCCGACCTCGAGCCGATGGCGAATGTATTGCTCGGTCTCCTGCGGCGTGAGCGCGTCCAGGTGGTAGCGCGCGATCACGCGCTGCGCAAGCTGCTCCAGCTCGGGCCGTGCCAGCATCGTGCGCAGTTCGGGTTGGCCGATCAGCACGATCTGCAGGAGCTTGCGTTCGCGCGTTTCCAGGTTGGTGAGCAGGCGCAGCTGCTCCAGCACCTCGGCCGACAGGTTTTGTGCCTCATCAATGATGAGCACGTTGTTGCGGCCCGCCGCATGACTTTCCAGCAGGAACGCATTGAGTGGATCGAGATAGTCCTTGACCGTCGCAGCCGCGTCGCCTCGCTGCGGCGTTTCCACCGGAATGCGAAACTCCTCGCAGACCGATTGCAGCAACTCCAGCACCGTCAGCTTCGGATTGAAGATGTAGGCGACGTTGCAATTGGGCGGGATCTGCTCCAGGAACAGGCGGCACACCGTCGTCTTGCCGGTGCCGATCTCGCCGGAGAGCAGCACGAAGCCGCCGCCACCGCCCAGGCCATACAGCAGGTGCGCCAACGCCTCGCGGTGGCGCTCGCTCATGAAGAGGTAGCGGGGGTCCGGCGCGATGGAAAACGGCTCGTGCTTCAGGCCGAAATAGGCGGCGTACATGGCGCCTAGGATACCTTGCGGTGAAACCGGGTCGTCGGGCCGAGCCACCCCACGGCTGTCGTCTGAATTCATGGATGCCGGATCAGGTCCGGCATGACATCCTCACGACAGAGCCTCAAGGCGCCAGGGCAACCGTGCGCCTGACCTTGCGCACATTGAACGCGCTCGTGATCAGCACCGCCTGCATGAACACCAGGCCGAGCCACACACCACGGTACTGCTGGTGATCCATCAACGCGCCGAAGAAAAGCGGCGCCAGCGCCTGGCCGATATCCAGGCCCGAATAGACGATGCCGTAAACCCGCCCGGTGGCGTTCTCGGGTGTGGAGCGCTTGACCAGCAAGTCGCGCGACGGCCCGGCCAGACCGCTCGCAAAGCCCATGGCACCGAACAGCGCGGGCACAGCCAGCGCAGGAACGGGGCCAAGCGCGATCCACAGCGCGATCAACGCCGCAGCGCCAAAGCCCATGCCCACCACGCGCTCGCACCGCGCCGGGTCGGAAGCGAGAAAACCGCCGACAACCATCCCGCCGGCGCTCAGCACCATGTAAACCGTGAGGCACATGGCTGCCAGCGCCATCGGCACGCCATGCAGATGATGCGCCGCCGTCGGCGCGAACGCCTGGATCACGCTCAGCACGACCGCATAGAAGAAAAAGAAGCTGAAGCACATCCACACGGCGGGTATGCGCAGGAAGTCGAAGCTGCCCTCGCCGGGCGCGGGGGGCTTGCCTTGCGCCGCTACCTCGGCTTTGCGCGCGGCCGCCAGGGGCAGGTCGAGCTTGCCGCGGTTGAGCCACAGAACACCAAGAACGACGAACGCCAGCGTGCCCGCCGTCATCAGCGCGGCCTGCCAGGAGAAGGCGATGGCAATCGGCACCATCACCGCAGGCGCCAGTGCCCAGCCCAAGCTCCCCGTGATGCCGTGAAAGCTGTACGCGTGGCCGAGCCGACCAGGGCTGATCTTGCGATTGAGCAGTGTGTAGTCCACCGGGTGGAACACGCCATTGCCGATGCCGGCCACCACCGAGAAACACGCCATCGTCCAGTAGCTGGGGCTCATCGCAAAGCCGAAGGCCGCAACGCCCAGCAGGCTGAGACCCGCAAAGAGAATCGGGCGCGGCCCGTACTTGTCCACCAGGAAACCCGAAGCGGCCTGCACCCCGCACGACACGACGAAGAAGATCGTCATCAGGAAGCCGAGTTCGGTGTAGCTCGCATTGAAGGCGTCCTTGAGCCACGGGAACAACGGCGCGAGCAGGAGCTGCGAGAAGTGGCTGATCATGTGGGCCAGCCCGACAAGGCCGATCACGCCGGCATCCTGTCTCAGGGGCACGGGCGGCAAGGCGCCGGTCGAATCGGTCGTCGCGCTCAGGGTACTCATGGCGTGGATCGTAGCGGCGGGCGCTATTTCTGAAATGCGACAAAACGACAGCTTTCAGCGAAAATCGGCCAATGCCCGCCAAAGCCAGAACCCGTCCTTCGACACGCATCGCTGCCGTCGGCGACACCGATGCCTACCAGCCGGACCGGCAGCGGCCGGTACGCGTACGGGCTCGCGACATGGCCGCCGACACGCACTTCGATCCTCACAGCCACGCCTGGTCGCAACTGGCGTATTGCGCGAGCGGAATCGTGCAGGTCACCGCGCACAACCGGGGGCCGCGCGGCGAAGAGATCACCTATCTGGTGCCGCCGTCGCGCGCCGTGTGGATCGCACCGGGCGCGAGGCACGCCGTCCGTGTGATTGAAGACGCCCAGTTCCGCACGCTCTATATCGATGCGTCCGTCACGCCAGCGGGCTGGACGGGTTGCAGGGTCATCGTCGTATCGCCGCTGCTGCGCGAACTGGTCCAGGCGCTCGATGACTCGTCTGAGGCGCAACTGCCTCGCACCCGCGAAGAACGCCTCGCCGGCCTCGTGCTCGATGAGATCGCGCGAGCCGATATCCAGGCGCTCGGCGTGCCGATGCCGTCGGCCCAGTCCGGCGACAAGCGCTTGCGCGCGCTGTGCGAGGCGGTGATGCAGTCGCCGTCGGAGCGCTCGAGGCTCGCGCAATGGGCTCGCGAAGTCGGCGCGAGCGAACGCACCATGGCCAGGTTGTTTCGCGACGAACTCGGCACGACCTACCAGCAGTGGCGCCAGCAAGCCACGCTCGCCCACGCCCTGCCCCTGCTCGCGCGCGGGATGCCGGTCTCGCACGTGGCGGCCGTGAGCGGCTACGCCAGCGACAGCGCGTTCACCGCGATGTTCAAGTCCGCCATGGGCGCATCGCCGCGCCAGTTCCAGCCTGGCCGCGACACACACTGACCTTTACGACCAGAGCGAGGTCATGGCGCGGACAAAGTCGGCTCGCAGCGCGCGCATGTCCAGCTCGATGCGGCGTCCCGCGACCCAGGTTTCTAGCATGGCCGCGTCGGGGCTGGAGAACACGACTGCATCGAGCAGGTGTGATTGCGGTATGCCTGCCAGCGCTGGCGCGTCGCCATCGACGACCATGAAATCCGCACGCTCGCCGACGGCGAATCCGCCGACCCTCAGGCCGCAAGCCGCGCTGCCGCCGTGGAGCGCGCCCTGAAAGAGCGCACCCGCAGTGCTTTCACTGACGGCCGCGCTCGCCGCCACATTGCGTTTGCGCAGGTGAAAGCGCTGCGAATATTCGAGCAGCCGCAGCTCTTCCTGCCAGCTGCGCGTGACGTGGCTGTCGGACCCTATCGACCAGTTGCCGCTCTGCCCCATCCACGCCGGAAGGTCGAACACGCCATCGCCCAGATTGCCTTCGGTGCTGGGGCAGATCACGACAGACGCGTGTTTGTCGCGCAAGGCGTTGAGTTCGGCGCTCGTGGCCTGCGTGGCGTGAACGAGGTTCCAGCGTTCATCGACATTGGCTTGCGACAGAAGCCATTCGATCGGCCGCACCCCGTGTTCGGCGATGCAGTCCTCGACCTCGCGGCGTTGCTCGGCGATATGGATGTGGATGGGCATGCCCGTTGAAGCACCCGCTGCCAGTTCGCGCAATGCGCCCTCGCCCACCGCCCGCAGCGAGTGGATTGCAACGCCGGCATTGACGAGTCCGCCCGCGCGTTCAGCGGATGCAACCTGACGCGCAATGTTCAGGATCGAGTCTGGCGTGGAGGCGAAACGCCGCTGGTCATCACGCAACCCCACCGCCGCGAACCCCTGGCGCATGTAGAGCGTGGGCAGCAGCGTGAGCCCGATTCCGACACGCCTGGCGGCGCGCACGAGCGCGAGCGAAAGCTCCAGCGGGTCGGCATACGCCCTGCCATCTGTCTCGTTGTGCAGGTAGTGAAACTCGCAAACCTGCGTGTAGCCCGCCCGCAGCAGCTCGGCGTAGAGGAAGGCGGCGATGGATTCGAGTTGGCCGGGCGTGACACGCAGGGCCGCGCCGTACATGCGCTCACGCCAGCTCCAGAAGTCATCGTCGGCCGACGTGCTTCGCTCGGTCAGGCCTGCGATCGCGCGCTGGAAGGCATGGCTGTGCCCGTTGACCAGGCCGGGCAACACCGGGCCTGCGAGCTTAGCGACGCCTTGCTGCTGGTCGAGCGAAGCATCGGGCTCGATGCGCGACCAGCATCCATCCGGGCCTGCAACGAGCAGCACGTTGGTGCGCCAGCCGCCGTTGATCCACGCGGCCGGTGCGAGAAAGCCTTGCTCACCGGGCATAGAGCTTTCCGGCAGCCTCGACCGCACATCGCATCATGTCGCTCAGCACCGGTTGCACTGAACGCGCGAGCGATTCGTCGTAACCATAGGGCGCCGTCTCGCTCATGTAGAGGTTCTGGCACATCTCCAGCTGGACGGCATGCACCTGCGACGCCGGATTGCCGTAGTGACGGGTGATGTAGCCACCCTTGAAGCGACCGTTGACGATGTGGGTCACATTCACATGGCGTGACGCAGCGTCGGCAACAGCCGCCGCGATGGAAGCGTCTGCGCTCGCGCCATTCGCGGTGCCGATGTTCAGCCCCGGCAGCACGCCCTCGAAGAGCCAGGGAATCGCCGAGCGGATGCTGTGCGCGTCCCACAGCAGTACGTAGCCATGCTCGGCTTTCAGACGATCGAGCTCGCCTTGCAAGGCATCGTGGTAGGGACGCCAGCAGGCATCGCGCCTGCGCTGGCGTTCTTGCGGCGACGGCTCGCGGCCTTCCAGGTACAGCGGATCGCCTGTGAAAAACCGCGTCGGGCACAGCTCGGTGTTCGACGCGCCGGGATACATCGGCGCGTCGTCAGGCGGGCGATTGAGGTCGATCACGTAACGCGAATAACGGGGCCGCAAGACGCTCGCACCCATCGCTTCCAGATGGTCGTACAGCCGCGCCAGATGCCAGTCCGTGTCTTCGACATCCAGCGCGCGCGGCACGTAATCGGCGCGAAGGTCAGCGGGAATCTCGGTGCCGATGTGCGGCATGCTCACCAGCAGTGGCGCGCGTCCCCGGTCGAGGGTGAAAGTTGTCTGTGGATTCATCGCAGGTTTCCGTGGATCACGGTTGCGCGACGGGGATTCAACCCCATCGGATACGCCAGTTGCGCAGGGCTTTGCACATCCCAGAGCACGAAGTCGGCGCGCATGCCTTGTGCCAGCACACCGCGGTCTGCCAGGCCCAGCGCAAGCGCCGCATGGCGCGTCACACCAGCCCACGCCTCTTCGGGCGTCAGTCGAAACAGCGTGCATGCCATGTTGAGCATCAGCAGCAGCGAGGTGCATGGCGAGCTGCCGGGATTGCAGTCGGTCGATATCGCCATGGGCACGCCGTGCTCGCGCAGCATGGCAACCGGCGGCAGCTTCGTTTCGCGCAGGAAATAGAAAGCGCCCGGCAGCAGCACCGCGACAGTTCCAGCTTGTGCCATGGCCCGCGCGCCCTCCTCGCTGAGCCACTCCAGGTGGTCGCAGCTGAGCGCAGCAAAGCGAGCCGCCAGCTGCGCACCGCCGCTGTCGCTCAACTGTTCGGCGTGCAGCTTGACGGGGATGCCAAGCGCCTCGGCCGCCATGAACACGCGCTCGGTCTGCGCCGTGCTGAACGCGATCCGCTCGCAGAACGCATCGACCGCATCGACGAGGCCTTCTTCATGCAGCACGGGCAGCATCTGCAGCACCGCATCCACGTAATCGTCCGCGCGCCCGGCGAATTCCGGCGGCAGGGCATGCGCGCCAAGAAAGGTCGTGCGGACCGTGATCCCCGCCTGCGCCCCAAGCCGGCGCGCGACCCGCAGGCATTTGCGCTCATGCTCCAGCGACAGGCCATAGCCTGACTTGATCTCCAGGGTGGTCACGCCCTCAGCCATCAGCGCGTTCAGACGCGGGAGGCTTTGCGCGAACAACTCGTCTTCGCTGGCCGCGCGCGTCGCCTGCACTGTCGATGCGATGCCGCCGCCTGCACGCGCAATGTCTTCGTAGCTCGCGCCATTGAGGCGCAGCTCGAATTCGTTCGCCCGATCACCCCCATAAACGAGATGCGTGTGACAGTCGATCAGCCCCGGCGTGATGAGTGCGCCACCGCAGTCGTGCTGCACGACGGTGCCACCGCTCCATTGCGATGGCAGTGCTGCCCGGCTACCGACCCATGCGATGCGCCCGTCCTCGACAACCAGTGCTGCGTCTTCAATGAGGCCATACGGACTCGCCGATCCGGCCTGCAGGGTGGCGGCGCGGCAGTCGGTCCAGAGTGAAACGGTCAAGGCTCCACCTCCATCCAGATCGCGTCATCGCCGGTGAGCTGCACTCGCGTTTCACTGGCCAGCAGCCGCCACGCCAGTGTTCCGGCCGGCACTCGCGTGACCACGCCGCCGCAGTCGAGCGATGCGTCCGATCCGTTTGCGAAAGCGGCGACCAGCGTCTCCGAGCGCAATCGCGCGGACCACGTGCCGCTCACCTTTTCCATTCGTGCCGAACGGTCCCTGACCATCAGGTTGAGATCGATCGTCGCGCCACCCAGAAGGCGGCAATCCACCTGCGCCTCGCCACTGAACGCGAGCGCCGGATCGTCTCGCGTGACCCGGTGCAGCGCTCCATCGACGGTCAATTCGACACCCGATCCTTTCAGCACCGCGAACCAGCGGTCAACGCCGCGAAAGGTTGAAAACGGCCCGGCGCACGACACGTCAGCCACTGAAATCCGGACGGCCCAATCGCCGCTGGCCGGCCACGCCAACAGCTCCCGCGTCACGCCTCCCCCATTGCGCCAGGGTTGCACGACCGCATCGGATGCACGAATCAATATCCAGTTCATGCCTGGAATTCTCCTGCAAAGCTGTAGCGCGAAGCCGGATACAGCAGCCGGGCCACGCTGGCCACGTTCGCGCCGCTGACCGTTCGGCGCATCATCACGAGGCACGGCTCGCTGCGCTTGATGGCGAGTTCACGCGCCTCATCGGCGGTCGGCAGGCATGCCTCGATGGAGTAGCTCGCTTCTGTCAGTGGTGCGTGTTGCAGCAGATGCAGGGTCGGTGAGACCTGGGTGAAATCGGTGTGGATGTAGTCGGGCGCAGCAGCGGGATTCACGTAACGATCCTCGTACTGGATCGGCACCGCGTTCTCCATGTGGATCAGCACGCTGTGAAACACGACCGCCCCGGCGGGCACCCCAAGCGACAGAGCCAGTTCATCGCCCGCCTTCTCTTTGGCAAGCAGCAGCACACGCGTGGTGTGGACGTGGCCGCGCTCGACGACTTCTTCATGAATGTCGCGGATCGTCAGTCGCGACGAGATGCGGTGCAACTGCGCGACTCGCGTGCCCGAGCCCTGCACCCGGTTCACCAGGCCTTCAGCCGCCAGCTCGCGCAATGCGCGGTTGGCCGTCATGCGGCTGATGGAGAACTGCGCCATCAAGGCAGCCTCGCTGGGCACTGGATCGCCCGGGCGCCACTCGCCGCTTGCAATGCGCTGGCGGATGTGGGCCTTGACCTGCTCGTACGCTGGAACGTCGCTCATGAATCGGAGAATAACCCAGTTGACACAAGTTGTATAGACAACTAGCATTTCATTTCCCGTGTCATTGCGGGCTTGACCCGCAATCCAGTCGGCGCTTGGATCTGAAGCAGCATGGATGCCGGATCGAGTCCGGCATGACAACCACTCGCGATGGAGCCACCTATGTCCGATCTTTCGACCACACCCTTTCTCGAAAGCAAGGCACGGCCCGTGCGGGCACCGCAGGGCACCCAACTGACGTGCGCCAACTGGCAGATCGAAGCGGCGTTTCGGATGATCCAGAACAACCTGGACCCCGCTGTCGCCGAGAACCCGGACGAACTGGTGGTGTACGGCGGCATCGGAAAGGCGGCTCGCAACTGGCCTGCTTTCGACGCCATCCTCGATTCGCTGCGCAAGCTCAAGCCCGATGAAACGCTGCTCGTGCAATCGGGCAAACCGGTCGGCGTGTTCCGCACGCATGAAGGCGCGCCGCGCGTGCTCATCGCCAACTCCAACCTCGTCCCCAAGTGGGCGACCTGGGAGCACTTCAACGAACTCGATCGTGCGGGCCTGATGATGTACGGCCAGATGACGGCCGGCAGCTGGATCTACATCGGCACGCAGGGCATCGTGCAAGGCACCTACGAAACCTTCGTCGAAGCCGGCCGCCAGCATTTCGGCGGCGACCTCGCTGGCCGCTGGGTGCTGACCGCAGGCCTGGGCGGCATGGGCGGCGCGCAGCCCCTGGCCGCATCGTTCGCCGGCGCCTGCTCGCTCAACATCGAGTGCCAGCAGTCGCGCATCGACTTTCGCCTGCGCACCCGATACCTGGACAAGCAGGCGAAGGACCTGGACGAAGCACTCGCCCTGATCGAGCACCACACTTCGCGCAAGGAAGCCGTGTCCATCGGCCTTTGCGGCAACGCCGCCGAAATCGTGCCCGAGCTGGCCCGGCGCGCGAAGGCTGGCGGCATCCGGCCCGACATCGTCACTGACCAGACCTCCGCGCACGACATCATCAACGGCTACCTGCCTGCGGGTTGGTCCGTCGAACAGTGGCAAGCCGCTCAGAAAGATGCTTCACAGCACGCAGCGCTGAAGCAGGCAGCGGGCGAGTCTTGCGCGGCCCACGTGAAGGCCATGCTCGAATTCCACGAGATGGGCGTGCCCACGGTGGACTACGGAAACAACCTGCGCCAGGTCGCGCAGGACTTCGGCGTGGCCAACGCATTCGACTACCCCGGCTTCGTGCCCGCCTACATTCGCCCGCTGTTCTGCCGAGGCGTCGGGCCGTTCCGCTGGGTGGCGCTTTCCGGTGATCCGGAAGACATCCGCAAGACAGACGCCAAGATGAAGGAGCTGTTCCCGGACAACGCGCCGCTGCATCGCTGGCTCGACATGGCCGAAGAACGCATCAGCTACCAGGGCCTGCCCGCACGCATCTGCTGGATCGGGCTCGGTGAGCGGCATCTCGCAGGGCTGGCGTTCAACGAGATGGTGCGAACGGGCGAGCTCAAGGCGCCCATCGTGATCGGTCGCGATCACCTCGACAGCGGCTCGGTTGCATCGCCCAACCGCGAAACGGAAAGCATGAAAGACGGCAGCGACGCCGTGAGCGACTGGCCGCTGCTCAACGCCCTGCTCAACACCGCAAGCGGCGCGACCTGGGTCAGCATCCATCACGGCGGCGGTGTCGGCATGGGCTACTCGCAGCACTCGGGCGTGGTCATCGTTTGCGATGGCACGAAGGAAGCGGGCGAAAAGGTCGAGCGCGTCTTGTGGAACGACCCCGCCACCGGCGTGATGCGCCATGCGGACGCCGGGTACGAAATCGCGATCGAATCCGCTCGCGAGAACAAGCTCAACCTGCCCATGCTCGGCTGATCCGGTACCTCACATGATCCTGACTCCCGGAAAGCTCACGCTGGGCGAGCTGCGCCAGCTGTGCAGCAGCACCTCCGAGCAAGTGGAACTCTCGCCGTCCTGCAGGGATGGGATACGCGCCAGCGCTGCGCTGGTTCAACGCGCTGCCGATGGCGACGCGCCGGTGTATGGCGTCAACACGGGGTTCGGCAAGCTCGCGACGACACGCATTGCCAAGGGCGACCTCGCGCTGCTGCAACTCAAGCTGCTGCGCTCGCACGCGGTGGGCGTTGGCCGTCCGCTCGATGAGCGGGTGGTCGCGCTGATCCTGCTGCTCAAGGCGACCAGTCTTGCGCGGGGTCACTCCGGCGTGCGCGAAGCAGTCGTCGACACGCTGCTCGCGTTCTACAACCAGCGCATCATTCCGGTGATTCCCTGCCAGGGCTCGGTGGGCGCATCTGGCGATCTCGCTCCGCTTGCCCATCTATCGCTGCCCCTCATCGGCGAAGGCGAAGTGTTCTATCGCGGCGAACGCATGCCTGCTGCTGCAGCGCTCAAGCACGCGGGCATCTCGCCGCTACAGCTGGGCGCCAAGGAAGGCCTCGCGCTGATCAACGGAACACAGGTTTCCACCGCGCTCGCCATCGACGCGCTGCTTGCCGTGGACCGCCTGTTCGAGGCCGCGGTGATCGCTGGCGGCCTGACGCTGGACGCCGCGCGTGGCAGCGATGCGCCATTCGATCCGCGCATTCATGAAGTGCGCGGTCAACCGGGGCAGATCGACTGCGCAGCTGCCTATCGTGCGTTGACCGCCGGCAGCGAGATCCGCAAATCGCACCTGGAAAACGACGACCGCGTGCAAGACCCCTACTGCCTGCGCTGCCAGCCGCAAGTGATGGGCGCGTGCCTGGACCAGATGCGTTACGCCGCGCGCGTGCTGGTGATCGAGGCCAATGCGGTGACCGACAACCCGCTCGTCTTTGCCGACCAGATGGTGTCGGGCGGCAACTTCCACGCCGAGCCCGTGGCGCTTGTCGCGGATGCACTCGCAGTCGCCATCGCCGAGATCGGCGCGATCGCAGAACGCCGCATTGCGATGCTCGTGGACACGGTGGTGTCGCGCCTGCCACCCTTTCTCACGCCAGAGCCGGGGCTCAATTCCGGCTTCATGATCGTGCACGTCACCGCTGCCGCCCTCGCCTCTGAAAACAAGTCGCTCGCGCATCCGGCGAGTGTGGACAGCCTGCCGACGTCCGCCAACCAGGAAGACCATGTGAGCATGGCGACCTTCGCCGCGCGGCGACTCGGACAGATGCTGGAGAACACGGCGCACATCGTCGCGATTGAACTGCTCGCTGCTGCCCAGGGTATCGAATTCCTGCGACCGCTTGCGAGCAGCCCCGCGCTCGAAGGCGTGATGCGGCTCGTGCGCACCGTGTCGCCCGCGATGATGCAGGACCGCAGCCTCGCGCACGACATGGAGGCGGTGCGTCACCTCGTATCGACGGGTGCCATCGGCCATGCCACCGAGCAGCACATCCCGGAATTGCACGCATTGCGTTTGGCATAAACATGACCCACCCCCGAAGCGTCCTGCGGCCGCCTCCCCCTCAAGGGGGCGCCAATCAGTGGCCCGGCAAAGCCGGTTCCACGTTGGCCTGCGTCTTGCTCAGTCCCAGTTTCCACCGCTGCGCTTGCGCGTAGCATCTTCAGACCCAACCCACACGGAGATCCCCCATGAAGAAGTTCCTTGCCCTTTCCCTGGTGGCCCTGGCCGGCGCAAGCGCGCAGGCGCAGGAGACGAAACTCTCAGTCGGCATTTCCGGCTGGACCGGCTTTGCGCCGCTCACGCTCGCCAAGGAAGCCGGCATCTTCAAGAAGAACGGCCTTGACGTTTCGATCAAGAAGATTCCGCAGAAGGACCGCCACCTCGCGATTGCATCGGGCGACGTGCAGTGCGCTGCGACCACGGTGGAAACCTGGATCGTGTGGAACGCCAACGGCGTCGCCACCACGCAGATCTTCCAGCTGGACAAGAGCTATGGCGCGGACGGCATGGTCGTCAAGGGCGCGATCGGCAAGATCAGTGACTTGAAGGGCAAGACTGTCGCGGCCAGCGCACCCGGTACCGCACCCTACTTCACGCTCGCGTGGATGCTCAAGAAGAACGGCCTTTCGACCAAGGACGTGAAGATCGTCAACCTCGAACCGCAAGCCGCTGCCAACGCCATGATCGCTGGCACCGCCGACCTCGATGCAGCCATGACCTATGAGCCGTATCTCTCGGCTGTGCGCTCCAAGCCCGAAGCCGGCAAGATCATCGCCACCACGCTCGACTACCCGATGGTGATGGACACCTTCGGCTGCACGCCCAAGTTCCTCGCGGAGAACCCCAAGGCTGCCAAGGCCCTGGCCGACAGCTATTTCGAAGCGGTGGAAATGATCAAGAAAGACCCGGCCAAGAGCTACGAAATCATGGGCGCGGACGTCAAGCAGTCTCGCGAGGCCTTCGGCAAGTCGGCAGCCTACCTGCGCTGGCAGGACAAGGCCGCCAACCAGAAGTTCTTTGCGGGCGAGCACGCTGCCTTCAGCAAGGAAGCCGCCGACCTGCTGCTCGAAGCCGGCATCATCAAGGCCGCCCCGGACATGAGCAAGCTGGCCGACACGCGCTTCATCCAGTAAGCCCAGAAGAAGAGCCAAGACCTTGCGCCCGCTTCAACCTGTCTCCCCCGGCGCGCGTATCGCGCTGGGTGTGAGCTTCTTCGTGCTGTTCTTCCTGGTGTGGGCTGCGTTCACGCTGGGAGGCTACGTCTCCAAAACGTTTCTCGCGGACCCGATCACGATGGTGCGGTCCGGCTGGGACCTGCTCGCGAACCAGGGATTCGGCAAGGACATCGGCATGACGGTGTGGCGAGTGCTCGGCGGCTTTGCAATCGCTGCATTCCTGGCGGTGCCGCTGGGCGTGATGATGGGCGCCTACAAGCCGGTCGAAGCCTTCTTCGAGCCCTTCGTGAGCTTCGCGCGCTACCTGCCGGCTTCGGCCTTCATTCCGCTGCTGATTCTCTGGGCCGGCATCGGCGAGGCGCAGAAGCTGGCGGTGATCTTCATCGGCTCGTTCTTCCAGCTGGTGCTGATGATTGCGGTGAGCGTGGGCAACACGCGGCGCGACCTGGTTGAAGCTGCTTACACCCTGGGCGCGGGTGATCGCGGCATCGTGACTCGGGTGCTGCTTCCTTCGAGCGCGCCCGAAATTGCCGAGACCCTGCGCATGGTGCTGGGCTGGGCCTGGACCTACGTGATCGTCGCCGAGCTGATCGGCGCGTCCAGCGGCATCGGCCACATGATCACCGACAGCCAGGCGTTGCTGGCCACCGACCAGATCATCTTCGGCATCATCGTCATCGGCCTGATCGGGCTGGCCAGCGACTTCGCGTTCAAGGCGCTCAACCGCAAGCTGTTTCCGTGGGCGCGCCTGTGATGCGCCCATGGCCTCCTGGCTGTCATTGCGGACTCGATCCGCAATCCATCCCTGATCAGGCAGAGTCGCCGCTTCGCGGTGGATGCCGGATCAGGTCCGGCATGACAACCAATTTGACCGCCAGCACGCAATGAACATCCTCGACATTTCCGGCGTTTCCAAGACCTTCCCCGGCGGCACGGTGGCGCTGCAGTCCACGGACCTCGCGGTGCAGGAGAACGACTTCATCACCATCCTGGGGCCTTCAGGCTGCGGCAAGAGCACGCTGCTTCGGATGGTCGCCGGGCTGGACACCCCGACCACCGGCACCATTGCGCTCGATGGCCGCCCCGTCACCGCCCCTGGCGCTGACCGCGGCATGGTGTTCCAGAGCTACACGCTCTTTCCATGGCTGACGATCCTGCAAAACGTGTGCTTCGGACTGCGCGAGAAAGGCCTGCCGCTGGCAGACCAGAAGGCGCGAGCGATGGAGTTCATCGGCAAGGTCGGCCTCAAGGGTTTCGAGGGCCACTTCCCCAAGCAGCTTTCTGGCGGCATGCAGCAGCGCACCGCGCTGGCCCGCGCCCTGGCGAACGATCCGCGCATCCTGCTGATGGACGAGCCCTTCGGCGCGCTCGATCACCAGACGCGCGAGCTGATGCAGGAGTTGCTGCAAGGCATCTGGGAAGCCGAGCGCAAGACGGTGCTCTTCGTCACGCATGACATCGACGAAGCGATCTTCATGGGCAACCGGGTCGTGGTGATGAGTGCCCGGCCAGGCCGCATCAAATGCGACCTGCCTGTGCCCATTGCGCATCCTCGCCACTACTCCGTCAAGACAACGCCGCAGTTCATCGAACTCAAGGCGCGCCTGACCGAGGAAATCCGGGTGGAGGTTCGCCGGGCTGCGGGACTCGAAGACGCGCCAGCGTGACAAATTTGCGGACGCCACACCAGCCATCAGAAATATCCTACGGGCACCTCAGCCGTGTTCCGACCGTTGAATTTGCTGGGTTTTCAGAAAATTGGAAGTGAGCGGCAGAGGGCTGCCGCATCGAACTTATCTGGAGCCAGCATGAGCAAAAACGGTCAGAAAGACCAGAAGGAAGACAACGGGTCACAAGACCACAATCAGGCCGGCGAGCACGGCGACAGTGGTCATTCCGGCGAAGGCGCAGCCAGCGCCATGGCACACATGATTTCGCAGAGCCAGCAGCGCCACCAGACGGGCGAAGCTGATGACGCGGCGGGTGGGAGCCACGGACAATGATCCCAAGCGACTCCACCCCCAAGGCCGCGAATTCCCACGCCCCCTCCGCTCCTGCGCAGCCGCGCAGCGGATCGGGTGCCGATACGGCCTTCGAAGCGATGCTCAGGAAGCGCCAGGTGCATCCGCTGGACATCGAAGACACTCCTTCGCCGGAAGGGTTGCCAGGCAAACCTGCCGACTGACATGGGGGCCTGGCCCCCTTTTTTTTGCCCCGGAACAGGCGGGCAATAAAAAACGCGGCCTAGGCCGCGTTTTGCATGATGCGTGATCGACTCAGCGCAGCACGGGGGTGTGGATCTTCATGGAAGGCATGCGAACGCGCAGGCGGCGCAGCTTGCGGACCATCGATTCGTTATGCACCGCCACAAACTGTGTATTGCGCTCTTCCATGCGAACCCACGCGGCACGGACGGCCTGCATGGCCTGGTCCAGCGTCAGGCGCGAGTCACCCTTGATGCGCATCCAGTTGGAGATGAGCGATTTTTCCGCGTCTTCGAAGCTGCCGCCGTATTGCGCGTAGCCGATGTAGCCGACGCAATAGGCAGGCGCGAAATCTTCGTAGTCCAGACCCGGGGTGTAGTACTGCTGGCGGAAGTATTCGCGCTCCCAGTACATCTCTTCAGCACCGGGATCGACCCGGCCGGCTACGGTCACAGTTTCAACGTCGAGGTCGTCTTTGGCGTTCATGTCGGGTCTCCGTTTAAATGCAGAATCTGGTTGGGGAGATATTCGGTGGCGGCCGGTCATCCGCGCGTAGGACGGCGCATATCGCGGCTTGTGGGATGGGAGGCCGACAGCCCTGGAGGTTTGCGCTGTCGCCTTCGTGGCTGAGGCCCGCGTGCCTGCCGGTTCATACTCGACGCCACACCCAAAGGACACCTCATGGACATCCGTGGAAAAGTCGCCATCGTCACCGGCGCTGCGAGCGGTATCGGCGCCGCACTGGCCAAAAAGCTTGCCGCCGAAGGCGCGCGTGGCGTTGTCGTCGCTGACGTCAACGAGTCGATGGCGCAGGCGGTGGCACGCGAGATCGGCGCGTCGGCCATGGCGATGCGATGCGACGTCAGCGTGGAAGCCGATATCCAGGCGCTGGTCGCCGCCACCCGCGCGAAGTTCGGCCAGGTCGATATCTACATGTCCAACGCCGGCATCCTGGGCCGCATGGGCGGGATCGAACTGGAAGACGCGCTCTGGGACAAGATGTGGCAAGTGCACGGCATGGCGCACGTCTGGGCGGCCCGGGCTGTGGTGCCGGAGATGGTCGAACGCGGCGAAGGCTACTTCGTGGTCACCGCCTCGGCCGCCGGCCTTCTCAACATCGTGGAAAGCGCGCCCTATGGCGTGACCAAGCACGCGGCCGTTGCGTTTGCCGAGTGGCTTCGCATCGCATACGGCAAGAAGGGCGTGAAGGTTTCGTGCCTCTGCCCGCAGTCGGTACAGACGGCGATGACGGCGGGCGGGACGGGTTCAGCGGGCGTGAACGGCGTGCTGTCGGCCGAACAGGTCGCCGCCGATGTGCTGGAGACCATGCGTGAAGAAAAATTCCTGGTGTTGCCGCATCCGGAAGTCGCCAAATACTTCCTGAACAAGGCGCAGGACTATGACCGCTGGCTGGGCGGCATGCAAAAACTCTACGCGCTGCACACGACCCAGCCTTGACGCTGGACTACCGGCCGAAAAGGCCCACGGCGCCAATCACGATCAGGTAGATCGCGACGATGTAGTTGAGCAGCTTGGGCATCACAAGGATGAGCACACCTGCGACCAGTGCAGCGATGGGGCCGATATGGGGAACGAGGTTCATGTCAGGTCTCTTTGAAAATTGGAGCCCGAGTATGGCCTCGCGTGGTGGCGTCAAACGACCACCCAAGCGTCTGGTTTGAAATGTTTTTTTCTGATCACTCCGGCTGCGGGCCGTCGTAGCCTTCGATGATGACGATGTCGCCGGTGCCTGCGCTTGCACGAAGCGCCTTGGCTGCCTGGTAGCCGGGCGAGTGATAGCAATCGAGCGCGGCCTGGTAGCTCGGAAATTCGATCACGACATTGCGTGCGCGCGAGCCGCCTTCGGGGTTCTCGAACGGCGCGCCGCGCACGATGAACCTCGCGCCATATTCGGCGAACGGCTTCTTGTTGGCTGCGACGTATTTGCCGTATTGCTCGGCGTCGTCAACATCGACACGTGCGATCCAGTAGCCCTTGGGCATGGTGACTCCTCTTGTAGAGCTGCCATCCTATCGCGAGGCCGGGTTCGCCGCCGGACTCGAACTTTTCAGCGTGGCTTGGGCTCGACGTCCGTCACGTCTGCAATCTTGCGTGCCGTGGGCACCGAGTCGGCGCGCGGCGTACGGCTGGCCGGATTGGACTGGCCCGCACCGCGATACATGCGCTCGAACCCCTGGCGCGGATTGACGCGAAACACGAAGGGGTTCGAGGGGCGCCCGGTGAGCCTGGCCCACAAGGCCCGCGTCGCCCAGAGCGCGAGTACGACAACCGCGCCGAGCGCGATCACAGCAGCCGAGGCGAGGCCCGCCACGAGCAACAGCACACGAAGCAAAAATGAGATCAGGGTAGTCATCTGGTGCGGATTATGGCGTGGGCCTTCTTAGGCGGGAATGAGCGGGCCTGCAGCGACCGCGCTAGGATCGCACGACAAGGAGATTCCATGAAAACACGTGCCGCTGTAGCGTGGCAGGCGGGCCAGCCGCTCACGATTGAAGAACTCGACCTCGAGGGCCCGCGCGCCGGCGAGGTGCTGGTGGAAATCAAGGCCACGGGCATCTGCCACACCGACTACTTCACGCTGTCGGGCGCCGACCCTGAAGGGCTGTTTCCGGCGGTGCTCGGGCACGAAGGCGCGGGCGTCGTTGTCGATGTCGGCCCCGGCGTCACGTCGCTCAAGCCGGGCGATCACGTCATTCCGCTCTACACACCCGAATGCCGCCAGTGCAAGTTCTGCCTGTCGCGCAAGACCAACCTGTGCCAGCTGATCCGCGGCACGCAGGGCAAGGGCCTGATGCCGGACGGCACCTCGCGCTTCTCGCTCAACGGCAAGCCGGTGCTGCACTACATGGGCACGTCCACCTTCAGCAACTACATCGTCGCGCCGGAGATCGCGATGGCGAAGATCCGCAGCGATGCGCCGTTCGACAAGGTCTGCTACATCGGCTGCGGCGTCACGACCGGCGTGGGCGCGGTGATCTACACGGCCAAGGTCGAAGCGGGCGCGAACGTTGTCGTGTTCGGCCTAGGCGGCATCGGGCTGAACGTGATCCAGGGCGCGCGCATGGTCGGCGCCGACAAGATCATCGGCGTGGACCTGAACCCCGAGCGCGAGGCCATGGCGCGCAAGTTCGGCATGACGCACTTTCTCAATCCGAAGGACCACCCTTCCATCGTCGATGCGATCGTGCAGCTCACCGATGGCGGCGCCGACTACAGCTTCGAGTGCATCGGCAACACGACCACCATGCGCCAGGCGCTGGAGTGCTGCCACAAGGGCTGGGGCCAGAGCATCATCATCGGCGTTGCTCCGGCGGGCGCCGAGATCAGCACCCGTCCGTTCCAGCTGGTCACCGGGCGTCACTGGCGGGGCTCGGCCTTTGGCGGCGCGAGAGGCCGCACCGACGTTCCGAAGATCGTCGACTGGTACATGGAAGGCAAGCTGAACATCGACGACCTCATCACGCACACCTTGAAGCTGGAAGACATCAACAAGGGGTTTGATTTGATGAAGTCGGGGGAGTCGATTCGGTCGGTGGTGGTTTTCTGAGTTTGTCCCCTCCCCCGCTGGGGGAGGGTCAGGGTGGGGGCACGACGGCGCCACCTGCGAGCGCTGTCAAGCCCCCATCCCAGCCTTCCCCCAGAGAGAGAAGGAGCAAGGCATGCGTCAAGCCGACGCAGCCACCTCTTCACCCGGCGCAGCCACCGCGCCGCCGAACTTGAACACGCCCGGCTCGCGCACCGGATCGACTTCGACCGGAATCGTGCTCTTGGGCGGGAAGCGCCCTTCCAGGATCAGCTTGGACAGCGGATTCTCGATGCGCTGCTGGATCGCCCGCTTGAGCGGCCGCGCGCCGAACACCGGATCGAAGCCGACCTTGGCCAACTCTTCCAGCGCAGCCGGCGACACCTGCAGGTACAGGTCCATCTTCGCCATCCGCTCCTCCAGCGTCTTGAGCTGGATGCCCGCGATCTTCGCGATGTGCTTCGCGTCCAGGCCGTGGAACACTACCGTCTCGTCGATGCGGTTGAGGAACTCGGGGCGGAAGTGGTTTTTCAGCTCATCCCACACCGCGTCCTTCACTTCTTCGTACGACTTGCCCACCATCGCCTGGATCATGTGCGAGCCGATGTTGCTGGTCATCACGATCACGGTGTTCTTGAAGTCCACGGTGCGACCCTGGCCGTCGGTCAGGCGGCCATCGTCGAGCACTTGCAGCAACACGTTGAACACGTCCGGATGGGCCTTCTCGACCTCGTCGAGCAGGATCACGCTGTACGGCTTGCGGCGAACGGCTTCCGTCAGGTAGCCGCCCTCTTCGTAGCCCACATAACCGGGCGGCGCACCGATGAGGCGAGCGACCGAATGCTTCTCCATGAATTCACTCATGTCGATGCGGATCATGTGCTCTTCGCTGTCGAACAGGAAGTTGGCGAGCGCCTTGCTCAGTTCGGTCTTGCCCACGCCGGTGGGGCCCAGGAACAGGAACGAACCGGTCGGCCGGTTCGGGTCCGACAAGCCCGAGCGTGAACGGCGAATCGCATTGGCCACAGCGCTGATCGCTTCATCCTGTCCAATGACCCGCTGGTGCAGGCGCTCTTCCATCTTGAGCAACTTCTCGCGCTCGCCCTGCATCAGCTTGGACACGGGGATGCCCGTCGCACGTGCAACGACTTCGGCGATCTCTTCTGCGCCCACCATCGTGCGCAGCAGCTGCGGACGGCCTCCGTCCTTGGCGTTCTTCGCCTTGCCGGCTTCTGCCGCCTGCGCAGCCTTCAGCTTGTTTTCCAGCTCGGGCAAGCGCCCGTATTGCAGCTCGGCAACCTTGTTGAAGTCGCCCTTGCGCGTGTGCTCTTCGATCTCGCGGCGAAGCTGCTCGATCTCTTCCTTGACTTGCGCAGAGCCCTGCGCGGTCGCCTTCTCGGCTTTCCAGATTTCGTCGAGGTCGGCGATCTCCTTTTGCAGGCGCTCGATCTCGTCCTTGATCAGGCCCAGGCGCTTCTTGGATGCCTCGTCCTTCTCGCGCTTGACGGCTTCGCGCTCGATCTGCAGCTGGATGAGACGCCGGTCGAGCTTGTCCATGACCTCGGGCTTGGAGTCGAGCTCGATCTTGATCTTGGAGGCCGCCTCATCGATCAGGTCGATGGCCTTGTCCGGCAGGAAGCGGTCGGTGATGTAGCGGTGCGAAAGCTCGGCCGCAGCGACGATCGCCGGGTCGGTGATCTCCACGCCGTGGTGCACTTCATACTTTTCCTGAAGTCCGCGCAGGATGGCGATGGTCGCCTCCACCGTCGGCTCGCCAACCAGGATCTTCTGGAAGCGGCGTTCCAGCGCGGCATCTTTCTCGATGTACTTGCGGTACTCGGCCAGCGTGGTCGCACCGACGCAGTGCAGCTCGCCGCGCGCCAGCGCGGGCTTGAGCATGTTGCCTGCATCCATCGCGCCCTCGGCCTTGCCGGCACCCACCATCGTGTGAAGTTCGTCGATGAAAACGATGGTCTGGCCTTCGTCCTTGGCCAGTTCGTTGAGCACGGACTTCAGGCGTTCCTCGAACTCGCCGCGAAACTTGGCGCCTGCCAGCAGCGCCGCCATGTCGAGCGACAGCACGCGCTTGTTCTTGAGCGATTCCGGCACTTCACCGGCGACGATGCGCTGGGCCAGGCCTTCGACGATGGCCGTCTTGCCCACGCCTGGTTCACCGATCAGCACCGGGTTGTTCTTGGTGCGGCGTTGCAGCACCTGGATCGCGCGGCGGATCTCGTCATCACGGCCGATCACGGGGTCGAGCTTGCCCTTGCGGGCGCGCTCGGTGAGGTCCATGCAATATTTCTTGAGGGCTTCCCGCTGGCCTTCGGCTTCGGGGTTGTCCACGCTCTGGCCGCCACGCACGGTATCCACGGCTGTTTCGAGAGACTTGCGGGTCAGGCCGTGGTCGCGTGCGATGCGCCCGATGTCCTGCTTGGTATCTGCGAGCGCCAACAGCACCAGTTCACCCGCGATGTACTGGTCGCCCCTTTTGATGGATTCCTTTTCGGCGCCCTGCAGCAGCGACACCAGGTCGCGTCCAGCCTGTACCTGCTCGTGGCCCTGCACCTTGGGCAGCTTGTGCATGGCCGCTTCGGCCGAGGCGAGCAGCCCCTGCACGTTGACGCCCGCGCGCTGCAGGAGCGAGCGAGGCCCGTCTTCCTGGCGCAACATCGCCACCAGCAGGTGCGCTGGTTCGATATAGGCGTGGTCGTTGCCCAGGGCGAGCGTTTGCGCTTCGCCCAGGGCTTCCTGCAATTTGGTCGTGAGTTTGTCGAGTCGCATGGCATTGTTCTCCTGCCCACCAGCTTAGGTCCGGCCATGGCGTTTTCAAGGGTGCGCCAGCTTCCGGTGTGACGTCGGGCTGACTAGAATCAAAGAACATGAAGATTCATCAGCTGTCGGTCACCTATCTCGCCGAGCAGGACCGGATCCTCGCGCGGATCAACACCGACGCGTCGGAGGAGATGCGGCTCTGGCTGACCCGCCGGCTGATGCTGGGGCTCTGGCCGCTCCTGAGCAAGCTGCTGACCAAGCACCTGCTCAAGCTCGAATCCGCAGGGACCTCGCTGGAGACCGCCGACGAGGGCCTCAAACAGATGCTGGCCGACTTCCGAAAGGAAGAATTCCTCAAAGATGCGGACTTCGACACGCCCTACAAGGAACAGCAGGCGCAGTTGCCGCTCGGCGAGGAGCCGCTGCTCGTGACGGATGTGGAAGCATCGCCCCTGCCCAACGGCCGGCTTCGCCTGAGTTTCAACGAGCGCACGCCCAATGCCCAGGCGCCTCGCAGTTTCCAGATGGAGATGGAACCCAAGCTGATGCAGGGGCTGATGCACCTGCTGGAGCAGGCGCTGGCACGGTCGCAGTGGCGCGAGCCGTTCGGCAATCCGCTGGTGGTCGATGAAGCCGCCGTGTCAGAAGACGATCAGTCGCCCAGGAAGCCGCGCTACCTGAATTAGCCATTTTCAGCAAAGTCATTGCGTTTGCGCGCAAGGTTTGTATGCTAACTACAGTCTGCTGCTCAGTTGCAGCTCTGTCCTCGTTACCGCATACCTGTCTCTGAACTTGTCCATTTCCGCCAAACCCAACGCCACGCTCTCGCGCCTTTACGTCCGGCCGGGGTTCCTGCTGCGGCGCGCGCACCAGATTTCGGCAGCGGTATTCGAGGACGAGTGCCGCGAGCTTGGCTTGACGCCCGCCCAGTTCGGCGTGCTTACCGTGCTCAAGTCGCACCCGGGGCTGGGCCAATCGAGCCTGGCGCGGGCGCTCGGGTTCGACAAGGTGACGGTGCTGCGCGTCTTGCGGGGCCTGGAGTCGCGCGGCTTCGTGACTCGCGCGCCCGCCCCGGACAACCGGCGAAATGTCTCGGTGGCCTTGTCCGCTGCCGGTGAAGATCTGCTGGCGCAGGCGCAAAAGCCGGCCGAAAGAGCCTACAAACGCCTGCTCGCTCCTTTGAACAAGGACCAGCAGCTGCAACTGATCAACCTGCTTCAACTGCTCACTGGCGAACTCGAAAGCGATGCGCGCGCGGCATTCGTGCCGCCGGGAAGCGAGTAGCCCGATCGCCTCAGGCGTCGGCGTCGGTCAGTGAGCCTTCAGGCGTTGGGCTTGGCGATGCCCCATTTGGCCAGCGCCGCATCGTCGGCGACTCGCGCATCGACCCAGCGCGCACCAGCGGGGGTCTGCTCCTTCTTCCAGAACGGCGCCTGTGTCTTGAGGTAGTCCATCAGGAATTCGCAGGCCTTGAAGCTTTCGCCGCGGTGCGCGGATGTCACGGCCACCAGGACGATCTGGTCGAGGGGCGCCAAAAGGCCGATGCGGTGAATCACCCGCGCGCCGTAAATGTCGAAGCGGCTGTGCGCCTCGTCGATCATGGCTTCGATCGCCTGCTCGGTCATGCCGGGGTAGTGTTCGAGTTCCATCGAGCTCACGGCGTCGCCGTCATTGCGATCGCGCACCGTGCCGATGAAGCTGCACACGGCGCCCACGCGCTTGTCGCCGGCTCGAAGCACGGCAACTTCATCCGCTAGGTTGAAATCCCCTGACTGGATCGACACACGCCCGGCCACGTTCAGCCTCCGGTAACCGGCGGGAAGAAAGCCACTTCGCATCCTTCGCGCAAGGCGGCAGAGTCGCTGGCCATCACCTTGTCGAGCGCCACGCGTACGGCCTTGCCGCGCCCCAGGCTTTGAGCGTACGCATCGCCGCGCGCAATCAGCATGTCGCGCAGTGCATCGACGCTTTGCGCGTCGGTTTCCACGACCTCGCTGCCCTTGCCGAGGGCCTCGCGAATCGACGCGAAGTAACGCACTGTGAGCTTCATGCCAGCAGGTCCGAAAACGGGATGAAGGGAACGAGATCGCCACGGGCGATCGTGCGACCGGCAGCCGTGTCCACCAGCCCGTCACCCCAAACCACCGAAGTGAGAACACCGGAGCTTTGATTGGGAAAGAGGTCCAGGCCGCCGGCATCATTGCGGCGTGCCCGCAGGAACTCACGGCGCTTGTCGGCACGCGGCCAGTTGAAATGCGCGGGAACCATCACCGGCCGTGGGGCAATGTGCGTGGCGCCCTGCAGCTTGAGCAGGAAGGGGCGCACCAGCAACAGGAACGTGACAAAGCTGGAGACCGGGTTGCCGGGCAGGCCCATGAAATGCGCCGCGCCGACCTTGCCATACGCGAAGGGCTTGCCGGGCTTGATGGCGATCTGCCAGAGATCGAGTGTGCCGAGCGCTTCGACCGCCGGCTTGATGTGGTCTTCTTCGCCCACCGACACGCCGCCACTGGTGAGGATCAGGTCATTGGCCCGCGAAGCCTCCTGCAGCGCGGCGATCGTGGCATCGCGCCGGTCAGGCACGATGCCCATGTCGGTCACTTCGCATCCCAGCTTGCGCAGGAGCGTTGAAAGGAAAAAACGGTTCGAGTTGTAGATCGTGCCCGGCTTCATCGCCTCGGGCGCGATGGTGCCCGGCATGACGAGTTCATCGCCTGTCGAGAACAGCGCGACACGCGGTCGGCGCGAGACGGGCAACTGGTGCATGCCGATGCCCGCAGCCAGTCCTAACGATCCGGCCGACAGACGCGCGCCAGCCGCCAGCACGACAGCGCCGCGTGTCACGTCTTCACCGCTGCGGCGTATCCATTGGCCCGCTGCGGGCACGCGCATGATGCGCACCTGCTGGTCACCAGCCGGATCGACGTCTTCCTGCATGACGATCGCGTCTGCGCCCGGCGGCACGGGTGCCCCGGTGAAGATGCGGGCAACCGAGCCCGGCGCGAGCGGTACTGCAGCATTGCCGGCCGCGATTCGCTGGCTCACCGGCAGGGCCACGCCTTCATCGGCGATTTCGGCCACCCGGACGGCGTAACCATCCATGGCGCTGTTGTCCTGGGGCGGCACTTGCAGCGCTGAGACCAGATCCTGCGCCAGCACGCGCGAATCGGCGTCGAACGTAGAAACAGTCTCGACACCTTCCAGCTGGCGCGCATGGCCCAGCAATTCAGCCAGCGCGTCGTCGAGCGGCCTCAAGGCGGGGCGTGTGCCATTCATCCGTAGTTCTCCGGGTCGTAGTCGAAGCGCTCACCATTGTCGACGAGCCATTGGGCGACCGAATCCGGATCGTTCAGATCCAGCACCGGCCTGAGGGTCGTCTGGGGCAACTGGTCGGGTGAATCGGTGGCAATGGCAGCGATGAAATCGTCATCGGGATAGCGCGCCGGATTGGCGGCGCCTGCACGCCAGATCTCGACCTTGAGCAGGTTGCTGTGCTTGAAGCCTTCAACCAGCACCCAGTCCACGCCGTCATACAGCTCGGCGATGAGGTGATGCACCGTCAACTCGGCGGGCTGCTCGAACTCGCGGATCAACGCCAGCCGTTTGTTGGAAGCGACCACCACTTCGAACGCACCCGCTTCGCGATGCCGGTACGTGTCCTTGCCGGGATGGTCGATGTCGAACTTGTGGTGCGCATGCTTGATGACCGACACCCGAAGCCCACGCATCTTCAGCGCGGGTATCAGGGCCTCGACCAGCGTGGTTTTGCCCGAGCCCGAGTAGCCCGCAAAGCCGACGACCTTCATGCGCAGTGGGTTGCGATGAAACCCTTGACCTGTTGCACATCGGCTGGAAGTACGGTGACACGGCGCGGCAAGGCTTCGATGCCTGCCAGTGCGGCCGGGCGATCGGGCTCGCGCCCCAGCGCCTCGACGATGGTCGCCGCAAACTTGATCGGCAGTGCGGTCTCGAGCACGATCATCGCAACGCCGGGCTGCAGGTTTTCGCGAGCGACCTTGACGCCATCTGCCGTGTGGGTGTCGATGATGATGTTCGAGCCTTCAAAGGTGCTGCGAATGGTCGCCAGCCGGTCGGCATGCGTGCTGCTGCCACTGACAAATCCATAGCGTTGGCGCAGCTGCCTGAAGGCAGGGTCTGCGCTCAGGTCGAACTGGCCCGTCGCTGCGATCTGTTCGCCGAAGAGCGACTTCACGCGTGCGCCGTCGCGGCCTAGCAGGTCGAAGACAAAGCGCTCGAAATTGCTGGCCTTGGAGATGTCCATAGACGGGCTGGACGTCTCGTGCGTATCGGCGGCCGTGCGCACGCGGTACACGCCGGTGCGCAGGAACTCGTCGAGGACGTTGTTCTCGTTGGTCGCCAGCACCAGCGTGTCGATTGGCAAACCCATCATGCGAGCCACATGGCCCGCGCAGATGTTGCCGAAATTGCCAGACGGCACAGTGAAGCTGACTTTTTCGGCGGCGGTCGTCGCCTGGAAGTACCCCGCAAAGTAGTAAACCACCTGCGCCACCAGCCGTGCCCAGTTGATCGAGTTCACCGTGCCGATGCGGTACTTGCGCTTGAACTCCAGGTCGTTCGACACCGCCTTGACGATGTCCTGGCAATCGTCGAACACGCCGTCGATGGCGAGGTTGAAGATGTTCGCGTCCTGCAGGCTGAACATCTGGGCCTGCTGGAAGGGGCTCATGCGGCCATTGGGCGAAGTCATGAAGACCCGCACGCCCTTCTTGCCCTTCATCGCGTATTCGGCGGCGCTGCCGGTGTCACCGGAGGTCGCGCCCAGGATGTTCAGCTCTTCGCCACGGCGCGCCAGTTCGTATTCGAACAGGTTGCCCAGCAGCTGCATCGCCATGTCCTTGAAGGCCAGCGTGGGTCCGTTGGAAAGCGCCTGAAGATAAAGTTGCGTGGACGCCTCGGCGGCCCCTGCGTCCAGCTTCTTCAGCGGAACGATCTCAGGCGTGCCGAACACTTCAGCGGTGTATGTCTTGCGGCAGATCGCCCGCAAGTCCTCTGCCGGAATGTCGTCGATGTAGAGCGAGAGGATTTCGAACGCGAGCTCGTGATACTTCAGGCCGCGCCACTTTTGCAGCGTCGCCGCGTCAACTTGCGGATAACTCTCCGGAAGGTAGAGCCCGCCATCCGGCGCCAGCCCTTCGAGCAGGATTTCGCAAAAGCGCTTGCGGTCCGGGTGACCGCGCGTAGAGAGGTAACGCATTACGCGAGGTCTTCCTTGCGGATACGGATGATGGGGGCGAGCACCGTGGGCAGCGCCTGCATCTGGGCCAGCACATCGTTCATCGTGCCTTCGCGCACGCTGTGCGTAAGGATGATCAGGTCGGTCTGCGCAACGCCCTTCGTAGCCTCGGTGGTTTGACCCACGCCGGCAGGCCGCTGCAACATGGCATCGATGCTGATGTTGGCCGCAGCCAGCAGGCCGGTGACCTTGGCGAGCACGCCTGCCTGGTCGGCAACCTGCAGACGCAGGTAATAGCTGGTCACGATCTCGCTCATCGGCAGCACGGTCGCATCGCTCATCGAATCGGGCTGGAATGCGAGGTGCGGTACGCGATGGGCGGCATCCGCCGTGTGCAGGCGCGTGATGTCCACCAGGTCGGCAATCACGGCGCTGGCCGTCGGCTCGCTGCCGGCTCCCTTGCCGTAGTACAGCGTGGTGCCCACTGCATCGGCCTGCACAAGCACAGCGTTCATCGCGCCTTCGACATTGGCGATCAGGCGCTTGGTCGGAACCAGCGCCGGGTGCACGCGCAGTTCGATCCCCTTGGCCGTGCGCTTGGTGATGCCCAGCAGCTTGATCCGATAACCGAGCTGTTCTGCATAGCGGATGTCCTGCGCGCCCAGCTTGGTGATGCCTTCTACATAGGCCTTGTCGAACTGCACCGGGATGCCGAACGCGATGGCCGACATGATCGTCGCCTTGTGCGCTGCGTCCACGCCTTCGATGTCGAAGGTCGGATCGGCTTCGGCATAGCCCAGGCGCTGTGCGTCCTTGAGAGCGACATCGAAGTCGATGCCCTTGTCGCGCATCTCGGACAGGATGAAATTGGTGGTGCCGTTGATGATGCCGGCGATCCACTCGATGCTGTTGGCGGTCAGGCCCTCGCGCAGTGCCTTGATGATCGGGATGCCGCCGGCGACCGCTGCTTCGAAAGCCACCATCACACCGCGACGATGCGCGGCTGCAAAGATTTCGGTGCCGTGCACAGCCAGCAGTGCCTTGTTGGCCGTCACCACGTGCTTGCCGGCTTCGATGGCTTCCATCACCAGCTGGCGGGCGATGCCATAGCCGCCTATCAGCTCGATGACGATGTCGATATCGGGGTTGGCGATGATCGCGCGTGCGTCGCTCACCACCTTGGCATTCGATCCCACCACCGCTTGCGCGCGTGCCGTATCGAGGTCCGCGACCATGGTGATATCAATGCCACGGCCGGCGCGGCCCATGATTTCATGCTGGTTGCGGCGAAGCACGTTGTAAACGCCGCTGCCGACGGTGCCAATGCCCATCAGGCCGACTTGGATAGCTTTCATGCGGTCGTGTGTTTCCTGTAGCTCTCGAGAAATTTCGCGATACGGCGCACGGCCTCGCGAAGGTCGTCTTCATGGGGAAGAAAGACGATGCGGAAGTGGTCGGGCGTGGCCCAGTTGAAGCCCGTGCCCTGCACCAGCATGACCCGCGTTTCTTCCAGCAGTTGCAGGAAGAACTGGCGATCATCGGCGATGGGGTACATCTTGGGATCGAGCTTGGGGAACATGTAGAGCGCCGCCGTCGGCTTCACGCAGGTCACGCCCGGAATGGCGGTGATGAGTTCGTAAGCGAGGTCGCGCTGGCGACGCAGGCGCCCGCCTTCGGCGACGAGTTCGTTGATGCTCTGGTAGCCGCCGAGCGCTGTCTGGATCGCGTATTGCCCCGGAACATTGGCACAAAGGCGCATGTTCGAGAGCATGGTGAGGCCCTCGATGTAATCGGCGGCCGCCTTCTTGTCGCCCGACACCACCATCCAGCCCGCGCGATAGCCGCACGAGCGGTAGCTCTTGGAAAGCGAGTTGAAGGTGAGCGTGAGCACGTCGTCGGATAGGCTGCCGATCGCGGTGTGCTTTGCGCCGTCGTACAGGACCTTGTCGTAAACCTCATCGGCCAGGATGACCAGGCCATGCTCACGGGCGATCGCAACGATACCCATGAGCAATTCGTCGGAGTACAACGCACCGGTCGGATTGTTGGGATTGATGACAACGATGCCCTTGGTCGCCGGCGTGATCTTGCGGCGGATGTCGTCCAGGTCGGGCATCCAGCCGTTGTCTTCGTCGCACAGGTAGTGCACCGGCTTGCCACCGGAGAGGCTCGCAGCGGCAGTCCACAGGGGGTAGTCCGGCGCCGGCAGGAGCAACTCGTCGCCGTCATTGAGCAGCGCGTTGGTTGCCATGGCGATGAGTTCGCTCGCGCCGTTGCCCAGGTAAACGTCTTCGAGCGTGACTCCCTTGATGCCCTGCTTCTGCGTCTCGTGCATCACGGCCTTGCGTGCCGCGAAGATCCCCTTGCTGTCGGAATACGCTGAGGCGCTGCTGAGGTTTCGCGCCATGTCCTGCTGGATCTCTTCAGGCGCGTCGAACCCGAAAACGGCAAGGTTGCCGATGTTCAGGCGAATGATCTTGTGGCCCTCTTCTTCCATCCGGCGGGCCGCGTCCATGATGGGTCCGCGGATGTCGTACAGGACGTTGGCGAGCTTGGCTGATTTCTGGACCGTTTTCAAAGCCCCTCCAGAGCGGTTTTGAGAGTGCGAAAACATATAATTTGACCACAGTTCCGCTCGCGTTTAGTGCAGCGCAACAATACCAACGCACCATGAAGCTGCAACCCGATCAATCCGACGTACAGACCATCACCGGCTATGGCCCCGGCTGGGTCGGCGTGAGCGGAGAAAAAATCACCACGAGCGTCATCCTCACGTCGGCGGGCGACCGTATCGAGTGGAACGCCTCTTCATTCGACGAACTCGGGTCCGATCACTTCGCGCAGATCGCTGGTGTGAGCGCAGAAGTGGTGATCTTCGGGAGCGGTTCGCGCATCCGGTTTCCCAAGGCCGCCTGGCTCGCGCCATTGATGGCAAAGCGCATCGGCGTCGAAACAATGGACACTGCGGCTGCATGCCGTACCTACAACATCCTGGCCCAGGAGGGCCGCAGTGTTGCGGTCGCGCTTCTGCTCGAATAGCCTTGCCCGCAGGAATGGGGCCGGTTTCAGGGTAAAATTGCAGGTTGCAACGGGATGTCCGCATCCCCATAAGGTCGCGGCAATCGCTTCCTTATGCAGTCAGCAACGAGCAACCCCTGTCACACGAGAAACACATTCCATGGCGATCGTTGTCAACAAACTCATCCCCGAATTCGAAGCAAACGCCACTGGCGGTATCAAGGTCACCAATACCTCGCACAACGGCGCTGTGCTGGTACTGTACTTCTACCCGAAGGACAACACGCCCGGTTGCACCACCGAAGCGATGCAGTTCCGTGACAAGTACAAGGATTTCGTGAAGGCCGGCGCCGAAGTGTTCGGCGTTTCGCGCGACAACATGAAGTCGCACGACGAATTCAAGACCAAGCTGGAACTGCCGTTCGAGCTGATTGCCGACACCGAAGAAAAAATGTGCCACATGTTCGGCGTGGTCAAGAACAAGATCATGTACGGCAAGAAGGTCAAGGGCATCGAGCGCAGCACCTTCCTCATCGGCGCCGACGGCGTTCTCAAGCAGGAGTGGCGCGGCCTGAAGGTCCCCGGCCACGTTGACGAAGTGCTCAAGGCCGTCAAGCTGCTCAAAAAGGCCGCCTGACGTTTGGTAGCAACATGGCGTGCGGCGCGGTTGAAGCGTCACGCGACATGTGCATAATGAATTCATGCAGTTGACCACGGCGCGCGGCGTCGACACTACTGAACCACTTAAAGCCGCCCGGCTCGCCTGGCGGCTTTTTCGCTTCTTGATCTACAGCCCCTCATCCTCTTCAGGGAACCACCCCACCTATGCCACTGCCTCCCGCCCCCACCAAGCGCGCCGCCCTGCTCCCGTCCGAAGCGTACGACGCTCCGGCCCGTACCTCGCACAAGGCAGCTCGAAAATCGGAGGTGGCACCCGCGAACAGCCCGCTGGCTGAAAAGCCGCAGGCCGTCATGGATTTCGATCCGCGTTCCGGCGGAGGCGATCGCCAGGTCGAAGCATTCCCGCAAGAAGCCGCCAGCGTCATCGAGCCCACCAACAGCACCGCCCCCTACAAGCGCCCTGCACAGCCGCACGTAGCAGCGAAACCCGCGCGCAAAGCCAAATCGACTGGGCCTTCCAAGCTCTTCGTCCTGGACACGAACGTGCTCATGCACGACCCGATGAGCCTGTTCCGCTTCGAGGAACACGACATCTTCCTGCCGATGATCGTGCTGGAAGAGCTCGACGGTCACAAAAAGGGCATGACCGAAGTTGCGCGCAACGCGCGGCAAGCCAGTCGCTCGCTCGATGCACTGGCCGGCGCACAGGGCGCGGACATCACCAGCGGGTTGAAGCTCAACACGAGCGGACACCGCGAGGCCGGTGGGTGCCTGTTCTTCCAGACGCAGGCGCTGGCCAATCACCTTCCGTCCAGCCTGCCCCAAGGCAAGGCCGACAACCAGATCCTGGGCGTGGTCCAGGCCCTGCGAGACCAGCATGCACCACGCGAGGTGGTGCTGGTGTCGAAGGACATCAACATGCGCGTCAAGGCGCGTGCGCTCGGACTGGCAACGGACGACTACCAGAACGACAAGACGCTCGACGACCTGGAACTGCTGTATTCGGGCGCCATGGCTCTGCCGTCCGATTTCTGGGCCAAGCACGGCAAGACGATCGAAAGCTGGCAGACCGGTCAACACACCTTCTACCGGATCACCGGGCCGGTGGTGCCCAACCTCCTGATCAACCAGTTCGTGTATTTCGAATCCCCTGGCGAGCCGAGCCTGTATGCGCGCGTGACTGAAATTCGCGCCAAGACCGCGGTGCTCAAGACGCTCAAGGACTTTGGTCACCTGAAGAATTCGGTCTGGGGCGTGTGCACGCGCAACCGCGAGCAGAACTTCGCCATGAACCTGCTGATGGACCCGGAAATCGACTTCGTCTCGCTCACCGGCACGGCCGGTACCGGCAAGACGCTGATGGCGCTGGCGTCCGGGCTGACGCAGGTGCTGGATGACCGTCGTTACACCGAAATCATCATGACCCGTGCGACGGTGAGCGTGGGCGAAGACATCGGCTTCCTGCCGGGCACCGAAGAGGAAAAGATGGGCCCCTGGATGGGCGCCCTCGATGACAACCTCGAAGTGCTGGCCAAGACCGAAACCAGCGCTGGCGAGTGGGGCCGCGCCGCCACCAACGAACTCATCCGCAGCCGCATCAAGATCAAGAGCATGAACTTCATGCGCGGCCGCACGTTCCTGAACAAGTACGTGATCATTGATGAGGCCCAGAACCTGACGCCCAAGCAGATGAAGACACTCATCACCCGCGCGGGTCCGGGCACCAAGATCATCTGCATGGGCAACCTTGCGCAGATCGATACGCCATACCTGACGGAAGGCTCGTCGGGCCTGACCTTTGCGATCGACAAGTTCAAGGGCTGGCCGCACAGCGGGCACATCACGCTGGCGCGTGGCGAGCGTTCGAGGCTGGCGGACTTCGCGAGCGAAGTGCTTTGACGATTCAAGCGCTTGGCTGACACCGGCGCGCGGTGGTTGCGGGTACTTTGGTGCGCAACTTAACCGACCGCAAGGACTAATCCATGAAGCAGCTCAAAGACGTGATGACCCGCGACGTCGTCGTTATCAACCCGAACTCGACCATCGCCGAGGCAGCACAACAGATGCGCGATGGCGACTTCGGCCTTCTGCCCGTTGGCGAAGATGACCGGATGATCGGCGCTATTTCCGATCGGGACATCGTCATCCGCGCCGTGGCTGAGGGCCTGGAGGGCAGCACCCCTGTACGCGATGTCATGACGCAAGGCATTCGCTGGTGCTATGAGGACCAGTCGATCGACGAGGCGGCGACTCTCATGAGCGAGCACCAGATTCGCCGCCTGCCGATCATCGATCGCGACAAGCGGCTGGTGGGCATCGTTGCGCTGGGTGATCTCGCGGCGCACAAGGCCGCGATCGGGCCGGCAGCTGACGCACTGGCCGAGATTTCCGAACCGAGCTGATTCGGTTCGTTAGCGACTTCAGAAGTCGCCGGCTCCCGAGGCCAGCGATTCGAAGCGCGTCATCTCTTTCATGAAGGCGAGCTTCACCGTGCCGGTGGGGCCGTTTCGCTGCTTGCTGATGATGATCTCGGCGACACCGGGCTCCTTGGAGTCCTTGTTGTAGTAGTCGTCTCGGTAGATGAACATGATGACGTCAGCGTCCTGCTCGATGGCGCCGGATTCACGCAGGTCGCTCATCATCGGGCGCTTGTCGGTGCGCGATTCCACGCCGCGCGAGAGCTGCGATAGCGCGATCACCGGGCACTGCAGTTCCTTGGCGAGCATCTTCAATCCACGGGAGATTTCGCCCACTGCCGTCGCGCGGTTCTCATCGTTCATGCTCGTGGAAACGCTCATGAGCTGCAGGTAGTCCACAACGATCAGGCCGAGCTTGCCGCACTGCCGGGCAAGGCGCCTGGCATTCGCGCGCAACTCGCTGGTGGTCAGGCCTGGCGTCTCGTCGATGTGCAGGGAGATGTTGCGCAGCTTCTCGATGGCTTCGGTCAGGCGCGGCCATTCGGAATCGGTGAGCCTGCCGGTACGCAAGTGCATCTGGTCGATCCGGCCAATGGAGCCGACGATACGCACTGCCAACTGCGATGCGCCCATTTCCATGGAAAACACGGCTACCGGCAGCCCCTCATTGAGCGCGACATGCTCTGCGATGTTGATGGCCAGGGCCGTCTTGCCCATCGAAGGCCGTGCCGCCAGAACAATCATGTCTCCGGCCTGCATGCCCGATGTCATCCGATCGAGGTCGTAGAACCCAGTGGGTACGCCCGTGATGTCGTTCGGGTTGTCGGCCATCTCCTGGACGCGGTCCAGCAGTTGCACGACCAGCGAGTCCATGCCCTGGAAGCCCTGCTTCATCCGCGAGCCTTCCTCGCCGATATTGAAGATCTTCTGCTCGGCTTCATCGAGGATCTTGTCGACGGCCTTGCCTTGCGTGTTGAATGCCGCGGTGGCGATCTCGTCGCTGGCGCTCACCAGCTTGCGAAGGATCGAGCGCTCCCGCACGATCTCTGCATAGCGGCGGATGTTGCTTGCACTGGGAACGTACTGCGCCAGTGAATTGAGATACGCGAGACCACCGATCTCTTCGGCCTTGCCCAGTCCCTGCAATTGCTCGTAGACCGTGATCACGTCAGCCGGTTTGGTGGCATTGATCAGCCCGCCGATGGATGCGTAGATCAGCCGGTGCTCGTATCGGTAAAAGTCGCTGTCGGTCAGCAGATCGCCAACCCGGTCCCAGGCGTTGTTGTCCAGCAGCAGCCCGCCCAGCACGCTCGACTCCGCCTCGATGGAGTGCGGCGGAATGCGAAGTTGCGCGACCTGGAGGTCGCGTGAAAAGTCGTCGTTGGAGGGATGTAGTACTGCGGACATGGCGGCTTCGGTGAATCGAACGATGCTAGGGCTTTGGCGTCGGAAGTCGAGGGAAAAGGTTTGGGAAAAGCTGTGGATTGACGGTGGGCAACCCGGTACAACCACAGCGAAAAGAAAAAGCCGCCCGAAGGCGGCTTTTTGCTTGCAGCGAGCGCTGTTCGAGCTTAGGCGGTTTCGCCGTAAACCGTGACGGTGATGTCGACCACAACGTGCGTGTGGAGCGCGACAGCAACCGTGGAGTCGCCGATGACCTTGATCGGGCCGTTGGGCATGCGCACTTGCGACTTCGCAACCTTGAAACCCTGCTTGCCCAGCTCTTCAGCGATGTCGCTGTTGGTGACGGAGCCGAACAGGCGGCCGTCAACGCCAGCCTTTTGCGTGAGCTTGATGGTCTTGCCAGCGAGCTTTTCGCCTTCAGCCTTCATTTCTGCGAGCTTGGCCGCAGCAGCCTTTTCGAGCTCGACGCGCTTGGCTTCGAACTCGGCCTTGTTGGCAGCGGTGGCGCGACGGGCACGGCCCTTGGGGATCAGGAAGTTACGGGCGTAGCCGTCCTTGACCTTGACGATTTCGCCGAGCTTGCCGACGTTCAGGACTTCATCGAGCAGAATGATTTGCATGTTCTTCGCTCCTTAGATGCGGTGCTGGTCCGAGTACGGAACCAGTGCCAGGAAGCGGGCGCGCTTGATGGCGGTGTTGAGTTGACGCTGGTAGATAGCGCGGGTGCCGGTCAGGCGTGCCGGAATGATCTTGCCGTTCTCGGCGATGAAATCGCGAAGCGTGTCGACGTCCTTGTAGTCGATTTCCTCGACGCCGGCGACGGTGAAACGGCAGAAGCGCTTGCGCTTGAACAGCAGCGACTGGGTGTTGCGCTTAGGACGCTTGTCCTTGTTGAATTTCTTGAACGTGGCCATGTGGACCTCTGAAAATTAGTTTGCCTGAACAAATGACTGGATATGGAGTACAGCGTGTTTGCCGTTGCGAGGTGTTGCCAGGAATCCCGTGAATCGCCATTGGCTGCCTATCGATTGACGCACCAGCGTTTCTGCCGTGCTTCCGAAGGCCACCGCCTTGATCGCCACTTTCACTTGCCGCTTCTGCCCTGCTTCTGAAATCTCCGACTCGTGTTCGAGACGGCAATCAAAGGCTGGCAATCCGGCCGGTGTGTATCGCAGGGCCGAAGCCTCGGCGATCTGGGCGCTCAAAACGAGCTGATTCACTCCTGGTCAATACCGCTGCAAGCGGATTCTTACGCCTGGTACTCCGCCTGCTGGGCCTTGCGGGCCTCTTCGCGCTCAACCGTCTTCATCATGGAAGATGGGCCGGTATCGGCCTTCTTCTTGACAACGGTCAGGTGGCGCAGCACGGCGTCATTGAAGCGGAATGCGTGCTCCAGTTCGGCCATCACGGGCTGGTCGGCCTCGATGTTGACGCACAGGTAGTGCGCCTTGCCAAGCTTGTTGATCTGGTAGGCCAGCTGGCGGCGGCCCCAGTCTTCCACGCGGTGCACTTTTCCGCCGCTGGCGGTGATCATGCCCTTGTAGCGTTCCAGCATGGCCGGAACCTGTTCGCTCTGGTCCGGGTGGATCAGAAGAATGATTTCATAGTGACGCATATGACTCCTTGTGGATTCGAGTCGCTGTATAGCGACCCTGGGTGACAGCTGCCTGGCGCGTCGGTGCCGGTGCAGCAAGGTTAGCCCACGATTATAGCCCGTTGGCGGGCCGCTGCGCCTAGTCGTTCATCAGCCGGTCGAGCATGGCGTATTGCTCGTCCCCAACCGCCTCCCGAATTCGACCCGCCAGTGCCAGCAGGTCCATGTAGTTCATGGCGTTCGTCACGGCGTAGCTGAGATTTCGCCCCCGCAGGCCCAGGTTGGAGGTGAGCATCAGGGCGACCGGGTGCGCCCGGTCGTAACGCTCTTCCAGGGTGCGGCCCGACCGCTTGGCCTCCAGCCGCCTGGAGTTTTCGAGCGCCATGGCCGCAGACCTGGAAAGCTCAGAAACCAGGCCCAGTTCGAGCAGGCGGTCCAAATCGGGGCGGGTCACACCCCCGGCGCGGGTTGCGGCGAGCAACTCATCGACGGACCGCTTGCCGTCCACAAGAATGAATACCGATCGCTGATGAGCAGTCAGCGGGACGGACCGATCTTTCAGGACGCGCTGGCCCTCCAGCGTCTTGCAAAGAATCATCTGGCCTCCGGGCGCACGCTTTCATGCGGCGAAGGCTGAGTTTGCAGCGCCTCGTCCTGCTGTGCAATACCGCAGGTGTTGCGCCGCTCAACGATCGTTGAGCGCGTCGTCCAGCGGGGCGTACTTTTCGGGTCCGACGGCCTCGCGGATCCGGGGCGCGACCACCAGCAGTTGCTCGTAGTTCGTCGCGCCTTCAACGGCAAGATTCAAGCGAAACCCGCGCAGTCCCAGCGCCGCGGTCAGCCGGGTGGCGATGGGATAGGCGTCGGTGTAGCGCTCCTGGGGCGAGCGCTGCTTGTGCTGCTCCACCTTTTCGGCCTGCGCCGCGATGGCAGCATTTTCGAGCGCTGTCTTTTGAGGCGCGGAATCGGCCAGGAGCCCCAGCTCGATCAGCCTGTCGATATCGTCCCGGGTGACGCCGGCTGCCGCCGTGGCAGTCAGGACCTGGTCCGCGGTTTTCTTGCCATCTACCAGGATCAAGACCGACCGTTGTCGGGGTGTTAACTGGATCGAGCGGTCCTTGATGACCTGCTGTCCCAATTCGGTCTTGGCAATGTGCATTTTTCTCCCCATACCCGTGTTACCGATGGACCCGATGACTTCCGGCTTTCAACACTGCTCTGCCTCGGTGCTTGCAGCTTTGCATGCCTGCCACCCCACTCGCATCGGGGTTTATCCATAGGCCTGACGAAAAAAAGCCCGCTCCAGGGAGCGGGCTTTCGCACTTTCTTATCAATTCAGCGCGTCAGTCTCGCGCGTAGATGTCGACATCCTTCGTTTCGCGAATGAACAGCATGCCAATGACGAAGGTGCCGGCGGCAACGATCACCGGGTACCACAGGCCATAGTAAATGTCGCCGGTTGCAGCCACCATGGCGAACGCGGTCGTCGGAAGCAACCCGCCGAACCAGCCATTGCCGATGTGATACGGCAAGCTCATCGAGGTGTAGCGAATCCGCGTCGGGAACAGTTCGACCAGCATCGCTGCGATCGGGCCGTACACCATCGTGACGAGAATCACCAGGAACACCAGCAGCAGCAAGACCATGCCCTTGTTCATCTTGGCCGGATCGGCCGCGACGGTCAGGTTCGCTGCCTTGGCGGTGTCACCAAGCGACTTGCGGAAGTCGGCGATGGCCTTGGCGCTTTCCGGAGCGAACCCGTTACCCGCTGCGTTGAGGCTGGCCGCTGGTGCCGTAATCACCTTGTCACCCAGCGTGATCGTCGCAGGGGTACCGGCAGGGCCGGCCTTGTTTTCGTACGGGATGTACGACTGCGTCAGCGCGCGCTTGGCGATATCGCACGAGGTGCGGAAGTCGATGTCGCGAGCAATTGGACTGCCCTGGAACGAGCATTCCTTCAGATCGGCCGTGATCGTGACCTTCGAGGCCTGCTGCGCTGCCAGCAGCGCCGGGTTCGAATACTTCAGCAGCAGCGGGAAGATCGTGAAGTAGGTCAGTGCAGCAATCAGGCAACCGGCCATGATGATGGGCTTGCGACCGATCTTGTCCGACAGCGCACCGAACACGATGAAGAACGGCGTGCCGATGAGCAGCGACGCAGCAATCAACAGGTTGGCCGTCGTGATGTCCACCTTGGCGATGGTCGTCATGAAGAACAGCGCGTAGAACTGGCCCGTGTACCAGACCACGGCTTGTCCGGCGGTGAGACCGAGCAGTGCAAGGATCACGATCTTCAGGTTCTTCCACTCGCCAAACGATTCGGTCAGCGGAGACTTGGAGGTCTTGCCCTCGGACTTCATCTTCTGGAACGCCGGCGACTCATTGAGGCTCAAGCGGATCCAGACCGAAATGCCCAAGAGCACGATGGACAGCAGGAACGGAATGCGCCAGCCCCAATCGCCGAACTCCTTTTCGCCCAGCATGTTGCGCACACCCAGGATCACCAGCAGCGACAGGAACAGGCCCAGCGTTGCGGTGGTTTGAATCCAGGAGGTGAATGCGCCACGCTTGCCGTGCGGTGCATGCTCGGCCACGTAGGTCGCCGCGCCGCCGTACTCGCCGCCCAGGGCCAGGCCCTGCAGCATGCGCAGCACGATCAGGATGACCGGTGCAGCCATGCCGATCGAGGCGTAGCTCGGTAGCAAACCGACGATGAACGTCGATGCACCCATGATCAGGATCGTCACCAGGAAGGTGTACTTGCGACCGATCATGTCGCCCAGACGGCCGAAGAAAATCGCGCCGAACGGTCGTACCAGGAAGCCTGCGGCAAAAGCCAGCAGCGCGAAGATGTATGCGGATGTCGGATCGAGGCCCGAGAAGAACTGTTTTGCAATGATCGCTGCGAGCGATCCGTACAGGTAGAAGTCGTACCACTCGAAAACGGTGCCCAGCGAGGAAGCGAAGATCACCTTCTTTTCCTCACGGGTCATCGGTGCGGTCGAAGCAACGGGTTTGACCCCGCTCGCGGACGCTGTCGCCATGCATGTCTCCTCAGGTTGATTCTGGTGGGGTCAGAGTGCGGATTGCGTCTGACGCGAACCTGACTCAAACCCGTATCGCGATCTGCCCGCGGGCAAGCCCTACTAGGGGAATCCCTAGGACCGTTGCTGCAAGGGGACTGACGCAAGCGAAGGCACGGGCCGCGTCAGGAGGCTGACTGCGACGGTGACTGCAAAGCCGAGCGGCACACCGAACACGCCTGCAGACACAGGCTGTATGCCAAACCAGAGATCCTGTCCGGGGACGGCCTGGAAGAACGCGCGGACAGTCGGCGAATTGACCAGCATGTAGTACACCGTGACCCCCAGCCCCGCAAGCATGCCCGCGACGGCGCCTCGCCGGTTGGTACGGCCCCAGAAGATGCCCAGCACCATCGTCGGCACGAATGCGGAGGCCGCCAGCGAAAACGCCGACGCGACCAGTGGAAGAATTTCCGCAGGCTTGATCGAAGCCACGGCTGCCGCGACCAGCGCCACTGCAAGCAATGCGAACTTGGAAAGAATCACGCGCTGCTCGGCGGTGACATGATGATTGATTTCATGCGAATAAATGTCGCGCACCATCGCGTTGCTGATGGTGAGTAAAAGGCCATCGGCCGTCGAGAGCGCAGCGGCGAGCCCTCCGGCTGCAACCAGGCCGGAGATCACATAGGGCAAGCCGCCGAGTTCAGGAGTCGCCAGCATGATCATGTCGGCGCCCAGGCGAATCTCGCCCCATTGGAGGATGCGGTCACCGTTGACGTCGGCCACCGAGATCAACGAGCTGTCGACCTTGGCCCATTGCGCGATCCACTGCGGAAGCGAATCGAAGCTGCTGCCCACGAGGTTGTTCATCACCTCGAACTTCACCAGCACCGCCAGCGCCGGCGCACTGAGATAAACCAGTGCAATGAAAAAAATCGTCCAGGCCACCGAAGACCGCGCCTCGGCAACGGTTGGGGTCGTGTAGTAGCGCGTGAGCAGATGCGGCAGGCCCGCCGTGCCGAGCATCAGGCAGAACATGAGCGCGATGAAATTCAGGCGGGCGCTGCTGAATGCCTCTTGCTCGGCGGGCGTTCCTTTCGGATCGCCCGCAAACGGCTGGCTGTGCGCGGGAACACCGCCCAGCGGCTTGGCGCGCTCAAGGTTGTCGTGAACCACCCGGGTCCAGCGCTCCCGCGCGGCCGTCGCGTCCTTGGGAAGCGCCGCCAGTTCGCGACTGGCCTGCACGATGAGCGCCGAATCTGCGCCCTGCGCCTTCAACTGCCGCACGCGTTGCTGCGCGGCCGAGCGCTCGCGTTGCAAAGCGCCCTCGATATCCTGCAGCCGCACCTCGTACTCGCGCGCCCGCTGCAGGAAGATGGCCGCAACCTGCTTCTCCGCAGGATCGTTCATCAGCTTCTTTTCGAGCTCGCTGATCTTCTGGATTTGCGTGCCGTACACCAGTGGCGCCATCGGATTGCCCAGTTGCTTGAAGGCCAGCCAGGACACCGGGATCAGGAAAGCCAGCAGCAAGATTACGTACTGCGCAACCTGCGTCCATGTGATGGCTCGCATGCCGCCAAGAAACGAACAGAGCAGCACGCCGCCTAATCCAAGCAACACGCCGATCTCGAACTGCACGCCGGTCAGGCGCGACGCGATCAGGCCGATGCCGTAGATCTGCGCGACCACATAGGTAAACGAACAAAGGATCGCTGCCAGCGCCGCAATCACGCGCGGCCACCTGCCGCCGTAACGCATGCTGAAGTAGTCAGGAACGGTGTAGAGATTGAGCTTGCGAAGGTGCGGTGCGATCAACAGCGCAACCAGGCAAAAACCCCCGGTCCAGCCCAGGATGTACGCGAGACCGCCCGGTTGTCCGTCGGTGCCGCCGAACCCCTGAAGGTACAGGCCTCCGGCCAGGCTGATGAACGACGCAGCGCTCATCCAGTCGGCGGCTGCCGCCATGCCGTTGTACATGGCTGGGATGCGCCGGCCGGCGACGTAGTACTCCTCCGGGTCAGTGGTGCGGCCGTAGATGCCGATGGCCGCATACATCATGACCGTCGAGAACATGAAGATCGGCCCGAGCCAATAGCGTGAAAGCCCGCTTCTCTCGGCCCACGCCATGAGCACCAGAAACACCATGAACCCGGCGACGAAGATGGCCAGGTTGCGATGCAACCTCAGTTTGTAGGCGGCGTAGGCAGGCGAGTCAGACATCGATGCCAGTGGCCTTGGGGGCCTCGTCGTCTTCGGGCGCAAGGCGCTTCATGGCAGCCGCATAGAAAGCGACGATGGCGATGAAGACCAACACGGAGCCCTGGGCCGCCATCCAGTAAGCGAAGGGCCAGGGACCCAGCATGAATTGCAGGTCGCGGGCGAACCAGCAAACCCCAAAAGTCACGACGGCCCACACGGCCAGCAAGCCGGCCTTCAATGCGAGCACGCGCGGATCGTGCTTTTCCTGCGCCTGCGGGTCACCCATGGCGCGGATCATCGCACTGCTTCGAGCCGGCGGCTCTAGGTATTTGCTAGAACCGCCTCAAGCTCAAAGCGTGCAGTCAACGCGCGGCCAGCTGCTTCCAGGTCGAGATGACGCTGTCGGGGTTGAGTGAAATCGACGTGATGCCTTCGTCAGCCAGCCACTGCGCGAAGTCCGGATGGTCGCTGGGGCCCTGCCCGCAGATGCCGACATATTTGCCCTGCTTCAGGCACGCCTTGATCGCGCGCGAGAGCATGGCCTTCACGGCCGGATCGCGCTCATCGAAGTCGGCGGCGAGCAATTCCAGACCCGAATCGCGGTCCAGGCCCAGCGTCAGCTGCGTGAGGTCGTTCGAGCCGATCGAGAAGCCGTCGAAGTACTCCAGGAACTCGTCGGCCAGGATGGCGTTGCTCGGCACCTCGCACATCATGATGATCTTGAGGTCGTCCTTGCCCCGCTGCAGGCCCTGGGTCGCGAGCAACTGCGTCACCCGGTCTGCCTGTCCCAACGTGCGAACGAAGGGCACCATCACCTGCACATTGGTCAGCCCCATTTCGCCGCGCACGCGCACCAGCGCCTCGCATTCCATCGCAAAGGCCTCGCGGAACTCCGCGCTGATGTAGCGTGCCGCACCACGGAAACCCAGCATCGGGTTTTCTTCTTCGGGCTCGTAACGCGAGCCGCCAATCAGCTTGCGGTACTCATTGGACTTGAAGTCCGACAGGCGCACGATGACGGGCTTGGGCCAGAAGGCCGCCGCAATGGTTGCAATGCCCTCTGCCACCTTGTCAACGTAGAAGGCTCGCGGCGACGCGTGGCCGCGTGCCACAGATTCAACCGCCTTTTTCAGGTCGGCATCGACGTTCGGGTAGTCGAGAATCGCCTTGGGGTGCACGCCGATGTTGTTGTTGATGATGAACTCGAGCCGTGCCAGGCCCACACCGTCGTTGGGTAGCTGCGCGAAGTCGAAAGCCAGCTGCGGATTGCCGACATTCATCGTCATCTTGATCCCGATCTCGGGCATCTTGCCGCGCTCGACTTCGGTGACTTCGGTCTCGAGCAGGCCGTCGTAGATGAAGCCGGTGTCGCCTTCGGCGCAACTCACGGTCACGAGCGTGCTGTCCTTCAGGCGATCGGTCGCGTCGCCGCAGCCGACCACGGCCGGGATGCCGAGTTCACGCGCGATGATGGCTGCGTGACACGTGCGCCCGCCGCGATTGGTCACGATGGCACTGGCCCGCTTCATCACCGGCTCCCAGTTGGGGTCGGTCATGTCGGTCACGAGCACATCGCCCGCCTGAACCTTGTCCATCTCGGAAATGCTGTGGACGAGGCGGACCGGCCCGGTGCCGATCTTCTGCCCGATGGCGCGGCCTTCGGCGAGCACATTGCCGCGGCCCTTGAGCTTGTAGCGCATCTCGGCCTTGCCGTGCTGCTGGCTTTTGACCGTCTCGGGGCGGGCCTGCAGGATGTAGATGTGGCCGTCGTCGCCGTCCTTGCCCCATTCGATGTCCATGGCGCACCCGTAGTGCTTCTCGATGACGAGTGCGTAACGTGCGAGTTCCTCGACATCGGCGTCGGTCAAAGAAAACCGGTTGCGCTGTTCGAGCGGCACGTCGATGGTCTTGACCAGCTTGCCCGACGAAGCCTTTTCCTGCGCGCTGGTGAACACCATCTGTATCAGCTTGGAGCCCAGGTTGCGGCGAATCACGGCACGCTTGCCGGCTGCCAGCATGGGCTTGTGAACGTAGAACTCGTCGGGGTTGACGGCGCCCTGCACCACGGTCTCGCCCAGGCCGTAGCTGGAAGTGATGAACACCACCTGGTCGAAGCCGGACTCGGTGTCGATCGTGAACATGACGCCCGAAGCGCCCAGGTCACTGCGAACCATGCGCTGCACGCCCGCCGACAGCGCGACATCGGCGTGGGCGAAACCCTTGTGAACGCGATAGCTGATGGCGCGGTCGTTGTAGAGCGATGCGAAGACTTCCTTCATCTTGGCCAGGATGTCGTCGATGCCGATCACATTCAGGAAGGTTTCCTGCTGGCCCGCGAAGGACGCGTCCGGCAGGTCTTCCGCGGTTGCCGACGAACGCACGGCAAAGGTGGCCGTCGGGTGGTCTCCCACCAGGGTTGCGAACGATTCGCGGATGGCCTTGTCGAGGTCGGCGGGAAACGGCTGGTGCTCGATCCAGCTGCGGATTTCGGCGCCGGCCGTGGCAAGAGCACGAACGTCGTCGGTATTGAGTGTGGTCAGGCGCTCTTCAATGCGCCTGGCAAGTCCGTCATAAGCCAGGAACTCGCGAAAGGCATGAGCCGTGGTGGCAAAGCCGGTGGGCACGCGCACGCCCTGGGGCAGCTGCGAGATCATCTCGCCGAGGCTGGCGTTCTTGCCGCCGACCACCCCGACGTCGGTCATTCTCAGTTTTTCAAACGGTACAACCAGCAGGTTGTCTAGGCGATGCTCCAGGGCGGTCGGGCTGATAGTGGCAGACATGGGAAAACTCCAAAAGTAAAAACCGGGTCTGCGCTCCGTCGGAGCGGCGCGGCATGCAGGCAGTCAGGGGCGTGGAAGCCGTCAGGGCCGCACTGGCTTTGTATTTCTTGGAATGAGCCGGTGGCATGCATGCGCGTGAAAATTGGGGCTGGGGGACGTCGTTGAACGTATGCCGATAATTGCTCCCATTGTAGGCTTCGCGCGGTTGCGTGGGGCTTGCAGCAGTCTGAAAGCACTACAGGGCACTCCTCATGCACACCCGCACGGTTTTCTTCATCTCGGACGGCACCGGCATCACTGCCGAAACCTTCGGAAACGCCATCCTCGCGCAGTTCGAATTCAAGCCTCGGCATCTGCGCCTGCCGTTCATCGACAGCGTGGACAAGGCGCACCAGGTCGTCCGGCAGGTCAACCATACCGCCGAGGTCGAAGGCAACAAGCCGCTGGTCTTCACCACGCTGGTCAACCGTGAGATCCTGCAGGTCATCGAACAGGGCTGCAAAGGCATGCTGCTGGACATGTTCGGCACTTTTGTGCGGCCGCTGGAGGTCGAACTGGGCATCACCTCCAACCACCGCATCGGGCGCTTTTCGGATGTGAGCAAGAGCAAGGCGTACCACGACCGCATCGAAGCCATCAATTTCAGCCTGGCTCATGACGACGGCCAGTCGAACCGCGACCTTGAGTCGGCTGACGTGATCCTGGTGGGCGTGAGCCGCAGCGGCAAGACCCCGACCTCGCTCTACCTGGCGATGCAATACGGCCTGAAGGCGGCCAACTATCCGCTGATCCCGGAGGACTTCGACCGGCAGCAGCTGCCCGGAGCCCTGGTGCCCCATCGCGCGAAGATTTTCGGGCTCACCATCCAGCCCGAGCGGCTGGCCGAAATCCGCAACGAGCGCCGGCCCAACTCGCGCTATGCCTCGCTGGACAACTGCCGCATGGAGGTTTCCGAAGCCGAGGCCATGATGCGGCGCGCCGGCATCCGCTGGCTCAGCACGACCACCAAATCCATTGAAGAGATTGCGACCACGATCCTGCAGGAAATCCGGCCCGAACGCCTGGAGTATTGAGGTATCTGATAGTTATTTCATATCGGGTTAATACCGTCAATTCATTGGATCAATCGCCCGTCCGGCGGCAAACTACGTTCCGTCAGTCAACGTTCCATCAACAACAACCACAGAGAGAAAAAGCCATGTCCCTGATCAATACCCAAGTCCAGCCATTCAAGACCGAAGCCTTCCACAACGGCAAGTTCATCACCGTCAGCGACCAGACCCTCAAGGGCAAGTGGTCCGTGCTGATCTTCATGCCGGCAGCATTCACCTTCAACTGCCCCACCGAAGTCGAGGACGCAGCCGACAACTACGCCGAGTTCCAGAAGATGGGCGCCGAGGTGTACATCGTCACCACCGACACGCACTTCTCGCACAAGGTCTGGCACGAGACGTCGCCAGCCGTGGGCAAGGCGAAGTTCCCGCTCGTCGGCGATCCGACCCACGCACTGACCAACGCGTTCGACGTGCATATCGCCGAAGAAGGCCTGGCACTGCGCGGCACGTTCATCGTGAACCCGGACGGCATCATCAAGACGATGGAAGTTCACTCGAACGAAATCGCCCGTGACGTCAAGGAAACGCTGCGCAAGCTCAAGGCTGCCCAGTACACCGCCGCCCACCCCGGTGAAGTCTGCCCCGCCAAGTGGAACGAAGGCGCCAAGACCATCGCCCCGTCGCTGGACCTGGTCGGCAAGATCTAAGCGCCCTTTCTTCGCGCCCCAGGGCTCGGCGCGGCGTCGCTCCGGGCCCTTTTTGTTTTTTGACTCCTAGCTTTCCAAGGAATTCACCATGCTTGAAGCCACACTGAAGGCGCAGCTCGCCTCCTACCTGCAGCGGATTTCGCAACCTGTCGAAATTGTTGCGTCGCTGGACGACACCCCGGCGTCGGCCGACATGCGCGAACTCCTCAAGGACATTGCCGAAGCCTCGCCGCTGATGAAGGTCAGCGAGACGCGCGGCGGGCCCTATCGCACCCCCTCGTTCTCGGTCAACAGGCCCGGTGAAGACCACGGTCCCCGCTTTGCGGGGCTGCCGATGGGCCACGAGTTCACCTCGCTCGTGCTTGCACTGCTGCAGGTCGGCGGTTATCCGCCCAAGGTGGACGATGCGGTGCTGGAACAGATCCGCGCGCTCGACGGTGACTTCGAGTTCGAGGTTTACGTTTCGCTGACCTGCCACAACTGCCCGGACGTGGTGCAGGCACTGAACCTGATGGCGATCCAGAACCCCCGCATCAAGACGACGATGATCGAGGGCGGTATCTTCCAGAACGAAATCGAAGAGCGCCAGATCATGGGCGTGCCTACGGTCTTTCTCAACGGACAGATGTTCGGCAACGGGCGTATGAGCCTGGAAGAAATCCTGGCCAGGATCGACACCAGCGGCGTCGAGCGCGAAGCGAAAAAGATCTCCGCCAAAGCTCCCTTCGATGTGCTCATCGTCGGCGGCGGACCGGCCGGCGCGGCAGCAGCGGTGTACGCGGCTCGCAAGGGGATCCGCACCGGCATCGCCTGCGAGCGTTTCGGCGGCCAGGTGATGGACACGCTCGGCATCGAGAACTTCATTTCGGTCAAGGAAACCCAGGGACCGGCGTTTGCGCTGGCGCTGGAAGAACACGTTCGCCAGTACGAAGTGGACATCATGAACCTGCAGCGCGCCAAGGCACTCAAGACCGGTGGCGAGCTGATCGAGATCGAGCTGGAAAGCGGCGGCCTGCTCAAATCGAAAAGCGTGATCATCACGACCGGCGCGCGCTGGCGCAACATCAACGTGCCTGGCGAACAGGAGTACCGCAACAAGGGCGTGGCCTACTGCCCGCACTGCGACGGTCCGCTGTTCAAGGGCAAGCGCGTGTCGGTGATCGGGGGCGGGAATTCGGGTGTCGAGGCGGCCATCGACCTGGCGGGCCTCGTCGGTCACGTCACGCTGATCGAATTCGATACGCAGCTGCGCGCCGATGCCGTGCTACAGCGCAAGCTCAACACGCTGCCCAATGTCACGGTGCTGGTCAATGCCCAAACGACCGCTATCACGGGCGACGGCCAGAAGGTGAACGGTCTCGACTACAAGGACCGCGCCACCGGCGAGACCCACCATGTCGAGCTCGAAGGCGTGTTCGTGCAGATCGGCCTTGTGCCCAATACCGAGTGGCTCAAGGGCACGGTTGAGCTGTCGCGCCACGGCGAAATCATCGTGGACGCCAGGGGCCAGACCTCCGTGCCGGGGGTGTTCGCGGCCGGTGACGCTACAACGGTGCCGTTCAAGCAGATCATCATCGCCGCCGGCGACGGCGCAAAGGCAGCACTCGGCGCATTCGACCACCTGATCCGGCAGTGATTTGCGCCACAATCGCCGCGAAGCATCCAGGGGAAATTCCATGCAAGGCGATCCGCAAGTCATCCAGCATCTGCAAGCTCAACTGCGCAACGAGCTGACCGCAGTCAACCAGTACTTCCTGCACTACCGGATCCTCAAGCACTGGGGATTCGGCAAGCTCGCCAAAAAGGAGTACGAGGAGTCCATCGGCGAGATGAAGCACGCCGACAAGCTGATGGAGCGCATCCTGACGCTTGACGGCCTGCCCAACCTGCAGGACCTGGGCAAGCTCATGATCGGCGAAGACGTGCCGGAGATCCTCGAATGCGACCTCAAGAGCGAGCGCGGCGCGCAGGCCACGGTCAAGGAAGGCATGGCCCACTGCGAGACAGTGCGCGACTATGTGTCGCGCGACCTCCTGGGCGAGATCCTCAAGGACACCGAGGAGCACATCGACTTCCTGGAGACGCAGCTCGACGTGCTGGGCAAGGTAGGCCTGCAGAACTACCTGCAGTCGCAGATGGATTCCGAGTAAGCGTCAAAATTCATATCCAAATGCGAGAGATTCTCATTTAGATATAGAATCGCCGTTCACAACGAACCGGCAAGCCAATAGCGCGCACTCCCCTGCGCGCACCAGCCAGCCTCTAACCGACAGCGCCCGCCCAGGCGGACGCTCTTCTGGAGGCCATCTTGGCGCAACACCCTTTACGACCCCGTTCCGAACATGCCCTGCTTCCCCTGGGCGCCATGATGCTGGCCGCCTCGACCGCCAGCTGGTCGCAGACTCCGCCGCCACCGGTTCGCGCGACGCTGCCGGTCGTGGTCATCCGCGAGAAAGCGCAGGACAAGGACACGTTGCGCGCAACGACCACGACCATCGGCAAGGGAACGCAGGAACTGCGCGACATCCCCCAGTCGATCAGTGTCGTCACCGAGAAGCTGATGGACGACCGCAACCTCGACACCATGAAGGATGCACTGCGCAACACCGCCGGCATCACGTTCATGGCGGCCGAAGGCGGCGAGGAAGACATTCGCCTGCGCGGGTTCTCGCTGGCGGGCACGGGCGACATCTTCCTGGACAGCATGCGAGACCCCGCCTTCTACGACCGGGACACCTTCAACAACGACCGGATCGAACTGCTGCGAGGTTCGGCCTCCATGCTGTTCGGCCGCGGATCGACCGGCGGCGCCGTCAACCAGGTCAGCAAGGTGCCGCGCCTGATCAATGAGCACGAGATCAGCACCACCATCGGCAGCCACAGCTACAGGCGGTTCACGGGCGACTTCAACTTCCACACCGGCGAGAACGCAGCGCTGCGGATCAATGCCATGACCACCAGCGCCGACGACAACGGCTCCGGCAGCAGCGTCTCCAAAAAAGGCTTCGCAGGCGCCTATCGTTTCGGGATCGGCACGGCCGACGAATTCATGGCCAGCCTCTATGTGCTCGACAACCGCAACGGCATGAATTACGGCATGCCCTGGATCAAGCCACTGTCGAGCGATTCTTCCGCTGCGAATACGTTGATCGACAGCCTGGACCCCACGGCCTATTACGGCATGGCAAGCGATCGGAACAATGGGTCCGCAAACATGTTCACGCTCAGCCACCTGCATCGATTCGGCGACGGCAACGAAGTCAGGACCATGGTGCGCAAGGGCAAGTTCGAACGCGACCAGCGCGCGGGCACCGTGCGTTTTGGCGCCGGGACCGACCTCACCAACTTCGGACCCAACACGGTGATCAACCGCGGCACGCAGCTGAAGATCCAGGATCTCGACACGACCCATGTGCAGAGTGACGTGACGCTCAAGTTCGACGCGCTGGGCTACAAGCATGCCGTGCAGACCGGCATCGATTTCGCACGCGAACAAAAGACGGTGTACGCAGCGCGCTCGGCGGCCCAGGGCGGTGTGAACCTCACCAAGCCCGGCACCACGTTCGGCACACCCAATGACGGCGCGTGGATCGATGAGGACTCGCGCATCCTGCGAATCGGCAGCGAATTCGTCGCGAAGTCCTGGGGCATTTACGGCCAGGACCTGATCCAGGTGGCACCGCACTGGAAGCTTCTGGGCGGCCTGCGCTACGACAGCCTCGATGGCGGATTCACCAGCTACGCGATTCCCGCCAACGCAGGCGGCCCGGTGACCACCACGGCCTACCAGCAAAAGATCTCCAAGGTCAGCAAGCGGTTCGCGGTGCTGTACCAGCCGACCGACCGCCACTCCTTCCACTTCTCGTACGGCACTTCGTTCAACACATCCGCGGACACCTATTCGTACAACGCGAACAGCGCCAACACCCCGCCGGAGGAGAGCCGCAACATCGAACTCGGCGGCAGCATCGACAGCGCGGACAAGCGCTTCACCACCCGCCTTGCGATCTTCCACGCGACGAAGCTTCACGAGCGCAACGTGGACCCCGACACGGCCGCAACGCGCCTGCTTCTTTCGGGCAAGCGCCACTCAGCCGGCATAGAGATCGACAGCACCGGGCGCCTGACGCCGCAATGGGAGGTTTACGGCTCGTACCAGTGGATGCCGGTCGCGCGCGTCGACGAAGCAGCATCCACCGTGACGACCGTCGGCAATCGCGTGGGCGACCGCCCGGGTCTGAGCCCCCGGCACAGCGGCACGGTGTGGACCACCTACCAGATCACCCCCCAGTGGCGTGTCGGCGGCGGCATTAACTTCCGTAGCAGCCAGGCCGCCGCCGATGTCACGGCGCCTGCATGGGAAGCACCGGGCTTCATGACCGGCGAGCTGATGACCGAGTACACCTTCAATGACATCTGGAAGCTCAAGGCCAACCTGAGCAATGTCGCCAACAAGCTGTACGGCGAATCGCTCTATCGCGGCCACTACATCCCCGGCGCGGGACGGCAACTTCAGGTCGCTCTCACTGGCAGGTTCTGAAAGACGCGCAAGCTCTGCCTGCAGGTTCTAAGATCGGGTGCCGCCATGCTTGTCCTCGCCTCACTCATTGACCCCGCAGAACTGCGAGAGATTCGCGCCCTGCTGGCGTCAGCGCCTTGGGCTGACGGCCGCGCGAGCGCAGGCGAGCAGGCAGCCCAGGCCAAGAACAACGAGCAGCTTGCGCCCGAGAGCGAAGCGGCTCGCGCGGCGCAGGCCCTCGTGCTGCGCGCGCTGGAGAGGTCGCCGCAATTCCTGACGGCAGCCCTTCCCAAGCGACTCTTTCCACCCCGCTTCAATCGCTACAGCGGCGCACGCAACCAGTACGGCGCGCACGTGGACAACGCCGTGCGATTCGCCGAAGGCGGCGTTCGGGTTCGCACCGACCTCTCGTGCACCCTCTTTCTCTCGGACCCTGCCGACTACGACGGCGGCGAACTCGTCATCCACGAAGGCAGCCACACGCGCAGCGTGAAGCTCGCCGCAGGGGATGCGGTGCTGTATCCCGGCACCAGCGTCCACGAGGTCATGCCGGTCACGCGCGGCGAGCGGCTCGCCTCGTTCTTCTGGATCGAGAGCATGGTGCGAAGCGATGAGCAGCGGCGCCTGCTGCACGACTTCGACATGGCGCTCATGGGTCTGCGCGAAACGCATGGCGACAGCGCCGGCACGATCGCCCTTACCGGGACGTATCACAACCTCCTGCGCATGTGGGCTGACACGTGAACGCACCCCGCTCAAAGCCGCTGCCCGGCAACCTGGTCAATCTCGCTGACCACGAAGCCCATGCGCGCAGGCGGCTCGACGACAACGCCTGGTCCTACTTCAACGGCGCTGCAGCCGACGGATTGACCCTTAGAGCCAATCGGGCCGCGTGGGACGAAATCACGCTGCTGCCGCGCGTGCTGCGCACCATGACGGGCGGCCATACGCGCGTCGAACTGCTGGGGCGCCAGCTGCACCATCCGGTCATGGTTGCGCCCATGGCCTACCAGCGAATGGCGCACCCCGATGGTGAGATCGCCACAGCCCTCGCTGCAGGGGCACAAGGTGCGGGCCTGGTGGTTAGCACACAGGCCAGTGCGCGGCTGGAAGACATTGCGCGCGCCTTCGTGACACTTCCGCCGGCAAGCCCGCTGTGGTTCCAGCTCTATCTCCAGCCCGACCGCGAAGTCACGTTGTCGCTGGTGGCCCGTGCAGAAGCCGCAGGATTCAACGCGCTGGTACTGACAGTCGATGCGCCTGTGACCGGCGTGAGGGATGCCGAACGCCGAACCGCCTTTCGCTTGCCGACCGGCATCACTGCCGTCAATCTTCCCGCGACCCAGCCAGATCGGGAGGGGCACGGCCTTGCGGGAGGCCTTGCAGAGCGTGCCGCTACATGGGCCGATGTCGAGTGGCTGGTTTCCACGTCCCGCCTGCCCGTGATCCTGAAGGGACTGCTCCATCCACTGGATGCAAAGCTGGCCCTTTCGCTGGGAGTCAGCGCGGTGATCGTGTCGAACCATGGCGGGCGAACGCTGGATACCTCCATCGCCACCGCGACCGCCCTTCCCCGCATCGCAGATGCCGTTGGCGACGCGCTGCCCCTGCTGGTCGACGGCGGAATTCGCCGGGGCACCGACGTGCTCAAGGCGATTGCGCTCGGAGCCCGGGCCGTGCTGGTTGGCCGCCCCATCATCTGGGGCCTGGCCAATGCAGGCGCTGTGGGCGTTGCGCACGTATTGCGGCTGCTGATTGATGAGCTTGAAATGGCGATGGTGCTTTGTGGCGAACCGCGACTCGACGCGGTGCGGCGCGAACTGCTCGATCAGGCGCGGACCAGAATCCCCCGCTGATTCGCTGGAACGTCAAAGGGGATTGCAAATGCGACCGATTCGCATTTATACTCTGACATCCACTCACCAGCCAGCCAACCGCCGCCATGATCGTCTGTGTCTGCAAACGCGTTTCCGAGCGTGATATTGCCCGCCATGCACGAGCCGGCATGAGCTTCGACGACATCCAGTTCGAGCTCGGTGTCGCCACCCAGTGCGGGCGATGCGAAGGTTGCGCGCGGGACGTTGTCGCGCAATGCAGCGCAACCTCGCCCGTGGCCGCGATCCGTCTCGCGGCGCGGGCCCAGGAAAGCCCGACGGCCAATTCTCTGGATATCGCAAGTGCCTGAGACACCTCCAGCGCGCGACCACGGCGCGCCGTCTGCCGCGTCGGTCGAGTCCACCGATGCCGCGTCACCCACGCTGGCAAGCTCCGCCCTGCTGCAGGGCGCCAAGACGGTGAACATCGTGCACAACGGCAGCGTCTATCGCCTGCAGGCCACGCGCCAGGGCAAATTGATCCTCACCAAATAGCCAGGACCTCCGTTCAGGCGATTGGGAAGTCAGAGTCCGATGGCCGCAATGCCGGCTCGCGCGATCTGCGCGTCTTCCGTCGACTTGACGCCGCTCACGCCCACCGCCCCCAGACACTGCCCATCTTTGAGGATAGGCACGCCACCTTCGAGCATGCCCTTCAGGTCGGGCGCGCTCAGGAACGACATCCGTCCGCCGTTGATCACTTCTTCATAGACGCGGCTCTCGCGGCGACCCAATGCAGCGGTGTTGGCCTTGGCGGGTGCGATATGCGCGGAAATCGGCGGAGCGCCGTCCAGACGCTGCAGCCAAAGCAAGTGGCCGCCGTCATCGACGATCGCAATGGTCACTGCCCAGTTGTTCTTGAGCGCTTCGGCTTCGGCCGCAGCGGCTACCTTCTTGATGTCTTCTGCTTCGAGGAATGGCCTGGTTTTCATGGGTCGTTCGTGCTGTTGTCGAAAAGCGCCAGCATAGGGCAAAGGCCCCTGCGCCCGACGTACCTTTGAAACGCCGGGGTTTTTGCGGCACTGCGGTTGAACCAACCTAGAATGCGCCCATCTAACTGCCACCAAGGCAAAGGAGATTTTGGCCATGAACGAGAACGTCCAGACCATCGACTACGGCTACGCCGGCGCGGTCGCAGACCGCAACCGCGTGCTGCGCAACACTTATTGGCTCCTCGCATTGAGCCTGATCCCCACCGTGCTGGGCGCATGGCTCGGCGTGGCAACAGGCATCGTCGCCGGCCTCACGGGCTGGATGGGACTCATCGTATTCCTGGGTGGCGCGTTCGCCTTCATGTTCGCGATCGAGAAAACCAAGAACTCAGCAGCGGGCGTACCGGTGCTGCTGGCCTTCACTTTCTTCATGGGCCTGATGCTTTCGCGCCTGATCGCGGGCGTGCTGGGCTTCAAGAATGGCTCAAGCCTGGTGATGACGGCGTTCGGCGGCACCGCCGGCATCTTCTTCGTCATGGCAAGCCTGTCGAGCGTCATCAAGCGCGATCTGTCGGGCATGGGCAAGTGGCTCTTCGTCGGAGCCCTGGCCATCCTGGTCGGCGGCGTCATCAACGTGTTCGTTGGCTCCACGATCGGCATGGCCGTGATCAGCGTGATGGCCATCGGTATCTTCAGCGCCTACATGCTGTATGACCTCAAGCAGATCATCGACGGCGGCGAGACCAACTACATCAGCGCGACCCTCGCGTTGTACCTGGACATCTTCAATGTGTTCCAGAGCCTGCTGGCCCTGCTCGGCATCTTCGGCGGCGAACGCGACTGAGCGACTCGTAACGCATCAAGACCAAGGGGGCCATCGGCCCCCTTTGTCATTGCACGCGGGCGTCACTCCAGGTCGAAGACAGCCATCGACTCGACGTGGGCCGTGTGCGGGAACATGTTCACCACCCCGGCGGCCGAGCACCTGTATCCGCCCTGATGCACCAGCAAACCGGCATCACGCGCCAGCGTTGCCGGATTGCAGCTGACATACACGATGCGCTTGGGAGGCAACCAGCCATTGCGCAGCTCGCGCTGCTGATGCAGGTCAGCCACGGCCTTTGCCATCGCAAATGCGCCCTCACGCGGCGGGTCCACGAGCCAGCGGTCTGCATAGCCATCGGCCACCAGTTGGGCCGGGGTCATTTCGAACAGGTTGCGAGCATGGAACGTCACAGGCGCCAGCGGCGGTCCCACACGCGGCAGGGCCTGGTTGTAACGGTAGTTCTCCCGCGAGCGCGCCACCAGCGATTCGCTTCCTTCGATGCCGGTGACTTCCGCAGCCAGGGTTGCCAGCGGCAGCGTGAAGTTGCCCAGGCCGCAAAACCAGTCGATCACGCGCTCGGATCGCTGCGGCGAGAGCAGGCGCAATGCGCGCGCCACCAGCACCCGGTTGATGTGCGGATTGACCTGGGTGAAATCGGTGGGCTTGAACGGCATGACGATGCCGAATTCAGGCAACGCATACGACAGTTCCGGCCCCAGGTCTTCGTCGAGCAGCTTCACGGTATCCGGACCCTTGGACTGCATCCACCACTGCACGCCGGGGTGGGCCACCGCGAAAGCGCGCAGCTTTGCCACGTCGCCGCCGCTGAGCGGTTCGAGGTGCCTGAGCACCAGCGCAGTCACTTCATCGCCGCAAGCCAGTTCGATCTGGGGGCAGGTCTGCACCGCATCCATCGACCCGATCAGTTCGCGCAACGGCATCAGCAGCGCGTTGACGTGCGGCGGTATGACGTGGCACTCGCGCATGTCGGCGACATAGCGGCTCTTGCGCTCATGAAAGCCGACGAGCACCGTCCCCTTCTTGATGACATGGCGCACCGAGAACCGCGCCCTCCAGCGATAGCCCCAGGCAGGGCCTTCGATGGGCCGCAGCACCATGTCCGGCTTGACCTTGCCCAGGTGCCACAGGTTGTCTTCGAGCACACGCTGCTTGCTCGCGACCTGCGCGCCGACGTCCAGGTGCTGCATCTTGCAGCCGCCGCACGCGCCCTCGTGCAGGCCGAAATGCGGACAGCGCGGCCGCACGCGCTGCGAGGACTCGTGGTGAATCTCGGTGACGGTGGCCTGTTCCCAGTTGTTCTTGCGCCGGTTCACCTTGGCGGAGACGACTTCGAACGGCAGCGCCCCCTCGATGAAGACAACTTTGCCATCGGGACGGCGAGCAACGCCCTGCGCTTCGAGGTCGAGCGCGTCAACCTTCAACCAGCCTTCGGGCAAAAGGTCTGCGCCTTCCACCACTTTCAATTCCTCAACTTCTTGCGTCATGGCCGTGATTGTCTCAGGCCGCAAGGCGCCCTCATCCCCAGGCGGCCAGGTATTCCTGCCAGTGGGGCTCGGCAGCGGCGAGGTTGCCGAGCGCGTCCTTGACCAGTGCGATCTCCTGCTCGTACTCCGGCTCGGTCAGGCCGCCGCGCATCTTCTGGAAACGGCAATACAGCAGATACGTGTTCATCACGTCGGTCTCGCAATAGCGGCGGATCTCGTCGAGCTTGCCTTCCAGGTACGCGGGGTAGACCTGCGAGCCGTCCATGCCCAGCTTGCCGGGGAATCCGCACAGCTTGGCCATGGCATCCAGGGGCGCGTTGTTCTTGGGCTGGTAGAGCGCCAGCAGGTCCATCAGGTCCAGATGGCGCATGTGGTATCGGCTGATGTAGTTGTTCCACTTGTAGTCGCGATCGTCCTCGCCCATGTCCCAGTACTTGTCGGCGACGACGCCGTGACGCAAGCCCCGGTAGTGCAGCACCGGCAGGTCGAACCCGCCACCGTTCCAGCTCACGAGTTGCGGCACATGCTTTTCCAGCGTATTGAAGAATGTCTGGATCACCCGGCCTTCGCTCGCGTCATCGCGATCGACGAACGAGTGAACCTTGAGCCCGTCGGCGTTGCGAAATACGCAGCTGATCACCAGCACACGCTGCAGGTGAAGCGGTGTGAAGTCGCTCTGGCCGCGCTCCTTTCGCTCGGCGAGCCAACGCGCGTAAACATCGCTGTCGGGTGTATCGGGCGCTTCGCCTCGCAGCTGCCGAAGGCCCGCGATGTCGGGAATGGATTCAATGTCGAAAGCAAGTACGGGCCAGGTCATCGCGCGACTTTATCAGCCGCGATGCTGCACGCTTGCTAGAACAGCGCTTCCCTGGACACGCCGCTTCGCGTCATCTGCCGTTTGAGCTTGACCAGCGCCTCGTTCTGGATCTGCCGCACACGCTCGCGTGTCAGCCCCAGCCGGTCGCTCAGGACATCCAGCGTTTCAGGTTCTCGATCGTGCAGCCCGAAGCGGCCTTCGAGCACTTCCTTTTCGCGGTTGGAAAGCGCATCGATCCAGTGCTCCAGGAGCTTCTCGACTTCATGGCCCTGGGTCACCCCGGTCGGATCGACAGTGAGCTCGTCGGGCATGGAGTCTCCCAGGGTCTGCCCGTCGTCGTCATGGCCGAATTTGGCGTCGAGCGAGCGCGGCGCCTCGGCCAGTGCCAGCAGCTGCGCCACCTCGTGCACGTCACGCCCGAGCAGCGCGGCGACGTCCTCGACGCGAACGCCCTCGCCTTCAAACCCATTGCGGGCCGCTGCGAAAGCGGGATCATTTTCCAGCGTGCGTCGCGCGCGCAGGACCTGTTGAAGCTCGCGGACGATATGCACAGGCAACCGGATCACCCGGCCCTGGTTCATCACGGCGCGCTCAACCGACTGCCGGATCCACCAGGTTGCGTAGGTGGAGAAACGAAACCCGCGCTCAGGCTCGAACTTGCCGATGGCGTGCATCAGCCCGAGGTTGCCCTCTTCGATCAGGTCCGACAGCGGAACGCCCCTGCCGAGATACCCCTTGGCGATGCTGACAACCAGCCGCAGGTTGTGCTCGATCATCGACTGGCGGGCGGCAAAGTCGCCGGCGCGCGCGCGGGTGGCGGCCTCGAATTCTTCTTCGGGTGTGAATAGCTGCGTCCGGCGCACATCGCGCAGGTACATCGTCAGTGTGTCGCTGGACTCACCCGCAATCCGGGCGGGAATGTCGCGGGGGTTCGGATCCTGCTCTGCAGATCGCGCGGGCTCTACGCAGGTCGCATCGTCAGCCGAAGCCGACGCTTGCGGCGCCGCATGCCCGTTGCGCTTTTTCATTTGTCACCTGGGCGGCAGGTACTTGGCTGGATCGACAGGTTTGCCCTGGCGACGAATTTCGAAGTGCAGCTTCACGCGATCCGAATCGCTGCTGCCCATCTCCGCGATCTTCTGGCCCTTGCGCACAGCCTGATCCTCTTTCACCAGCAACGCCTGGTTGTGCGCGTACGCCGAAAGGAACGTGTTGTTGTGCTTGAGGATGATCAGGTTGCCGTAGCCGCGAAGCCCGGCGCCGGCATAGACCACGCGACCATCGGCGGTAGCCAGGACCGGGTCGCCGGGCTTGCCCGCAATGTCCAGGCCCTTGTTGCGTTGCTCGTCGAAGCCGGCAACCACCGGACCGGTCGTGGGCCAGCCCCAGGGAACGTCGTCTTCACCGGCGCTGGCAGGCGCGGCAGAGGGGACCGGGGCAACAGGCGGCGCGGTTGCGACCTGCCCAGAGGCTGCGGCTCGTGGCGCGCTCGCTGCAGCGCCTGGCACAACCGCGACGGCCGAACCGGACACGACCGGCCGCGTCACGACGCCTGAAGACTCGGTGATGATGGCGACAGGCGGAACCACGCGCAGCACCTGCCCCACTTCGATGAGGTTCGCGTTTTCGATGTTGTTCCAGCGTGCGATGTCGCGCCAGTTCTGGCCGGTCTCCAGGGCGATGCGGATCAGGGTGTCACCGCCGCGCACCGTGTAGTAGCCCGGCTTGCCCGCGTTCTCGCTGCCAGTCAGGGCGGGCCGCACCTCGACCTGAACCGGCGGCGGAGATTGTCGGATTGCGGAGCGATCTTCAACAGGCGCTGGCGCGCGAGAGCCCGATGCGCAGCCGGAAAGCACGCCCACAACCACGATTGCCATCGCGTACGACCAACCCCTTGCACGCAACTCACGCAACAGACTCATCTTCATTCTTTCATCAAGCGATGCCTGATTTTAGGGGGACAAAATGAACCGCCTCGAGAACAGTTTGTTTCATTTCTGAAGGCGTTTTTTCGAGCACAACCAGCGCTTGCCGACCGCCCGGCATCACGGTCGGCGCAACGATACGCCCACCGACAGCCAACTGTTCGATCCATGCCTGAGGCACCGATTCTCCTCCTGCTGCCGCGATGATCCCCGCATATGGCGCTCCACGCGCGTATCCCACCATCCCGTCGCCAAAAAGCAGGTGGACGTTGGCGAGCCGGAATGCACGCAGGTTCTCGCGCGCCTTCTCGTGCAGGCCCCTCAATCGCTCGATGCTGTAGACCTCGGTCGCAACATGGCTGAGCACGGCAGCCTGGTAGCCGCAGCCGGTACCGATCTCCAGCACCCTCCCGAGCTTGCCCGACGCATCGGTGCGACCGCCCAGCAGCAACTCGATCATGCGGGCGACCACGTTCGGCTTGGAAATCGTCTGGCCCAGACCGATCGGAATGCTCGTGTCTTCGTAGGCCTGGTTGGCCAGCGCGCTATCGACAAACCGGTGGCGCTCCACGATGCCCATGGCCGACAGCACACGCGCATCGGACACACCTTGCGCCGCGAGTTTTTGCACCATGCGGGCACGCACGGCGTTCGAGTCGAGCCCCATTCCCCGCGCAGTCGCCGGCGGCGGTGCAGGCTGCTTTTTCACCTGCGAGGGCGTCGTAAAGCCCATCGGCAAGCTCGCTGGAAAACCCGGCCGGCGTGAAGTCACGCTCGCACCACGGCGTCGGCCCAGGCCGCAAGGCGTTCGTGATCGGTCAGGTCCACCTTCAGCGGCGTGATCGCGATGTGGCCCATGGTGGTTGCATGAAAATCAGTGCCCTCCGCGTCGTCCTTGGCCGGGCCGGCCCCGCCAATCCAGTACATCGTCTCGCCATGGGGACTGGTCTGCGAGATGATCTTTTCAGCCGCATGCCGGCGACCGAGGCGGCACACGCGAGCGGGCTTGATCTCGTCATAGGCGCGGTTGGGAATGTTCACGTTCAGCAGCCACGGGCTGCTTTCGGCCAGATGCTTTTCGAGCACGCGCTGCACAAGATCGCGCGCCCTGCGGGCGGCTGCATCCAGGTGACCCCAGCCTTTTTCCACCTGCGAAAAAGCAATCGCCGGCACACCGAACAGGTAGCCCTCCATCGCCGCGCCCACGGTGCCCGAATAGATGGTGTCGTCGCCCATGTTGGCGCCGTTGTTGATGCCGCTGACCACCAGGTCCGGCCTGTAGCCGAGCACGCCCGTCAAGGCGATGTGGACGCAGTCGGCAGGCGTGCCGTTCACATAGCGAAAGCCATTGGCGGCTTCCTTCACGTAGAGCGGCGAATGCAGCGTCAATGCGTTGGACTTGGCGCTGTTGTTGTGTTCGGGCGCGATGACCTCGACATCGCACAGGTCCTTGATGGCTTCGTACAGGGCGACGATGCCCGGTGCCTGGTAACCGTCGTCGTTGGAAAGGAGTATTTTCATTGGCGCCAAGGAAGATGCAAAAGATTGTAGGCGCGCCCCGTCACGGCTGGGACATGACTGCCCGCGTCATCACCCTATCATCACGCCAACCTGAAACGAGGAGCACCCCCATGCAAGCCTGGATTTGCGAGAACCCCATCGGCGTCGATGCGCTGCAGTGGAAGGAAATGCCGACGCCCACACCCAAAGCCGGTGAGGTCCTGATCGAGATCAAGGCCGCGAGCCTGAACTTCCCCGATCTGCTGATCGTTCAGAACAAGTACCAGATGAAGCCCGCCCTGCCCTTCGTGCCGGGTTCGGAATACGCAGGCGTGGTCGCTGCAGTGGGCGAAGGCGTCACGCACCTGAAAGTGGGACAAAACGTCGCCTGCCTTTCGGGCACGGGCGGCTTCGGCACCCACACCATTGCGCCGGCTGCCCTGTGCATGCCGCTGCCGCCGGGCTTTCCCCATGTCGATGCGGCCGCCTTCATCATGATCTATGCCACCTCGCATCACGCGCTGGTCGATCGTGCGCAGCTCAAGGCCGGCGAGACCGTGCTCGTATTGGGCGCGGCAGGGGGCGTCGGCACATCGGCCATCCAGATCGCCAAGGCCATGGGCGCTCGCGTGATCGCCGCAGCTTCCACCGATGAGAAATGCGAACTGTGCAAGTCGATCGGCGCTGACGCGACCATCAACTACACCAGGGAGAACCTGCGCGACGCTGTGAAGGCCGCGACCGATGGCAAGGGCCCCGACGTGATCTACGACCCGGTGGGCGGCGACTTTGCCGAGCCGGCCTTCCGCTCCATCGCCTGGCGCGGTCGCTACCTGGTGGTCGGCTTTGCTTCTGGCCCCATCCCGTCACTGCCACTGAACCTGGCGCTGCTCAAGGGCGCGTCCATCGTGGGCGTGTTCTGGGGCGATTTCGCAAGGCGCGAACCCAAGGCCAATGCCGCCATGATGGCCGAGCTGGCCCAGTGGTACGCACAGGGCAAGGTCAAGCCTGTGATCGACCGCACGATGCCCATGGCGGAGCTGAAGGCGGCCTATGCCCACATGGGTTCGCGCGGGGTGAAAGGAAAGCTGGTGATGGTCAACTGATTGGCCGCTATAATTGCGGCCTCTACGGTGGCTGTAGCTCAGTTGGTAGAGTCCAGGATTGTGATTCCTGTTGTCGTGGGTTCGAGCCCCATCAGCCACCCCATCATTTCTCCTCTGAAGATCGCGATTCCTGCGAATCTCAGGGAAGTTCTGGGGAGATATTCAGCCCTCCCCCTCATCCCCCAACAGGCTCAAGTCCGCGACGAAGCGCGCGCATCCGTCAATCTCGCGTGAACGGTAGGTGCCCCAGGCCGAGCAGTCGTGAAAGATCACCCCGAACCTGACGTCGATCTGTTCGCAGTTCTGGCACAGGGCGCAGGGCGTCCGGCCAAAGACCGGTTCGCCACGCTGGAGGATGTTGCCGTTGCCCATCCCGGCATCCTAGCGCGAAGGCGGGTATCAACAACTCTTCGGGAATTCCGAATAGGACTTGATAGTTGGACGAAGAAAAGCGCCCCCGACCCGTGAAGGCCGAGGGCGCGAAGGACCGGGTTCGAGCCGGTCTGGAGACAACTGCGAAGCGTTAGATGCTGCGTTCGACCTTGAAGTCAGCCAGCCTTGCCGCCCCTTGATCGCCATCGTCGTAGATCAGGTATGCGGCATTGCCGACAGCTATCCAGCACCCCTCGAATGATTGGCCGTTGAGTATTGCGGTCATGGCCCGTAATGCTGCGCGGTACTGCTCCGGCACCAGTGCGGCGACGGCCAGCGAGTGACACGGCTTGTCGTGGAGCCTGATGGCCTGGTCGCGCTCGCGCATCACCAGATCGTCGGCGAGGGCAGGGAGCGCCATCAGCAAGGCCAGGGCGAGGATGTAGCGCAGCATCACCGCCTCCCGCCCATGACGATCCAAGCCCCGGTTGCATACATCAGCCAGAGGATTCCAACCAACGGCCACACCATGCAAACCGCCCCCATCCACCACTGCGGCGGCTCGTTCGAAAAGGCGATCAGGCGGCAGGCACACGCACCCATCAGGTAGATCACGATGGTTGCGAGCATCAGGGCGGGCTCGTAGTACATGGCAGCGCTCCTATTTCACTTTGGCCTGCTCGCGTATCCATTCTTGGAGACCGATCAATTTGATCTGGTCCGCTCGGCAAGCACCGTAATTGCCCGCTATCGTTTCGGCAGCACCTTGAGCGGGGACGGCGGCTGCATCAGCGATTCGGGCGGGGTCGGGAATGCTGCCTGTGGCGGCAGCGTCGTGGAGCACCCGGAAGCCGCCAGGCAGATCAGCAGTAGAAGTCGGGACATAGATGGGCACCTCCTTGAGGATGGTTTCAGTGATGACCTGCTGGCGCGCGATCTGCGGCAGGTACTTGGTTTCGATCTTGGTCGTGACCGCGCCGCGAAGCGTGACGATGCGGACGCCCTCCTTGAGCGCCCGCGCTTCGGCGGCCTGCAACTTCGCCTCGCCGTGCTGTGCGCCCTTGACCCACCCGAAGGCGACAAGGGCAAGACCGAGCACGACTACCGCAAGAATGCGGTACGGCATGGAGACAAGTGCGAGCGGGTTCATGGTCAGCACCCCCCATGCGGAAGCATGTCGCACACAAGCCATGCCGCGCCCAGTGAAGCCGCAATGGCGATGACGGCAAGTGCGCCGATGACGATCAGGACGTATTTCATGGCTTACTTTCCAGTGCAATCGATTGAGGGTTCGCCCTCTTGCGCGACCTTGGCCACGATGACGTAAGCCATCTCCAGGCCCTTCATGGTGTTGACCATGCCGAGGTTTCTTTGCTCAAGCTGCGCACGCGCGAGGGCGTCTAGGATTCGCTGGATGAGGGCGGCGGTTGTCATTGAGCCTCCATGCAGGCGGTGTATCGCTCAAGCTGGCGATTCCACACGCCCATGCAGCGACGATTGCCAGGGGTTGAGCAGTCGTAACCAGCCACGAAGCGATAGAGCTTGTAAGCCTCACACGAGCCCCGGTAGTCGCCTGCATTGGCTCGCGCGACGATGCTGGATTTGCACAGCGCCCGAATGCCGTACTGATACCCAAAGTCCGCCATCAGGTCGAATTCTTTCTGATGCAGCGGAGCCGTCACGCATTGCCTTATCTGCGCGTCGGCGTTCTGCGTGTAGGCCAGCGTGCGCTTCAAGGCGTCGAGCGGGTTGGTGCGGTCGCCCATCTGGACCGGCGAGCCGTCCGGGCGCTGAGTCATCCCAAACCCCAAGGTCGGCACATCGCCCTTGACCGGGATAACCGCCGTGTCGGTGTAGCCCTCATGCACGGCAAGCCCCACAAGTGCGGAAGCCGACAGCGCCAGCGACCCGATAGCGATGCGGTGTTTATTTGCCATCGTGCATCTCCGGCTGCTTCACAAACCGTGCATAAAGCCCGAACAGCGAGAACATCACCATGAGCACGGCCAGGGAGCCGCGAGGGATGAGGTCGGAGAACATGGGCAGGACGACTTCGGCAACGCCGCAGAGCGAGGCTGCGATGTTGAAGCGCACGGACCATGCCTTGCGAAGTACCTTGTGGGCGTCGTCAATGAATTCGACTTTCATGGCGCACCTTTCGAGTACGCGACAGCCTTCCAGACCGTCACGAACAACTGCCAGCCGCCTAGCGCGTACATCGCCGTCAGGAATACGGTCAGCCATAGCAGGCGCTTCGCAGCGGCCTTCATTCCGCCCAGAATGAATCGCCCGGTCTGTACCGTGGCCTGCTCTTGCAGCACTTCCACTCCGACCGTCCAGAAGGCTTTTGCAGCTTGCGGGTTCATTGCTTCCTTGAGCCCTTCGGCTACGGCTGATTTCATCTCTGATCGGAGTAGCTCGATGGTTTCTGCTTGCAGGTACACATGCGGCTCCATGTGAGGGCCTGGACGACGGCGGGCGTCATCTGCACTTGCGTGAAGCGCATCGCGCACCTTTCGCTCTTTGTCGTCCATGTTTGTTTCCCCCTTGATGGATCGGTCATTCGCTGTAGCCTGCTTCTATGGCAGGCGGTAGCGGCTGGTGGTATTCGTGCGGCAGGTACGTGCCGTGGCGCGTCTTGACCATCGCGCGTACGCAGTGCGATGGATGTTCAAACTTGCGGCCGTCCGGCAGGTCGATCACCGGGCCCTGGAAGATGGCGAACACCTTGTCCACACACCAGCCGAACACGCGAGCGGGCCACTTTCGATTGACCATCCCGCGCCCAGCTCGCGCGCTCATGGTTTCGAATGCACACGGCGGTGCACCCTCCTGCTTCGTCGCCACGGCCCAGACCATCGTGACCACCGACAGGATCAGGTTGCCTAGCAGATCCACGATCAGCCAGAAGCACACGCCGATGGCCAGCAGGCGGGCCTTGAGAATGTCGAAGCGGGTCATAGCGTGTCCGCCGTGATGAACAGCTGGTCCATGGCGGCACTGTCGAGACCCATCGCCGTTCCGAGCGCAATCAGCACTGGACGGTTGCGTTCGAAGTTCAGCGAGTCGTCCCATTCGATCTGCACCAGCGCCCGCTGTGTCGCGTCTGGAATGGCGTCGATAGCCGCCTGGACGCTGGACAGCAGGCCGGCCAGCAGGAGCGCCTGCTTTGCTTGTCGGCGGGTGACGGTCTGCGGGACATCCACGCGCGATGCCTCTGCCTCACGCTCGGCAACGATGGTTGCTTCTTCTTCCGGCGTGCACTCGACCTGCTCGCCGTTGACGATCTTGAACATGGTCATGACTTCTTCACCCCGTAGAGCTTGAACTTGCCGGTTGCGATATCGCCGCTGCTGAACATGATGCGAATTGCATCGACGTCCGCCGTCGCCATGCGCTGGCCGACACCGCTGGCGACCGATGCCGCTGTCGCGCCGCCGACACCGCCGTTCCACGTCACCGTCTTGTTGTGGGCGGTTCCGGCTGGATTTGCGAAGCGAACCGTGATGCAGGCGCCGCCGTATGCCGCCGTGTTTCCGACCGCGCCGGACAGAACGATGCGGGTAGCCGACGTCGTACCGTTGTCGTTCGTCAGTCCGAAGCCGCCCGCACTGTTTCCCGAAACGAGACTCCAGATGTAGTTGCTGTTCGAGGCTGCGAAAGTGCTACCGCCATCGGTTGACGTGCGAAGCCATACGCTCGATGCGTCCGTGACCGGGACTGCGTTGATGATGCGCAGCTCGTATTCCTCGAACGTGCTGTCCAGGCCCGTGAAATCCACGGTGGCCGTCGCCGACGTGATATTGGCAACGCTCAGCAGTTGCAGGCCATCGGTGACAGTGGCCCCGGCCAGGCTCACCGTCCAGGTCGCGACTCCGGATCCGCTGCCGTTGGTCAGGATGACATTGACATCCAGCGCACCGGTCCCGGAGTTGTACGCCGTGATATCGCCCGCCATCCAGTTGGAAGGCGATGCGGTATTTGCGATCTTCACGGACATGCCCACCACGAGACTCTTGCCGGTCTGGATCGTCAGGCTCTTGGCACCGGTGCCGATCGTCAGTGATGTGGCACTCGTTGCATTCGTCCCCGGCGCCGCCGCCGCAGTCGCCGCTGATGCTGCTGCCGCCGCAGCTTGCGTGGTTGCGATGCCCGCTTGAGTCGTCGCCGTTCCGGCCTGCGTCGTCGCAGTGCCGGCGCTCGTGCTCGCAGAGTTTGCATACCCCAGCATCGTCGTGATCGCGGCATCGAGTTCGCTGATGAAGACCACCAGCCAGGCGCGGAACGTTGCAAACCATGCGATGAAGATGTCCCCCAGGTCGGCGAACGTCGACGGGCTCGCGCGGCTCGGTGCTGCGGGTACTTCGGGAGGTGTAGTAAATGACATCAGAGGCTTTCGACTTGCATTTCAAGAAGCGCGTAACCGTTTTTGGGCGAGGTGCTCCAGCCGACCAGGAAGCCGTAAACGATCAGGGAGGTGTAGGTGTCGTCCGCCCCACTCCAGACCACCGGCGCGGCCCGTTTGGCGGTCATCAAGCGGTTCACGTTGTCGTAGTTGGACGACGCGACGAGGACCTGGGCCGTCATGCGCTTGCGGTATGGGCCCTCTTCAATCGTGGTGTTACCGCGGGCGTCCGTTTCCTTGGTGCTGTAGTCGATGATCTCGAAACTCGGCTCGCCGACGGTGTCGCCGAGGTCTTCGTACATGCCAACGATCAGCGCGCCGCAGGAGACTTGTCCACCGGTACGCGTGATGGTGACCGTCAGGACGCCTTCCCCGTAGGCAGGCAGGTCCAGGAGCGAGGCATCAACCAGGTCCAGGACGGTGACCGCGTCCGCCTGGTAGATCGGGTTGTAGAAGTATTGGAACCAGTCGCCGACCTCTGTGCCGTTCGAAAGGTCCATGCTGTAGGTATAGACCGTGGAGGTCGGCGAGCCCGGAACCTCCAGGGAAACCGAGACGCTGTCCGCATCCACCCCAATGACGTGAAGTGCATTGAAGCGCCCCGGCGTCATCACCACGACGATCTCGTCGTCCGCCGTGGTCTGGGTGCCACCACGCTGATCGAACATGGCCCATTTGTTGGTCGAACCGACTGACTCCCAGACCGACGAGCTGATCGCCGGTGGCTGGTTGTACGTGGCCGCGAGTCCAGCGGTATGCGTTCCTGTGCCGGCCGTGCTCAGGTTGATCGCCGATCCGCCCGAGGTGGCCGACACCTGGAAGTCGTTCACGCCTGGGCTGCGGACATAGTACGTCGTGCCGGCCGTCAGTTCAGGCGGAAGCCCGCCGCCACTGTTCGTGAACACCACCGCCGTATCAGCGGCCAGGTCGTGCGCGGTGTAGTTCACCTTGTCGGTGCCGGCGTCGAACGTGACCGTTGACCTTTGGCCGATCAGGGCTTGGTAGATGGTGTGAATCTTTGCGGTCGCGGTATGGGTCCCAGACCCCGCAGTCGTCGTGCTGATCGCCCTGCCGCCCTTCGTCGCCGAAAGCGTGAACGTGCCGTCGGTGAGACGCTGCCGCACGAAGTAGGTGCGGCCAGCCGTGAACCCGCTGGGAAGCGTGCCGGTAGTGCTGAGAACGACAGGCGAATCCACGGCCAGGCCGTTTGCCGCCCACGAAACGACCGCAGGGCTGGCCTGCGTGATCGTCACGGTGGATGTCGGCGCGCCGACGTAGCGCTCATCTCCAGCCGCATAGATTGTGGTTGCAGACCATGCGGTCTCGCCCAGGGCCGAGTCCGGTTCGGCAACAGTGCTGCTCAACAGCATCGCCTCTGTGATGGCGATGGGGGTGATCATCTTCATGATGTGGTCCGAACACTTATGGTCTGGCCGGGGACGTTCTGCACGAACACGCCGCGGTCCTTGATTTCCTTCAGGCTCGCCTTCGCCTCGCTGCTGCTCGCTTTGACTGCTTCCGTGTTCGCGGCGATCTTTTCAAGGGCCGTGTTCGAAGTCACGAGAGCTGTCTCAAGCGTGGCGATGCGGTCGTTGACCGACTGCAGTTGGTTGACCACCGGCGCATCCGGCCCTTGAATGCCGAAGTTCGCTCCCAGCCGCAGGCCGGTTTGCTCGAGCGAGAACGCCTGCTGTGCGATCAGTCGCTTGAGGTCGATTCCCGACAGGCCGGTGCTCTGCGCCATCGAAAGGATCGACTGGTTCAGCCCCGGCAACTGGCTCGCTGCGCTTTGGCTGCCGGCGCGTGCTTGCGCGTTCAGGACTGCGAACTGCGCCTGTAGCTGTGCGAGGCCCTCGCGCGATTGCGGGGTCAGCAGGTCGCGCGTGCGCTTGGCTTCTTCGAACAGTGCGTCGGCGATGCCTTTCCACTGGTCCTTCAGGGCTTCGGCCGCGCGGGCCGCTTCGTCAGCTGCTGCGGTCTGGTCCTGCAGTGCCCAGATCTGTTCCTGCAGCGCCCGGTTGCTTGGATCGAGCGCGGCCAGTTCCAGCGCACGAAGCGCTGCGGTGTTGCCCTGCAGGCCGAGCAGGGTCTTTTCCAGCCCGGCGCGTTCTTGGGCGATGGCGGCTGCTTTCTGTGCGGCCTCGGCTTCGGCTTCCAGCGCATAGATGCGGCGTTGCAGCGCCCGATTGCTTGGGTCCAGTGCCGCGAGTTCGAGCTCGCGCAGCTTCGCGGTGTTGCCTTCCAGCTGGTAGATGCGCTGCTGGAGTCCGGCCCGCTCGTCGGCGATAGCCTTGGCTTTTGCGGCTGCGGCTTCGTGCGCCTGGGCGGCCTTCTGCGCTTCGGCTGCGAGGTCTTCCAGTCCGAAGATCGTCTCCAGCAACGCGCGATTGGCCGGGTCGAGCGCCGCGAGTTCACGCTCGCGCAGTTCAGCCGTGTTGCCCTGCAGTTGAAGCAGGCGCGTCTCCAGGCTGGTGCGCTCCTGGGCGACCTGTGCGACCTTCTGTGCCGCGACAGCTTCGTCCTGCAGGGCGTAGATGCGCTCTTGGAGTGGGCGCAGCGATTCTTCCATCGCGGCCAATTCGAGTTCACGCAGGGCCGTCGTGTTGCCCTCCAACTGGAGAATCTGCTTTTCCAGGGAGCTGCGCTGTTGTGCGACCTGCGCGGCTTCGTTCAGGACCGTAATCGCATCCCGGATCGATTCGTTGTAGTCGTACTGGTCGATGGCGGCCTGGTCCAGACCGACGATGTCGAGCGAGCGCTGCATTGCCCTTGCGCCGGTCGTGTCGCCTTGGGCCTGCAGCAGCTGAATCTCCAGGCTCTTGCCCTCGCCCTTCAGTCGTTCGAGGGCGTCGGCGGCATCGCTGATCGCCTGCTCTGCGGCGTCGAACGGTGGAACGACCTGGTTGAGTGCTTCGCCCAGCGACAGCAGGAGGTCAACGTAGGGCTTTCCGGCATCGCCCGCATTGATCGCCTCGATCATCCACTCGCCGATCTTCTCGCGGCTCAGGGCCATGACTTCATCAGCGGAGATCGCGATGCCGAGCCCGGAGGTGTTCATCGTGTCCGCGATGCCCTGGGCGGTCATTCCGCGCTTGAAGTTGTCCGGCGCGAAGTTGTCGTAGAAGCTCTTTTCCAGCGCCGTGCGCTCGGCTGCTGCGACCTTGGCCTTGTCCAGCAGTTCGATCTGATCGCGCAGCGTCTGGTTGTAGTAATAGACCGCGATGGCCGCATCCGACATATCGCGCGTGTCCCATGCCCGCTGCATCGCATCGGCGGCATCGTTGTTGCCCATCGCGCGCAGCAGTTCGATCTCCAGCGTCTTCGTCTGCTCTTTCAGACCCTTGATTACTCCGTTCATCGCTTCGGCGGCGGCCGTCACCTCGTTCAGCCGGGTGATTTCGGTCTTCAGCGCCTGGTTGCGGTCGTACTGCGCCACCGCCGCTTCGCTCATGCCGTCGATGTCGAGCAGGCGCTGCATGGTGTCGGCCAAGCCGCCGTTGCCCTGCGCGCGAAGTAGCTGCACTTCCAGGCTCTTGCCTTCGGCGGTCAGGCTTTTCAGGGCTTCGTCGATGGCGGCGACATCGCCCGTCACCGTCTCCGCAATGGGGTGCAGTTCAGCGAACGCGCCCTGCATGCTCATGAACACCGCGTAGGTACGAGCGCCTTCCTCCGTGGTCACATCAATGGCCTCAGCCAGTTCCCGGAAGCCCTTGCGGCTCCCACCCAGGATGCCTTCCGCGCTGTAGTTCAGACCGACGGTGGCAAACGCCTTGCTGATGTTCTCGGCGGTGAGCTGGCGCTTTTCGGTGTCGCTGTAGAAGTTCTCGACGAACCCGGTGAGGTTGCCCAGCGCCTGTTGCAGGCCCCCGCTTGCATCGATGAACGTCGAGGTCAGGTCGAACGTCAGGCCGCGCAGTTGATCGAACGGCAGCACCTTGAGCGCCTCGCCGAACTGCTGGACGGACAGGATGCTGGCGTTGATGCTGGACAGAAGGGCCTTGCGCGCCTCGTCCGCAAGGGAATCAACGTCCACGCCGCGCAACTGTTTGGCGATGGACTCAGGGATATCCGTGGCCGCCTGCAGCGCCTGCAGTGTGGCCTGTTCGAGTTCAGCCTGAAACGCGGTCGCCGCCTGTTCCGGCGTCATGTTGCCGCGCCGGTTCTCGTAGCCCTGGCCGTCGATGCCTTGACCGAAGACGGCGCCGGTGTTGAGCGCACCGCCCGCGTACGCGAACCCTTTTCCTTTCTCGCTGGCCTCCAGACCGCTGACCAGCTTTGCAAGCGTGGACGAACTGCCGAGCGCCCGCAACGTCTCATTGATCGAAATCATCGTCGCGCCGATGGCCTGCGAAACACCGTCCGCGCCGATCTGCCCGCCAGATGGGCCCCCAATGAACGTGCCGTTGACGTACTGGCCGCCGCTGCGGGTCTCGCCGTGGCCTTTGAGCAGTTGGGTGATGAGCAGTGCGCCGATGGCCAGGGGGCCTGCGATCGAGGCGATGCTGGCCAGCGCCGAACCCGCCATCGTGCCGACCGAGCCGATAGTCGCCGCCGCTGCGTCGGCAATCACGGTCGCGCCCATCGCATCCGTCGCCAGACCCATACCGATGGAACTGGCGAAGCTGCCGCCTACACCAGACAGGCCCGCAGCGAAGTTGCCAAAGCCCAAGGCGTTTGCTGCGCCGGACAGCGTGAACGCATCAGCACCGGGGAAGCCGCCGCTGCCGAACAGGTTGCCCAGCATTGACAGCGGGTTGCTCCCGCCGAGCATGTTGGCAACGCTGCCCGCAATGCTGGTGCCTGCCGTCGCCCCGCCAGCCGTGAGACTTGCGCCAATCGAGATCAACCACTTCTTTGCGGTCATCTCAAAAAGGACGTCGAGAAGGAAGCGCTTCAGCGCCTGCCCAAGGCGCTTGAACGTGTCGCTGCCGCCTTCCCAAAGCGTGTCCCAAAGTTGTTTGCCGGCTTCCTGCACCTGGCCCATGATGGTGATCTGGTCGCGCATCGCCATTGCTTCAGCGAGCATGGCTTTCTCGGTTTCTGCATTGCGCTCCAGTTGCGTCTGTCGAAGGGCGCGCTCCGCCGCGAGCCGCTTGATAGTCGCCTCGTCGTTACCGGTGTAGGCGAGGCTCTTGTTCAATTCCTCCAGCTTCTTGCGCAGTTCGATGTCGATACGGAGATTGCCGATTGCGATAGCGCGCTGGCGATCACTTGCATTGAGCAGTGAGGCTTCCATCTTCATCTCGGCGTTCGCATCGGCCAACGCGCGCGACTGCTCGTTAATGGCGAGTGCGATGCGGGTTCGCTCGTCGTGGTCCCTTGATTCTTGCAGCCCCACTTCCTCAAGCGCATTCATCAAGTCTCTTGCCGCTTCTCCAGCGGCTTTCATCGCTCTCGCCTTTTCGTCGGCGTCTTTCTTCATTCTTGGCTGCTGGGCCAGCAGATCGGCTTGCGCCTTCGTTAGCTCTACAAGGGTGATCTTCCCGGCCTTGAACATCGTGTTGAGGCGGTTCCAGTCCTCGTAAAAACTGCCGCTGAGCCCGGAGAGTTCGGCAAGCAACTTGGCCTGCTCAGCGAGTTCCTTTGCGAGTGCCGCTGCCGCCTTCTTCGCGTTCTCCTGTGCAACAAACTCTCGGAGCAAGGCTTCGCGCTTTTTGTCCATCGCGCTGACAACATCGGTCGTTTCCTTGGTGACGACCTTCGTGGCCTTGCCCACGTCAAGCATCTTCTTTTCCCAGGCATCGAAGTCGGCCCTGGCCCAGGCAGCGCTCTCGCGCGCCTCTTTGCCGATGGTGTTGAACTTGCGCCACCCCTCCGCGCCAATCGTCACCGCCCTTGCCGCAGCTGCAGCCGGGTTGAGCATTTCGGTGAACCCGATGCCAAGTGCATCGGCCTGCGCCGCCAGTACGCCGATCTCAGTGCCGACCCCCTTGAGCACGAACCCGACATTGCCCAGCAGGATGATTACGGCGCGCAGCGTTTCAGTCAGCGGGCTGAATGACGAGTCCAGGCCGTTCACATCGGAGGCGCTTGTCGTCAGATCTTCGGCCAGTGCGGTCAGCAGGGGTAGTACCTGGTTCGCAAGAATCAATGCTGTACCGCCCAAAGCGGTTTGCAGTTCGACCAATCGGTCGTTGAAGTCGTCAGACGCAGTGGCCGACGCCTGATTCATGCCGGACAGCAGTTCGCCCTTGTCCACCATCTCCTGAATCTTTTTGCTGCCCTCGGACAGCAGCGGTGCCGCGCCAGCCCACGACTTGCCCAGGGCTTCCGCAGCGACGGCCGCCCGAAGTTGCGGGTCACGGATTTCCTTGAACACGTCGGACAGTTGCTTGAACGCGCCGAGCCCGTCTTTTGCGGTGATGCCGATCTTTGCGAACTTGTCCGCGTCCTTGCCGATCTCCAGTTGCAACTTGTTGATCGACTTCGCCACTGAATCGAGATCGCCCCCGGACTGCTTCGCGGCCATCTTCAAACCGGCGAGCTTTCCGACGGCGATATCGGTGGACTTCGACAGATCGTTCATCGAGTCTGCGGCGTCGATTGCACCCTTGATCCAGCCAGCAAAAGCAGCCACGCTCAGGCCTGCGCCGATGCCGCCGAGCGCGCGCCGCGCGGAGTCCGCAGCGGACTCCATTGCCCTGGCGCCGGACGAGACGATGCCTTTGGCCTGCTCCATGTCGGCCTTGATGCGGGCGACATCGGCCATTAGTTGCACTTCGAGAGTTCCAGCAAGGGCCATAGTCGTGTCCTGAAATGCAAATGGCTCGCCTAAGCGAGCCATTGAAGTGGATGCACAATGCGCTGAGCGGCGCTTTAGCCGTCAGGAGGTGCTATGAAGATTTTTGCAATGGCGCTGATGATTGCGCCGACTATTTGCTTGGCGGCATCGCCGTCAAAAGCCCTGTCAACTCGCGCTGTCGCCGCCGTGAAGCTCAAACTAACCGATCCGGATTCGGCAAAGTTCGAGGGTTTGCGACTCGGCAATAGCCCAGCCAACAATGTCGTATGCGGTCTGGTTAACGCAAAAAATCAACTCGGTGGGTACGCTGGTCGAAAGGTTTTCTACTACTTCGATGCCAAGCCGCCCATCGTCGTAGTTCAAGGGGATGCATCAATGGAGCACACGATTCCTGTGATGTGTCCCGGATTCGCAACTCCTTAGATGCTGAAACCTTCGGGAAACCACCTCGCGAGAAGTGATTGCCCGCTGGTTTCAGCTGCAGCCTGCCACGCCATACCCATCCTTGCCTTACCACGCCGTGCCATACCTGGCCTAGCCTGCCGTGTTTCGAGCCTTGCGGCTCGGGCCAACCTATGAAGATTGCCCTTCGGTGAGCAACTGGCCCACCCTGTCAATAGCCTGTACGACCTCGGACAGTTCTTTCAGTTCGCGCCACTTGCGAGCGACCGCGCCAAGTTCGGCGTGCGCTTGCGCCAGCACCTGCTTGCGGTATTCCGCATCGGATAACGCCATCGCCGTTGACTCGTAAATCCGCTCGCCAGTGCGCTTCTGAACGGGCACGAACGCACGGAAAGTGGACGGCGCATCGCCTTCCGAAATCTCCACCGTGACACTGCGCAGCAGGTAGCTCGCCTGATCCAGGCGGTACTTTCTGGCGGCGGCGGAGTCGTCCCACTCGAAGTACGTATGCAGAACACTGCCCTCGCGGCTAGCGTCGTCCACTACGACTTCTGGCGTCAAGCCGCCCGCCTTTTTGCGCAACGCATCGAGGCGTTCGCCCGCAGCCTGCGCATCCCCATTCAGGTGAGCGCCTTCCTTGAATTTATAGACCGTCTTCATGGCGCTACTCCACATGGAACATGCCGTAAGAGCCGTCGCGCTGAGGACGCCACTCGCCTACGCCGACCGCGAATCCAGCGGTGTTGAACAAGTTCGCAATCTGCTCGGCAGACAGTACGTTGGCGTTGTAGCGCAGGGTGATTTCAGCCGCCCACTCGCGAAACTCGCCGCGATAGCGGATGTCCGCCGTCCCCATGCCGACCCGCACCATGTCTTCGCGCGGTGACGGATCGCCTTCGATCTTCACCATGTCGCCGACGATATGAAACGCCCCACGCGCCTCTACCTTGGTGACGCCGGCGATAGAGCTGCATGCATCGACCGCTGCGGCTTTGAATGCCACTGCCGGGAAGCCGTAGCCGCCCTCTGGCAGCTTGTAAAGCGAGTCCTCATAGTCGGCCTGCGGGTTCTTGGCCGCCTGGGCTTGCTTCGCCTTTTTCATCTGCTTGTCCAGCATCTGCTTCTTGGCCTTTTCGGACCATGCGTGGCAGATCAGCGGAGAGTCGCCCCTGATCCGCAATTTCAGGAACTGGATGGTTAGCGCTGGCAGGGTGATCGCGGTTTCAACCGACTTCTTTGCGGCGGCCATCAGTGTGCTTCCGCCTGCAAGGGGGATAGCACCCTCGTCAGCAACTCGGTGATTCGGCTGCACCGCTCCGGGCTCTGTACAAGGCTCGCCAACATCGCGCCGATCATCTCGCGCTGCACGCTGTCCGAACGTTCGATGACTTCTGCAAGCACGCCCAGCGCATCCGCTAGCGTCATCTCTTCCTTGGCGCGCAGAATGCGGATGTCGGAAGCCCTCACCGCGACCTCCATGGGGGAGCGCCACAGAACGCCATCTCCTTTGTCGGCAACGGGATAGTCGAATGGCGTACCCAAAGACCGAATTACCCAACTGCGTGAGTCGTTGTAAATGAGCCCATCAAGCTCCTCGCCCGACACGTAGGGACGAATCACGCGAACCAACTTGCCTCCATTCAGTCGCGTGGCCGCGAACATTGCCAGATCGCCAACCTTGACGGGGTCTTCCTGCTTTTGCGCGCAGGCGCGCTTTGTGGTAACTTTCGCCACGTTGATTTCCTTTCATGCCAATGGGGGGTTTTCAATCCGAGCCTCGATTGCTAGTAACAATCGGGGCTCATCTGTTTTGGCGCTCAGTGCGCCAGTTCTGACCGACCGAACAGCGTCGGCTCCATTTCGCTTTGCAGGCGCTCTCGCGTTTCCCGAATCTCCGGCAGCACCTTGCGCCGCTCCAGCATCCGCTTCGAGCCGAATGACGCCCACATGAAGGAGGTGGCGTCGGTCTTTTCCAACTCGAGACGCTGATTCCAGAGGCTCATTCCGATTTTCTGAAGTTGATCTGCCATCGAGTTGAAGGCATTGATGTACCGCTCTTTGATGCTGGCGGCTTTGACGCCCCGGAATCCCATTGCCAGAAAGACAAAACCGTCTTTCGTCATTCGGATGACTCGACGTGACTGCCCCTTCTCATCCATCTCGTTAACCGCCTGAAAATTCAGGTGGTTAAAAACTGGGCTGCAATCCAGCCTGTCATAGGCTTGAAGCACGTTGTCATGCCGCTTGTTGAAGTGTTTTGCGACCCGACGCGAGTCGGTCGTCAGCGTGGTGTCGTTCAGAGTGACGAATTCGGAAAGGTCATTCATGGGACGCCCTCTGCTCAGCTTGCTTCTGCACAGGATTCGCCATGGCCTCCTGCAAGAGCTTGTTCATCATCCAATTTGCAGAGCGTTCCTGCTTCTCGGCTTGCTCACGAAGCCAGTCCCGAGCTTCCGGCTTGATCCGGTAAGAGACTGCTACGAAATCGTCTTTCATGCGAACCCCCATATCTATGACAGTCATAGTAGTATTACTGTCATTTGATCGCAAAGACATATTAGTTATGTGCTATGACGTTGCTATACCATCCATGTATGGCAGACCCCCTACGCCCAAGCAGACAAGCCGAGCAGTTCCAGCTCAGGTTGCCCGATGGGTTGCGCGACCGCATTTCAGAGGCGGCAAAAACTACCGGCCGCTCGATGAACTCGGAAATCGTCGCTCGCCTACTGCAGACATTTGAAGCCGCGCAACCAGTTCCAGACAAAACCGAAGCAATAGTCAGCGCGGTTGACCAGCTCAGAAACGACATCCGCGCACTCGCCGGTATGCCACCGTATAAGCCCCCAAGAAAGCGCTAGGCCGTTGGCAGATTTCCAGCCGCTCGTCTGCGCATCGAATCGCGCAGCGCTCTTGCCATCGCGCCTCTTTCGGGCTTGACGTCTGGGTGATCCCAGGGTGGCGGGCAGTTCGCCTTTTCAGCCTTGTGCAACTCGCCCGCGTACTCGCGTGACAGCCGCCTCAAAAGACGCGCCTCCCACGGCTGCAGGACGATGCCAACAAGGGATGACCAGGAAAGAATTTCCGTGTGAGAGATAGCGCTTGCGCCCATCCCGCCGCCTGCCAGCGGCCCCACTTCCCAGAAGTAACCGATGAGGTACGCACCCCCGTCAAGCGGTGGCATTTCAGGCTCGAACTTGTCGTCGTTCTTGTCTTTGCGCAGCCGCTCAAGTCGATTGAGCGGTGGCGCTTCGGACTTATCGTTTTTCGCCCTCTCCGGCGTGGCTGCCAGCCAAGCTGACTGCCGGACGAACAGTGTTAGGTCGTCGGCGAGGGCTTGGAGAAATTCGCGTCGTCGTCAAGGAACTTCTGCACCTGACGGGTGATGTAGCCCAGCTTCTGGTTGGCATACAGAGCTTCCGGCGCGATCGGGAAGTTGTTGATAGCCTTGGTGCACAGCGCGAGTTTTTCGACCATCTCCTGGTCGGCTTTCTCCGATGCGTTCTTGTCGATCTTGCCGCGCACCATGCCTTGCAGACGAATCTGCGCAGCTTGTGCGGCCTTGTGCTGGGCCTTGACCATCTGGCGCGAGCCGCCGCCGTAGAGCTCGATGGTGACCGGGTTCACGCCATCGGCGCCGATGAGGTCGTCATCGCCTTTGGCGTTTTGCACGGTGAGGATTGCAGTTTCCTCGAGTTCGTACTTGCTGATGTCGAATTCCATTTTCAGATTTCCTTTTCGCGGGGGTGGGGATATGCCCGTGCCCCAGCCCGCCGCCCCGCGAAGGGCGAACGAGCCAGGGTCGGTGCTCAGGGGTGCCCTTGCGGGCTGGGGATCAGGTCGGGGCGACGATCACCGGGGCGCGGCACAGCGTCAGGTCGAACGCGAGCTTTCGCACGTCGTTGGCACCGCCGTCCATGTTGGTCGCCTTGGTGACGAGCACGTCCATGAAGTGCGTCTCGTCGGTGATGGCGGCGCCGTCGTCGTAGACGATCTTGGCGCTGTAGTGCGTGTTGTTCGCCTCGAAGGCGGCACGCACCATGATCTGGCCCGCATCGCCCGCGACGTTACCGGCAACGACGCTCATCGCGCCGTAGTCCTTTGCGCCGCCCACCTTCTTGACGGTGCCGGTGGCGACGTCAACGAACGGGGTGACGGTCTTGGTGCCGCCGTGCTCGCCGAGCGTTTCGAGGGGTTGCACTTCGGTCCAGACCATGTCCGTGCTGGAGTAGCCAGCAGCGTCATAGGTCTCGGGGAGGGTTGCGCACAGGTACAGCTTTGCGCCGACGAGGGCTTCGATATCGACTGGAGCAGTCATGATGATGGTCCTTTAAGTTGAGATTTGCCCGGCCGCAAGGACGCGGAACGGGCGGGCTTCCGTCTTGCGACGAAACCGGGACGCAAAAAAGGCCGCGATGGGCGGCCTGGTGCGGTGTTCTGTTTGGTTATGCTGATCGCCAGCGGACGATGAAGTCCCTGCTTCCAGAGATCAGCACGGGTTCTTCGCTGTACAGGTCTGGGCCTTCGGTGTCCGGCTGGATGGAGTCGCAGGACACCCCTGCAATGGATCCGCGAAAGTGCGGGCACGCGGCCAGTACCAGCTTGAGCAATGCGCGCAGGCCCGGGTATCCGGTGCCGGCTGCGCTCGACTGCAGGCCTGTCACCAGCACGGTGACCTCGACGCGATCGGTGTGCATGCGGGGAGCGCCGGAAACCATGTTCATCGGCACGCTGCTGATCTGCGTGATGCTGATCGCAGGCACTGCCGTTCCTTGCGGAAACTCGCCGGCCATGATCCGAGCGGCCGGCACGATGGCGGTCAACGGCGCGTGGGCCTTGAGCTGGGCGACGATGACCTGCACTCCGCTCATACCGCCTCCAGTTCGACTTCAGAGGCGCGTGACAGGCCCTCTTTCGTTGCAAGCCGCTTGCGCATGTAGAGCGCCGCCGCCATCAGTGCGTCTTTCGCTCTGCCGTCAAGGGCCGGACGCAGGAACGGGCGCGGGCGCGAACCTGGGTGCATCACTTCCGCGCCGACATAAACGTCGCCGATCCGCAGGCTTCCATTTCGCAGCTTGCGATTCATAGACCGCGCCGACTTGCCGCCCTTCTTGGCCTTGATGACGTGGGCCTTCGTGCCGTACTCCACCCACTTCGCGTAGTACGCATCCGAACCCTTGCCCTTGCGCGACTTGCCGTGGCTCCCGGCCCGGACGTAGGCAATGACCTTGCCGGTTCGCTTGTCGATGCCAGAGCCAGCCCGGATGCTGTCGCGTAGCGCGCCCGCGTAGCCGCCGTACACGCGTCGATTCTTCGCGTTCGGCGGAGCCACTGGCACCAGTCGCTTTGCCTCGTCCCGGATGACCTTGGCGCCCACAAAGAGCGCACCCCTAAGCACGTTCGCTTCGACCTTTGCAGGCAGCAGGTCTAGAAACTTTTGCAGTTCCGAGAGTCCTTTGATGTGGATGGTCTGGGACATCGCGTTACTCCGAGCTGTACCGCTCAAGAACCATCTCGACGTACTGTTTTCGGCCACCGATCTCCGCAGGACCGCCGACGATCTGGTAGGTCTTGTCGCTCTCGCCGTGCAACGTCACGCGCATCGTGCTGTCCAGATCGCCGCGCCACCGCATGCGCAGGCGGCCACGGTCACTGGCGATGGCCATGCCTTGCTTGACGGCTTCCGAGCGGCTGGGCATGACGTCCTGAAACTCGACGCGCCACCGCTCGGCAATCACCGGGCTTCCGGCCTGGGCGACAACCGGCTCGTACGTCACAACCTCAGTGCCGAACGTGGCGTCAGTGGTGACAACCTTCCGGTAGAAACTTGCCTGACGGTCGGCGCGAATCTTCACTTCGGCCCCGCCAGCAAAACAAGCTCATGCTCCCACTTGGAAGGCATGACTTCGACCTTGCCGAAGTAGTCGCCAATCCACCGGACCCACTCGTTGCGAGTCAGGATCGTGCAGTGGGCGTTGCGGCCGTCAGGCAGCTTCGCGCGGGCGAGCTTCGTGCTGATCGTGAAAAAGACCCTGTCGCCCTTTTCCTTGATCGACATCAGCACGCGGTCGACTTCAGCCATCGGGACATGCTCCATGACGTCGCAGCACAGCACGAGGTCAAAGCGGCCCGGGGGCACGCGCCGGTACTGGTGAATGGCGGGATCGTGGCGCTCAATGCGGCGCTCGCCGTCGCGCCAGAAGTGCGAGGCGATATCGCTGCGGCCACAGCCCCAGTCCAGGATCGTGGCGGGCTGCAGCTGGCGGACGACCTTTGCCGCCGATTCGAGGTGTAGCTCTGTCGCGCTGGATCCGTAGAACCGGGCGCCGTGCATTTCCTGATAGGCCCGGATGTGATCGTCGTAGTCCGGCAGGTCGCGCTTAAAGGCGAATGCGCCGATGGCTTCCCGGCCCGCGTTGATCTCGTGATCGCTTTCTTCCAGCAGGCGAAAGCCGTACAGCGCCATCCAGTCGACAAAGCCGTCGCGGGTGAAGTAGTACAGGTGCTCGCCGGGCTTGAAGTGCTTGGATTCCCGCAGGGCTGCGAGGTCATCGAAGATCGGGATGGCCACCAGAACCACCGCGCCCTTGTTGATGCGCTTGAGCACCGTCTCAGGCTCGCGGATGTGCTCCAGGCTGTCCCAGAACGTCACGACATCGAAGCCGTTCGGGTTGTCGGCGTAGGCGTCCATCGCGCGCAACGCGGCAACGGTCTTGGGGATGATGTCGAAGCCGGATGCACCGTAGCCCCAGGCCCGCGCAGTCCTGACGAAGGTTCCGCTTCCGGCCCCGATGTCCAGCACCGTCGATTCGGCGGGCGCGTGGCGCGCGAGCATGGCGCAGCGGCCCGCGTTCAGCTTGTTCGCGATCTCGGAACCTTCGAGGCTTGCGTAGTGATTGAAGTACGCATCGCCGTAGTCGATGGCCTGGCTCATGTCGCGTTGATAGGCGAGGCCGCGATGCGCGACTATGCAGAGGTCGTCCTGACGTTCGCGGTCGAAGCGCTTGATCATTCTGTCGAGACTCATGCCTGCTCCCGTCCGTCCCAGATCGCCCACTTGCCGGCTGTGGCGACACGGCCCTTGCGTTTCAGCGTTTCGACCAGCTTCAAGACCGGCGGCTGTGGGGCCCAGTGCTCATGAAACAGGACGTGCCCGCAGCGCGCGACCAGGGCGAAGTCGGTTTCGGTGTCGGCAGCGTGGTCCCCGTCGCAGAACGCTGCATCGAAGTCCAGCGCCTTGATGACCTGGGCCTTTTCGGCGTTGTCCTTCACGTCGATGAAGGTGATGTTCTTGACCTTGAGAAAGGCCGCGATCTCGTGCTTGAGAGGGAACGGCGCGATGTCGATCGACACGACCTCATCGAAGTAGCGGGCCAGGATCAGGGCCGTGATCCCGTGACAGGTTCCGATCTCCACGCACCGGCCACCCTTGAAGCCGTTGGCCTTCACGAACTCATTGAGTCCTTCGAGCGCAGCCGAGCGCCGGAAGACTTCGCGCCCGAACTTGCGGTAGACGCGCATCAGCTGAGCGTCGTTCATGAGCGCGTCGAAGCGGTCGAAGAACACGGACCAGAAGTGCTTTTCGGAGTGGAGTTCGTCCATGTGATTCCCAAAGGAGAAAGCCGCCTCGGTGGGCGGCTTGTGTCGTCGTGGTTTTGGTCAGGCCAGCAGTGCTGCCAGCCGCTTGTCAGCGGTGAAGCGGTGGCGGTTCTCGCGCAGCCACTTCAATTCAAGGTCGGGGCGGTGCCCGATGGGGTCATCCGTGTTCTTCTCGCGCCACGGTTCGTTGACGTTGTGGACACCACTTGTGAAGCCGTCGAAGCCGGTCAGGAACAGTTCGCGTGGCTCGCACTCCAGCACGTCCAGGATCGCCGCAAAGCCGGTTGTCGGCTGGTGCTTGCCGAGCAGGTCGAACTTCGCCAGAAACCGGGCATCGTCCGGGATGAACACATCGCAGGGCCACCAGTCGGCGCGCAGGCGGTAGATGTAGCGGTAGTCGATGCCGAGCAACTTCCCGTTTTGCCGGTGCCAGGCGCTCTCGATCGGCTGACTGTCCGGCAGCTTGCACATGCACAGCTTCACGCCGTCTGCGATTAGTTGCTCGCGGCTGGTCTTGATGCTGGTGCCGTAGAAGCTGTAATGCACGTCACAGCGGAACCCTTGAGCCGGGCCGGTCTTGTAGTTGGAAACCCGGACGACGACATCATGGGAATCAACGAAGCCGGGTTCGTTCTCGGCGCAGCCGGGACCGCTTCCAACAATGGCGACGGACTTGCCGCAAAAGAAGGATGCGGCCTGGTCGAAGTCGATCATGCGGTTTGCGAGCCGTCCCACGACGACCAGCCGGAAGGCAATGTCGCGGTGAAAGCCGATGCACCAAAGTTGGCGCGAACGCTGTCAGCGGTGACTGATCCGAAACCGGAGACAGCGACATACCACTCCGTGTTTGGAGTGAAGGTGAACGCTTCGCCGGTCCCCGCAGCAGGATCGCCTACGAAGGTTCCATTGACTGCCATCCATACCTTGCCGGTGTCGAAATTCAGAGCGAGCGTGAGAACATCAGTGGGCGCGTTTGCGAAGTCAGGGATGGTGCTGCCATTGTTAATTTCGTCTGAGCCGTTTGTGTACGCCCCGCCGTTCGTGTAAATGCCGATGCTGTTTGCGTTCGTTCCCAAATATCCCGCAACATCGGTAGCGTCCCACGCAGCCTTAGCCAGGCCCACGGCCAGAATTCCGTCACTCGAATGCGACAGCGGGGTAAGTTCAAACATTTGCTTACCAGCCGATCTAGCGACGGTCGAGCGGGTAATCATGATGTTCCCGCTTAGGCTGGCCGTCACTACCAGATCGCCTTCCGAGAGTGCTGTGTCATAGCCTTTGTTCGCCGGGTCCCATGTCACAGTGACAGGCGGCGCAGGCGGCGGAGCAGCCGAAGGAAGTGCATTGAACGCAGGCTGAACCGCACCAGCCAGCGCAGAACGAATCGGTGAGAACAGCACGATCAGTCCTGATCCACGCCAAACGCCTTGGAACTCGCCTTGCGCTGAACCCGAAAGGTTCCGACCGCGGTAAGCACCTTCGTCATCTCACCGTCGATGCCGCGCAGCGAGCCGATAGTCACCCACGCATTGCTCGACGCCTTCTTCTGGATCGAAGCCGCGCAACCCGGCGAGGGGAAGTCGGTTCCGAACAGCGACAGGGTCGCGCTCTCGCCTGCCGCCAATGTGAATTCGCTGGAGTCGGCCAGCGAGGTTCCGCTTGCAAGGATTTGAGCCATGGTGGTTCCTTTTCAGATTTCGAGGGCTGCGCGAAAGGTCCGCATCGCCGCTTCAAATACTTCGGGTGCCGCGTCGTCCATCACCCATTGGCTGGACGGCTTCGACAGGATCTTCTTCGGCGCGCAAAGCCGGATGAACTCGATTCCAGACTTCAAGCCCGCCGAGGCCCAGACCACCATCAAAGGCTTGTCGAGCGCTTCGGCCAGCGGGATCATGAAACTGCATTGCCCGACCAGCCCGCGCGCGACAGAGGCCAGATCAAGCAGGTCGGCTGGTGTGGTCTTGCCGCTGAGGTCCAGATCGGCTGACAGGGGATAGACCTCGCTGCCTTTGCCGACCTCGACCACGAAGCATCCGGTCAATCCGGCGATGACTTGCTCGAACGCGGCGCGCGATGGCAGCATCTCGTTGCCGTAGCCATCGGTGCGGCCCATCGGCGGGCGGCCACCGTTGACCATGACGATCGGGCGATGGTTCGCCAGCGCCTTGACTTCGTTGATGAGCGCCCGGTTCCTGATCTGCCAGTCGATCTTGAGCGGGAGATTGCCCGCCCCCGAGTTGATGCAGACGTCCTGCCACTGGTTGGTTTCCGCGTACTTCTTGCGCGATGAGTAGTGCGCCAGGACGTTGGTTCCCTGCCGGGTGAAGGGCTCGACCTTGACTCGCGCACCGGCGAACACTTCCGGGTAATCGCTTTTCACCGTGACCGTGTGACCGATCCTGACGTAGTGCTCAGCCACCGGACGGACGTAGAGGCTGTCTCCCAGCCCGCTGCCGCCCCGGATGATCTTCACAGCACACATTCAAGTTCTCCGCGCGCAAAGCATTTCAGGGCGGTCCTGCGGCTCGCATTGACCACCGGAACGTCGCGTGCCGCGGCTTCTTTGGCGATGAGCTCGAACTGCCTGCCCCACCGACCCATCGATTCGGCGTTGCTCAACTCTTTCGGGTGCGCGCCGTGCCAGTGCATTTCACCGGCTGGGCCCGGCGCCGCGTCGTAGCCCACCAGGATGATCTTTCCGGCCTGCCCGCCCAGGGCCAGCGATATTGCGCAGACCCCGGAATTGGAGAACTGCCGAAACCACGACAGGCCGATAGACGGGTTCGCTCCGTAGTTCTCGCACAGCATCGACGATCCGAACCGGCGGCCCTTGAACGTCGCTTTCACTTCTTCGTGATACCTCTTCCACCACTTCGCGTCGTGGGCGTAAACCGCATCGGCCCAGAGGCACAGCTGGAAGGTCGTGTTCGTGACGACTGCCGGATGCCCGGACGCCCGGACCAGCTCGCAATCCTCTGCCGTCAGGCTGGGCCCGCTGGCGATGCAAACCACCGCTCGACCGTCCCACTTCGGCCTCTCAATCATGTTGCGCTTTCAGGGCCTCCGCCAGTTCGACTTTCGGGAAGGCGTCGATTGCCGAGCCTGGGGAAGCGTTCAAAACCGTCACGCCCGCATCCAACAGTGCCTTGCGGGCCTCATTCATCGCCTGCCGGTACATCGGGTACACCGCTGGGGGTGTCGGCCTTGGATGGCCGCCGTGGAAATGTTCCTTGCCTTGCGCATCCGGTGCGCCGTCGAATCCGATCAGCACGATCCGTTTCGCGCCGGCCAGCACCGCGAGGTTCAGCGACTGGAATCCCGAGTTTCTGCCGGTCACCAGTCGCAGCGGATCCAGCGAAAGGCCTGTTCCGTGTGAGCCGCCGTCGCGGTTGCGCAGCATGTGCACCGCGTCGTCGATACCCTCGTTTCCGGGAAAGTGAATTCCCGACTTTTGCCCCTCGAACCGCGCCCAAGCCGCGCGAACATCGTTGGCCGTGAGCCCCAGCCCCGGCTTGTCGATTCCGGCTGACATCCAGCGATGCCACCTTGCATCGGCTGCGTGGCAAACATCGCTCCACGGCGCGACAAGGAAAGCGTCGTTGACCGCGATGACGCGAATCTCGGAAGTCGCGCGGGCTTCGTACGTCAGCTTGAGTTGATGCTTTGTCAGGCTGGGGCCGCCGCCGATGATGACCGCCGTCAATCCTTTCCACAGCGGGACGACCTCCGAGAACCGCTCGCCCTCCAGTCGCCGAAGGATCATGCGAAGCCGAGCTCCACGCGCTCAGGACGGATCAGGTTCTCGGCGGCCTTGATGAGCGTTTCCATGTCGCCTGCATCCGTGGTGTGGTAGTTCGCCTTGATCCACAGCTTCATGGCCTGCTTGAAGCGATACGGCACTTCGGCGACGGTTTGCTGTGGGCTTCCCGTCGTGTCGGCATACCCGGCGCGGAACGTGATCCGCAGGTCCGAGCCTGTCCAGGTAGCCAAAGACGTCGGCACCAGGCGCGGCCACTTCGAATCCGGCTCGCGGAGCAGGTAGTCGGCGGTATCGACAGCGGTCTCCGCGCCGTCAGAATCGACGGTCACCACGGAAACGATGGCCAGCACTGGCGCCTTGCGCAGCATCACCTCTCCGATCCGGCTGGCCCAGATGAACCGGGCCGACTCGGAGGGCAACAGGATGCCGGTCTGGTCAACGGTCAGCTTCCAGGTCTGGTCCATCAGGCATCGGCCGGTGAAGTCCTCGACCCATTCCCGCGCAGCAACGATGAGCCCCTCGATTTCCGTGTTGTCGTCGGTCTGGTCTGAAAAGCAGTCCAGATGCAGCCGCGCCTCGGCCAGCGTGATGACTTCCGACTCAGGGCCCGTCACGCGCTCAAGGGCGAACCTCATGACTGCCCCTCATCGGCTGGCCGCAGGTCCTTGCCGTCGCGACCGCGTTGCACCATGAGCCTCCAGTCCTCCGAAGGCGGCTTCGTGTCGGTGTCGCCCTTTGCCATCCACAGTGCACCGCCGAACGTATAGACGTCGTTGGCCTGCGACTTCTGGCCGGATTGGAAGGTGCCGCGATAGATCGGGATCGCCAGTTTCAGGGTGCGGGTCACGACGGTCTCGCCGCAGCGCATCGACAGGCTCAGGTCACGGCCGTCCAGGGAGGCATCGAAGTCGTCCAGCGATAGGCCGTCCTTCCCGTTGATTCCATCCTTGGGCGCCGGGATGCGATCGACCGCGCGCTGCAGGGTGTCCGTGGCGCGGCGCTCCAGGTCGACCAAGCCCTTTGCGATTTCAGCTTCGAGGATCGGGCGCAGGTCTTCTGCGGATACGCTCTTGCCGTCCTTTGGGATCGGCAACGCGGCAATGGCCTGCTCGACACGGCCCACCAGCCCGGGCAGCGCCTTGTCGAACATGGCGTCCAGCATGGGGCGCAGGTCTTCGGTGGTGACGCTTTTTCCATCGGCCGGCTTTGGAATCTCGGAGACTTCGCGTGCCACCATGTCGCGAACCTCTTGGGGATCAACGCTCTTGCCGTCGGCAGGCTTGGGCAAGGCGGCCACCAACTCCGCAAGCATCGGGCGGACTTCATCGGCAGTCACGCTCTTGCCGTCCTGCGGCTTTGGAATCTCGCTCACTGCGGCTTTCACCAGCACCTCAACCAAAGGTTTCACCTCTTCCAGCGTCACGCTCTTGCCGTCTGCGGCGCGCGGCAACCTTGATACCGCATCAGTGACTGCTTGCTCGACTTCGGCCTTGTCCGTTTTCACTGGGGGCAACGCCTCGACAGCCGACTTCACCATGCGCTCAATGACGGGCTCCACATCCGCCACGGTGATTGACTTGCCGTCTGCAGGTTTGGGCAGCGCGGCCACAGCTTCGGCGGCGGCGCGGATGATGTCGGCAGGGTCGGCGTTCTTGCCGTCTTGTGGACGCGGAATTTCGGCAACCGCTTTGGCGACCTCTGCGCGGATGAACTCGGGGTCCGCATCTTTCCCGTCCTGGGGCTGCTGCACTTGCGCCGCAGCCTTCGCGATCAGGTCCGGCATCAGGGCGTCGACGTGTTTCTCAACGGCGGCTGGGAGTGCCTTTTCGATGCCCTCGGAGACGAGGCGCGCGATCAGATCAGGGTCTGCATCTTTCCCAGCTGCGCCATTGAGACCGTTAACACCGTCTTTTCCCGCAGCTCCTGGCGCGCCATCTTTACCGTCAATCGGCTTCGGGGTGCGCTCGACTACCGCGCGAACGATCGCTTCAATGTCTGGTGCCGGCGCGTCCTTGCCGTCCTGGCCATCCTTGGGTGTGGGTAGCTGCTTGACGGCTTCCAGCACCAGCGTGCGGATGAACTCGGGGTCGGCGTCCTTGCCGGCCGGACCTTCGCGGCCGTCGGCGCCCGGCTTGCCCCGGAACTCGCCTGATTCCGCCCGGTCCTCCAGGCTTTTCAGGCGCTCAGCGAAGGGCGACAGGCAGCGCTGGACATAGCCCTGCACCGCTTTGACCATTTGTTTGATGTCGTCCATTCGTTGATCCTGTTGTGCCGGTCTCAGGCGATGCGCTCGGCGGCAATGCGCGCGTTCTCGCGGACAGCGGCCTGCTTTTCGTTCGGCAAACCCACTCGCAATGGGGCCAGCCGGTCGCGCTCGACCGCAATCTTCTGGCCTCGCGCCATGTCGCTTTTGAGTCGGGCTACGTCTGCTTCGAGCTGACGAATCTGGTGGTCTGTCATAAACCGGGTCCCCATGAAAAAAGCTCGCCGAAGCGAGCCATTTCAGTTGTTTTCAACCCTTGCGTAGCGCTGCCATGCCCCGCCCGGCCCTACCCAGCCCAGCTTTGGCGCGTGCGGTGTCACCACCGGCATAAAGCCGTGTATACGCAGCCTCATGCCACTGTTGACAGTCCTTGCCTCGCCGTGCCTTGCCTAGCCCAACCCTGCCCAACCCGGCCGAGGCGAGTGGTATTCCCACCGAAAAGCGCCCGTCTCCAGACGCTTCCCGCTGTTAACAGCCCTAGCTTCGCCGAGCCTGGCCGCGCCAAACCCTGCCTCGGCCTGCCCTGCCCCGCCCAGCCTCAATCATTCAATCTTCCACCCCAGATAAAAACTTCATCTGCCGGGCCTTGCTCGCTTGTTGGTTCAGGAACGCAAGCCGCGCCAGCGCGTCCGCATTTTCCTTCGCCTGATCCGATGTCAGTGCGGTGCGGTCGATGAACGTCAATCGCCGCCCCATCTTCCGCAGTTCCGACCGCATCCGCTTCATGCCTTCCGTGACTGCAAAATTCGTCTGCTTCGCAGGCTCCACGATCAGATAACCCTGGCCGGCGACAGCACGCAAACACATGCTGCGCTCGTCCAGCAGGAACGTGGAAAGCGCGTCGATCTGCGCCATTAGCGCCAGTCGCCAGCGCTCATAGTCTTCCACTTCGACCAGCCCCGTGGGTTTGGGCAGCTTCAGCGCAGTCTGCAATTCCTCGTGGGGCACGATCTGGCCGAAGGTGTACTTCGTGCCGAAGAGATCCTTGGCCACCTGTTTCCACGGCGGCGAAAGTTCGAAGTCGCCTTCCTCCGCGTCGATCATTGCTTCACCTGTACGGTGAACCGACCAAAGCGCGGGCGGTATGTGCCGATGCCGATCCGACGTCCGGCTTCCTCGACAACGCGGGTCAGGTCTGCGCGATCAATCACGTCGCCCATGAATCCCACATCGAATTCAGCCGCCCACTTCAAGAAGATGGGGCGGCATCGCATGATCTTCTTGCCGCCGACGTTCACGCCGCGCACATCGGCAAACTTGCTGCCAGCCTGCCATAGCTTGTCCATCTTGCGCGGGCCGTCGTACTCCAGCTTCGCGCGGTCGCTCAGGACTTGAATCGCCTGCTTGATGGTCTTGCCAAGACGGTGAATCTTGCCGGCCTCTGCGATGCACCCTTCAAGGTTCAGCGATGGCAGATACGGGCCGATGTCGTCAGCGTAGTACATGCTGGCGGACCATTCCGACTGCATCAGCCAGAGGTAGTCGTCTTCGCTTTTCTTGCGCTTGCCGCTCACCGCCTTGTGCGCCTTCGTCAACTCGTGCAGCGGGTTTGCCAGGGTTTCGGCCTGCATCAAAAGCGGGGCCGTGCTCTCAATCCGAAAGGTGATGGTGTCCATATCGCTCCATTCGACGCATGCTTTTTGACGGGGTGTCTTAGCGCGTCTGGAGCGATTCTAATACCGTTTTCGATAGTGACACAACCTATTTAGGTGTTCACAATATCGTTTTCACAACTAGGCAGCCCTTGAACGGGGCTGAACGACAATGGCGGCCATGCTCACCGGGTCCACACTTCGCGCGATACGCGCCCTGCGCCATGTCACGCAGGCCGATCTCGCTGCGAAGGCCGGCGTGAGTCAGACTGCGATCGCCGAATACGAAACCGGGAAGCGCGATCTGCGCGCCGACACAATCCGCAAGCTCTGCGAAGCGCTCGGCGTGCAGGTCACGTACAAGGTGGATGGGACTGAAATCAGCGGTCCCTAGCTAGGACTGCGCCTCATCCATCGCCTGGGCGAATTGCCGAGCGAGCCCCGCAATCTCCGCCCTCACAAGCTCCGGGCTCGCATCTTTGCCGGGTGCGCCATCTTTCGGCGCCGGGGTTTCATTGAGACGCTTCTCAATGCCATCCAACCGGCCTTGCAGCGGAAGCACCGCCCTTGAGACGTGCTCCTTCACCGAAGAAATCAAGCCGTCCGCAATCGCTTTCAGTTCTGCTCGCATACAAGGCCCTTCGCAACATATGCGATCACTTCACGCGCTTCCGCCATTGATTTTTCGTCCGGCTCTGCACCATCAATCGGCGGCAGATCGTCCAACGGCTCTTTCGCTGGCGTCGATGACGCGGGCGCAGGGGCGAACGGGTCTGCTTTTGCATCGCGCTTGGCCAGAGCCGCCAAGCTGAAATTCTGCTGCTGCGCCAGTGGTGAAGACCCGCCTTCAACTGGCGGAAGATTGAAGCGCTTGCGCGCCTCATCAGGGGCCATGATGGCCGCGCCTACCAACTTACTCAAGACCTCCGCCTGCGCCGTCGAATCCATCCGCAGCAGATCGTCGATATCGAATTCGGCGCGATACCCGAGCGGAGTCAACCCCAAACTCAGGTCAAGCAAATCCTCAATCGCGTTGTACAGCGTATGAAGCGCCTGATTGAAATACTGCTGATTGAGCGCCTGCACATTGTTGTAGCTCGGGTAAGGACCGACGCCGACCATGTAAGGCGGGACGTGAAACGCCGAGCACACTTGCTCGCCGGACAGCTTGAGTTGCTCGACCAGTTGCGATTGATCCGCAGGAATGCTTGTCGCGGAAAACGTGAGGCCATCGCCGCCGACAAACAGGCGGCCCAATTTATCGCCTGAGAAGTTCTTTTCGAATTCGGCCTTCAATCGCGCCGCCGTCTCATCGTTGATTTCAGCAGGGGCAGTCAGCATGCCGCCTGGGCGCGCCATGTTCTTGAAAAACTTTTCCGAACTCTTTTGAATGCGCAGACCTTGGGCGGCCGGCAAGTGCGCCGCGACCAATGGAGGAATTCCGACCAGCGAGTGATGCAGCGGACTGATTCGGTCGTGAATGATTTCGCTGGCCGGTACAGCCGGCATATCGACATGCAACTTCGACAGGTCGTCGGACTGCAGCCGATAGTAAACCGAGCCATCAGGCGCGACCAAAGTCTGAACCCTCGACGGGTCCAAGATATACATGCTCGTGACGACGCCGCGCGCATCGCGCAACTTCAAAACATAGGTGTTGCCAAAGGCGAGCTTTGAAAAAATCCAGTTCTCAATGAACTGCTGCCGCGTCTGATAGTGATTGGGCTTTCGAAACAGCGGACTGAATGAGTTGCTTGTCGTCTCTTGCCAAACCCCGCCTTTTGACTCCATCAGGCGCAGGCAAATTTTCCCAACGTCGCCCGCGATCAGCGTTATGCACGCATAGATCGGTGAGAACGTGAGGATGTCATCCTGCGTCAGTTCCCGGTCCTGCTGCCAGCTTCCGGTTTCGAAGTCGCCGCCACCGAACAGGCGAGTCCACCCACGACCGCTATCCACGCCCGAAAGCGTCAGCTGCTTGACTGCCCAGGCGACAGCAGCTTTACGGATTCGAGCGGTGAACTTCATGCTTGGGCGTCCAGCAGGGCCTGGCGCACTTTGGCCGCGCCGGCGAGGTGGTGCACCTTCACGCCGCGCGCACGGGCCAGGGCGTGCAGGGCTTCGGCGTCCATGTCGTCCAGCGACACATCGGCGGTGCGGGCAGGCTCGACGGGTTCAGCGGGTTCGGCCTTGACGATCATCGGCACCGGCGCGGCTGCAGGCTCGACAGGAGCGGCAGTCATCATGCGGGTGTCGTATGTCGGCGCTTCCACCCGGGTGCGTCCCGCCGTCATCGCACGTGTCACCACCGGCTGAACCGGTGCTGAGGTATGCGCAACCGCGCTGCCAATGGCGGCCAACGTGTGCGCGTCCGTGCCGGGTGCGCCGATGCGCCCCCTGGCTTCAAATACTTGCCCGACTTTGAGCCGCTTGCCCGCATAGGGAAACGACTTGAGGGCCTTCATGGGAACAGTCATGCTCGATCTCCAGGACAAAGGCCCGGGCCGATTGCTCGACTCCGGGCCTTGGGTTCAGCTCAATCGCTGGATCAGGAGACCACGCCGCCGTACTCGGCGTCAGCCAGGAACTTCACCGCAGAGGTGCGGCGCTTGGCGTAGTTGATCCGGCGGACCACCTTGAAGCCGACCTGCTCGGTCTGCCACAGCGACATGAGGGTCGCGGAAGCAGCGGTCGGGGTGTCGCCAGCGCCGGCCGGTGCCGAGTCCTGCTCGATAGTGGCCGTGTCGGACATCGAAACGTCGATGCCGCCGTCGCCGATCTTCCAGATGTCGCTCGGCTTGAGCAGGATCCAGTTGCCCGGGGTGACGTTGTCGCCGGTGAACACCTGATCGCCCAGCAGCGTGCCGCCGTTCGCGTTGATGGTCGGGAACTCCGTCTGGCCCAGCGCGTTGACCATGAGCGAGATCGCTTTCGCCATCGAAGGCGTCATGATCTGCACCAGGCCCGATGCGTTCTTGGCGGCCAGGAAGTCCACGTACAGCGCCATCAGGTCGGCACGCAGCGCAGCCGAGTCCGTGCCCGAAGGTGCCAGACCAGACAGGCCGTTCAGGATGCCCGCTGGCGATACGCCTGCGCTTGCAGCCGCTGCGCCGAGGAACGTGGTGTCCACGCGCTGGCCGGAAGCCTGGGCGATGGAATCACGAATCCACATTTCAGCGGATGGCGAAGAGTCGGCGATCAGCTCCTTCGAGCAGACAGCGATGGCGCCGACCTTCAGGGGCGTGAGTTCCACGTCCGAGAAATCCGGCTTGCTGACAGCGATGGCGCGCGACTCGCCGGTCCAGTAACCGGTGGCTGCCCCGTCCTGGCCCTTGATGTGCACACGGGCCGGCACCGAGCGCAGCGGCAGACGGTCGAACACCGTCAGGCTGTACAGGTACTCGATGAAGTCGCCGGTGTAGCGCGAATCGGACTGCGCCAGTTCAGCGCCCCACTCGCCCGAGCCCGTGCCGCCGCCGGCGACACCAGCCTTGATCACGTTGACCAAGTTCGGGTGCGACTTGCCCCAGCGGTGCTCGGCGATCTGCGCCGGCGTGGTGAAGTTGCCTTCGCGCATCGCGGCGAACGCAGCAGCCTTGGCGATCAGCTTGCGGGTGAACGCCTGGCCTTTGAAGGCTTCGTCCGGGTCAGCCTTGCGCACGAACGACAGGCCGCCGCGCGAGGCAGAACCTTCTTCGCTCGACTTGCCGCGAACCAGCGTGCCGGCATTGGCTTGGCGCTCTTCGAAGCGCTTGATGCGGATCTCGTCGTCCAGCTCGGAGACATCAGAGTCGAGGTCATCGAACTCCTTGCCTTCGTCGGCGGTGAACTGGCGATTTTCCTGCTTGCGCAGATCGACCAGTTCGTTCATGCGCGCCGACTTCTGCGAGCGCGCTTCAATCATTTCCTGAAGTGTTTTCATGGGGATACCTTTCGTGGATCGGGAAAAAGAAAACCCGCCAGAGGCGGGTCGTTGGGTTCCCGAGGCATCGGGAGAGCCGGACTTGCCGGCGTCAGGTCGTCCGCCCGGCAGCGCGCCACTTGCACCGGGCACGGTGCGGCGCTGCTGCTGGTCGATCGACTTGATCTGGGTGATGACGGCTGCCCGGGCGACTGGGTCGGCGCTCTTGAGGCTTTGAATGACGGCGTCTGGCTGCGCCGGCACGGGCACCAGCGACAACTCCATCACTTCGGTCTTTGCGAAGCGGATGCCGCCGCCTTCAATGAAGGAATACTCCAGGGCGCGAAAGCCGATCGACACAGCGTTGATCAGCTTGTAGCGAAGCATCTGCCACGCCTCATCGACGCGCTGCTTGAGCAGGCCTTCTTCCATGACCTTGGGCAGCTGGGCGGTGAACGGGATGCCCTTTTTCGTGGGCTTGCCGAACTGCGCGCGCCCCACGGTCTTCGTGCTGTCGTGATACAGAAAAAGCGGGATGTCGGCGGCGACTTCGACGCCATCCATTTCCACGATGTCGCCCATGCGATCAACAGAGGGAGAGGTCGCGATTCCAGAGATCACGCGCTTGTCGTCATCGAAGCCCTTGATCTCAAGCAGCGAGAACGCCCGGGTAGTTTTGTCGGCCATAGCAGGCTCCTGAAATGCAAAAACCCGCGCGAGGCGGGTTCTTGTGTGAGGTTTCGGCCAGTCAGCCGATGGCGAAGAATTGGAACTTCTTGCCGGGAACAGGTGGGTTCAGCGCCATCAGCGAGACGGCATTGAAGCCCGCCATCAGCGGGTCGATCTTGGCCTTGCCGCTGGCCTGCTTCGTGATCAGGATGGAGTTCGCGCGGTCTTCGACCCGGGCGTTCCCGACGCACCAGGCCATCAGCGCAGATCCTGCGTGGACAATCTCGCCGCCGGCCAGCTTGCGCTCGGTGTCTTTGATCGCACCGCCGAGCGCCCAACCCTGGGAAATCGCGATCAGTTGCTTCTCGTTGATGCCGCGCTTCTTCGATGTGAGCGCAGCGACGATGGCCTTGATCCCTGCGGAGTCCACGCCGATCGCCATTTCGTCCGGTAGCAGGCCTGCCGCTTTCAACTCGCAGACGCGATCAGCAACGCCCTCAACATCGGGCCCGGGGGCCTTGACGATGGTCAGGTCTCCGTCCTTCTGGAAGTCCAGCAGCCGCGGGGCGATCTCCTTGCGGCGTTCGAGCGCGATCTCGTGAGCCCAGGCATGCGCCCACCAAAGCCAGCGGCCCGTACCTTTTTCCCGGCCGATCACCACCAGGCCCAGCAAGTCATCAAGGCCGCCGCCGTCGATCCCGACTGTTGCGACCTCGCAGCGCGCGATCAGTTCGGCGAGGGTGAAGACTGGGACGGCTTGGGCTTGCCAGAAGTCAGCGCCAGCCCAGCGGTCCGACATCAGGCCGAGGCCAATCTCGACGTTCAGGTACTTCGATAGGACAAGCTGCAGGCTTTCTTCGCCGCCCTCCTGTGCTTCTCGGAACTTGCGCTGGATGAACTTTTCGTCGACGCTGGCCCCAAGGTTCGGGTTCGTGACGTAGAAATTCTCAGGCTTCAGGTACGCCTTCTCCGCCAACATCTGCCGGGGGTATTCGTACAAGACCGGCATGAATTCCGGGTCGTGGATCCGGCCGTCGCGCACGCCGCGCGCATATCTCAGCTTTTCCTTGAAAACACCCGCAGGCGGCTCGTCCGACTGCGTGCTCGAATAAATGACGAAGCCCTCGGGGCGGCTGGCCATGCCACCGGTGGCCTCCAGCAGCATCTTCGCGGCGTTCGGCTTCTTGCCAAACAGCCAAAGCTCGTCGACCAGGGTGGCGATCCATTTCTTGCCGGCCACTGTCTCACTGTCCGCCGCGACAACCTGCAGGCTTGCGCCGGTTTCCCGGTGCGTGATCTTGCGGATGTGGTCCTGCACGTGCAGCAAGGCGGCCAGCTCCGGGTCCGCCTTGATCATGTCCCGCGCCGGGTTGTATGCGTTGCTTGCCACCTCGATCGTGGGCGCCAGGATCCCGAACTCGCCGGATTGCCGCCAGTTCAGCAGCAGCGCGGTCATCATGATCCCCGCCGCGTCGGTGCTTTTGCCGTTCTTCTTGGAGATCAACAGGAACCACTCGCGGATCAGCCGTCGGCCAGTCTCCGGGTTGTAGGCGCCGAACACCGATGCGACGAAGTCCAGCACCCAGGCCCGACTGATATCCCCCATCGTTGGGCTGTTGTCCAAACTGCCCATGTCGACCACGTGCAGCGCTTTGAACATCTCCAGCGCCGCCGCGGCCTCGGCCGGGAACAGCGGCGGGTGCGGGATCAGGGATTCCCGAGAAACGATCCGCCGCTCCCAATCGGGGCAGGCGGTCGTCCAGACCGGATCAGGCACGCCCGCCTACGACCTTGAGAGGTGCCGGCCGGGAGCCGAACTTGCCGGCAGCCGCTTTCTTCGCCGCGCCGGCGGCTTCATCCTTCTTGCCGCCGTCGCCGCGCTTGGTGTGACGGTATTGCGCCGCGGCAATGCCCGCTCGAATGCGCTGCTTGATGTCGACCTTCGGGTCATTCATTACTGCTTCCAGGAACTCCAACGGCTCCCTGGTGCTTTCATCTAGCACTGTCGCGCCAGCAGCGGCGTCAACGGCCTTGGATCGTTTCAGCGACCCGCCGTGTGGTTGCGGTTCGAGCCCATGCTCAACCCCTGGGGCATTTGCTGATTGGGCAGGCTTGGCCTTCGGCTTCCGACCGGCACCCGGACGAGCGCCGCCGCTGTTCTTTCGCGGACCTCCGCTCTTTCCTTTGACTCCGGCCATTTGCTGATTCCTTTTTCAAAAAGGGACTATTCCCTTTGAATGGGATCGAAGGCGGTCTAGCTTCCGCATCGACTTCGACCTCGGTCCTACCCCCCGGTCATGCACCGATCAGGTGCGTCCTGCTGCCTCGTCGCGCTGCTTGCGTCCGCTGTGGCAGGGGGTGCACAGGCTTTGCCAGTTCTTGCGGTCCCAGAACAGCTTCTGATCGCCGCGATGGGGGATCTTGTGATCGACCACAGTTGCAGCAGTCGGCTGGCCGTCGGCTTCGCACATCACGCACAAGGGGTGGGCTTCGAGGTGTTCCTCGCGGGCCTTCTGCCATTTGTAGCCGTAGCCGCGGGCTGTGCTGCTTTCCTTGCCGGTGCGCCATGCGCCTGCGGGTCCGGCCTTGAGCCTGGGGAGGGTGCTGCGTAAGGTGGGGAGTCCCGACTTGAGGGTCTGGAGCTTCACTTCGCCACCGTGAGCTTGATAGCCCGCATACAGGTGGCGTAGACCTTCGCCCAGTCAGGCTCCATGCCGAATGTCTCGGCGGTGAACTGGACGCCCTTGAGGTAGAGGGGGAGCCACCAGGCCACGCGGACCTTGAAGGTGATGGAAGCCACGTCAGGCTTGCCGGCCGTAGCAGTGGAACAACTGTGGTGTGGTTTGGCCGCCGTAGATCGGGTAGATCGAGCGGTAGTGCTCCGTATACGTGGCGATCTCGTCGTCGACGCATCGAAGCGGCGTTTCAGCTCGGACGACGCAACCGGCGTCGATGTCAACGGACAGGACCTGGTCCAGTGTGCGCAGGGCTTCAACGTCATGGACGCTGGCGCCGGCTGCATTGCGGGCGGTGAAGGTGCGGTCCATCGTTGATCCTTGGGTGGGGAGTGGCGCACATCCATGAGAGGGCGGGCCCTGCTGCGCGCTGGTTTGCCTGCTCGCCAGTTCCGCTGCCGCGCGCGGGAGGAGACACCGATCATTTACCCCTGATCGGGCGCGCACTGGCTGCACGTGTCACGGGGAACGGAAGGGGCTGAAGTGAAGAAGCCCGCGAGGGTGCGGGCTTCGGGTGTTTGGGGACGGCTCCGCCATCAGGGGCTTGCCGCAGTCGCTACAGGCGATCAGCCAGGCTGTGGCTGCGGGTGTTCGGCTGAGAGTTCGGGTGCGAGAGGCTTAGCAGCGTCTGCGTCCCTGCGGCGCATTCTAGTCGGAATCGTCGTCTGAGCGCAACGGGTTGTACTTTTCCTGCATCCGCTTCGAGAGCCGCTCAATAGGCGGGATGTGGGCCAGGGTGGATTGGCGGCGATCCCTCATTGCCTGCGAATAGCGGTGCGCACACTGGTCCATGTGGTTGGCCAGGCGGCGGCCGTCCTGTTGGTGCGGCACCTGCGCAACTCCACTTCCGCCGCAAGCACGGCAAGCCTTGGTCGACAGGCTCGGGCTGTTCGGGATGGATTGCCACTTGCGGCCGTCGCAGGTCTGGCAGGTCTGGTCCAGCCAGTAGCGGATCACGGCGGTGGCCTTGGACTGGGCGCGGTCCTGTTCCTCGTCACGCTCGGCCTTGCGGCGGGCTTCGACTTCCATGATGACGGCGTTCAGGTTGATCTGGGCGGCGAGCTTCTCTGCTTCTCCGATGGCGGCGACGAGCGCCTCGCCGGTGATGCGCACCAGCCTGCCGTCCTTCTCGATGGACTCGGCAAGGGATCGGCGCATGGCCGGGTCAGGGTGCTGGCCCATTCCCCACTTCAGCGCCTGGAAGGTCAGTTGCTCCCGCACTTCAGGCAGCGCAGCCAGGCCGCCGACCAAGCGCTCCATCTCCAGCCGATACCATGCCTCGTGCCGGGCCCGCTCTTCGTCGTTCGCCTTGATCGCGGCGGCGGTATCGGGAACGCGCACGATCTGCGGCTTGCCCTTCACGTACTTGATGCCCTCTTCCTTGGGCGGCAGGATGTCCGCGAACTCCTTCACCGATCGGGTGCGCTGCCGTACTGGCTTCTCGCTGGACTCCCATTGCCCGCGAAGGCGAAGGAGTGCGGCGCCGATCCGGCTGGCGCTCATGGCCATGTCCCGCAGTACGTCAGCGGAACCCCTGCGATCTGCCTCTTGCCGCAGGTTCGACGTGTTGGTCGCGAGTTCGTAGATCTCTTCGATCCCCGGTTTCTCGTTGCTGTCCTGGTCGTTGCCTTCAAACATGCGATGCCCCTTTTCTAATTCCAGCCTCATCCATACAATCGAGTTCTCAGGTTCGGTTGTTCTGGAAGGCCCTGCATCGGAAGGTGTGGGGCTTTTCTCTTTTCAGGGTGCTCGTGGCGGTCGTGTGACGGGTGGACCCTCAATCTCCGCCCAATGGGTCACCTTGATGCTCATCAGGCCGAAGCCGCAAGCCTCCACATCGAACTTGCCGCCTCCACAGCACAGGTTGAACTTTGTGGAGCCCAGGAAGCCGACCCTCCATGTGTTACCCGCAACCGCCTTCACGCCCCAAGCCATCACGTCTCTGCGGTTGTCGGGAACCCGCGTCTCGACGCCAATCCATTCGATGGTCACAGTGAAGCCTCCGCAACCACATCAAGACGCACGCCAGCGCCGATGACCACAAGAGGCAGGCCTTCGCCCACCATCGCTTTCCAGTGCTCGCGGATTCGGCATGCCTGCTCGTCGCTGATTTCCTTGTCCACGCTCAGCACGAACACATCGCCGGGCTTGGGCTGGATGCGTTGAAGGTCGCCCTTCCAGTTGATTTCGAGATTCATGGTTGATTCCTTGGTGGGTTGAAATGCTGGTTTGGGAGTGGCGCTGCCGTCAGGGTCTCCCGGTGGCGGATAGAACGGCGGAACCTGCCCGGTGAATGCGTTATCCGGGCGCGGCGCTTGTGGTGGGATCGGGCGCGGTGGAAGGTGAATTCCTCGAACCAGAATGCGCCCTTCGTCGCGCAGTTTTCTGCGCCACTGGCCTGGACTCATGTAGTAGGTCATCGCGACGGGATTGAAGCCGTCGTTGTCCTGGTGCTGTAGGTCGATGAACCACCCGACCCCGTCGTCACTGCACCGCACTTCAACCACGCGAATCGACCGAAGGCTGTTCAAAGACAACCACCACTGACCGGCCTCGGGGTCCGGGAAGTCAGTGCCGAGTAGCTTGCGGAGCCATTTCATGTGTTCCCCTATGCGCGAGCCGCAGCCCGCAGTTTCTTTTCCTCGGCTTCCTCTGCAACCCACTCCACTGCGGCCGCCAATGGAGCCGTCGGCGCGGTTGTGTGCCTGCGCAAAATGTTCAGCGCGCGATAGGCCCAATTTGTTGTGAGTCGCTCCATTACTCGCCTCACGATGCGACGCAGGAACAGATTGCGACCCTGCATCTCGTGAGCACGTCGGCGAAGCTTCCGAGCACTGGTCATGCCGTCGCCTTTCGTCTCAAAGCCTTGATCCGTGCCGCCTCAATCTCCAGCAGCTTCACCGCCTCGACCCTTGCTCCCCATCCGTGGGCGAACTGGATTCGATCCAGCATTGCGGCCCTTGCCGGGGCTTCCATGTGGAACAGCTTTCGGATGCCGCAGCCGACGCAGCCGTCGCGGTAGTCGGCATGGTTGGCCAGCTGCAGGGCGGCGAGGCAGGATGTGCAGGTCACAGCGCTCTCGCGTTCGCGGCCGTAGTTGCCTTGCCCGCCATCAGCAGCCCGGTGAAAAGCCCGCCGATGTGGTCGAACGAGGTCGGTGCCGTCCCGGTGCGGTACTTGCTGATGGTCTGCGGACTGATGTTCAGTTCGCCGGCCAGGGCGATTCCGGTCTTGCGCGACGAGCGGATGTAGGCGATGGTTTCCGGGTTGACCTTGGAACGCTTGCGGCCGATGGCGCGGTTGGCGACGATGCGCTGCACCCTGCCCTTTTGCTTGTCGCTGGCGGCGACACGAGCACCGTACTCAATCTCCGTGATGCACTCGATGTGCGCCGGGTTCACGCACAGGGCTTCCTCGCAGTTGCCGAACACGCGCCAGCCCGCAGGGATCGCGCGCTTGTGCTTGATGTGCCACACCGCGCGGCGGCCGCGCTGGGTCTGCTTGCGGCCATCCGATCGGGTGTAGTCCGGCGCGTGGATGGTGGGCAAGCCACCGGACAGGCCGCCGGCCCAGATCCAGTGCCCTTCTTCGATGCGGCAGTTGTCCTTGATGTCGTCGAGCGTCATGCCGCAGTCACCGCCGTCATGTTGCCCACCACCAGCCCCTGGACCTGCTGCCACTGCTCGCGGGTGATCTGGACGCTGCCGTCCTCGTTGACCTGTACGCCGGACAGGACGAGATCGCCGTCGAGCCAGAGCGCCGCATTGAACGGGACTTCTTCGATTTGTTCTTCGGGCGGCGGGGTCAGGGTGAAGGATCGCGTGCGGCCCTCCTTGATGGTGAACAGCACGCCGTTGGCGACAGCGGATTTCATGAAGTTGTGCACCAGGTTGCTTTCGATGCCAAGCATCGCGCCTGCATCGGCTGATGTGATCGGGTCGAGCTCAGGGTGGGCCGCCAAGTAGGCGATTAGTTTGGCGGGGTTGCCGCGCGGGGTGTAGTCGCTCATGGGGTTGCTCCTGTCGGTGTTGCGTTGAGCTGGTCCAGCGCCCATTGCGCGGCCAGGCGTTGACGGTTCGGGCGGAATTGCTCGGTGACGATGCGCCGCCACTCCTGCACCTGTTCGAGATGGGCCAGCATGAAAGCCATTTCCTTGGTCACCGCATCGGCGCGGCCCTGATCGAGCCACTGGTGACAGGCCATGCAGCCCCACACGCTGTAGCAGTCGTCAGCCTTGCGCGCGCCGCCCTTGCCGTGGATGCTCAGATTCGAGTGACAGGCAACGGTGGTGTCGCGGCGGCCGTTGCATGTGCCAGGGATGGCCAGCAGGCAACGCTGGCCGCGCGCCAGTTCGAGCAGGGCCGGACGGCGCCGAGCAATTGACCTCGGGGGTGTGGCGCGCGTTCCACCGGTCATGACGGCGCGGTGAAGCGTGGCAGCCGGCACTTGTGCAGCGATGCGCGCGCGCCGCTCGCGCTCGTGCTGCTTGGGATCGGCGGTGGGGCGGGCCCAGGTCATGCGCGCCACCTGCGAGGATCTTGAGCGGCCCAGTTGAAGTAAGCGGCTGTGGCCGACGCGCCAGAACCCACGGGCGTCCGCATGACAACTCCGAAGAAGCCGAGATTGAAATGCACAGCACAGACCCATTTGCCATGCAGCATGCGAATACGCGGCTTCACTTCGCCCTCGCCTTCTTCTTCGGTGAGGTCTTCTTCGCGGCTTTTTTCATCGCCCTGGCTGCTTTTGCGAGGCGGGCTTCTTTGGCTGGTGTTGGGGCCTGCGGCTTCGCCGGGGCGGCGAGCTCGAAAGGTTCCGCACGCTTCTTTGCCTTCTTGGCGGCTTCCGCTTCAAGCTGGCGCAGACCATCCATAACCGGGTTGCGCGGCATCGTTGCGCCGGTGACGGTTGCCATCAGGCTTGCCCAATGAACGTCATCCCGCCTTTTTCACCGCGGCGTGACGGCGAGCCTTCAGCGCAGTACCGACGGAATGCGGCTTCGTGGAGTTCGCCGGGCAGCAAGTCGATGCCATGGCCCAACGTGCCGCCCTTCCATGAGCCTTTCTCGCGGCCGACTTCCTTGTCGAACTCGATGTGCATGGAGCGACGCAGTCTTGCGGGACGAAAGAACCCCAGCCATGTGAACCAGCCTTTTCCGAAGTGGCACTCGCTTTCTTCGATGTGGCACGTTGCATGGATGCGCTCGCCGTCGAAGTCATCGAAGGCAAAACGCACCTTGGGGATACGGGCCTGCAGCGCTTCGCGGGCGGCCCAATACGCCCTGTGGTCGGCGTGCTTTTGCTTCTGCGACACCGACTCAAACAAGTTGCCCGCAAGGTCGTAGTACCGCGTCCCGACGAATCGCCATTGCGTCCACGGCAGATGCGCGCACCAGTTTTGGTCGGTCGCGCTGTCGTCGGTCTGAGCGCCAAAGAACACCTGAAGGAATCCATCGGACAAGCTGAAGCCATATTCACGGCGATGGATGTCCCAATGCCCGCCCGCAGGGTTCGACCACGGATACTTCGAAGTATCAACCCACTGGCGCCACGGCTTGATGATTGATGGGATGGCGATGCGGACCAACCAGCCCAAAGCGCCGAATTGAATGCAGCAGCCGGGGTGTTCTTCATCACCCGATTCAATCGTCGCCCGCAAGGGCCTCCAGGTCTTTGACCTCTCGCCAATCGTGATCGGCCCGAAATTGCGGTCGTTGTCCGTTAATCGGTTGTAGGCGTACATCTTCATGCTCCTGAATACGCGGCCGGTTCGCGGGCCGCGGCACGTCGGCTGTAGGCCGAAAAGGAAATCCCTGCTCTGAGCGCTGCTCGCGCCTCGATCTGGTAAATCACCGAAGAAAGCTCGGCGTCGGTGAGGTCGCGGCGGTGACGCCTTCCAGGGTGGACTTGCTCGCGGTAGAAGTCGCGCAGGGACTTCAACTGTCCCTCCGTGGGCTTGCTCACCAGAGCGCCAGCGATCTCCCAGATGACGGCGTGATAGGCGCGTTCGAGCTTCTCGCGATAGGTGAGATCGCGCATCAGCCCGCCTCCGTCTCGAACAGCGGCGCTTGCTTCTCGTCCGGCTTCAATGCGCGCGCGACTCGTTGCGGCTTCGCGCCCAGCATGAGACGCGCGCATTGAGGGCCGTAACCATTTGGCGTGGCGTTCTTTAATTTGCGCCCACAACGAAAGCACCTCACGGGGCCCTCCCGGGTTGCCGTGGCTTTAGAAGGTCGCGCCCAGACCATCCTGCCTGGACCCTTTGGCTTACGACGCGGGGATTCATCCCATACCGGCGTGCGAGCTCCGTAGCCGCTATGACTTCGCCTTCGAATTCGGTGTAGACCGTGTTACGTCGGTTGCTCAGCTGCTGCTCAATGGTGGCCCACCTCACATTGCCGGGCTCGTAGTTTCCGTTCTTGTCGGGGAACCGATCAATGGAGTGACGCTTGGATGGTCGGAAGCCAACGTGTTGCAGAAATGCTTGGAAAGACTGCCGCCACTCAGCACACACAACGATTCCACGGCCTCCATACAAAGCAAACTTTTCCGACGACTTAGCGTTGTCGCAACGTCGCAACATGCATTGCCATATCCGATATTCATCGGACAGGTACATCCCGTGTTTGGCTGAGGCGACATTGCGCGCGGCTGTTTTTTCGCCCTTCAAGCAGCCGCAACTTACGATGCGCCCCATTCGCAGATGACACGTGAGCACCGACTTTTGATTGCCGCAATCGCACCTGCAAAGCCACCGAGACCGCTCGCCCTTGGCGTTGGCCCGAATTTGCACCACGAGACGCCCAAAACGCTCCCCAGTAAGGTTGATTTCGCTCACGTCCCAGACCTCCGCACCAGCCGCTTCATCTGCTTGCCGCGACGGTTGCTCTGGCCGACGTGCCAAGCCCCGCAGTGCGGGCAGTGGTAGGGGCTGATGGAGTCGATCCGGGCGCGCTTGGCAATCGCCCTCGCCTTTTCGATGGTCAGCTTCTCGCGGCCGTCGCAGTAGGCTTCGGCTTCCTGGAAGGGGCGTTCGACCGTCATAGGAGACCTTCCTGCGGGTTGGACTTGACCAGCGGCGTGATCGTGACGACGACACAGGCGTCACGGCCGTCGGGCTCCATGACTTCGACGCTGGCCTTCCAGACAGCGCGGTCGTCCCCGAATGCAATGTCTTTCAGGCTGTCCAGCGTCACCTTGAGCGCGTTGTCGGCATCGATGCGCTGCACGGTGTCGGCCCAGTACAGCGGATCAGCCTTCAGGCGCTTTTTCCAGTCCAGCGGGCGATGCGGGTACAGCTGCAGGTCGACCTGGACGCGCCCCGCGAACGGTTGGCGGATGCCGGCGGCCTTGAGCAGCCAGCCGGCCGATTCCTTGAACTGCTTGGCTTCGGTGCTAACGTAGGTGCTGACGATCGCGGGGCCGGCCTTTGGCTGAATGACGCGCGAGCGCCAGTACCTATTTGCCGATGGCGGGCTCGGCAGCGTCACCGTGACGGGCTTGCCGCCCCTCATGGGTATCACCGGCGCAGCTGGCGCGGGCGCCGGGCGCGCGATGACCGCGCTGCCGAACGGATCGTCATCGACCAGCATGGCTCAGTGCACCGCGGCGCCGGAATTGATGAACGCGGCTTCCGGCGTGTCGGGTCCGATCTCGTCGTCGCCTTCGTCCGTCTCATCGTCGCCGGTGTCGTCGATCTCACCCTGCCCGTCGGCGGCCTGCTTCGTTGGGGTATCCGGCTTGCCGGCGCGATAGCCCTTCTTCGCCTGGATCAACTCGCCCGGGGCGATCAGCCGGATGTGGATGTCGCCTTCGCTGGCCAGCCCGGACAACATGCCGTAGAGGTCGTTGTCGGTGAGCTCGTCGCCGTTGTACTGGACCGTGCCTTTGATCGTGCAGCTGCCGCCTTCCGTGATCTCGTACTGCAGGCTGGCCAGCACGGCATCCGTGAAGTCGATCCGCGCTTCATCGGTGCCGTAGTCCTGCTGGAACCGGTAGCCGCGCCACTTCTGGCCCTTCGCGTAGTGGTACGACAGCGGCAGGTTTGGGTGGCGCAGGTTCGGCAAGGGGATCACGACGTCGGGCAACGTCTCCTGGCCATCCTTGAGGGCCTTGTTGCAGAAGTGGTGCTCCCGCAGACCCGGCTCAATCAGGTCGAGCAAGGTGTTCTCGCCCGTGAGCGAAAAGCTCAGGTCGATGGCGCGGACCTTTTCTTCGCCGTGCAACTCGCGACGCGGGTTCGCATTGGTGATCGTCACTTGGGTGGCTTCGGGTAGTTGGAAGGGCATGCGGGGTTCTCCTGGTTGGGGGGTGAGGTTCAATCCATGCCCCGGCTGTTGCCGGAGCCTTTGACAACGACTTGCACGGTCGGCACTTCCATGTCGACGGGCCAGTCAGCGAAGCGCGTGTGGTGGCCGATGTACTGAAAGTTGATGAAACCGGTGCGGCCACCGCGCTGCTTCGCAACGTGCGCCTTGGCGTAGTACTTCCACTCGTCGGCGAGGTCGGGTTGTCGCTGAATGGGCCGGTCGATGAACATCACGATGTCGGCGTCTTGTTCGAGCGAGCCGCAGTCCTTCAAGTCCGACAGCTTCGGCATCGTGTTCGTCTCTTTTTCGACGCCACGATTGACCTGGGCCAGCGCAATGACCGGGATCTGCAATTCCTTTGCCAGCGACTTCAAGCCGCGACTGGCTTCTTCGAGCTGGTACGTGCGCGGCGCGCGCGAGTCCGTTCCCGACATCAACTGCAGGTAATCGACGATCAGCAGCTTGAGCCCGAACTTCCGGCGCAGCGCGCGGGCCTTTGCTCGCACCTGGTTGATGTTCAGCCCGCCGCGTTCGTTGCTGTAGAACGGGATGTGGCGCAACTGTTCGATGCCGCGCGTCAGGCTGGACCAGTTCTCATCGCTCATGCGTTCCGGCCGGCGCAGGGCGTGTCCGGGAATGCGGCCTACCGCGGACAAGGCGCGTTGCCCGCCCTCGCGGTTTTGCATCTCCATCGAGAACTTGCCGACAGGCTTGCCCAGGCTCATCGCGACGTGCAGGCCGATGTTGTCGGCGATGGCGCTTTTTCCCATGCTGGGTCGCGCGCCGATGATGATGAACTGGCCGTTACGCATGCCGCCGTCGAGCATGTCGTCGAGGTCGCGCAGGCCGGTGGGGATGAACTCGTCGGCCACGCTGTCCTGCTCACCGTTGGAGCGCGCCTGGATGCGGTCCAGTTCGCCGACGATCATGGTTTCCATCGACTCCCACTCGTCGCCTGACGCTTCCGGGTTCACGGCCATGACCTTCTGCATCGCCTCATCGACGATGGCGTCAACCGGCCGGCCTTGTGTGTTGAAGGCTGCTGTCGCGATCTCGTCGCTGGCGCTGATCAGGCTGCGCAGGACGGCACGCTCGCGGACGATCTCTGCGTAGCGGCGAACATTGCGTGCGCTGGACACGAACTGCGCCAGGGCGTTGAGGTACACGAGTCCGCCGACCTCTGTCGCCTTGCCGGCCTTTTCGAGCTGGTCGTAGACGGTGAACACGTCGGCAGGCTTTCCGGCGTTGATCAGGCTTCCAATCGCGCCGTACACGAGCCGATGCTCGAAGCGGTAGAAGTCGCTGTCCGCGAGCATGTCTCCGACGCGGTCCCATGCGTCGTTCGAAAGCAGAAGGCTGCCCAGGACGCTGGACTCGGCTTCGATGCTGTGCGGTGGGGTGCGCAGCTGGGCGAATTGGTTTTCGACGGTCGGAAACCTGCCGGCCGGGATGTCGTCACTGGGGTAGAGGACGGCGCTCATGCTGGGATTTCCTTGTTTTCGTATTGGCCTTCGAGTGCCTTGGCGAAGTTCTCTTCGTTCATCAGCCATGCCAGGTTGCAACCCGTCCACTTGCTATTGCGACCGGTAAGGAAATCCGATGTGGCGACATAGCGGAAATACCGATCGAAGAAGTCGATTGCCGATGCGGCGTCCGTTGCGTACAGGCGTCCGGTCTTGCTGCTTTTCGTGCTCAACACCCAGACCCAGCGAGCCTTCATCGCGGACGCCTTCTTGCCTTTCCAGAGTTCTGGCTTCGGCTGCGGCAACATCGGCAGGTGCTTGCCGAACAGGGCGATAAGGTCCAGGTGCGGACAGTCCGGTAGACGGTCGACGGCTTGCCGTTGACTACCTGTCTTCTTCTTTACTTCCGATTCCGATTCCGATTCAGACGGTTGGCCATCACCTGCGCAACCGCTTTCCATCTGTTGGACAACGGTTGTTTTGGTGGTTAAGTTGTTGATTTTGTTGAGAGCGTCTTGATCGTCCAAAAACAGCGCACCGGGGGGCAACGGATGTTTCGTGGTTTTGATTTGCAGACGCTGACGGAACTTCGGGATGAAGCCGTAGCGCTTGCCGCCGACCTCATAAAGCCGGATCAGATCGGCGTCAGCGAGCATCTGCATCAGCTTGCTCGCCATGTCGCGGTTGACGTCAGCGCGGCGCGCAAGCTTGAACTCGGTGGCCTCAAAAAGCCCGACGTCGTCAGCCGAAAGCATGATGATGACGAACAGCCATCGCCCTTCAACCGGCATCGAAAGCACGGCCTCGGATTCCATGAGGCCCTCGCGGATAAGTCGGTTTGGCACGTCAGGCAAGCCCCCTGGCGAGCGCAACCGCGTGCCGGCTGTTGAAGTAGTCAACGCCCTCGCGCAGCCGCTGTTCGAACTCCGCATGCCGACGGCCGCCTACCCGCAGATCGCGCTCGTGTATCGCTTCGTTCTGCAGATGCAGCCACTGGCACGCTGCATCACGGTCAGCAGGGCTTCCAAACGCCTCGTAGCGGGCGTAGGCGCACTCCAAGTGCCAGCCACAATCCTTGATGTGCTGCTCGAGCTCGTCGAGCGCTACGTCGCGCGGCGCGAGCCTGGTGATCAGGGCGCCAGCGACGGAAAGCTCTGCTGTTTCGACCAGCGAAAAAGCGGTAGAGGTCATGCTTCCGCCGTCTCCGAGTCACTCTCGTGCTGATCGGCAAAAAGGCCGGAGTCCTTGTGCTCGCGCGCTTCGCCCAGGTTGCGCTTCGCAAGCTCCCAGTAAGACTTCTTGAGTTCCGCGCCAATGAACTTGCGGCCCATTTCGATGGCGACGTAGCCCTCTGAGCCGATGCCGGTGAACGGCGAGAACACCAGATCGCCGGGGTTGCTCCACAGCTCCATTGCCCGCTCGATCACGTCGAGCTGCAGCGGGCAGATATGGCGCTCGTCATCGGTCTCGCGCGCCGTTTTGAATTGCAGGGTGCGAGTCGGGTTCACATCCATCCACACAGGCGATGCGTAGCGCTGCCACTTGTCCACAGGAAATGACTCGTGCGTGTGGCTGATCGGCTCCGGGTTGTCGCCGGGTTTGCGCATGGTCACAAGGTAGTCAGGGATGCCCTGACGGCTCATGCTGGAATCCTTGCGGATGGTCTTGTGCAGCAGGCCCAGTGCCTTGGTGCGCTGCATCGCCGTTACCGGGTCTTTCCAGATGCAAACTTCGCTATGGAAGATCCATCCGGCCTCGGTGAACATGCGAACCAACTCGCCCCGGAAGTCATGGATGCCGATCACGCCATCGCGGAACTTGCTGGTTTGCAGGTTCATACAGTGGAACGACAGCAGGCGTCCGGGCTTCGTGACGCGATGCAGTTCGTCCACGAGAAACCGGAAGTGCTCATAGAACTCGCTGTAGCTGCGGCAGTTGCCCATGTCGCGGTCGCTGTTCGAGTACGTGTAAAGCGATGCGAACGGCGGGGAGAAAACGCTGTAGTCGATGCTGTTCGCCGCAATCTCGCGGGCCACTTCGACGCAATCGCCCAGGTGAACGGTCCAGCCTTGACCCTGCGCGACTTCGCGCTTGTATTCGCTCTTTTCCATCGTGACGCCTTTGATCTGTCGCGCGGTCAACTCGCGCATGTGTTGAACCATTGACTCGGCCATGTCGTTGGCCTGCGCCTGCTTGCGTTCGAGGTTGGCCTTTACCGCGCCCTCGGATTCGCTGGACACCAGATGGACATTGACGACCTTGGATTGCCCAAAGCGATAGCAACGGCGGATGGACTGATAGAAGGTCTCGAACGAGTCATCCAAGCCAGCGAAAACCATATCGGCGCAGTGCTGCCAGTTCATGCCGAACCCGGCGATGCTTGGCTTGGTCACGATGACGCGCTTGTCGCCATGCGTGAAGGCCATGATTGCGGCCTCTTTTTCGTCGGCGCTCATGGATCCAGTCACCTCGACGGAATCAGGAATGGCCTTCGCCAACGCTTCCGATTCCGCGTTTAGGTGGCACCAGACGATGGCGGGCCGGTTGTGGCTGTTGACCAGATCGGCGGCGGTCTTGATGCGCGCGTCCATGCTGGACCGCTTTGCATCGCGGCGTTCGGTCAGCGTCTGCGCGATACCAGCGAACAACTGACCCTCCAGCGGCTCATCGGCGGGCAGTACATGCTCGTGCATTTGCAGACCCGGCAGGATGTAGCGCGATCCATCAAAGCCCAGGTCTGCCGGGTTGCGGATGCAGACGGACCACGTAGCCATCCATTCCCAAAACCTGCTCTTGCCGTGGCCCTTCAAGCGCCATTGCGACGTGTCGCCGCCATCGTGAACAAAGAACATCGCCAGCATTTCCGTGGCGGTCATCACGCCCAGGAACTCGGCTTGATTGCCAAGCTCCATGTGATCGTTCGGGCTTGGTGTGGCAGTGCAGGACAAGCGGTAAGGCGTCTCCCGGAACATTTCGATGATGCGTTCGCGGGTCTTGCTGGTGTGCGCCTTGAGAATGCTGGACTCGTCAAGCACGACACCAGCGAACAGGGCCGGGTCGAACCGCTCAAGCATTTCGTAGTTGGTGATCGTGATGCCGTCTTGCGCGTCGTCCTGATGGCGTGCGTACTTGATGGATACGCCCCACTTCGCAGCTTCCTCGACGGTCTGCTGTGCAACACACAAGGGGGCCGCGATCAGGACGTTGCCGCCAGTGTGGATGCAGACTTGCCGCGCCCATTCGACTTGCTGCGCCGTCTTGCCCAGACCCGTATCCTCGAACATCGCAGCGCGGCCACGCTTGCAGGCCCACGAGACAATCGCAGCTTGGAAGTCGAACAGATGCGGAGCGAGTGGTCCGGGCTCAAATCCGGCAGGGATGCAGGCTGATGCTTTGCTGGCGATGAATGCGTCGTAGCTGCTCACACTGCACCCCCAAAGCGCGCCTGGTCGATCACAGGCAGCGCAATGAGATGTGGCGTCGGAACATGGGCAACGGCGCCGAGCAGCTTGTGACCGTCTGCGGTGACGCAAAGCGCCCTCCTCTTGCCACGGGGACGCTCAATGGCCCGTTTGGTCAGGAGGCATTCAATGTGCTCGTATGCTGAATTCGAGCTGGCCCACCCGAAGTGAGCTGCGATCTCGTCGGTGGAAGGCGCATACCCCTTGCCCGCGATGTGCTCGGCGATGAATCGCAGCACGGCCAGTTGCTTGTCGGTGAGGCGTGCTGTCATACCAGCGACCTCCCAACAACCTTGCCACTGTCAAGGCGATGCACGATGGTCCCGGCGTGTGGCGGCTGGTCCATGTCCGGCCTCGCCCCAGGCTTCTTGGGGGCGGCTGCGAACACGCTGCGACCGCCTTCCCACCAGGAGAAGGCATTGCCCGTGGATTTCGGCGTTCCGTCAGGCCAGCGCGGCTTGTTGATCGTGCTCATGCTGGCTCACCTTTCAACACGCGGCGCAGGGCCAGGTTCTCTTCACGCAGCAGCCGGTTCTCGCGCTCAACGCCGCTTTCAACACGGCGCACGCTCCCCACGTCATAGCCGCGTGCGTGGAGCATCCAAAGCAAGGGAGCATCGTTGCCGCATACGTCCATGAGGCCGGCGAACTTTTCCCACTTGATGCCCTCCGCACCTTGCTTCCAGCGCGTGAGTTGCGTTGCATCCACCTTCACCCCCGCCTTGCTAAGTGCGCCTTCAAGCTCCTTGTCGTAGGTGTATCCGGCCAGCTCGGCGCAATACTCGATTGCCTTGCCGAGCGATGGCTTTCGGACGATTTCCCCGACTGGAACATCCACTGTGATGAGTGCTGGTTGTGTCATGCGTTTCAGAGGCCTGAAAGGGCATAATTGGTACCGGAAACACTCTTTCGGGCGGGGGCCACCGGCACCGCCCGTTTTTTCTTTCCGAACACTTCGGCGTCCAACAGATCGCGAACACTCTGAATGACTGCCGACTGATCGTTGATCTGCACTTTTGCCAAGTTCGAGTTCTTGGGGTCGAAGACCTTGATGCAGCGGCAAAAAATGTCGTAGGCGGCGGCAGCGCGCACCTTGCCGCTCATGTGCGAGCGGAACAGGGCCTGTGCGACTGGCGGCATCGACGTGAAGTCCGCCGAAACGAGCGCCCGATAAACCAACTTCACGTAGTCGGTGTCGTGACCAACGCACATAGCGACGAAAGCTGCGCTACGGACTGGCGCCGAACTCCACGTCTTGCACTTCCGACCGCTGAATGCGGTCAAATCCGTGTAGTACGGCAGCAGCCATTCCGCGAACGGACTTGCATAGGCGGGGGTGATGGCGCTGCTTCGGTTGAGATGCAGCTTCGCGAAGAAATTAGCGCACTCTCCGACGCTTCGGTCAGTGCCTAATACATCGGAGGTTGATCGCTTTGCCTGGACCGCGTCAATCACGCGGAATGCCTCAGTTCGAGGCAGACCCTTGGTCACCAGCATGTGGCAGAACCAATCATCCGGCATTGCCGCGATGGCATGAAGCCTGTGCTGTCCGTCCAGCAACGCGCCCTCGATGTCGAACGCGATCCCTTGGTGTGTAGTGACGTACTCGCCACGAGAAAACGAAGTACGCAAGGTTTCAACGTGCGACGGCCGCAGGTCGCGGTTGTCGGTATTCCGCTTCAACAGTTCGCGGGCAATCTTCGGCGTCAGCCGCTCAAGTCTTGTGATAGCACTCATTTGGAAACACTCCTGGTTTGCAAAATTGCGTCGGCCAACTCGTCGAGAAGTCGGCATTCGTCCGCAGTGAAACTCTCGGTAGCCCCGATGGCTCCGAGTAGTAGTCGTGCATAGGTGCACAACATTGAGGTGCCGCGCGCACTGGCGGCTTTGAGTTCTTCGCGCATGGCCTCTGCTTTTGCGCCCTTCATTGGCCGGGCCTGCGGTTTGGCTCGCTTTGCTTCGCGCAGCATGAAAGCGGTGGTGACTTCACCGGCTGTGCTTTTCGCCGTGGCCACCGCTGTCTCGAAATGCTCCGGGGACATGCTGGCCAGGGATTGGTAGCGGCTGGACTCGTCGCGTGTCAGGCCCATGTCGGCCAACGTCGGCGAATGGGTGTCGTGCCGTTCGACGGCCATACGACCAACAACCTTGGCGCCCTTGTTGCGGTCTGTGACTGCCAGCAACTCCCCGCAGCGCCGCTCGGCCCGAACCTTGATCTCCGTTGCGTACTGGATCAGTTCGCTGTCCTTGGCCTGTCGCGCATAGGCGGCCATCGCTTCCGCCTTGTCGCGGATGTCCTTCACTTCATCGACGCGATGGCACTCGGCAAGAGCCGACCGGGCCTGCTCATAGCGGACGAGAGAGGTCATGCGCGCAATGCTCCGCAGAAAGATTGCGTGGCGTTGCGAGGCTTGCGCGGCGAAAAATAAGCGCCATGACGACGCCCAATTTCCAACCCCGCAGAGAAAGCGACCCCGCAGGCCAGCACATAAGCGGCGGCAAGCGTCGTGAATTCGAGGGCGCGCATTTAGGCGGCCCTCAGATGGGTGCCCGCCCCGTCTCGCACTACGATGGAAGGCGGAATCAATCCATCAACGAGAGGGGCGGACATGAAATTGGCAACACCGACGATCACAGTGCAATCGGCCGAAGGGCCGGATTGGCTCGTGACGCTGCACCAGCAGTTTTCAGAGCACGAGAGCATGTCGATCACTCTTGCTCTCCAGAAAAACCTGCAGGCAAATCTGCGAGAGATTCAGGCGGAAGTGATGGAGAAGGCGCTGGCGATCCTGCAGATGGGACTGGCGGAACGCCCGGTGCCGTAGGAGCGTCATCGCCAATCCACCTCACGCGGTGGGTGCTCGGCGCTGAGGCAACTCCTGAAGGCTCCTTGATCGGGACGCGGATCGTCTTGCCTGTGGCGATGTCCGTAAAGGTCGTGACCGACTCCGGCTCCAGAAGGTTCTGGGGCGGGTCGATCAGCACGATCTCAACTGAATCGAGACCCTTGAGGCCTTGCAGTTCAATCCGCTCCGGCTTGCCGGTCAAGGTGATCTGCACGGTGTTTGCGTCGGCCATCTCAGATCGCCTCTTTGGTGGGTTCGGGGGTGCCGAGAGTCACGGACGCCCCATGCGAAGATTGGTTTCTCACGACTTCACTTCGCATGGGAGCCTCCATGAACCTGGACCACGCAGTAGCTGCGCAGCCGATCAATCTCACCTGCACGAGCTGCGGCCACAATTTCCCGAAAGCGCTCGGAGAGGTCGAGCGCGACGGTCAGGCGACCTGCCCCGTCTGCTGGGAGACTTCGCAACTCGATCAAGCTGGGCGCGAGCGAATCGCCGCCTTCAAAAAGGAGATCGCGCAGCACATCGCCGATGCCGGGAAAGACCTCAGCGGATTCCTTCAAGACCTCAATCGCCGCAAGTAGGGCTGCGGGCTCGGTGTGGAGTTCGAGGCTCAGTGTTGACATCACTGCACCGCCTCTTTGGTGGATTTGCGACGTTCACGGCTTCCGCTCATCGTGAACAGGAAGACGTAGCACAAGACACCGGCGATCAGGCCAATCTCGCCAAGGAACCATCTGAAAATCCAAGGTGTGGCTGTGGCTGTAAACGCCAAGTACAGGGCAAACATGCAGCCTTGCGCTTGCAGGAATGCCATCACAAGCTCGGCTGGGTTATGGGTGAGGTAGAGCTTGCGCATGTCTCAGCTCCTTGCCTGGGTATGTTCGAGGGCGGTGCAAAATCTGCTGATGCGCAAACTCTGGACGGCCTGGAAAGCGAAATACTGGGACGAACGTGCGTTCCCAGCGGGAGACATACGCATGTACTCGTATCGGCCGCCTCTGCGCCGCAGCGCGTGCTGGGTGGCAAGGCTCTGGCGAGAACATCCACTTGGGCTCATCGCTACTTGCAGCGCGGTGATAGGTGCGGTGGCTTCAGTCATCAGAGCCTTTCGCTGACCGGCAAGACGAACACGTCGAAGGCCTGGCGACTCAGCACCACGAAGTGCACGCCCGACTTCTTCGTTTGCTCGGCGGTAAGTTCGCCCAAGCGCGCCGCGAATTCGTCGGACAGTTCCTCTTTTGGGAACATCAGCACTGTCGAACCGGGCTGGACGGCGGTGATCTCGAACACGGGCGGGGATGGCTTGCGCTTGAAGATGTTGAACATTTCAGGCCCCCGCCTCTTGCTTGGTGGGTTCGGGGGTGGGGATCTCTGGGGCGCCGTCGGTGCCGACCAGTTCCGGCCAGATCTCATGCCAGTCGTTCGGGCGCGAGTCCCATCGCATGACCTTTCGGGCCGTATGAACTTCGATCCTCGCTGCGCGCTCAGGCGTGATCGCCCGGTCTCCGCTTGCCATCTGCGACAGAAAGGACGGCGGGATATCCAGCGCCTCCGCCAGCGCAGAGGCGTTGCCGCGCGTGGTTTGAATGTAGGTTTTCAGGTCCATTTAACTCTCGCTTTTGCGAAAGTGTACGCAGCTTTTGCGAAAGCTGCAAACGCTAAATTGCAGCCGTGAAGAAGCCACCGGCGAAATACCCCATCGATCCCGACGTGCAGCGCCGGCTGGACGCACTGGAGCGGCTGATCGACAAGGAGTACGGCGGACAGGCGAAGGTCTTTCAGGACCGCACCGACATCAGGATGGCCCAGGTAAACCAGTGGTTCACCGGATATCGCGCCTTACGAGACAAGGCCCTTCGACGGCTTGAGGCTCAGACAGGCAAGCAAAGAGGGTTCTTTGATCTCGGGGCTGTACCGCAGGAGCATGGCCAGCAGCATCCCGAGGAAAGCATGGACATGGAACACGCGGAAATGGCCGTGACCGAGGCTCTTGCCATGCTGCGGGCCGTGCTCAACTCAATGGATGATTCAGGCCGCGAGTCCGCCGCCGCAATGCTCAAGGGCTTCGCCAACGATCCGACCGAACAGCGTATGGCCAGGGTGGCTGCAGTAATGGTTGCATCAATTCCCGGCCCGCCTGGTAACGATCCTGACCCGGCATCACCGGACGGCAAGACCAAAAAATCGACAGCGGCAGAAGGTCGCGGCAAGGCGGCGAAGCTGGTGCTGAAAATCGGCGGCGGCAACACCCAGCAGTTCTCCCTGCCACTCCAGTCGCTGCATAAGGCGACCGACAACCGCAACGCCACGGCGCGCGAGCGTGAGTGGTACAAAGAATTGAAGTTTGCGCCCAAAGCCAACGGCTGAACGTCATGGCAAACATCACCCGCGACATCGGTTATTTCGTCGGGCGCTACCCGCTCGCCACGGGAATGATCGCGATTGCCGTTGGCGGGTCGATCTACTTCACGCCAATGGTGCTCGGGTGGATGAGCGCGCAGGTCCAGGAAGGCGCCAAGCCGCCCGCACCCACGAAAAGCGCCGTCCTTTCGAGCTATTCGGCGTCCGAGCGAGCGGTGATCGAAGCTGCAGCGGCCCGGCGCGCTGTGATAGCCCAGGAGAACGCCGAGCGCCAGCGCCGCTGTGATGCTGGCGCGCCTGCGGTCATGGCAGCGGCGCGCGACAAACTGAAGGTCAAGCAACCCGATGCAGCTCTGGCTCTGCTATCGGGGTGTTCGGAGTTCGCGACAGATCCAGCATTCAAGGCCCTTCACTCAAAAGCCCAAAGCGACTCGGCGGCGATGTTCAAACAGGCGCTTAAGGTTCGAGATGCTGAAAGCCTTGCGAAGCGAAAGAAGGAGGGTGTCCGCATCGGTATGTCACCGGAGGAAGTGATCCTCAGCAGTTGGGGTAAGCCTCGAAAGATCAATCGGACCACAACGGCCACTCGACAGCGTGAACAGTGGGTTTACGACGGTGGCTATTTGTATTTTGAGAACGGCATCCTCGTCACGATTCAAAACTGAGTCGCCGCGCTCCACCCTACCCGCCCTGCGCGGGCTTTTTTGCGCCCAACGCCTCCCTACGTAGCGGGATAGGTATTCGAAAACGCAAGAATTCCGCGCTCACTTTCGCATTTGCTTGCGTTTAACTTTCGCTTTTGCTATCGTATGCCCAAGCCCACAAACAGGGCTCTGGAGTGAAAGATGCAGAAAGTCCCAAGCGCAACGAAGTGCGGCCCAGGTCGCAAGCACAAGGGCGGCAAGCCCGGAACCCGGCTGACGAAGCAGCGGCGCAAGTCGTCCGCGCTTCATGCGCTGTACGCCGCATGGGCGTCCAAGCGAGTTCCGAAGTGGGACGGCCCGCGTGATGACAAAGGAGCTGTGTTCCTGATCGGCAAGCCCTACGCACTGGAAGGCGTCCACCCGTCCGCTCATGAAGTCGTCCTTGAGGGCTGGGTCGATGGCGATGACTTCGGCTACACCGTGCAGCGCAAGTGGCTCGCAGGCATCAGCGCGCAGCGGGGTTACTGAGCCATGAGCCCGCTACGAGTTACCACGCTGGCCGAAGTCGGGCCTGCGGTTGAATCCGCGCTGCCCAGTCGGCGCAAGTGCATTCGGATCACAGACCCGGCTGACTTCGATGCTGCGATGGACGCAGGCGGCGCGGTGTCGCTGATCCAGCCGCGCGGCGACCTGACGCCCGCCGACGTTGATGCCATTGCCGCTGATCTCGGCGCAGCACCAACCTACTGGGAGCCGTCAGAGGCTTTCGAGATCGAAGTAGATCGCGCAATGGCCGCCGACAAGGCCAGCGGCGCGCGCGAGGTGCGGCGCGATGCAGCTGCGCAGCTTGAACAGGACCGCTGGGCGCGGGCTGGACAAGTTCGGGAAGGGGGTATGTGGTGAGCAATCCTCAAGACACCCTGACCGCCGACCAAGCCGACTACGTGGCGCGGCATCTGTGGAGCGGCCTTCGCGCAGCACGCGGGGAAGTAGGAATTCCGTGGTTTGACCAGCCCCTAAACCCTAGCGGCAAACGCGGGATGCCCGGTTCCACTGTCGCGGTGATGTGTGGGCGATGCTGCGGCAAAGGAGCAATTGAGTCCTTCTCTGTTCACTACAGCGGCAAGTGCTTCGCGTGCGGCGGCAGCGGCGTGCGCTATGTGAGCCGCGCAAAGTACAACCGCGAGCACGGTATCTGCCCCAAATGCAGCGGCACCGGCATCGGCGGATCGTGGCAAGGCGGCAAGCGCGATGGCGGGCAGAGCGCATCGTGGGTTGAGCACGAGTGCAAAAAGTGCGATGGCTCCGGTCGCGTCACCGGAGTCGCAACACCTTCTGAGTCGGAGGCCGCATGAAGCGCATCGCCCTCACCCTCGCCGCGATCCTGCTGACTGGCTGCGCAAGCTCCCCGAATCGCGCTCATGTTGCTATCGGCGCCGATGGCGTCAGCACTGCCAAGGCGCTCGCCAAAGGCGGCAAGGAAGTTGGCCCCTTTGGATGGTGGGGCATCCCGCTTCGCTGGGGCATCGTTGAACACGCCAAGAAGCTGCCGCCCGCAGAAGGCGAACCACTGATCGACCTCACGGACGCATCTTCGTGGGGCTATGCGCTCAGCAACACGCTGATCGCGTTCGGCCCAGGCGGATGGATCGTTGGCGGGGCACTCGGCGGAATCATCTACGAACGGGCGCAGCTTGAGCGCCAGTTCATGCGCCACTGTGAAGAACACAAGGCCATCGTCGGCCAGCCGGGTCTGACCTGCATGTTCGCGCAGTACACACCGGAAAAGTCCAGTGGCGTCATCACCGCTGGTGCGATGGAGGCCCCGTAATGGCACACATCGATTACGCGACGATTCCGCAGGCTGTGCGGGAAGCGCTGGACCGGCACGCCGAAGAGCACGCGCCGACCGGGGACTTCACGACAGCAGTGCTGCGCAATGACTTGATGCAGGCCATTAGCCGCGCTGACGCTGACAGCCTGCGCGCGCTGCCCTCGATCTGCGCTTACGTGATGATCTATCTGCCGGGCGGCTGCCACGGATCACGCGAGAAGGTCGCGGCCTGGCGCGCTGCGGCGACGGTTTGGAGTGCGACATGAGCGCCCTGCTTTTTGAACACGAAGGCGGGCGGCGCGTTGTGACAGATGCGGGCGACACCGGGTTTCCGAACGGCGAGCCTCAGTGGCGCTGCGTCGGGCCGGTTGATGCCACGACAGGATACGACGCGGCGACGGAAATAGTGTTGCGCGAAGCGCGCCGACTGTCGGGCACGTCAGCAGCACATTGCGGCGGGCTTCTCAAGGCCATCTCGATACTTCGTCAAGTTCACTTGGCGGCAGTTGGTCCGCGAGGGCTCTCGCGATGAACCGCGCCCGCCAACCCAGCGCCGACACGGCCAGCCGCTTTCCCTGCGATGCAACTGCAGGCCTTCCCTGCCCTACTCCCGCCGAAATTGCCCCGACTCCGACGCCTGTACCCGCATCAAGCGGTGCAGTGCGTCGTGACTGGGATCGCCCTGGCTATGACATCGCGCGAGCAGTGCCTCAGCGTGACGAAGGAAGCGAATCATGAAAGCTGCAATTCTCACCCTCTGCGCAGCGCTTCTGACTGGCTGCGCAAGTTCCCCGCAACGCGCACAGATCGCTGTTGGTGCTGATGGCGTCAGCACTGCATACGCCCTTGCCCGTGGCGGCAAGGAAGTCGGTCCCACCGGATGGTGGGGCATTCCGCTTCGCTGGGGCATCGTTGAGCACGCAAAGAAGCTGCCGCCCGAAGAAGGCGAGCCGATCATTGATCTGACCGACGCATCGTCGTGGGGCTATGCGCTCGGCAACACGCTGATCGCGTTCGGCCCAGGCGGATGGATTGCGGCTTACGCCCTCGGCGGCGTCATCTACGAACGCGCCCAGATCGAGCGCCAGTTCATGCGCCACTGCGAGGCACACAAGGCCGCTGTCGGACAGCCGGGGCTGGTCTGCATGTTCGCGCACTACACGCCTGCCAAATCCAGCGGCGTCATCACCGCCGGTGCGATGGAGGCTCCGTGAAGTCTCTGTTCATTGACCCCATCGCGCCGGCCCTTGCATGGTGGCGCGCCAGCGTGGCGTGGTGCATCCGCCGCCACATGCGCGAATGCAATCCGACGTGCGATCACTACCGCACGTTGATCCTGCGTGCCCACCGCTGGGAGCGCCCTCAGTGACCAACTTCATTGCCGTCTTCACCTACTTCCGCCGCACCTACGGATGGAGCCGCAGGAAGTGCTTTTCCAAGGCCTTCGGCATTTGCTTTGGCGACCGACTCCCTTTTTAGACAACCACCACGAGGAAGAAATGAACGCACCTTTACATCAGACCGCACTGCTACCCGCTGAAATGCCCGCCGTCACCGACACTGCCGCCTTGATCCTGCATGGCGACGCCATGGATCGCATCGAGCGCTTCGCCAAAAAGATGGCGACTGGCAGTGTGTCGGTCCCGCGCCACTTCGTCGGCAAGGAAGGCGACTGCTTCGCGGTTTGCCTGCAGGCCATGCAGTGGCGAATGAACCCGTTCGCCGTCGCACAGAAGACCTTCATCTCGCCTGCCGGGTCGCTGGGCTACGAGGGGACGCTCGTCGCAGCCGCACTGTCCACCAGCGGAGCGCTCGAAGGCGACCTGCGCTACGAGTTCATCGGCGACTGGTCCAAGGTGCGCGGCAAGTTCGAGAAGAAGGAATCGACACGTTCCGGCGGGAACAGCAACGAGCCCAAGTTCTACATCGTCGCCACGTACACCAAAGCCGATGAAGCAGGCCTGGGCGTGCGCGCGATCGGGCGACTGCGCGGCGAGCGCGCGGATCGCACAGTCGAACTCTATCTCTCGCAGTGCTATCCGCGCTTTTCCACGCAGTGGGCGAGCAACCCGGAGCAACAGATCATCTATGCCGTGGACCGCATCTGGGCGCGGCGCCACAAGCCAAGCGTCATGCTCGGCGTGTACACCGAAGATGAATTGCAAGATCCCGGCGAGAAGTTCATGGGCCCGGCTGACGTGGTTGAGCCCCGTACACCCAGCACAGCGCCCGCCGCCATGCCCGAGTTCACCGACGAACACCTGCAGCAGCGTTCCAAAAAGATCGTCGATTTCTACGCGGCCGGCAAGACCGCCGACGAGGTCATCCAGTTCTATTCGCTCAAGGCCACGCTGCCCGAGGCAATGAAGCAGCGTATCCGCGACATGGCGCCCAAGTCCAAGGATACGGCCACCGATGTTGCGCCGAAGGTCACGTATGCGGTGCTGGCCGACCGCCTGCAGCAGTGCAAGGACGCTGACACCGCCGCCCTTGTCCTGGACGAAGCCCGCGCGCTGCCGCAGGACCAACAGGAAGACCTCGCCCGGTTGCACGCCGAGAAGTTCAACAACTGAAAGCACCGACACCATGAAGACGCATGACCTCACGCCCGGCTCTGACGCCTGGCACTTGCACCGCAAGCAGCATTTCAACGCCAGCGATGCGCCGGCCATGATGGGCCGCTCGCCCTACCGTACGCGCACCGACCTTCTGCACGAGTTGCATACGGGGCTCGCGCCCACCGTCGATGCCAGCACGCAACGCATTTTCGACCAGGGCCATCGCATCGAAGCAGCGATGCGCCCGATCGGTGAAGCCATCATCGGTGACGACCTCGCGCCGGTAGTGGGCACTGCGGGCGAGTTGTCCGCTTCTTTCGATGGGCTCACTTTCATGGGCCACGAGGGCTGGGAGTGCAAGACGGTCAACGACGACCTGCGCGCGGCACTGCCGAACGAGGGCCGCGACAGCCACGCGCTGAACGACGCCAGCAAGCTGCCCCTGCACTTCCGCATTCAGATGGAGCAGCAGCTGCATGTGTCCGGCGCGAGGCGCATCCTGTTCACGGCTGGCCGGCTGTCCGATGACGACGAAGTGATCGAAGAGCGTCACGCGTGGTACACGCCGGACCAGGCCCTGTGCGCTCAGATCATCAGCGGTTGGAAGCAATTCGCCGAAGACCTCGCCGCATACGTCCCATCCACTGCGCCCGCGGTCGAGAAGATCGTCGCCGAGCCAGTCGAGGCGCTCCCGGCCGTGTTCGTGCGAGTCGAAGGCAGCATCGTCGTCCACGAGAACTTCGACGCCTTCGAAGTGGCCGTACGAAACTTCCTTGAGCATAGGCTGATCCGCGCGCCGAAGAACGATCAGGCGTTCGCGGACCTCGAAGTGCAGATCAAGGCGATGAAGGGTGCAGAGGCCGCACTCGACGGCGCGGAAGAAGGCTGGATCGCACAGATCGAGGCCGTGAGCAATGCCAAGAGGCGCAAGGACGTGCTCCGCGCCCTGGTCCGTGAAAACCGCTTGATGGCGGAGAAGATTCTGTCCACGGAGAAGGAGCGCCGCCGCACCGAGATCGTGATGGGCGGGACCGCTGCACTCAAGGCCCACGTCGACGCGCTCAATGCCCGCTTGGGCAAGCCGTACATGCCAATCGTGACGGCCGACTTCGCCGGATGCGTGAAGGGCTTGAAGTCGCTGGCCAGCATGGAAGACAAGGTGGCCGGTGAACTGGCGCGCTGCAAGATCGCGGCGAACGATGTCGCCGACCGGATCGACATCAATCTCAAATGGCTGCGCGAGCATGCCGCTGCGCACACCTTCCTTTTCGCTGACGCGCCCGGCCTGGTGCTGAAAGCCCATGACGACCTCGTCGCCCTCGCGCAGAACCGCATCGCCGCCCACAACGCCGAAGTCGCCCGCAAGGAAGAAGAGCAGCGTGCGCAGATCCGCGCCGAAGAACAGGAGCGCGCCGACCGCGAAGCCCGTACCCGGCTTGCCGCTGAACAGGCTGAACAAGCCCGCATTCAGCGCGAAGCCGAGGAAGCGGAGCGCAAACGGATCGCCGCTGCTGCTCCGGCCCCTACAGCCGCACCGACGCCAGAACCCACCCAACCCCCTGCCGCCGTCCAGATCGTCGCTCCAGCGCCATCCTCGCAAGCCGTGGTCGCCAATTCACCGCTGGCCGCACCGGCTGTGATCCAGATGGCTCCGCGTCCGGCGCCGACGGCCGCACCGACCTTGAAGCTGGGCGACCTGAATGCCCGCATCGCGCCACTGTCCATCGACGCAGCCGGCCTGGCGAAGCTCGGGTTCGTGCACCAGGCCACGGACAAGAGCGCAAAGCTGTATCACGCCGGCGACTTCGGGGCGATGGTGGATTCGATGGTTGCGCATCTGCGGGCGGCTGCCGAGCAAAACAGGTTGGTCTCCTGACCTTGCCCCAGCCAAGCCGCCTAACTTTCAAGGACCAACATGAAAACCATCAAACGCTGGCGCTACTACTGCGATTTCTGCAAGAAGTCTGGCGGGCAAGGGGCTGCTATGGCGAAGCACGAGCGCGGCTGCACGCTGAATCCGGCTCGCGTATGTCGGCACTGCGCTTTGACGGGCGGTGATAGCCCGACTCCGCTTGCCGACCTGATTGCAATGCTGCCTGACCCGGCGAAATGCACCGTTCATTCACCAGCGGAAGACCTTGGTGAATTCGGCACAGTGCCTGCCTACGACATGCTGGACGACGAAGTGTTGCGCGCCGCTGTTCACCTCGTTCTGCCCAAGCTGCGCGAAGCCTCGGGGCACTGCCCATCCTGCATTTTGGCTGCACTTCGACAGCGCGGCATCCCCGTGCCTGTCGTGACCGAATTCAACTACAGCGAAGAACTGAAAAGCATGTGGTCTGAGTTCAACGCCGAGCGCGAATCAAGCCCCTACTACTGAGAGGACCAACATGACAGACCAAACAAGAGCCGCCCTTGCAGACGCGCTGCAATACATCGCCCTCTATGGTGATCGCAGCAATGCAGCCGAGACGCATCGGCAGATCGTGGAGACGCTGGACGCCCATCTTCGACTTCGCTGCGAGAGTGCTGCACCGAGCGAGCTGACATATTCCGGCTGGGTATGGCGGCATATCAAGACAGGCCGCGAGTATCAATTGATTGGCGAGGCGCTGCTGCAATGCACTGAGCCATTGAGCGACATGGCAGATGTTTACCTCTATCGCGGTGAGGATGGGAAGTGCTGGGTTCGCTCGACCGCTGAATTCGACGCGAAGTTTGAGCGCGTCCGCCCGCTTGCCCCCCCCGCTGCACCTGCCGAACCCACCCCAGCCCCGGCAGAAGGAGGGACGTTGGCACTTGCTGTGATTGGCTTAAAGCACTTCGGCAACCCCATTCCAAAAGAGTGGTACGCCGCAGCAAAGGAGCTTCTCGCATCCCCTTCCGCCCTTCCAGTAGGGGTGAGCGACGAGGCAACGCTTCGCAAAATATGGAATCAAGTGGGCGAGCCCGGCAACTTCAATGCCGACTTCATCCCGCTGGTCCGACGCATCCAAGCCCTTGCCGCCACCCCTGAGATAGCCGCCCCGATTGACATGGTGCTGCACTGCCCGAAGTGCGGCCTGCAGCACATTGATGGTCCTGAAGGTCAGTTCTATCCCGGCCATACAGCAGAAGAAAGCACCGCAGTGAATGATGCGTATGGCGAGTGGAAGAACCCACCCCACCGTTCGCACCTGTGCCACGGCTGCAGCCACATCTGGAGGCCCGCTGACGTGCCGACAAATGGTGTCGCAGCGGTCAAGACTGTGGGCAAGGCCGATTCGCCAATCGCCGCCCCTTCCACCCCGGCCCAGGCACCACAAGTGCCGCTGACGGAAGAACAGATTGACGGCTTTCTGTGTCGGGCTTGGGGCGAGACCGACTTGCCGTGCGCCGAAGTGGTCCAAGACGTGGATGGCATTCGTCGTTTCATGGTGCGTGAGTGGCTCGGCAATGTGGACTCGCAGGATGCAGACGGCACCAATTCGCTCGAAAACGTCATGCGCGAATTTGCGGAGCACGACTGGAGCGACGACAGCGCGTTCGCGTATGAGTTCGAGATTGGAGGCGTCAGCGTTGAGAGGGTTTACAGCTATCGCGCTCACGGCATCGGCGCTGCAACTGGAGAGACGGAATGAGCGGATACGGAAGCCAAGACAACGACTATCTAAATGGCCGCACGCGAGAGCCAATCCCCAGCACTCATGGTGATGGAGGGGTGAGCGACAAGCCAACGACGGAACAGCGGCTGCGCGAGCTACTTCGCATGTGCCTCGTGGCCTTGGATGGGCGGGCATTCCGCCTGACCACGGAAATCGAAGAAGCCCTCGCCACTCCAGCACCAGCGCAACCCGCGCAGCAAGCAGGGCAACCCGAAGTCGATGGGCTGCTGAGGGAGGCGCTGGAGGCAATGGAACTCAAGCAGCGTGTGAGCCTGTGGGAGAACGACACCGACGCCGCAGGGTTTCGCGGGACGGTCGCCAAGCTCCGCGCCCACCTTGATGGAGAAAAGCCATGAGCCTTACCGAAGAACAGCGTGCCCAGTGGAAAGAGACCGGGCTATTCCCGGTCGAGGCATGGAGCACCGGCCCCGAATCAACCCCCTACCTCTGCCCGCTACCTGACAGGGCGCTCTTGCGCGAGCTTGCCGAAGGCGTGCCCGCACATATTCAGGGTTCAGGATGGTTCGCGACACGCCAACGGGATGGATTCCGCAGCGTTTACGCGGATAACTTCAAGGGGATGGGCAGGCAGGCGATTGCCAGCATCCCAAGCGATCGCGGGCGGTATTTCGGTACGCTGTCTGACTACATAGCCGCCGCGTGCCCTAGAACGGTGCTGCGCTTGCTTGATCGGATTGACGAGCTTGAGCTACAACTCGCTGGAAAGGATGGTGCGTGATGGCTGAATTGACCGCACAACGAATCGAGGCGGAACGGGTGAAGTTTGAAGCGTGGGCCGGGCTTGGGAGGTTGATGCTAGATCGCGTGTTCAGCGATGAGAGATACGTATCTATGGAAGTTGAGCGAGCTTATGCCGCATGGCTCGCCCGCGCATCCGAGGTTGCCGATCAGGGTGAGATAGCAGAGTGGCAGTACCGCACTTACCGCGACGGCTGTGGCGGCGAGCCTGTCGGTTGGGGGGAGTGGGAGCGCGTGGTGCCCCGAAGTCGCTTGTCAAGCGCGGACGATGCCGTGGCCGAAATTCAGGGCTACATCGCTAACGGCAGCCGCTACGAGCTTCGCCCCCTCTACACCCGCCCTGCTGCACCGGGATGGAATCCGATAGAGACTGCGCCGCAAGTCACCGGAATCGAAGTCATTGCCACTGGGCACAACCACGGCGACCAGCGCGAACCGCGTCACGTTGTAGCGGCTTTGTGGCATGACGACATCTGGGTTTCCTCCGACACGCTGGAGCCGCTGACGTTTCTCACGCATTGGATGCCCCTCCCCGCCGCACCCTCACCCAAAGGAGACCAGGAATGAGCGAAGCCGCAAAGATCATCGAACTTATCGCGCTGACCGACCGCCTGAAGCTAGAAGCGCAGATTCACGCGCAAGAGGCCCGCGCAGCGAACGCGACGATTGCCGATATTTACCAGTGCGTCACCGGATCAACTGGCGAGCCGGGCAACTGGAATGGTGCAGAGCCAGTCCGCCAGCGTATCGCCGAACTTGAAGCAGAGAACGCGGCGCTGCGGGCTGATGCGGCCAAACCGCTGACGGACATTGTTTTGCAGAGCCTTGCCGACCTCAAGGACGAAGCCGCTGCGCATATGTGGCCTGAAGACCTGGAGCGATTCACCAAAAGCGAAGCTACTGCTAAAGCCTGTTCGGTTCGACTCGGACGCCCGAAGGCCCCGCAACACACGGTCCAACTTTACACCGCCGAGCAAGTCCGCGCCGCCATCGACGCCGCACGCGCAGGAAAGGAGCAGAAGTGAAACTCACCGAACTTGAAGCAGCGGCAAGGGCTGCGACACCTAGCCCCTGGACAGCGAAGCGGTATGGCGTGATTGTCGGCGGCGTGACTCGCCAGTACGTGAACGGGTCAGCGCAGGATCAGCTTGTCATGGTTTCAGCCTTGAACCACGACAACGCCGGATCGCAAGATGCCAACACTGCGTTCATCACGGCAATGCAGCCCGATGCCGCACTCAAGCTGATAGCAGTAGCCCAAGCAGCGCCAGCCGTGATTGAGGCGATGGCCGAATGCCTGGAGATTGCGCGGCAGTGGGAGCCTGACGGCAGCACCGGCATAGAGCGCCGCTGGCTTGTGCTTGGCAGGGACGCGCGCAACGCCCTTCGAAACGCTATTGCAGCACTGGAGCGGACGGAATGAGCGCCATCATCAGCGAATGCGGAAAGTACCGCTACAGGCTCGAGCGAACGGTCGCAATGGAAGGGCCGGTGTACGCATTCTTTGGGGTCAACCCATCGACTGCTGATGCGGAGCTGGACGATGCCACGGTGCGCAAGTGGACTGGATTCGTGAAGCGGTGGGGCGGCTCGCGGTTCATTGTCGGCAACGTGTTTGCGTATCGGGCGACGGATGTGCGCGAACTTGCGATTGCTCCCGGCCACGCCATCGGTCCCGAGAACATCAGGCACTTGCGCGAGATCGCAGCCGCAGCCGACATTTGCGTTCCATGCTGGGGTTCTCGCGCGAAGTTGCCTCAGGAACTACACCCTTCGCTCAAGCACATGGAGCGCGAGCTTCGCGCAACCGGCAAGCCTCTAGCGCACTTCGGCCTTACCGCAAGCGGCGACCCCAAACACCCGTTGATGCTCGGCTATGACACGCCGCTCATTGACTGGGCACTGGAGCGGACATGAGCACAGACCGGGAAATGCCGGGAGAGGATCGCCATGAGTGAGACAGCACGCAGCGAAATTCTTGATGAGCAGGAAATCGCACGCTGCCACCTCCTGGTGTCTCAGGAGGAAATCGCAGCCCTGTGCGCGCCACTTAAGCGACCATCGGCGCAATTCCAAAAGCTGCAATCGATGGGCTTCAAGGTCTGGTGGGGCGCTGGCTCGCGCAAACGAGTCCAGTTGTCGCGCGTCGCCTATGAGAACTGGAAGAACCCGCCCCCGCCAGTCGAGGTGCGGACCGAATGGAAGCCGCCGCCCCGCCCTGCATGGGACGAAACCCCTTTGGGCCGTTGGCAGAAACAGGTCCGCGACAACAGCGCGGCGATCGCTGCAGAGCAGGCGGCCTACCTTGCGAGCCTTCCGAAGCCCACCCGAAAGGAGGTGGCGGCGCAGGCTCGTCAGCTGGCGGTGGCCGCCAAGGAGCATCACGCGGCGCTAGTGCGGTTCCATGTCGCCAAACGCCGGTCCAAGAAGTTGCAGCGGACCCCGCCTTGGTCGGACCTGGACGCCATGCGTGCCATCTACGCGGAAGCCCGGCGCCTGTCGAAGGCCACCGGAACAGCGCATCACGTCGATCACATCATCCCGCTGCAAGGCAAGACCGTGTCCGGCCTGCACGTCCATACCAACCTCCAGATCCTGACCGGCTCGGAGAACAGCAAGAAGCGAAACAGGTACGAAGCATGACCAGTATTACCGTCGCACCCGCTCCCTACGTGACAATCCCGGTGGCGGCCACGATCACCGGCTACACCGAAAAGGCTATCCGTCGAAAAATCGAGGAAGGGCACTGGCTGGAAGGCCGGGAGTACAGTAAGGCCCCAGATGGGCACATTCTCATCAGCATAAAGGGGTACACGCAATGGGCCGAACGGGGATGGGCGTCGAAGTCCGCGAACGATCAATCCGCCTCAGTTTCACCTTTGCGGGCGAGTCCTACCGCCGCACGCTGACCCTCAACGGCCAGCCGCTGGCGCCAACCCCGGCCAACGTCAAGCACGCACACCGGCTGGCATCAGAAATCAAGGACAAGATCCGGCTCGGCCTGTTCGTCCTGTCTGAGTACTTCCCGGTAGACGGCGACACGGCCGCCCTTACCGTAGCGTCCCAGCTGAACCGGTGGATGGGCACGCAGCGCTTGGAGAACTCGACGCTTGCCGGCTATTCCAGCGCCGTGAAGTTCTGGTCCGCGCTGATCGGAGACAAGCTGGTCAAGGCAACGCTGCACAGCGACATTCTCACGGCGCTGGCGACCCGCCCCGACCTTTCCGGCAAGACGGTGAACAACTACGTTTCCGTGCTACGGGAGGCGTTCGAGCTGGCCGTGCTGGACAAGGTGATCCAGGCCAACCCGGTTGCCAACGTGCCCCGCGCGAAGTGGCAAAAGCCCCCGGTGGACCCGTTCACTCAGGCCGAAGCCGAAGCGATCTGCGAATACATGACGAAGCACTACCCCGCCCAGGTGGTGAACTACACCGCTTTCCAGTTCTTCACCGGCCTGCGCACGTCCGAAGGAGCCGGGATTCGTTGGGACAGCGTGGATCTGCGCGCGAAGTACATCGAGGTCAAGCAGGCGCTGGTGCGTGGCGAGGAAAAGGACACCACCAAGACCAACGCCATCCGGCACGTCATCCTGAATAGCCGTGCGCTGGCCGCACTGAAAGCCCAGGCCGAACATACACGGATGGCCGGTGAGCATGTCTTTCTCGATCCCCGGTACTCGCAGCCGTGGAACGAGGAAAGGGCCTACCGGCGCTCGTACTGGACCCCTGCCCTCAAGGCGTTGGGAATCCGCTACAGAAGGCCGTACAACACCCGCCACACCTACGCGACGATCATGCTGATGCAGGGCATGACCCCGGCTTTTTGCGCCAAGCAGCTCGGCCATAGCGTGGAAATGTTCCTGCGCACCTACTCCAAGTGGCTGGACGGCAAGCAGGACGATATCGAGATGGCCCGCCTGGAACTCGCCCTTTCAGGGAAGAATCCGGGGAAGAAAGCGGGGAACGACGGGGCAATGTAGGGTGCGTCTCATTGGAGGGTCTTCCCCGCGAATACCCCGCCATTCCCTTTGGTGCGGGTTCGAGCCCCATCAGCCACCCCAGATTTTTCGCTGTATAGCCAGAGGGCTCACAAACATGTGAGCCCTCTTTTTTATGCCTGTGGAAGGCGGTCAGGCGTCATTGCGCGAACGCAAATAGGCCTCCACCACCGCCTTCAGTTCCGCCGCCCTCGGCGTGAACTTCAATGCATCCGAACCGCGATCGATGTCGATAGCCGGGTCGTAGTCACGTGGACCCAGAATTTTCATGCGTTCTCCGTACTGGCGCCCTTCCAGCGTGCCGTGCCAGAGGTGCATCACCCGGTTGTCGGCATAGCCGAACCGTTGCCGGTCCGGGTCGGAAGGCAGGCAGCGTGCCGCCCAGTCGATGACATCAGCCTGATGGCGCGGCGCGTAAGGACGCTCACTGAAAAGCTCCTGCAACCTTCCGGTGACCGCCGCCGCCAGTACGAAGTCGCCCCCGCCCACGATGTTGGCGTCGTAGAGCTTGAAATGCGGCAACGCAGCCAGTCGCACGGCGCACGCCATTCCGGGGCCGCCTGCGGGAGATACCGCGCGCCGGATCGCCATCGCGTTGGCGGTAGCAAGGTCTGTGGTGAACAGCGAGCCCTGCTGCGCCAATGCATAAGCGAGCGATACAACCGAGCTCTCGAATGCTTGCGAGAGCAGATCGGAGCGGTTGCGCAAGGTCGGGGGCAACTGCGGAAGGTAATCCACGCGCGAATGGCACTGCACGACAGGGTAATCATCGAGCGCCTTGCGGACCCGTCGATGCCAATCGGCAGTTGCAAAGACAACATCGGCATCCAGGATCGCCACGTCGCTTGCAAGCAGGTCCTGACGAATTCTCGCCAGACCGTGATTGAGCATCCGCTCCTTCTGCCACATGACGTCGCCACCACTGATGCGGATCATCACGTCCGCATCGGACTCACCCAGGTCGAAGCTGCCGTCAGGCGACCATTCCACAGTGACCAGCGGCACGCCCAGGTTTTCACGAAAGACCTGGTAGTTGTGCCGGCGCCGCTCGCCCTTGAACGGGTTGTAGTACGTGGTCAGTGCAATCAACGCGCTCTTCCCGCTCTGTCCGCTCAGTGCGCTCACCCCCTGGGCACTCCCTCGTAATGCCACCATTCGCCCAGACGTGCATCCCACTCCTTCGGCTCGAACATCACCCTGCCTGCACAGGGCGTGAAGGTCATCTCGCCGAAGCGAATGTCTGCGCCGCAGCAATAGAGGTCCACGCGCACGAAATCAAATCCCGACGACAGCGTCGCGGCGATCTCCAGCATCTCGCCCAGCAGCGCGGGCCGGGGAATCGGTGGCGTCAGGTACTCCTTGCGGTAGGTCAGCTCGATGGGCTCCCAGTCCGGCGTGAAGAAGCGGTGGATCGTGTGCGAACGGCTGCCGATCTGAAGGAGTCGCGGCACACCGCCGAAGCAAAAGAAGATGTAGTCGAGCGGTCCGTCGGGATGGCCGTCATCCAGGCGAGGCTCGATCAGCAGCCGTCGCGGAACATCCCAGTAGTGGTACTCGCGCCTTCTCCAGTAAAACGAGTCGGCCTGCCAGCCGGCAGCCTTGAGTTCAACCGCCGCGCGATCGTACGGTGCGAGCAGCAGCGCACCTTTGCCGGAACCCTCGTTGCACTTGAGCACGACTTCGCCCGGAAGCCGATCCCACGGAATCTCGCGTGCATCGTCGCCGGTCCACAGCAGCGGCGTGAGGAAGCGTTCATCGATGCGGCTCGCCACATGGTCTCGCACCCTGATCTTGTCGGACAGGGTTGAGTAGGTGGGACAGCCGCGCTCGTGAACATCGAGCATGCGGCAGTACAGCTTTTCAGTGAAGGTTCGCGGATTCGCGCGGTCGAGCGGGCGGCCCTGCTCGACCTCGTAGTAGGCGCGAAGGATGTCGGGACCGAGGGCGATAGCGTCGGCTTCACGACCCTCGGTGCGAAGCGCGAACCCCTTGTCGAGGAGCGCTTGCAACGCCTCCGCAGCGTCAGGCCCGTTGTGCGGAACAGCCATTGCGTTACTTCGTCAGGAGCGGATCCATTTCAGGCTTGGGCGCCTTGATCGTGACTTTCAGGCGTTCCTTGAGCAGGTTGTAGTAAGCGATGCCCTCGGCTGTGGCCCACCACTGCGAATACTGCTGGCGCTCCTGCTTCGCGACTTCATCGGTGGGGTTCTCGCGCGCGACGAGCTTGTTGACCTTGACGACCGCATAACCCTGCGGGCCCAGGTCAACGCCGACGAAGCCAGGCAACGCACCGGGATCGGCGCGCAACGCCGCTTCGACCAGTGGCTGCGGCTGATTGGCAGCGTCCTGGCGCGAGAGCGTCACTGCGGGTGAAAGCGCTGCCGTAGCCGGCGCTGCCTTCCAGGCAGCCAGCTTTGCCATGCCTTCCTTCTTGGCCAGTTCGGCAGAACGTGCCGCCACCAGCTTCTCGCGGACCTGCTCCTTGACCTCTGCGAACGGCAATGTGCGCGCCGGCATGTATTGCGCGACGCGCCCAGAAACCAGTGCGCTGGGGCCGGCTTCTACAGCCTCGGTGTTGCGTTTCTTCTCGACGCTGTCCGGTGCGAAGAGCGCATTCAGGAATTTCTCTGACGCCAGGGGGCCAGCGGCACCTGGCGCCGGGGCGCGGCGCACGCCGGTTGCGGTCTTGATCTCGAGCTTGAGCTTGTCGGCCACAGGCTTGAGGCTGTCAGCCTGCTCGTAGACGGTGTTGCTGAACGCATCTGCGCTCTCGGCGAACTTGCGCTGGGCCTGCTGGGTCTTGAGCGTTGCTTCGAGGTCGGCGCGCGATTCCTCGAAGGTCTTGGGCTTCGGCGCTGCCTTGATATCGGTGAGCTTGACGATGTGCAGGCCCAGCTCGCTTTCGACCGGTCCGCCGATCTCGCCCTTCTTGAGCGAGAACGCCAGGTTCGCCACTGCCGGCAGCATCGCGTCCTTCACGAAGAAGTCGAGGTCGCCGCCCTTGGCGGCCGTCTCTTCGTGCTTCGATTCCTTTTTGGCCACATCGGCAAAGCTGTCCGGCGCTTTCTTCACGGTGGCAAGCAGCTGCTCCGCCTTCTCTTTGGCTTTCGCGCGATCGGCCTCGCTCGCACCCTTGGCCAGCGGCACCAGGATGTGGCTGGCACGGCGTTCTTCCTGGCCGGCAACCGTCTTCTGGTTCTGCTCGAAGTAGCTCTTGACGTCCTGCTCGGCGAGCGTGATGCCCTTCTTCACCGTTTCCAGGTCCAGCACCACATACTCGATGTTGGCCTGCTCCGGCGTCTGGAACATGGATGGGTTGGCCTTGTAGAAGGTATCGAGATCCGCGTCGGTGATCGTGACCTTGCTGGCGAATTCGACCGGCGCAAACCGGGCCACCTGGACTTCGCGCTTTTCAAAGAACGGGTTGATCGACAGGCCCGCCTGCTGCGGCGTTGCGAAGCTCGTTCCGCTGACGCCGGCAAACAATTGACGGGCAGACAGGTCGGCGCGCACCCCGGCTTCGTACATCTCTGGCGTCATGCCCTGGGCGCCGAGCAAGGCGCGATAGCGTGCCATGTCGAGCTTGCCGTCAGGGCCTCGCATCGAGGCGATCAATTCGTTCTTTTGCAGCTCGCGTGCCAGGCGCTGGTCCGTCGTGGTGAGATGCGCCTTCTCTGCTGCGGCTGCGATCACCCTGTCGCGAACGATGCGCTCGAGCATCGCGTACTTGAACGCCGGTGTGTCGAGCATCTTGGCGTCGAGGCCCGGGTTCTGCGAGCGAACGCGATCGACTTCCTTCTTGTGCGCATCGTCCCACTCTGCTTGCGTGATGTCGCGGCCATCGACCCTGGCGACGGCTTCGCCCTTCTCGTTGTAGCGGTTGTACCCCTCGAGGCCGAACAGGACGAACGACGGGAAAATCAGCAGGACTAGCAGGAACTGCATGATCCGGTTGTGCTTGCGAACGAATTCAAACATGAGTGGAGTCTCGAATCTCTCGAAAAAAACAAAAGGCGAACAAATCGTTCGCCTTCGCTTGGGTCTTGGTGGGTGCTGACGGACTCGAACCGCCGACCTACGCCGTGTAAAGGCGCTGCTCTACCAGCTGAGCTAAGCACCCCACCTTAACTGGCCCCATCAGTTCAGCGCATCTTTCAGCGCCTTGCCGGGACGGAACTTGGGAACCTTGGCGGCCTTGATTTTAATCGCAGCGCCGGTACGGGGATTTCGACCACTTCGCGCTGCACGTTTTCCGACTGCGAACGTACCGAACCCCACCAGCGAAACCGACCCGCCTTTTTTCAGCGTGGTCTTGACGGCGCCGATCATCGACTCAAGTGCGCGGGTAGCCGCGGCCTTGGAGATGTCGGCATGCTTTGCGATGTGCTCGATCAGTTCAGTCTTGTTCACAAGGGGCCCCTCGTACAGAGAATTTTGGACAGTGTGTCTCTTGAAAAATCAATAGGCTTGTTGAGCAAGGCAGTCGGGGAATGCATTGAAGGTGCGTTCCGCAAGAGCCTTGCAAGCCACCGACCGATTAAAGCGATGCGGTCTGACGGTGTCAATACGGGGGCAGCAATACAACAGCGCGGAGGCGGATTCTATTCGGTTTTCATAGCGCCACAGGCGTCGTGCAGCTGCTTACAACGCGGCTGCAATTGCACGCCCGACATCAGTCGTGCTCGCGGTGCCGCCGATATCGCCGGTCCGGGGTGCGCCGCTCCTGGGATCGAGCACCTTTTCGATGGCCTTGAGAACGGCGTCGTGCGCATCCTTGTGCCCCAGGAAGTCGAGCATCATCGCGCCGCACCAGACCTGCCCGATCGGATTGGCGATGTTGCGCCCGGCGATATCCGGCGCCGAACCGTGCACGGGCTCGAAGAGCGACGGAAAGAGGCGGTCAGGGTTGAGGTTGGCGCTGGGCGCAATGCCGATCGTGCCGGTGCATGCAGGCCCCAGATCGCTCAGGATGTCGCCAAACAGATTGCTGGCCACCACCACGTCGAAGAAGTCCGGGCGCTGCACGAAGTGCGCGGTCAGGATGTCGATGTGGAACTTGTCCACCTTCACATCGGGATAGGACTTCGCCATCTCGGCAACGCGCTCGTCCCAGTACGGCATCGTGATCGCGATGCCGTTGGATTTGGTTGCGCTGGTGAGGTGTTTCTCGGGCCGCGACCGGGCCAGTTCGAACGCGAACTTCAACACGCGATCAACGCCGATGCGCGACATCACTGTCTCCTGCATGACAATCTCGCGCTCGGTTCCGGGGTACATGCGTCCGCCAATCGACGAATACTCCCCTTCGGTGTTCTCCCGCACGATGTACATGTCGATCTCGCCGGGCTCGCGTGGGGTGCCGTCTCGCCTGACGACGGGCGCGATGATGCCGGGCATGAGTCGCGCCGGTCGCAGGTTGACGTACTGGTCGAACTCGCGACGGAACAGCAGCAGCGAGCCCCATAGCGAGACGTGGTCGGCGATCTTCTCGGGCCAGCCCACCGCGCCGAAGTAGATCGCGTCATGCCCACCGACCAGGTCCTTCCAGTTGTCCGGCATCATCTTGCCGTGCTTTTCGTAGTAGTCCCAGCTCGAAAAGTCGAAGTGGTCGAACGCGAGATCGATGCCGAACTTCGTCGCCGCCGCTTCCATCACGCGCACGCCCTCGGGCATGGTCTCCTTGCCGATGCCGTCGCCTGCAATGACGGCGATGCGCTTTTTGCCTGTGTTGTTGCTCATGGTCCTGCTCCTTCAAAGAATCCGGTTGCTTCCAGCAGCAGGAGGCCCGGTGCCTCCTCCGCGATGTAATGGCCGCAGGGCAACGCCCGCCCGCTGACCTGCGATGCCCGTTCGCGCCAGAGTGCGAGCACGTCGAATGAGGCGCCGACTGCGCCGTGTTCGCCCCAGAGCACGCGAAGCGGTTGCTCTACACGCCGGCCCGCCGCCATATCTTCGCGGTCGTGGTCCAGGTCGACGCCGGCACTTGCACGGTAATCGCCGCAAATGCCCGTGGCGCTTCCTTCGAGCCGGATACAGCGCTCGTATTCAGCCAGGGCCTCGGGCGCAAAAGCGCCCAGGCCCGCATGGCGCTTGCCCATGACGCTGCGCAGGTAACGCACGGGGTCCGACTCAATCAATGCTTCGGGCAGCGGCGGAGGCTGCACCAGGAAGAACCAGTGCCAATAGGCGCGTGCGAAAGCCAGCGAGGTCTGCTCGTACATCGAAAGCGTCGGGGCAATGTCGAGCAGCATCATCCTTGCGACCGCTGCCGGGTGATCGACCGCGAGCCGATGGGCCACGCGGGCGCCGCGATCGTGGGCGAGCATGTCGAATCGATCAAAACCCGCTGCTTGCATCACCGACATTGCGTCCAGCGCCATCTCGCGCTTGCTGTACGCAACACTGCCCTCGCCCGCGGGCGGTCGCGCAGAGTCGCCATAGCCGCGCAGGTCCATCATCACGACGGGCCGGGTCTTGGCGAGTTCGGGGGCCACGAGGTGCCACATCACATGCGTCTGCGGATGGCCGTGCAGCAGCAAAAGGGGACGGCCTGAACCGGCACTGACGCTGCGCCAGGCATTGAGGCGTACAGCCCCACGATTGACTTCGAAAGCTTCGAATGACTCCAGCATTCGGCGGTCCTTGTAAATCTCAGGAAGCTTGAGGTGGCGCCGGCGCGCGAACCACGAGTGCGACTCCCACTGCCGTCAGCGCCATCCCCGCGATGGTGAAAGCCGTGATGGGTTCCCCGAAGAGGATTGCGGCCATCACTGCGGTGCATGGCGGCACGAGATAGAGCAGACTGGTGACCGCGGTGGCTGCGCCTTTCTGTATGAGGAGGTACAACAGCGAACTGCCCCCCAATGTCAACGCAAGCACCGACCACGCCATCGCACCGGCCAGCTGACCATTCCAGTGCATGGTTTCCGTTTCCAGCAACGCAAGGGGCATCGTGACCGCGAACGCTGCGCACAGCTGCACCAGACTCGCCGTGCGCACATCGCAGGGCGTGACAAACCGCTTCTGGTACAGCGTGCCGGCCGTGATGCTGACCAGCGCCATCAGAGCGAGTGAAAAGTTGAGGGGGTGGATTTCGCCGATGCCCAGCTTTTGCCAGACCACCAGCGCCAGGCCGAGCAGCCCCAGTGCAAGTCCGGCCCACTGCCGCTTCGAAACGGAACCGCCCCAGGACGAGACCCATACCGCCGTCAATACGGGCTGCAAGCCAACGAGCAAGGCTGCCAGGCCCGCGCCCATGCCGAGTTTGACGGCAGCCCACACGCCGCCCAGGTAACCCGCGTGCATCAGGATGCCCGTGATGGCGAGATGCCCCGCTTGCTGGCGATTGACCGGCAGGGCAGCACGCGCCAGGAACGCCCACGCAGCAAAGCAAACGACCGAAAGGAAGTACCGCATCGCCAGGAACTTCATGGGCGGCGAGTGCGGCATGCCGTAGCGCGCCACGATGAAACCGGTGCTCCAGATCAGCACGAACACGATGGGCATCGCACGCACCAGCGCCGCCTGCCGGTCTTGCCCGGCCTGACCCGAAACGCCGGTCATTTCACCCTTCGCCTGATTTCGGGCAGCGCCTTCTGCAGGTAATACACCATCGACCACACCGTGAGGATCGCGGAGATCCACAGCAGCCAGGTGCCCCAGACCCCGGTGTCCATGAACCCGAAAAGCACACCGTCGAACAGCAGGAAAGGAATGGCCGTCATCTGCACGGCTGTCTTGACCTTGCCCAGCATGTGGACGGCCACGCTCTTGGACGCCCCGATGTTGGCCATCCACTCGCGCAGCGCCGAGATCGCGATCTCGCGGCCGATGATGATGAGGGCGACGAACACATCCGTGCGCTGCAGATGCACAAGCACCAGCAGTGAGGCACAGACGAGAAACTTGTCGGCCACGGGATCGAGGAACGCGCCGAAGGCCGACGTCTGGTTCAACTTGCGGGCCAGGAATCCGTCGAGCCAGTCGGTGGCCGCGAAAACGACGAACATCACGGTGGCGATGAGGTTCTGCACCTCGGGTTTGAGGCCGAGGTAGAAAACCCCAACGATCAATGGAATCGCGACGATGCGCGTCCAGGTCAGGATCGTCGGGATCGTGAAGAACATGTGCCGATTCTGGCACGAGCCAACGCCGCTAATGGAGCGCGCGATAAATCTCTTCGGCGAGTTCGCGCGAAATGCCTTCGACGCTTGCGATGTCGTCCACGCCGGCGGAGGCCACGCCACGCACGCCACCGAACCTTTGCAGCAGGCGGGCGCGCTTTTTTGCGCCTATCCCCGGAATCTCTTCGAGACTGCTGCCGCCGACCCGCACCTTGGCGCGACGCGCACGCATGCCGGTGATCGCAAACCGGTGCGCCTCGTCGCGAATCTGCGCGACCAGCATCAATGCGGCTGAATCGCGTCCCAGGTAGACCTTCTCGCGTCCGTCTGCAAAAACCAGTTCCTCCAGGCCCACCTTGCGGCCCTCGCCCTTTTCAACGCCGACGATCACCGACAGGTCCAGTCCCAGTTCGGCAAAGACCTCGCGAGCCATGCTGACCTGCCCTTTGCCACCGTCCACCAGGACCAGGTCCGGTAGCCGCAATGCGCCACCGCGCCCAGGGCTGGGTCGCTTGACGTCAGCCTGATCCGGTTGCCCTGCCTCGATGTCCTCCTGCGGATCTGCCTGTGGGTCTTGCGGCTGCGGCGCATCGATCGGGGGGGACGCATCCGGCGGATCACGCCCGACTTCCGCGAGCTTCGAATAACGCCGCATCAACACCTGCCGCATCGCCGCATAGTCGTCGCCCGGCGTGATGCCGGCGATGTTGAAGCGCCGGTACTCGCTGTTTTGCATCTTGTGCTGGTGGAACACGACGCAGGAGGCCTGCGTGGCCTCACCTGCGGTATGAGAAATATCAAAGCACTCGATTCGGAATGTGTCGATGTTGTCCGGCGCGAGATCCAGCGCTTCGACCAGCGCCCGCGTGCGCGCTTGCTGGGAGCCCTCTTCCGCCAGCAGCCGCGCCAGCTGGATGCCTGCGTTCTTTTCGGCCATTTCCAGCCACAGCCTGCGCTGCTCCCGCGGGTTGTGCACGGCAGTGACGCGCACACCGGTCTGCTCGCTGATCGCCTCGATCAGTTCGCGGCTCACGGGTTCGCTCGTGATCAATGCGGCAGGCACAGGGACGCCGATGTAGTGCTGCGCGATGAACGCCTCCAGCACATGCACTTCGACGGGCAATGGCGGCGAGGCGCCTATGCCCTTGTCCACGAGATCGTCGAAGTCCTGCACGGCGGCCGCATCCTCGACGTGAGTCGGGAAATACGCGCGGTCGCCCAGATGGCGGCCACCCCGCACCATCGCGAGATTGACGCATGCGCGACCGCCCTGCACCTTCACGGCCAGGATGTCCACGTCCTTGTCCGAACCCGTATCCACCGACTGCTGGTGCAGCACCTTGGACAACGCGCTCACCTGGTTGCGCAACTCGGCTGCCTGCTCGAACTCCAGCTTGTCGGCGTGCTGCATCATTCGCGACTCCAGCTGCTTGAGCACCGCTTGCGTTTCACCCCGCAGGAAGGCCTCCGCGTTGTTCACGTCATGCTGGTAGTCGGCGGGCGTGACGAGGTTCACGCACGGACCGGAGCACCGCTTGATCTGGTAGAGCAGGCAAGGCCTGGTGCGGTTGGCGAACACCGTGTCTTCGCAGGTGCGCAGGCGGAACACCTTTTGCAGCAGCTGGATGGACTCCTTGACGGCCCAGGCGCTGGGGTACGGCCCGAAATACCGATGCTTGCGGTCCACCGAACCGCGGTAGTACGCCACGCGCGGAAATGCAGACGCGCTGGCAGCCGCTGGCTCGCCCGCCACTGGCTTGTCGGTGCCGAAGATCTTCAGGTACGGATAGCTCTTGTCGTCGCGAAAGAGAATGTTGAAGCGGGGATTGAGCGCCTTGATGAGGTTGTTTTCAAGCAGCAGCGCCTCGGCCTCGGAGCGCACGACGGTCGTCTCCATCCGCGCGATCTTGCTGATCATGTGGCCGATGCGCGTGCCGCCGTGGCTCTTCTGGAAATAGTTGGAGACGCGCTTTTTCAGGTTGCGCGCCTTGCCCACATACAGCACACCGCCATCGGCATCGAAGTAGCGATAGACGCCGGGCAGATTGGGAAGCGCTGCTACTTCAGCCAGCAGTTGATCGGAATGCGTGTCGGACATACGGGGGCTATTGTGGACAATCTTCGCTTCATTGCCCGGCCCACACGCCCATTTCCTGTTTTTGCCAGCACACATGCTCTGGGACATCTTCTGCAAGGTCATCGACAACCACGGCGATATCGGCGTGTGTTGGCGGCTGGCCGCCCAGCTGGGCGCGCTCGGCGAATCGGTGCGCCTGTGGGTCGACGACGCATCGGCGCTGGTCTGGATGGCACCTACAGGTGCGCCCGGGGTGGAGGTTCGCGGCTGGGCGCTCTCTGCTAAACCAGCGGCTGAGCCCGGCGACGTCGTGATCGAAAGCTTTGGCTGCGAACTGGAGCCGGGGTTCCAGGCGGCCATGGCAAGGCGTGCGAGGCCACCTGCCTGGATCAACCTGGAGTACCTCACGGCAGAAAGCTTCGCGCACCGCACGCACGGACTGCCCTCTCCTGTTTTTGCTGGCCCCGCTGCGGGGATGACCAAGCATTTCTTCTACCCGGGCTTCACGCCTGGAACCGGCGGGCTGCTTCGTGAGCCTGACCTCCTGGCAAGACAGGCGCGATTCGATGCGAAACGCTGGCTGGGGTCCATCGGCGTGAAACCCGCGCAAGGCGCGCGCCGGCTGAGCCTGTTTTGCTATGAGCCCGCACATCTTAAGTCCCTGCTCGTTCAGCTGGCCACAGACGCCCGTCCGACACAACTGCTCGTCACGGCGGGACGCGCGACCGGCGCCGCCCGCGAAGCCATTGATGTGCTCAACGCGCAGGACCCGCTGTGGAATGACGCGGGCAACCTGTCCGTCGAATGGCTGCCGCTGTTGCCCCAAGCCGGCTACGACCACCTGCTCTGGTCCTGCGACCTCAACTTCGTGCGGGGCGAAGATTCGCTGGTGCGTGCGCTATGGGCAGGCAAGCCCTTCATCTGGCACATCTATCCCCAGGATGACGATGCGCATCACGCCAAGCTCGATGCATTCCTGGACTGGCTGGACGCGCCCCAAAGCCTGCGCGCGTTCCATCGCGGCTGGAATGAAATGCAGTCCGCCCTGCCCCGCCTCGACTTCGAAGGCTGGTCGGACTGCGCCAAAGCCGCCAGAAAGAGGTTGCTCGACCATGACGATCTGGTCACTCAGCTGCTGCGCTTCGTGGATAAGCTAAAATAAGAGGCTTTGCGCATGGGGCCATCCCGATGGCTCCAACGACGCTTACAACGCTGCCAGCGCGACGAACGCCCGCCAGCGGACCTACTTCAAACCAACACAGCACGCAAAAACTGGCCATGAAAATCGCTCAAGAAATCCGCGCAGGCAACGTCATCATGCACGGCAAGGACCCGATGGTTGTCCTGAAGACCGAATACGCACGCGGCGGGCGCAATGCAGCCACCGTCCGCATGAAGCTCAAGAGCCTGATCGCCAACTTCAACACCGAAGTCGTGTTCAAGGCCGACGACAAGATGGACCAGATCATCCTGGACAAGAAGGACTGCACGTATTCCTACTTCGCCGACCCGATGTATGTCTGGATGGACTCCGAGTACAACCAGTACGAAGTCGAGGCGGAAAACATGGGCGACTCGCTCAATTACCTCGAAGAAGGAATGCCCGCCGAAGTCGTGTTCTACGACGGCAAGGCCATCTCGGTCGAGCTGCCCACCAGCGTCGAGCGCGAAATCACCTGGACCGAGCCGGCCGTCAAGGGCGACACATCGGGCAAGGTCCTCAAGCCCGCCAAGCTGGCAACCGGCTTCGAAATCGGCGTGCCGATCTTCGTCGCCCAGGGCGACAAGGTCGAAATCGACACGCGCACCGGCGAATACCGCCGCCGCGTCTGACGCGCAAGCCCACCGGCTGCACACTCTCAAGGGCTCCGAAAGGGGCCTTTATTCTTTCTGCACTCTGTCATGGACTTCAAGCTCAGCCAGATCGCCGTCCCTTTTCGCATGCAGCCTGGGCTGCGGCGGCTGGGTGCCGACGAAGTGCAGTTGACGCCGCTGCAGGCGGGCAGCCAGCTCCACGCAGAAAAACTGGCCGTGGTGGACAGCGGCAAGTCGCGCCAGCAGCTGGCCGGTTTCGATCCGGCGCCGGCCCTGCGCGCCATTGCCGCCCGTGGGCATGGCGACCCCACCACGCCCGAGCTGGCTTACGAAGAAGACTTCGCCGTCCTCGATGGCGACACCGGTCGGCTCCCCTGGCTTTGTGTTTGCGTGCCGTCTCACTGGGCACCCGAAGAAAAACTGGGCCTGGACTTCGCAACGCTCCACGCACCGGTAGCCGACAGCGCCACGATCGTCGCGGCTTCGCAGCATCTGGTGGCGCTCGCCACCGGCGGCGAGTGCTGGGAACGCTACGTCTGGACGCTGACTCCCTCGCCCCGCTTTGACCAGCACCCAACGCGCCATCCACGCACACCCTGGCCCGTCGCATGGGATGACGCTGGCTTTGCAGCCGCCTGCTGGTTGAGAGCCGAGCGCCAGTGCTTCTTCCCGGTTGGCCAGGGCACGCGCCAGTCGGTGTTCACGATTCGGGTGATGCTGCAGCCGCTGATGGAGGCGGTGGCAAGCGAAGAAGATGCGCGGCGCCTGCGCGATAGCCTGGCATCCATGTCTGACGCCGTACTGGATTACAAGGGGCTGCGGCCCGCGCGGGATCCGTTGCTGCGCTGGCTGGATTCACGCTATTGCTGATTGTTCGCGGCCGCCGTGTTCAGTAAACGCGCGGCCACAACAGCACCATCAGCACCACGGCGAAGACAACTGCGATAGATGCGGTCGCCACCCACAGCCCATGCTGCGATCCTTTCGCCGATGAAGAGTTCACGGCCGTTTCCGCGACTGCAGCGGCGTTGGGAAACCAGGTGACCATTTCAGTCGCGACCGCAGGGGTGAACAGTTCCATCGCGATGCGCTGGAGCTTTTTTTGCCCCTCGTTACGAAGCCAAATCTCGACGACGGTGCCCTTGACCCGGGCCTGGACCACGTCCGCCAGCGGAATCTTGATGCGGCCTTCCTGCGTTCCCAGCCCCTTGCGAAAGCGGCCTGCCAGTCGCAACACGTCACTCTGGACGCGCGCCTCGACTTCGCCCTGGAACGGTGGAACCAGCAGCCCCCGGCGGTCGGCTTCGATCAGGGCCGCACTGTAGGTGGCGCGCACCACGGAAAACACGCCGCTTCTCGTCGCATTGAACCGCTCGACCGGCCGGCGGCCAATGAGGTCGGCCACTGTCAGCTGGGCTCCATCGCTGGCGATCAGCACGTGGTCGCTCGTCAGTGTTTCCTTGATGCGCATGCCAACGATGGTGCGGCGGTCGTACGGTCCCACCCGAGCACCTTCCAGCATGACGTGAAATCCGCTCTCGTCCACCACAGCCCCCATCGTTTGTGGGCGCTAGGATAGCGGAAGATGAGCTGGCCATTGACGCAAAATGCACCCATGGCATCTACACGCAACATTCACGACCGGCGACTGGCCGACGCCTGGGCTACGCTCCACGCGCATTCCACCGAGGGGCTGCCGCTGGACCCCGACGCGAGCCGGCTCGCCTTTGCCGACCCCGAGTTTCTCCTCAGGCGCGAGACACGCGGGATCCGCTTCCAGCTCGAGCTGCTCAAGCCCGACCTGGAGCAGCAGGCGATGGGCATCGAAAACACCATCGTGGTTTTCGGCAGCGCACGCTTTCGCAGTGACGAAGAGGCTGCGGCGATGGTCGTGGCCGCCCAGGAGTCAGGCGACGAGGCGCAGATTCGCCGCGCCCGCGCGCTCGCACGCAATTCGCATTACTACGAAAAGGCTCGTGCCTTCGGCAAGCTCGTCGCGCAATACAGCCAGGGCAAGGAGCCGCGCGACATGCTGTTCATCTGCACCGGCGGCGGACCGGGAATCATGCAGGGCGCCAATCGCGGTGCGCATGAAGGAGACGGCATCAGCGTCGGCCTGGCCATCGCGCTACCCATGGAAGAAGCCGCCAATCCGTACGTGACGCCGGCGCTTTCGTTCAAGTTCCACTACTTCGCACTGCGCAAGATGCACTTCATGATGCGTGCGAAGGCCCTGGTGGCATTCCCCGGCGGATTTGGCACGCTCGACGAACTGTTCGAAGTCATCACGCTCGTGCAGACACGAAAAGCCAAGCAGGTCCCGATCGTGCTCTTTGGCACGGATTACTGGAAGCGGCTCATCAACTTCGACGTGCTGATCGAAGAAGGCGTGATTTCCGAAGCGGACCTGGAGCTGTTTCGCTACTCCGATGATCCCGAAGAAGCCTGGGGAATGATCAAGGAGTTCTACCGGCTCTGACAGCTGGAGCCACCGTCGTGCGTCAGTCGTGCGCCGAGTCGTGGCGCATCTTCACGGCCAGCCGGGCGCCCGCGCCGACGATAGCGCCGGTGAACCAGAACACCCCGGCGATGCCGACCACGGCGCCGGTCAGGCCGAACAGGATCGGCATTGCCACGCTGGAAGCATTGATGGCCATCAGTCGCATCGCCAGCGCTTCGCCGTGGCGGTGCTCGGGGGTGATCTGGTGCAGGCTGCTCATGATCATGGGCTGCACGACGCCCAGTGCGAACCCGAGCATGACCGAACAAACCCCCATCGCCAGCGCCGAGTGCATGAACGGATAGATGCCAAAGAGCACGGCCGTCGCCACCATGGCGCAGGCAACGACAGCCCACTCGCGAAGATGCGCCGCCACCATGGGCAGGACCACGCGGATCAACGCGGCAGCGATGGCGAATGCGCCCAGGATCGAACCGATCACTGAAGCCGAGATGCCCCGCTCATGACCGAGCACGGGAACCACGAAGGTGTGGACGTCCCAGCACGATGAGAGGAACCAGTTCACCAGCAGCAATCGGCGAAATCGCGCGTCGCGCATCAAGTCCCAGGCGCGGTTCTTGTCGTCGCCCTCCCTCGGGACGACCGGTTCCAGCTCTTGCGTGTTTCGGATGAAATACCAGCTCACGAGCGGTGTCAAGGCCATCAGCAGGAACGCCCAGCGAAACCCCGCGTGGTCGATCATGAGACCGGCCGCAAAGGGGCCCAGGAAGTTGGAGAACGCCGGGCCGATCGACAACCATGAGAATACCTGCCGCCGCCGGGTCGAGTCTCCAGCGGCGCGCCCGACGTGGCGTTGCAATGCAATTGACGCCGCCCCGGTCGCCCCACCGGTCAGCAAGGCGGCCAGGCACAGCACGAGGAAATGCGGAAAGGCTGCAGCAAGGCCGGCCCCGGCGCACGACGCGAGCACGCAATACGCAACCGGACGCTTCAATCCATGGCGGTCCGCAAATCGACCGGCAGGCAGCGACAGGAACACCTGGGTCAAGGCAAAGAGGGCCAGCAACACACCGACGGCTGCTGCGCTATGACCCTCACGAAGCGCCAGCAAGGGCGCTGCGAGCCGCACCCCTGCCATCGTCGCGTGCAGGAAGACATGGCCGCCAATCAGACGTGCCAGCGCTGGGTCCAGTCCCATCATGACGAACAACCTGTCATGCCTTGCGCCGGCGTCATGTCGGTCCGTCGTCCCCTTCGGCAGCCAGTGGCAAGAGCGCCTGCGCCTGTGCGTCGGGCAGCGCCTCCACCACCTTCAGCGCACGGCGCATCTGGTTGGTTCGCGTCTGCGCCGTCTCCAGGGTGTCTGAGGCCTTGCGGACCTGGTCGCGGATCTTTTCCACCCAGGTGCCGTAGCGCTCGAACTCGGTCTTGACCGCACCGAGAACTTTCCAGACCTCGGAGGCCTGCTGCTCCAGTGCGAGCGTGCGAAATCCCATGTGCAGGCTGTTGAGCATCGCCAGCAAGGTTGTCGGACCGGCGAGCGTCACGCGGTAGTCACGCTGCAGGCTGTCCATGAGTCCGGGGCGGCGCAGCACCTCGGCGTAAAGACTCTCGATCGGCAGGAAGAGGATGGCGAAGTCCGTGGTGTGCGGAGGGCACAAATAGCTCTCTGCAATCGACTTGGCCTCGGTGCGGATTCGAGATTCGAGCGCCCTCGCTGCGATGTCGGCAGCTGCCGCATCGGCACGGTCGTGGGCGTCGAGCAGCCGCTCGTAATCGTCGCGTGGAAACTTGGCATCGATAGGCAGCCACACCGGCGTTCCATCGGCGCTGCGGCCCGGGAACTTCACGGCGAAATCCACGCGCTGGTTGCTTCTTGGCCGGGTCTCGACCTGCTTGGCGTACTGCTCGTTCGTCAGCACCTGCTCCAGCAGCGCCTCGAGCTGAACTTCACCGAACATGCCGCGCGTCTTCACGTTCGTCAGCACGCGCTGCAAATCGCCCACGCCTTGCGCGAGGGACTGCATTTCGCCCAGGCCCTTGTGCACCTGCTCCAGGCGATCGGCAACCTGCTTGAAGCTTTCGCCCAGGCGCGTCTCCAGCGTCGTCTGCAGCTTCTCATCGACCGTCTTGCGCATCTCGTCGAGCTTGGCCGAGTTCGTCTGCTGCAACTGCGCGAGCTGTGCATCGAGAGTGGCCCGCACTTCGCTCAAACGCCGCGCGTTCGATTCACCCAGGCTTTGCAGCTGTACCGACAACGTGTCGGAAAGACTCTTTTGCAGCAGCGTGAGTTGCTGCGCGAACGCGTCGATCTGGATGTTCTGCGTGCGGGTCGCTTCGGCGCCTTGTCGCACAACGGCATCCTGGAAAGTGGCGAGCGTATGAGTCAACTCCGTGCGGGCACCACGAGATGACTCGCTGATCTCGCGGCGCAACTCGCGCTCCATTCGCTCATTCGCGGCCAGCAATTCCTGGCGCGCGGCGTCGTTGGCCGCAGGCTTGCGCATTAGCAGCACGATCACGACAACCGCGTTGACGATCGCGAGCGCAATGAGCAGCCAGATTTCCAAAGTCAGGCACCCGCCTTCAACGCGTCCGGGTTGAGCGGCGTGAGCGCCTTGCCGTGAATCAGAAAGCCGATCAGGTTGTCGGCAGCGAGCTGCGCCATCGCCAGGCGCGTAGGCACCGTGGCGCTGGCAATGTGCGGGGTCAGCACGACATTGGGCACCGTCAGCAGATCCGGATGCACCTTGGGCTCTCCTTCGAACACGTCGAGGCCGGCTGCCGCAATCGTGCGGTCGCGCAGCGCCCTGGCCAGGGCCGCATCGTCGACGATGCCGCCACGCGCAATGTTCACAAGCGTCGCCGTGGGTTTCATCTGTGACAGCTCCGCCGCGCCGATGGTGTGGTGGGACTCGGCCGAATACGGCAACACGAGGACCAGGTGGTCGGCCGTGCGCAGCAGTTCCTCTTTGGAGACGTAGCGGGCCTTGCACTCGCCTTCGAGGTCAGCCGACAGGCGCGAGCGGTTGTGATAGATCACGTTCATGCCAAATCCGTGCGCCCCGCGTCGCGCGATGCCCTGCCCGATGCGGCCCATGCCGAGAATGCCCAGCGTGGCGCCGTGCACGTCGCTGCCGGCGAACATGTCATAGCTCCACTTGCCCCACTTGCCGGCGCGCAGGAAATGTTCGCTTTCGGAAATCCGCCGCGCGGTGGCCATCAAAAGCGCGAAGCCGAAATCGGCAGTGGTTTCAGTCAGGACATCCGGCGTGTTCGTCGCGAGCACACCGCGCTGGGTCATTGCAGGCACATCGAAGTTGTTGTAGCCCACCGCCATGTTGGCGCATATCCTGAGAGCGGGCGCCGCAGCGAGCGTCTCTGCGTCGATTCGCTCGCCACCTGTCGTGAATGCGCCGACCTTGTCGCGCAGCTTTTCACCGAGTTGCAGCTTGGTCCACTGTTCGTCGGCCTGGTTGTGTTCGACGTCGAAGAACTGCTGCAGCTTTTCGATGACTTCAGGAAAGACCGATCGTGCGACGAGGATGCGTGGCTTGTTCATGAATTATTTAAACCAGATGAGGGTGATGATGAAGAACAGCGGCAAAAGAATGAGTCCGGACCAGACCATGTAGCCGAAGAAGCTGGGCATCTTGACGCCCCGGTCTTCGGCAATGGCCTTGACCATGAGGTTGGGCGCGTTGCCGATATAGGTGTTGGCGCCCATGAAGACCGATCCGGCCGAGATGGCGGCGAGCGTGGGGCCGAGTTCCGTCATCAGCCGCACGGCATCTCCTCCTGCGGTGTTGAAGAACACAAGATAGGTTGGCGCGTTGTCCAGGAAGGAACTCAATGCGCCTGTTGCCCAGAAATACATCATCGGATTGGGCGTGCCATCAGGGCGCGTCACAGCCGAGACGATCGCGCCGAAGGGTCCATCCACGCCGGCCCGCAGCATCGCGATCACCGGGATGATGGTCAGGAAGATGCCGGCGAACAGCTTGGCGACTTCCAGCATGGGGCCCCAGCCGAACTGGTTATCGGCATGAACCGCGCCCGGCGTGATCTTGAGCGACAAGAGGGTGATCGCCACCAACCCCGCATCCCGGACGAGTCCCGGGAGACCGATCTCGGTTCCAGCGAGATTGAACGCCACGGGCGACTTCCACAAGCCGCTCAGGAGCACCAGGCCAACAACGCCTGCCAGCAAGATGAAATTGCGCGCCCCATCGAAGCCAAGGCGCGGCGAATCCGGGGTCGGGTCCACAGGCAGGATTTCTTCGCGCCGGTGGTAATACCAGCTGTCCATCACGTAGAAGATGACGAGCAGCGAGCCCACCAGGAACAGGGTCTCAGGGAAGATGTACTTGACCGTCCAGAAGAACTCCACGCCCTTGAGAAATCCCAGGAAGAGCGGCGGATCGCCCAGGGGCGTCAACGAGCCCCCGGCATTGGACACGATGAAGATGAAAAACACGACGATATGCGCCGTGTGCTGCCGGTTGTCGTTGGCGCGGATCAGCGGGCGAATGAGCAGCATCGATGCACCGGTCGTGCCCATGAGACTCGCCAGCACCGCGCCTATCGCCAGGATGGATGTATTCAGGCCCGGACTGCCGTGCAGGTTGCCCCTGATGTGAATGCCCCCTGAAACCGTGTAAAGCGCCGTGAGCAGGATGACGAACGGCAGGTACTCGGCCAACAGCGCGTGCACCACGCTGACCCAGGCAGACCCCGCGCCCCACTGGATCGCAAATGGCACCAGAAACGCCAGGCCCCATCCTGCGGCCACCTTGCCGAAGTGGTGATGCCAGAACGAGGGAACGAGCAACGGCATCAAGGCGATGCAGAGCAGGAGCCCGGCGAACGGAACTCCCCACACCGGCCCTAGCAAGCGCCCGTCAATGTCGGCCGCCTGCGCGATTTGCGGACACACGAAAAACGCGCCAGCCATGGCTGCAGGGAATGCTCGGTTCATTGTTGTACTCCGGGGTCCGAGCATAACCGCCGCTTCGTGCCGATCCTTGTCCTGAAGAGTGCCGGGATTTAACGCAACGCCTCCAGCACTTCGCGCAAGCGCGTGGGTAGCAGAGCGGGCCTGCGCGTGGCCCGATCGACATAGACATGGACGAAGTGGCCCCTGGCGGCAGTCAGCGGCTGGCCCTGCGCGAAGATTCCGACTTCGTAGCGCACGCTCGATTTGCCCACATGTGCGACTCGCAAGCCAGCCTCCACAGCCTCGGGAAACGCCAGGGCTGCAAAATAATTGCACTGGGTTTCAATGACCAGCCCTATCGTTTCGCCGCCATGTATATCGAGCGCGCCCTGCTCTATCAGGTGCGCATTCACAGCCGTGTCGAACCAGCTGTAATACACGACGTTGTTGACGTGACCGTAGGCGTCGTTGTCCATCCAGCGGGTGCCGATGGCGCGAAAGACCTTGTACGCCGTTCGATGTTCGGGCTGGGGTTTGGTTGACAGGGAGTCGCTCATCGCGCCAGATTCTGCCAGCGCGCCGCGTATTGCGATGCCACCTTGAACGTGTTCACCTGAACCTGCACGGTGTCTTCTATCCGCTCACCGTAACCGCCTGCCATGGCAAACGCCAGAGGAATGCGCCGCTGCCACGCCCAGTCGAACACGCGCCGGTCGCGCGCCTCCAGGCCATCCCAGGTCAGCTTGAGGCGACCCAGCCGGTCGCCCTCGTGCGGGTCGGCGCCTGCCAGGTAGATCACGAGGTCAGGCTCGAATCGCCGCTCCAGCTCGCCCAGCGCAACCTCAAGTGCGAGAAGGTAGTCGTCGTCGGCGCAGCCATCGGGCAGATCGACGTCGAGGTCGCTCGCCTCCTTGCGAAAGGGAAAGTTCTTCTGGCCGTGGATGGACAGCGTGAAGACCGTGTCGTCGCTGCGAAAGACATGCGCAGTTCCGTTGCCCTGGTGGACATCGAGATCGATGATGGCCACCCTCAATGGGCGGTTCTCGCGCCGGCCCCACTCGGCCTGCATCAGGCGCGATGCGACGGCGGCATCGTTGAACACGCAAAAGCCCCCTCCTTTGTCCGCATAGGCATGGTGGGTCCCGCCCGCGATGTTGGCTGCGATCCCCTCCTGGAATGCGACACGGCAGGCAGCAATGGTCGCGCCGACAGACCGCCTTGCCCGCTCGGACATCGCCTCGCTCCAGGGGAAGCCAATTTCGCGCATGGCCTTGGGATCCACGGTCCCGTCGCAGATCGCGCTTATATATGCAGGCGTGTGCACAAGCGCCAGCTGCCCATCCGTCGCGGGCAGCGCCTGGGCCAGCTCGACTGCAGGCAGCTCAGCAGCCAGCCTGTCACGCAGCAACTGGTACTTCGCCATGGGGAACCGATGGCCCTGGGGCAGCTGCAAGACGAACTGCGTCGCGTAGAAAACCTTCATCCAGTCGATTGTGCGTGCCGGTCCAAAGGCCAGGTTCTAGGCGGGCTTCCCCAGAATGCTGCATTGCACCAAAAACTGCTTGCAATACCTTGGCAGCCCCCTATACTTGAACCCATGCTGCACTGCAACAAACGGCGCAGTAAAACCGATCCTCAACCGATCTGCACCCAAACTACTGGAGAACCCCTATGTTGACCGCTGAACAAGTCCTGGCCTCGCAAAAAGCTTCCATCGAAACCCTGTTCGGCCTGTCCGGCAAGGCATTTGAAGGCGTCGAAAAGCTCGTCGAGCTGAACCTCACGGCTTCCAAGGCAGCCCTGACCGAAGCATCGGGCACCACGCAAGCTGTCCTGGCCGCCAAGGACCCGCAAGAACTGCTGGCTCTCTTCGCCGCCATGTCCGAGCCCTTCGCAGCCAAGACCGCTGCTTACTTCGGCCACGTTCGCGACATCGCATCGGGCACCGGCGCTGAATTCGGCAAGGCATTCGAAGTGCAAGCCGCTGAAGCCCAGAAGAAGTTCCTGTCCGTCGTCGACAACGCAGCCAAGAACGCTCCTGCAGGCAGCGAAACCGCCGTCGCCGTGTTCAAGAGCGCCGTTGCCGCTGGCAACAACGCCCTGGAATCCGTGCAAAAGGCAGTCAAGCAGGCATCCGATGTCGCTGAAGCCAACTTCAACGCAGTCGCCAGCCAGGCCGTCAACGCCGCCAAGACCACGACTGCCAAGAAGCGTTAAGCACTTGCGCTAAATCGTTCACAGGTCCGTGCTCTTAATTGGGCGGGGCCTCTACAAATCACGGAGCATCTGTCCGAAACTCGTGTTCATTGAACGCAAGTTCTACTGGTTGTCTCCTCGGGTCCTTTCGACACCTTCACTGGTTCAGGGATCCTTCAAGCCCCGGTCGCAAGATCGGGGCTTTTTTTATGGCTGCGTCAATGTGACTTCGCCTCCATCGCGGCCTTCAGTTGCGGAATCAGGCGCTGCATGGCCGCCTTCCCTGCGTCGATGGACCGGCGACGCGCCGCAAAGTCTGCTCCCCCCACACCGGCAAGCGCGGGGCGCACCACGATGTCTGCTTCGCGCAGTTCATGGCTGTTGATGCTCTTGCCCATGATGGCGAAGGTCTGCATCAGGATCTGCAAGGTATCGGAAGAAGGATTGCCTTCAGGCGCGCTCGATATATCGACGGCGATCACCACTTCCGCCCCCATCTGCCGGGCATAGCGCACCGGCACAGGTGACACCAGGCCGCCATCGACGAATTCCTGACTGCCGATCCTGACCGGCACGAAGAGCGCCGGCACTGCACTTGACGCGCGCACCGCCATCCCTGCATCCCCACGCTGGAACAACACGCCCTGCCCACTCTGAAGCGCCGTTGCGACGATGCCCAGCGGCATGGGCATCTGCTCGATCAGCTTGCCCTGCAACTGCGTGTTGACATACCGGCCCAAGGCGTCGCCACGAAGCATTCCACGGCTGAAAAACGGCAAGGTCCAGTCTGTGAATGCGGCCTCCTCCATCGACTCGGATACCTGCACGAGTTGCGAGGACGTACGGCCGCTCGCGTAGAGGGCAGCCACCAGGCTGCCGGCTGAAGTCCCGACGACCAGGTCAGCCTTGATACCGGCTTCCTCCAGGGCCTGGATCACCCCCACATGCGCAAACCCCCGGGCAGCGCCGCCTCCAAGCGCCAATCCCAGCTTGGGCGGGCGTTTGACTACCGCCGGGACCGGCGCAGGCGGGTCCGCCTCGCGCAGGGTCGAGCAACCGGCCAGGACGAATGACCCGGATATCAGCAATGAGATGAGAATGATTCGCGTTTGCTTTATCATCTGCCTATTGTCCATTTTTGACTTCGCAAGGAAATTCCATGTCGTTCAAGAAAGCTGTTGGTCTGGCGTGCGTCCTGCTCGCTGTCTGCGCCGGTGCTTCAGCCCAGGAGCAGGTGCTCAACCTCTACTCGGCTCGCCATTACTCGACGGACGAGGCGCTGTACTCCAACTTCACCAAGGCGACGGGCATCAAGATCAACCGGGTCGACGCCGATGACGCAGGCATTCTCGCCCGTCTCAAAGCCGAGGGTTCCGCATCACCGGCAGATGTGATCCTGCTCGTCGATGCGGCCCGCCTCTACAAGGGTGAAGTCGATGGCATGTTCCGGCCTGTCAAATCGAAGCTGCTCGAGGATGTCATCCCCGCACAGTACCGGGCCAAGGCGACGCCGGAAGGAACCACCTGGTTCGGCTTCTCCACGCGCGGCCGCGTCATCGTGTACGACAAGATCAAGGTCAAGCGCGAGGATGTGGACACCTACGAGGAACTCGCCGATCCCAAGAACAAGGGCAAGGTCTGCATCCGCTCCGGTTCGCACCCCTACAACCTGTCGCTCGTCGGCGCGGTGACCGAGCACCTCGGCGAGCAAAAGGCCGAGGCCTGGCTCAAGGGCATGGTTGCCAACCTCGCGCGCGACCCCAAGGGCGGCGACACGGACCAGATCAAGGGCGTCGGGTCGGGCGAATGCCAGATCGCAGTGAGCAACACCTACTACATCGCCCGAATGATCCGCTCCTCCAGTCCGGAAGACAGGGCTGTGATGGAACGCGTCGGCATCGTCTTTCCGAATCAGGCGAGCTGGGGCACCCACATGAACATTGCAGGCGGCGCAATGGCGAAGTACTCGAAGAACCCCGCCAACGCCGTGAAGTTCCTCGAATACCTCGCAAGCCCCGACGCGCAAAATTACTTTGCCAACGGCAACAACGAATGGCCCGTCGCCAAGGGCGTCGCGGTTTCGAACCCTGCGCTCAAGGCCATGTCGGGCGGAGACTTCAAGAGCGAGACCATTCCGCTCGCTGCGGTCGGCGCCAACACCGTGAAGGTCCAGCAGATGCTCGATCGCGTCGGATTCAAATAAGTGTCTTTCCGTCCGCGATAATGCGGTTGACGTTGACGTAAACGTCAATCCAAACCAGGAGCGGGAAACATGGAAATTTCGGGCAAGGTCTATATCGTCACCGGCGGCGCTTCGGGCCTCGGTGAAGGCACGGCGCGCATGCTGGCTGCGGCCGGCGGCACGGTTGTCATCGCCGACATGCAGGTGGAAAAAGGCGAAACGGTCGCAAAGGAAATCGGCGGCGTCTTCGTCAAGTGCGATGTGAGCCAGGAAGCCGACGCGCAAGCTGTCGTCGCGAAAGCGGTATCCCTGGGCAAGCTCATGGGCCTGGTCAACTGCGCGGGCATCGCCCCGGCTGAAAAGACCGTCGGCAAGAGCGGCGCGCATTCGCTAGGCACCTTCAGCAAGACGATCACGGTCAACCTGATCGGCAGCTTCAACATGATTCGCCTGGCCGCCGACGCGATGTGCAAGAACGAGCCGGAAGCAACCGGCGAGCGCGGCTGCATGATTTCCACCGCCTCCGTGGCTGCTTATGACGGGCAGATCGGCCAGGCCGCTTACAGCGCTTCCAAAGGCGGCGTCGTCGGCATGACGCTTCCCATTGCGCGCGACCTCGCACGCAATGGCATCCGCAACATGACGATTGCGCCCGGCATCTTCGGCACGCCCATGCTCTTTGGCATGCCCAAGGAAGTCCAGGATGCACTTGCAGCCAGCGTACCGTTTCCGTCCCGCCTGGGAACGCCCGAGGACTACGCGAAGCTCGCCAGGCACATCTTCGAAAACGACATGCTCAACGGCGAAGTGATTCGCCTGGACGGCGCGATTCGCCTGGCACCTCGCTAACGCGAGTTGACGGGTCGTGCGGTGCGCTCCGGACCAAGAGCATTCGTGAGCACGTTTGCGCATGGACGCGGCGTGCTTGTCACGCTTGCTGCTGCCCTGCTCGTTGCCGCATGTGCCGCGCCGCAGGGCCCGTTTCATTCCAGCAGTTCGACCCAGCCCGAAGCCGCATCGGGATACACCCAAAAGCAGGGATGGGCGACTTCGCGCTTTTCGGTGGCTGCAGCGAACCCCCTGGCGACGCAAGCGGGGTACCAGATCCTCAAGGCCGGAGGCTCCGCAATAGACGCCGCGATCGCCACGCAACTGGTCCTCGGGCTGGTGGAGCCACAGTCGAGCGGCATCGGCGGCGGCGCATTCCTGATGCACTTCGACGGCAGGACCGTGGAGGCTTTCGATGGACGGGAAACAGCGCCTGCGGCTGCAAAGGAAAATATTTTCCTGACCGCAGAAGGCATACCCATGCCGTTCGCCGAAGCAGTTGTCGGCGGCCGCGCTGTCGGCACACCGGGCGTGATGCGCATGCTGGAAGCGGCACATCGGCACCACGGCAAGCTCCCATGGCCCAGGCTTTTCGACGCTGCAATCACCCTGGCTGAAGGCGGCTTTCGCATCAGCCCGAGGTTGAATGCGCTGATCAAATCCGACGCTGCGCTCAAGCGTGACCCGCAGGCCGCAGCCTACTTTTTTGACTCCACTGGGGAGCCGAAAGCCGTCGGGATCACCCTTCGCAACCCCGAATACGCGGCGGTCCTTCGCCGCATCGCTTCGGAAGGCTCGAAGGCCCTGCACGAAGGCGTCATTGCACAAGCGATTGTGCAAAAGGTGCGTACCCATCCGACCCATCCCGGCCAGCTTTCATTGGCTGATCTGAGCCACTACCAGCCCAAAAAGCGCGACGCCCTGTGCCACGACTTCCGCGCGAAATCCCGCGACTACCGGATCTGCGGCTTCCCCCCTCCAGGTTCCGGCGCGATCACCATCGGGCAAATCCTGGGCATCCTTGCAAACCTGCAGGCAGATTCGATCCCGCTCGACAACGGATTACCCGACGCGAACTGGTTGCACCTCTACACCGAGGCTTCGCGGCTGGCGTACGCGGATCGCGCACAGTACATCGGCGACCCGGATTTCGTCGCAGCGCCAGGCGGCGACTGGATGACCTTGCTGGAGCCGGCCTATCTTGCCGATCGGGCGAAATTGATCGGGCCGCAAAGCATGAAGGTCGCTCAACCGGGCTTGCCCGGCGGCACCCGGTCCGCAGCCGCGCCGATGCCCGACCAGGAGGAACACGGCACCTCGCACATCAGCATCGTCGACGGCTTCGGCAAGGCAATCGCCATGACCACGACCATCGAGGCGCAGTTCGGCTCACGGGTGATGGTCAACCCAACCGGTGGCACTGGCGGATTTTTGCTGAACAACCAGCTCACCGACTTCAGCTTCACGCCCACCGATGCCCAGGGCCGGCTCATCGCCAATCGTGTGCAGCCCGGCAAGCGCCCGCGCTCATCGATGTCGCCGACGCTGGTTTTCGACAAGGCAACGGGCCAACTGGTCATGACAGCGGGCAGCCCCGGCGGCGCGGTCATCATTCACTTCACCGCCAAGACGCTCTATGGCGTCCTGAACTGGGGACTGAATGCGCAGCAGGCCATTGACCTGCCGAACTTCGGCTCGCTGAATGGCCCCACGCTGCTGGAAGCGGGCCGGTTTCCACCCGCCACCGTGGAAGCGTTGCGTGCGCGGGGCGCTGACGTTCAGGAAGCTGCAATGCCAAGCGGCCTGCAAGCGATCCAGCGCACGCAGGGTGGCTGGTTCGGCGGTGCCGATCCACGCCGCGAAGGCGTCGTCATGGGCGACTGATCGGCTCGCTGCCTTCGGGCTGCTTCACCTGGACTTCATCGGTATGCAGGGGGTTGGGCGGCGGGACCTCCGGCGGCAAGTCGACCCGCTCGAATTCCGAGATCACCTGCGCGCCCAGCAGCAGCAGCGTTGCGGCGATCTCCAGGCTCAGCAGCACGACGATCGCTGTCGTCAGCGATCCATAAACCACGTTGACCTGCGACAGCGTGCTGAAGTACCACACCAGCACGTGACGGGTGATCTCCCACAGCAGCGCGGCCGTCACCCCACCGAGCAATGCATGACGCAGCGAGAGGCGACCCACCGGCATGACCAGGTAGATCGAGGTCACCACGAAAATTTCACCAGACAGCCCCAGCAGGTACAACAGCACGCCGGACGTTCCCTTGAGCGACCACTCGCGTCCCAGGAACTCGATGCTTTCCTCGCCCATCGCCTGCAGGCTGCCCGAAACGAGCGTCATCACCAGCAAGCCGAACCCCAGCGAAAGGATGTACAGGTACGGCATCAACGCGGAAAAGATGAACCGACGACGCCGCACCACGACGCGATGCAGGAAGATCACCGACATGGCGTTTTCGAGCACGGTGAAAGCGAGCGAGCTGAAAAACAGCATCGTCACCAGCAGCACCCCGCCGATCACGTCGCGATGCGCCAGGAAATTCGATAGCTCCTTGACGACCGCACTGCCCTGATTCGGCATGAGCCACTCCAGGTAACGGCCCAGCGTCATCAACAGTTCGGCCTGGTCGATGACATGCGAAAGCGCGATGACCGTCAGGATGAGAAGCGGCACCACAGACAGCAGCGCGTAGTACGCGACCGCGCCTGCGAGCAGGAGACCCTGGTTGGCTTTGAATCCCTTGAGGACGCGCCAGGCAAAGCTGCCCGGATGGGCCATCACATGCAGGGCTTGCGGACTGAAAACGGGCATGCGCCGAGTATGCCGTCTCGACAGGCTCTGCAGTGCGCAGCTCAGATATCGATGGCGGTGGCGGACCCCACCAGTTTTCGCAATTCGAACTTCTGGATCTTGCCGGTGGACGTCTTCGGAAGCTCGCCAAAGACCACGGCCCTGGGCACCTTGAATCCGGCGAGGTGCTTCTTGCAATGCGCGACGATGTCTTCGGGCTTTGTTGTCGCACCGTCCTTGAGTTCGACAAAGGCGCACGGCGTCTCGCCCCAGCGCTCGTCGGGCCGCGCAACCACGGCCGCGGCCAGCACATCGGGATGCCGATACAGCACGTCCTCGACCTCGATCGACGAAATGTTCTCGCCGCCCGAGATGATGATGTCCTTGCTGCGATCCTTGATCTTGATGTACCCGTCCGGATACTGCACGGCCAGGTCGCCGGTGTGAAACCAGCCGCCCGCGAAAGCTTCTTCGGTCGCGGCGCGATTCTTCAGGTAGCCCTTCATCGTGATGTTGCCGCGGAACATGATCTCGCCCATGGTCTCTCCGTCCAGCGGAACGGGCTGCATGGTCTCTGCATTCATCACGCGTGCATCACGCTGCAAGTGATAGCGCACACCCTGTCGTGCGTTCAGGCGCGCCCGTTCGCCGATGTCCACCTCGTTCCACTCGTCGTGCTTGGGACACACGGTCGCAGGCCCATAGACCTCGGTGAGACCGTAGACATGCGTGAGATCAAAGCCCATGCGCTCCATGCCCTCGATCATCGAAGCAGGAGGCGCAGCACCCGCCACCATCGCCTTCACGCCTTGCGGCATGCCCTGCTTCATGTCATCCGGTGCGTTCACCAGCATGCCGTGCACGATAGGTGCGCCGCAGTAATGCGTGACGCCATGCGCCTTGATCGAATCGATGATCGCGCGCGCTTCCACCTTGCGAAGGCAGACATTGACACCGGCCCGCGCCGCGATCGTCCACGGAAAGCACCACCCGTTGCAGTGGAACATCGGCAGCGTCCACAGGTACGTAGCGTGCTTGGGCATGTCCCATTCGAGGATGTTGGAAATCGCGTTGGCCGTTGCGCCGCGATGGTGATAGACCACACCCTTGGGGTTGCCCGTCGTGCCGCTCGTGTAATTCAGCGCGATCGCATCCCATTCGTCAGCGGGCAGTTGCCACTGGAAGTTCGCGTCCCCGCTCGCGACGAACTCGTCGTAGCCGATGCTCCCGATTTTTTCGACAGCCCCCGTGTAAACCGCGTCGTCCACGTCGATGACCAGCAGCGGCTTCGTGCCCTGGCGAAGCGCAATCGCCTTCTTCATGACACCCGCAAATTCCGGATCGACGATGACCGCTTTCGCTTCGCCGTGATCGAGCATGAATGCGATCGTCTCCGGGTCGAGCCGGGTATTGAGCGCATTGAGCACGGCGCCGGCCATCGGGATACCGAAGTGCGCCTCGACCATGGGTGGCGTGTTGGGCAGCATCACGGCGACCGTGTCGCCCTTCGCTATGCCGTGCATCGAAAGCGCACTGGCCAGCTGCCGGCACCGGGAATACACCTCGCCCCAGTTGCGCCGCAAGTCGCCGTGCACCACGGCAAGGCGCCCCGGATAGACCTCGGCGGTTCGCTCGATGAACGACAGCGGCGAGAGCTGCGCGAAGTTCGCGTCATTGCGCGGAAGGTCCTGATCGAAAATGCCTGGCATCGCGTTGTCTCCGAAATCCCCGGTTGGCCCGGTGTGCCGCAAGGTTAACCGCGCAGGCGGCGCAGCGGTGTTAGGTAAGAATACGCAACGATGGCCATTCCCCAGACATTCATCCAGGAGCTGCTCGCGCGTGCAGACGTGGTGGAGATCGTCGGGCGTTATGTGCAGCTGAAAAAGGCCGGCGCCAACTTCATGGGCCTGTGCCCGTTCCACGGCGAAAAGTCGCCTTCGTTCTCGGTAAGCCCGACCAAGCAGTTCTATCACTGCTTTGGCTGCGGCAAGAACGGCGATGCGATCAGCTTCCTGATGGAGCACGCCGGCATGACGTTCATCGAGGCCACCAAGGACCTCGCGCAGCAGTACGGCATGGAAGTGCCTGAGGAAGATACGACGCCTCAAGAGCGCGAGCGCGCTGCCAAACAACGTGAAAAGCAGGCAACGCTGAGCGATGTGCTCGAAAAGGCGGGCGAGGCGTACCGCAAGCACCTCAAGCAGAGCCCGCACGCCGTCGAATACCTCAAGCGGCGCGGCCTCTCCGGCGAGGTAGCGCGCGACTTCGGCCTGGGCTACGCACCAGAAGGTTGGCGCAGCCTGGCCAGCATATTCCCCAACTACGACGATCCGCTGCTGGCCGAAAGCGGCCTGGTGATCGTCAACGACGAAGAAGACAAGCGTTACGACCGGTTCCGCGACCGCATCATGTTCCCCATCCGCAATGTCAAGGGTGAGTGCATCGGTTTTGGCGGCCGGGTGCTGGGCGATGAGAAACCCAAGTACCTCAATTCTCCGGAGACGCCTGTCTTCAGCAAGGGGCGCGAACTCTACGGCCTCTTCGAGGCGCGCACCGCCCTGCGCGAACACGGCTACGTGCTGGTCACCGAGGGCTACATGGATGTGGTAGCCCTGGCGCAGCTGGGCTTTCCCAATGCGGTGGCAACGCTGGGGACGGCCTGCACCAACGATCACGTGCAAAAGCTGTTCCGGTTTACCGACTCGGTGGTCTTCAGCTTTGATGGCGACGAAGCCGGACGACGGGCTGCGCGAAAGGCGCTGGACGCTGCCCTGCCCTTCGCAACCGATGTCCGCTCGGTGAAGTTCCTCTTCCTGCCGTCCGAACACGACCCCGACAGCTACATCCGCGAATTCGGCAAGGAAGCGTTCTCTCGCTACGTGAGCGACGCCACGCCGCTCAGCCGCTTCCTGATCGAAGCTGCGCGCGAAGCCTGCGACCTGACCACTGCCGAAGGGCGGGCGCACATGGCGGCCAACGCAAAGCCGCTGTGGAACGCGCTGCCCGATGGCGCCCTCAAACGTCAGTTGCTGGGGGAAATCGCCGCGCTGGCGCAGCTCGATGCGCGCGACCTGACCAGTCTGTGGGGCGCGAAGCCACCACCTGCTGCCGCACAGCCACAGGCCCGTCGTGAACCATGGCGGCCATCCCGCAAGCCCGGACGCGCCCTGCCTCCCGGCCGCGCGGACCGCGCGCTACAGATCGTCTTCATGGACCCACAGGCCTGGGGCACGCTCAGCCACGACGACCATCACCTGCTGTGCGACCTGCCCGCCCCCCACGGCCCGCTTTTCGCCTGGCTCGACGCCTACACCCACGAACATGGCGCCAGCAACTGGGATGCCCTGCGGGAAGCGGCTCAGGGGCATGAACATGAAACGTTCCTGCTCGACCAGGCCGGCAAGATGCTGCCCGACATCGAGCACGACCTGACGGAACTGCAGCAGATCCTGCGCATGGAACGCGACCGCCGGCTGGACGACGAGCGCAAGGAGCTTTCGGCACGCGCGGCGACCGATCCGGCTGCGTATGAGCGCCTCAAGCAGCTGTGGGCCGAGGCCAAACCTCAAAGATAAGCCTTGAAAAGGCTTGAAAAAGCCGACGAGCGGTATAATGTAAGGTTACCGCGGCAAGAGCGACAGCAGCACCTCCGGACCCGGCCAACCGACGCAAATTGCGCAACCGGCCATCTCACCGCAAGGACTGCACCCCAAATGTTCGCCCACACATCTTGCCCACCGGGGAACTGAACGGTCCGCCTGTCAGTTTCCCTATCGCCCGCGCCGGGTAGTAGTGGCGCTTTTGTGATTCTGCTTTTTAGCCATCAAGGTATTCATTCATGCCCGCTCAAAAGTCCGGAAAGCTCATCAAGCCTGCCGCGAAACCTGTCGCCAAAAAAGTAGTCAAACCGGCTCCGCCCGCCAAAGCGAAGCTTCATGTGGTCAAGCCGCCACCGAAGCCCGCGCCGAAAGCCACCGCCAAGCCCGCAACGAAAGTCAAGCCAGTGCCCGCATCGAAGTCGCCAGTCCATACCGAGAAAGCCGCTGCCACGACAGAGCTCAAGAAGCCCGTCGCAGCCAATGCCGTTGAAGAAGTCGTGAAAAAGAAGCCGGGCCGTCCTCCCAAGGTCCAGGTGCCGGGCGCTGAAGCCCCTGCCAAGACGGGCGCCAAACGCGGCCGCAAGCCCAAGAGTGCTTCCGAAGGCAAGCCGGGCGACGAGATGGACATGTCGGACATCGAGGAAGACCTCGTTGGCGAGCCGGTCGTCGAAACGACCGAAAAGGTCAAGCCGCTGCGCATGAAGATCAGCAAGGCGAAAGAGCGCGCCTTGATGAAGGAATTCGGCCTGGACGAAACCGTCCTTTCCGAAGAAGAAATGGCCAAGCGCCGCCAGCGCCTGAAGACCCTGATCACGCTGGGCAAGACGCGCGGCTACCT
>JAZKFI010000021.1:0-78116 GCA_040386575.1 Pseudomonadota bacterium
TGAGCGGCATCCGCCTGGAGGCCAAGGTGCACATCGTGACCGGCGCGCAGAGCGCCGCAGAGAACATCATCAAGTGCGTGCGCCGCTGCGGGCTGGAAGTCGATCACCTGCTGCTCAATCCGCTGGCCTCCAGCCAGGCAGTGCTCACGGAAGACGAGCGCGAACTGGGTGTTGCAGTCGTGGACATCGGCGCTGGAACGACCGACGTGGCCATCTTCACCAACGGCGCAATTCGCCATACCGCCGTCATCCCGATTGCGGGCGACCTGATCACCAGCGACATCGCGATGGCGCTGCGCACGCCCACCAAGGACGCGGAAGACATCAAGGTCGAGAGCGGTTACGCCAAGCAGTTGCTGGCCGACCCCGAGCAGCAGGTCGAAGTGCCGGGCCTGGGCGACCGCGGTCCGCGCATGTTGTCGCGCCAGGCGCTGGCCGGCGTGATCGAGCCGCGCATCGAAGAGATCTTTTCGCTGGTGCAGCAGGTGATTCGCGATTCGGGCTACGAAGAAGTGCTGTCGTCGGGCATCGTGATCACCGGCGGCAGCGCCGTGATGCCGGGCATGCTTGAACTGGGCGAGGACATCTTCCTCAAGCCCGTGCGGCGGGGCGTGCCCAAGTATCGCGGCTCGCTGTCGGACATGGTTGCGCAGGCACGCGCATCGACTGTGATGGGCCTGCTCGAGGAAGCACGCCTTGCACGCATACGCGGCCTGAAGGTCGCGCAGAAAAACGGTTCCATGAAGACGGCCTTCGGCCGCTTCAAGGATTTCATCGTCGGGAACTTCTGATGCACTGCACAAGACATTTCATCAGACCGATCAGCGCGGCAGGGCCGCCGAAACCCTGGAGAAAGGAGCGATGTCGGTGCACCGACGCACTGAACAAAGTTTCATGAAGTCCCCAACACATAGCTTTCCCAAATTGGCAACTGCAGGATTCGAAGGAGATACACCATGAGCATCGAAATGATTGAAGTCGAAGAGTTCCACGCTGGCACGCAGATCAAGGTGATCGGCGTTGGCGGTGGTGGCGGCAACGCGGTCGAACACATGATCGGCCGCTCGGTGCAGGGCGTGGAATTCATCTGCGCGAACACCGATGCGCAAGCGCTCGCCCGCAGCGCAGCGCACAAGACCATCCAGCTCGGCGTCTCCGGCCTGGGCGCCGGCAGCAAGCCCGAAAAGGGCCGTGACGCGGCCGAGACGGCCGTGCAGGAAATCCGCTCGGCCATCGATGGCGCGCACATGCTGTTCATCACGGCCGGCATGGGTGGCGGCACGGGCACGGGCGCTGCGCCAGTGATCGCGCGTATCGCTAAGGAAATGGGCATCCTCACCGTGGGCGTTGTCACCAAGCCGTTCGACTGGGAGGGCGGCCGTCGCATGACCAATGCCGACAACGGCCTGGCCGAGCTCGAAGCCAATGTCGATTCGCTGATCGTTGTCCTGAACGAAAAGCTGCTCGAAGTGCTGGGCGACGACATTACCCAGGACGAAGCCTTCGCGCATGCCAATGACGTGCTCAAGAACGCCGTGGGCGGTATCGCCGAAATCATCAACGAGTACGGCAACGTCAACGTCGACTTCGAAGACGTCCGCACCGTGATGGGCGAGCCGGGCAAGGCGATGATGGGCACGGCCGTGGCCGACGGCCCGGATCGCGCACGCATCGCGGCCGAGCAGGCTGTGGCATGCCCGCTGCTGGAAGGCATCGACCTGTCGGGCGCCAAGGGCGTGCTGGTGCTCGTCACCGCGGCCAAGGGCAGCCTGAAGCTGTCGGAGTCCAAGCTGGCGATGAACACGATCCGCGCCTACGCATCGCCGGACGCACACGTGATCTACGGCGCTGCCTACGACGACCAGCTCGGCGACGAAATGCGCGTCACGGTGGTGGCCACGGGTTTGTCGCGCAACGGCCAGCGCCGCGCTGCGCCTCCGCTGCAAGTCCTGCGCACCGGCACCGACAACGTGCCGTTCAACGTGCCCACGGTGAACAACGCGATTTCCGGTCCGGGCGCGATCGTGACTCGCGAGCCGGTCGGTGCTGCATCGGGTCTGTCGGGCTACAACGACATGGACGTGCCCAGCGTCTGGCGCAATGGCCGCACCAATGCGTCCGTGAAGGTCGCCGCGCTGTCCAACAGCGGCGTGGACGAGTTCGACATTCCCGCGTTCCTGCGCCGCCAGGCCGACTGATCGTTCAGTTGTGATTTGAATCAACAAGGCAAGTGTTCTCCACGGGAGTTCGGGGTGGGCCGGTGCAAGCGGTCCACCCCCTTTTCTTGGCTTCACACACATAACCCGGGGCTAACGGTCACGGTCTAAAATTGCCTGCTTATGATCCAGCAGCGCACGCTCAAGTCACTCACCAGGGCGGTGGGCGTGGGCTTGCACAGCGGGCAGCGCGTCGAGCTCACATTTCGACCTGCCCAACCCGATACAGGCATCGTGTTCCGCCGGGTGGACCTGCCCGATCCGGTTGATATTCCGATCAGCGCCGAGTCGGTGACCGACACGCGCATGGCTTCCACCATCTCACGCGGTGGTGCCAAGGTGCAGACCGTCGAGCACCTGATGTCGGCCTGTGCGGGCCTGGGCCTGGACAACCTTTACGTCGATATCACAGCCGAAGAAGTGCCCATCCTGGATGGCTCTTCGGCGTCTTTCGTTTTCCTGCTGCAGAGTGCGGGCATCGAGTTGCAGAAGGCGCCCAGGCGCTTCATGCGCGTGACCCGGCCGGTCGAAGTGCGGCTGGGCGAAGGCGACAACCTCAAGTGGGCGCGGCTCGATCCGTACCACGGCTACAAGCTGCGCTTTGAGATCGACTTCGCGCATCGCGTGGTCGATTCCACAGGGCAATGCGTCGAGTTCGACCTGGGCACGGGGTCGTATGCCCGCGACATTGCGCGGGCCCGCACCTTCGGCTTCACCAAGGACCTGGAAACCATGCGCGCCAACGGCCTGGGGCTGGGCGGTGGCCTGGACAACGCGGTGGTGATGGACGATTACCGCGTACTCAACAGCGATGGGCTTCGCTATGACGACGAGTTCGTCAAGCACAAGATCCTGGACGCCATGGGCGACCTGTATCTCATCGGTCATCCGCTCCTGGCCGCGTACAGCGCGTTCCGCTCGGGCCATGCCATGAACAACCTGCTGCTGCGCGAACTGCTCGCCCAAGGTGCCTACGAAATGGTCACCTTCGAAGACGAGAAGCAGGGACCCGCCGGCTTTGCCAGGCCGGCCCGGGCCTGGTAGAGCGATGATCATCGTTCGCTGGGTGGTGTTGCTGCTCCTGCTGGGAGCGGCTGTGTCGTTTGCGTTCTATGCCGGAACAGGGCAGGTGCGTTTCAAGACGCTGGGCCTTCGCATCCTGCGCTGGACGCTGGCGGCCGCATTCCTGTTCTTCGCCGTGCTGATCCTGGAGCGCATCGCGTGATGCGCGGGGGCCGCCCGGGCCCCCGAGTCACACTTAGCCTTCGACCAGCGAGAAATTGTCGATCAGGCCCATCGCGGCGTTGGCGTTCTTCCAGACATACACATAGCCGCTGGTCATGCCCTGCGGGACCGTGAAAGTCAGGCTGACGCCATTGAAGCTCAGGGCGTTGACCAGCCTGGACTGGTCCAGCAATACGGCGCCGACGCTGTCCTTGAGCGTCACGCCCACAAAGATTCCTTCTGCCGCCGTATTGATGCAGGCCTGCGAAGTCAGGGTGTACTGCTTGCCCGGGGTGAGCTTCATGTAGATGTCCTGTGCGGCGCCGCCGGCAGCCGTGCCTACTTGCAGCACGCCAGAGGCGACTTGCGAATTCCCCCAGTTGACCCAGCCGGTCATGGCGCTTGCGAAGTCGCCATTGACCAGCATGTTGACGCCGGTAGGCGCGGGCGCTGGTGCTGGTGCGGGAGCCGGCGACGACAGGGGCAGTACGGATCCGGCGGTGGACCACCAGTTGCCCGAGGCGACCACCATGCTCAGCAGCTGCAGCTCGCTGTCGTAGTAACCCGTTGTCAGGTGAGTCACATTCCAGTTCCACATCGCGTCCAGGAATGACTGGAACCGCGCATCGACGCAGGCGCCGGCGCAGATGGGGCCGTGGTACGCAGCGCTGTTGCCGCCGGTCAGCAGTGTTCCGTTGAGTGCGTACCCGGTGCCGATGTTCAAGGGGTTGCCGCCCGAGCGTGACTTGAAGAAGTCGATCATCCGGCCGGTCACCAGCGAAAAACGCGAGTCGCCTGAAAGCAGGAAATCGGAGGAATAGCGCCACGGATTGCGGCATGCGTTCCACCAGAAGTGGCCTTCCTTGTCGTTGCCGTCGCCAATGTAGCCGGTCGATGGCGACGGTGTGGCGGTGTTGGTATTGATGACGAAGTCGGGCATCAGGCCGACGCCGGGCGAGTACACCGTCTGCATGCGATCGATCAGGGCGTAGGCCTTGGTGATGGCCAGGTCCCAGATCGCGTCACCGGTCGCTGCCTTGAATGCACGGAAGTGGCCGATCATGTAGTCGGACGTCCGGTTGTTGTTGGCGTTGGGCAGGCCGCGCGTGGAGCCATCTGCATTCATGTTCCAGGACTTGATGGCGGCAATGGTGTTGCGGCCTTCCTGCAGGTAGTTCCAGGAGCCGGTGGTCGAGCCCCACTGCTTGTGGGCCATGAGCAGCGCCATCGCGATATCGAGGTCGCCGTCCATGGCGTTCCAGCCGTCGCCTGCGCTGGTGCCGTTGGCGTTCAGGCGCCAGTCGTGCAGGTATTTGCCGTTGGGATCGTATGGCGTAATTGCATAGGCAGGGCGCGCACGCACCACGGCGAACAGGCCGTCGAACAGCGCCCGTGCGTTCGGATCGTGGCCCGCGAAGAGCACTGCGAGCAGCATGCCGTAGCCTGCGCCTTCGGACACCGCCATGTAGGTGGGGTCAGAGAACTTGACCGCGAGGCCGCCGGAGACGACCGAGCTGGCCGAAATGACGCGGGCGGCTTTCCAGGCGTCGTACTGTTTCGTGAGAACCGCATCCATGGCTGTGGTGGTCTGTGTCGGCTTGATGCCGCCGACATAGGGGACCAGTCGCGCACCGAACGGGTAGGCGACGCCTGCAACGGGGGCTGGTGTGGGCGCTGGCGCAGGTGCGGGTGCAGGGGCTGGCGCTGGCGCTGGCGCGGGAGCCGACGGCCTCTTCCTGAGCGCAGCAAGTGGTGAGCCGATGGCATCGATGGCGGCATCCGCAAGGGGTCCTTGGGTCGCTTCGACACCGCCGCCTCCGCATCCTGAAAGGGCAAGTGCTGCCGAGGAAGTTCCGGAAAGAAGAAACAGACGTCTTTTCATGTAACTACAACCTGTGCGTTCAGTTTTTGATGAGCCTGGGCTGGCTCTGCGGGAACGCGGACTGTAGTAGGAGGCGTCTGACACGGATAGAGGAAATTGGCTGACTTTGTAAGGCCTACGCTCGAGCTTCCCCCTCTGAAAGAGAGATATTTTTCACACGCGGAAATACCTCGAAACCTGAGCCATTCGATGCCGGTCTGAAGCAATGAAATTAATCACAATCTCGACCGGATTTTCGCGATTGCAGTGCATCGGAAAAACACAGATGTAACTGCGTCTCTTCTTACAAAAATTACAGGTGCTTACCGGAACCTTAACTCAGCAATGAGGCGTGCGCTGGCTTTTAAAGTGTTCGGCCGCTGCGGAACATCGCACTGGTCGTGCGTGTCACGGCGGTTGCCGCTGCAATGCGGCTCATCGATGCACCCGCGTGGGCGTGGGTGATGGCAAGCCCCAGGGCGTCGGCCGCGTCCTTGCCCGGAAGACCCGGCAGCTTGAGCAGGCGTTTGACCATCTCCTGCACCTGCGCCTTGGCAGCCTTGCCGTGGCCGGCCACGGCCTGCTTCATCTGGAGGGCGGTGTATTCCGCCACGTCAAGGTTGCAGGAGACAAGCGCCGTCAGGCAGGCGCCGCGAGCCTGCCCGAGCAGCAAGGTGGCCTGCGGGTTGACGTTCACGAACACGATCTCCACGGCGGCCACATCCGGCTGGTAACGGGCCTGCACTTCGCCGATGCCATCGAACAAAACTTTGAGCCGCGCGGGCAGGTTGCCGCGATCGAGATGGGTAGTGGTGATGGTTCCACTTGCAACGTAGGTCAGCGCATGCCCGGACACATCGACCACGCCAAACCCTGTGGTCTGGAGGCCGGGATCGATACCTAGGATTCGCATGGCCCGATTGTCCGTCAGGCGCCGAAGTACCAGCGGGCCGAATGAAAGAAGATGGGCGCGGCAAAGCACAGCGCATCGACGCGATCGAGCAGGCCGTTCGCGCCCGTGATCGACACATCGCGTTTGCCCCAGGCGGTCACACCGCGGTCGCGCTTGAGGGCTTTCATCACCAGATGCCCCATCGACCCCGCCACGCACGCGACGAAGGCCATCGCCAGCGCCTGTATCGGCTCGAAAGGCGTGATGAAAGACAACACGACACCGACGAAGCTGCCCACGATCATGCCCACGCCCCAGCTGTACCAGTTGAAGCTTCGGCTCACCTCGGGGGCGCTGGGCCGGCGCTTGAGTTTGCGGGTGACCACATGCTGCATCAGCATGCAGGTCTGCACGACGAACACCAGGAAGAACACCAGGAATGCACCCTTGCCCTGGTAGTCCTTGAAGTCGAGCAGCAGCAAGGCCGGCACATGGCTCATGCCGTACACGCAAACCATGATTCCCCATTGCAGCTTGGCGTTGCGCTCCAGGAACCGGTGCGTGTCGCCCGCCAGGGCGCTCACCACGGGAATCGCAAGGAACACGTACACCGGAATGAAGACGGTGAAGAGGTCGAAGTGCTCGGTGCCCACCAGCCAGAACTGCACCGGAAGCACCACGAAGAACGCCAGGATCAGGCTGCGGTGGTCGCCGCGGCGGGTCGGTGAGAGCGTGATGAATTCGCGCAGCGCAAAGAAGGCGATGAAGGCAAACAGCACCGTGGCCACCGTGTCGCCCAGCACCCACGCCATCCAGAACACGACGACCATGAACCACGAGGTGGCCAGCAGGCGGCGGAAGTTCTTGAGCTCGGCGTGCCACGCTTCGTCGTGCTCGGTTGCGCTCTTTTTGAACGAGAGGAAGAACGCCGTCACGCTCACGATGATGAGGATGCCGAAGACGATCAGGAACAGAGCGGTGATCTGCTGCGTCGGCGTGAGACTGCGAAGGAATTCGTCCATCAGACTTCCCTCAGCGCCATGACGGCGTCGCGTGCGCGGTCGAGAAACGGCCGGCGCTCCTCGCCTTCTTCCAGCCGGATCGGCGCGCCGAAGGTAACCGAGCAGAGGATGGGCACCGGCACGACTTCACCCTTGGGCATCACGCGCTGGATGTTGTCGATCCAGGCAGGCACCAGCACCACATGGGGAAACTTCTGGGCGAGGTTGTACAGGCCGGCCTTGAACGGCTGCGGCTCGTCGGCGTGGCCGCGCGTGCCTTCCGGAAAGATGATGATCGAGTCGCCGCTTTCCAGCGCATCGATCAAAGGCTCTAGCGGATCCTGCTCACCGGTGCGCGCGCGGTCCACGTAGATCGCATGAAAGACCGATGTCGTGATCCACTGGCGAAAGGGCGTCTTGGTCCAGTAGTCTTTCGCAGCGATGGGGCGCGTGATGCTGCGCAACTCTTGCGGCAGGGCGGCCCAGATCATCACGAGGTCGGCGTGGCTTTGGTGATTGGCGAAATAGATGCGCTGTTCGGCTTTGGGCGGGCAACCGTACCAGCGTGCCTGGGCACCTGTGAGGACACGCACCAGCCCCAGCAAAAACAGGCTCATGAGCTTGGCAAGCATGCGTTCGATGATATGCGGTGCTGCGGTTGGCCGAGTCAGGGCAGCTCGGCGCCGCGCATGCGGGCCGCGATGGTCGAAGCGCGGCTGGCGAGATAGCCCGAGCCCGGCACCTTCTCGAAATATTTGGGGCGCGGCAGCATGACGGCCAGGCGCGCGGCCTCATATGCGGTGAGCTGTGACGCGCTCTTGCGAAAGTAGTGGCGCGACGCGGCTTCCGCGCCGAACACGCCTTCGCCCCACTCGACGCTGTTGAGGTAGATCTCCAGGATGCGCTGCTTGGAGAGCATCTTTTCCAGGGCGAATGTCAGCACGAATTCCTGGCCCTTGCGCAGGAAGGTGCGCTCGCCCGAAAGCAGCAGGTTCTTGGCGAGCTGCTGCGTGATGGTCGAGCCTCCGATGATTTTTGGCGCACGCACCGGTCTTGCAGGCGTCTTGCTGGCATTGGGCGATGTGGCCGCTTTCGGTTTTTGCCGGGCGGCCCGTTCTTCGGCCTCGGCATTGCGCTGCCATGCTTTTTCCAGCGCTTCCCAGTCGTAGCCGTCGTGGACGCTGAAGCTGTCGTCCTCGGACACGATGACCGCACGCTTGAGGTTGTCGGAGATGCTGGCGTAAGGCACCCACTGGTGCGACCACGGCAGCTTGCCTTTTGTCGTGGCGATGCGCCACGCTTCGGATCGCATGAAGGCCGTCGATTCCGGTGCCACGGTCGCGGCCAATGCAATCCGCACGATGAAGAACACCTGCAGCGCCAGGGCTGCGACAAGCACCAGCATGATCCAGCGCGCCAGGGATTTCATCGTGCGCTCATCCCAGCGCGGCCCTCAGCTCTTGCAGCACCTGCGCCGAAGGCGGCCGCACGCCGCGCCACACGAGGAACGCCTCTGCCGCCTGCTCGACCAGCATCCCGAGGCCGTCGCGTGGGGTGGCGTCATGCGCAGCGGCCCAGTCCATGAAACCTTGTGCAGCAGGCCCGTACATCAGGTCGCACGCGAGCGTGCCGCGCCGCAGCACGGCCGGCGATACGGGCACGGCTTGCCCGGCCAGGCTGGTTGCGGTTGCATTGATGACGACATCGAAATCGTCCGTTACCTGCAGCAGTTCGGGCGCCTGCAGTTTCACGCGGTGCTGCTGCGCGAGCGATGCATGCCGGTCGATCAGGTGCTGCGCCTTGGCCTGCGTCCGGTTCGCGACCACGATGAGCCGCGGGCCTGCTTCGATCAAAGGACCGAGCACACCCGCCGCAGCACCGCCGGCACCGATCAGCAGCACATCCCGGCCCGCCAGCCGTACACCGGCATTGCGCGTGATGTCGTTGACCAGGCCCACGCCGTCGGTGTTGTCCGCAAAAACTTTCTCGCCGTCAAAGCGCAGGACATTGCACGCGCCCGCCAATTCGGCGCGCGGTGTCAGCTGGTTTGCGATCGGCGCAGCTTCGAACTTGAAGGGCACGGTGATGTTGCAGCCCTTGCCGCCTTCAGCGCGAAACTGCGCGATGCCGCGCGCGAATCCATCGAGTGGAATCAACCGCTTGTCGTAGTGCATGTCCTGGCCGGTGAGCTGTGCAAACCGCGCGTGAATCCACGGCGACTTGCTGTGCTCGACAGGGTTGCCCATGACGCAATAGAGATCGGACATAAACAGTGTGAACGGCGACTAGCGTGCCAGTTGTTGGGTTTCGAGCGTCTCGTCGCGCGTGAACTTGAAGCGCGACACCACGACGATCTGGTCGGCGCGGCGGCGCATGGCATCGCTGAAGCGGCCGAACGGTGCGGCGCTGAGCGCAATGGCCTTGGCGCGGCGGTCGAGCGTGGGGTTGCCCGAGCTTTGCACGATGTCCGTATCGACGACTCGCCCGTCGTAGTTGATGGTGACGACCATGGTCAGCTCGCCATAGAGCTTCCTGCCCATGAGTTCCGGAAAGTTCTGCGTGCCCTTGTCCTCGATGCGCCGGCGCAGGCCGTCGTAGTAGATCGCGTAGACCTCTTCGCGGGTCGAGGGGCTGATGTAGCGCTTCTTGGGACGCGCGTTTTCTTCGTTGATCCGCTTTTCGATCTCGGCCAGCAGCTTGATCAGTTGCCGCCGCTTTTCTTCGCGCGCGAGCGCTTCGGGGTTGTTGGTGGGCTGCTTGGGGTCGGGCGGCGGCAGGGCGGCCAGCATCTTCTTGACCTGCGCGAGCAGCAGAGTCTGCTGCTCCTGCATGGCGTCGATCTTGCGCTGCGCATCTTCGGCTGCGTCGCCCATTTCCGTCAGTGCCGATGGGGGCAGGGGCGACGTCGAGCGGCCCTTGTCTGCATCGCCGCCGCCTGCCAGCGAAGTCTGCGCGATCGCCTTGGCGTTCTCCGGCTTTTCGTTGGTCTTGGCGTTGACCAGGATCACTTCCAGCGGCGTGTCCTGGAAGACGCGGTTGAATCCCTCGGGGTCCACGATGCGCGCCGTGAGGATCACGACGTGAACGGCGACCGAGATGCCGATCGCAAGCTGGAGGGTACTGAACTGTCGCAGGTTCACAAATGCATCAACTGGCCGGGAACATCGGGAGGCTGGCGTGGGCCAGCGATCAGGCAGCCGGCACAGGCGCCGCTTCCGTCTCGCCAGTGTCGTTCACGTCAACGGCGATGGCAATCGGGCCGGCCACCGATTCTTCTTCGCTGTCGTCTTCTTCCGACGGCGCATCGTCGCCCGGCTGGGCGTCCAGGTGCTCCACCACCGTGCCGCCGATGTCCAGCGTGATCGGGTCGATTTCACCGAGCTTGACGCGAACTCGAGCGCCGCGCGGCAGCGCGTTGGCGCCGAGCACCGGAAGCACCAGCGGCAAATCGTCGGCGCGAATCATGTTCTCGCGGAACAGGCTGCCGGTGATTTCGGTGATGCCTTGCTGCTGCAGATACTTCAGCGTCCAGAAGCGTTCCATCCCGCCCTGGTGGCCGTTGTAGGCCGTGTACGCGGAGTCGAAGCTGGAGATGATCGAAAACAGCTCGGCGTCCTTGGGCTTGAACGGCGCAGCCAGTGCAGCCGTGCGGCCATGCCGTGCAGCCGCGATGATCTGCCACTGGTTCACCAGGTCGGTGTAACGGCGAAGGGGCGAGGTGCTCCACGCATAGCTTTTGACGCCAATGCCCGCGTGCGGCAACGCCCGGGTGCCCATGCGCACCTTGACGCCCGGTGCGAGGCTCGCCTGGCTGCGGTAGATGGCGGGAACGCCCAGTTCGCCCAGCCAGCTGCCCCAGGTGCTGTTGGCCAGGATCATGGCTTCGGCCACGATCAGGTCCAGCGGTGCGCCGCGTTGGCGCAGCGTGATCACCACCTGCTCGTCGCCGACAGGCTCTGCGCCGTCGTTGCCGACGAGGCGGAAGTTGTAGTCAGGCCGGTTGAAGTTCTCGGGCTTGCCGCGAACGATTTCGCGCAGCGATTTCAGGTGCAGCGCGAGCCGGTGCAGGAAGGCCAGCGGCGGATGCAGGCCGGGCACCGGCAGGCGTGGGTCTTCGGGCGGTGCGGGGTCTTGCAGCCACTCCTGGGTCACGACGGCGTCGAGCTGGTCATGGCGCAGGTTGGCGACGATGGGCACGCGCTCCAGCCTGGTCTGCGAGTCCTTGAGCTCCAGCGTGGCTTCATCGAACGTCGCGTAGAGCGAGACCGCCGGGCAGTCGCGGCCTTCCTGAAGCGTGTACGCCGTCACCACATCATCGGGCAGCATCGTGATCTTGTAGCCCGGCATGTACACCGTGGACAGGCGCTGGCGCGCAACCGCGTCGATGGCCGACGCCGGTTGCAGCGCGAGTCCCGGCGCTGCAATGTGCACGCCCACCGTGACGGTGCCGGTGCCCAGGCCTTGCACGGAAAGCGCATCGTCGATTTCGGTCGTGCTGGAGTCGTCGATGGAGAACGCCTGCACCTGGGCGATCGGCAGTTCGTCCTGGATCAACGGCGCCTGCAGAGCCGGGAAGGCCGTGCCCTTGGGGAAGTTCTCGAACAGGAATCGCTTCCAGTGGAACTGGTAGGGCGACGCGATGGCGCCTGCGCGTTGCAGCAGGTCGAGCGGTGCGGTTTGCGTGGCGCGCGAGGCATCGACCACGGCCTTGTATTCGGGTGCGTTCTTGTCGGGCTTGAACAGGATCTTGAACAGTTGCTCGCGAATCGGCTCCGGGCAGGTGCCGGCTGCCAGCTCGCCGGCCCAGGCTTCGATTTGCGCCTGAACCTGTTTTTTCTTTTCGATGGCGGCCAGGGCCTGCTGCAGGATTTCGGCTGGCGCCTTGCGAAAGCGCCCCTTGCCCGCACGACGAAAGTAATGGGGCGCCTCGAACAGGCGAAACAGCATGGCGACCTGTTCTTCGAGCGTCGCTTTCTCGCTGAAATAGTCGCGCGCCAGCTCGGCAAAGCCGAACTCGTCTTCGGGCGCGAATTCCCAGGTCATTTCCAGCTCGATGCCGGCGGCCAAAGCCTGCGCCTGGCGGATGAGTTCAGCCGGGGCCGGCTTTTCGAACTTCACCAGCATGTTGGCGGCCTTGACCTTGACGCGCTTGCCGCTGTCGAGTTCGACCTGCGCGGACGAATCGGCCTCGGAGAGGATCCTGCCGGCCTGAAATTTGCCGGCTTCTTCAAACAATACAAACATGGGGCGAATTGTCCCATGCAGGGGTCCGCCACTTAATTGGGGTCAGATTCCAATTGATCTGATTGCAATTCATCTTTCACCGTCTGGCATGACCCGGCATCCAGATCCACATCCGCGTCCTGCGCATCTTGCGGAGGGGCGTGGATCACATCGTGCACGAACTTGAGCTTGGCGAGAGACTGCTTCGACAGCGCGAACGGATAGGCATCGTCCTGGCCCAGGCTGCGGTTCATGCTGTTCACCAGCAGCGTGAGCGGCATCCACTGATCGACCAGCTGGTCGAAGTCGGCCGACATGTTGTCGAACGGGCTCGTCACCTCTTCGGCCTCGTCGCTGTCGTCGCCCGGCACGACCACGCGCGTGTTGTACGACGCCGCAGTCTCCAGCAGGTCCACCATGTGCAGGTAGTGCGCCCAGGTCTCGGCCCAGTCTTCCCACGGATGGGAAGTGGCGTACATGCTGATGTAGCTGTCCTGCCAACCCTGCATCGCTCCGTTCGCGTAGTAGGCGTCCAGGGCCGTGCGGTAGTCGGCGGATTCATCGCCGAAGGTCTGCCGAAACGACTCGACGCGGCCTGATTGCAGGATCAGCCGGTCCCAGTAGTAATGCCCGGACTCATGGCGCAGGTGGCCCAGCAGCGTGCGATAAGGCTCGTGCAGCATCACGCGTCTTCGAACGCGTTCGGTGTCGTCGGCCTCCGAGATATTGATCGTGATCAGGCCGTTGCAGTGCCCGGTCATCACCTGGAAGCCGGGCTGGTCTGCGAGAAATTCAAAGATGGGTCCGTCCGTCTGCCCGTTCGGCGGCTCCACCGATGCCAGTCCCAGCTTGGCCAGCGTGTAGAACAGCCGACGCTTGGCGGTCTCGATACGGTACCAGCGGGTGTGGTTCTCCGGCACCGACAGGTCGGGCAGCACCCGGGTCTGCCGGCACGACACGCACAGCGGGTTCGGATCGGTTGAAGGCACGGCGAAATTGCAGGCCTGGTGCTGCACATGGTTGTGGCACAGGCGGTAAAAGCGCCCGGGCGGCCTGGTCCGGTTGCGCCTCTTGCGCTGGAGCGTGCCGTCGGGCTGGTCGGGAGCCGGCTCCACCGCGCACAGCGCCATGCGATGCGGCAGGAATGCGAGGTCGCTGCCGCACTGGAGGCATTGCACATTCTCAAAGAACAGCGGATGGCCGCAGAAGTCGCAGCGGAAGGTTTTCATGACGACGAGAAGACGTTGTGTAGATACAAAAAGGGCAGGCGTTTGACTGCCTGCCCTTTTGGCCGGATGCAGCGGGTTGCGTACTGCAAGCCCGCTTGCCGGGAAGCGCTTAAGGGCGAACAGCCAGGTTGTTCAGCACCTGACGCACACCGCGGGTGTTGCGGGCGATGACTTCGGCCTGGGCCTTTTCCTGGTTGGACTTGGCAAAGCCCGACAGCGAAACGGTGCCGTTGAGCGTTTCGACCTTGATGGCGCCGGCGTCGACCGTGCGGTCATCGACGAACTTGGCCTTCACGGCGGTGGTGATGGCTGCGTCATCGACGTATGCGCCAGGGGTTTCCTGGCCGCGAACGACTGCGCAACCGGTGGACACGATGGTGGTGGCTGCGACGAGGGCAAATGCGAGGGCTCTTGCGTATTTCATGACTTTCTCCTTGAGTTGACTATCGATTTCACGGTGCCCTGCCTTTAAAACTCACCGGGGATGGCACCACGCCCCCCGGCTTGTGAACTGTATATTTTTAACTCACTCGTACGGCCTGCCGCCCCGGTCGAAGTCGGCTGCGGACATCGCCGACATCACCATGCTGGACAGCTGCGACGACTTCAGGATCGCAACGACAAGTCCGGTCACCGAAATCAGGCGCCAAGGACGAGCCACGACGATCACGGCGCCCAGGACCGCCGCAGTGCCCAGGTAGACGACGGGCCTGCGCGCGGCAAAGCTCGAAAGCATCGGCGTTGCAAGCTCGACTCCCAGATGGGCCGGGTGGTGCCGCCACCATGCGCCAAACGCACGCTGCCCGCTCGCGTACCAGCGACGCGCAGCGGCAGTGCGCCCCGGTGCGCGCGGCTCACGGGCCGCCTGCCGAAGCTCGCCCCGCTCATCCAGGCGCACGTCCTTTGGTGCCCGCTTGGGCTCGCCCGACCGGTCGTAGTCTTCCGGGTGCTTCTTGCGGTGCACATGTTCGATGATCGCGAGCCGTGTGCGAGCGAGCTTGTCAGCCGCGTCGGTCACGTCCCCGCTCCAATCGTGCGCAAAGCCTGTGCATCCGCATCGAGTTGCGCTTTCAATCCGGTGAAGGCGCGTCCTGGAAACTGTTTCGTGGCAATGACGGCTGCAGCGATGGCGGCTGCCAGTGCTACCGCGGGAACCGCAACCAGCGTCCAATGAAATTGGCCGTAGACGGCGCCCAGCATGATCGCGACGCCGCCAAGCACCAGGAACACCAGCAGCGAAATCACTGCGACGCCCCAGGCCAGCACGCGGCGTGCCACATGCCCGCCCACCGTCGACGCTTCCTCCTGCATCAGCGCGGCATATCCGGCGACATGGTCCATGACCAGTTCCGGCCGCGTGATCAGCACGGAAAAGATCGGATGCACCATGGCCATGAAAGCGAAACCTTGCGTCCGGGTTCAGTAACGGTCGTTGTAGCGGCGAGCTGCAATGACAAGGCCGGCGACCACCGCACCAATGGCGGCAGCGATCAGTGCGGACTTGATGGGTTCGTCGCGGACATAGCGCGAGGTGTACGAGGCGTAATCGCCCACGGTGCTTGCGCCGCGGTTGGCCAGGTCGCGTGCGCCGTAGCGCAGGTTGCGGGCGCGCTCGCCGGCCAGGTCCAGCGCGTGGCTGGCAAACTCTTTTGTCGATTCCAGGGCCTTGTCGGTGAGGCCGCGTGCTTCGTCTGCATATCCGGTGGCGCCGGCGCGAATAGAGCGCATGTTGCTGTCCATGGTGAGTCCTTGTAGGGGGTGAAAAAAATTGACGGGGGTGTGCGGCGCGCAGCGTGTGCTTCAGCGCTTTTTGCCCAGGCTCATCACGAAGGCCACGACGGCCATGATGACGAAGATGAAGAACAGGATCTTGGCGATCTCCACGGCACCGGCAGCGATGCCGCCGAAGCCGAACAGCGCCGCGATCAGCGCGATCACGAAGAAGACTATGGCGTAGTGCAGCATCTCGTTTCTCCCAACGGGCGTACCCGCATTTCATTGTTTGAATGCCGTGCGATTTGCACGAGACCTGCGGCAAGTGTGTGCGCCGACCTGATCAGTTGGAGATCAGCGGCAGGCGTGTGTGTTTGTCGGCTACTGCTGCGGGCGGCTGTAGGAGGCCGCTCACAGGAAATGCGCGCCGGATCAAACTGCGGCGAGCTTGGGCATGACGGCCGCGATGCGCGTGCCTTTGCCGGGCGTGGAACTGACTGTCAGCTTGCCCCCGGCAGCCTCCACGCGGTGGCGCATGCCGGCCAGACCGTGGGTGGCGGTTCGAATGGAAGCGACATCGAACCCCTTGCCGTTGTCCCTGATATCGACTTCGACATGGTTCTCGTAGTCGCGCACGCTGATCTCGACCTGCCTGGCTTCTGCGTATTTGCCAACGTTGGTGAGGGACTCCTGCACCAGGCGATACACCGTGAGCTGTCGCGACTCGTCGAGCTGAACCGATTCGAGGTCGGTTGCGATTTCGATGCCCGAGCGCTCGGAGAACTCGCGTGCCAGGATCTCCAGCGATGCGGTGAGCCCCAGATTGGAAAGCGACGAAGGGCGCAGGTCTTCGATGATCCGGCGCTTCAGCGCGATGCCGCTGTTGAGGGACTCGGTCAGGTGCACGAGCCGCTGTTCGACTTCCGGCGTGGAGGCCAGCGCCCCCAGGCGCGACTTCAGCCGCGCGACATCCAGCTTGGCCGCCGTGAGCAACGCGCCGAGTTCATCGTGCAGTTCACGCGCCAGGTGCGCCCGCTCTTCTTCACGCACGTTCTGCAAGTGGGTTGCCAGTTCGGCAAGGGAAGCGGTGCGCTCGCGCACCTGCCGCTCCAGCATGTCGCGCTCCCGCTGGAGCGCAACCTGCTGCTGGTCTCCGGCGCGTTTGAGCGCTGTGGTCTGGCGCAGGTAAAGATAGAACGCGAGCAGGCCCGCCATGGTCACCGCTGCGATCCCGATGCGCGACAGCATGAGCGAGCGGTGCACCTGCACCTGGCTGACTTCCATTCGCCGGGTCGCCGCGTCGATCAGACGGGTGGCTTGTTCACGGATGGCATCCATGTGTTCCTTGCCGACATCGGTCATCAGCACGAACTTCCAGGCGTCTTCGTTGCCCTGCTTTCGCATGCGCACCGACAGGTCCATCTCGGCCAGCTTGCGCTGCACGTTGCGTGTGAGCTGGGCGAGCGAGGCCTGCTCTTCCTGCGATGGCGCATAAACCTCGCGTAGCGCCTCCAGCTGCTCGCCGATGGCGGCAGTCGATGCGCTGTAGGGTTCGAGGTACCTCGGGTCGCCTGTCAGCAGATAGCCGCGCTGCCCGGTCTCCGCATCGAGCACGTGCTGCAGCACCCGGTTGAGCGATCCGCGTGTGCGCGAAGCCTCCGCGATGTCGTTGAGCGCGCGGGTGGACTGACTGAAACCGGTTTCGTTGATCCCGATCAGGAAGCACGCGGCCAGCAGTGCCAGTGCGAGGCTGATTGCCATTTTCGGCAGGGACAGGGAGCGCATGAATGTCACTTCGGGCTTTACTTGTTGTGCATAGAATCGGTCTGGCGCGATGATGAGCTACGCTGCGCAGTAATCAAAGAGGATACGAAATGATCAAAGTCGGAATTGTCGACGACCATGCCATTGTGCGTTCGGGGCTCAAGCAATTCTTCTCCGAGCAGGTCGACCTGCGCGTCGTGGGCGAAGCGGCCAGCGGCCGTGAAGCGATCGACCTGGTCCGCACCACAGACCTCGATGTCCTCGTGATGGACCTTTCCATGCCCGGACAAAGCGGTATCGACGCCCTGGGCATGATCCGGGCCAAGGCTCCGGATGTCGGCATCCTGATTCTTTCGGGCTACCCCGAGGAGCATTACGCGATGAACCTCATCCGGCAAGGGGCAGCCGGATACCTCAACAAGGAATGCGAGCCGATGGAGATCGTCAATGCGATCCGCACCATCTCGCTCGGCCGGCGCTATATCTCGCCGGCAGTGGCCGAGCTGCTGGCCCAGCAGCTCAATCGCAAGGAAGGCGGAGCGCCGCACGAACTGCTGTCCGAGCGTGAGTTCCAGGTGTTCCTGAAACTCGCCAAGGGCGAGACGGCCGGTGACATTGCCAAGGCGTTGTCGCTGAGCGTGAAGACGGTGAGCACGTACCGTACACGGCTGATGGAGAAGATGAGCCTGGCCTCCAACAGCGACCTGACCTATTACGCCCTGAAGAACAAGCTCATCGACTGAGCTGGAGACGGCAGGCCGGCGCCACGCAGCGGTCACGGGGCCGGGCCTGCGGCTTCGCTCATCTCGATGCAGTACTCGACCAGCGCGTCAATCTCGTTGGATTTGTCGAACACGGCATCGGCGCCGAGTTCCGTGCAGCGCTTGCGCATGTCTGAAGTTGCGTAGTTGCTCAGCACCACCACGCGCTGCGATGGGGTGCGCACCCGTATCTGTTCGAGCACGCCCAGGCCGCTGCCTTGCTTGAGGAACAGGTCGACGATCGTGAGATCCCAGGCGATCGGGTTGGCAAGCAGCCATGACTTCGCGTCACGTTCGTTTTCTGCCCATCCGAGCGCCTTCACGCCAGCGAGTTCCTCGAGCGTGCCGATCAGGTTCTCACGGATGGTGGCGTTGTCTTCGACGATAAAGGTTCGCAGTTGCACGGCTAGAGGGGCCCTCCAGCCCGAGGCCATTCTGCCAGTGGATGAGGGCCGGATGGGTAGGATGTTTCCTACAGGTGCCGATGTAGGTTATTGCCCACGCGAGTTGCCGAGTGGGGACGACTGCTCAGCCCTGCAAACATGCCGACACTGGCGCACAGGTTGCCGCTGCGCAGCCGCCCGAAGATCCGCGCGCCATGGAAGCACCCACCACCCTCACCTTGCCTCGCGGCCGCCCGCTGTGGTTGAAGCTTCTCGCGGGTCTGCTGGTGCTGGTGGCGCTGCTCGCACTGCTCATCGCGTTCTTTCCGTGGGACATCCTGCGCGGACCGTTGAACCGGTACGTGAGCGAGAAGACCGGGCGTCACTTCGAAATCACGCGACACCTGGACGTCAAGCTCGGTCGCACGACGCGCGTCATTGCAGACGGCCTCGAATTCGGCAATCCGTCGTGGGCGCAGGACCCCTACCTCGTCAAGGCCGAGGGCGGCGAGATCCAGGTCGAGCTGTGGCCGCTCCTGCAGCGGCGCATCGAGCTGCCGCTGGTCGTGCTGCGCAAGCCGCAACTCGGATTGCAAGTGGAGAAAGACGGCCGCCGCACATGGGCCCTCGGGCGCGATGCAGCAGACCCTGCCAATTTCCCGACGATCGGTGCCCTGGTGGTCGATGAAGGCTCCGCGCACTTCGTCGCCACGCATCAGGGCGCCGACATCAATACCGCATTCGCGATCGATGGAGCCGGCGATGGTGCGCAGATGCCGCTTTCGTTCAAGGCCAGCGGAACCTGGCAAAAAGAAAAGTTCACCGCCAGCGGGCGCACCGGGGACGTGCTGTACCTGAGCGAAGCGACACGCCGGCCGTTTCCCATGCGAGTCGAGGCGGTTGCCGGTGCAACCACCTTGAAGGCCAACGGTTCTGTCACCAACCTGGCGACGCTGGATGGGGTTGACGTGAAAGTCGACCTTCGTGGCGCCAACCTGGGCGACCTCTACAAGCTCCTGGGTGTCGTGCTTCCGGAGACGCCCCGGTACGCGATCAACGCGCAGGTGACCAAGCAGGGCGAGGTGTGGACCGCGCGCGCGGTGCAGGGCAAGCTGGGCAACACCGACGTGGCGGGCGAGATGTCGTTCGATCGCTCGCAGAACTTGCCCATGCTCACCGGCAAGATCACATCGAAGTCGCTCGACTTCGATGACCTGGCGCCCCTGGTGGGCCTGCCTGAACAGCCGCGCAGCGCTGCGGCATTGCCGCAGGTGGTCGTGGCTGGCGGCGTGGCTGCCCCTGCCAGGAAGCCCGCGCGCGTCGCTCGCGTAGCCGCAGGCAAGGTGTTGCCTACTGCGCAGCTCGACACCGCCCGACTTCGCGCGATGAACGCCGACGTGACCTATAGCGCGGCTCGGATCACCCATGCCCGCCAGTTGCCGCTGGAGAGCATGGGCGTGCGCGTCAAGCTGAAAGAGGGCGTGATGCTGCTCGATTCGATGCGCCTGGGCGTTGCATCAGGTACCGTTCAGGGCACGTTCAGGGTCGACGGCAATAGCACGCCCGCTATCGCAGAGGCGCATCTGGATGCGCGGGCGCTTGAACTGGGCAAGCTGTTTCCGGGCCTGAAGATCACCAAAGGCAGCTTCGGGAAAATTCATGGCGACATCGACCTGAAGGGTCGCGGCGCCTCGGTAGCCCAGATGCTGGGTACCTCGTCGGGCAATGTCGTGATGCTGATGGGGCGCGGCGAGATCAGCAACCTGCTGCTGGAAATCGCGGGCCTGGACGGCGCGGAAATCCTGAAGTTCCTGTGGGGTGGCGACAAGAACGTCGTCTTGCGCTGCGGCGCCGTCGGCTTCGATGTGAAGTCGGGCCTGATGGCCAGCCGCGCGCTCGTGCTCGACACTGAAGACACCATCATCTACGGCGATGGCGCCGTGAGCCTTGCCAATGAGACGCTCGACTTCACGCTGCGCCCTTATCCCAAGGACATGAGCATCCTCAGCCTGCGCTCGCCGCTGAAGGTCAGCGGCACTTTTGCAGCGCCGAGCACCAGCGTCGACAAGGGCGCGGTGGCCGGCCGTGCAGGTGTGGCACTTGCGCTGGGCGCGATCAATCCGCTGCTGGCGCTCGCTGCGACGGTGGAAACCGGCCCAGGCAAGGATGCGAACTGCAATTCGATCCTGCGTGAAGCGGCATCGGATTACTCGTCGGCGAAAGTCAACGCGCTGGCGAAGGCGCAGGCCCAGGGCGCTGCGGCCATCGACACGCAGCCGCGCAAGCGTTCGTTCCTTGAACGCCTGTTTGGCAGCTCGCCTGAGCCGGCAGGCCAACCGGCCCAGTCATCGCCCCCCGCGGCCACTCGCTAGCCTGACATCACCTGTCCCTGCTTGGCGAGCAGGCTTACGTAATCGTGCGCGGCAGTGTTGATCGTCGACACGCGGTATTCCACAGGCTTGTCGCCGAAGGTCAGTGCCAGGCGGTGGACTTCGAGCATCGGCGTGCTTTCGGCGACACCCAGAATGCGCGCCGTCTCGCGGGTCGCGGCGCTGGCCCGCACCCGTTCCTGGGCTCGCAGCACGGTGATGCCGAAGTCGGTCTGGTACAGGCTGTAGATGGTGCCCGTGCGCTCAAGGTAGAGGCGCTCGGTCAGGCGGCTGAACAGCACGGCCGAAATGGCAATGCGGTCATGCACAACCGCGCGTCCGGCCAGCGAAAGCCGGTTGTCGATTCGCCAGACCGGATCGCCCCGGGCGATTCGCAGGGCCGCTGCCTCCGCCTCGTCGGACCGCGTTCGGGCAAACCCCACGCAATCGACTTGCGGGTACTCCTGCTCGCGCAATTCGCCCTGCGTGGGGAATTCACCGCGCGGCTCGACATGGAAGAACTGAAACATGAATCGCGCATCGTTATGCTGCGCGACGAAGGTGCCCTTGCCCTGCCGTCTCACCAGCACGTTCTCATGCACGAGTTCATCGACGGCCTTGCGCAAGGTGCCGATGCTCACGCCCATGGCCTGCGCGATCACTGTTTCGCTCGGTAGTGCCTCACCGGGTCCGTAGCGCCCGCTTTCAATCACACGCTGGAGCTCGCGCCGCACTTGCCGAAAGAGCGGACCCGGACCGCTTGCCGCGACTGGCTGCAGGCCGTGGGGAGCTGGACGATATCGCATGGCGCGAAGTGTAGCGCGCGAGGCGCCAGTCATCTAGATGACTCAATTGACAGGACTCGCCACGTCGCCAAAACTCGGCTCCTTCCGGAAAAGGAGATCAACAGGTGATTCATTTCGTATTGCACGACGAACGCGACACGGTCGCGGTGGTCGTCGTTGAAGGCGTCAAGGCGGGCGCTGAGCTGACCGGCTGGATGATGGACGACGATAGAACGGTGGGCCTCCTGGCCCGCCAGGACATTCCGATCGGCCACAAGGTCGCATTGAAGGACATGGCGGTGGGCGACACCGTCGTCAAGTACGGCATCGACATGGGCAAGGTGGTCGCGCCGATCCGCTCGGGCGAGCACGCTCACGTTCACAACATCAAGACGAAACGCTGGTAAGCCATGGCAGTCATCAACAACGAAACCACTTTCCTGGGCTACCGCCGCGAGAACGGCCGCGTGGGCATCCGCAACCACGTCATCATCCTGCCGCTGGACGACCTGTCCAACGCCGCGGCTGAAGCCGTGGCGCACAACATCAAGGGCGCGATGGCCATCCCGCACCCGTATGGCCGCCTGCAGTTCGGCGCCGACCTCGACCTTCACTTTCGCACCCTGATCGGCACCGGCTGCAACCCCAATGTGGCAGCCGTGGTCGTGATCGGCATCGAAGACGGATGGACCCAAAAGGTTGTCGACGGCATCGCGGCGACGGGCAAGCCCGTGACCGGCTTTGGCATCGAAGGCCATGGCGATCACGACACCATCATGCGTGCGAGCAAGGCCGCGCGCGAGTACGTGCAGTGGGCCAGCGAGAAGCAGCGCGAGGCGTGCCCGATCAGCGATCTGTGGGTCTCCACCAAATGCGGCGAGTCGGACACGACGTCCGGCTGCGGTGCCAACCCCACCGTCGGCAATGCATTCGACAAGCTGCACAAGCTCGGCACTTACCTGTGCTTTGGCGAGACGACCGAGCTGACCGGCGGCGAACACATCGTCGCTGCACGCTGCGCGACTGATGCGGTGCGCGAGAAGTTCATGTTCATGTTCGATCGCTACCAGGACGTGATCAATCGCCACAAGACGAGCGACCTGTCGGACTCGCAGCCGACCAAGGGCAACATTGCCGGCGGCCTGACCACCATCGAGGAGAAGGCTCTGGGCAACATCCAGAAGATCGGCAAGACCTGCACTGTGGACGGCGTGATCGACAAGGCCGAGGCGCCCACCCATCCGGGGTTGTGGTTCATGGATTCGTCCAGCGCGGCTGCCGAGATGGTGACGCTCTGCGCGGCATCGGGCTATGCGGTCCACTTCTTCCCGACAGGGCAGGGCAACGTGATCGGCAACCCGATCCTGCCGGTCATCAAGATCTGCGCGAACCCGCGCACGGTGCGCCTGATGAGCGAGCACATCGACGTGGACACATCGGGGCTCTTGCAGCGCGAGATCACGCTCGACCAGGCGGGTGACCAGTTGCTGGAATCGATGCTGCGTACCGCAAATGGCAGGCTCACGGCGGCCGAGGCGCTGGGCCACCGCGAGTTCGTGCTCACGCGGCTGTACGAATCGGCCTGATGCCGCGGCTCGGCTTCGATGGGGCAGTTGACGCTGCCGCGCGCGCTTTGAGACAGGCCGGTGCCAGCGATGTCATGGCGCTGAGCACGGCGCAAGCGCTGGTGCTTGCGCAGGCGCAGGGAATCGGCTCGCATGGCCTTTCGCGCGTCGCGCAGTACGCAGCGCACCTGCGAAACGGGCGCGCCAACGGCCGGGCTGTGGCGTCGGTGGTCAAGCGAAAGGGCGCCGCGCTGCTGGTGGATGCGGGTGAGGGCCTGGCGTTCCCTGCCTGCGATATCGCGGTGGGCGAAGCGATCGCGGTCGCGAAAGAGTTCGGGGTCTGCATCGCGGCGGTGACCAACAGCCACCACGCGGGCGTGCTCGTCGATCACCTTCGTCCTGCGGCTGCAGCGTCGCTCGTGGGCATTGCGTTTGCGAATTCACCTGCTGCCATGCCGGTGGCGGGTGGCCGCAGACCGTTGCTCGGCACCAATCCGATTGCTGCGGTGTTCCCGCGTCCGGGGCACGACCCGTTGATGATCGACATGTCGCTGTCGGAAGTCGCGCGCGGCAAGCTCATGGTCGCGGCGAAAGAGGGACGTTCCATTCCTGAAGGTTGGGCGCTGGACGCGCAAGGCAACCCGACGACCGATCCGCAGGCGGGGCTGGACGGCTCCATGCTTGCGATGGGCGCTGCAACGAGTCCCAAGGGTGCGATGCTGGCGCTCGTGGTGGAACTGATGGTGACTGCACTGACCGGCGCGCACTTCGGCTTCGAGGCCGACACGTTCTTCAAGGAAGCAGGCAACGCACCGCGCATCGGGCAGGCGTTCGTGCTGATCGATCCGGCGGCATTGGCGGGCATCGATGTGTACAGCGAACGCATGGAGACGATCGTGCAGGAGATGCTGGTCGATGAGGGCGTGCGCCTGGCGGGTGCCCGAAGGATGGCGCTGGAGCGCCAGGCGCGCCTGGAGGGTGTTGAGGTGCCGGACGAACTTGTTTAGCCCCGAAAGGGTTGTAATGTCAAGTCTCTGGATGTCATGCCGGACCTGATCCGGCATCCACCGCGAAGCGGCGACTGCGCCTGATCAAAGATGGATGGCGGATCAAGTCCGCAATGACAGCCGGATCAAGTCCGCAATGACAGCCGGGACGATGCGCACACCGGGCAGGCGTCATCCCGCATCACGCGGACTTCATTCCACTCCATCGTCCGCCCATCGAGCATCTGAAGCCGGCCGGCCAGCGATTCCCCCACGTCGGCAAGCAGCTTCAAGGCCTCGGCTGCCTGCATGGCCCCGATGATGCCGACCAGGGGTGCAAACACGCCCATCGTGGCGCAGCGTGTTTCCTCGAGGTCGGCAGTCGGCGGAAAGACGCAGGCGTAGCAAGGCGTGTCAGCGTCGCGCGAATCGAACACCGAGATCTGCGCGTCGAACCGGATGGCGGCGCCGGAAACGAGCGGCTTGCCGTGCTTCACGCAGGCTGCATTGATGGCATGGCGCGTTACGAAGTTGTCTGTGCAGTCGACGACGACATCGGCTGTCGCAACCAGACGATCGAGCAGGGCTGCATCGGCCCGCTCACAGATCGCTTCGACGACAGGCTCGGGATTGATCGCAGCAATCGCATCACGAGCCGATTGCGCCTTGGGCCTCCCCACGCGCGCCATGGTGTGCGCGATCTGGCGCTGCAGGTTGGTGAGATCGACGATGTCGTGATCGACCAGCGTGATGTGGCCAACACCGGCCGACCCCAGGAAAAGCGAAACGGGCGACCCAAGGCCGCCCGCGCCGATGACCAACACCCGTCCAGCTGCTATCTTGTCCTGGCCCTCGACGCCTATTTCCTCAAGGAGGATGTGGCGCGAGTAGCGCAGCAGCTGGTCGTCAGTCAGGTCAGTTCTCTTTCTTTTCTTCCTTGCGCTCGACCAACGTCTTGGAGATGAGCACCGGACGGCCCTTGAGCTGGTTCAACGCCTGCACGAGCTGGAAATCCTTTTCGCTGCCGAACTCGGGTGGGCGAGGGCGATCGGCGGGGGCCTTCCTGGCCTCTTCCTCGGCCTTCTTGCGCGCTTCGTCGCGAGCCTTCTCGCGGGCCGGGTCCTTCACCTCTGCGCCCTGGCCGCTGCCCAGGTGCTTCTCGAGGTCGGCTTCGCGGGTGCGCAGCACGGAGAACACGTTGCCCTCTTCGCTCTCGTCGATCATGACGTCGGGCACGATGCCCTTGGCCTGGATCGACTTGCCGGTTGGCGTGTAGTAGCGGGCCGTGGTCAGCTTCAGGCCGGTGTCAGGGCCGAGCGGACGCACCGTCTGCACCGAACCCTTGCCGAACGTCTGGCTGCCCAGGATGGCAGCGCGCTTGTGGTCCTGCAGGGCGCCCGCGACGATTTCGCTTGCGGAAGCAGAGCCTTCGTTCACGAGCACGACGAGCGGCACGGTCTTGAGCGCGGCAGGCAGGCGGCGCAGGGGGTCCGAACCGCGGCGCTGGTAAAACTCGGGCGCGGCCTTGTAGACGAACTTGCTTTCCGCGAGCTGGCCGTTGGTGGACACCACGACCGCGTTCTCGGGCAGGAATGCCGCAGACACAGCCACTGCCGCATCGAGCAGGCCGCCCGGGTCGTTGCGCAGGTCGAGCACCATGCCCTTGAGATTGGGCTCGGCCTTGTAGATTTCCTCGATCTTGCGCACGAAGTCATCGACCGTGCGTTCCTGGAACTGCGACAGGCGGACCCATGCATAACCCGGCTCCATCACCTTGCCGCGAACGGACTGGGTGCGGATTTCCTCGCGGTTGATGGTGACCGGGAAGCTGCGGTTTTCGTCCTTGCGAAAGATCGTGAGCATCACCTTGGTGTTGGGCTCGCCGCGCATCTTCTTGACGGCTTCGTTCAGGGACAGGCCCTTGACCACCGTGTCGTCGATCTTGGTGATGAGGTCGTTGGGCTTCAAGCCCGCGCGGAAAGCGGGCGAGCCTTCGATGGGCGAGACGATCTTGACCAGGCCGTCTTCCTGCGAGATCTCGATGCCGACGCCGACGAAGCGCCCGGAGGTGCCTTCGCGGAATTCCTTGAACGATTTCTTGTCGAAGTACTGCGAATGCGGATCGAGGCTGGCGACCATGCCCGAGATGGCGTCGGTGATCAGCTTTTTCTCATCGACGGCTTCGACGTAGTCGCTCTTGACCATGCCGAATACCTGGGCGAGCTGCTGCAGCTCCTCGAGCGGTAGCGGCGCAAGCGATCCCCGTGCGACGGTCTGCAGGGAAACCGTGGTGAGCGCCCCGGCCAGGGCGCCTGCAGAAATCCAGCCGGCGATCTTCAGTTTGCTGTGGCTCATGGGCAATGGATCCAGTCCTCAATTGACGAAAATATACACCTGCGAATGGAGTAAGACGCAATAGCCGTGCCGTGGTTCCGGGTTGGCGTTGCGCAACCGTGAAAAAGTCTGGCGTTTACCTGGTCTTTACCAGTGGCTCAGGCCTTTCCCTGATTGGCAACGGCTGCAGCTGCAGCTGCAGCTGCTTGTGGGTCGCCCAGGTAATAGCTTCGAATGGGCTTGAGGTGCTCGTCGAGTTCGTACACCAGCGGAATCCCATTGGGAATATTCAGGCCCACGATCTCGCTGTCGGAGATGTTGTCCAGGTACTTCACCAGGGCGCGCATGGAATTGCCGTGCGCAGCCACCAGGACGCGCCGGCCGCTCCTGATGGCGGGCGCCATGGTTTCGTTCCAGAACGGCATCACACGCTCCACGGTGTCCATCAGGCACTCGGTCAGCGGAACTTCGCCGGGCTTGAGGCGCGCATACCGCACGTCCGTTCCTTCCCAGCGTGCGTCGCCCGGCTCCATCGCAGGCGGCGGCACGTCGTAGCTGCGACGCCAGACCAGCACCTGGTCGTCACCGAACTTCTTGGCGGTTTCTGCCTTGTTGAGCCCTTCGAGCGCGCCGTAGTGACGCTCATTGAGCCGCCAGCTGTGCATGACGGGCAGCCAGGTGCGATCGAGTTCGTCCAGGCAGTGCCACAGGGTGTGCGTCGCGCGCTTGAGGACGCTGGTCATGCAGATGTCGAAGTCGTAGCCACCGGCCTTGAGCAGGCGGCCGGCGTCCTTCGCCTCCTGCACGCCCTTGTCCGTGAGCGGAACGTCCACCCAGCCGGTGAATCGGTTTTCCAGGTTCCAGGTCGATTGGCCGTGGCGGATCAGGACGAGTTTGTACATGGGGCGTTTGGCCTGTCAAAAGCAGTGGAAAGCCTGCCATTTTAGAATCCGGGGTTGGCCATCGGCCCTACCTGCAAGGAAAGACGTGAAATTTCTGATCGACAACTGGATGCTGCTCACTGTGGCGGCCTCCTCCGGACTCATGCTTTTGTGGCCCCATATCCGGCCGGGAGCGGGCGGCGCGCTGACTGCCGCCGGGGCCGTGCAGCTGATCAACCGCGAACGCGCCGTCGTCGTGGACGTGTGCGAAACCGAGGAATACGCAGCCGGTCATGTGGGCGGCGCCAAGAGCGTTCCGCTCGGTGAACTGGAAAAGCGCCTGCCCGAGGTCGTCAAGAACAAGACGCTCCCGCTCATCCTGGTGTGTGCCAGCGGCGCTCGCGCCAACCGTGCGCTGGCGACGGCCAAACAGCTGGGCTACGACAAGGCCCAGGTGCTCTCGGGCGGACTGAAAGCGTGGAAAGACGCGAACCTGCCAATCGAAAAAGCCTGACACGCTGGCGTGCCCGCAAGCACCAGAATCGAGGCCAAACAGCAATGAGAGAGCGCCCCATGCAGACCGTCAAGATGTACACCACCGCCGTTTGCCCCTATTGCATTCGCGCCAAGCAGATTCTCAAGGCTCGCGGTGTCGACACCATCGATGAAATCCGGGTGGACATGCGTCCCGATGAGCGCATGAAGATGATGGAGATGACCGGCCGGCGCACCGTGCCGCAGATCTTCATCGGCGACACCCATGTCGGCGGCTGTGATGACCTGATGGCGCTCGACAGCCGCGGCGGCCTGGTCCCGCTGCTGCAGGCCGAGCCCCAGCGCTCCTGAGATAATCTCCCTTCACCTGAAATTAGCCCGCTGTGGTCCGTCATCTGCGGATAGTGCAGCGGGCTTTGTATTGACCGAAAGAAACCCCATGGCCGACCAGCAGCAGCAAGACCCCGTCTTCCAGATCCAGCGCGTCTATCTCAAGGAAGCGTCGCTCGAGCAGCCCAATTCCCCTTCCATCCTGCTCGAGTCCGAGCAGCCCGCCGTCGACATCCAGCTGGGCGTTGAAGCCGCTCCTGTCGCCGATGGCGTCTTCGAGGTCTGCGTCACCGCCACCGTCACTACCACCGTCAAGGACAAGACGGTGTTCCTGGTCGAAGCCAAGCAGGCCGGCATCTTCGAAATTCGCAACCTCCCGCCCGAGCAGATGAACCCGGTGCTGGGTATCGCCTGCCCCCAGATCGTTTATCCGTACCTGCGCGGCAATGTGTCGGACATCGTCACGCGCGCCGGATTCCCTCCCGTGTACCTGGCCGAGATCAACTTCCAGGCCATGTACGAGCAGCAGCAGACGCAGGCCGAATCGCAGAGCCCGGCGCCTTCTCCGATCATCACCTCGGCCTGACGCGCCATGCCTGAGGCCGGCCGCACAGACGTGTGACGATGAGGGTCGTGATCTTCGGTGCAGGCGCCTGGGGAACAGCGCTGGCATCGGCTGCCGCCGCGCGGCACGACGTGACGCTCGTCGCCCGCGACGCCGCCCAGGGGCTGGCCATTCGCAGCGATCGCGAAAACCGGCGCTACCTGCCCGGTGTGGAGCTGTCGGCCCGGCTCGCCATTGACTCGCAAGCGGGGCAACCCGCTGCGCTGCTGGCTTCGCATGCCGATCTGGTGATCGTTGCAACGCCCATGGCGGGGCTGCGCCAGAAGCTGGAAGAACTGCGCAACCACAGCGGACCGCTGGCGTGGCTTTGCAAGGGTTTCGAATCCTCGATCGGGGGAGCGGATGGCTTGCTGGGCCATGAGATATGCGCCCAGATTTCTCCCAACCTCATGGGCGGCGTCCTGAGCGGCCCGAGTTTTGCCCTCGAAGTTGCGCGTGGACAGCCCACGGCGCTCGTCGCAGCCAGTGAATTTGCCCCTGTGCGCGATGCGCTGGTGAAGGCCTTTCACGGCGGCAACATGCGCATCTATGCCAACGACGACCTTGTCGGTGTCGAAGTCGGCGGAGCGGTGAAGAACGTGCTGGCTATCGCAACAGGGCTGTGCGATGGACTCGCATTGGGCCTGAACGCGCGCGCGGCCCTCATCACCCGCGGCCTGGCCGAGATGACCCGGCTGGGCGTTGCCCTTGGCGCGCAATCCGAAACCTTCATGGGACTCTCGGGACTGGGGGACCTGGTCCTCACGGCTACCGGCGACCTCAGTCGCAATCGCCAGGTCGGATTGCTATTGGCGCAAGGGCGGACATTGCAGGAGGCCGTCGAGTCGCTCGGACACGTAGCGGAAGGCGTCTACAGTGCCCGTACGGTTGTCGCGCGTGCGGACCACCTGGGGGTCGAAATGCCGATCTCCCGGGCCGTCGTGGCTCTGCTGGACGGCAAGATGGATGCGCTGCAGGCCGTGGGCGAACTGATGGGTCGCGGCCCCGTAGCCGAGTCGCCCTGACCTGGCTGGAGCCGGCCTGGCTCAACCGACGGCAGGGGCGACCTTGTCGAGCGCCGCGCGGACTTCGTCCAGGCTTCGCGGACGCACGACTCGCGCAAGCTCGGCGCCATTCTTCAGGAACACCAGCGTCGGCCACAGCTTGACCTGGTACGAGCGGCCCAGCGCACGTCCGCTGCCATCCTCGACCTTGATATGCCGAACGGCATCATGTCCGGCCAGGGCACCTGCAATGAGGGGTTGCGCCGCCCGGCAATACCCGCACCAGCCGGTGCCGAATTCCAGGACGACCACGCCGCTGGTTGTGTCCATTTCTGCACGCGTCGGCTCGCGAGTTGAGTATTCAGTTTCCATAAGTGATTCTTCCACGATGTGCGAAGATTCGCGCGTAGTCCCCCGGCGCACGCTGCCAGCGGAACATTCCTTCAATCCAGTGCCTTTTGGTGCATCCATCGATCCTCTCGACTCATGAACCTCGTTGAACCCCTGGCGCGGCAGGCGCTGGCCATTGCAAAACAACCAGCGCTCGTGGCGAGCGAACTCACCATCAGCTACGGCGGGCTGATGCAGCGGGTGGCCCGTGCGGCAAGCCAGTTGACCCAGGCCGGAATCCGACGTGGAGACATCGTCGGCATCACCGCCAACACCTTTGTTCCGCAGATCATGCTGCCGCTGGCAATCGCCTGGATCGGCGCGATCTCTATCCCGATTTCGCGTCGCAACGTGGGCATGGCCCGCGGCTTTGGCGTCAAGCTCATCGTCCATCACCTCAACGGCCTGACCATGCCGGAGACGTCGGGCGTGCCGGCGCTCAGCCTGGCGGAGCTCAACAAGCTCGATGACGGCAGCGAAGTGCCGATTGCCTTGATGGAACCGCAGGACATCTGGCGAATCGCGATGTCGTCAGGGACCACCGGCAGGCCCAAGGCAATCAGTTATTCGCACAGCTCGGCCATCATGCGAGCCCAGCTTTCGCGAATCATCTATCCCGGCGAAACCCCCGAGCGCCTGATGATTTTCATGGGTCTCGAACTCACTTTCTCGTGCAGCTACTGGATGCGGGCGCTGTTCAATGGCGGCGTCGTGGTGCGCCAGGGCGAAGGTTTCGCCGAGACCATGGACCTGCTGCGAAAGGAAAACGTCACGTTGCTGGTGACCAGCCCCAATAACGCGATCCGGCTCGTCGAGGTCGCAAAGAAGGAAGGCTCGCCCTACAAGGAGCGGCCACCGGCCCTGCGAACCCTGTGCGTCGGCGGCGCCGTCGTCGTGCCGGGGGTACAGCAGTCGCTTCGTCAATATCTGTGCCCCAACCTCGGGATCAACTATGGATCGACGGAGACCGGTGCGGTCGCGGTGCTCGATGAGGAAGTGCAGCGCCAGCGGCCGGGTAGCGCCGGCCGACTGCTGCCCTGGGTCGAGGCACGGGTCCTGGGCGATGACGGCGAGCTTCTGCCGTTCGGCAAGGTGGGCCGCATCGCCATCCGGTCACCCGGCCTTGCCACGGCGTATGTGCACCCCGCAGGCGAGGCGGCGCCCCAGCTCGATGAAGCCTTCGAAGGGGGCTGGTTCAAGACGGCCGACCGCGGTGCGATCAGCAAGGACGGCCTGGTCTTCCTGGCGGGGCGCGGCGGCGAGGTGATCAACCTGGGCGGCCACAAGGTCGATGCATCCGTGGTCGAGGAAGCGATCGCGCGCGATCCGGCAGTCACCGAGTGCGCGGTGCTTGCCATGCAGAACGAATCGGGCGAGCAGCTCATGGTCGCGCTGGTGGTGTCCGATGTCAGGGTCGAGGGTGCAGCGGTCAGGAAGCGTTGCCGGGAAGTGCTCGGGCGCACGATGGTTCCAGCCGCCGTCTTCCAGGTCGATGCCCTTCCGCGCAACGATGGCGGCAAGGTCATCCGAAAGGAATTGGCCGCGCTTGCAAGAGAGGCCAGCGCCACTCGCACCCAGGCCAAGTCAGCGGCCTGATGCAAGCGCGCAAGTCTCCCCTGCGATGGGCAGGCATCGCACTGGCCGGTGTGCTCTGCGCCTGGACGATGGCACCCGCCGCCGCACAGGAGTCGCGGATGATGCGAATGGTGACTCCGGCCCCACCGGGGGGCAACCTCGACAACACCGCCCGTCTGCTCACTTCCAGGCTGCCCGCGGTCACCGGCGACACCTGGATGGTGGACAACCGGCCCGGTGGCAACACGGTGATCGGCATCGAGGCCGTGGTGCGGGCCCAGCCCGACGGCCGCACGGTGCTGTATCACGCGACGGCGATGGCCATGCTCTCCTGGACGCACAAGCTGTCGTTCTCGCCGCTGGATGATCTCGTGCCGGTGGTGCAGGTCTCGACCGAACGTTACGCCGTCGTCGTGCCCATCGCGTCGGCGGTCACCTCGCTGCGCGCGCTCGAAGAAGCTGCTGCTTCGCGCGAGGGTGGACTCAACTGCATTTCGGCGCCGGGCGTCTCCAACATGGCCTGCGAGCAGTTTCGAGCGCGCGTTCGGGGCCGCTCGACGACCATTCCCTACGCAGGCGTCGCGCCCGCGCTGCAAGCCACGGTGGCTGGGCTGGGCGATGTGATGTTCTGCAACTTCGAATCGGTGACGCGCATGGTCGAGGCCGGGCGCGTCCGGATCATCGGAGTTTCGTCGGCCCACCACCTGGCGCCCGTGTATGCCCGGCTGCCTGTCATCAACGACGTTTGGCCCGAATTCGTGATCGAAGGTTTTTCCGGCATCTTTGTTCCGGCGGCGACCCCAGCGGCACGCGTGCGAGAACTCGTGCGCGACGTGAACCGCGTGCTCGCCGACCCTGAAGTCGCCAAGGTCATGCGCGACTCGGGGCAGGAGCCCGTCGGCGGAACGAGCGAGGACTTCAGCAAGGTCCTGCGCCGCTCGAGCCAGCGCTACGGCGAAGTGATCCAGCGGCTTTCGCTCGGCGTGAAGTAGCGGCGGCGGCGGACAACAGGAACCGCAGGTTGCCGCTATGCTTGACGGCAATGACTTCCACATTCGATTTTTCTACCGCCGCATTGGCCCAGCTCGCCGCTGGTGATGTGGCACGCGCCATTGCTGAAGACGTCGGCGATGGCGACCTCACGGCGTCGCTGGTGCCTGCAGGCACACGCGCCCGCGCCCGCATCCTTGCACGTGAAACCGCAGTGATCTGCGGCCGGCCCTGGGTCGAAGCCGCAGTGCAACAGATCGAGCCTTCGGCGCAGGTCACCTGGCTCGTCGGCGAGGGCCAGCGCTGCGCCGCGGATCAGGTCGTGCTGGAAATCGAAGGCACGGCGCGGGCGTTGCTCACGGCAGAGCGCACGGCGCTCAATTTCCTGCAGTTGCTCAGCGCGGTCGCCACCAAGACCGCGATCTACGTGGATGCCGTGCGCGGCACGAAAGCGCAGATCGTCGATACGCGCAAGACCTTGCCGGGCCTGCGCCTCGCACAAAAATATGCAGTGCGAATTGGCGGCGGCACCAACCACCGCATCGGCCTGCATGACGCCGTGCTGATCAAGGAAAACCACATCGCCGCTGCGGGTGGTGTGACACAGGTGTTGCAGGCTGCGGCGCATTCAGCGGCCCGTGCTTCATTCATCGAGATCGAAGTGGAAACGCTTGCGCAGTTGCGTGAGGCCCTGGCCGGTGGCGCGAAGATGGTGCTGCTCGACAACATGGATTTGCCGACGCTGCGCGAAGCCGTTCGCATCAATGACTCGCGCGCCATCCTGGAGATATCGGGCGGCGTCACGCTGGACAGCGTGCGCGAACTCGCCGAAACCGGCGTCGATCGGATCTCGATCGGCGCATTGACCAAGAACGTGCAGGCCATCGACTTTTCGATGCGCCTGAAGGAGCTGTGATGAGCACCGTCATTCCGATCTTCGACGTCGAATACGAGCATCCGAAACCGCAGGCTGGCGACGCCGATGCGGGGACTGCATGCGACACACGATTTGCCTGGGCGCGTGTTCCTGTCGAGCCGTTGCCGCAAGAACGCGCCGAATTGAAGGACCGTATCCGGCGGCTGCTGAAAGAGCGAAATGCGGTCATGGTCTCGCACTATTACGTGCACCCCGACCTGCAGGACCTCGCAGAAGAAACCGGCGGCATCGTGAGCGATTCGCTGGAGATGGCGCGGTTTGGCAGGGACCATCCGGCTCAGACGCTGGTCGTTTCGGGTGTGCGCTTCATGGGCGAAACGTCCAAGATTCTCTCGCCCGAAAAGCGCGTCCTCATGCCCGACCTCGATGCGACGTGCTCGCTCGATTTGGGGTGCCCGGCCGAGGAATTCTCTGCGTTCTGTGACCAGCATCCTGATCGCACTGTCGTTGTGTACGCGAACACCAGTGCAGCGGTGAAAGCGCGGTCCGACTGGCTTGTTACCTCAAGCTGCGCGGTCGATATCGTGAAGGCGCTCAAGGACAAGGGCCACAAGATCCTCTGGGCGCCCGACAAGCACCTGGGCTCCTACATCCAGCGCCAGACCGGCGCGGACATGGTGCTGTGGAACGGCTCGTGCATCGTGCACGACGAGTTCAAGGCGTTCGAGCTCGAAGACCTCAAGAAGCAGTATCCCAACGCGAAAGTGCTCGTACATCCGGAGTCGCCCGCCGATGTCGTCGCGCTTGCCGATGCCGTGGGTTCGACCTCGGCCATCCTGCGCGCCGCGCGCGAAATGGACGCGAAGGAATTCATCGTCGCCACCGACAACGGGATGATGCACAAGCTGCGCACGCTCAATCCCGACAAGTTCTTCATCGAAGCACCCACCGCCGGCAACAGCGCGACGTGCAAGAGCTGCGCGCATTGCCCCTGGATGGCGATGAATGGCCTTGCAGGTCTGGCGCATGTGCTGGAGACGAGCACCAATGAGATTCACGTCGATCCGGCACTCGGACTGCGTGCGAGGGTGCCGATCGACCGGATGCTGGCATTCACCGCCGCATTGAAGGCCGGCAAGCCGGCTGGGTCGCTGGTGCCGGATATCGGCGCAGCCTGAAAGCGGCAAGGGCAGAGGGCTGTGATTGCGGACTTGATCCGCAATCCGTGCCTTCGGTGGAGCACTCGCCGCTTCGCGGTGGATGCCGGATCGAGTCCGGCATGACAAGCATGGCGGCTGTCATTGCGGACTTGATCCGCAATCCATGTCTTCGGATCGCGTCCCGCATGACATCCGAGACCTATCCGAGGTCGATCCGGTACTTCAGTGACGGCTTGCTGCCGAACTCGGGCGGCTTGGTAAAACGTTCGACGAGATAGCCGCCGTTGGTCTCGATCACGCGCCGCGACGGCACGTTCGATTCGTCGCAGGTCACGATGACGTGGTCCAGCCCTTCACTGCGGGCTTCGTCCAGCACGAGCGCAAGCGCACGGGTCGCATGGCCGCGACGCTGCTTCCACGGCACCACTGCGTAGCCGATGTGCCCCAGCACGCGTGGTGGCAGGGCGGATGTGCCGTGCTGCCACCGGAAGTTGATGCTGCCGCAGAACTCCCCGTCCCACATCCAGCGCACGTACCCGGGAAGGCGCCTGACCTGGCTGCCATCGGGCAAGGTGATCGGCGCGCCTTTGGCTTCCCGATCGACGCACGACGCAAGAAATGCATCGGCGTCGTGGGCGATGGCGGCCAGTGCTTCCCGTGCGGCAGCCTCGCCGCGGATGTTGTCCGCCGACCAGCCGCGCTCCAGGGCGGCGACGAAGCCGGGGAGATATTCGCGCGAGGGCCAGACGAGTTGCATCACCAGTCGTATTCCAGCCCGTGCTGCGTGAGACCCGCCAGATCGATGCGCGCTGCGTTGTAGATCGTGTCCGCAGCGATCACGCTGAACTGGGCCTGCGTCACGACGCCGCTGCTGATGTACCCCGTGTAGAGCGCCAGGCTGTCCGGATCGATTTCAAAGCCTGCGACGTTTCGATAGATGAGACTGACCACCGCCTCGTTGCTCGCGCCGGCGCCCAGTGCGTATTCGAGCGAGTAGTACATCAGGGTTTCGTAGGAGATCCCCATGTCGGCGTAGCCCAGCAGGATGCCCACGACCGCGGGGTTTGCGACGAGTTCGGGTCCGAAGACGGCGCCAATCAGTTTGGCCGAAACGCCTGCGTTGCCGTCCAGGTCCATCGCCAGCCACTTGTCCGCGAATTCGAAGCGCTCGACCTGCGACAGCATGTCTGTGCCTTCGAATCCCCATGTGTCCGTCACCTGGGTTGCGCCGATCGTGTAGCGCGCCGCCGCGCCGTCGAAGCCCGCATAGTCGATGCCGGCGCCGCCGTTGATCGTGTCGTTGCCACCGCTGCCAAAAAGCCGGTCGGTGCCGCCCAGGCCGTTGATCTGGTCTGCGCCCGAGCCGCCGGTGAGGGTGTCCGCCCCGGCTCCGCCTTGCAGGGTTTTCGGTGTGGTGTCGCTGAAGCGGTCGTCGGCAAGCACGTTCGCCGCTGCCGTGACATCGTCCAGGTCGAGACCGACGCCGCCGTGTCCCGCATCGCCCCAGGTCACCGTGGAGCCGTCGCTGCGCAAGGCAAGGAACGCGGATGCGCTCGCAATCACCTGCACGACATCGACTGAACCGTTCAGCGTCGTTGCCTCGTCGCTGCTGTCGCCACCGGCGAGGTCATCGCCCCATGTGATGACGGAACCATCAGCTCGCAATGCTGCGAACGCGCGTTCGTTGGCAACGAGCGAAACCACGTCCACGGTTCCGTCCAGCGCTGCGGCGACACCGCTCGAATCCCCGCCATGCCCGGCATAGCCCCAGGTCACCACCGAGCCATCCGTGCGCAGGGCGGCAAATGCCAGCTGCGTTGCTGCGATGGATGAAACGTCGATCGCGCCGTTCAGTTGAGCAGCCACGTCGGACGAGTCGCCGCCTGCCATCGGGTCGCCCCAGGTCACGACAGAGCCATCCTGGCGCAGTGCTGCAAATGCCGCTGTGCTGGCGGTGATATCGACGACGTTGATGGTGCCGTCCACAGCTGCCGCATCGGCCAGGGACCCGCCGCCATTCACATCGCCCCAGGCGATCACCGAGCCGTCATTGCGCAAGGCAGCGAAGGCCGTGGGTGTGGAAAAAAGCTGTACCGCATCGACGGCACCCGTGAGCGACGCCGCTGCTGCGCCGAGGCTGCCGCCTGCACTGGCGCTGCCCCACGCCACGACGCTGCCATCGGCGCGCAAGGCGGCGAACGCCGCGCCGGTGCCCAGTACCTGCTCGACATCGACCGAACCGTTCAGGCTCGCAGCCACGGCGGTGCTGTCGCCGCCATAGCCGGCGAGTCCCCATGTCACGACCGAGCCGTCGGCGCGAAGCGCTGCAAACGCGCTGCTGTTCGAGTACAGGGAAACGACATCCACGGCGCCCGAGAGTGCAGCGGCCGCTGCGCCTGTATCGCCACCGAAGCTGGCGTGGCCCCATGTGACCACGGACCCATCGGCGCGAAGTGCGGCGAAAGCGCTTTCGGTCGAGGCCAGTGAGATGGCGGGGTTTTGTCCGGTGAGCTGCGCGGCGGCAGCGCCCATGCTGCCACCGGCGCTTGCATCGCCCCAGGCCACCACGGCGCCGTCAGCGCGCAAGGCAGCGAACGCGCCGATGCTGGAATAGATCTGGCTCGCGTCGATGCGGCCATCGAGCATGGCCTGCACGCTGGTGCTGTCGCCGCCCTGGGTGGCCTGGCCCCAGGAGACGACCGAGCCGTCATCGAGGATGGCGGCGAACGCATGGGGATTGGCGAATTCGCTGGCCGTGTGGCCGGGGTATGCGAGGTGGATTTCAGTGGATTGCACGACCGCAGCTTCGGGCGCTGCCAGGGGCAGCGCTGCCGTGTTGCTGATGAATGCTTCTGCGTAGGCCACCGCGTTGCCAGGCGTGTCGTTGTCGTAGAAGTTCTCGTAGAGGAAGACGTAGAAGTTCTCGATGTTCTCGACGACCGCATCGCTGTTCGTCTGCACCGTGAAAGTCTTCACCGTCTCGTTGGCTGCGAACTTGATCGCGACACGGTCGCGCGCCACGAAGTCGTTGATGTAGGCGATGGCATAGGCCGTGTCGGCCCATACCGTCGAGACGGTCCCCGTACCGCTGCGGGTGATGGTGAACGTGACCGTGCCGCCTTCGGTCACGGCCGTGCCATGCGTATCGGCGGATGTGGTGATGGTGTAGTCGTAGCTGATGTCGTTGACCGGGCCGTCCTTCACATAGGCCCATGTGTAGGTGGTAAAGCTCGGCTGGGATTGCGTCAGGTACAGATCGACCCAGAACGACTTGACGCCTTCGTTGATGCGGTCGTGCTGGATCGGGATCAGGACCTGCTTGCTGGTCTCATCGGCTGCGAAGCTGACCGGCAGTTTGGTGAGCGCATGGAAGTCGCCGAAGTGGTTGGCCTCGTTGTCCACGGTGCTCACATAGACCGTCGCCGCGTCACCGCCAAAACTGCGCGTGACGGTGATGACCATGTCCTGTCCCTCGGCGACCGCGGTCGAGGCATTGCCGCCGCTGGAGGTGATGCTCCATGACGGGCCGTCTTTCACGTAGCCCACGCCGCTCGCTTGCGCTTGCGTGTCGCTCCAGTTGAGAAACAGGTCCAGTGACAGGCTTTCGACGGGCTCTGTGTTCGCGTCGGCGACCGTGTTGACCACGACCTGCGCCGTGGTCTCGCCTTCGTCGAAGAAGACCTCTTCGAAATCGAGCGCAGTGTAGTCCGGGCCTGCCTGGGCAGAGCCGTTTGCAGTTGACACGAAAACGACTGCGGATGCTGCGGCGGACGGCCGGCTGATGGTGAATGTGATCGCGCCGCCTTCCGAAACCGCGGCACCCGACGTGCCTGCGCTCGACGTGATCGTGTAGAGCGGCGAGTCGGGCGCGTCGTCGATATAGCCCAGGGCCACCGCGTGCGGCTGCGCGTCGCCATGGTTGCGGTAGACACCCGCCCAGAACGACTCGATCACTTCGTCAGTTGTGTCGACCAGCGCTGTCGTGCTGAACGAAGCCTCCGATTCGCCCGGCAGGAAATGCAGCGGGACATACTCCATCAGCTGCAGATCCGATGCGCCGGCTGTTCCGGCAACGATGCTCACATAGGCGATCTCCGCCTGCGCGGTGCTGCCCTGGCGAGTCACGTAGAACACGACACCGCTGCCTTCCTGTGCGGCGGTCTCAGGCGTGGCATTGCTGGAGGTGATCGTGAAGGTAGTGGTGGAGGCGGGCGTGTCGGCAATGCGCGCGTTGTCCGATGCCGTGGGCTGCGAATCGCCAAGGTACTCGTACACCTGCAGCCAGAACGATTCGAGGAACTCGGCGCGGCCGTCCTTGTGGATCGGCACGTACACGGTCTTGCTGGTCTCGCCGGCGGCGAAAGTCACCGGGTGTTGATCGAGCGGTTCGATATCGGATGCGTCCGCACCATATGTGCTGACATAGACCGTGGATGCCGTGCCGGTGCCGCTTCGCGTGATGACGAATGCAGCTTCATGACCTTCGGCCACATCGACCGAGGGACCCGTGACGGTGTAGCCGTAGTCGGTCACTGCCGTGTCCTTGATGACGCCCTGCGCATAGGCCGACTCGCCCACGTCGGTGAGGTTCTTGCGCAGTTCCATCCAGAACGACTCGATGCCTTCGGTGCCCGCGTCGAGCCAGGTCTGGATAGTGACGGTCTTGACGGTTTCGTTTGCCTTGAAGGTGAGCGGCTCCAGGCTCAAGGCGTCAAAGTCGGTCGCGTTCGCGCTGTTGGCTGCGGTGGACAGGTACACCGTGGAGTCGCTGCCGGTGCCGCTTCGCGTGATGGTGAAAGTGATCGTGCCGCCTTCGGCCATGGCGCCTGGCGCGGTGCCTGCGCTGCTGGATATCGAGTACTCATACGCGGGCTGCGGCGCATCGTTCACATAGCCGAATGCTGATGCGGCCGATGCCGTGTCCTGCCTGTTGGCGAACACATCGAGCGCAAAGTATTCCTGGCGCTCCGACACGGCATCGCGATACACCGGCACGGTGACGAGCTTGGTGGTCTCGTGCGCGGCAAAGGTCACTTGCTGCCGATCGAGTGCGGCGTAGTCGCCCTGGCCTGCGCTGGCTGCCGTCGTGCTCACGAACACACTCGACGGCGCACCGCTTGCGCTGCGCGTGATCGTGAAGCTGACGGTATCGCCCTCGCTGGCGGCTGTGGCCGAGGTGCCCGCGCTGGAGTTGACGGTGTAGCTGTAGTTGGGCGCAACCGCGTCCTGGATATAGCCTGCGGCCACCGCCGAGTAGGCTGTGTCCTGCATGGTCTCGTACAGCTCCAGCCAGAAATATTCGATGCCTTCGTCGCGGCCGTCGGTATGCACTGGCACGGTGAACGTCTTGCTCGTCTCGAACTCGGAAAAGCTGAGCGCCGTCATCGACTGCGGTGCGTAGTCGGAGGCCGTCGCGCTTGCTGCGCCGGTCCGCAGGTACACCGTCGAGGCCGAGCCTGAGCCGCTGCGCTCGATCGTGAACGCGACTGCGCCGCCTTCGAGCACCGTGTTGCTGGACGAATTGGCGCTGGACGCGATGGTGTAGCCGTAGTCGGTGAACGCCGCGTTGTTGATGTTGCCTATGCCCACGATCGTCGATGAGCTGGAGTTCAGGTCCCAGGTCAGGCCCAGGTAAACGGTCTCCATCGATTCGTCGAGCCGGTCCGCGTAGGTCTGCACCATCACCGTCTTGCTGGTTTCGTGCGCCGCGAAGACGACGGCCTGTTTGGTGAAGGGCGCGTAGTCGCCCTCCTGTGCAGTCTGCGCGAGCGTGCTGACGAACACCATTGAATCGGTGCCTGTGCCGTCGCGCGTGATGGTGAACTCGAGTGCGCCGCCCTCGGTGGTGGTCGCAGCGGGAATGCTGTAGTTGTAGAGCGCCTTCTGCACATCCTTGATCCAGGCGGTGCCGGACGTCGCGGCTGCAATGTCCGCCGGGTTCTTGAAGATGTCGAGCCGCACGGCCTCGGGCGTTTCCAGCCAGAAGTCGGTGGAGGTTTTCAGCGTCACCTGTGCGAACTGCTGGTTGGGCGCGAAGTCCACTTTCAGCTTTTGCAGGCCGGTGAAGTCATTGGCCGATGCGGACACGCCGGCCGTTGACACATAGACCGACGAGTCGGCGCCGATGCCGCTGCGCTTGATCGTGAAAACGATGGACTCGCCTTCGTTCACGCCAGTTGCCTGCGTGGCGCCGTTCGAGGTGACGGTATAGGTGAAGTTCGGCGTCGGAACATCGGCGATGTAGGCCGCAATGCTCTGGTTGGCGGTGGTGTCGCCGGGGTTCAGGAACAGGTCGACGAAAAATGATTCCTTCGCCTCGGCCAGCTTGTCGGGGTCGATGGCGATGGTGACTGTCTTGAATGTCTCGTGCGCAGCGAAGGTGACGGCGTACTTCGCCAGGTCTGCGTAATCAGCGGAATCGGCGGTGGAAGCACGCGTGCTGAAGTACACGGTGGAAGCACTCGCGCCACCCGTTCGCGTGACGTTGATGGTCACGGTGCCGCCTTCGAGCACGGGGCTGCCGACAACCGCCGCTGTGGCCAGCGAATAGGTGAAGGGCGACGGCGTCGTGTTCTCGATGTAGGCCGTGCTTGTGGCAAGCGGCGTCGCCGTTGCGTCCCACATGTTGGGGAGCAGCTTTGCCGAGAAGGACTCGGTGCTCTCGAACAGGGCATCGCCGAAGGTGGATACCTTCACCGTCTTGACCGTATCGAAGGGCGAGAAAGTGACAAGCTGCGACAGTCCGCCAAAGTCGATGCCGCTGGTGGCGGTGCCGTTGCCAAAGGCGAGCCAGACAGACGATTGGGTGCCCGTTGCGTCGCGCGTCACCGTGAAGGTGATGGTGCCGGCTTCATCGATGGCGTTCGTGGACACCGACGAATCGTTATGCAGGGTGTATCCGTACTCGGGCTGCGTAAACGCGCTGTCGGTGATGGCGAGGTAAACATCGGCGTCCCAGATCGACTCGATACTGATCTCGAACTGCACGTTGTAAGTCGCGCCTTCACCGCCTTCGCCCCATGGATTGCGGATGATCAGTTTGTCCGTGGCGGGGTTGTAGCCCAGGATCATGAACGCATGACCCGACACCAGTTCCCTGTTTCCGTTGGTCCCCGTTGTGGCGACCTGCGATCCGAGGTAGCCCGCGCCGCCGGCCATCAGCGCGTTGACGATGTCCTGCTTGTAGGTGGTGACATCGTTGGAATAGAAGTGCTCGAAACTGTGCGGGTCGCCGCTGTTGATGAAATTTCCGCTGTAGGTCTTGTACGGCAGTCCGCTGATCTGCAGCAGCGGGTAGGCCATGCCTCCCTCTATGCCCTGGTAGCTGTTGTCGGGGGACCAGGGCATCTCGTACTTGATCGGCACCTGCTGATTGAGCTGCGCATAGGCCTTCTCGACCAGCGCAACCCACAGCTCGCCCGAAAGGGAGTCGTCGGGGTTGCCCGCGTAGCCCAGCGTTTCGTCCTTGAGCACGGGAAGCAACAGATTCACCGTGGTGTAGACCGGCGCGCCGTACCAGTACATCCTGACGCCGTAGGTTCCGTTGCCGTTGTCGGTGAACAGGCCGGTGATGAGGGCCGGGTTCTCGTTAGCCACGGCGCCCAGGGCCGCCAGCATGTAGCAATCGCCCGCCTGACCCTGGTAGATGTCACTGGCGGAAATGCCGCCCACGAACAGGCTGCCCGTTGCCAGGTCGTAGCTCAGGACCGAAGTCGAAGCCTTCCCGGTGGCCGGATCGCCGCCCGCCACGGGCATCGGCAGGTCCGTTCCCAGAAACCACTCGCCAATCAGGCGGTACGCCGCCTCGGCGTCGATGCCAGCCGCCATATCGGACGTGTCCACGACATCGACGGTGGTGGTGGCGCCGCCCCAGAAAGAGTCATTGGCGAAGTTGCTGCCGGTGGCTTGCGAGGCGATGTGCCGCAAGTAATCATTGGCGAATGACGCACCACCCTGGGACGACACATCCTTGAGATCCGCGAACTCGGTTGCCGTGATGCCGGCAATCGCCGCGGCGCCGAAAATCTGCAGTAGTTCGTTGTAGTTGACGATGCCGTCGACCATTGCCAGGTCGCACAGGTTTTTCAACTCAACCGTTTCGATTTCCTGGGTCCAGCTCATTGACGTCTCCGACAGCGAATGTCGGGACGATTCTGCCCAGATTGAGACAATCTGCAACTGCTGGTGACTGAATGTGCCGAACTTGCACCCCCCAGCCTCGGGGTTGACCTGCCTGAGCGAGCGGCCGCTTCAGCCGGATCAGCCCGGGATAAGGATCGTCGGATGAGCGACGTCTTCGAGCTGCGGATAGTCCTTGATGAAGTGGCCGCCGCGGCTTTCGTGGCGGGCCTGCGCGGACCGCACGATGAGATCGGCGACCGTCACCAGGTTGCGCAGTTCCAGCAGGTCACGCGTCACGTGGAAGTTGGCATAGAACTCCTGGATTTCTTCCTGCAGCAAGGCAATGCGATGCGACGCGCGCTCCAGGCGCTTGTTCGTGCGAACGATGCCCACGTAGTCCCACATGAAGCGGCGCAGCTCATCCCAGTTGTGCGAGATGACCACTGTCTCGTCTGCATCGGTGACGCGGCTTTCGTCCCACGCCGGCAGCTCCGGTGGCTCCGGGAGCTCATGGGCGAGGATGTCGCTGGACGCCGCCCTTGCAAACACCATGCACTCGACCAGCGAGTTGCTGGCCAGGCGATTGGCACCGTGCAGGCCCGTGTAGGCCGTCTCGCCGATCGCATGGAGGCCCTTCAGGTCGGTGCGGCCGGCCAGGTCGGTGTGAATGCCGCCACAGGTGTAATGCGCAGCCGGCACCACAGGAATCGGCTCTTTCGTGATGTCGATGCCCAGCTGGAGGCAGCGCGCGTAGATGTTCGGAAAGTGCTCCTTCACGAACTCCGGCGGCTGGTGCGAGATGTCCAGGTACACGCAATCGACGCCGTGCTTCTTCATCTCGAAGTCGATCGCGCGAGCAACGACATCGCGCGGCGCGAGTTCGGCGCGGTCGTCGTGCATGGGCATGAAGCGCGTGCCGCCTGCTGAAGGCGGCAGCAGCAGGTGGCCGCCTTCACCGCGAACCGCTTCGGTGATGAGGAACGACTTGACCTGCGGGTGGTAGAGGCACGTGGGGTGGAACTGGATGAACTCCATGTTCGTCACGCGGCAGCCTGCGCGCCACGCGGCGGCGATGCCGTCGCCGGTGGACGTGTCGGGGTTCGTGGTGTAGAGATAAACCTTGCCCGCGCCACCGGTTGCGAGAATCGTTTCGGGCGCGCGGAAGGTGATGACGTTGTCGGTCTCTTCGTCGAGCGCGTAGAGGCCCAGGCAGGTCGGCCCGTTGGTGGAGCCCACACCGAGCTTGCGGCTCGTGATCAGGTCCACCAGCGTGTGGTGCTCGAACAGGGTGATGTTCGGCGTCTTGCGCACGACCTCGATCAGCGTGCGCTGTACGGCAGCGCCGGTCGCATCGGTCACATGCACGATGCGGCGCGCGCTGTGGCCGCCTTCGCGTGTCAGGTGCAGTTGCCCTGCTTCCTGCGAGAAAGGCACACCCAGCTCGCGCAGCCACTCGACGGCCTCGGGCGCGTGCTCGACGACGTAGCGAGTTGCATCCAGGTCGGACAGGCCGGCGCCGGCGACCAGCGTGTCATCGACATGCGATGCGAACGAATCGCCTTCGCCCAGCACGGCTGCGATGCCCCCCTGGGCCCATCCGCTGGAGCCATCGCTCATCGTGCGCTTGGTGATGATCGCGACGCGGCGCGTGGGTGCCAGATGCAGCGCTGCGGTGAGGCCGGCGAGGCCGCTGCCCACGATCAGCACATCGAAATCATGGGGCGAAGTATTCACGGGCATGAAAGGGTCCTAGGCCGGTTGGTAGGCCAGCCGTACATAGATAGGTGCGAAGGCCTCGGCCTGCGTGATGTCGATCAGCGTTTCCTTGGCGAGCTCCAGCATCGCGATGAAGGTCACGATCAACACGGGCATTCCGCGCGAGATGTCAAAGAGGTTCTCGAACTCGACGAACTTGCGCCCTTGCAGGTGGCGCAGCACGATACTCATGTGCTCGCGCACCGACAGCTCTTCGCGAGTGATGCGGTGGTGCTGGATGAGCTTGGCGCGGCGCACGATGTCACGCCACGCTTCCTGCAGATCGACCACGTTCACATCCGGAAAGCGCGGCTGCAGGGCCTGCTCGATATAGACCTGTGCGCGCAGCACGTCGCGGCCCATCTGGGGTGCTTCGTTCAGGCGCGCGGCGGCCAGCTTCATCTGCTCGTATTCGAGCAGGCGCCGCACCAGTTCGGCACGCGGGTCTTCGGGCTCCTGGCCTTCGGCTGTCTTCTTGGGCGGCAGCAGCATGCGCGACTTGATCTCGATCAGCATCGCGGCCATCAGCAGATATTCGGCGGCCAGTTCGAGGTTGCGGCTGCGGATTTCGTCGACGTACACCAGGTACTGGCGCGTGACGCCAGCCATCGGGATGTCGAGGATGTTGAAATTCTGCTTGCGGATGAGGTAGAGCAACAGGTCCAGCGGACCTTCGAAGGCTTCGAGGAAGACCTCCAGCGCATCCGGCGGGATGTACAGGTCCGTCGGCATGGCGAACAGCGGCTCGCCGTAGAGGCGGGCGAGCGCAACCTGGTCCACCACATCCGGCATGGCGGCCATGCCCGCGAGCCCTTCGCCCTGCGCGCCGGGCAATGACGCCATTGCCGAAACGGTCATTTCACGTCGTTCTGGTACACGTACGGTTTTTGGGCGACCCGGGCCTGGCGCCATTCGCTCCAGGCTTCACGGTTGACCAGCTTGTCCCACAGCAGGGCGCGGCCTGCACGCTGGCGCGCTTCGAGGTCGGGCTTCTCGGTCTTGAGCTGATCGATGAAGTTGGTGATGTCGGACGTGTAGTCGGCGCGACGGAAAAAACGGAGCAGGGACATAGACTTGACCTTTTGAACGATTTTAAGCCCCACCCGTGAATGCCAATTTCTATCGCCTTCCTGGTCTTGCTGCAGTCCTGATCCTGGCCCTTGTTGTTTCAGCGTGCGATCCCCAGCGCATCGAGCAACTGGAAGAGGGCGTGGCGACCGAAGCCGATGTGCGCGCCCAGTTCGGCCAGCCTGAAAACATCTGGGACGGCCCGAACGGCGAACGCGTGTTCGAGTACGACCGCCAGCCCTCGGGCCACCAGAACTACATGATCAGCATCGGGCCCGACGGAAAGATGACGGCGCTGCGGCAGGTGCTCAACCCCACCAACTTCGCGCGCGTGACGCCGGGCATGCCGATGGAAGACTTGCGCAAGCTGCTGGGCAAGCCCATGAAGCGCACTCCCTATGAGTTGAGCCGCGAAGAAGCCTGGGACTGGCGCTACATGCAGCCGCCCACCACGCCGATGATCTTCACCGTCTGGCTCGACAAGGACATGCGCGTCGTGCGCACCGCCACCTCCATCGAGCAAATCAAATAATTGGGGTCAGATTCCAATTAATTTTCCGGATCGGCGGTGCGGCCCCGCAGCTCCGCGCCAAAGCCCGAGCGCTCGATCACTTCTTCGGGCTGTGGCTGCAGGTTATCAAACATCAATGTCCCGCCTCGCAGGAGCACCGACTTGTGCAATTGCTTGAGCGAATCCAGTCCCGATGTATCCAGGTGCACCAACTGCATGGCATCGAGCACGACTGTCGGGTTGTCGGGGCCGTTCTCCACGGCTTGCACCACCTCATCGACTTTCGCCACCGCGCCGAAGAACAGCGACCCGTAGAGCCGGTAGCGCAACACGGCGGCATCGGCAGACACCAGCTCCACGCGAAACAGCCCGCTCATCTTGCGGATGAACAGTGCGCACGCCAGCACCAGTCCGACCTGTACCGCGACGGTCAGGTCGAAGACCACCGTGAGGAAGAACGTGCCGAGCATCAGCACGCGGTAATGCGAGCTGTAGAACTTGAGCCGGGCAAATTCGCGCCACTCGCCCATGTTGAAAGCGACAAAAAGAAGAATCCCTGCCATCACCGACAGCGGCACATGAAGCGCGAGTGGGGCGGCCAGCAGCACCACGGCAGCGAGCGTCAGCGCGTGAATGATGCCCGCGACCGGCGTGGTGCCGCCTGATCGAACATTCGTGACTGTGCGCGCGACAGTGCCCGTCGCCGGCATGCCGCCGAAAAAGGGCACGACCATGTTTGCAATCCCCTGAGCCATCAGTTCCTGGTTCGGGTCATGCCGGGGCAGGGTGCTGAGCTGGTCGGTGACCCGCGCGCACAGCAGCGACTCGATGGCACCCAGGAGCGCAATGGTGATTGTGGGTGTCACGAGCAGCTTGACCGTCTCCCACGAGAACGCTGGCAGCGCGAATGCAGGCAGCCCTTGCGGGATGGAGCCAAAGCGCGTCGCTATCGTCTCCACCGGCAGCTTGAAAAACCAGGCTGCGAGCGACAGCGTGACCAGTGCGACGATCGGTCCGGGCACGCGCGCGCCGACCTGCGCTGCCCGCTGCATGCCCGGCAGATCGAGCGCGGATCGAATCGGCGAGCGTAGGCCCCAGAGGCGGGGCCACACATAAAGCCCGAGGATGCACGCCGCGCCCAGCGCGAAGGCGAACGGGTTGAAGCTGTTCAAGTGCTGCCCGATCACCTTGAGTTGCGCAAAGAAGTCCGCAGGCATCCGCGCGATGTCCAGACCGAGCCAGTCCTTGATCTGCGAACTGGCGATGAGTACGGCGATGCCGTTGGTGAAACCGATGACGATGCTGACCGGCACAAAGCGAACCATGCGACCCAGCCGCAGCAGGCCGAGCATGAACAGGATCACACCGGCGCATGCCGTGGAGATCAGCAGGTTGGCCATTCCGTAGCGCTCGACGATGCCGTAGACGATGACGATGAAAGCGCCGGCGGGCCCGCCGATCTGCACGTTGGAGCCACCCAGGGCCGAGATGAGAAAGCCTGCGATGATGGCCGTCCACAAACCGGCTTCAGGCTTGAGGCCAGAGGCGATTGCGAATGCCATGGCCAGGGGCAGCGCGACGACGCCGACGGTGAGGCCTGCCCCCAGGTCGCGCACGAACCGTTCGCGGTCGTAACCGCGAGTGGCGTCTAGGAGCCGAGGCCTGAATGCGAGTGAGGGGATCAATGCAGCGTCAGTTTACGCCGCACGGATGGGCTGGCGGATGAGCTACTTCTGCTTGTCGTCGCCAGAAGGCAATACGGCGTTGGCGGCGGCACCGGCAACGGCGCCTGTCACCTTGACGGCGCCCACCGCTACATCGGCGGCGACTCCAACGCCTGCCGCGGCCACGCCGACGACGGCGCCGGCCACAGTGACCACGGCGCATCCCGACAGGAGGAGCGAAACCAGAGCGGCGCCCAGGGCGCTCTTGACGAGGGAAGTACTGCTATTCATCTGGGACCCCTATAGGATCCGCCGGATTCTACGGATGAGATGTAACCAGCGGGTGAACTTAGCGAACCCGCATCCCCGGCTGTGCACCTGGGAACGGCTCCAGAACATAGATGCCGGGCTGCGCCTTTTCATCCGCGTGGCTGGCGGCCAGCACCATGCCTTCGCTCACGCCGAACTTCATCTTGCGCGGCGCGAGATTGGCGACGAGCACCGTGAGCTTGCCCACCAAATCCTCGGGCTTGTACGCAGACGCGATGCCAGAGAACACATTGCGCATGCGGCCCTCGCCAGCGTCCAGCGTCAGTTGCAGCAGCTTCTTCGAACCTTCGACGGCCTTGCATTCGACGATCTTCGCAATGCGCAAGTCGATCTTCGCGAAATCCTCGATGCCGATGGTCGCCGCAATCGGCTCGCCGCCCGGATGTTCACTCTCTCCACCGCTGGCCGAGGGTTCGGTTGCGGGCGCTGCGGCCTTGGTCTCATCCTCCGGCGCCTCAAACAAGGCGACCAGCTGCTTCGCATCCACCCGCTGCATCAGATGCTTGTATTCACCCACCGTGTGTCCCGCGACCATCGGCGTGCCGGCATTGATCCAGTCGAGCGGCTCGCACTGCAGGAATGATTCCGCCTGCGCCGCCAGCTGCGGCAGCACAGGTTTGAGGCAAGCCGTGAGCAGCCTGAACATCTGCAGGCAATAGCTGCCGATCGCTGCCGCCTCATCGACCTTGCCTTCCTTGACCAGCTTCCACGGCGCAGCGCTGTCGAATGCAGCATTGACCTCATCGGCAATCGCCATGATCTCGCGCAACGCGCGCGCATAGTCGCGCGACTCGTAAAGCGCCTGGATGTTCTTCGCCAATTCCGGCGCGCGAATCGCGGCCAGCTCGCCGCCGGTCACGGTCAGCGTCCCACCGGGCACGAACTTCACCGCGCGGCTTGCAATGTTCACGTACTTGCCGATCAGGTCGCTGTTCACGCGCGCCATGAAGTCATCGGCGTTGAAGTCGATATCTTCATTGCGGCCGTTGAGCTTGGCGGCGAGGTAGTAACGCAGCCACTCGGGGTTCATGCCGAGCGACAGATACTTCAGCGGATCGAGCCCGGTGCCTCGGCTCTTGCTCATCTTCTCGCCGTTGTTCACCGTGAGAAAGCCGTGCACGAACACCTGGTTGGGCACCTTGCGGCCCGAGAAGTGCAGCATCGCCGGCCAGAACAGGGTGTGGAACGTGATGATGTCCTTGCCGATGAAGTGGTACTGCTCCACAAGCGGGTCGGCTATGAACGCGTCGTAGTCCACACCGATCTTGCCCAGGTAGTTTTTCAGCGAGGCGAGGTAGCCCACGGGCGCATCGAGCCACACATAGAAGTACTTGCCCGGCGCATCCGGAATCTCGATGCCGAAGTAAGGCGCATCGCGGCTGATGTCCCAGTCGCCCAGGGCGGTGTGCCCGTCCGAGTCGGGCTTGAGCCATTCGCTGATCTTGTTGAGCACTTCGGTCTGCACGGCGCCGCTTTGCGTCCAGCCTTCCAGGAATTTCAGGCAGCGCGGATCGGACAGCTTGAAGAAGAAATGATCCGATGTGCGCAGCACCGGCTTCACGCCCGACAACGCAGAGTACGGGTTGATCAGGTCGGTGGGGCTGTAGACCTTGCTGCAGACCTCGCAGTTGTCGCCGTACTGGTCCTTGGCGTGGCAATTGGGACACTCGCCCTTGATGAAGCGGTCCGGCAGGAACATGTTCTTTTCGGTGTCGAAGAACTGTTCGATGGTGCGCGTCTCGATCAGGCCCGCGGTGCGCAGGTCGCGGTAGATCTGCTGGGCGAGTTCGTGGTTCTCCGGCGCATCGGTGCTGTGCCAGTTGTCGAAAGCGATGTGGAAACCGTCCAGGTATTCCTTGCGGCCCGCGGCGATTTCGGCGACGAATTGCTGCGGCGTCTTGCCGGCCTTTTCGGCCGCAATCATGATCGGCGCGCCGTGCGCATCGTCGGCGCAGACAAACGCGACTTCGCTACCCTGCATTCGCTGGAACCGCACCCAGATGTCGGCCTGGATGTACTCCATGATGTGGCCGATATGGAACTTGCCGTTGGCGTACGGCAAGGCGGTGGTGACGAAGAGCTTGCGTGGGTTCATGGGGGCCTACAGTGGAGCGGGGAATTCTATTCGGCGCCGCAGGGGCGGCAGCAGCGGCGCGGATTTGCCAATAAGAACAATGTACGCAAGGTAGTCATATTTAATTCATAGAATCGACCGGCCAACGTTTTACCGGTTCTTCAAATGATTGCATCCAGCGCACTGGGCGCACTGGGCGCAATGGGTCTTCTGGCTGCTCTCGTGGAGGCATTGGCCGTCGAGTTGACCAAGGATGTCGTGGGCAGCTGCGGGCCGTCGGTGACCCCAAGGCGTTGACACTGGAGGCGCGCTTACAGACCCTGGTCAAGGCCCTGCTTCCCTACCTGGAGGTATGCATTGCGATCAACGGTGTTCTCCAACCGGCATTGCTGCCGGACGACGACGGTGTGAGCTCTGCGATTTCGTTCGTCGATCTGCTGCCGGGCGTGATGGCAACCTGCATCACGAACATGGCCAGGAACGGCCTGAACACGGCGAACCTTGAGCCGGGTTCCCGGATCGATCTGGAAGACATCGATGCATGCTTTGACGCCGACGAGACGGAGCGCGAGTATCTACAGGCGCTGGAAGCGGCCAGGCAAACGCATCAGGCAGCGCACTCGAACGCTTCTGATTGGCACTGATGGCGAGTGGCCTAATTTGCAGTCGCTACACTCGTCGCCAACAGGAAATCACCCCCATGGCAGTCACACAAGAACAGTTGCTCCAGGCGCTCACGGCAGTCACCGATCCCAACACCGGCAAGGATTTCGTCAGCACGCGGCTGCTGAAAAACCTGCAGGTGGACAACGGTGACGTCTCTTTCGACGTCGAGCTCGGCTATCCCGCCAGGAGCCAGATTCCCGCATTGCGCAGTGCGCTGGTGAGCGCCGCCAGAGCGGTGGCCGGCGTGAAGAACGTGTCGGCCAACGTCACGATGAAGATCGTGGCGCACGCAGCGCAGCGCGGCGTGGCCCTGATGCCCAACGTCAAGAACATCATCGCTGTGGCGTCGGGCAAGGGCGGCGTCGGCAAGAGCACCACCGCTGTCAACCTCGCGCTGGCGCTCGCTGCCGAAGGCGCAGCCGTCGGTCTGCTCGATGCCGATATCTACGGCCCCAGCCAACCCATGATGATGGGGATCGAAGGCCGGCCCGAATCGTCCGACGGCAAGACGATGGACCCGATGGAAAACTACGGCGTGCAGGTCATGTCGATCGGCTTCCTGGTGAACCAGGACGAAGCCATGATCTGGCGCGGCCCCATGGCTACGCAAGCGCTCGAGCAGCTCCTGCGCCAGACCAACTGGACCGACCTCGACTACCTCATCGTCGACTTGCCGCCCGGCACCGGCGACATCCAGCTCACGCTGTCGCAACGTGTTCCGATGACGGGCGCGGTGATCGTCACCACGCCGCAGGATATCGCGCTGCTCGACGCCAAGAAAGGCATCAAGATGTTCGAGAAGGTGGGCGTGCCCATCCTGGGCATCGTCGAGAACATGGCGGTCCACATCTGCAGCAACTGCGGCCATGCCGAGCACATCTTCGGTGAAGGCGGCGGCAAGCGGATGGCTGCGCAATACAACATGGATTACCTGGGCGCGCTGCCGCTGGACATGCAGATCCGCCTGCAGGCCGATAACGGCCGGCCCACCGTCGTGGCCGACCCCGATGGCGAAGTCGCGGGCATCTACAAGGCCGTCGCGCGCCAGGTCGCGATCAAGATCGCGGCGCGCGCCAAAGACTTCTCTTCCAAATTTCCGTCGATCAAGATTTCGAAGGACACCTGAACGGGGCGTCGCCATGAGCACACGACCCAGCATCGAAGTCGCCGTCGTCATGCGCCGCGAGCGCATCGACAACCGCTGGCAGCCATGGCGCTGGGCGCTGGAAGACGTGGTGCCGAAGGAAGCCAGCTTCGGTGACAAACCGCAGTTGCTTCTCAAGAGCGACGACGACGAGCGCTGGCTGCACCCCGGATTTCTGGTGGAGCTTTACCGCGATGACGCGGAGGGTTATTACCTCAACGCGAGCACACCCGCGCCGTGCTTCTTTGTCTTGTGGCGTATGGAAGAAGAAGCGGCCATCACAGACGAGCCCATGCCGGTTCCCACGATGGTGTCGCTGAGCTATCACGATGCAGGTCGCTGGCTGGACGCGCAGGAAACCGTGGAGCAGGTGCCTGCGCCAGCGAATGTGGTGGCCTGGCTGCAGTCGTTCATTGACGAACACTACGTGCCGGAACCCAAGCGCCGCCAGCGGCCGCAGAGTTTCAGGGGACTGCAGGACAGGTTTGGAAGTCCGGCAAAGGTCTCGACTGAAAAGAAGTTCGGTGGGGGCGGCAATGAGTGACGGGTTTCTGGGCAGGTGGTCCCGGCGCAAGCTGGATGTGAAGGAGGGGAAGGCGGTTGAGGCCGAGCCGGCGGTGGCTGGGGTTGCTGGCGCTGTTGGGACTGGAAGCGCTGTCGTGCCCCCACCCCAACCCTCCCCCAGCGCGGGAGGGGGCAATCCGGATTCCCTCCCTCCCCCGCTGGGGGAGGGCCGGGGTGGGGGCACAGCGGCCACCGAATCCCCACCTGCCCCCACCCTCGCCGACGCCGACCTTCTAACCCCATCCTCCGACTTCACCCGCTTCGCCGCGCGCGATGTCGCGCCCGACGTGAAAAACGCGGCCATGAAGAAGCTCTTTGCCGATCCGCACTTCAACGTGATGGACGGACTGGACACCTACATCGATGACTACTCGCAGCCCGACCCGATGCCCGAGTCCATGCTGCGCCAGCTTGCCAGCGTGAAATTCCTGAAGCTGTTCGATGAAAAAACGGAAGCCGACCCCGTCGTGCCAAGGGAAGTTGCGGATGACCCCGCAACGCAAACCGTGGCACAGTCGCCTCCAGAGCCAGAAGCAGTACCCGAGCACGCCGACGATGCCAACCCTGATTTGCGATTGCAACCAGACGATGCCGCTCCAGGAGAAGATCCTGGGCGCGGCACTTCATGAAGACCTGAAACTCCATTCGAGCCTTTGCCGGCGCGAGGCCGGAGAATTCCAGCGCGCGATCAAGGGAGGCGGCGAAGTCGTCGTCGCCTGTACGCAGGAAAAGCGCCTCTTCGGCGAGATCGGACAGCAGACCGAAGGCGCGACCAGCACGATCCGCTTCGTCAACATCCGCGAGACCGGTGGCTGGAGCCGCGATGCGGCGAGCGCCATGCCCAAGCTGGCGGCGCTGCTCGCGCAAGCGAAACTCCCGGAGCCCGAGCCGGTCCCCACCGTCACGTTCACGAGCGCAGGCCGGCTGCTGATCATCGGCAATGTGCAGTCCGCAGAACAGGTCGCCAATGCGGTGAGCGATGTGCTCGACGTGACCGTGTTCGCACAAGGCGGCGAGGGCGCGCAGGAGAGACGCTTCCCCGTGCTGGGTGGGCGCGTCGATTCGGTCAAGGGGTGGCTGGGCGCCTTCGATTTTGCGTGGACCGCCAACAACCCCATCGACCTGGACCTGTGCACGCGCTGCAATGCGTGTATTAATGTCTGCCCCGAGAACGCGATCGGCCTGGACTACCAGATCGACATGGACAAGTGTCAATCGCATCGCGCGTGCGTGAAGGTGTGCGATGCAGCCGGCGCAATCGATTTCACGCGCGAGAGCGAGTCGTTCAGCGAGAAGTTCGACCTGGTGCTGGATTTGCGTGCAGAGCCCGCGTTCACGCAGCACGCGCCGCCGCAGGGGTATTTCCACGCGACCGGCGCGGTGACGCTGCAGACCATCCTGAAGCTGCGTGAACTCGTCGGCGAGTTCGACAAGCCCAAGTTCTTCAACTACAAGCAAAAGCTCTGCGCGCACAGCCGCAACGAAACCGTTGGCTGCAATGCGTGCATCGAAGTCTGCTCGGCGCAAGCGATCAGCAGCGAGAAGTCGCGGCAACAAATCAAGGTCAACCCGAACCTGTGCGTGGGCTGCGGCGCATGCACAACGGTTTGTCCGACCGGTGCGATCACGTACGCGTATCCGCGCGCTCCCGAGCAAGGCACGAAACTCAGGACACTGCTCTCGACTTACGCCGGCGCCGGCGGCAGATCGCCAGTCGTTCTGTTGCACAGCCAGGAGCGCGGGCAGGCGCTGGTTGAAGAACTCGGCCGCGCCGCGCAGCTGAAGAAGGCGCACGGCGTTCCAGCCAACGTCATCCCTTTCGCGCTCTGGCACACCGCCAGTGTCGGCCTGGACCTGTGGTTGTCAGCTGTTGCGTTCGGCGCGTCGCAAGTCGCCGTGGTGGTGACGCGCGAAGAGGCGCCGCAATACATCGACAGCCTGAAGGCGCAGATGGCGATTGCGCAGGCCATCGTCAATGGACTTGGCTACACCGGCTCGCACTTCCAGTTGCTGTGGGCGGATTCATCGCAGCAACTCGACGCCAGGCTGCAAGCCCTGGCACAGACGCGTCAGCAGGTTCCGAAACAGGCTGCGCGCTTTTCCATCGCGGCAGAAAAGCGCGCGACGCTCGATCTGGCCATCGACCATCTCGTCGAGCACGCCACCGTGCGCCCCGATGCCATCGAGTTGCCTGCGCTCGGCTCGCCCTTTGGTTCCATTGCCGTCAACAAGGACAAGTGCACGCTGTGCATGAGCTGTGTCGGCGCTTGCCCCTCCAGTGCGTTGCTCGACAACCAGGACAAGCCGCAACTGCGATTCATCGAGAAGAACTGCGTGCAGTGCGGCCTGTGCGCCACGACCTGCCCTGAAGATGCGATCGCGTTGCAGCCGCGCCTGTTGCTCACGCCCGAGCGCAAGGAAGCGCGCGTGCTGAACGAGGCGCAACCCTACGCGTGCATCCGCTGCGCCAAGCCCTTTGGCACGCTCAAGGGTGTCGAGGTGATGCTGGGCAAGCTGGCGGGTCATTCGATGTTCCAGGGTGCAGCGCTGGAGCGGCTCAAGATGTGCGGCGACTGCCGGGTGATCGACATCTATTCCGCAGAAAACGAAGTGAAGATCACGGACCTATGACTCCCAACATTCCGGTGTCGTCCGCGCTCGACGAAGAAACCGCACGCGCCGAAATCTACGGCCTGCTCGCCCAGCTTTTTTACGCGCGGCCTGCGCCGCAACTGCTCTCGGCGCTGCGTGTCGCAGCCACCGAATCACCGGCTGCCGGTGCATTCCTCGAAGAGCCCTGGCGCGATGTAGTGACCCGAGCGCGCGAAATCTCTGATGAAGCGATCGGCCTTGAGCACGATACCCTTTTCGAAGGTGTGGGCAAACCTGACATTTATCTCTACGGGTCTCACTACCTCGCAGGCTTCCTGAACGAGAAGCCGCTGGCACGCTTGCGCGACGACCTGGCAGAGCTTGGCCTGGCGCGCGACGAGACCATGCCGGACACCGAAGACAACATCGCGTACCTCTTCGAAGTGATGCGGTATCTCATCGCAGGTGACGATGTCGCTGTCGCCAATCTCACCCGACAGTCGGAGTTTTTCGCTGCGCACCTGCAACCCTGGGTGCTCGATTTTTGCGACGCTGTCACTGCGCATCCGAAAGCGCGTTTTTACGCAGCGCTCGCGGCCTTCACCCGCGCGTTCATCGGCGTGGAAACGCAGGGCTTCGACATGCTTTCGTAGTCGTCCCGGGGCGCCTCGCCGCGCCCGGGAATTGCACTCATCGTTTTCCCCTAGGCATCGGGCAGTCGTTTTTGCATGCAAACGATTGCGGCATAAGTCACACTGGTCTAGAGTATGAAAAGCAGTTCATAGCAGGAGACATGCATGTCGGACACCGAACAAAAAAAGCCCTCGCGGCGTGGATTCGTTTTTGGCGCTGCCACGGCAGGCGCGGCCGCAGCGGCCGTCGTCGCTCTGCCCAAAGTCCAGGAAGTCGCCATGGAGCCGGCAGCGCCTGCTGCGCTGCCTGAGCGTGGAGGCGGCTACCAGCTGTCGGACCACGTGAAGAAGTACTACAGCACCACCCGGACCTGAATTCAACTCCCACACGAGGAGAGACCCCCATGACCCTGTTGACCAAGAAGTCCGGCGCGGCCGTCACCGCAGCGCGCTCACCATTCGTCCATAGCCTGCAACGAGGCTTGTCCAAGGCGCTCCCCACCATGGACCGCCGCGCCTTCCTGCGCCGCTCCGGACTGGGTGTCGGCGTCGGCATCGCTGCGTCTTCGCTCACGCTCGTGAAGAAGGCCCGGGCCGCCGAGGGCACTGCCGCCGCCATCGGGCAGGGCAAGATTGAAGTCAAGCGCACGGTGTGCAGCCACTGCTCGGTCGGCTGCGCGATCGATGCTGTCGTCGAGAACGGCGTGTGGGTGCGGCAAGAGCCCGTATTCGATTCGCCGATCAACCTGGGCGCGCACTGCGCCAAGGGCGCGGCAATTCGCGAGCACGGCCACGGCGAATTCCGCCTGCGCTATCCGATGAAGCTGGTCAACGGCAAGTACGAGCGCATCAGCTGGGACACGGCCTACTCCGAAATCGCGGCAAAGATGCTGGAGCTGCGCAAGGCCAGCGGCCCTGAGTCGCTGTACTGGATCGGCTCTTCCAAGCACAACAACGAGCAGGCGTACCTGATGCGCAAGTTCGTGAGCTTCTGGGGCAGCAACAACTGCGACCACCAGGCGCGCATCTGCCACTCGACCACGGTGGCCGGCGTTGCGAATACATGGGGCTACGGCGCCATGACCAATTCGTACAACGACATGCAAAACAGCAAGTGCGCGTTGTACATCGGCTCCAACGCTGCCGAAGCGCACCCGGTGAGCATGCTGCACATGCTGCATGCCAAGGAAAACGGCACGAAGATGATCGTGGTCGATCCGCGGTTCACGCGCACGGCGGCCAAGGCCGACGAGTACGTGCGCATCCGTTCGGGCTCGGACATTCCGTTCCTCTTCGGCGTGCTGTTCCATATCTTCAAGAACGGCTGGGAAGACAAGAAGTACATCAACGACCGCGTGTACGGCATGGAAGACGTCAGGAAGGACGTCATGGCCAAGTGGACACCGGACAAGGTCGAAGAGGCCTGTGGCGTGCCAGAGGCGCAGGTCGCCAAGGTCGCCGAGATGATGGCGATGAACCGTCCCTCGACGCTGGTGTGGTGCATGGGCCAGACGCAGCACTCGATCGGCAATGCGATGGTGCGTGCATCGTGCATCGTGCAGCTGGCGCTGGGCAATATCGGTGTTTCCGGTGGCGGCGCGAACATCTTCCGCGGTCACGACAACGTGCAAGGCGCGACCGACGTCGGCCCCAACCCCGATTCGCTGCCGGGCTACTACGGCATCGCCGAAGGCTCGTGGCGCCACTTCGCCAAGGCCTGGGGCGTGGACTACGACTGGATCAAGGGCCGCTTCGAGAACGCCGGCATGATGACCAAGCCGGGCATCACGGTCTCGCGCTGGATTGATGGCGTGATGGAGAAGAACGAGTTCATCGACCAGACGCCCAACCTGCGCGGCGTGGTGTTCTGGGGTCATGCGCCCAACTCGCAGACGCGCGGCCTTGAAATGAAAAAGGCGATGGACCAGCTCGACCTGCTGGTGGTGATCGACCCGTATCCGTCAGCCACGGCGGCGATGGCGGCGATGCCGTCCAAAGAGGGCGAGAAGGTCAATGCCAATCGCGCCGTATATCTCTTGCCGGCTGCCACGCAGTTCGAGACCAGCGGCTCTGCCACGGCATCCAACCGCTCGCTCCAGTGGCGCGAGAAGGTCATCGAGCCGCTCTGGGAGAGCCGCACCGACCACATGATCATGTACCAGCTGGCCGACAAGCTCGGCTTCGGCAAGGAGCTGGTCAAGAACTACAAGATGCAGAAGGTCAAGGGCATGGACGAGCCTTTGCCCGAGGACATCCTGCGCGAAATCAACAAGTGCGTCTGGACCATCGGCTACACCGGCCAGAGCCCGGAGCGCCTGAAGTCCCACATGCGAAACATGGGCAACTTCGACGTGAAGACGCTCAAGTCCAAGGGCGGCAAGGACCCGCAGACCGGCTACGACCTCACGGGTGATTACTTCGGCCTGCCGTGGCCCTGCTTCGGCACGCCAGAGCTCAAGCATCCGGGTTCGCCCAACCTGTACGACACCTCCAAGCATGTGATGGATGGCGGCGGCAACTTCCGCGCGAACTTCGGCGTGGAGCGGGGCGGCGTGAACCTGCTGGCCGAAGATGGCTCGGCATCCAGGGGTGCGGACCTGCAGACCGGCTACCCCGAATTCGACCATGTGCTGCTCAAGAAGCTGGGCTGGTGGAACGACCTCACCGATGTCGAGAAGGCAGCGGCCGAAGGCAAGAACTGGAAGACCGACAACTCGGGCGGCATCATCCGCGTGACGATGAAGGTGCATGGCTGCCACGTCTTCGGCAACGCCAAGGCGCGTGCGGTGGTGTGGAACTTCCCGGACGGCATTCCGCAGCATCGCGAAGCGATCTACAGCACCAGGCCCGACCTGGTGGCCAAGTACCCGTCGCACGACGACAAGAAGGCGTTCTGGCGCCTGCCCACGCTCTACAAGACGTTGCAGGACAAGAACGTCTCGGACAAGGTCCACGAGAAATTCCCGCTGATCCTTACCTCGGGTCGCCTCGTCGAGTACGAAGGCGGTGGCGAAGAGACGCGTGCCAATCCGTGGCTTGCAGAGTTGCAGCAGGAAGCATTTGTCGAGATCAATCCCAAGACCGCGGCGGCGCGGCAGATCAGGAACGGCGATCGCGTGTGGCTCAAGTCACCCACCGGTGCGCAACTCAATGTGCAGGCGATGGTCACCGAGCGCGTCGGACCCGACACCGTGTGGATGCCTTTCCACTTCTCGGGCCGCTGGCAGGGCGCCGACATGCTGGCGTACTACCCGAACGGCGCTGCGCCGGTGGTGCGCGGCGAGGCAGTGAACACGGCCACGACGTACGGCTACGACAGTGTGACGATGATGCAGGAGACCAAGACGACGATCTGCAACATCGAGCGAGTGGCATGAACGAGATGGTTGTCATTGCGGACTTGATCCGCAATCCAGGAAGTCATGGATCCCGGATCGAGTCCGGGATGACACAGAAATCAGGAGACAAGACATGGCAAGAATGAAATTCGTCTGTGACTCGGAGCGCTGCATCGAATGCAACGGCTGCGTCACCGCCTGCAAGAACGAGAACGAGGTGCCGTGGGGCGTGAACCGCCGCCGCGTCGTCACGCTCAATGACGGCATCCCCGGCGAGCGTTCGATCTCGGTCGCGTGCATGCACTGCTCCGACGCACCCTGCATGGCGGTGTGCCCGGTCAACTGCTTCTACCGCACCGAAGAAGGCGTGGTCCTGCACGACAAGGACACCTGCATCGGCTGCGGTTACTGCAGCTATGCATGCCCGTTCGGCGCGCCGCAGTTTCCTTCGGCCGGCACCTTCGGTGTGCGCGGCAAGATGGACAAATGCACGTTCTGCGCCGGCGGCCCTGAAGCCAACGGGTCGCAGGCCGAGTTCGTGAAATACGGGCGCAATCGCCTGGCCGAAGGCAAGCTGCCGGCGTGCGCGGAAATGTGCTCGACCAAGGCGCTGCTGGCCGGTGATGGCGACGTCGTGGCCGACATCCTTCGCAATCGCGTCGTCAAGCGTGGCAAGGGCGCGGAAGCCTGGGGCTGGGGTACGGCTTACGGATCGAAGCAGGCCGGCCAGCCAGGGGGAGCCAAGTCATGAACCGCAAGCTCATCATCATCTGGTCGTGTGCGGGGCTGTCTGCTCTGGCGGGTTGCGCCGATCGCGAACAGACCATCGGCAGCAACATCAAGCAGGACACGCAGTCCTTCCAGGGGACCGGCATGGCCTACGCGGTTCCGGGCTGGAAGCAGGGCGACAAACTGAGCTGGGAGCAGCAACTCAAGGTGCGCACCCAGGCCGGCCAGAACGACTACAACAGGGTCAACTGATGCTGCGCCACCTCGTCTTGTCGTGCGCACTGGGCCTGAGCCTTTCGGCGATGGCTCAGACCAAGCCTGTTGACGATCCTGCCCCTCCAGCTGCGGCGGGTACGGCTGTCCCGGGCGCCACCGGCGGCATCCAGGGCCAGAACATCATGGATGTGAAGCCTGAGGTCAAACCGGACGCCAGCTCCGACCCCAACTACATGAAGCAGAGCAACGGCGAGCGCAATCGCGTGCAGCCGGGCAACAACGCGCCGATGTGGCGCGGCGTTGTGTCGGGTGCGGCAGGTTTCACCAGCATTCCCAAGGCGCAGGACCCGGAAGCGGGCGTGCTGATCCAGGGGCCGGTGCAGTACCCCGGCACGCGCATGACCACGGCGGGCGAGGCATGGCGCCAGGTGCGCAACAACTGGCTGATCCCGTACGGCGGTTCGTTGTTCCTGATCGTGCTGGGCGCGCTGGCCATCTTCTACCTTGCCAAGGGCAAGATCGGTCACGCCGAGGTCGGCGACGGGGCTCGCAAGATCGAACGGTTCACGCCATTCGAGCGTTCTGCACACTGGGCCAATGCGATCGCCTTCGTGATCCTTGCGGTCTCGGGCATCGTGATGGCGTTCGGCAAGTTCTTCCTGCTGCCGGTGATGGGGAGCGCGCTCTTTGGCTTTCTGACCTACATTCTCAAGACCGCGCACAACTTTGCCGGTCCGCTGTTCGTGGTGTCTCTGATCGTCGTGTTCCTCACGTTCCTTCGCGACAACTTCCCGCAACGCGGCGACCTGGGCTGGCTGCTTCGCGGCGGTGGTCTCTTTGGCAAATCAACCAGCCAGGAGCCGCCTTCCAACCGCTTCAACGCGGGCGAGAAGGTCATCTTCTGGGGCGGCGTTCTGGTGCTCGGTTTCTTTGTTGCGTCATCGGGCCTCGTGCTCGACAAGCTGATCCCCGGCATGCTTTATGACCGCCAGTCCATGCAGGTGGCCCACATGGTCCACGCGGCATCGACCGTGCTCATGATGTGCCTGATCGCGGGCCACATCTACATCGGCACCATCGGCATGCGCGGTGCGTATTCCGCGATGCGCCAGGGCTGGGTGGGCGAAGAATGGGCCAAGGAGCATCACGCTTACTGGTACGAAGACATCAAGGCCGGCAAGATTCCTGCAGTGCGCAGCGAGCAGCGTAGCGCAGCAGGGGTCTCGGCCGACATCGACAACGTGCGGCCCGCGTAGGCGGCCGGGCGAATCAGGAGACGATAGACATGAAGAAATTCCTGTGGGCTGCAATGAGCGTGGCTGCATGCGGTGTGGCAGTGGCCAAGCTGCCGCCGCTCGACGACGCCGCGAAAGCCAAGGCGGCTGAAGCCGCCGCCAAAAGCGCGTGGCAAGCCAAGGTCGATGGCTACCAGCTGTGCAAGGCCCAGGACAAGGTCGCTGCGGCTTACATGAAGAGTTCGGGCAAGGCAGCCCCAGCCCTGACGGACAACAAGGGTGCGCCGATGAAAGCTGGCGCGGCGACTGCTGCAGCGTCCGCCCCTGTGGCGGCAGCTTCGGCACGCGCAACAGCTGCCGCAGCACCGGGCGCAGTGGCACCCGCTGCTGCCGTGGTGGCATCCGCACCCGCGGCCGCAGCTTCGGGTACGCCGGTCGCAACTGCCGCCGTGATTCCACCATGCCTGGAGCCCGGCCCGTTTGCGTACAACCCGCCAGAGCAAAAGCCGCTTGAAACAGCCGGCGCGCATTCGCCGACCGGAACTGCCGCGAGCCCACCTAGCGTGAAGCAGGACTCGGCGCAGATGGCGCCGGCCAAGAAGTAAGGTCTCAGCGCTTCCAGAACCTGGGCGCAGGCTGCGCTGAGTCCGGAACTGGCTGTGGTCACGGGCGAACCGGCTCCCATTGCGGTACGCTTGTTCCATGTCTCTTCCCGCACTTCCTGTCCTCACCGAAGCGCGCGCCCCCCTCACGCGTGAAATCGAAATCGTCAATGAGCACGCGCAGCGCGAGCGCATTTCGATCCCGGCGGAGCGGGCACTCACGATCTATGTCGACAAGCAGGAGCTCGTCACCCTGATGACGCTGGGCGCGCAGCCTGAATGGCTGGTGCTGGGCTTCCTGCGTAACCAGCGGCTCATCCGCTCGGTCGATGAGGTGATGTCCATCACGGTCGATTGGGAAGTGGGTGCGGCCGCCGTCAAGACGCGATCGGGTATCCATCAGCTCAAGGAAAAGACTGCGCGAAAGACGGTGACCACCGGCTGCGGGCAAGGGAGCGTGTTCGGTGGGCTGATGGATGAGATCGAATCGATTTCCTTGCCCGAGGCGTCGATCACGCAAGCGCAGCTGTACGGCATCGTCAATGCGATCCGCCTCAAGGAGACCACGTACAAGTCAGCGGGTTCGGTACACGGCTGCGCCCTGTTCAAGGCAGACGAGCTGCTGCTGTTCGTCGAAGATGTGGGTCGGCACAACGCCATCGACACCATCGCCGGATGGATGTGGCTGCAGCAACCGGCCATGACCAGCGATGACAAGGTGTTCTACACAACCGGCCGGCTCACCAGTGAAATGGTGATCAAGTCGGCGCAGATGGGCGTGCCCATCGTTGTCTCGCGCAGCGGCATCACGCAGATGGGCCACGAGATCGCGCACCGGCTGGGTTTGTGCGCCATCGGCCGGGCGACCAACCGGCACTTCCTTTGCTACAGCGGACAGGACCGGCTGGCGATGCAGCCGGAACTGGCCAAAGTGCGCACGTCCGTGCCTTCGAGTCCCATCTAACTCCCGCCTGAGTCTTTCCAGCTAAAGTCCGCCGATGTTCAATTCCAAAGCCTTGCTGCTCGGATGGCGCACCCTGTGGCGCGACCTTCGCGCAGGCGAGCTGCGACTGCTGATCGTGGCTGTGACCCTGGCGGTTGCGGCGCTGACAGCAGTTGGTTTTTTTGCAGACCGGTTAAAGGGAGGGCTCACTCGCGATGCCCGCCAGTTGCTGGGCGGCGATGCGGTCGTCTCCAGTGACAACCCCACGCCTGAGTCATTTCTTGCCAAAGCGCGCGAGCTCAAGCTCGAAGGCGTAGCCACGATCGGCTTTCCGACGATGGCACGGGCGAGTGATGCACAAGGCGGTGGGGCGCGCCTGGTTGCGCTGAAGGCCGTTCCTGCGGGCTACCCGCTGCGAGGCAACCTCAAGGTCGCACCGCAGCTCGAGCAGCCTGGGGCGAACACCCGTGACATTCCTGCACGCGGCGAAGCCTGGGTGGATGCACCGCTGCTGGACGCCATCGGCCTGAAGATTGGCGACTCGCTTTTGCTGGGCGACTCGACCCTTCGCCTCGCGCGCGTGATCACCGTCGAGCCCGATCGTGGCGCGGGCTTCATGAGCTTTGCACCGCGCGTGATGATCAACGCGGCCGATGTTGCTGCAACAAAGCTGGTGCAGCCGGCCAGCCGTATCAGCTATCGCTTCGCAGTGGCGGGGCCGGACGCGCGTGTGTCGCAATTCGTGAAGTGGGCGCTGGAAGAGGTCAAGCAACCGGCGATACGAGGCGTGCGAATCGAGTCGCTCGAAGGCGGGAGGCCCGAGATGCGGCAGACGCTGGACCGCGCCGAGAAGTTCCTGAACCTGGTGGCGCTGTTGGCGGCCCTGCTCAGCGCCGTAGCAGTCGCATTGGCGGCGCGAGCATTTGCGGCGTCTCACCTGGACGACTGCGCGATGCTGCGCGTGCTGGGCCAGAGCCAGCGCACGATTGCGTGGAGCTACGCGTTCGAGTTCACCGTTGTGGGCCTGGCTGCGAGCTTGCTGGGGGTGGCCATTGGCTTCGGCGTGCATTTCGTGTTCATCATGCTGCTGGCCGGCCTTGTCGAAACGGCGCTACCTGCGGCGAGCCTCTGGCCCGCAGCGTTCGGGATGGGCATGGGGCTGACCTTGCTGCTTGCATTCGGCTTGCCGCCGGTCTTGCAGCTTGCGCAGGTACCGCCGCTGCGCGTAATCCGTCGTGATGTGGGCAACCTCAAGCCTGCATCAATCGCCGTGCTGGCGATTGGTGTCGTGGGGTTCGCTGCGCTCCTGCTCGGCGCAAGCAGCGACCTGTTGCTGGGTGCGATGGCAGTCGGCGGGTTTGCGGGTGCTGTCGTGCTCTTCGCGTTTCTGAGCTGGGTGGCGGTGAAGCTGTTGAGGCCTCTTGTCAACGAGCAGACCGCGCCGCGCTGGCTGGTGCTGGCAACGCGGCAGATCTCCGCGCGGCCCGCCTATGCAGTCGTGCAGGTGAGCGCACTCGCCGTAGGCATGCTCGCGCTCGTGCTGCTGGTGTTGCTGCGAACCGACCTGATCTCGAGCTGGCGCAAGGCGACGCCGCCGGATGCACCGAATCGCTTTGTCATCAACGTCATGCCGGAGCAGGGCGATGCTTTTCAGAAAGCGCTGCGCGATTCGGGCGTGAAACGGTTCGACTGGTTTCCCATGATTCGCGGTCGCCTCATCGCCGTCAACGGAAAAACGGTCACCCCCGAGGACTACCTCGAAGATCGCGCCAAGCGGCTCGTCGATCGCGAATTCAATCTGTCGGCTTCTGCTGTGCAACCGCAGCACAACCAGGTTGTGGCGGGCGCGTGGAAGGCCGAGGAGCAGGGTGCGATCAGTGTCGAGGAAGGCATTGCGAAAACGCTGGGTCTGAAGATCGGCGATGAACTGCGCTTTGATATCGGCGGCGTGCAGACCCATTCAAAAATCACGTCGCTGCGTAAGGTCGATTGGGGATCGATGCGCGCGAACTTCTTCGTGATCTATCCAGTGACAACGCTCGAAGGCGTGCCGACCACCTATATGTCGGCGTTCCGCGCGCCGGAGCGCAAGGGTTTCGACAACGAGCTGGTGCGCACATTCCCGAACATCACCAACGTGGACATGACAAGCACCATCAACCAGGTGCAAGGCGTGCTCGACAAGGTGATCCGTGCGGTGGAGTTTCTGTTTGCCTTCACGCTGGCCGCTGGGGTGGTGGTGCTGTTCGCGGCGGTGCAGGCCACGCGTGAAGAGCGCGCGCGCGAGTTCGCCATCATGCGGGCCGTGGGTGCAAGTGGGTCGTTGCTGCGCAAGGTGCAGCGTGCCGAGTTGATCGGCGTCGGTTTGCTCGCGGGTTTTTTGGCGAGTGTTGTTGCCAGCGCTATCGGCTGGGCGATGGCGAGGTACGCGTTTGACTTTGAATGGACGGCGTCGGCCTGGGTGCCGCTGTTCGGGTCGCTTGCAGGAGCTGCGCTTGCGCTGGCAGCGGGGTGGTGGGGATTGCGCGAAGTCCTGAACCGGCCGGTGGTGGAGACGCTTCGCCGGGCTGCGCAGTAAAAGCAGTGGTTGTCATGCCGGACTCGATCCGGCATCCACCGCGAAGCGGCGACGGCGCGCGATCAACGATGGATTGCGGGTCAAGCCCGCAATGACAGCCTCCATACCGTGGTCATGCCGGACTTGATCCGGCATCCACCGCGAAGCGGCGACGGCCGTCGAAGTCATGGATTGCAGGGGATTCGCAGGATCCCGCCGGGCTCCGCCCGCAATGACAGCCCTGGATACACAATACCGCCATGCAGATACAGGAAAAGCCTCCTTTCTCAACGCCCTTCGAATGGATAGGCGGCGAAGAAAAAGTACATGCCCTCGTCGAGCGGTTCTACGACCTGATGGACCTTGAACCCGCGTACGCCGATTTGCGCGCCGCGCATGGCAGCCACCTCACCAAGGCGCGCCAGCACCTGTTCTGGTTTCTTTGCGGATGGCTGGGCGGGCCGCAGCACTACACCGACCGTTTCGGCCACCCGAAACTGCGCATGCGCCACATGCCGTTCGTCATCGGCATCAAGGAGCGCGACCAGTGGCTCGCCTGCATGGACCAGGCCATGGGTGAAACGGGCGTCGATCCCAAGCTGCGGGAGCGGCTGAAGGAGTCGTTTTTCCAGACCGCCGACTGGATGCGAAACAGTCCGGCCTGAGCCTTCGCCGGGCCGCACAAACGTCAGTGCAGCGCAAGAAACCGCGCGAGAATGAGGGTCGCCCATCCGGAGAACGCCATGCTCCCCAAAGTCCTCGCGCTGGTAGCCACGGTGCTCATGCTCATGTCGCTGGGCTTCTTCGTGCTCGGCTCGACGCCGCTGCTGATCCTCAAACACGACGTGCCCATGGATTCGAAAGTCGTGCGGCAGGTTTTCCACTATTGCTACCGGCTGATCGCAGTGATGGCGGCCGCTGCCTCGCTCGGGTTCGCGTTGCAGGGGCGCTTTGAGCTGGCGCTCTTTCTGGTCGGCATTGCGGGGCTGGCGCTGACGCTACGCCACTGGATTCTCAAACGCATGGACGAGTTGCGATCCACGATGCATGACGGCGACACGGAAGCCATTCGCAAATTTCGCAGGCTGCATGTGACGGGGATTGGGGTGAATCTGGCGCAGCTCGTGGTGATTGCGGTGGGGCTGACGAGGGTGACGATCTAGGGTCGGAAATTCAAGGCGTCGGCTTCAGCAACACCACCAGCGCCCCCGCCCCACCTTCGTCCCCGCGCGCCTGCACAAACGCCAGCACTTCATTTTTCTGGATCAGCCAGCTCTGCACGCGGCCCTTGAGTACGGGCGTCTTGCCGGGCGATCCCAGCCCTTTGCCGTGCACGACCCGCACGCAGCGCCAACCCCGCTTGACTGATTCACGAATGAACGCAGAGAGCGCTTCTCGCGCCTCTTCGCGCCGCATGCCGTGCAGGTCGATCTCGCCCTGCATGGACCAGCCGCCTTTGCGTAACTTGCGCGTGATGTCGGTCCCGATTCCCGGGCGGCGAAAGCTCAGCGCATCGTCTACATCCAGTAGCGTCGCGCCATCGAACTCGTCGCTGATCGCTTCCTGCAGCACGCGCTGTTCATCGAGCTGCTTTTGCACCGCGATCGGCGCGGGCTGGTCGCGCAGCAGCTGAACCCGCGCAGGCTCGCGCAGCGGCGAGACCTTTCCCGCGGCGCGAACAAAGAGGTTCTTTTCGGCTTCTGCCTTGCGCGCGGCCAACTGCCGCGCCGCTTCAGCAGTGGCGGCCGCCTTTTGCTGGTCGGCCAGCAACTGCTGCATCTGCACGAGGTCTTTGAGGGACTTGGCTTTCATACTTCGGCTCGGTCCTTTTGAAGGCCTAGATCAATCCCTTTTCCGCCATCGACAACGACGCGCCTTGCGCCACGATCACATGATCGAGCACTCGGACATCCACCAGTGCGAGAGCCGCCTTGAGCGTTTGCGTCACCGCCTCGTCTGCGCGCGAAGGCAATACGCTTCCACTGGGATGGTTGTGCGACAGCACGACCGACGCCGCATCGACGGCGAGTGCGTACTTCACCACCTCACGCGGATACACGCTGGTTTGTGTCAGCGTGCCCCTGAACAGTTCCTTCATTTCGATCAGCCGGTGCTGCGAGTCAAGAAACAGCGCTGCAAATACTTCGTGCGACTTGTTCGCCAGGTGCAGCTGCAGGAAATCCTTGACCGCGTCGGGCGAACTGAACACGGTGCGCTCTTTCAACTGCTCGGCCAGCGCACGGCGGGCCAGCTCGATCACCGCGATCAACTCCGCGCGCTTGGCCGAACCGCCCAGTCCCTTGAAGGCCTTCAGGTCATCCGAACTCGCGTGCAGCAGGCCAGCGATGCCCTTGAACTTGCCCAGCAGCTCGCCGGCCATCTGCAGCACGCCACGTCCGGCCGTGCCCGTGCGCAGCAAGATTGCAAGCAATTCGGTGTCGCACAGGGCGGCGGGGCCCCGCGCGAGAAGTTTTTCGCGCGGCTGGGCGTCGATGGGAAGGTCTTTGAGATTCATGGGCCTGCGGGTGCCAGGGCTCTGGGCCCATCCTAAAATGGCAGTTTATCGGTACAAACATGCCTTCCACCGCCAACCGGGTCCAGCCGGGTTCATTTCTCACATTGCACTACCGGCTCGCCGGTCCGGCCGGCGACATCATCAACACGTTCAACGACAAGCCGGCCACGCTCACATTGGGCAGCGGCGAGTTGTCGCCTGCGGTGGAGCAGCGCCTGCTGGGCCTTGAAGAAGGGCAGCACGCCAGCTTCGACATCCCGCCGGGCGAAGCCTTTGGTGACCGCAACCCCGAGATGATGCAGTGGGTGGCGCGCGCCCTGCTCAACAAGATGGGCGACCCGCTGGAGCAATATGCCGTGGGCGATGTGGTGCAGTTCCCGACACCCGACGGCATGTCGAGCTATGCGGGCTCGGTGCGGCAGGTGGGCAAGGACGGCGATGGCGACGGCAAGGCCGATGCAGTCCTGTTCGATTTCAACCATCCGCTCGCGGGCCAGCCCGTGACCTTCGAAGTCAAAGTGATAGGCGTCCTATGACCGATGCAGTGGGCGACGTCGAGATCCTGCTGGCCGAGCCGCGCGGGTTTTGCGCCGGCGTGGACCGGGCGATCGAAATCGTCGAGCGTGCGTTGACCAAGTTCGGCGCACCCATCTACGTGCGCCACGAAATCGTTCACAACACCTACGTGGTGAACGACCTCAAGTCCAAGGGCGCGATCTTCATCGAAGAGCTGTCCGATGTGCCGCCCGGCTCGACGCTGGTGTTCTCTGCGCATGGCGTGAGCAAGGCCGTGCAGGACGAGGCCCGTGCGCGCGGCTTCGAGATCTTCGACGCGACGTGCCCGCTGGTGACCAAGGTCCACGTCGAAGTCGCGAAGCTCGCGAAAGAGGGCTACGAATTCATCATGATCGGCCACAAGGGCCACCCCGAAGTCGAAGGCACGATGGGCCAGCTCGATCACGGCATTCACCTGGTCGAAGACGTGGCCGATGTGGCAAACGTGCAGCCGCTGCAGTCGGAAAAACTCGCGGTCGTCACGCAAACTACGCTGTCCGTCGATGACGCAGCAGAAATCTCTGCAGCTGTTCGCAAGCGCTTTCCGCTGATCCGCGAGCCGAAGATGCAGGACATCTGCTACGCCACGCAGAACCGGCAGGACGCGGTCAAAATCATGTCGCCGCAGGTGGATGTGCTTATCGTCGTGGGCAGCCCGACCAGTTCCAACAGCAATCGCCTGGCCGAACTCGCGCGCAAGCTCGGCGTGCAAAGCTACATGGTGGACAACGCCGACGAACTGCAACCCGAGTGGCTGGAAGGCAAATCTCGCGTGGGCCTCACAGCGGGCGCCTCGGCGCCGGAAGTGCTGGTCAAACAGGTGATCGACCGCGTGAAGGAAATGGGCGCGGTGTCCGTGCGCAAGATGGAAGGCATCCAGGAGACCGTGAAGTTTCCCTTGCCCAAGGGGCTGAAGCTTTCGTGACAACCACTGTGCACTCCATTGGCTTTCATGCCGGACCCGATTTCAATTGGCAGTCATGCCGGACTCGATCCGGCATCCATGCCTTCCTGACTTCCTGACTTCATGACCCCTCTACAGATCACTGAAGCCACACACCGCTTCAACACCCGCCAGCCCGGTTTTATCCGCCACACCCCCCTGTGGAAGCTGCGCGGCGCCGATTTCGGCATCGACTGCGCCGAAGTCTGGCTCAAGCTCGAACACCTGCAGGTCGGCGGCAGCTTCAAGGCGCGCGGCATGCTCAATCGCCTGCTGGCCAACGACATCCCCGCGAGCGGCGTCATCGTCGCATCCGGAGGCAATGCGGGCATCGCGACTGCCGCCGCGGCCAAAGCACTCGGCGTCAAATGCGAAGTTTTCGTACCCACGATCTCCAGTGCGATGAAGCAGGCGAAGCTGCGTGAACTCGACGCGCAAGTCGTGGTCACTGGCGCGAATTACGCCGAGGCGTTGCAAGCCTGCCTGGCCCGGCAGAAGGCGACGGGCGCGCTGCTCACGCATGCCTACGACCAGCCCGAAGTGGCAGCCGGCGCAGGCACGCTCGCGCAGGAGATTGAAGCTGATGGCGGCACGCCCGACAGCGTGCTGGTGAGCGTGGGCGGAGGAGGCCTCATCGCCGGGATTGCCGCGTGGTTCGAGGACCGCTCGCGCGTTGTAGCGCTGGAGCCTGAACTCGCGCCGACCCTCTTCGAGGCGCGTCGTGCTGGCGAGCCGGTGGATGTTTCTGTGAGTGGAATCGCTGCTGATTCACTCGGTGCGAAACGAATCGGCGAGATTGCGTGGGACATCACGCAGCGTCACGTCAAGGATTCGCTTGTCTTGCCCGATGAAGCGATCCGCTATGCGCAGCTGTGGTTGTGGAAAGAGATGAAGCTCGCTGTGGAAGCCTCCGCGTCACTGGGCCTCGCGGCCTTGCAAAGCGGTGCGTACAAACCGCGCGCGGATGAGAAGGTGTGCCTGGTGATCTGCGGCGCGAACCTGGATCCTTCGACGATCTCGTGAGTATTCGGCGCCGTCGCCGCTGCGCGGTGGATGCCGGATCGAGTCCGGCATGACAACCAAACCGCTTGTCATTGCGGACTCGATCCGCAATCCATGCCCGCACGACAACCGGCGCCGGCTGTCATTGCGGACTTGATCCGCAATCCATGTCTTCAACAGCCCCGATAAAATCCCCCCATGCTCGACATCATCCAACTCCGCAAAGACCTGCCCTCGGTGGTCACCCGCCTTGAGACACGCAAGAGCCCGCAGGCTTTCCTCGACGTCGATGCGTTCACCGCCCTGGAGGCCGAACGCAAGTCCATACAGACGCGCACCGAAGAACTGCAATCGCAGCGCAACACGCTCTCCAAGCAGATCGGCCAGCTCAAGTCCAGGGGCGAGAGCGTCGATGCGGTGATGGCGCAAGTCGCCGCGCTCAAGGGCGAACTCGACACATCCGCCGCGCGCCTGGAGCAGATCCAGCCCGAGATGCAGAACCTGCTGCTGGCCGTGCCCAACCTGCCGCACGAATCCGTGCCGGTGGGCTCCGACGAACACGGCAACGTCGAGGTGCGCAAGTGGGGCACGCCGCGAGAGTTCGACTTCCCGCTCAAGGACCACTCGGACATCGGCGAGAAGCTCGGCCTCGACTTCGCAATGGGCGTGAAGCTCGCGGGTTCGCGATTCACCGTGATGAAGGGCCAGCTCGCGCGCCTGCACCGCGCGCTCGCGCAGTTCATGCTCGACACGCAGACGCAGGAGCACGGCTACACCGAGTGCTACACGCCGTACATCGTCAACGCCGAAACGCTGCGCGGCACGGGCCAGCTTCCCAAGTTCGAGGGCGACCTGTTCGCCGCGAAGAAGGGCGGTCAGGAGGGCGAAGAGCAGCCCGACAACGCGGCGCTTTACCTCATCCCGACCAGCGAAGTGACACTGACCAATTTCGTGCGCGACGAAATCGTGGCCGAGGGCGACTTGCCCATCAAGCTGACTGCGCATACGCCGTGCTTCCGCTCGGAAGCGGGCAGCGCCGGGCGCGACACGCGCGGCATGATCCGCCAGCACCAGTTCGACAAGGTCGAGATGGTGCAGATCACGCACCCCGACAAAAGCTATGAAGCGCTCGAAGCCATGGTCACCCACGCCGAAGCCATCCTGCAAAAGCTGGGCTTGCCTTACCGCGTGATGCTGCTGTGCACCGGCGACATGGGGTTCGGCGCGAGCAAGACCTATGACCTCGAAGTGTGGGTGCCGGCGCAGGGCATGTACCGCGAGATCAGCTCGGTCTCCAATTGCGAGGCGTTCCAGGCGCGGCGGCTGCAGGCGCGATTCAAGAATGCGCAGGGCAAGAACGAGCTGGTGCACACCTTGAACGGCTCGGGCCTGGCCGTGGGCCGCACGCTCGTCGCGCTGCTTGAAAATTTCCAGAATGCGGACGGATCGGTGACGGTGCCCGAGGCCCTGCGCAAATACATGGGCGGTATCGAAACCCTGCGTCCGGACGGCGCCATTTGATCGGTTAGAATTTCCGACTTCGCGACCACAGCGAACATCATCTGGAGAGGTGGCAGAGTGGTCGAATGTACCTGACTCGAAATCAGGCGTAGGGGCGACCCTACCGTGGGTTCGAATCCCACCCTCTCCGCCAGTGCAAACGGTCTGATGCTATTTAATTGATAGCTCAGGCCGTTTTTTTTGGGCTCTCTCCCTCCTCTTCCGGGGGAGGGCTGGGGATGGGGCAATCAGCGTTGGCTCGATGACCTTGCGACGACGCTCCGCGTAACATGGTTTCCCAAAGCAATGCTTCAGGACCGCCCCATGATCGACCTTCAGCCATTCACCCAGCGCCTGCAAAAACGCCTGACGGATCAGCACGTCACCGACTTCGGCCGTGATGGCGCGGTGTGCATTCGCCAGCTCCTCACGCCTGCCGAAGTCGAATTGCTCGAGGAGGGGATCGAGATCAACCTGGCGTCGCCGAGCCCACGCGCCATCGTCGCGAGCCGTCCCGACGATCCGGGCCGATTCATCGAGGATTTTTGCAACTGGCAAGACATCGCCCCGTACAAACGCTTCATCCGCGAGACCCCGCTGGCCCCGGTCGCGCAGCACCTCATGCAGTCGAAAACCGTGCGCTTCTATCACGACCATCTGCTTGTGAAAGAACCCGGGACGCGCCAGCGCACACCGTGGCACCAGGACCAGCCGTACTACAACATCGACGGCCACCAGAACGTGAGCATGTGGATTCCGGTGGACCCGGTCTCACGATCGGCCACGCTCGAATTCATTGCGGGATCGCACAAGGGACCGTGGCTGATGCCGCGCACTTTCATGGACAACCAGGCCAAGTGGTTTCCGGAGGGTTCTCTGGCGGACCTGCCGGACATCGAAGCGGACCGCAGCGCGCATCGCATCGTCGGCTGGGAGATCGAGCCGGGCGATGTGGTGTGCTTTCACATGCTGACCCTGCATGCGGCAGGTGGGGTGGAGGGCAGTAACCGCAGACGCGTGTTTTCGGTGAGGTATCTGGGCGATGACATCAGGCACGCGCCGAGGCGGTGGAAGACGTCACCGGAGTTTCCGGGACTGCAGGAGGAATTGGCGGCTGGTGCGGTGATGGAGCACGCACTGTTTCCGCTGCTGATCGGCTGACAGGTGAGTGGTCCCCGGACAGAGCGAGACCCTCCGCAAGGCTGTCATGCCGGACTTGATCCGGCATCCACCGCGAAGCGGCGCCTGCGTCCACCACACACACTGCGCTCTGCCCTCTACGAAATCAACGTTCTGGCGAACTCACTCTCGCCTGCAACGGTAATCGTCAGCCGCTGCGTCGCCCGGGTCGCTGCCACATAAAACAGTTTCGCCTCATCCGCGACTTCTTTTTGAGGTTCGTGTTCTCGACCACGCCATCACCAGCGATGCAGACGCAATCTCGATTGCCCGAGGCCGGGCTGCTGTGACGTGGGGCGATCTATGCGATCCTCGTGGTTTGACTTTTGCTCCTGCGACGGCCAATAGCGCCACGCCTGGTTGCTGCTTGAGAACTCAAGTTTTGGTTTTACTTTCCAATTTTCTCGCCCTCACGCGCCGCCCCCTCTTTCGCGAGGGCGCGCGCGATGGCTCGCCCATGGCGATCGGTATCGGCGCCTGGGGCCTCGTCGCAGGCGTCGCGATGGCCAAGAGCGGCATGGGCGTGCCCCTTGCCGTCTTCATGTCCGTCGTGGTGTACGCAGGCTCCGCGCAGATCGCGGCATTGCCGCTCATTGCATCGGGCGCGCCGATCTGGGTGGTGTGCGCCACTTGCCTCTGCGTTTGCCTGCGGTTCCTCGCTTTCGGGTTTCACTACCGGCCGTACTTCGCGCACCTGCCGCGCGGCCGGCGCCTGGCGATGAGCTACCTGATTGGCGATTCCAACTTCGCCGTGTTCGCGCGCCGGTTCGAGTCGCCTGAGCCGGGCGTTCAATACGAGGAATACTTTCTCGGCTCGGCGCTTGTCACGTTCGCCGTCTGGCAGATTGCGATCACGATCGGCATCGTTGCGGGCAGCGCGATTCCCACGTCATGGGGTCTCGGTTTCGCAGGGACGATGGCATTGCTCGCCCTGCTCTGCACCCAGTTGCGCACACCTTCGACATGGGTTGCCGCAGTGGTCGCGGCGTGCGCAGCCATCGCCGCGTATGCATTGCCGCTCAAGCTCAACATCCTCGTCGCGATTGCGGCGGCGGTGGCTTTCGGCGCGCTGGCGCATCACGCGCGGCCCGCGAGCGAGAAGTCATGAGTCCCCTGGAAATCTTCTTCACGTCGATCGGCATGGCGCTGGTGGCGCTGTTTTGCCGCGCGTTCTTTCTGATGCCCGAAGGCGAACTGCCCATGCCCCGGTGGCTGCGCGAAGGCTTGCGTTATGCGCCTACGGCCGCCCTGGCTGCCGTCGTTGCGCCCGAGCTGTTCATGACGCAGGGGCACCTCATCCAGAGCCTGCTCGATGCGCGCCTGGTCGGCGCAGCGGCGGGACTCGCGTTCTATCTGTGGAAGCGCAGCCTGTTCTGGACGATCGTTGTCGGGACGGCGGCGATGCTAATAGCCCGGGGCCTGATGGGGTGGTAGCTGATTCCGCTACAATCGCGCTCCTTCCGGCAAAGTTGCACTACCGGAACTGCCTGGCCAGGCATAGCCGCATCTCATGGCGCACGTCGTAACGAGAGTTCTCCGACGAAAAACAATAACGAGCTCTCCTGCATGTGAATGTGCCGTAGCGTGGGTCGCGTAAGTGCCCACGACCAATTCCTACAAAAGCCTGCCGCGCGCAGGCTTTTTCTTTGTTCCTATCATCCGGCATGCTGTTTTACCTCTCGCGTTGCGGTGGCGCCTTGCTGCTGGCGATCACAAGCCTGACTGCGCTTGCCGACGAGGCCGGCTGGGCCGCACTGGCCAAGCCCGGCGCCATCGTGCTGCTGCGCCACGCGACTGCACCGGGCATCGGCGATCCACCCGGCATGACGATCGACCAGTGCGCCACGCAGCGCAACCTCGACGCGCAGGGCCGCGCCGAATCACGTCGCCTGGGTGAACTCCTGCGCGAGCGCGGCATCCGGGTGCAGTCGGTGCTGCACTCGCAGTGGTGCCGCACGCGTGACACGGCGCGGCTGGGCTTCACGGGCATGGCCCCGCTGCGCGACGAGCCGCTTTTCAATTCGTTTTTCGAGCGGCGCGGCGAGATGGACCGGCAGACCGCCGGCGCCCGCGCGATCCTGGCCGACTGGAAAGGGCCGGGCGCTCTGGTCGTCGTCACCCACCAGGTGAACATCACTCAGCTGACAGGCGAGACGCTGTCGTCTGGTGAGGGGCTCGTGGTGCGCGTGCCGCCGGGCAAGGGCCCCGTTGAAATATTGGGGCGCATTCCCTAGCACTTGTCCGCATGCATGAGTTGTTGTCGATACAGTCGGAGCATGTCGATAGATGCAGTACGAGACGCCCTGCGCACGAGCGGACTTTCAGCAGCCTTGCGCCTGCTCAACGACAGGGTGCCTCATCGATTCACGGCGGTCTATCAGCTCAACGGCGAACTGATGCGCAACATCGCCATCGTGGACAAGGCGGGCAAAGTCATCGCCGATGACCTGCTCACCGTCCCGCTTGCATTGAGCTTTTGCCAGTTTGTGCTCAGGGATGGGCTGTTTCGCCTGGAGGGAAACGCCGACGACCGGCTTGAAGGCCATCCCTACCGCGGTGTCGTCCAGTCGTATGTTGGGGTGCCCTTGACGCTGGACGCCGGTCTGGTGGGAACGTTTTGCCATTTTGACTTTCCGCCGATGGCACTGGCCGATGAAGAATTCAGCTTCATGGAGGAAGTGGCGGTCGAACTGCCGCCTTACCTCAGCCGTCCCGGAGCGCGCAGCGGCAGCGGCACCGACAGCATCCGGCCCCACATGCGCCAGCAGTTACCCAAGGGCTGAAGCAGCCGCGCCCTAGACTCTGGCGATATTGCGGGCCAGCGAAAGCGCAACGAATTCCACAAAGGCCCGAACGCGCGCCGTGCCCTGATGACGCTGCGGATACACCGCGTACAGGTCGGCGTTGGGCGCGTTGTACTGCGGCAGCAACTGCACCAGCCGCCCATTGCGCAGATAGCGTTCGATGTCCCACTCGGCACGCAGCAGGATGCCGTGGCCGTCCAGCGCCCAACTGACTGCGATCTCGCCGTCGTTGGTTGCCATGGTCCCGCGTGCCTTCACGTTCTCCGGTTTGCCTGCACGCCCGCGTGCGAGTCGCAAAACCCCGTAGGCCTCTTCACCCTGGCGGATGCCGATGAAGTTGTGGCTGGCGAGATCCGCCGGCACCTTGGGTTCGCCATGGCGTGCGAGGTACGAGGGCGCGGCGCAGAGCAGCCGGCGGTTGGGCGCGATCATCCGTGCGATCACGCGCGCATCCGGCGGTGGGCCGAACCGGATGCAGACATCGAACGCATCTTCGGTGAGTGGGGGAGGGTCCACCGACAGCTGCAGGCGCACCTCGACCTGCGGGTACTTGCGTGCAAAGCGCGAGATGACCGGTGCGACATGGCTGCGGCCGAAGCCCAGTGTGGCGTTGACCCGCAGCAAGCCGCAGGGCGTCGATTTCGATTGCCCGAGCAGCTGCTCCATCTCCTGCAGCTCGCCCAGGATGCGCTGCGCGTGTTCCAGGTACACCTCGCCCTCGGCGGTCAGGCTCATGCGGCGCGTGGTGCGGTTGATGAGCGTCAGCCCCAGGCGAGCTTCCATTTGTGCGAGCCGCTTGCTGATGGCTGCGGTCGTCAATCCCTGTTCGCGGGCGGCGGCGCTCAGGCTGCCCGATGACGAGAGCAGGGTGAAGAAGCCGAGATCGGCGGGGTGGATGGCTGGCGAAATGGCGGTGGACATGGCGCGATGAATTATCAACCTGAAGTTGACAATGAATCAAATCGGTTCGCAGTTTATAGCGCCTGTGTCCGCTTACATTCTGCTGCTCCACCAGCTCTGACCAACAAACACGCGCCATGAAGACATACAGGATTGCAACCATTCCCGGCGACGGCATCGGAAAAGAAGTCGTGCCCGCCGGGCAGGAAGTCATGCAGGTGCTGGCCGCAGGCAGCGCGCCATTTCGCTTCGAGTTCGAGAACTTCGACTGGGGCGGCGACTACTACCGCGCGCATGGCGTGATGATGCCCAGTGACGGGCTGGACGCCATCCGCCACAAGGACGCCATCCTCTTCGGTTCCGCAGGCGATCCGCATATTCCGGACCACATCACGCTGTGGGGGCTGCGCCTGAAGATCTGCCAGGGGTTCGACCAGTACGCCAATGTGCGGCCCACGCGAATTCTGCCGGGCATCGACGCGCCGCTCAAGCGCTGCGAGACGGAAGACCTCAACTGGATCATCGTTCGTGAGAACTCCGAAGGAGAATACGCGGGTGTTGGCGGCCGCGTGCACCAGGGGCATCCGATCGAGGCGGCGACCGACGTTTCGATCATGACGCGTGCAGGTGTCGAACGCATCATGCGGTTCGCATTCAAGCTGGCGCAATCGCGTCCACGCAAGTTGCTGACCGTCATCACCAAGAGCAACGCACAGCGGCATGCGATGGTGATGTGGGACGAGATCGCCCTGCAGATCTCCAGGGAGTTTCCGGACGTCAAGTGGGACAAGGAACTGGTCGATGCATCGACGGCGCGAATGATCAATCGCCCCGCATCGCTGGACACCATCGTCGCGACGAACCTGCACGCCGACATCCTCTCCGACCTGGCTGCGGCTCTGGCGGGCAGCCTGGGCATTGCGCCGACGGGCAACATCGATCCCGAGCGCAGGTACCCGTCGATGTTCGAGCCGATCCATGGTTCGGCCTTCGACATCATGGGCAAGGGGCTTGCGAACCCGGTGGGGACTTTCTGGTCGGTGGTGATGCTGCTGGAGCATCTGGGCGAACAGGCCGCCGCGGATCGCCTCATGCGCGCGATCGAACGCGTCACTGCGGACAAGTCGCTGCACACCGGTGACCTTGGCGGCACTGCGACGACGGCGCAGGTCACGCGCGCAGTCTGTCAGGCGCTGGAGACGAACGACGCGTAGTCGCCGCTGCGCGGTGGATGCCGGATCGAGTCCGGCATGACAACCAATCACCCGGGCTGTCATCGCGGACTTGATCCGCAATCCATGACTTCGACTGCCGCTGCGCGGTGGATGCCGGATCGAGTCCGGCATGACAACCAATCACCCGGGC
>JAZKFI010000021.1:78216-194100 GCA_040386575.1 Pseudomonadota bacterium
TGTCATCGCGGACTTGATCCGCAATCCATGACTTCGACTGCCGCTGCGCCGTGAATGCCGGATCAAATCCGGCTTGACAACAAGGGGGCGAGAAATTCGAAGCCGCTACCCCTGCTTCGCCGGGGGGTGGCGCGCCACCTTCTCCAGCAACTCGAACAGCATCGCGCGCTCGCCTGTGCTGAGGCTTGCCAGCAGCCCGTCTTCCATGTGCGCTGCCGCGCGTGTTGCCTGGGCGACCAGCGTCTTGCCCTTGGCGGTGAGATGAAGCAATTGAGCGCGCTTGTCGGTGCCGCTCTGCGCGCGCCGCAATAGTCCGCGAGTCACGAGCCGCTCCAGCACCACGCTCATGTTCGGCGCTGACAGGCTCAGAGCGTTTCCAAGCCGCTTGGCAGTGACGTCTTCATTCGCATCGACCAGACACAGGATGGTGAACTCGACGCGCCGCAACTTCAGTGGTGCACCAATCGATTCAAAGAACACCTGGTCGCAAGGGATGGCCGCGCGAGCCAGGTTGTAGCCGAGCAAGTGGTTGAGCGGTTTGTGATCCAGGGCCATCGGGCCAGTGTAGCGACCCGCCTGCCACGCCCGTTGTCCGCTCGTGGAAATGCCACCCAATATCGTTGCATATTGCAATTACATCTGATGCACATTCAGGAGAGTTCAATTGGATAATGGTTAATCCGAGTTCGACAAAACAAGTTATGACTTGAAACTATATGTCGATCACTTTCGATCCCGTCCTTTCCCATCCTTTCGAGGAAATTTCGATGACCCATTCCGGAAATTCCCGCCACACGCAGCGACCCGTCCTGCGCCAACTGGTGGTGCTGACAGGCGTTCTTGCGGCGCTGACTGCTTGCGGTGGCAGCGACGATGCGTTCTCGCAGCCACTGCCGCGGCTCAGTGAGGCGCAGCCCGCGCCCCTGGCCAGTTGCGCATCGCTCGCCTCCGGGTTCACCCATGCCAATACCAGCCTCACCGCGGCAAACGTCATTGCCGCCGGCACGTTGACCAACGCGGGCCAGCCTGTGGGTGAGCACTGCCAGGTCACCGGCAAGATGAACCAGCGCGTGAGCCCTGTCGACGGCCAGACCTACGCCATTGGCTTCGAGATGCGCATGCCCAAGGCATGGAACGGCCGATTCCTGTATCAGGGCAACGGCGGCATCGATGGGTCGGTGTCTCAAGCCAATGGCGGTTTTGTGGGAGGTGGTCCGCTGCAGAACGCCTTGCAACAGGGCTTTGCGGTCATCAGCTCGGATGCAGGGCACACCGGCGCGCAGAACCCGTTGTTTGCGCTCGATCCACAGGCTCGACTGGACTATGGCTACATGGCCGTCGGTACCTTGACCCCGATGGCCAAGGCATTGATCAAGGCGGCGTATGGCAAGGGCCCGGACCGCTCCTACATCGGCGGCAGCTCCAATGGCGGAAGACACACCATGGTCGCGGCATCGCGCTACCCCGCCCAGTACGACGGGTACCTGGCCACCTCGCCGGGGTTCAACCTGCCCAAGGCTGCAGTCGCGCAGCTCTACGGCGCGCAGCAGTTTGCCAAGGTCGCAACCGACACCGCCAACCTCGAAACTGCTTTGCCGCAAGTCGAGCGCAAACTGATCGCCAATGCAATCCTGACCAGGTGCGATGCACTCGACGGCAGCGCAGATGGGCTGGTGCAGGATGTGCAAGCGTGCCGGTCGGCGTTCGACCTGGCTCGCGACGTGCCGACCTGTGCTGCTGCACGCGACGGCACCTGCCTGACCCCTGCGCAAAAGGCCGCCGTCGGCAACGTGTACGCAGGCGCCCGCAACAGCAAGGGCGAAGCGCTTTACTCACGTTTCCCGTACGACGCGGGCATCATGCAGACCGGCTGGGCCGACTGGAAGTTCCGCAACTCCGTCGGCGCGCAGCGTGATCCGGTCGCACTGGCATTCATCTTTTCATCGCCCCCGGAAAGCACGACCGTGTTGCAGAACACGCTGGCCTACGCGTTCAACTTCAACTTCGACACCGACGCGCCCAAGATATTCGCGACCAGCGGCGTCTACAGTGAAAGCGCGATGTCGTTCATGACGCCGCCGAATCCAACGCAACTCGATGCACTGCGCAATCGCGGCGCAAAGATGATGGTCATCCATGGCAGCTCGGACCCGGTGTTCTCCGTCGACGACACAACCGCCTGGTACGACGCACTCGATGCCCGCTACAGCGGACAGGCAGCCGGCTTCACGCGCTTTTATCGTGTGCCGGGCATGGGTCATTCGCGAGGTGGTCCGGCTACGGATCAGTTCGATGCGCTGACGTCGCTCGTCAATTGGGTCGAAAAGGGCGAGGCGCCTGATCGCATCATTGCCGGTGCGCGTGGCGCGGGCAATGCCGGCGGTGTCAACGCGGAAGTGCCCGCCGACTGGGCGGCGAATCGCACGCGACCGCTGTGCCCGCATCCGCTCATCGCTCGCTACAAGGGCGGCGACAAGGAGCAGGCCGCCAGCTTCGCCTGCGAGAGGTGATCGTTTCATTGCGGGTGTAGCACACCTGCAGTGGCCGGCCTTAAGAATTTTCCGGCCCCGCCGTGTTCGCTAGCGTACAGACGAGTCAGTAACGGTGCGTGCATCCTGACATGACTCATCCGACGCCAGGCTACGGGATGGTCCGCGGCATGGCGGGCCGGATGGGTTTTCGCCAGGAGGCGCACCCATGTCCATCCATCGAGCGCGTCAGTTGCGCCGTATCAGGCGCACGCTGACGCCTCTCGCCCTGCTTGTGCTTGTCCAGTCTGCCGTTGCGCAGCAACTGCCGGGCGCGGGCGGTCAACTGCTCCAGATTCCACCGTCGCCGGTCCAGCCTCGCGCTGCGCCGCAAGTGCGTATCGAGCAGCGCAACAAAACGACGCCACCGGCCACGGATGAGGTGAAGGTGCGCGTGCAGTCGCTGCGCGTCACCGGCGCCACGGTCTTTTCGCAACCGGATCTGCTCGCACTCACCGGCTTTGTCCCGGGCACGCAGCTGTCGCTGTCGCAGTTGCAGGCCATGGCAGCGCGGATCACCGCGCATTACCGCAGCCGAGGCTATTTCGTCGCGCTGGCCTATGTGCCGGCCCAGGAAATCAGTGACAACGCTGTCACGATTGCCGTGAGCGAAGGGCGCTACGGCAGCATCGCGGTGCGCAACAGCACCAACCTGTCCGAGGGCATTGCCCAGGGTGCGCTGCAAGGATTGAACGGCGGCGACTACATCCTGCAGGAGCCGCTGGAAAGCCGGCTGCTGGTGTTGTCCGAATTGCCCGGCGTCGTGGTCAGTTCCACGCTGGCGCCAGGCGTGGTGGCCGGCACCTCGGATCTGCTGGTGGACATCACGCCCGGCGCGCGTTTTAGCGGCAGCGTCGATGCGGATAACGCGGGCAACCGGTACACCGGCCAGTACCGCGTCGGCGCAACCCTGAACCTCAATAACCCGCTCGGTCTTGGCGACGTCGCCAGCTTGCGCTTGCTGACTTCGGGCTCCGGTCTCCACTACGCACGTGCTTCGTGGCAGCGCCAGCTGGGTCGCGGCACGGTGGGCGTTGCGTACAGCTGGCTTGACTATGAGCTGGGCAAGGAATTCGCACCGCTGCAGGCGCACGGCTCTGCACGCGTTGCCAGCGTCTTCGGGCGCTATCCGATTGAACGCTCGCGCAGCAGCAACCTGTATGCGCAACTTAATTACGACTGGAAGTCTTTCAACGACCGCGTCGATTCGACCGGCGGTGAAACCGACAGGAAGTCGGGAGTGCTCACGGCAAGCCTCTTCGGCGACCGCACCGACACCTGGGGCGGTGGCGGATACACGACTTATCTTGCGGCGCTGTCGTCGGGCGTGCTCGACATCGAGACGCCGGCCGCGCGCGCAGCCGATGCGCTCACTGCGCGATCCGATGGCAGTTTCGGCAAGCTCGCCTTCAATGCGTCGCGCGTGCAACGACTGGGCGCTGGACCGTTCTCAGTCTACGGTTCGATCAGCGGGCAGGTCGCGTCGAAGAATCTCGATAGTTCCGAGAAGATGGTGCTGGGCGGCATGAATGCTGTACGCGCTTATCCCGAAGGCGAGGCGTATGCGGATGAAGGCGTGCTGCTCAATCTCGAACTGCGCTACGACCTGGCCAAGCCGGCAACGCTGCCAGGCTACATGCAGCTGGTTGCGTTCGTCGATGCGGGCTCGGTGACCACCAACCACAGCCCCTGGGTCGCCGGAACGAATCACCGCACGCTCAGTGGCGCCGGCTTCGGCCTGAACTGGGCCGACCCTGGCAACTTCCAGGTTCGCACTTACTACGCGCACAAGCTGGGCAACCAGATCGCGACATCGGCCCCCGACCGCTCCGGACGCTTCTGGGTCCAGATGGTCAAGTACTTCTGAAAGGCAGTGTCCATATGAACCGCCCCAACGCTTTCTCTCCCAGCCGTATCGCCCTGGCGATCGCGCTTTCGTTCATGGCCGCTGCCCAGGTCGCGCACGCCGCACCGGTTGGCGGTGCGGTCGCAGCCGGCGCCGCGACCATCTCCGCGACCGGTGCGACGACCACTGTCGTTCAGACAACGCCCAGCGCAGTTCTCAACTGGCTCAGCTTCGGCATCGCCGCAGGCGAGACCGTGCGCTTCGTGCAGCCGGGTGCCAATTCGGTGGCGCTCAATCGTGTGACCGGGCCCGACCCTTCCGCCATCTTCGGCACCCTGTCGTCCAACGGCAAGGTGTTCCTGGTGAACCCGAACGGCATCCTGTTTGGCGCAGGCGCGTCGGTCAACGTTGGCGGTCTCGTGGCCTCCACGCTCGGCATCGCCGATGCGGACTTCATGGCGGGCAAATACAGTTTCGCGCGAGCGGGCACCGGGTCGGTCGTCAACGAAGGCTCGATCACGGCAGGCGACGGCGGCTATGTGGCGCTGCTCGGCGCGAAGGTTCGCAATGACGGTGCGATCTTCGCCCGCATGGGCACCATTGCACTGGCCGGCGGCGATGCGATCACGCTCGACATGGCGGGCGACAAACTGCTCAACGTCATCGTGGACAAGGGCGCTGTCAATGCGCTCGTGGAAAACGGCGGCGTCATCCGCGCCGATGGCGGACAGGCACTCCTGACGGCGCACGCTGCGGGCAGCCTGCTCTCGACGGTGGTCAACAACACGGGCGTCGTGCAGGCGCGCACAATCGAAAACCGCGAAGGCCGCATCATCTTGCTGGGCGACATGCAATCGGGCACCGTCAACGTGGGCGGCACGCTCGATGCGAGCGCACCCGAGACAGGCCGGGGCGGGTTCATCGAGACGTCTGCCGCGACGGTGAAGATATCGCCGGAAGCAACGATCACCACGGCTGCGGCCGGTGGGCTGACGGGCACATGGCTCATCGACCCAGCCGACTTCACCATCAGTGGAGCCGGCGACATCACAGGTGCGGCGCTGAGCAAATCGCTTGTTTCCAGCAACGTGACGATCCAGTCCTCGCAGGGTATCAACGGCACCAACGGCGATATCTTCGTCAACGATGTCATCAGCTGGACAGCTGTGCCGGGCACGAGCCCGACAACGCTCACCCTGAATGCAGTTCGCGATGTCATCGTCACGGTCGGCTCGAAGATCACGGCGGTCGATGGCAATATCGAAATTTGCTGCGGGCGCGACATCACGATCAATGCTGCGATGAGCGCCACGCGCGGCAGCATCCTTTTGAGTGCCGGTCGCAACCTCACCTCGGCGTCCGCAATCACGGTCACCAACGGCAACCTCACGATGTGCGCCGCCAACGACGTGAACGTCAGTGGCGCCATCACCTTGACGAACGGCACATCGGACCCGCTGCGCAGCCTGGGCCTGCAACGGGGCCTCGTGTTCAGCGCCGGTAACGGTGGCACCGGGGACGGCACCGTCAAGCTCACCGGAGCGCCGGGGAGCATCACCGTCACCGGGGCCAACGCAACCGACGCGCCTGTCAACATCTACTACAACCCGAGTTCGTACGCGACGCCGACCGACTACCTTGCGAGCGGCAAGTTCGTGCTGACCATCCCCGACACCCTGCATCAGCACATGCTGGTGTTTGCAGACGGCGGGACGAAGGAATTCGATGGAACCACGAGCGTCACGCTGTCCGGGCTGAAAGGCTCACCCGCAGGCGTGACGCTTGTCGCGTCGCCCGCAGCGCAGGCCAGCTTCGACTCCAGCGCAGTGGGAACGAACAAGCAGATCACCTATTCGGGCTATACGCTGTCGGGTCCCAATGCTGCCAGCTACGCGCTGGCGACGGCGTGCTGCGGTCCAGCCGTTGCGAGATCGACCGGCACGATCACGGCGGCGGCGCCACCCCCTGCGCCGACCCCTGCGCCTCCGGCCCCGACCCCCAGCCCGGCCCCTACGCCAGCTCCTACCCAGGCGCCGGCGCCTACACCCGCACCAACGTCGGCACCTGCACCTACGCCGGCGCCAACGTCGGCACCTGCGCCGGCACCCACCACCGCACCAGCGCCCGCACCCACGACGGCGCCAGCACCGGCTCCAGCGCCGACATCGGCGCCTGTACCCACACCTGCGCCTACCTCGGCACCGGCACCTGCGCCTGCGCCGACTTCCGCACCTGCGCCGACACCGGCGCCGGCACCCACCTCAGCGCCCGTCCCGGTTCCCATCGTGATCACGCCTGTGGTCGACGACTCCGTGCCGCTGATGCAGACGTTCTTTCCGGTGCCGCTGATACCGCAGATCAGCACGCGCCCCTTGCTGGATGTGGTTCAACCTGTGCAACCCGAAGTGGCGATGCTGGTGCTGCCCGAGGTCGTTGCGGCGCCTGTCGTCATGGTGCCCGCACCGGTCGTGCAGCCGCCGTACATCGCCCCCGACAGGCCGCCTAAGCCCTACCGCAACTGAGTCCCAGCCTGGGCCGGTCGCGTGCCCTCAGGACTTGCCCTTGGGCTGCTGGGGCTTTTGCTTCATGTCGCCATCCGTGGCGGCCTGGCCGGTCTGCTTGCCCTGCGCAGCGGCCTGGTTCACCTGGCTGGAGCCCTGCTTTTCGGACTGCTGCTCATTGCCCTGTTTGCTCGACGAATCGCCGCCGCCGGAGTTGTCCGAGCGCGTGTTTCCTGGGCTCTTGTTGGATGACATGTGTATTCCTTCGAAGTGTGTGTTGAGAACACCCTTTTTAGGATCATTTGCAACGCCGGGCTGTCGGAAACCCGCCCTTGTGCCGTAGGACGAATCGACTCAGTGACATTCGCCGGTGCTGGGTTTGGACCTATCGCTTGTGCGACCCAATCGCAGCACCGCCAACGTTTCAAGCCGCTTCGTTCTCGATCCTGCGCGCTGCGAACTGCAGCGCCGCCACTGCCCCGATGACGATGCCCAGCACGGCAACGACAGCGCCCGCAGACAACATCGCCAGCCCCGTGAGCCCTTGCCCGATGGAGCATCCCAGCGCCGTGACGCCACCAAAGCCCATGAGCACGCCGCCCGCCAGGTGCGAGACGAGGTTGCCGCTGTTGTGGAACGACTCCAGCCTGAAATCGCCGCGCAGCCTGGCGGTGATGAAGCTGCCGATCAGCACGCCCATCGCCACCGTGATGCCGTAGCTGGCCGTCGTGTTCTTGTCGGACCAGAGCGTGAGCAGGTCGAGCGCGTGGCCGAGCGGGGCGGAAAACGACAGGCCCTCGGGCCGCTTGCTCTGCGTGCCCAGCCAGGCAGGCTCCAGCGTTTCAGGATGCTCTGCCAGGAAGCCGAAGTGCCCGGTAAGCAGCCAGGCTGCCGGTACGAGCAGACCGACACAGATCGCGCCGACCCAGTGGGTTGCATCCAGCGTCTTGCGGTTGCGCCACCACAGCGTTGCGGCGAAAAGCACGATGGCCGCGACGAGCCCCCATCGAACCGCGCCCGCAGCCGCAGGCGCCACCATGGAGCCGAGGTCTTGCGGCGTGGCGAGCGTGATGCTCCATCGATCCAGGCCGTCGATGCGCAGCGGCGCGAAAAGCCCGCGCAGCGTCATCAATGCGGCAATCGCCGTGACGATGAGGGTGATCAAGGCCTTGAGGTCGCCTGTGCCGGTCTTGACCAGGCTGCGTTGCGGGCATCCTCCGGCCAGCACCATGCCGTAGCCGAACAGCACGCCGCCGACCAGGCACGAGGCCCAGGCGAAACGGTTGCTCCAGGCGAGCGTCCGGCTGGCGTCGAACAGGTTGAAGCTGATGAGTATCTGAGTGCCGAGCGCAGCAACGGCCACGGCCAGCATCCATGCGATGAAGCGGCTCTTGCCGCGAAAGACGACCCAGTCGGCGATGGCACCGCGAACGCAAAAGCGAGACCACTGGCCGACAGCGCCGAAGACGAGGCCCAGCACAAGTCCGCCCCACAGGACGAACTGGCTCACGCCCTGCGGCGTAGAAAGAAAAGACATGACAAGCCCAACAACAAAATGGTGGATCGCATTTTGCCCTGATGGATAAAACATCAGTCAGTGGTAATCTATTGATATAGCAGGAGACAGCCATGAAGACACTCACCCGGTTTGGAATCGCGCTTTCGGTCGCCTTTGCCGCAGCGCTCGCCACGGTCCCGGTTGCGCACGCGCAGGCGCAAGCCCCGGACAAGGTCGTCTATCACATCGACAACGCCGAGATGCAGGCCACCAAGGGGCTGCGCAACATCCGCAACCACCTGGACGTGGCGCCGGACACGAAGATCACCGTGGTGACGCACGCCGACGGCATCGACTTCCTGTTCGAGGGCGCCAAGGACAAGAAGAATCCGAATGTCGACTATGGCTCGCTCGTGAGCGCACTCAAGGCGCGAGGCGTTCGCTTCGAAGTCTGCGAGATCACGCTGCGCAACCGCAACATCAAGAAAGACCAGTTCTCGATGGATGCGGAGTTCGTGCCGTCGGGTGTGGTGCGGGTCGGGCAGTTGCAGGCTCGCGAGCGTTTTGCCTACATCAAGCCCTGAACCTGCCGCAAGGAAATCACCCATGGCTCGCACCACTGCGATTCGCGCCCCTGGCAACACGCTTGCGCAGGCCGTTTTATCCAGGCCCGCATCGACCGCTGCGACAGCTGCGACCGAATCCGACCAGGTGTTCGAACTGGCGGCTGAAGTGTTCCGGGTCATGTCCGCGCCAATGCGGCTGAAGATCATCAGCTGCCTGTGCAATGGCGAAAAGAACGTGAGCGAGCTGCTCGACGCCATCGACACCACGCAGCCGAACATGTCGCAGCACCTCAATACCTTGTATCAGGCCGGTGTGCTGGGCAAGCGGCGTGACGGCGTGCAGATTTATTACCGCATCGTCAACGACCGCGTGGTGACGCTGTGCCGGGCGATCTGCACGCAGATCGCCATCGAAGCCGACCTGGTCTGAGCAGCATGTTCCTGCGCTTCGTGCTGGCTGCGATGCTGGGGATCGGCCTGGGCTTGTCACCAGGCCATGCGGTCGCTCAAACAACCCGCGTGCACGCGCAACAGGTCTCGCCTTCTGCGTGGTTCGTCCAGGGTGAAGCAGCGCTCGGTTCTGCAGGCAACCGCAACTTCATCTCCAATGCCGGGTTCATCGTGACGCCCGCGGGCGTGGTTGTGATCGATGCCCTGGGCGCGCCGCAACTGGCGCGCGAACTCATGGCCGAGATCATGCGGCTCACGGGCAAGAAGGTGACGCATGTCATCGTCACCCACTACCACGCAGACCATATCTACGGCCTGCAGGAACTCAAGCGCGAAGGTGCGACGATCATTGCGCACCAGGCCGCACGCGAGTACCTGAACTCCGAGCTGGCGCAGAGCCGTCTCGCGGCGTCGCGCGTGGACCTGGCACCGTGGATCGATGCGAGCACGCGCCTCGTGCCCGCCGATCGCTGGATCGATGGGCCGCTGGACCTGGATCTGGGTGGCATGCGCCTGCGCATCCAGCCGGTGGGGCCCTCCCACACCCCGGAGGACGTGGTCGTCTATCTCGCAGCGGAAAAGGTGCTGTTCGCGGGGGATCTCGTGTTCCGCGGCCGCATACCGTTTGTGGGGCAGGCCGACAGCGCGCAGTGGATCAAGTCGCTAGGCGTCATCCTCGCATTCGATGCGCAGGTGGTCGTGCCTGGTCACGGCGCGCTTTCGACGCAGGCGCGGCAAGACCTGGAGATGACGCGCGATTACCTTCTGTACCTGCGCCAGACGATGGGGCGAGCTGCACGCGAGATGGAGCCGTTCGAGGAGGCCTACGCCCGCACCGACTGGTCTCGCTTCGAGCAGATGCCGCTGTTTCGCGCGGCCAACCGCATGAACGCGTACAACACGTTCCTTTTGATGGAGCGCCAGCCGGATTAGGGTTTGCCCTTTGGCGCAGTCCGATTGATGTCGATACATTCGTAGTTGCTTATATTAGGCAACTGGAGACGGCATCTTGGAATCGACACGAGGCAGGCTGTGCAAGGCGCCAGAGAACTTCCTGGCACCCGATGACATCGTGCAGGTGGGTGCGCAGGCGCGGCAGGGCCGGCGCGAATTCATCCGCAATGCGTTTGCGGCGGCAGTTGCCGCCGGTGGCGCTGTGGCGTCGCAAGCGCAAACCCAGGCGGGCGCGGGTGCGGCGGGTGAGGCCGCCATCCTCGAACTCCCTGCGCACATGAAGGGCCTGGGGCAGGCCGTGGCTACAGAAGGCTACGGAGCGCCTTCGAAGCACGAGAAAAACGTGCAGCGGCGCGTCAGTCCCGGTCTCACGCAGACCCGGCAGTCGTCGGTTTCCTTCGCGCCGCTGCAGTCGCTGTTTGGCATCGTCACGCCCAGCGGGCTGCACTTCGAAAGACATCACCAGGGATGGTGGGACATCGACCCGACCCAGCACCGGCTGATGCTCAACGGTCTGGTCAAGAGGCCCATGGTGTTCACCATGGATGACCTGATGCGCCTGCCGTCGGTGTCGCGTTTCCACTTCATCGAATGCGGCGCGAACACCGGCATGGAGTGGGGCAACGTCGCCGTGCCCACGGTGCAGTACACGCACGGCATGCTGTCGTGCAGCGAGTTCACCGGCGTGCCGCTCATCGAGTTGCTCGAACTGGCGGGCGCCGATCTTTCCAGGGGCCAGTTCGTGCTGGCCGAAGGCGGCGATGGTTCTTCGATGACGCGGACCATTCCGATGAGCCTGGTCCGCTCGGGCGAGGTCCTGGTTGCCTATGGGCAAAACGGCGAGATGCTGCGGCCCGAGAACGGATATCCGCTTCGCCTGGTCGTGCCGGGCGTGCAGGGCGTGAGCTGGGTCAAGTGGCTGCGCCGCATCGAGCTGGGGGACAAGCCCTGGGGCACCAAGGACGAGACAGTCCATTACGTGGACCTGATGCCCGACGGCACGCATCGTCAATACACCAGCGTGCAGGAGTGCAAGAGCGTCGTGACCTCCCCGTCGGGCGGCCAGGTGCTGCTGGACAAGGGCTTTCACACCATCACCGGCCTCGCGTGGTCGGGCAGGGGCAAGGTCAGGCGGGTGGACGTTTCCACCGACGGCGGGCGCAACTGGCAAATGGCCAGGCTCGAATCGCCCGTTCAGTCGAAATGCCTCACACGGTTCAACCTGCCCTGGCGCTGGGACGGCAAGCCGGCCGTGATCCAGAGCCGTGCGGTCGATGAGACGGGCTATGTGCAGCCCACGTATGCGCAGCTGCGGGCCGTGCGCGGCACCCGCTCGATCTATCACAACAACTCCATCCAGTCATGGCTGGTGCAAGGCAGTGGCGAGGTGATCAATGTCCAGCATGCTTGATCTCAGGCTGTCGTCCCGGGCTCGACCCGGGATCCACCGCGCAGCGGTCACGGCCTCCCGTCATGGACGCCGGATCGGGTCCGGCATGACATCCGTGCTTTTGGCGCTTGTCTTCGTTCTCGTGGCGGTGAGCTTCGATGCGCAAGCCCAGAACAGCCCGCGTTACCCCGGCATAGGCCGCACGGCCACACCCGCCGAAGTCGCCGCATGGGACATCGATGTACGTCCCGACCTCACGGGCCTGCCCGCGGGTTCAGGATCGGTCGCAAAAGGCCAGGACGTCTGGGAGGCCAAGTGCGCGAGTTGCCACGGGGTCTTTGGCGAGTCGAACCAGGTGTTCAATCCGCTCATCGGTGGCACGACCGCGCAGGATGTGACGACCGGCAGGGTGGCCACGCTCCAGCGCACCGACTACCCGGGCCGCACCACGCTGATGAAGCTGCAGCACGTCTCGACGCTCTGGGACTACATCCGCCGCGCGATGCCGTGGAACGAGCCCAAATCGCTGACCAACGACGAGGTCTATGCAGTCACGGCCTACATGCTCAATCTTGCCGACGTCGTGCCGCAGGATTTCACGCTGACGCAGGCGAACATGGCCGAGGTCCAGAAGCGGATTCCCAACCGCAATGGCTACACGACCCAACACGGCATGTGGCCGGGCCGCGAGTTCGGCGGTACCGGCAAGCCAGACGTGAAGGCGCGCGCTTGCATGAAGGACTGCCCCGATCCCGGCAAGCCCGTACCGGCGCCCGACTTCGCCCGCGGCTCGCACGGTGACCTCTCGCAGCAAGTCCGGTTGGTGGGGCCCCAGCGCAGCACGGCGGCGCAGGCTACTGCACAATCGCCTGCGCAGGCCAGCGCGCCGGCCCCGGCGCAGGCGGCACCTTCCGCGCCCCGAATCGACGCGCCTGTCGCGCTCCTGCAAAAGCACAGCTGCACGGCCTGTCACGCGGCGTCCGCCAAACTGGTCGGCCCGAGCTGGGCCGATATCGGCAACAAGCACAAGGGCAAGGCCGACTATCTTCAAGGCAAGATCAGGAGCGGCGGCTCGGGCGTCTGGGGCAGTATTGCAATGCCGCCTCAGTCGCTCAGCCCGCAGGAGGCCGGCCAGATTGCGGCCTGGCTCGCGCAGGGAATATCCCGATAACGCGTCCATCGATATTTATTAGCATTGGCTTATTCAAGGAGAGTCCCTATGTCCACCCGTCGTGAAGCCATGAAGCGAAGCGCCGCGCTTGCGGCACTGCTCGCTTCCACCGGCTTGTTCCCCATGCAGGCCCGCGCCTTCACCAAGGCTGCCTTCGATGCCAAGAGCGTCGGCGATGCCGTGAAGGCCTATGGCGGCGGCGCGCCCGTCGAAAGCAACCAGGTGACCATCACCGGTCCCGATATCGCGGAGAACGGCGCCGTGGTGCCGCTCGCGGTCTCGACGTCGATGGCCGGTGTCAAGCACCTGCTCATCCTGGTCGAGAAGAACCCCTCGGCACTGGTCGCCAAGTTCGACGTGACCGATGCGGTCGAGCCCAATTTCTCGACGCGCGCCAAGATGGGCCAGTCGTCGGACGTGTACGCGGTTGCGATCATGAACGACGGCAAGGCGCTCTTTGCGAAGAAGGAAGTGAAAGTGACACTCGGCGGCTGCGGCGGCTAAGGAGAAAGAACATGGCAGATCCGATGCGTATTCGCGCCCAGGCGCAAGGCAGCAATGCAATCGTTCGTGTGCTCATGAGCCACGAGATGGAAACCGGCCAGCGCAAGGACGCTGCCGGCAAGGTGATCCCGGCGTGGCACATCAGCGATGTGACCGCGTCGCTCAACGGCAAGCCGGTGTTTTCGGCGGAATGGGGACCTGCGGTCGCCAAGAATCCTTTCCTGCAATTCACGCTCAAGAACGCCAAGGCTGGCGACAAGGTGAGCGTCACCTGGAAGGACAACCGCGGCGACACCCGCACCGACGAAGCCGTGGTGTCATGATGGCCTCGCGCTCGCTCCTCATCCTCGCAACGGCTGCCGCTGCCGTGTTGTCCATGCAGACGGCATCGGCGCAAAAGACCTCGGTGCAGGCCATCGAGGAATATCGCCAGATGCTTGCCGACGGCAACCCGGCCGACCTGTTCGAAGCCAAGGGCGAAGCGCTATGGAAGACCCGGCGTGGCCCGCTCAATGCGTCACTTGAAAAGTGCGATCTGGGCAAGGGTCCGGGCGTGGTCAAGGGCGCTTTTGTGGAGCTGCCCAGATGGTTTGGCGACACCCAGCGCGTACAGGACCTGGAGTCGCGTCTGGTGACCTGCATGGAGGTGTTGCAGGGCTTTAGCGGGCGCACCATTGCCAGCACGCCTTTCGGGCAGGGCGAGCAGAACAACGTGACCGCCCTGGCAACCTATGTGGCTGCCGAGTCCAAGGGCATGAAGTTCAACCTGCCGCAGGCGCATCCGCAGGAAAAGCAAATGTACGAAGTCGGCAAGCGCATGTTCTTCATGCGTGGCGGCACGCACGATTTCTCGTGCGCGTCCTGCCATGGCGAGGACGGCAAGCGCATCCGGCTGCAGGACCTGCCCAACCTGACCAAGAACCCGGGCGCGGGCCAGGGCTTTGGCGCGTGGCCGGCCTACCGGGTGTCCAACGGACAGATGTGGGGCATGCAGTTGCGCCTGAACGACTGCTACCGCCAGCAGCGTTTTCCGTATCCGGGCTTTGGCAGCGACGCGACCATTGCATTGGGCGTGTACCTGGGTGTCAACGGCGTCGGTGGCGTTTCCACTGCGCCCACCATCAAGCGATAACGGAGCGCACGCATGAAGCTATCCTTTTCTACACGCACGGCCAGCGTCATCGCCGTGTGCGGCGTCACTGCCGCGCTCGGTTGCGCTTCCGCTTCCAGTTCCGTGGAGCTTGACCAGATCGCCGACGGCGTCGTGAAGACTTCCTTTCGCAACCAGGGCATGGTGAAGGTCGATCGCCTGGTGCAGGACGATTCCAATCGCGAATGCAGCGCTGCCGAAGCAACAGGCAAGCCGGTTTCCGCCGAGCGGGCCAAGCAGATCGAAGCCGCAAACCTGAAGATGGTGAAGTGGCCGAGCGACGGCAAGTTTGTCGGCGACTGGCGCGAGGGCGAGAAGATCGCGCAGAGCGGGCGGGGCCTCACCTGGACAGACGATCCGAAGATGGCCAACGGCGGCAATTGCTACAACTGCCACCAGATCACCAAGGAAGAAATCTCCTTCGGCACCATCGGCCCGAGCCTCTACAACTACGGCAAGATTCGCGGCGTGTCCGACCCGAACAGCGCTGCGGCCAAGCCGATCGTCGAATACACCTGGGGCAAGATCTGGAACTCCAAGGCGTACAACGCGTGCTCCAACATGCCGCGTGCGGGCCATGCCGGCATCCTGGACGAAGCGCAGGTGCGTCACGTCGTGGGCTTGCTGCTCGATCCGCAGTCGCCGGTCAACAAGTGACGCATCGCTGATGGATTTACGCAAACGCGAACTGCTCCAGGTCCTGGGAGCAGCGGCAGTCGCCGGCATGTCCCTGGGCCGCTGGGAAAACGCCGATGCCGCCGATGCGGCAAACGGCCTCTACGACGTGCCGCGATTTGGCAATGTGTCGCTGCTGCACATGACCGACTGCCACGCGCAGTTGCTCCCGATTCACTTTCGCGAACCGAACGTGAACCTGGGTGTCGGCACGATGGCGGGCCGGTTGCCCCATCTGGTCGGTGATGAACTGCTCAAGGCCGCAGGCATTCCTCGCGGTACGCCGGCTGCGCATGCGCTGACTTACCTCGACTTCGAACAGGCATCCCGCCGCTACGGCAAGGTCGGCGGCTTCGCGCACCTGGCTACGCTGGTCAAGCGCATGAAGGCGAGCCGACCCGGTGCGCTGCTGCTGGACGGCGGTGACACCTGGCAAGGCTCGGCAACGGCCCTGTGGACACGCGGGCAGGACATGGTCGATGCGGCCAAACTGCTGGGCGTCGATGTGATGACGGGGCACTGGGAGTTCACGCTCGGCATGGACCGCGTCAAGGAAATCATCAGCAAGGATTTCTCCGGCAAGGTCGACTTCATCGCGCAGAACGTTCGCACGACCGACTTCGAAGACCCGGTGTTTCCGCCCTACACGATCAGGCCGATCAACGGCGTTCCCGTCGCGATCATCGGGCAGGCCTTTCCGTACACGCCGATCGCCAACCCCCGCTACTTCGTCGCCGACTGGTCCTTCGGGATCCAGGAGGAGAACATGCAGAAGATGGTCAACGAAGTGCGGGCCAAGGGCGCGAAGCTCGTGGTCGTGCTCAGCCACAACGGCATGGATGTGGACCTCAAGATGGCCAGTCGCGTGACCGGCATCGATGCGATCCTGGGCGGCCACACGCACGACGGCATGCCGGTGCCTACCATCGTGAGCAACGCGGGCGGCAAGACCATCGTCACCAACGCAGGCTCCAACGGCAAGTTCCTGGGCGTCATCGACTTCGATGTGAAGGACGGCAAGCTTGCCGACTTCCGCTATCGGTTGCTGCCGGTGTTCGCCAACATGCTGCCGGCCGATCCCGCGATGCAGGCGCTCATCACGAAAGTGCGCGCACCCTACGAGGCAAAGCTCGGCGAGACGCTGGCTGTGAGCGAGGGCACGCTCTACCGGCGCGGCAATTTCAACGGCACCGGCGACCAGCTGCTGCTCGATGCACTGATGGATGTGCAAGGCGCGCAGATTGCGTTCTCACCCGGATTCCGCTGGGGCACCTCGCTGGTTGCGGGCCAGCCCATCACACGCGAGTGGCTGATGGACATGACGGCCACGACGTACTCGTATTCGACGCTCACCAACATGACCGGCGAGACGATCAAGACCGTGCTCGAAGACGTCTGCGACAACCTTTTCAACCCCGATCCGTATTACCAGCAGGGCGGTGACATGGTGCGGGTCGGCGGCCTCACGTACAACTGCAACCCCCTGGCCGCGATGGGCAGGCGGATCGAGGACATGCGGCTGGACGGCAAGCCCATCGAGGCCTCTCGAACCTACAAGGTGGCGGGGTGGGCGCCGGTATCGGAAGAAGCGCGCACGGCCGGTGCGCCGCCCGTGTGGGATCTGGTCGAGCAATGGCTCAAGGCGCGCGGCGGCAAGGTGGCCGCTCGCAAGTTGAATGTGCCGCGCCTCACAGGAGGGTTACCCAATGCTGGCTATGCGCAGGGCTAAGTTTCTTGTTGCGGCCGTGCTGCTTGGCAGTGCGTCGCTGTGCCTGGCTCAATCGGCGACCCACACAGTGCGCAGCATCACGCCCGAGGCGGCCCTCAAGGCCGCGCAGGCTGCGATGCGAAGCTGCGCCAGCAGCGGCTTCCAGGTGGCAGTGGCGGTGAGTGACCGTGCGGGGACGCCGCTCGTACTGCTGCGGGACCGCTTCGCCGGTCCGCACACGGTGGACACGGCCATCAACAAGGCCTACACGGCGTTGTCGTTCAAGATCGATACGCTCGCCTTCGCGAAAGCGACGATGCCGCAGGAGGCCATGTCGGGCATACGGCAACTTCCCCGTGTGATTGCTGTCGGCGGCGGCCGGGGCATTGAATCGGCAGGATCGCTGGTGGGCACCATCGGCGTTTCCGGCGCGCCCGGCGGCGAGGCAGACGACGTCTGTGCCAAGGCAGGCATCGCCGCGATCGCGGACGATCTGGAGTTGTAGACGACTCGAGGCGGGCGACGTAGGAATCGGCCTACGGCAATGTCCGACTGGTCTGGCAAGCCACGCGCTCAGCTGGAAGCTAGCATTAACATCGTATGTTAATCAGCAAAGAAGACGGCACGGCCGGCAGCAGTCCCGTCGCACGTACCGGCCATGGCGCGGCCAGCGTCATTCCGCACTTGAACAATCAGCCTGCGCAGATGGCTCCGCCGGCCGACGATGTCGAAACGGACGTCTCCACGCCAGCGAGCGAGCCGGGCCCGGACAGTCCCGAAGAGCCTTCTTCTTAAGTCGTTAGGCATTCGCGGCGCAACAGCCGCATGCCCACTGCAAATCCCAATACCAGGCCGACGAGCACGCTGATCAGCACAGGCGTGATGCGCTCGATGGCCAGCTCCCGTCGGCGCTTGTCCACCGGCGCGGCGTCCAGCGAGACCTGGGCTTTCCAGCCCGCCACCGCGATGTCGTGCGTTGCGGAATATTGCGCCGTTGGCGAGCCTTCCTTTGCCGCGTTCGGGGCCAGGACCGGATCACCCGATGCGTCGAAAATCTGCACCCGTGCACCGTCGGGCCGCGGCGCCGCGGCACCCAGGAACACCCAGGTGGCGTCGGCCATGCGCGCGCCGAGCAGGTATCGCACGTCACGGTCCTGGAGGACGGGAACTGCCAGTATCACGGCGCCCTTGGAGCGGGTCACCAGCGGTGCCTTGCTCACCTGCATCCGTTCGTTCAGCGCTTTCACGCGGGCCGCGTCGGCAGCGGCAACGCGCGCCGGCGCCGTGTCGATGATCACGTTGCCTGCGCTGTCGATGACGACGAGGCTGTCCCAGTCCCGGCGCGGTCGCCCATGCAACAGGCGACCCAGCGACCCGACGCGGTCTTTCTGGAAAAATCCCGATTGCGACAGCACCTGCAATGCCTTCAAGGATGACGTGAGTTCTTCCTCCACATCCTGGGCCAGTGCCGCGGCCGAGCGTGCCAGCGAGGTCTCCAGCACAGCGCGATCCCGGGCCGCCTCCTCGTACGTTTGCCAGCCAGTCCATGCGGCCACCGGCAGTACAGTGCATAACAGGGCCGCAGCAAGCCATGCGATGCGGGGACGCATGCTGGCGCTGGCGGAAAGTTCAGTTGAGGTCACGCGCCGAGCGTAACCGCAGGCGCTTCGCGCGTGCTGTTGTGCTCTAGACTCGCGGCGTATGAAACCCGACGTCACACCTACCCTGGCTACCCCCGCCGAGGCACGGTGGGTCGAAGCCGAACTGGTGCGCAGCCTCATGCGCACTGCGCGCAACACGCAACTGGCAGGGCTGCTGCTGATCCCCATCTTCCTGGGTGTGCTGTGGACCGACGTGACGCTGGCCATGTTGCTGCTGTGGGCCGCCACGGCGCTGGGCGTTGCAGCAGCGCGATTTACCATCATCCGCAGGTACGTGCGACACGTCATGGCCGGGGGCGTCGATGAGCACCTGGCATTTTTCCATCGCTACCGGCTCCTGTGGCCGGTGAGCGCGGTGGTCTGGGGCCTCTCCACGCTGCTTTACTTCGACCGGTCGTCGCTGGCGGACCAGTTCATCTGCTGGTTGATGCTGGCGGGCCTTGCGATGTTCTCGATCAACAGCCTGTCCACGCACCTGCGCACGCTGCGCCTGTACCTCGATGCGCTCACGCTCACGGCTCTGGCGGTGATGCTCTGGCGCATCGGCGTGGAGTTGCAGTTTCGCGGGCCGCTCTATCACTTCTGGATCATCGCGCTGGTCGTGATCTTCTGGCAGGTGCTGCGCCAGGCAGGCCTCAGGCTGCACGTGACGCACCGCAAGAACTACGAGCTGCAGTACCGCAACAACCAGCTCATCGAGTCGCTCACGCGCCAGACGCAGGCCGCGCTCGACGCAGTGGAGATCAAGAACCGTTTCCTGGCGAGCGCGGCTCACGACTTGCGCCAACCGGTGCACGCTCTCGGGCTCTACGCAGACTGGCTGGGCAGCGAGCCGGAGCTGGTGCACGAGATCGCGCCCAAGATCGTGGAATCGACCAAGGCCGTCAATGCGCTTTTCGATTCGCTGTTCGACCTGGTGCGGCTGGACTCGGGAAAGATCAAGCTCAACATTGAACCGGTGGAACTGGGCCAGGTGATGCACGACCTGGAGCTGCAATACCGCCCGCTCGCGCAATCCAAGGGGCTGGACTTCCGGGTGCACGTGGCCAACGGCATCGTCATTTCGGACCCGATCCTGTTGCGGCGCATCGTCGGCAACCTGGTGTCGAACGCCGTCAAGTACACGCAGCGCGGAGGCGTGCTGATGGCCTCGCGCATGACGCCCAGCGGCCCGCAGATCGAGGTCTGGGATACGGGTGTGGGCATTGCGCCGGTTCACCAGCGCGAGATTTTCCGCGAGTTCTTCAAGGTGCCGGGCCATGCGGGCACCGAAGACGGTTTCGGGCTGGGGCTTTACATCGTGGCGAGGCTGTCGGGCATCCTCGGGCACCCGCTGGACCTTGCATCAAGGCCGGGGCGCGGGACCGTGTTCAGGGTGATGCTCAACCCGACCAATCCACGAGACGCGGCCGATCGCGCGGCCGCATCGGTGGCTCAGCTCGTCAACATGCCGTGAGTGCGGGCGTAGTGGATGGTCTGCGTGCGGCTCTTGACGCCCAGGCGGCGGAACAGTCGCCACAGGTGAACCTTCACCGTGTGCTCGCTGATGCCCAGCTCGTCGGCGATTTCGCGGTTGGACAGGCCCCGGTCCAGCATCACGATCAACTGCTTCTGGCGCTTGGACAGCTTGCTGTCGGTGGGCGAGAGTTCTTCAAAATCGCCATCGGCGTTGAGCAGTGCTCGCAGGGCCGCGCCGATTTCCTGCGCGCCTGACGATTTTTCGATGTAGATGTCCGCGCCCGCGTCGATGCAGCCTTCTTCGGCGTCGGCAGCAGGCGATGCGGAAAGCACGGCCAGCGGCGTCTCGGGGTAGCGCTTCTTGAGCTCGTGGATGCCTGAGGCGCCCGTGGTGTCGGGCAGCTTCAGGTCAAGGCAGATGAGGTCGGGATTGCCGTGTTGGCGAACTGCAGATTCCATCCCGCCGAGCCGGTCGAGCTCGATGACGTTGGAACCGGGACGAAGGCGACGCAGCAGCATCACGACCGCCTCGCGCATCAGCGGATGGTCATCGATGACATACAGACTGATGGGCTTGGCGGCAGGAGGTTTTGTATCAGGCATGGGGGGCAAGGATAACGCCGATTCACCGGTTGGTGAAACTGGGGTTTGTTTGCATGCCATCCATGTTGTCAGGAAGCCGCCAGCGTCGCGAGGGCCGCATCCACATCGCTCTGGCTCACGCCATCGGCAAGTGACAACTGGCCCTGGGCGGCACCCGCTTCATTGCGCTTGAGTTGCCCAATCACGCGGCCCGCATCCTGCGGCGAATCGAATCCGGTGCTTTGTGCCAGCAGGCGGCCCGCCGCATCGACCAGCTTGAAGTAGTGACGGCCATCGGCTTCGCGGTATTGCTTGAACGAAGGCAGCGATGTCTTCGCGGCCTTGTCTTTTTTGGCCGCACCGGGCGTCGATGCGAGGTTGCGCAGGCCCACCGCTTCACGCAGCTCGTTCATGAACGGCGTGGCGCGGGACCGGGCACGCTCGGCCCCAGCCTTGAGGATCTGCTCCAGCTGCGCGGGGTTGCCGATCAGCGCGTCGTATTTCTCGCGCATCGGCGCGATCTCGTGGTCGATGCGCTCGAAGAGCTGCTGCTTGGCATCGGCCCATGAAATGCCGGCCTCGAACGCCCGGCGGAAGGCGTCGGTTTCTTCCTTTGAAGCGAAGGCCTCGTAGATCTGGAACAGCGCCGAGCCCTGGGTTTCTTTGGGCTCGCCCGGCGCGCGCGAATCGGTGACGATGCCGGCGATCTGCTTTCTCATCACTTCGCGTGGGGCGAAGAGGGCGATCACGTTGTCGTAGCTCTTGCTCATCTTGCGGCCGTCAGTGCCCGGCAGCAGCGCAACGGAGTCATCGACAGCGGCTTCGGGCAGCACGAGGTGTTCGCCGTACAGGTGGTTGAAGCTCGACGCCATGTCGCGCGCCATCTCGATGTGCTGGACCTGGTCGCGGCCCACCGGAATCTTGTGCGCCTTGAACATCAGGATGTCGGCGGCCATCAGCACCGGGTACATGAACAGGCCCGCCGTCACGTCGGCATCGGTCTCTGCTCCAGCTGCGTGGTTCTTGTCCACCGCGGCCTTGTAGGCGTGGGCGCGATTGAGCACACCCTTGCCGGTGACGCACGTCAGCAGCCAGGTGAGTTCGGGGATCTCGGGGATATCGGACTGGCGGTAGAAAAAAACCTCCGTCGGATCGAGCCCGATGGCGAGCCAGCACGCCGCGATCTCGAGCGTGGAGCGCTGCATGCGCGCCGGCTCATCGCATTTGATGAGCGCGTGGTAGTCGGCCAGGAAGTAAAAGTTCTCGGTGCCCGGACGGCGGCTCGCCTGTACTGCGGGACGCAACGCGCCGACATAGTTGCCCAGGTGGGGTGTGCCGGTCGTGGTGATGCCGGTGAGGAAACGGGTGATGCTCATCAGGTGTCTGTCGGTGGTCGTTTGGAGGCTCAGCGGATTCTGGAGGGCAGCGGCGTGTCCAGGCCCAGCAGGTCCAGGCCGAAGTAACCGGCTTTCACCAGCGGCCAGAGCCAGTAGGCGCCGACGATGCCGAGCATCACGAGCGCCAGCACGATGAAAAAGCCGTAACGCTCCACCTTGCTCAGGGCGACTGCGGCCTTCCAGGGCAGCAGCCCGACCAGGATGCGGCCCCCATCGAGCGGCGGCAGGGGAAACAGGTTGAATGCCCACATCACGAAGTTGACCAGCACGCCTGCCTTGCACATCTCCAGGAAGAATTGCTCCTGAGTGCCTGTCAATGCCAGGACGGCGTATGCAATGGCCCACATCAGCGCCTGGATGAGGTTGGCAGCAGGCCCGGCCAGCGCAACCCAGATCATGTCGCGCTTGGGATGGCGCAGGTTGCGAAACGTCACGGGCACCGGCTTGGCATAACCGAAGAGGAACATGCCCTTGGTCGCGAAGAACAGCAGCAGCGGCATCAGGATCGTGCCGATGGGATCGATGTGCTTGATGGGGTTCAGGGTGACGCGGCCCATGGCATAGGCGGTGTTGTCACCGAGGTAGCGTGCGACGTATCCGTGAGCTGCCTCGTGCACGGTGATTGCAAAGAGCACCGGCAGGGCATAGATCAGGACCGTCAGGATCATCGAGGTTGTATTCACCCGGCCGATTGTCTCAGAGCGCTCCCACGCGGGTCAGGAGTCCCGTCATAACCCCAGCGCGGATACGCTGCCGCGCCCCTCTCGCACCACCACTGCATCGCCGCCCGTGCCCATCGGCGTGAGATCGATCACCGTGGTGGGCTGCGACGGGCAGGCGCCTGCACCGATAACCCCTGCGAGCTGGTGCTGGAAACGTTCGCGGATTTCAGTGGCGTCGTTGAGGGCTTCGCTTTCGTCAGGCGCGATGAAGGTGGTCGCCAGCAGCGGCGCGCCGTGCAGGGCCAGCAGTTCCTGCAGCACGCGGTGGTCGGGCACGCGAAGGCCGATCGTCTTGCGCTGCGGATGGCTTACGCGGCGCGGCACTTCCTTGGTCGCTTCGAGGATGAAGGTGTACGCGCCGGGGGTGGCCAGCTTGAGCAGGCGGTACTGGCGGTTGTCCACGCGGGCATAGTTGGACAGCTCGCTCAGGTCGCGGCACAGGAGCGTCAGGTGATGCTTCTCGTCGACGCGGCGAATCTGGCGCATCTTGTCGGCGGCCACCTTGTCGTCGAGGTGGCAGGCCAGCGCGTAGCTGGAGTCGGTTGGCACGGCGAGCACCCCGCCGCGTTCGAGCAAGCCCACGGCCTGCTTGAGCAGGCGCGCCTGGGGGTTGTCGGGATGAACGTCGAAATACTGGGCCATAAGGTGCGCACCTTATCAGGGCTCGACCGGTTCGATGCGAACCCGGCTCTCGCGCACCGTCAGCCATGCGCCGGCCGCGCCGCAGATCGCGATCATCACCATGCCCACCAGCGACCATCGATCGGGCACGTGCTCGAAGACCAGCCAGCCGCCGAGCATCGCAAAGCCGATCTGGGCGTACAGGTAGGGCGTTAGCGTTGCGGCAGGCGCGCGCTGGTAGGCCAGGATCAGCATGAAGTGACCGACGGTGGCCGTGAGCCCCATGAAGCACAGCGCCGCCCAGAGCCACCAGTGGGGCAGGTCGGTCCAGACGAAGGGCAGGGCGACCGTTGCGAGCAGGGTGCCCACCCAGCCGGTGTAAAGGTGCATCGTGACCGGGTCTTCGGTGCGGGCCAGCTTGCTCGTGAGCACCTGGAACCAGGCGTTGGTGCCGACCAGGCCGAGCGGCAACAGGCTGGCCCAGTGAAAGGCTTCGCCGCCCGGCCGGATGATGATGAGCGAGCCTGCGAATCCGCCTGCCACCAGCGCCCATCGCGTGACCGAGACGTGCTCCTTGAGCACCGTGGCCGCCAGCAGTGTGATAGCCAGCGGCGCGATCATGACGATGGCCGTGAACTCGCCGACCGGCATGTACTTGAGGCTGGCGAATGCAAACAGGCTGCTGGTCAGCAGCAGCACACCGCGCAGCACCTGGAACTTGGGGTGGCGCGTGCGCAGCGCCGCAAGGCCGCGCATCGGCAGCACGGCGACCGTTGTTGCAATGGCCTGGAATGCATATCGAAACCAGAGCGCCATCAACAGGGGTACGGCTGCGCTGATGTACTTGGTGGTCGTGTCGAGCGCCGCAAAGCACGCGACTGCTGCGATCGCGAGCGCAACGCCGGCCAGGCTCCTGGATGCGGCCGTCACTGGATGCGGTCGGCCAGCAGGTCCCACACCGGCGTGAGTTCGCCTTGTAGATAGGGCAGCTGGCCCAGGTCGGTGCGGCTCTCGGCGGGGCTGTGGAAATCGCTGCCGCGCGATGCGGCCATGCCGAACTCTTTGGCTGTGCCGGCGTAGGTCACGTATTCGGCTGCCGTGTGGCTGCCAGTGACGACTTCGACGCCTTGCCCGCCGTGGGCCTTGAACTCGGTGAAGAGGGCGTATTCCTCATTGGGCGTGAACCGGTAGCGCGCCGGATGCGCGATGACGGCCATGCCGCCAGCACGCGTGATCCAGGTCACCGCTGCGCGCAGCGATGCCCAGCGATGAGAGACATAGCCCGGCTTGCCTTCGGTCAGGAACCTGCGAAAGACTTCGTAGGTGTCGCTGCAGACGCCCGACTCGACCAGGAAGCGGGCGAAGTGTGTGCGCGAGACGAGCTCGGGGTTGCCGGCGTATTTGATGGCGCCTTCGTAAGCGCCCTTGACGCCTGCGAGCGCGAGGCTGTCGGACATCTGACGCGCACGCTGTTCGCGGCCGCCTCGCGTTTCCATGAGGCCGTGCAGCATGTCGGCGTCGTCGGGGTCGAAGCCGAGGCCCACGATGTGAACGGTCTGGTCGGCGAAGGTGACGGAGATTTCGGTGCCGGTGAGGTACTTCATGCCGTGCGCCTTGGCGGCAGCGGCTGCGCGGTGCTGGCCCGAGATCTCATCGTGGTCCGTGAGCGACCAGAGCTCGACCCCGTTGGCCGCTGCGCGCGCTGCAAGCGCTTCGGGCGTCAGCGTGCCGTCGGACACCACGGAGTGGCAATGCAGGTCGGCGTTGAGGATGGACACGCTCTGATTCTAGGGCGCAGGGCGTCTGCGCGTCGGCACTGGACGCAACACCACTGACAGGACAAGGGCTGGGCCTGGCCGTTTAGCTGTTTGGTTGTCATGCCGGACTTGATCCGGCATCCACCGCGAAGCGGCGACTGCGCCTGATCGTCCCTGGATTGCGGGTCAAGCCCGCAATGACAGCAACTTTTACAGCCACTTCTTCTGGACACGCGGCAATGACAACTCAGTTCAGCGCCCCAGCTTCCTTGCGGATGTCCGTCACCGTTGCCAGCGCGCAGGCAATGCCCACACGCAGCCCCTCCACGATCTCATCGAGGCGCATCGAAGGCTGGCCCTGGGCAGGCAGCAGCGGAACGTGGACGAGTCCGGCGCGCGTGTGGCGCAGATGGGGTTGCGTCGCCACCTCATGCATCAACCCATAGAAAACATGGTTGCACACGAACGTGCCGGCCGTCTGCGAAACCTCGGCGTTGATGCCTGCGTCGATCAGGCTTTGCAGCATGGCCTTGATGGGCAGCGTCGTGAAGTACGCGGCCGGGCCGCCTGCGATGACAGGCGTGTCCACCGGCTTGCTGCCGGCGTTGTCCGCGATGCGCGCATCGTTGACGTTGATCGCAATGCGCTCCAGCGACAGCGCTGCGCGCCCGGCCGAAGGGCTCGAATCCGGTTACGAGGACGGTGGGGAAGCGGCCCACGGATGGGACTGAAGCAGCTACCATGGATCGACTTTATACGCGAGGGGCGATGCCCCCGAGACTCAAACAGGAGAGACATCATGCGCTGGGAAGGCAACCGGGAATCGAGCAACGTCGAAGACGCGCGTGGCAGTGGTGGTGGCGGCGGCGGCGGCTTCGGCCTGGGCGGCCGTAGCATCGGCATCGGCACCATCGTGATCGCGCTGGTGGGCGGCGCCATCTTCGGCATCAACCCCCTCACGATCCTGGGTGTGTTGACCGGTGGCGGGTCACCCGTGCAAGTGCAAAACGAGGGCCCCGCCAAGGCCCCGCCCGCAGACGACAAGATGGCGAAGTTCGTCTCGACCGTGCTGGCCGACACCGAAGACGTCTGGAAGGCACAGTTCACGCAAGGCGGCGCCACGTATCGCGAACCCAAGCTGGTGTTGTTTCGCGGCGCGGTCGGCACGGCATGCGGCACCGGCCAGTCGGCGATGGGCCCGTTCTACTGCCCTGGCGACCAGAAGGTCTACATCGACCTGAACTTCTACGAGACGCTCAAGACCCGCATGGGCGCGCCCGGCGATTTTGCGCAGGCCTACGTGATTGCCCACGAGGTCGGCCACCACGTTCAGAACCTGCTGGGCATCACCCAGAAGATGGACCAGATGCGCAGCTCGTCGAGCAAGGCGCAGTACAACGCGATGAGCGTGCGGCTCGAACTGCAGGCCGATTGCTTCGCCGGCGTCTGGGCGCACCATGCGCAAAACGCGCGGCAGATCCTGGAGCAGGGTGACGTCGAGGAAGCCATGAACGCCGCAGCCAAGATCGGTGACGATGCCTTGCAGGGCGCACGCGGCGGTGCTGTGGTGCCCGAGAGCTTTACCCACGGCTCCAGCGCGCAGCGCCAGAAGTGGTTCTCCACCGGCTTGAAGACAGGCAGCGTCAAGGCCTGCGACACCTTCAATTCTCGAGACATCTGACCGCATTCCGGCGGGCTTTTGGGGCTGGGTTACCCTGTCACGTACAGGTCACCCCATGGGTGCGACAATAGCGGGTTACTTCCAGTACCCCTTCGCACCCCCCCTAGATGACCGCATCCTTCTCCAACCTTTCGCTGGCCGAGCCGCTGGCCCGCGCCGTAGCCGAAATGGGCTACGAGACCATGACCCCTATCCAGGAGCAGGCGATCCCCGTCGTGCTTTCCGGCAAGGACGTGATGGGTGCGGCGCAAACCGGCACCGGCAAGACGGCAGCGTTCTCGCTGCCGCTCCTGCAGCGGATGCTCAAGCATGAAAACGCCTCGACCTCGCCCGCGCGCCATCCGGTGCGCGCACTTGTGCTGCTGCCCACGCGCGAGCTGGCAGACCAGGTAGCCCAGCAGGTCAAGCTCTACGCCAAGTACACCAACCTGCGCAGCGCGGTGGTGTTCGGCGGCATCGACATGAAGCCGCAGACGGCTGAGCTGAAAAAGGGTGTGGAAGTGCTGGTGGCAACGCCCGGCCGGCTGCTCGACCACATCGAAGCCAAGAACGCGGTGCTCAACCAGGTCGAGTACGTGGTGCTCGACGAAGCCGACCGCATGCTCGACATCGGCTTTCTGCCCGACCTGCAGCGAATCCTTTCCTTCCTGCCCAAGCAGCGCACCACGCTGCTGTTTTCTGCGACCTTCTCGCCTGAAATCAAGCGCCTGGCCGGCAGCTACCTGCAGGACCCGGTCACGATTGAAGTGGCCCGCCCTAACGAAACAGCTTCCACGGTTGAGCAGCACTTTTTCAGCGTGCCCGACGAGGAAAAGCGCCACGCCCTCAAGCAGATCGTGCGCCAGCGCGGCCTGAACCAGGCCTTCGTTTTCGTCAACAGCAAGCTCGGCTGCGCGCGCCTGGCGCGATCGCTCGAACGCGAAGGCATGAGGACGACGGCGCTGCACGGCGACAAGAGCCAGGACGAGCGATTGAAAGCTTTGGCTGCCTTCAAGGCCGGCGAAGTCGACCTGCTGGTCGCCACCGACGTCGCCGCTCGCGGTCTCGACATCAAGGACGTGCCCGCCGTCTTCAATTTCGACGTGCCCTTCAATGCAGAGGATTACGTGCACCGCATCGGACGCACGGGCCGCGCCGGCGCATCGGGTCTTGCCGTGACCTTCGTGTCGGCCACCGATTCAAGACTCATCGGCGACCTCGAAAAGCTGCTCAAGAAAAAGATCGAACTCGAAGCGATGGAGTACGACGAGGACAAGCCGCGCGGCCGCATCAACGATGGCCGCCGTGCCTGGCGTGAAGCCGGCGAAGTGGGCGATCCGCGCGATGCACTCGATGTGCCGCGTGAACGTGAGCGCGGCATCGAGCGCAGCACCGGTGAACGCGATCGGCGTCCGGCACGCGATTTCAGGCCTGCCGCAGCGCCACGCGATCCGTTCTTCGACCAGCCCTACGAGGCACCTGCCACCGAGGTCGCGCCCGCATGGGAAGCCAACGCCAAGCCTGCTTCATCGCGCGTGTCGGCCAACATCAAGCCCAAGCGCAAGATCGCTGCGCTGTTCAAGGCGGACTGAGGCCCAGGCGTCCGCCTGCCCGGCGTTCTATTCGCCAGGGACCTGAGCTTGCTCGCACGCGACCTGGATCAGTTCGTCACCAGACGCGTCGAGCCGCAGCGCGCTCAGGCACCCGCCCCAGACACATCCCGTGTCGAGCGACACGATGTCATCGCGTTGCAGGTAGCCCAGCGTGGACCAATGCCCGAACGCGATGCGCGTGCCCGCCGTCTTGCGTCCCGGCACATCGAACCACGGCAGGTAGCCTGCGGGCGCGTCTTGCAGGCCACCGGATCTTTTCAGGTCCACCACGCCTTCGGCCGTGCAGAACCGCAGGCGGGTCAATGCATTCACGATCAGGCGCAGCCGGTCTGCGCCGTCCAGCGCATCGCTCCATTGCACCGGTTCATTGCCGTACATGCGTGGCAGAAATTCCCACAGCTCCGGTCCTCGCAGCACGGCTTCCACTTCGCCCGCGAGCGCCAGCGTCTGTGCTACATCCCATTGCGGCAGGACGCCGCCGTGCACCATCAGCACGCCGTGTTCGTACATCGCCATCTTCTGGCGCCTGAGCCAGTCGAGCATGGCGGCGCGATCCGGTGCCAGCAACACCGAATCCATCGTGTCATTACGGTGCGGCGCGCGCGTGCCGTGGGCGACGGCCAGCAGGCTCAGGTCGTGATTGCCGAGCAGGCAGCGGGCTGAATCGCCGTAGCCCATCAGACGGCGCAAGACCTGGGCCGACGCCGGTCCCCGGTTGACGAGGTCGCCCAGCAGGTAAATCGTGTCGCGGCTCGGCGAAAAGCCGATCTTGTCCAGCAGGTGTCCCAGCGGCGCATCGCAGCCCTGCACGTCACCGATCAAGTAAAGTCCCATGGTGTCCCATTCTGTACCCTGATCCATGGAAGTCCTGCTGATCGCGTTGCTGACGCTGCTCAACGGCGTGTTTGCAATGTCGGAGATGGCGCTGGCTTCCAGCCGCAAGGCGCGCCTGCAAGGGTTGTCGGAGGCGGGTGACGCCGGCGCTGCCGCGGCGCTGCGGCTGCTCGATACCCCCACCCGGTTTCTGTCCACCGTGCAGGTGGGCATCACCTCCATCGGCGTGCTCAACGGCATCATCGGCGAGGCTGCGTTCAGCGGTGGCCTCGCCGCCTGGCTGCAAGGGTTGGGCCTGGGTGAGCGCGCGTCCGGCTACGTCGCCACCGGCATCGTCGTCACCATCATCACGTACGTCACGATCATCTTCGGCGAGCTGGTGCCCAAGCGCATCGGGCAGATCTACCCCGAGGCGGTCGCGCGCCTCATGTCCCGGCCGATGAGCTGGCTGGCCAAGGCGGCGGGACCCTTCGTCAAGCTGCTGTCCGCCTCCACGCAGGCGGTGCTCAAGGTGCTGCCCATCGACACGACGATGGCCCGCGGCATGACCGAAGAAGAGATCGCGCACAGCCTCGAAGAGGGCGTGGATGCAGGCGTGATCGAGCAGCACGAGCGCCAGATGGTGCAGAACGTTTTTCACCTGGACGACCGGCCGCTCACCTCGATGATGGTGCCGCGATCCGATATCGAATGGCTGGAGGCCGGGCTCACGGTGGCCGCGTGCTTGCGGCAGGCAGGCGAGGGCGAGCCGCACTCCTGGTATCCGGTCTGTCGCGGGTCGCTCGACGATGTCGTGGGCGTGCTCAGTGTGGCGCGCCTGCTGGGCGCCTCCACCCGCGAGCCCGACGCGATGATCGAGTCGCTCGCAATCCCCGCGCTGTTCGTGCCGGAAACGCTCTCGGGCATGGAGTTGCTGGAGCAGTTCCGGGCACGCGCGGGCCGGCTTGTTTTCGTCGTCGATGAATACGGGGTGGTGCAGGGCCTGATGACGCCACATGACCTGCTTGAAGCCATCACCGGCGAGTTGCAGCCCGGCGCGCAGATGCAGGCATGGGCCACGCAGCGCGAAGATGGTTCGTGGCTGCTCGATGGGTTGATGCCCGTCGCCGAGCTGAAGGCGCGCCTGGAAATCCGTGACCTGCCCGAAGAAGATCGCGGCCGCTACAACACGGTGGCGGGCCTGCTGATGTCGATATCGGGGAGCCTGCCGGGCGTGGCTGCGCGCATCGACTGCGGCGACTGGGTGTTCGAAGTGGTGGACCTGGACGGCAAGCGCATCGACAAGGTGCTCGCCATGCCCAGGACCTCATCGGACAATGACAGGAATACGGCCGAGCAGGCCTGAAGTTAAAGGAGGCACGCGCGTGTCAGATTCCGTCTATTACGAAAAACCCGTGCTTCTCGATCGTGTGAAGCACCGCAACTTCCGCGTGAAACCCACGCAGAGCTACGCTTTTGCGCGCAAGGCGAATTCGCTCTTCCTGGCTGCGGTGGAGTTCCCGGAAGCGTTCAAGGAATACCCGATCGTGTTTTCGCGGCAGGCCGGTGGCCGTCTGGTACCGCTGGCCATGCTGGGTTTGCGCGCCAGGGAGAACCTGTTTGTGGACAGCGAAGAGCGGTGGACGGGCTCCTACGTGCCGGCTTTCGTGCGCCGCTATCCGTTCGTGCTGGCCGAGCTGGCCGGCAACCAGCTGGGTGTCTGCATCGACGAAGCTTTTGACGGACTGAACCAGACAGAGGGCGAGCCGCTGTTTGACGACTCAGGCGCGGATACGCCCTTGTTGAAGAACGCCCTGGACTTCCTGGGCCGCTATCAACAGGAATACGTGCGGACCGACCTGTTCTGCCAGCGGCTGGACAAGGCCGGCGTGCTGCGCGAGATGAACGCCAAGGCCGACCTGGTGGATGGGCGCAGCTTCACGGTGGGCGGCCTGTTGGTGGTGGACGAAGCCAAGCTGATGGCGTTGCCCGATGCCACGGTGCTGGAGTTGTTTCGCGCCGGTGAGATGCACCTGGTGTCGATGCACCTCGCGTCACTGTCGAACATGAAGAAACTCGTCGATCGGGTGGCCGAACGGCAAAGCCCGATTCAACCGGCGCCCAAGCCGGCGTAAGGCGCCGGTGGGCCGCTGAGATCAGCAAGCCTGGGCGACTTCCTTGTCTTGTGTCGACGGGGATGCAGCGCCGGCGTAACGTCCGGTATCGATCACCAGGACCGCGTCCTGGGCGATCAGGCGCGCGATGAGGCTGTCGACTTCGACCGCCGTGAGTTTGGTGCTTGCCAGGATCCAGCGGCGGTTGACCGGCCGGTGGCTCATCACCGACAGTGCACGCAGCATGTCTGCGGTTCGGGCGCCCGAGAGATCCGGCCAGTGCCGCAGCTGATAGGCCAGTCCCTCACCTGGCTCATCCGGCTCCGACCGTGGCATCACCGACATGCGCAGCTCCGCGAACGTGGTGGTCGTTTTGCGGGCCCAGCTGGTGAGCGAATCGAGGACGCTTGACATTTTTGGTACATCCCTGGAGTCAGTTGAGCCAGTGTCCAGGGATGAGCGCGCAAGGCTATAGGTGATGCGCCCTGCGGGTTTAGGAATGTTGCTTAGCCTTTTAGTTCTTGGCAGGCGCGCCGGACTTCTTTGGGTTCGAACGTGTGCCGGCGAAGGTGGCCTGGACCCGCTTGCCCTTCTCGGCTGCACTCGCCTTGGCGGCCTTGGCCGTCCTGGCGGGCCTGGCTTTTGCGCTGGACTTTGCCGCGGCTTTGGTGGAGACCTGTTTGCGCGGCGATGCTGCAGCGGCCTGGGGACGCTCGGCCACCGGGTCGCCCGCAATCCATTGGCGGATGCGGCGGGCGTCGGCGCTGCGCCGGCCGTTGCTGGCCGAGTCGAGCAGCACCATGACGACGTCCTGACTTTCCATGCGTGTGCGCATCACCACGCAATGCCCCGCCTCGATGATGTAGCCGGTCTTTTGCAGCGTGATGTCCCAGCTCGGATCCTTTACCAGTGGATCGGAGTTGCGGTAGAGCAGGACGCGGTTGCCCATGGCGGTCTGGTGCTCGCGGGTGGTGGAGTATTCGCGGATGACCGGGTGCGCCGAGGCCGCGAGCACCAGCGTTGCCAGGTCACGGGCGCTCGACTGGTTCTTGCTGGACAGGCCGGTGGGATCGACAAAGGTGGTGCTCGTCATGCCCAGCTGGCGGGCCTTGCGGTTCATCGCCGCGATGAAGGCTTCGATACCCGCAGGAGAAGTGCGGGCGATGGCATGCGAAGCGCGGTTCTCGCTCGACATGAGGGCCAGGCGCAAGGCCTCGCCTCGTGTGATCACAGTGCCCACGCGCAGGCGTGAGCGGCTCGACAGTATCTTGTCGACGTCTTCCTCGGCGATGGTGATCGGCGTGTCCAGCGGCAGCTGGGCTTCGAGCGCGACCATGGCGGTCATGAGCTTGGTGATAGACGCCATGGGCAGCACGGCATCGGGATTCTTGCCGTAGAGCACCTGCCGGGTGTTTGCATCGAGCACCAGGGCGGCGCTGGAACCCAGCCGCAGCTCGTCCTGCGTCTTGTCCAGGCCGGCTGCGTGGCCCGCCGAGCGGCGTGGCAGGATGCTTTGCAGTGCGGATTCGGAATCGGTGCCTTCGCGCACCTCCTCGACGACAGCCCCGCGCGCAGTGGCCGATGCCGCCTGCGGCGAAAGAGGGGGAACGATGGAGCCCGGCGCCGAAGCGGGTGAAACCGAAGGCGTTGTGCGGGGCGCCTGTGTCACGGATGCGCTTCGGCCAGAAAAGAGCGAAGGCAGCAGATCGGGAGCGAACCACGCGCCCACGCCGAAGAGGGCGAGGATGAGCAGGCCGACGTATGCACGCTTTGTCATGGGTTACGAGCGTGCTGGATTGGCTGCAGGCGCCCTGACAGCCGAAGGCAGTTGCACTTGTAGTTTTTCTTCGCGTGTGTCGCGGTCGCTCAGGAAAAAAAGAAAGGCCGCCAGCGGAACTGGCGGCCTTCTTGCTTGTTTGGTGCCGGAGAGATGAATCGAACACCCGACCTTCTCATTACGAATGAGCTGCTCTACCGACTGAGCTACACCGGCTTTAAATACAGCCCGCGATTATAGCGTGGCCGGACGCACGGCTTGCACTGAACAGCTGGAATTTGCGAGGCGAATCCATCGTGTCGAGTAATGCGTACTCATCACATCTCACAGGGTAAACGATGAAATTGGGCACTTCGGCCTAGCACTTGGACGCCGTGTTGCGAACTATACTCATGGGCTTTGGGCAAAGGCCGCAGGCACTACCGTGCCGAGGTCGCCCGAAAAGAGCTTTTGAATCCCAAAAGACAAAGGACTTATCTTGCGGACCCTATCGCTGGCCTCTTCCCTTCGCGTCGCAGCTTCTTTCGTGCTGCCGATCATTTTTTCCCTTGGCGCCATCACGGCGAACGCCCAGGCCCCGGCCGCCCCGGGCGCTTCGGCTGCAGTGACTGCGCCGGCTGCCGCACCCGGTGCAGCTACCCCGGAGGCCTCTGTCGGCGCCTCGGCCCCCAAGGCCGCAGCTGCTTCCGCAGAAAACCCTTACGGCATTGAAGCCCTGTGGAAGGGTTCTGACAACATCGCCCGCGCAGTTCTCCTGATCCTGGCGATCATGTCGATCGGCAGCTGGTACATCATGGTCGTGAAGCTTCTCGAGCAATCGAAGATGAAGCGCCACGCTGCGACCGTGGACAAGGCCTTCTGGGACGCGAAGTCCGTGAGCGCCGGCGCTGCCGCACTCGAGAAGAACAGCGCCTACCGGTTCATCGCCGAATCCGGCGCTGCGGCAACGACGGACCATGGCGGCCTCAAGGGTCACATCCCGATGGCTGAATGGATCCCGATGTCCATCACGAGCGCCGTCGATCGCGTCAACTCCACCATGCAGGGCGGCCTGGCCTTCCTGGCAACCGTGGGTTCCACCTCTCCTTTCGTCGGCCTGTTCGGCACGGTGTGGGGCATCTATCACGCGCTGACGGCCATCGGTATTTCCGGCCAGGCGTCCATCGACAAGGTGGCAGGTCCCGTGGGCGAAGCGCTCATCATGACCGCCATCGGCCTGGCAGTCGCGATTCCGGCTGTGTTCGCCTACAACTGGCTGGCACGCCGCAACAAGGCGGTGATGGACGATGTGCGTGAGTTCAGCGATGAACTCAACGCCGTGATCGTGGGCTCCGCCGGCAAGGCCGCTTAAGCGGCCCCGCCGGCAACCGCCCGCCCAAGGAGACCGCCATGGCAATGGCTGTCGGACACGACGGAGATGAAGACGTCATCTCCGCGATCAACACCACGCCCCTCGTGGACGTGATGCTGGTGCTGTTGATCATCTTTCTGATCACCATCCCGGTAGTGACCACCTCGATTCCCGTGACCTTGCCCAAGGAACGGGTCGAGGTGCGCGAAACCAAACCCGAAAACGTGATCATCTCGGTCGATCCCAAGGGCGACGTGTTCTGGTACGACCAGAAAATGAACACGCCCCGCGACCTGATCGACCGGCTCAAGCGGGTCTCGACCATGAAGCCGCAGCCCGAAGTGCAGATTCGCGGCGACATGACGGCCAAGTACAACGGCGTGGGCAAGGTGCTCTATGCCTGCCAGGTCGCAGGCATCGTGAAGGTCGCCTTCATCACCGAGCCGCCGCCGCTCAACTAGGAAGAAGCGCATGAGAATGAAACCAAGCCGCTTCAAGGGCAAGGGCGGTGATCCGGAACCGATGATGGACATCAACACCACGCCGCTCATCGACGTGATGCTGGTCCTGCTCGTGATGCTGATCATCACCATCCCGATCCAGCTTCACGCCGTGAACCTGGAAATGCCCGTGGGCGCGCCGCCCACGACGCAGGAGCCGGACAAGATCCGCATCGACATCGACCAGGCGAGCATCGTGTACTGGCAGGGCTTGCCCGTTGCCCAGCAGGAGCTCGACGACAAGATGGCAGCCGTGGCCGCGATGAATCCGCAGCCCGTCGTCAATATCCACCCCAACAAGGATGCGGGCTACGCCGTTTTTGCGAACGTGCTGTCCACCTCCAAGCGCAAGGGTCTCACCAAGATTGCTGTCACTGGCAGCGAGCAGTTCATCCAGTGAGGCATAACCCATGAGCGCAACAAGCATGCACATGCCCAAGTACCAGAACGCCGATCCGCGTCGGCGCCTGGTGGGCTGGGCCATCGTCATCATCGTGCACCTGGTGGTCGCGTGGGCGCTGATCTCCGGAACAGCGCGCAAGGGGCTGGAGCTGATCAAGAAGCCGCTCGAAGCGGCCGTGATCCAGGAAGTGATCATTCCGCCGCCACCGCCACCGCCGCCGCCGCCACCGCCCAAGGAAATCCAGAAGGCGCCACCCAAGGTCGAGGCTCCGCCGCCGCCTTATGTACCGCCGTCGGAAGTGACGCCGCCACCGAGCACTGCGCCGGCTATCGTGTCCGTGCAAACGCCGCCACCGGCTCCGGCGCCCATCGCGCCACCGCCGCCTCCCGCGGCGCCACCGGCACCGACCGGCCGCCAGGACATCGCGATCGCCTGCCCGACACAGGTCAAGCCCGAGATGTCGCGACAAGCGATCCGCGAAGGTGCGACGGGCACCGTGCGGGCGCAGGTCACGATCCGCGATGGCGTGGTGCGTGACGTGCAGATCCTGTCGGGCCCGCGCGTGCTGCACTCTGCCGTGCGCAACGCGATGATGCAGTACAAATGCATTTCGACATCGGGTGGCGACGTCATCGCAACCCAGGAATTCGATTTCAAGATCGACTGAGTTCTATCCATCGCCCTGCCGGCGATTTCACAAAAAACGGACCGCTTGACGGTCCGTTTTTCATGGTTTGCCGTGCAAGCCAATCAGCCCCCTCGCGGGGCTGATGTATTTCGGCAACACAAAGGCCCAAACACTGTTAATGCCGAGTGACGCCACTGTGACGCCCGTGTAAAAACAGGTGCTGGACTGCGGCGTACCGTTTTTTAATTCATAAGGTACGCCCGGTTCTTTAAATGCGGGTTACGGGCACTTGAGGCTCGAACTCTTTCTCGACAGGAACAGGTCTGGAGAACACATGAAAACCGGTACACAAAGGTTTAGAAAAACGGTAGTCGCACGCGCCCTCATCACGGCGTTCTGCGGCACTGCCTCGATGATGATTGCGCAGGACACCCTTGCTCAGACATCGACAGGCTCAACACTGCAACGCGTCGAGGTTACGGGCTCGAACATCCGCCGAACTGACACCGAGACAGCGTCTCCGGTCCAGGTCATCACCAAGGAAGAAATCGACCAGTCCGGCAAGGGCACGGTCGCTGAATACCTGCAGACCCTCACGTCTGACGGCCAGGGCTCCGTTCCGTTCACGTACGGTCGCGGCTTCTCGGGCGCAACGTCTTCGGGCATCTCGCTGCGCGGCCTCGGTGCCAACGCAACGCTGGTGCTCATCAACGGCCGCCGTGTCACCTCCGCCGTTCTCGCGGACGACGCACAGCGCACCTACGTTGACCTGAACCAGATTCCGATGGAAGCTGTCGAGCGCGTCGAAGTGCTGAAAGACGGCGCATCGTCGATCTACGGCTCTGACGCTGTCGCTGGTGTTGTCAACATCATCCTGCGCAAGAATTTCAAGGGCACCGTTGCCAAGCTGACCTACGGCGTTGCCGAAGAAGGCGACGGCCAGGAACCCCGCATTGCCATCACGCACGGCATGGGCGACCTCGACAAGGACGGCTGGAACCTGCTGCTGAACGTCGAAGCCGGCAAGCGCCAGGAAATCAACTACCGTGACCGCGCAGGCCGCGGCCCGGTTGGTATCTCCGCCATCGGCCAATACGGCATCGGCTTCAACCCCAACGAAGGCCCGACCAACAACATCCCCCGCGCCGGTGGTAACGGCTGGATCCCGACCGCTGCCAACGCTGCAGGCCGTGTGAACAACAGCGCCGCACCGTCGATCATCGGTAACGTGCGCAACCCCGTCACGCTCGACTACTACAGCCGCAGCGATGCAGCCGGCGTGGGCTTCGCCCGCTTCTACCCTGCCGCGCAGACGTATTGCAACAACAATGCGAACCTTCCGCAGAACAACCCGGCCGGCGGTTGCCTGGTCGATGCCCGCATGGCCGTGAACCAGGTCCAGCCTGATTCGCAGAACGCCAGCTTCTACGGCCGTTTCACCAAGACGATCAACGCCAACATGGAAGCGTTCGTCGAAGTGGGCCTGTACCAGACGCAATCGGACGTGACCGGCCTGCCGATCGCACCGAGCGGCGGCTTCTTCCGTCCTGATGGCGTGGTCGTCTCCCGCACCGCCGTTGCACAGCTGGGCGCTACGCACCCGGACAACCCGTACAACGCGGCTGCCCGCCTGATGTACCTCCCGCTGTATGACACGGGCCCGACCAACACGCATTCGAGCTCCAACTCCAAGCGCCTGGTTGCCGGTCTCAAGGGCACGATGGGCGCATGGGACTACGACGGCGCTGTGAGCTTCTCCGAAGCCAAGCAGACCGACGTGTCGCAACGCCTGATCAACTGGCGCGTCGCTGACGCCCTGTTGAACCCGACGCCTGCCAACGTGGCTGCTGCCACCGCCTTCAGCTCGCTGTACGCCGCGCTGCCCCCGGGCACCGTGTGGCGCATTGGTGAGAACGCAGGCCTGAACTCGCAAGCCATGTATGCAGCCCTGCTGCAGGACCAGCAGCGTTCGGGTTACTCGCGTCAGTACGGCGGCGACATCAAGATCTCGCGTGAGCTCGGCAAGCTCGAAGGCGGCCCGATCGGCATCGCTTTCGGTGCTGAAGTGCGCCACGAAGAGAACAACCTGCCGCTGTACAACGGCCTGGGCAACTACATCGGCCTGTCGCTCACCGGCTACGGTGGCGAGCGCGACATCTTCGCGACCTACGGCGAAATCCTGCTGCCAGTCACCAAGCGCATCGAGTTGAGCGCAGCCCTGCGCTATGACAAGTACTCCGACGCAGGCACCGCCCTGACGCCGAAGATCGGTGCCAAGTGGCGTCCTCTGGACAACCTGGCCATCCGTGGTACGTACGCAAAGGGCTTCCGTGCTCCGTCGTCCACGGAAAACAGTGCAGCATCCGTTGCAGCTTTCGGCGGCGCCGTCATCGACGACAACGCACGTTGCGCAGCACTGCAGGCAGCCGGCATCGTGGGCGCAGCCCAGGACGCCATCTGCCGCGGCGTGGCACCGACCTTCGTGCAGCGCGGCAACCCTGCGCTCGAGCCTGAGAAGTCTCAGTCGTTCACGGTTGGCGCAGTCTGGGACATCACCCCCAAGACCAGCGTGACCATCGACGCATGGCAGATCAAGCGCAAGGGCCTGCCGGTCATCGAAGACCCGCAGTCTGCTGTTGACGGTGGCCGCGTGACCCGCGACCCGGCAACTGCTGTCGCCGCTGGCGACCCGGGCGGCATCCTGTCCGGCTTCGTGGTGTTCCAGAACTCTTCGCAGTCGCTGACGCAAGGTATCGACCTTGAAGCCAAGCACCGCTGGGACCTGGGCGGTGGCATGGGCCGCCTGACCTCGTCGCTGACCTGGACGCACCTGCTCAAGCAGCGCGTGATCGAGGCATCCGGCCTGGTTCATGACTACGCAGGCACCCACGGTGACTGCAACATCACGAACTGCATCGGCTCGCCACGTAACCGTATCCAGTTCGCCACGACCTGGGAAATGGGTCCATGGCGCCTGGGTGCCAACGTGAACCACCGTGGCGGCCTGTCGAACACTTTCGAGCGTTCGGACACGAGCTGCGCACAGCACCTGGCTAACGGCGATGACTTCCCTGGTGGTTGCAAGCTGAAGTCGTTCACGACGGTCGATCTGTCGGGTTCCTGGAAATTCCGCCAGAACACCGAAATCTTCGGCTCGATCCAGAACGTCTTCGACAAGAAGCCGCCTGCTGACTTCGAAACCTACGGTGCCATCGGCTACAACCCGCTCGACTACTCGGGCGCTATCGGCCGCTTCTACCGCGTGGGCATCAAGCACCGCTTCTGATGGCCTAGTGCCAAAAGAGATGCGGCCCGGTCAAACGGGCCGCACCTTGCAAACCACCGCTTCGGCGGTGTTTTTTTTTTGGCTGATCGACGGGTGTAGCCGCTTCGCGGTGGATGCCGGATCGGGTCCGGCATGACAGGTGTTGAAGTTTGTCATTGCGGACTTGATCCGCAATCCATGCCTGATCAGGCGCAGTGGCCGCTGCGCGGTGGATGCCGGATCAGGTCCGGCATGACAACCGCGGGTTCAAGCTGTGATTGCCGACGCGGCTTCCGGCAGCACCCGCTGCCCTCGCAGCATCGTGAACTTCCAGCCGACAAAAGCCAGTAGCAATGCACCCACACCGCCTGCAGCAAGCGACCAGCGCAGGCCCAGGTGTTCGCCCAGATAGCCTCCGAGGAGGGCACCGGGCAGGGCAGGAATCAGGATGAGCCAGCGCATGGTGCTGGTCATGCGCCCCAGCAACGGCTCGGGCGTGACCGCCTGGCGCAGGGCCAGGAAGTTGATGAAGATCAGCACCGCTCCTAGACCGAAACACAGCAGCATCAGCACGAATGAAAAAACGCCAGACGCAGAACGCGGCGCCGCGGCCAGCTGCAACCAGCCGACACCGTTGATCGCGAAACCTGCGAGCAGGCATGGCCCGACGCCGAATCGTTTAGAGATGCGATTGCCGAAAATACCGGCCATCACGGTGCCCACGCCAAGGCCCACATAGCAAAGACCGACCTGCCGCTCGTTGAGGCCGAGTTCACGCGTCGCGAAGAGAATCTGCACGACCATCGCGGCGTGATGGCACATCTGCCAGGTGCCCACGAGCAACGCCATGGCGACGAGCAGCGGCGTGCGGCGCACAAAGCAAAGTCCCTCTTTCAACGCGATCCAGAAGTGAACGGGCACCTTGGTGCCAGGCTCCTCGTGGATCTTCAGGCCGCGCAGGATGGCGACGGAAAACAGCAGCATCACCGCATCGGCCAGCAGAGCCACAGGAGCACCCACGAAACGGATCAGGGCGCCGGCAACACCGGGTCCGGCGACTTCAGCGGCGGAACTGGCCAACGCGTTCTTTGCATGTGCTTCGACCAGGCGCGAGCGCGGAACCACCTGCGTCAGCACGATCTGCGCCGCAGTACCGGCCGACGTGTAAACCGTGCCGATCACAAAGCCCACGCCGTAGAGGAAGGGAATCGAAAGCATGCCCAGCGCCCATGCCGCGGGCACCGAGGCGACCGCCAGCGCGATGATCACTTCACCCGCCACATACACCGGCAGCTTGCGAACCCGATCGAGCCACACACCCGAAGGCAGCGAGAACAGGACGAAGGGAGCGATCTCCATCGCAGTGAGCAGGCCCATCTGCGAAGGCGTGGCATGCAGCAACACCGCAGCCGTGAGCGGAATGGCCAGCATCGTGATCTGCCCGCCGAACGAGCTGAGCAGGATCGACAGCCACAACCGGCGATACAGCTTGTCGCGCAGCAGGTCGTCGGCAGGCAGGGTGAAGTGCTTGCCGATCGTCATCCGTACAGCCAGCAGGCTGCCTGTGAATGGCCGTCAACCGACTTCAATGGCGGGATTTCAGCAGCGCAGCGGTCAAAAGCGTGCGGGCAGCGCGTGCGGAACACGCAGCCCGATGGCGGACTGATAGGCGAGGGCAGGTCGCCTGACAGCATCTGCACCACCTTGCCTCGCTCGCGGCGCGGATCGGCTAGCGGCACCGCCGACAGCAAGGCCTTGGTGTACGGATGCTTCGGCTCGGCATAAAGCTCGTGCTTGTCGGCCAGCTCCATCGTGCGGCCAAGGTACATCACGAGGATGCGCTGGCTCACGTGCTTGACCACCGCGAGGTCATGGGCGATGAAGACGAGTGCGAGCTGCATCTCCTGCTGCAGGTCCTTGAGCAGGTTGATGATCTGCGCTTGTATTGACACATCGAGCGCCGACACGGGTTCGTCGCAAACAATGAGCTTCGGCTTGAGGATCAATGCGCGTGCAATGCCGATGCGCTGGCACTGCCCACCCGAAAATTCATGCGGATAACGGTACAGGTGCGACTCGTTCATGCCGACCTTGACCAGCATCGCCTTGACGTGTTCCAGCACTTCGCTGGACGGCAATTCCGGGTGGTGCGTTCGCAGCGGCTCGCCCACGATCTGCGCGATGTTCATGCGCGGATTCAGGGAGGCCAGCGGGTCCTGGAAAACCATCTGCACATGCTTGCGCACCTGTTGCCAGTCCCCGGCCTTTGCATCGTTCATATCGCGGCCTAACCAGACAACCTGGCCTGACGTGCGCGGCACCAGATTGAGAATCCCGCGAGCAAGCGTTGACTTGCCGCAACCCGATTCACCGACGATGCCCAGCGTCTCACCCGGGTACAGATCGAAGCTCACGCCGTTCACGGCCTTGAGCGTGCGCTTGGGCGGAAACAGGCCCTCACCGCGCACGTTGAAATGCACGTGCAAATCTCTCACGGACAGCAGCGGCTGATCCTCCTTCCCCCTCTGGGGGAAGGCCGGGATGGGGGCGTCCCCCGACCCAATGACCTCACTGAAGGCACTCATGGCAACACCTCCAGCGCCATCTTCTCGATCTCCTGCGGCGCCCGATGACAAGCCCGCATCACGGCCTCATGCCCTTCCACCCTCACCAGCGGCGGCCGCACCGTCCCGCAATGCGGCAGTACAAAACTGCATCGCTCGGTGAACGGACAACCCGCCGGCATGCGACTCATGTTTGGCGGCACACCTGGGATGGCAATCAAACGCTCGCCTTCGTGATCGAGCTTGGGCACTGCGCCGAGCAGGCCCAGCGTGTAGGGGTGCGTGGGTGCGTAGAAGATGTCTTCGGCGGTGCCTTGTTCCATGATCCGGCCGCCGTACAAAACCATCACCTTGTCGCAAATGCCGGCAACGACGCCCAGGTCGTGCGTGATGAGGATGATGGCCGTGCCGAAGTCGCGCTGCAGGTCGCGCAGCAGCGTCATCGTCTGCGCCTGCACCGTCACGTCGAGCGCCGTTGTCGGCTCGTCGGCGATCAGCAGGTCGGGTTGGCACAGCAGCGCCATCGCGATCATGATGCGCTGGCGCATGCCGCCGGAGAACTCGTGCGGGTACATGCGAATGCGCCGCGCGGCATCGGGAATGCGCACCTGCTCGAGCGTCTGTATCGCGAGCGTGAGTGCGCTCTTGCGCGTGAGGCTCTTGTGCAGCTCCAGCACTTCGGTCATCTGCCGCTCGACCGTGAGGTACGGATTGAGCGAGGTCATCGGGTCCTGGAAGATCATCGCCACGCGGTTGCCGCGAATGCGATTGAGGTCGCGTGGCGCCATCGCCAGCAGGTCCTGGCCATTGAATCGCACGCGGCCTGTGGCACGTCCGTTGGCAGCGAGCAGGCCCATGATCGCGAGCATGCTCTGGCTCTTGCCGGAGCCGCTTTCGCCGACGATGCCGAAGGTCTGTCCGCGCTCCAGCGAAAAGCCCAGTCCATTGACTGCCGTCACGTCGCCTTCGGGCGTCGAAAATTTCACGCTGAGGTCATCGACCTCCAGCAGCTTGTTGTTGTTTGCTTCGGCCATGATTTATCGCTGTTTCGGATCGAGCGCATCGCGCAGTCCGTCGCCGATGAAGTTGAAGCAGTAGAGCGTGATCGAGAGCATCGCGCCGGGAAACAGCAGCATCCACGGCGCGACTTCCATCACGCCCGTTCCGTCTTCGATCAGCACGCCCCAGCTCGTCATCGGCTCCTGTATGCCCAGGCCCAGGAACGACAGCACCGATTCCGTCAGGATCACCGACGGCACCGTGACCGTGGTGTAGATCACGACCACGCCCAGCAGGTTGGGCACGATGTGCGAGAAGATGATCTTGCGTGTCGGCACACCGATGGAGCGTGCCGCCTCCACGAATTCCATGCTGCGAAGCGACAGGGTCTGTCCGCGCACGACGCGCGCCATGTCCATCCACGAGAACGCCGTGATCGCCAGCACCACCAGGTAGAACTCGCGTCCCAGGATGGTCACCAGCAGGATCGCGATCAGCAGGTACGGAATCGCGTACATCATGTCCACGATGCGCATCATGGCGCCATCGACCTTGCCGCCGATGAAGCCCGCAGTGGCGCCCCACGCGATGCCGACTGCGCAGGAACAGATGGTGGCAAGCAGGCCGACCATGAGCGAGATGCGACCGCCGATCAGGCATCGCACGAGCAAGTCTCGCCCCGACTCGTCGGTGCCCCACCAGTGCATGCCCTTCAGGCCGGGGGGCTGGCTCATCGAGTCCCAGTCGGTGGTGTCGAACTCATAGGGCAGAACCCAGGGCCCGATGATGCAGGCGAGCGCAATGAGCGTGAGCAGCACCAGGCTCACGACGGCCGGCTTGTTGGAAAGGAAGCGCGCGCGCGCGTCGGCCCACGGGCTGCGGCCATGCATGGATGCGGTAGCGTTGACTGCGCTGGCTGCATTGACATCAGCCAGCTGATAGATCAGGGCTTTGCGTTTGGTGAAGAACAGCATGGCGGCCTAGTACCTGATCTTGGGGTCGAGTGCTGCATAGGCGAGATCGACCAGCAGGTTCATCAGCACCGCGATCAGCGTGATGAGCACCACCAGGCCGAGCACCAGCGTGTAGTCGCGATTGCCCGCGCCGTTGACGATCAGCTTGCCCAGGCCCGGCAACGAAAACACGGTCTCGGTCACCAGCGCTGCGGTGATGGAAGAAATGGCGAGCGGACTCACCACCGACACGACCGGCAGCAGCGCAGGCTTGATCGCGTGGCGCAGCACGACCAGCCGCATCGGCAGGCCCTTGGCGCGCGCCGTGCGGATGAAGTTGCTCTGCATCACCTCGATCAGGCTGCCTCGCATCACACGGCCTATGGTGGCGATGTTGATGAAGGTGAGCAGCGCCATCGGCAGGATCATGAATTGCGGCGCGAAGTCGTCCCATCCGCCGGCCGGCAGCCACTTCAGCCAGAGCGCGAACACCAGCACGAGCACCGGCCCCATCACGAATGACGGCACCACGCTACCGATGTTGCTCACCAGCATGAGCGAGAAATCGGCGAGGCTGTTTTGCTTCAGCGCTGCGCCTATGCCCAGGGCGACACCGAGGATGAACGAGATCACCAGCGAGATGCCGCCGATCGAGAGCGACACGGGCAATGCGCGCGCCACCAGGTCGTTCACGGACCAGTCGGCGTAGCGAAACGATGCGCCCAGGTCTCCGTGCAGCAGGTTGTTGAGGTACAGCAGGTATTGCTTCCACACCGGCTGGTCGAGGTGGTACTTGGCCTGCAGGTTGGCGAGCACCGCTTCGGAGACCTGCCGGTCCCCGTCGAAGGGGCCGCCCGGCGCCGCGTGGACCAGGATGTAGCAGACCGTGATGACGGCCAGCAGCGTAGGGATCGTCACCAGGAGGCGACGCAGGGTGTAGGACCACATGAGGGGATGCTAACTATGAGTGGCGATCGGGACAAAAAGAAAATTGACTGTCATTGCGGACTGTCTCTGTGAGCCGTCATTGCGGACTCGATCCGCAATCCATCTTCGAACAGGCGCAGTCGCCGCTTCGCGGTGGATGCCGGATCAAGTCCGGCATGACAGCCCTTTGTTGACTGTCATTGCGGACTTGCCTCTATTGCCTGTCATTGCGGACTTGATCCGCAATCCATCTTTCAATGCTTGATGATGTACAGATCCTTGCTGCGAAACCGGTCCTGCGCATTGAGCAGCGAGTAGCCGCCGATATACGACTTGACCAGGCGCGGCAGCGAGTACTGCACCAGCGGGATGATCGGGTAGTCGTCCATGATCATCTTCGTGGCCTGCGTCAGCAACTGCTTCCTCTTGCTCTGGTCGTCGCTCTGCTCGGCCTGGTTGATCAGTTCTTCGGCCTTGCGGTTGCAGTTCTTGTTGGTGTTCTGGTCCGAGTCGCAGCGCACCAGCGCGAGGAAATTCGTCGCATCGTTGTAGTCGGCGATGAAGCCGTCGCGTGCGATGTCGAACGCGCCGTCATGGCGCTTTTTCACCAGCACCTTGAACTCCATCGCTTCCAGCTCGATGTTCACACCCAGCTTGGTCTTCCATTCCGACTGCGCAAAGATCGCCATCTTCTTGTGGTACTCGCTCGTGTTGTACGAGAACGTGTACTTGGTGCCGGGCTTCACGCCTGCTTCGGCCAGCAGCTTCTTGGCCTCTTCGATCTTCTTGGCCATCGGCCACTTCGCCCATTCGTACTCGGTCATGTCGGCGCCTTCCAGCCCCTTCACGATGAGTCCGTAGGCAGGCATCTGGCCGTCGGCAGTGATCTTCTGCGAAAGGATATCGCGGTCCAGCACCATCGACAGCGCCTTGCGAACGCGCACGTCCTTCATCACCGGGTTCTGCGTCTGCAGCGTGTAGTAGCGCAGGCCGAGCATGGGCGCGTTCTTCACGTCTTTCGGGAACTGCTTTTTCGACGGCTCATAGGTGCCCGGCGGCAACTGGTACACCATCTCGTTCTGGCCCGCTTCGAACAGCTTGATGTCGGCGTTGCCGTCTTCGATGCCCAGGTAAGTGACGCGCGTGAGCTGCACATTGGCGGCGTCCCAGTAGTGCGGGTTCTTCTCGATCACGACCTTGCTGTTGGGCTGCCAGTCCTTGAGCATGAACGCGCCGTTGCTCACCATGTTGCCCGGCTTGGTCCAGTCGCGTCCGCCCTTTTCGACGCTGGCCTTGTGCAAGGGGCCCAGGTTGTTGTTGGACATCAGCTGCGGCAGGAAGGCCGCAGGAAATGCCGTCTTGATTTCCACCGTGTACTTGTCCAGTGCCTTGGCCCCGATGGCCGAAGGCGGCTTCTTGCCCGAGGCGACGTCCTTGCCGTTGAGCAAGAACATGCCGTAGGTCATCGCGTATTTGGATGCGGTCTTGGGGTCCAGGAAACGCTGGATGCCGTACACGCAGTCCTGCGCAGTGACCGGGTCGCCGTTGGACCACTTCGCGTTCTGGCGCAACTTGAACACCCATGTCGTGGCGTTGGTCTGCTTCCAGCTTTCTGCGACGCCCGGAACGATCTTGCCGTCACCGTCGTTGGCGGTGAGTCCTTCGAACAGGTCGCGGGTGATGTTGTTGGCGCCGACGGTTTCTGCGATGGCGGGGTCGAGCGATTCGGGTTCGGAGCCGTTGTTGCGGATCAGCGTCTGCGTGGCGTGCAACTGCACGCCGGGCGGAACGACGGCTGCAAATGCGGATGCCGCCGCGATGGAAACCAGCGTCGCAACGATGCCGCGCGCAAATGCGGGGAGGGTGATGTTCGTGTTGTTATTCATGGATTCGTTCGATTACTTCTTTGGCAGCTTGCTGGTGTCGATGTCGACGTATTGCCAGAATTCGCGTGCATTCGGGTGGCGCTTGTAGCCGACGACCCACGGCTGCATCAGGTCGGTGCCGATGCGGTGGACGCGGATCTTGTAGGGCATGTACGCGATCAGGATGCGCTCGGCTTCGCGGATCACCTTGTCGCGCTCGGGACCGTTGGGCATCTGGCTTTGCTGGCGATAGAGCTCGTCGAACTTCGCGTTCTTGAAGCGCGCGAGATTCGATTGCCCGATCGACGGGCCGTAGCCGCGTTCGAGCACCGGTCCGCTATCCGGGCTGCTGGCCGAAAGCCCCACACCCCACATCATCAGCTTGCCCGCGCGTGCAGCCTTGAGCTGTTCGGGCCATTTGCCGATGCGGAAATTGATCTTGACGCCGATGGCGTCGAGGTTCTTCTTCAGGATCTCGTCGAGCTCGCGGTAGTCGGCGGTTCCCAGCGTGTTGTGGTCCAGCGCGAGCGGCTTGCCGTCGGGCATGTCGCGCCAGCCGTCGCCGTTCTTGTCGGTGTAGCCGTACATGTCGAGCAGGGCCGTGGCACGCGCCTTGTCGAACGTGCCCATCTCCGAACGGAAATCCGGGTCATAGCTCGCGGTGTTGGGCATGAGGTAGCTGTGCGCCACGATGGCCTGGCCGCGACGGGGCAGCCGCACTTCTTCTGCGCTGTTGTAGGCCAGCGCAATCGCCCTGCGCAGCGCAACCTTGTCCGGCGTGTAGCCGCCCATCACCGGGTCGTCCATGTTCCAGAAGAGCATGGTGATGTCCGACAGCGGCACGCGTTCCATCGTGATCCCGCGCTTGGCGAGGTTGGGCGCGAGCTTGTTGTTGGGAATCGCATGCGTCGCAAAGTTCTGCGGCAGGCGCTCCAGGAAGTCGTGTTCGCCATTGAGGAAGGCGAGCCAGCGCGGCTGGGGGTCGTCGATGATCGAGACGACCACCTTGTCCACCATCGGCAGCTTGCGCCCCTTCATCTGCTTGAGGATGGCCTGTGCGTGCGCGTCGTCGGCGGCGGGCTCCGCGTTGAACACCTCATTGCGGTAGTTCGGGTTTCGCACCAGCGTGATGGTCGATGAGCGCTTCCACTCCTTGAGCATGAAGGGGCCGCTACCCACAGGGTGGGCCATGATGTCGTCGCCGTATTTCTCGACCACCTCGCGCGCGACCACACCCAGGATGCCGGGGTCGGCCATGGTGTACATGAAACGCGGCCGCGGTGCTTCGAGCTTGAACTGCACGGTGTAGCGGTCCAGCGCCTTCAGGCCCTCGATCTCGGTGTCGTAGTCGAACTTCGCGCCGCCATCGTTGGCTTTTGCCTGCGACTTCTTGCGCAGTTCGGCCAGGCCCATGATCTTTTCTTCTTCAAGCCCCGACCAGCTCGGGCTCTTGTTCTTGGGGTCGGCCAGGCGCTTCCAGGTGTACACGACGTCCTGCGCCGTGATCTCGCGCTTCTTGCCGCCGAACGCTGCGTCGTCGGCAAAGTAGATGCCGCGCCGCAGCTTGATCGTGTAGGTGCGAAAGTCCGCCGAGATTTCGGGCATGCCTTCTGCTAGTACCGGCTTGACCTTCGCAGGACGAGCCAGATAGTCGTAGCCGTACAGCGCATCGAAGATGTTGGCCGTGACGATGCGCGAATACAGGTCCGACAGCTGCGGGGGATCGAAGCCGGTCTCGGCGACGGGGAATGCGTAGCGCAGGACTTTTTCCTGGGCCGGCGCTGCAGGTTTTGGAGAGGGCGACTGGGCTGCGACCGGGTAGGCTGCTCCCAACGCCAGGCATAGACTGATGGTCGATGCCCAGGTTTGAATATTCATGCTTGGTAATTACCTAGGTAGAGAAAGGCAATCCGCAAGCATAATGCGCACCCGGACGGCCGCCACGAGCGGTTTCCCTATTTTTGTGTCTGGAGGGTGGCCAACCGTCGCCCTGGAATCTCTACATGCTGTCATACCTCATACGGCGGATCCTTCAAATGATCCCCACCCTGGCGGGCGTCATCCTGCTGGTGTTCCTGCTCTTTACCTTCTTCGGGGACGACCCGGCGGAGATCATTGCCGGCCTTGGTGCCAGCAACGACCAGGTGGAGTCGATACGTAACGAATTGGGTCTGAACCGGCCGCTCTGGGCGCAGTTCTGGGGTTTCATCGAGAAAGTTGTCACGTTCGACTGGGGCCGCAGCTGGGCCACGCGCGAAACCGTGAGCAGCATCTTCGCCAGCCGCCTGCCTGCCACGCTGACCATCATGGTGCCCATCCTGGTGCTGGAAGTGGGCCTGGCCATCGTCGCGGGCATGGCCGTCGCCTATGTGCGGGGCAGCCTCACCGACCGGGCGGTGATGATCATCTCAACGATCGCGCTGTCGATCAGTTTCCTGGTTTACGTGATCGTCGGCCAGTACTTCTTCGCCTTCCGGCTCGGCTGGTTTCCGGTGCAGGGCTGGAGCAACAGCGTGTGGACCAACCTGCTGGTGTATGCGCCGCTTCCGGTGCTCATCGCCGTGCTGGTGAGCCTGGCGCCGCACACGCGCCTGTACCGCAGCTTCTTTCTCGATGAGATCGGCCACGACTATGTGCGCACTGCGCGCGCCAAGGGCGTGGCAGAGAACACGATCTTGTTCAAGCACGTGCTGCGCAACGCGATGATCCCGATCCTGACCAACGTGGCGACGCAGTTGCCCGGTGTCTTCATCGGCTCGTTCCTGATCGAAGTGTTCTTCTCTGTGCCGGGCCTGGGCCGCGAGGTCTATGCGGCGGTGGGCCGAAGCGACTATCCGGTGATTCAAGCCGTCACGATCTACCTCGCCGCATTGACGATGGTGATCAACCTCATCACCGACATGCTCTACAAATTCGTCGATCCACGGGTGGTTCTCAAATGAGCGCGGTCCTTCCCTTGCCCGAAGAGGCCGTCGTCGAATCGGCGTTGCCCAAGTCTCCCAACGTCTGGATGCAGGCGTGGACGCGCCTGAAGCGAGACCGCGTCGGTATGGTGTCGCTGGCCGTCGTCATCTTCTTCCTGGTGCTGGTGCTCGCCGCGCAGTTCGGCATCCTGGCTTCCGGCTGGCAAAAAGAAGTGGGCGTGCCGTTCGCGCCGCCGCACATCGTCGGCGCGCAGGAGAAAGAAGCCGCGGTCGTGCTCGGCCAGCAGCGGCCGAACGTGGACCTGAGCGACGTCGATCCGCTCGCGCCGCGCTACGCCGAATGGACAGAACGCGCATCGCGCGTGAAGACCGTGAATGAAGTGAAGGCAGAGACGCTGCCGCTGGGCGCCGACCGCCTGGGGCGCGATGTGCTGGACAAGGCCATCAAGGGCGCGCAGGTGTCGATCCTGGTCGGTATCGCGGCTGCATTGCTCGCGACTTTCATCGGCACCGTGCTCGGTGCGCTGGGCGGCTATTACGGCGGCAAGCTCGGCGACTTCCTGGAGTGGGTTTACAACGTCTTCACGTCGATTCCCTACATCCTGCTGATCTTCACGCTCGCGGCCCTCTTCAAGTCCGGGCCGATCTCCAAGATGTTCGCGAACACGATCGCGCCGGTGGTCATCATCCTGGGCGTCGTCGGCTGGACGGGCATTTATCGCCTGGTGCGCGCCGAGTACATGAAGCATCGCAACCGCGAATATGTGCGTGCCGCCGAAGCGATCGGTGCGGGCCATGCCGCGCGCATGTTCACGCACATCCTGCCGAACGTGAGCCACGTCGTGCTGGTGCAGTTGTCGCTGCATGTGGTGTCGTTCATCAAGGCCGAAGTGATCCTGTCGTTCCTGGGCCTGGGCGTGCCGATCGACATGGTGAGCTGGGGCACGATGCTCGCCGAAGCGCAGACCGAACTGGTGCTGGGCAAGTGGTGGCAACTGGCCGCTGCAACCTTCTTCATGGCTGCGTTCGTGACGGCATTCGCCTTGCTCACCGACGCCCTGCGCGATGCGCTCGACCCCAAGCTTCGTTAGGAATCCGCACCATGAGTAACCTGATCGAGGTGCGCGACCTGCGAGTCGCTTTCCGTGTCGGCAAGAACGAGATGCACGAAGCCGTGCGCGGCGTCAGTTTCGACGTGCCCGAGAACACCACGGTGGCGCTGGTCGGTGAATCCGGCAGCGGCAAGAGCGTCAGTGCGATGAGCATCGTCAGATTGCTGCCAGAGAACGCGGTGGTCTCGCCCGACAGCCGCATCCTGTACCAGGGCCGCGACCTGCTGAAAGCGCCGATGTCGGACATGCGGGCGCTGCGCGGCAAGGAAATTTCCGTCGTGTTCCAGGAGCCGATGAGCTCGCTGAACCCGGTGTTCACGGTCGGCGAGCAGATCGCCGAAGTGCTGCGCATCCACATGGGGATGTCTGGCAGCCAGGCCCGCACTCGCGCGATGGAACTGCTGGATGAAGTGGGCATTCCCGAGCCGCGCGCGCGCGTTGATGCCTATCCGCACGAGCTTTCGGGTGGACAGCAGCAGCGCGTGATGATCGCGATGGCGATTGCGTGCGAGCCCAAGATGCTGATCGCCGACGAGCCGACGACGGCGCTTGACGTGACCGTGCAGCGGCAGATCGTGAACCTGCTCGCGGGTCTGCAGCAGCGCCACCGCATGAGCATGCTGTTCATCAGCCATGACCTCGGCCTCGTGGGTGAAATCGCCAGCAGCGTCGTCGTGATGCGTCACGGTGAAGTGCGCGAAAGCGGGGAAGCCGGGCAGATTTTCAACGCGCCGAAAGATGCGTACACGCAGGCACTGCTGGCATGCCGTCCGCGCCTGGATGCGCGTCCGCGCAGGCTCGCCGTCATCGACGACATCATTAACAAGCGCGCACCCGAGACGACTGAGCGCATCAGCGTGCCGGCGCAGGGCGCACCGCTGATCGAAGTGTCGAATCTGTCGAAGGAATACAAGCTGAAAGAGGGCCTGTTCAAGCGCAAGGTCATCAGCGCGGTGAAGCAGGCGGACTTCGTGCTGCACAAGGGCCGCACGCTGGGCGTGGTGGGCGAGTCGGGTTCGGGCAAGACGACGGTGGGCATGATGCTCACGCGCCTGACCGACCCGAGCTCAGGCCATATCCTGTTCGAAGGAACCGACCTCGCGACGCTGAGCGCGAGGCAGTTGCAGGCGTGGCGTCGCCGCATCCAGATCATTTTCCAGAACCCGTACGCAAGCCTGAATCCGCGCTTCACCGTCGGGCAGATCCTGATGGAGCCGATGCGCATTCACTCGATCGGCGCCGACGACAACGCGCGTGCGCGTCTCGCATTGGGCTGGCTCAAGAAAGTGGGCCTGCCGGAGACCGCGTTTGGCAAGTACCCGCATGAATTTTCCGGCGGCCAGCGCCAGCGCATTGCAATTGCGCGCTGCCTCACGATGCAGCCGGAAATCATCATCTGCGACGAGAGCGTCAGTGCGCTCGACGTCAGCGTGCAGGCGACCGTGCTCAATCTGCTTCTCGACCTGCAGGAAGAATTCGGCCTGACCTATGTGTTCATCAGCCACGACCTGGCGGTGGTGAAGTACATGGCCGACGACATCCTGGTGATGAACAAGGGTGAGATCGTCGAGCGCGGCACGTCTGAGCAGATCTATTCCAATCCGCAGCATGCGTACACGCAGCAACTGCTGGCGGCGATTCCGCGCGGCTATGAGGTCGCGCACGCGGCCCCCGTGGCTGCCTGAGGAGATTTCAGTGACGGTTCGTACAGTCGGCGTCTCGATCGGCGCTCTCTTCGGCGTTTTCGTGTTGGGCGCAGCGCTCGCGCAGACGCCCAAACGCGTGGAGCGCGCCGATGAATTACCGCGCTTTACCTATCCGGTTCAAGGCGAAGTCGAGGCGCTGGTGCGTGATCCGCAGCGCTTCGCGGCCCTGGCTGCCGATGTGCGCCGCAACACGGAAAGCACGCTCGCCGCTTACGACATCGCCGAGACCGCCACACGCCGCCAGCTGCTGGGCACGCTGATGCAGCTGGACATGCTGGAAGGCCGTTACGACGACGCGCTGCGCCGCTCCGAGCAGATTCGCCAGCTCCAGGACAAGCCCGCAGACAAGCTGATCTCGGGCCTGACTATTCGCGCGATGGTCGCTGCGACCAGGAAGATTGCGGACCGCAATTCGCCTGCCTGGCGCGCGGAGGTTGCGCGGCTGGTGGTCGAGGAACTCAATCGCTATCCGCACCTGCAAATCCGCAACGACATCCAGCGTGCGAAAGCCGGGATGGAGACGGTGGGCGAAACGCTGATCCTGGGGCGCGTTCGCGGCGTGCTGCAGCCTGTGGCGACGAGCACCGGGGCGCTGAGTTCGGACCTGGTGCCCACGGTCATCGGGGCGCGCTACTCGCTGGAATTCGTGTTGCCGCTCAAGCAGGCGCTGGTGGAAGCCTACGGCGGCTATCTGGCCGCCAACAAGGTCGACAAGCCCGACATCTGGGCCGCGCGCGATGTGGCGCTGCCCGCCGGTCGCAACTATCAGCCGGTGCGCATCGTGGTCTGGGACAGCGGCGTCGATGCGCCGATCTTCGGCGAGCGCTTCATTGTCGAGGGCGGGAAGCCCGCGATGATCGCGTTCGACCGCCATGCGCGTCCCTCCATGGAGCCGCTCAAGCCACTGCCTGCCGATGTGCAGGCACGCATTGCGGCCTTGCAGGATCGCAGCAAGGGCCTGTCGGACCTGACGTCCAACATCGACAGCCCCCAGGCGAGCGAGGTCAAGAACCTGCTGTCCAACCTCGCGCCCGCGCAGTTCAAGACCGTGCAGGAAGAACTCCGGCTGGTCAGCGGCTACCAGCACGGCACGCACGTGGCCGGCATCGCGATGGCGGGCAATCCGTATGCCCGCCTTGCGAATGCACGCATCGACTTCGGGCACACGCTGCTGCCCGACCCGTGCCCCACCGACGAGCTCACGGCGCGTTCGGCGGGCAACTTCGCCAACTACATGGACTTCATCAAGAAGACCGGTGCGCGCGTGGTCAACATGAGCTGGGGCGGCAACCTGCGCGGGTACGAGACATCGCTGGAGCAGTGCGCCATCGGCAAGGACGCGGCCGAGCGGCGGGTGATTGCACGGCGCTACTTCGACCAGCATCTGGGCGCGTTGAAGACCGCGCTTGCATCGGCGCCCGACATCCTGTTCGTGGTCTCCGGTGGCAACTCGGGCAACGACCCGACCTTCAATGACGGCTACCCTTCGGGCATCGTGCTGCCCAATGTGGTCGCGGTCGGCGCGGTGGACAAGGCGGGCGACGAAGCCTCGTTCACGAGCTACGGACCTACCGTGCTGCTGCATGCCAATGGCTACCAGGTCGAAAGCTACGTGCCGGGTGGCAGGCGCCTGGCGATCTCCGGCACGTCGATGTCGGCGCCGCAGGTCACCAACCTCGCAGCCAAGATGCTGGCGGTCAAGCCTTCGCTCAAGCCTGCCGACATCATCTCGATCATGCGCACGACGGCCGATCGCAGCGAGGATGGGCGGCGTACGCTCATTCATCCCGCGCGGGCGTTGGCTGCAGTGGGATATGTGCCCTGAAGCGCCCTGAAACGCCCGGAGGACAGCCATGAAGATCATCCGCAATGCGTTTTTCCTGCTGGTGCTGTGTTGCACGAACATCGCCCACGCCCAGGTCGATCCGCAGGAAACCGCTGCGCTCAAGGCGCTGTTCGATCGCAACTGGGAAGCGGTAGCAAAGCGCTTTCCGGAATGGACCACGTATCGCGGCGACTATCGCTACAACGACAAGTTGACCGATGGCTCTGCAGAGGCCATCGCGGCGTGGGATGCGCAAAATCGCGCGTGGGTCCTGGAGGGCAAGCAGATTCGCCGTGACAGGCTGTCTGCCGGCGACCGCCTGTCGCTCGACCTCTTCATCAGCAATCACGAACGCTATGTCGAAGAGCAGGCGTGGACAGGCTATCGCTGCCTGAACCTGGGCGCGCTCGGCGGATCGCACACGGGCCTTGCGGATTTGCTGCGCGCATCGCCGGTTGCAACGCGCGCACAGGTCGAGCAGATGCTCTCGCGCATGGCCGCGTATCCACGCTGGATGGACCAGGAGATCGACTGCATGCGCCGTTCGATGGCGCTCGGCTGGGTGTCGTCGCGCGATGTGCTCGTCCGGGTGCTGGACCAGATCGACAAGCAGATGCCTGCGGATGTTGAAGCAGGACCGTATTACGCGCCGTTCAAGACGCTGGGCGCAGGCATCCCGGCAGCTGACCAGGCGGCGCTGCGCGCATCGGCTCGCACGGCCATTGCACGCGATGTGATCCCGCCGCTTCGAAAGCTGCGTGCGTTTGTCGCCGACGAGTATTTGCCGCGCGCACCGGCAGATGGCGCCCTGCATCGTTACCCCGACGGCGTGAAGGTGTACGACGGGCTGGTTCGCCATAGCACGACGACCCAGCTGTCCGCAGCGCAGATCCATGCGATCGGCCTGCGCGAACTCGCAGCCATTCGCGCCGAGATGGAAGGCGTGATGCAGCGCACGAAGTTCCAGGGCAGCTTCGCGCAGTTCATCGCGTACCTCACGACGGACCCCAAGTTCTTCCACAAGGGCCCGGATGAATTGCTCGCAGGCTATCGCGATATCTCCAAGCGCATCGACGCGCAGTTGCCGCGGCTTTTCGCCGAGCTGCCTCGGGCGCCATACGGCGTGCGCGGGATGCCGGCATTTCGTGGCCCCGATTCAGCGGAGTATTACAACGGCCCCGCTCGCGATGGATCCACCCCCGGCTGGTTCAACGCCAATGTGCTCGGCTGGAAGTCGCGGCCGATATGGCGCATGGCGACGCTCACTGCGCATGAGGCCGTGCCCGGCCATCACCTGCAGATCGCACGCGCCATCGAGCTGAAGTCATTGCCCGAGTTCCGCCGCGGCGGTGGGTACACGGCGTTTGTCGAAGGCTGGGCGGTCTATGCGGAAGCGCTCGGCCGGGAGATCGATTTGTACGAGGACCCGTACGACCTGTTCGGCCACCTGCAGTGGCGCGCGTTTCGCGCGGCACGCCTCGTGGTCGACACCGGCATCCACAGCCTGGGCTGGTCGCGCCAGCAGTCGATTGACTTCATGGTGGAGCGCACGGGCATGGATGTGGGGTTCGTTACGTCGGAAGTCGACCGCTACATCTCGCAGCCGGGACAGGCGCTGGGCTACATGATCGGCGCGCTCAAGTTCGCGGAATTGCGCGAGAAGTCGAAAGCCGCGTTGGGCGCGAAGTTCGATGTGCGCCGCTTCCACAACGTCGCGATCGACAACGGCGCGTTGCCGCTGGATGTGCTGGAGAAGGTGGTCGATGAGTGGGTGGCGGCCGAGAAGGTCCGCTAGCGCGCGGCGACTTTGCATGGGCAGGCCTTGCGGACCCTGCTGGCTGTCATTGCGGACTTGATCCGCAATCCATCTCCGATCAGGCGTAGTCGCTGCTTCGCAGTGGATGCCGGATCAAGTCCGGCATGACAAGCGTTTTCTACTTCAATTCAAACGGCGGCAGCTTCTTGGCCACCGCCACATTCTTCAGCGTCACATACACCGGCAGCCCGTCCTTGTAGCGCGGGTAGTCCTCGCCCTGGATCAGTGGCATCAGGTACTTGCGGCACTTTTCGGTGATGCCGAAACCATCTGCGCTGATGAAGTCGCGCGGCATGAACTTCTCGACGTTCGCGACCTTGGACAGCGGCGCCATGCCGATCTTGTACTTGTACGGCTTGTCGCTCACGCGATCAATCGTGGGCATCACGGCGTTGTGGCCCTTGAGCGCAAGCTGCACTGCCGCCTTGCCCAGCTCATAGGCCTGCTTCACGTCCGTCTTCGATGCGATGTGACGCGCCGCGCGTTGCAGGTAGTCGGCGACGGCCCAGTGGAACTTGTAGCCGTGCGCTTCCTTGATCATGTTGGCAACGACGGGTGCTGCGCCGCCAAGCTGCGCGTGGCCGAATGCGTCGCGCGTGCCCTGCTCGGCCAGGAACTTGCCGTCTGCATCGTGGCAGCCCTCGGACACGACCACCGTGCAGAACCCGTGCTTCTTTACCAGTTCCTGCACGCGCGCCAGGAAGTTGGCCTTGTCGAACGGAATCTCCGGGAACAGCACGACAACGGGAATGCCCTGCTTGTCGATCAGGCCGCCCGCCGCAGCGATCCAGCCGGCGTGCCGGCCCATGACTTCGAGCACGAACACCTTGGTCGATGTCTTGGCCATCGAGCGCACGTCGAACGACGCTTCGAGCGCGGACACGGCAACGTATTTCGCGACCGATCCGAAGCCGGGGCAGCAATCGGTGATCGGCAGGTCGTTGTCCACGGTCTTGGGCACGTGGATCGCCTGTATCGGGTAGCCCATGGACTCGGACAGCTGGCTGACCTTGTAGCAGGTGTCGGCGGAGTCGCCGCCGCCGTTGTAGAAGAAGTAGCCGATGTCGTGGGCCTTGAACACTTCGATCAGGCGCTCGTATTCGCGCTTGTTGGCTTCGAGGGACTTGAGCTTGAAGCGGCAGGAGCCGAATGCGCCCGAGGGCGTCGAGCGCAGGCCTTCGATGGCTGCGGCCGATTCCTTGCTGGTGTCGATGAGGTCTTCGGTCAATGCGCCGATGATGCCGTTGCGCCCGGCGTAGATCTTGCCGATCTTGCCGCCGTGCGCGCGCGCCGTCTGGATGACGCCGCAGGCCGATGCGTTGATGACGGCAGTGACACCGCCCGATTGTGCGTAGAACGCGTTTTTCTTCTTGGTGGCCATCGTTTCTCTTTCCAGTTTCAGGTTGAAGACATGGATTGCGGATCAGGTCCGCAATGACAGCCACTACAGCTGTCACTCCTGGCAACAGACACCAGGGCTGTCACCCCGGGCTCGACCCGGGATCCGGGATGTTCAGTCGCTCAGCGCGCGCGTGACGACCTCGCGCACATCGTTGCTCAGGTCAGGCTTGCCCGCGACACGCGCGATCGCTTCACGCGCAGCACTGCGCTGCGGCTCAACCAGCTTCTTCCAGCGATCCAGCGCACGTGCCAGCCGCGCAGCCACTTGCGGATTGATGCTGTCCAGCTCGATCACCTTGTCGGCCCAGAACACATAGCCCGCCGCGTCCGCCCGGTGGAAACCACCCGGGTTCGCGCTGCAATAACTGAAGATCACGCTGCGCGCGCGGTTCGGGTTGCGGATGCTGAAGTCCGCGTGCGACATCAGCTGCTTGACGACAGGCAGCACATGGCCACCGCGGTCCGGCGCGCCTGCCTGCAGTGCGAACCACTTGTCCAGCACCAGCGCCTCATCCTTGAACATCGCGTGGAAGCGCTGCAATGCGGACGCTGCGAGTTCGTGGCCGCTCGTCACCAGGGCGGCGAGGGCGTTGAAGCGGTCGGTCATGTTGCTGGCGTCCTTGAAACGCTGCAGCGCCTTGCCGGGCCACACCGGATCGGCGCTCGCTCGCGAAGCAAGGCACAGCTGGCTGAGCGCCATGCCGGCCAGGGCGCGGCGGCCCGACGAAACGGAATCCGGCGAGTAGGCGCCGTTTTCCCTGTGCGTCTCGAACGCCCATTCCCAGTCGGCGCGCAGCTGTTGCGCGATCTGTTCGCGCATGGCTTCGCGCACCGCATGGATGCGCTGCGGATCGACCACATCGAGCTGTTCGCCGATGTAGCTTTCAGCCGGCAGGGTCAGCGCCAGTTCCTTGAACGCGGCGTCGAGCGTCGGGTGACGCAGAACGGTGCGGATGGCCTCGATGTACGGTGCGTCCAGGCGAATGCCGGCGGGGTTCAGCCCGTCTTGTGCAATGAACGCGAGCGCCCGGTTCAGCGCCAGGCGCTGGCCGGCTTCCCAGCGATTGAACGGGTCGGTGTCGTGGGCGAGCAGGGTGAGCAACTGCTCGTCGGTGTAGTCGAACTCCAGCACGACCGGCGCGCTGAAGCCGCGCAGGATAGAAGGCACCGGCGCGCCTTGCAGTCCCGGGAAAGTGAGGGTCTCGCTGGCCTGCGTCATCACGTGCATGCCGTTGGTCAGTTCGCTGCCGTCGGCGGCCAGGAGGCCCAGTCCGACCGGAATGACGAAGGGCTCTTTTTCTGCCTGTCCCGGCGTAGCGGGGCAGCTTTGCGTCAGTGTCAGGCTGTAGATGCCGGAATCCGCGTCGAAGCTGCCGGCCGCCTTCACACGCGGCGTGCCTGCCTGGCTGTACCAGCGCTTGAATTGCGGCAACAGCTGCGCGAGCCTTGAATCAGGGTTCGCGTCGGCAATCGCCTGTGCGAAGTCGTCGCAGGTCACGGCGCTGCCGTCATGCCGCTGGAAGTACAGGTCCATGCCGTTGCGGAAACCGTCACGCCCCACGAGCGTCTGCATCATGCGAACGACTTCGGCGCCTTTTTCGTAGATCGTGACGGTGTAGAAGTTGTTGATTTCCAGGTACTGGTCGGGCCGCACCGGATGCGCCATCGGGCCGGCGTCTTCCGGGAACTGCGCGGTGCGCAACACGCGAACGTCTTCGATGCGTTTGACTGCGCGGGCCGATGCTTCGCCCGCCAGGTCCATGCTGAATTCCTGGTCGCGGAAAACCGTCAGGCCTTCCTTGAGCGACAGCTGGAACCAGTCGCGGCAGGTGATGCGGTTGCCCGTCCAGTTGTGGAAGTACTCGTGGCCCACCACCGATTCGATGTTGTGGAAGTCGGTGTCGGTGGCCGTCGCCTGGCTCGCCAGCACGTACTTCGTGTTGAAGATGTTCAGGCCCTTGTTTTCCATCGCGCCCATGTTGAAGTCGCTGGTCGCGACGATCATGAAGCGCTCCAGATCGAGCGACAGGCCAAAGCGTGCTTCATCCCATGCAACAGAGGCCATCAGCGAATTCATCGCGTGCTCGGTCTTGTCGAGATCGCCGGGGCGCACATAGACCTGCAGCAGGTGTTCGTTGCCTGCGCGTGAGGTGATGCGCTGCTCGCGAGCGACGAGTTGGCCGGCCACGAGGGCGAACAGGTAGCTCGGCTTGCGGAACGGGTCCACCCAGCGCGCGAAGTGCCGGCCGTCGTCGAGCTCGCCTTGCTCGACCAGGTTGCCGTTGGACAGCAGCACCGGGTACTTGCGCTTGTCCGCGCGGATCAGCACGGTGTAGCTCGCCATCACATCGGGGCGATCCAGGAAGTAGGTGATGCGCCGGAAGCCCTCGGCCTCGCACTGGGTGAAGAATGAATCGTTGCTGGTGTAGATGCCCGACAGGCTGGTGTTCTTCGCGGGCGCGCAGGTCGTGAAGATTTCCAGGTCGAAGGTCTCGGTGCCGGCAGGCACGTTCTCCAGCACCAGCGCATTACCGTCCATCTTGAACGAAATGCCCTGGCCGTTGACCATGACGCGAGCGAGGTTCAGCTCTTCGCCATCGAGGCGCAGGGCCTGCGGCGGGACGTTGGGGTTGCGCCGGACTTTCATCCGGTTGAGCACCCGCGTCTTTTGCGGGTCGAGGTCGAAGCACAGGTCGACGCTGTCGATCCAGAACGCCGGCTCCTGGTAGTCGGAACGGTAAATCACGTTGCCATGTCCTTCACGCATAAAGGCTCTCCAGAAAGTTCGTCTTCAATAACTCGTCATAGTCGCGCACCTGCGCTACTACATGGGGTCCTGCCAGCTGGCTGGCTTCGTGGCTGGAGCAGATCGCCACGGCGCGCATGCCTGCGCGCCGCGCTGCTTCGATGCCGAACGGTGCATCCTCGAACACGATGCACTCGTGCGCCTGCACGCCCATGCGGCGTGCGGCTTCCAGAAAGATATCGGGCTGGGGCTTGCCGGGAAGGCCCTCGTCGCCTCCGACGACGGCATGGGGCGGCACTGGCATCGCGAGATGACCGAAGGCAAAAGCGATGTTGTGCCTGTCGCCGGCGGTGCCGACGCCGACCTTGAGGCCGCGCGTGCGGGCATCGGAGGCGAACGCCTTAAAGCCGCTCACTTCGCGAAACACCGGGGTGAACAGGTCGCGGTAGATCGCTTCTTTCTCGTTGATGAGGGCGAGCGCCTCGTCAACTTCCATTTCACGCTCGAATACTTCGTGCATGCACTCGATGCCCGTGCGGCCGGTGGTGCGACGCATCAGTTCGGCGGTGTCGATCTCCACGCCATGCCTGCGCGTGAACTCGACCCAGCTCTTCGCATGCCACGGCATCGAATCGATCATGGTGCCGTCCATGTCGAAGATAAGGGCCGACGTCCTCACGCCTGCGCCCCCACGGCTGTCATGCCGGACTCGATCCGGCATCCACCGCGCAGCGGCGAAGGCCGTGGAAGACATGGATTGCGGGTCAAGCCCGCAATGACAGCCTGATAGCCGGCTGTCATGCCGGACTCGATCCGGCATCCACCGCGCAGCGGCGAGGGCCGTGGAAGACATGGATTGCGGGTCAAGCCCGCAATGACAGCCTGATAGCCGGCTGTCATGCCGGACTCGATCCGGCATCCACCGCGCAGCGGCGAGGGCCGTGGAAGACATGGATTGCGGGTCGAGCCCGCAATGACAGCCCGACTCCTCATACGCCCTGCTTCAGGCTTGCCTCGATGAAAGCATCCAGGTCGCCGTCGAGCACCTTCTGCGTCGCAGAAATCTCGACGCCCGTGCGCAGGTCCTTGATGCGGCTGTTGTCCAGCACATAGCTGCGAATCTGGTGACCCCAGCCCACATCGGTCTTGGTGTCTTCCAGCTTTTGCTGCTCTTCCTGGCGCTTGCGCATCTCGTGGTCGTACAGGCGCGAGCGCAGGCGCTTCCACGCGACGTCGCGGTTGCTGTGCTGGCTGCGGCTGTCCTGGCATTGCACGACGATGTTCGTCGGCAAGTGTGTCAGGCGTACGGCGGAATCGGTCTTGTTGATGTGCTGGCCGCCGGCGCCGCTGGCGCGATAGGTGTCCACCCGCACGTCGGCCGGGTTGATGTCGATCTCGATCGAGTCGTCGATTTCGGGATAGACAAACACACTCGCAAAACTCGTGTGCCGGCCACCCGATGAATCGAAGGGCGATTTGCGCACCAGGCGGTGAACACCGGTCTCGGTGCGCAGCAGGCCGTAGGCGTATTCGCCTTCGAGCTTGATGGTTGCGCTCTTGATACCTGCGGTATCGCCCGGTGTTTCGTCTTCGACGATGCTCTTGAAGCCCTTGCGCTCGGCGTACTTGAGGTACTGACGCAGCAGCATGCTGGCCCAGTCGCACGCTTCGGTTCCGCCGGCACCGGCCTGGATGTCCAGGAAGGCGTTCAGCGGATCGGCAGGGTTGTTGAACATGCGGCGGAACTCGAGTTCCTCCACCAGCTTGGCGAGCTTGGCGGCTTCAGCCGCTATGGTTGCAAGGCCCGCTTCATCGCCGTCTTCCTTGCTCATCTCGAACAACTCGATGTTGTCCGACAGTTCGCTGGTGAGGGTCGAGAGCGTGACGACCGTGCTGTCGAGCTGCTTTTTCTCGCGGCCCAGTTCCTGGGCTTTCTTGGGGTCGTTCCAGACCTGCGGGTCTTCGAGCGATGCGTTGACGGTTCTCAGTCGTTCCGATTTGGCATCGAAGTCAAAGATACCCCCGAAGCTCTTGCGTGCGAGCGGAGAGGTCGGAGAGTTGGGCGCCGATGGCGTTGATTTGTTCTGCTTCCATGATCGTCTTCCGGGTTAATCCCGAATTGTGTCATGACAGGGGAGCCGAGGGCGTGCGGCGGGGCAATCGCACGGTGAAGGTCGAGCCCTCGCCGGCAGAGCTTTCAACGCTGATGGTTCCGCCGTGCGCTTCGACGATTTGCCGGGTGATGAACAGGCCCAGGCCGAGGCCCGGCGCGACCTGTTTGCCCACGGCCCGCTCGAACTGCTCGAAGATGCGCGCCTGGTCCTGCGGCGCGATGCCGATGCCCTGGTCGCGCACGGCCACGGTGGCTTCCTGGCCCGACGCGGCGACCGTCACCTTGACCGGCTTGCCGCCGCCATAGCGGATCGCATTGGTGAGCAGGTTGGCTACCACCTGTTCGATACGGAATTCGTCCCAGATACCCGGCAATGTCTCGGGTCCGCTGTATTCCATCGGGCATCCGACGTTGGCGCCCTGGTCCGCGTAGCTTTCGATCACCCGCATCACCAGCACCGCCAGATCTGCTGCGGCAGGCTGGATCGCAAGCGTGCCCTTGCGCAGGCGCGACACGTCGAGCATGTCGTCGATCAGGCGCACCATGTTGCGGATCTGCTGCTCGTCGCGCTCGACCATCGCCGTCATCTGTGCGGGCGCCAGCGTCACGCCGCCGGCCATGCGCCTGCGCAGTTGCGTTTGCAGGTAGAGCGTGTTGAGCGGGGTGCGCAGCTCGTGCGACACCATCGAGACGAAGTCGTCGCGCATCTCGATGGACCGCTGCAGCTCCGCCTGCGTGTCGCGCAGTTCGGCCAGCAGCATTTCCTGCTGCTGGCGCTGGCGGTGGATCTCGACGAAGACGTTGACCTTGCTTCGCACCGCATGCGGATCGAGCGGCTTGTACAGGAAGTCGACCGCGCCGGTCTCGTAACCCTTGAACGCGTAGTTGAGTTCCTGCGCGCCCGCGCTCACGAACACGATCGGGATGCGCCTGGTCTTTTCGGTGCCGCGCATCATGGCCGCGAGGTCGAGCCCGCTCATGCCCGGCATCTGCACGTCCAGGATGGCGAGCGCGAAGTCATGCTCCAGCAGGAGGGCGAGCGCTTCGTCGCCGGAGAAGGCCTTGTAGATCTGGCGGTCTTCCTGGCGGATCAGCGCTTCGAGCGCGACCAGGTTTTCGCGCAGGTCATCGACGATCAGCAGCTTGACGGGGTTCATGGCGTGGGTTCCAGGTGAGTCATCAGGTCGCGTATTCCTTCCAGGGGCAGGATGTAGTCGGGGGCGCGGCGCGCAATGGCAGCCGCCGGCATGTCGCTATTTTGGGCCTGCGCGGGGTCTTGCACGACAGTGAGTGCGCCCAGCCCGCCAGCGTACGCCAATGCGCGGGAACCGTCGTCGTTGGCGCCGGTGAGCAAGACGCAGGCCAGGTCGGGGCCGAGCGCGTCGGCTGCGGAGGCAAAGAACACATCGATCGAGGGGCGACTGAAGCGCTCGGGCGCGTCGCAGCTCAGCGAAAAGCTGCAATCGGATTCGAGCAGCAGGTGATAGCCGGGTGGCGCGAAGTAGATCACACCCGGTTGCGCCGGCTGCTTGTCGATGGCTTCAGACACCGGAATGGCGCAGCGGGCGGCAAAGAGATTCGCGAGCAGGCTGTCACGTTCCTCGCGCAGGTGCAGCACGACCGCCACGCTCACGCCGTAGCCGCGCGGCAGCCCCGACAGCAGGGTGAGCAGCGCCTCCACGCCGCCAGCCGACGCACCGATCGCCACCAGCCGCACCTGGCGGCGCAAGCCCGCGGGGATGGAGGTGCGAGTCGTACCGCTGGGGGAAGCAGTTGCGGGTCTCATAGCTTGCGGTAGATGCGATCGGGCCTGGACGCCGGCTCGAACTTGTTGCGCCACGCCGAGAATTCGAGTGTCTCCTTGGAGCCCAGTCCCAGGAACCCGCGATGGCTGAGCGACTCGTGGAAAAGGCCCAGCGCGCGATCCTGCAGCTTGCGGTTGAAGTAGATCAGCACATTGCGGCACGAGATGAATTGCGTTTCGGAAAAGACGCTGTCGGTCGCCAGGCTGTGATCGGCGAACGTGATGTTGTCGCGCAGGGACTTGTCAAACAGCGCACCGCCATAAGCCGCCGTGTAGTAATCCGACAGACTGCGCAGGCCGCCGCCCTTTTGGTAGTTGGCGGTGTAGTTGCTCACGCGGTCCAGCGGCAGCACGCCTTGCCGAGCCTTGTCGAGCGAGACCGGGTTGATGTCGGTCGCATACAGGATCGTGCGGTCGAGCAGGCCCTCTTCGCGCAGCAGGATGGCCAGCGAATACACCTCTTCGCCGGTGCTGCAGCCGGCCACCCAGACCTTGATCGACGGATAGGTGCGCAAGACGGGCACGACGATGCGGCGCAGCGCCAGAAAGTAAGCCGGGTCTCGGAACATGTCGCTCACCGGCACGGTGAGGTACTGCATCAGCTGGCCGAACGCATCGGCATCGCGCAGGATTCGCTCCTGCATGCTGGAGATGGACGGGTAGTCCAGCTGGGTCTGCGCATGGAGCACTCGCCGCTTGAGCGACGCGACCGAGTAGTCGCGAAAGTCGTGGCTGTAGCGCAGGAAGATCGCCTCGATCAGGAGCCGAAGCTCGATGTCGACAGCCTGTGAAATTGTCATTGCGTGGGCTACCTGCTCAAGACTAGATGCGTTCGAGCTTGGGCATCCACACGCGGATCAGCGAGAAGAGGCGCTCCAGCTCGATCGGCTTGGCGAGGTAGTCGTTGGCACCGGCGGCCAGGCAACGCTCCTGGTCGTCGCGCATCGCCTTGGCAGTCACGGCAATGATGGGCAGGTTGCGCCACTTCACGTTCTTGCGAATCTCGCGCATGGCCGTGTAGCCGTCCATGCCGGGCATCATGATGTCCATCAGCACCAGGTCGATGCTGTCGTTCGCGGCGAGTTTGTCGAGCGACTCCTGGCCGTGGCGCGCGATCTCCACCGTCGCGCCCTTGTGCTCCAGCGCGCTGGTGAGCGCAAAGATGTTGCGCACGTCGTCATCGACCAGCAGGATGCGCCGTCCTTCGAACACCTTGTCGCGGTTGCGCACCAGGCGCAGCATCTTCTGGCGTTCGGATGAGAGATCGGATTCGACCTTGTGCAGGAAGAGCGTCACTTCGTCGAGCAGGCGCTCCGGCGAGCGCGCACCCTTGATGATGATCGAGCGCGAATAGCGTTGCAGCTCGGCTTCTTCTTCGCGCGTCAGGTTGCGGCCGGTGTAGACAATCACAGGCGGGAACGAGCGGATCTCCTCGCTCGCCATGCGCTTGAGCACTTCGTTGCCCGGCATGTCTGGCAGTTTCAGGTCGATGATCATGCAGTCGAAGATGTCGGTGTGCAGCTTCTCCAGCGCCTGCGCACCGGTCTCGGCGGTGACGATCTCGATGTCGTCGTCGCCGATCAGCAGGGCGATGCTTTCGCGTTGCAGCTTGTCGTCTTCCACCACCAGCACACGTTGCACCTTCTGAGACAGCTTGGCTTCGAGCCGGCCGAACACCTGCCGCAGCTCATCGCGCGATGTGGGCTTGCGCGCATAGCCGATGGCGCCCATCTGCAATGCCGTTTCCGACACGTCCTCGCCCGAGACCACATGCACGGGGATGTGGCGCGTCGACGGGTTCTCCTTGATGCGTTGCAGCACAGACAAACCCGAGGTGTCGGGCAGGCGCATGTCCAGCAGCATGGCGTCGGGCTTGAAGCTGTCGGCCAGCTCGAGCGCCTCGTCGGCCTGCTGCGCGATGACACAGTTGTAGCCCAGCTCGCGTGCGAGGTCGCGCAGGATCAGCGCGAACTGCGGCTCGTCCTCGACCACCAGGACCCGGCGCTGATGCGGCAGGAGCTGCACGTTGCGGTCATCGTCGATGGGCGCGGCACGCGGTGCCTTGGTTGCAGCCGGTGTGGGCGCGGGCGCGCGATACACGGGTGGTTCGATGGGTTCAGGCGTGGACGCCGGATGTTCCTGTGCGCCCGAATACTGGATCGGCAGCGTGAGGGTGAAGGTGCTGCCCTCGCCGGGGCGGCTTTCGATGGAGATCTCGCCGCCCAGCAGATGCGCGAGGTCGCGCGATATCGACAGGCCCAGGCCGGTTCCGCCGAAGCGCCGGCTGGTGGTGCCGTCGGCCTGGCGGAATGCCTCGAAAATGAGCGCGTGCTGGCTCGGGTCGATGCCGATGCCCGAGTCGCTGACGCGAAAGGCCACGGCGTCTGCGCCTCGACGCTCCACGGTTACCGAAACCTTGCCCTTGTCGGTGAACTTCACCGCGTTCGACAACAGGTTTTTCAGGATCTGCTCGACACGCTGCCGGTCGGTGTACAGGGTCGTCGGCAGACCCTCGGCCAGATTCAGCTCGAAGACCAGGTGCTTGTCGCCAGCCAGCGGCTCGAAGGTGCGCTTGAGCGCCTCGGTCATGCCGGCGATGCCGGTGACTTCGGGCCGCACTTCGAGCTTGCCGGCTTCGACCTTGGCGATGTCCAGGATGTCATTGATGAGGTTGAGCAAGTCGTTGCCCGCCGAATAGATCGACTCGGCGAATTTCACCTGCTCCTCGTCGAGGTTGCCCTTGCTGTTGTCACCCAGCAGGCGCGCAAGAATCAGCGAGCTGTTGAGCGGCGTGCGCAGCTCGTGCGACATGTTCGCCAGGAATTCGGACTTGTAGCGGCTCGCGCGTTCGAGTTCCAGGGCGCGTTTTTCAACTTCGACCTGCACTTCCTTCAAGGCGTCGTTCTTCTGGTCGAGCGCATCACGTTGCTCGGAGAGCTGCAGGTTGATCTGCTCCAGCTCGGCTTGTTGCGTTTCGAGATGGGCCTGCGATTCCTTGAGGGCGCGCGACTGCTCTTCGAGTTCTTCATTGGTGGTGCGCAGTTCTTCCTGCTGGACCTGCAGCTCTTCGTTGAGCTGCTGGGTTTCTTCGAGCGTGTCCTGCAGGCGCTGGCGGTAGCGCGCAGCTTCCACCGCGGCCCCGAGGCTGGAGCGAGCCAGCTGCAGCAGCTCGACATCGCGATCGTGCAAGGGCCGCAGAAAGCCCAGCTCGACGACGCCGTTGACTTCGCCATCGTTTTCAACCGGCGAAACGATGATGCTGCGCGGGCTGCCCTGGCCCAGCCCCGATGTGATGCGCAGGAAGCTGTCGGTGACGTTGTCCAGGCGGATCTGCCGGTTGCTCGCGGCCGCCTCGGCGACGATGCTGTCGTCCTGGTCGAAGGTCCTGCCGGCCTCTGTGCTCGAGCTGTCAAAGCCCCAACCGGCCACACGGTCGAGCTTGCCCTGCGGATTGCGCACATACAGCGCCCCGACGACGCATCCCATGTAGCGGGAAAGAAAGTCCAGCGCGTTGTGTCCGAGCACGCCCAGCTGCTGCTTGCCCGCCAGGCTCTCGACCAGCTGGCGCTGGCCGTCGCGCAGCCAGGCCTGTGAGCGGAGCCCGTCGGCCTGCGCGGCCTGCGCATCGAGTGCGGCATTGAATGTGTTGGAAAGCCCCAGCAGCTCGCGCCGTCCCAGAAAGGCAAGCAGGCCGCTGAGCGATAGCGTGAACAACAGGTACAGGACCACGACGACGATTGCGTTGCGTGTCGCCGCTTCGTTGCGTTCTGCCCGCAGTCGTTGCTCGACCCGTTCGAACAACTCGAACTCGTTGCGCATTTCGTCGGTGATGCGCTTGCCCCGCCGCGACTTGATCGCATCGGTCGCGTCCTGGTTCGCCCGGCGCATGGCGATCATTTCCTGCGCGAAGGCGTCCCACTGGACCTGCAGCATGTCGATCTTCTTTAGCCGCTCCGTCTGTAGCGGGTTGTCCGCGACCAGCGCCTTGAGACTTTCGCTTTCGGCCTTGAAGCGGGGATTGGCCTGCGCATACGGGTCCAGGAACTGTTCATCGCCCGTCAGGACAAAGCCGCGCATGCCGGTTTCCTGGTCGATCGACAGGCGCAGCATGACGTTCATCTTGCGTAGCACCGCATCGGTGTGCTCAACCTTGGCAATGGTCGACAGGAGGTAGGCGATCAACACCACGAACAGCACTGCGCCGACGATGCCGACCCCCAGCGGGAGCGCGACGTTGCGCGACAGGATGCGTTTGAATTCGCTGGAATCGTGGGCGGGCGGCGAGACGGAATTGGGCATGGACGGGTACAGCTCGACAGGCAATCGGCGAGTGTGCCCCAACCAGCGGATTTTTTGGGCGCCTGTGCCCATGGATGAGTTGCTGCCGCCTGACGCGGCTACTGCCATGCGCGCGCGCGGCTTACTGCTTGAAGGCTCCGAGCCGGGCCTGCGCGCCGCGGTTGCCCATGGTGGCCGCCCGTTCCAGCCACTGCACGGCCTGCGTAGCATCACGCGTCACTGTATTACCTTCGAGGTAGGCAATGCCCAGGAAGTAGCTCATCTCGCCGCGCCCGTAGCGAATGCCATCGGGCGTGGCCTTGCCGGAGCGCTTGACCACCGCAGGAATGTCGCCCTGCCCGTTGGCGTAGGCATGCATCTGTTGCACTGTGGCAATGAAGAACCTGTCGCGGGCCTGCGCCGCAGTGGTCTTGTTGGGCGAGATCCCGATCAGCTGGTCGGCCAGCACCGGCAGCGCTTCGAACGGCGTCATGCCGCCCACCATGCGCGGGGAATACCAGGCGCGCAGCATGACCTTGTCGAGCGGCAGCAGGCCGTCCACCTTCCACGGGAAATAGCTCAGCACGGTTTGACCGGCGGGATGGCCGCGCACACCCATGACATGCATGGCTTCGTGATACGCGCAGCGCCAGGCATCCTTGTTCCGCATCTGGACCGTGGCGCTTTCGATTCTTGTCTCGGCCTTGAAGTCGAGCACCGTCACGCAGGGCTGCACATCTTCGAGCTGGTTGTCAGGAATGATCTCGACGTTGAGGTTGGCCTGCTGCTCCGCAGCAGGCAGGGCACTCACGTCGATGAGGTTGATGCCTGCCTCTGCGGTGACGGTGCGCAGTGCCTTCAAGGTGTGCTCGCGGTGCTGGGTGAGGTTGACGCCATGCAGCCGCACGCGGATGTCGCCTTCCCAGCGGACGATGCGCGTCGGTGTGCCGCTTTGGTGCCAGAGCACTTCCCACAGCGTCGCCATGCCCTGGTCGAACTCATCGGCAACCGCGCCGAGAGGCAGGAGGCAAGCTGCCAGCAGACCGAAAATCTTTCCGCGCATCCGAGTACTCCGAACACCGTTGGGGTGGCAGCAGTGTGCGGTAGGACGCGTCCTACTTCAAGCGCTGTTACGTTCTTGCTTTGCTGATGGGCTGCGCATCGGGAATTTTTCGCAATGTCGGACGCCTCCTACAGCCCGATGAACTCTTCAATGAGACCCGCCACGACTTCCGGCTGGTCGTGGTGCAGCATGTGGCCGGCGTCATCCACGACCGCGATCCGCACATCCGGGACCGACTTCAATCGTTCGTGGTACTCGGCCAGTGTGTATTTGCCCTGCCACCACTGCGACAGGCTGTCGTGGCTGGTCTCGACAGCCAGGGTGGGCGCCGTGATGGACTTGAACGTCTCCAGCACTTCGGGCACCTGGTAGAGGTTGGCGTTGGTGATCTTGTGCGCGGCATCGCCCAGGATGCGCCACTGGCCGTCTTCGGCCTGCGCCGCCCAGTGCTGGGCCAGCCAGTCGGCCTTGTCCTGTGAAAGGCGCGCATTGGTCTTCATGAGGCGCGCGGCGACGCCTGCGGCCGATGTGTAGGGCTTGAGCGCCATCTCGCCGCGATGAAAGGCCTTGAGCTCGTCCATCCATTTGGCGAGACGCTTGGGAGCCATCGAAGGGCGCGTGGCCGCCATGCCGAAGCCTTCGAGATTCACCAGCCGACGGATGCGCTCGGGGCGCGTGCCGGCGTACAGCATCGCGACGTTGCCGCCCAGGCTGTGGCCCACCAGGTTGACCGGCGCGCCGGGACTGTAGCGGTCCAGCAGGAAATCGAGGTCGGCCAGGTAGTCGGGGATCCAGTAGTTGTCCACCGGGCTGCCGGTGGTCAGGCCGTAGCCCCGCCAGTCGGGTGCGATGACCCAGTGGCCGGCCTTGAACGCATCGACGACGAACTGCCACGAGGCCGCCACATCCATCCAGCCATGCACCATGACCAGCGGCACCTTGCCGGGCGCAGGCTCGCCCCAGGTGAGCACGTGGTAGTTCAGGTTGCGGATCGGCGCGAATTCGCTGTGGGCTGGCTTCTGGGCTTGGTACATGAAGCCGATGATAAAGACCCGCGTTCTGGAACGAAGCCAGGGGTGCGGTTACCAAGATCGGAGGCTGCGATGTCGCGGCCAGGAGCCCGACATGAAAAATGACATCAGAAGTCCAAGGGTCGCGTCGCCTGACCCCAATCCTGCTGGCAAGGTTGTTCAGCGAAGAGGATGACGTGGTGAGCCTGCTGCCGCCGTTCCTGACGCACTGGGAGGCTAAGGTCAATCCGGCGCATCCTGGGTATGGGTCAGCGCCACCCGGCAATTCGCAGCGACCTGCAAGAGGCAGATCTGTTTTTGGAGCAATTCGATAGCGGTCAGGCTGGCGCCATCGACAGGCCCGGCGAGTCTCACACGCAATAACAACGGCTGCGATTTTCGCAGCGAAGGAACACGAGCATGGACAGCACAGCAATCGCCAGCAGCCGCCGAAACCCGGCTGCAGAACTCAACCCCGCCGGCAACGCATATTCCGAGCAGGACTACAAGGATGGAACGGTCCAGCGTCATGTGGACGAACTGCATGCGCTCACTTTGCAAGGCCATGCTGAAGAGGCGCAGCACTCGCATGCCGACGGCGCCCTGGCACTCATGCCGGCGACGTTTCACTTTCACGCCTTGCCCAACGTCGTGGTGGGTCTGCTGCCGCCGTTCCTGACGCATTGGGAGGCCAGGGCCTTTGGCACCACGTCCCGTCGCAACTCGGCGATCGTTGCGACCGACAAGGCTTTCGATCTGACTCGGCAAGCGTTGAGCGTGGGGGCTTTGCGCATGACCCGCCAGTTGATGGACACGATTCATCGGCTTGAGGTGGCAATGGACGCGACCCCGCCCTCTACCCTGGACCAGCTTGAGGGTGAAGCGTATTGGGAAGTGGTGGCCACGATCAGGGCGTATACCGCGGCCAAGGGGCAACTGGACCTCGGGCTGACGCAAGCGCAGGAGGGGGAAGTCATTCGCATCCTGGGCGCTGGCCCAGGCCACCAGGTACATTGCATCGCACTGCAGCGGTGCGATCGTTTACTGGAGCTACTCGACATCGGCCCGGTTGCCGCAATCGAGCGGGCCGCGCTGACTGATTCAGCCCGTCCCCTGGGGCGGGCCGAACTGGTTGAGTTGCGACAAGCTGTGCTGATGCTAGCGGCGCAAGCCATCGTCGGCGGCGAAGTCAGGCCCGGCGAAAGCCCTCCCGCCTGAGCAGGCGGCCGTCCGTGCGCTCATGCTGCCGCGCCGCTTGCGGCTTGATACAGTCGGTCGATCATTTGGGAGACGGACATGGCAGCCAGACCTCGCACGGACAACTACGCGCAGATGCACGCCGCCTTCGGCTGGCAGGTGCCTGCGCATTTCAACATCGCCAATGAATGCTGCGTGCGTTGGGCGTCCATGCCCGATGCCATCGAACGCACCGCGATCCGCGCGCACGGCGTGGAGGCCGGGGCCGAATTCCTGTCGTACAAGGAACTGCACATCCGCGCGAACGCGCTGTCCAACTTGCTGGTGTCGCTGGGGGTGAAACGCGGCGAGCGAGTGGCGGTCGTGATGCCGCAGCGCTTTGAAACCGCCATCGCGTACATGGCGATTTTCCAGATGGGCGCGGTGGCGATGCCGCTGTCGATCCTGTTCGGACCGGAGGCGCTCGAATACCGGTTGCAGGACAGCGAAGCCGTCGTGGCGATCTGCGACGAAAGCTCGATCGCCAACATGAATGAAGTGCGCGGCAAGTGCCCTGCGCTTCGCACGATCGTCGGCGTGGGCAGTGCAGGCGCGCAAGCCGACCTTGTCTATGAAGCTGCCATGGATGAACAGGGCAGGGCCTTCACCTGTATCGCGACCAGGGCCGACGAGGGCGCCGTGCTGATCTACACCAGCGGTACGACCGGACCGCCCAAGGGCGCGTTGATCCCGCACCGTGCATTGATCGGAAACCTGCCCGGGTTTGTCTGCAGCCAGAACTGGTTCGGTTTTGCGGGCAGGAAGGACAGCACTGCGATCTTGTGGTCCCCGGCCGACTGGGCGTGGACCGGCGGCCTCATGGATGCATTGCTTCCCACGCTGTACTTCGGTCGTCCCATCGTCGCGTACAACGGGCGCTTTTCGCCGGAACTCGCGTTCACGCTGATGCAGGAGCACGGCGTCACGCACACCTTCCTTTTCCCGACGGCGCTCAAGGCGATGATGAAGGCCTACCCCGAGCCCGAGCTTGCCTTCTCGCTGAAGCTCGAAGCCATGATGAGCGCAGGTGAAGCCGTGGGCGACGCGGTGTTCGCCTACTGCAAGGATCACCTGGGCATCATCGTCAACGAGATGTTCGGCCAGACCGAGGTCAACTACATCGTCGGCAATTGCGCGATGAACGGGCGCACGGCGCATGGCATCGGATGGCCGGCGCGACCGGGCAGCATGGGCAAGCCCTATCCCGGCCATCGCGTGGCCGTGATCGACGATGACGGCCACGAGTGCGAGGTCGGTGTGCCCGGCGATGTCGCGCTGAATCGCTTCGACGTGCATGGCGACCCCGATCCGATCTTCTTTCTGGGCTACTGGAAGAACGACAGCGCCACGGCGAACAAGTTCACCGGCGACTGGTGCCGCACCGGCGATCTCGCCACGCGCGACAAGGACGGCTACCTCTGGTACCAGGGCCGCGCCGACGATGTGTTCAAGGCTGCGGGCTATCGCATCGGCCCGAGCGAAATCGAGAACTGCCTGGTCAAGCATCCGGCCGTGGTCAATGCAGCCGTGGTGCCGAAACCCGACAAGGAACGCGGTGCGGTGGTGAAGGCGTTCGTGGTGCTTTCACCCGACTACGCAGCGGCAAGGCAGCGCCAGCAAGGGGAGGCCGGCGCGGTCTATGACATGCAGCTGATCGCGCAGTTGCAGGCGCACGTGAAAGGCAAACTTGCGCCTTACGAGTATCCGAAAGAGATCGAATTCATCGACGCGTTGCCGATGACCACCACCGGCAAGGTGCAGCGGCGCGTGTTGCGGCTACAGGAGGAGGCCAGGGCGAAGGCGACACCCTGACGTCAGCGGGCAGCGCGCGATTCGTCTATCCTTTCGCATGCAAAAAATACAGCTTGGCACCACCAGCCTTCAAGTCACCCCGATCTGCCTGGGCACGATGACCTTCGGTGAACAGGTGGACGAGGCGGCAGCGCACGCCATCCTCGATCGTTCGGTGGAACACGGCATCAACTTCATCGACACGGCCGAGATGTACGCCGTGCCTTCGCGCGCGCCGACCTACGGCGCGACCGAAACCATCATCGGCAACTGGTTCGAGAAGAACCCCGGCGTTCGCCAGAAGGTCGTGCTCGCCACCAAGGTTGCGGGCCCGTCGCGCGGCATGCCGTGGGTGCGCGAGGGCGATGGCATGACTGCCGCCGACATCATTGCGTCTTGCGACAAGTCCCTGCAGCGCCTGAAGACCGACGTGATCGACCTGTACCAGATTCACTGGCCCGAGCGCAACGTGCCGGTGTTCGGCGCCAACTACTACGACCCGACCAAGGAGCGCACGGTCACATCCATCCACGAGCAGCTCGAAGCGTTCGGCAAGCTGGTGAAGGCCGGCAAGGTTCGCTACATGGGCCTGTCGAACGAAACACCCTACGGCGTGCACGAATTCGTCCGGCTGGCCGAGCTGCACAACCTGCCGCGACCTGCGACGGTGCAAAACGTGTACTGCCTGATCAGCCGCGCACTTGAAAACGCGCTCGACGAATCGCTGCACCGTTTGAACGTCTCGCTGCTGGCTTATTCGCCGCTCGGTTTCGGGCTGCTGACGGGCAAGTACGACGATTCGGGCATCACGGGCGATGCGGCTCCTGGCGATGCGCGGATCGCAAAGTTCGAGAGCGTTCGCAAGGGCCGCTGGGGGCGGGAAGGCGCGCTGGTCGCGGCACGCGAGTACAACGCGCTGGCCCGCGCCAACGGCATGACGCCCACGCAGATGGCGCTCGCCTTCTGCTACACCAAGTGGCAGGTCGCCAGCACGATCATCGGCGTGACGAGTGTTGCGCAGCTCGATGAAGATGTCGCTGCATGGGGAACGACGCTGTCGCCCGAGGTGTTGTCCGAGATCGACGCCATCCGGTGGAAGCATCGGGATCCTGCAAATTGAGGGCATGGGTGTCGTGACATCGGGGTGGGCTGGCGTGGGGATGCCCGGCTGTCATTGCGGACTCGATCCGCAATCCATCGGTGCTCAGGCGCAGTGTCCGCTTCGCGGTGGATGCCGGATCAAGTCCGGCATGACAGCCGGTAAAAGGTGGATGCCGGATCAGGTCCGGCATGACAGCCGATAGAAGCTAGCCATGGCCAAAAGAGACCACGTCAGCGAGACCCCGGCGACCGCGTTCCTCAAGGCGAACAAGGTCGAATTCACCGAGCACCCCTACGAGTATCTCGAACACGGCGGCGCGCAGCACAGTGCGCAGGTGCTCGGCCTGGACCCTTTCACCGTCGTCAAGACGCTCATCATGGAAGACGAGAAGGCCCGGCCGCTGATCGTGCTGATGCACGGCAACCGCAAGGTGTCCACCAAGAACCTCGCGCGGCAGATCGGCGCGAAATCGGTGGAGCCGTGCAAGCCTGAAGTGGCCAACAGGCACAGCGGGTATCTCGTGGGCGGGACGTCGCCATTCGGCACGCGCAGGGCCATGCCGGTGTACATCGAGGAAAGCATCGTCACGTTGCCGCGCATCGTGCTCAACGGCGGCCGTCGCGGGTATCTTGTCGGCATGGCCCCGCAGGTGTGCGTCCGGCTGCTCGATGCGAAGACGGTCAACTGCGCGCTGGCAGAATAGGCGCACGACAGCCACACGCAGCCACACGTCAAGTGGCCCATGCCGGAGACAACCGCCTTGCCTTACATCCATTCCATCCTCGCGGTGCTCGCCGCCTACCTTGTCGGCTCGCTGTCGTTCGCGGTCATCGTCAGCCGTGTGATGGGACTCAAGGACCCCCGCACGTTTGGCAGCAAGAACCCAGGCGCGACCAACGTGCTGCGCTCGGGCAGCAAGCCCGCTGCCATCGTCACGCTGCTGCTCGATGCATTGAAGGGACTCGTTCCGGTGCTGCTGGTGCGTCGCTATGGCGCCCCGTTCGGCATGGAAGAAGGGACGATGGCGATGTTGGGCCTGGCCGCATTCCTGGGGCACCTGTGGCCTGTGTTCTTTCGCTTCAAGGGCGGCAAGGGCGTGGCGACTTTCATCGGGGTTGTGTTCGGCATCAACCTCTGGCTCGGCCTGGCGACGGCGCTGACGTGGCTGATCATCGCGTTCTTCTTCCGGTACTCGTCCCTGGCCTCGCTGGTGTCGGCTGTGTTCGCGCCGCTTTATTACCTGCTCGGTCACGGCGTCGCCTGGTATTCGGATACGGCAGTGGCCATCGCCCTGGCCGTGATGGCCGTGCTGCTCGGCTGGCGGCACCAGGAAAACATCGCGCGGCTGCTCAAGGGCACCGAATCGCGACTGGGTGCCAAAAAGGCCTGATCGCCCGCATCCCTGCAATCTGCGGACTGTCCTACAAACCATCCACTTGGATGGTGCTAGGATGGTTTCATGCCACCCCGTAGCGCCACCCTCGCAGCCAACACCGCCGCCCCCAAGCCTGCCGACGAGAAGATCACGATCAACCTCGGTTGTGTCGATCTCGGGCAGATCGATTTGCTGGTCCAGGAAGGCTTCTATGCCAACCGCACCGATCTCATCCGCACGGCGATCCGCAACCAGCTGGGCACGCACCAGGACGTCGTCAGGCAGGTGATCACGCGCAAAACGCTGGTGCTGGGCATCCAGAACTACACCGCGCAGGAGCTCAAGGCCGTCAAGGCGGCCGGACAGGTGTTGCAGATCCGCGTTCTCGGGCTGGCGTCCATCGCAGCTGACGTCACCCCGGCGTTGGCACTCGCCACCATCGAATCCATCACCGTGCTGGGCGTGCTTCATGCCAGCCCCGCGGTGAAGGAAGCCCTGAAAAGCCGAATGACCGGCGCATGAAGGCAGTACCCATGAACCCCACCCTCCAGAAACTGATGCAGGCCACGGCCCGGATCCAGGCCGCGCTCCATGGCGCCAGCCCCATCGCCAGCCCGGCGCCGGGTTCCGAAGTGATCGACGTGCAGGCGCGTGAGCTCACCGACGCGATCAACCCGCAGGCCCAGGACGACGAGCGCACCACTGAATCTGCGGCCGCTGCGCAGTTCATCGCCGGCAGGCACACCAGCGCAGCGATGCAGCGCGACTACAAGCTGTTCATTCCCCCTGGCGCCGCTGCCGGCGTGCAATCCGGGCCGTTGCCGCTGGTGGTCATGCTCCATGGCTGCAAGCAGAACCCCGATGACTTCGCAGCCGGGACCGCGATGAACGAGCTGGCAGCGCAGCAGGGCTTTTATGTGCTGTACCCCGCGCAATCCAGGCAGGCCAATCCGCAGGGCTGCTGGAACTGGTTCAAGCACACCCACCAGCAGCGCGGCAGGGGCGAACCCGAAGTCATTGCTGACATGACGCGCTCGGTGATGGCGCAACACCCGATCGATCCGAACCGCGTATATGTCGCAGGACTTTCGGCCGGTGGGGCGATGGCCGCCATCCTGGGCGCGACCTACCCTGATCTGTACGCAGCGGTTGGCGTTCACTCCGGTCTTGCGGCCGGCTCGGCCACGGACCTGCCTGCGGCGCTCTCGGCCATGCGAAGCGGTGCGCCTGCGGGGTCCAACGCCATGCAAGGCGTGCCAACGATCGTGTTTCACGGCGATGCCGACTCGACGGTGCACCCTTCCAATGGCGACAGCGTGATTGCGTCGTCCACAGCGGGTGCGTCGTCGGTCCAGACCCACAGGGTCGATGCCGCCGACGTGCGCGCAACCACGCGCCATGTCCACACCGAGCAGTTCACCGGTCGCGTGGTGGCCGAGCACTGGGTGGTGCATGGCTCGCCGCATGCATGGTCCGGCGGATCGGCGCAAGGCTCGTACACCGACGCGCGCGGCCCGGATGCCAGCGCGGAGATGGTCCGGTTCTTCCTGGAGCACCCGCGCCAGCCCGCACAGTAATTTGCGGCCCAGGTCTACAGATCGCGGCGGATTCCTACGAAGGTGCCACGCGCGGCTTCGTAGGATGAACCCATGAAAATCAAACGCTACGAAGAACCCACCGCCGCTGAATCCGCCGTCGATTCCGCCGTGGAGACGCTCAAGGAAATCAAGGCTGCCGACGATGCGCGCCCCGGTATTCCCGGGGAGCACTGGATGGTGCTGGGTGCCGGTATCGGTGTCTGGTTGCTGTCGCGCAGGAGTCCGTCGCTTCTTTTGCGCACGCTGGGCCTGATGGCCGGCACCGCGCTGGTGGGACGTGCTGCAAGCGGCCGCGATGGCGCCGTGAAACTGCTGCGCTACCTTCCCATCGGCAGTGCGATCAAGCGCAAGGTGTGATCGGCAACGGCCTTTTGAAACAGCCGGCGACCCATGAAAAAGCCGCCCCGTGGGGCGGCTTGCTCGTTGTGTGAGTTGAGGGCTTAGCGGCCGTCGCCGTCGGCGTCGCCCGGCATGGCGCGCTCGACGCGGTCCCAGGCAGCGCGCGAAGCGCTCTTGGCTTCTTCCCAGTTCAGGCGGGACTTGCCCTTGGCCTTTTCCCAGTCGCTGCGCAGCGTGGGTTCGATCGAGTCGAACGACTTGCCGCCCGATGCCTGCGCGCGCTCCCAGCCGGTGTAGCCCGAGCGGAAAGCCGGTGCGTAGTCGTCATAGGTGTAGTCGGACTTGTAGCTGGGGTGCTTGTTGTAGTTTTCGCGCCAGTAGCTGTCTTCCACCGTGGGGTTCACGCCCTCGGCTGCAGCCTTGCCGGCCATGCCGCCGGCAACAGCGCCGATCGCGGCGCCAACGACCGTGCCCACCGGGCCGGCGACCGAACCAACGGTAGCGCCTGCGACCGCCCCGCCCGTAGCACCCACGCCGGTACCAACAGGATGAGCGCCCGGCTCGCCGGTGATCGGATCGGGATTGCTTGGCTTCTTGTCTGTCATGGCTTATCTCCTGGATGAAGTTGGATCTGTCCGCTCGGCTGGTCGTCGGCGGCCGTTCAGCTTGACGGACTCGCAAAGTCGAGCCTGTCGGCACGCCGCGCAGGCATTTGTCAGACGAGATTGATGAGCCCAGGCAGGCGTTGCGCGGCCTGCGGCCGGTCAGCCCAGAACGATGACTCGCGCCTTCGGCACGGCGGTATACGGGTCGTATCCGATCATCCCGGCGCGGAAAGCAGCTTCCTGGTTGGAGGCGATGCGTTTGCGCTGTTCAGCCGTGGCCACGTTCAGGCTTTCGAGCAGGTCGGGCTCCAGGCGGACGGTGATGGGCGTGGCCATTTCGTAGCGCGCGTCCCGGTGCTGCTGCTTGGAGATGGGCCACGAAATCGCGAGGGTTCCCGTGGGCAGCTGTATCGCCTGTGCATGCGGAGGAAAGAGATGCCGCACCGCGGCCCAGATGGCCGCACGTGCCGGATCGAGCGATGACGTCCTGGCCGGTGGCGCTGCTGCTTCTTCTGGCGTGCTGCCTTCGCGCAGCCACGCAATGGCCGTGTGCCTGTCGCCGAAGACCTTCATCGTCACGCCGTGGGTGCGCGCGACGTTCTCGCTGGCGTGGGTGATGCGATCGATGGGAACGGCCGAGGCCACGCGCTGGACGTGCGCCAGGCACTTGCCGATCTGGTCGCCTACCTGCATCTGTCCGGCGACGTGAGGCTGTCCGTCGAGGTTGAGCAGGTCGAAGAGCACGCGCTGTTCGCCACTTTGCCGGGTGAGGGTGCCCAGCTTGGCGATCACCTCCAGCAGCGTGTCCAGGTCGAGCGCACCCGTCGCCTCCAGCCCCATGAAGTCCTTTTGCCGGACGATGCGAATCTGCATCGGTCCGGCCGGGGGAGCGCGGGATGCCGCGCCTTCGGTGACTTCGGCAGGTGGGGGTCGCATGGCTCGACTGTAGCGTGCCTGCGACCGGCTGTGGCAATCCCGACTGCGCAGCCTCAGATCAGGTCGTATTGCAGCCCTGTCTGTGCCAGGCCTGCCAGGTTGATGTGCGCGATGTTGTAGTCGAGTTCGGCGGCGAGCGTCCCGATTACCGCTTGCGAATTGCCCGAATCGAGGATCTGGACAATGGGCGCGATCGCATCCGGCGTTCCTGCGAAACCCGCGATGTTGAAATAGATCCGCTCGGCGAACTGCTGGTTGCTGTGACCGCCTGCTTCCGCGCCAAAGCGGTCCGATGCTGCCGCCATCCCCACGACGGCCTCTTCGCTCATGCCGGAGTCGAGCATGGCGATGTACTGGCCCACGAGCGCCTTTTCCTGCAGCGCCGTGACGCCGAACAGGGCACCGATGATCTTGGCCGCCGTGCCCGCGTTGCCCGATGCAATGTCGTAGGCGACGTTGGTGTCGGTGTAAGACACCCGCTCGATCGAGATGAGTTTGTCGAGGTCGGTGTTGGCGAGGTCGTCCACGACCAGCCCGACATCGTTGTGCGTGACGGCGTATTCGGCCCTGGACTTGGTATAGACAGCCCGGTCGATGCCGCTGCCGCCGTCTATCGTGTCGCTGCCGCCCAGCCCGCTGAGGGTGTCGTTGCCGCCGCGACCGAAGATCTGCTGCTCGCCTGCATCGCCGGTGATCGTGTCGGCGGTTTCCAGCCCGACCTTCACCGATGCGAGAGCGGCTTCGAACTTCAGGTCCGTGGATCGCATGCCGAAAATGTCGGCTGCGACAGAGGCGATGTAGCCCTGGGTGTATCCGGCTTGCAGATAGCCGACCAGTTCGGCCTGCACCGGCGCAGACGGCAGCACGCCGGCCACGTTCTTGTACATGGTGTTGACGAAATCAATGTCGGAATGCGAGCCGGCCGCCGCTGCGAATTCATCGGATGCGACAGCGATGTTGGCGACCTCTTCCAGCGTGAGACCCCACTGGAACAATTCGAAGTAGTAGCCCACCAGCGCCGGGTTCGCCAGGCCCGCCGTGCCGAAAAGCGTGCCGACCACTTGCGCCGCGAGCAGCCCGGCTCCGGTGGTCGTGATGACGAAGTCGCCGTCCTGGAAGCTCAGCACCTCGACACCCGACAGGGTGTCGCGGCCCTCGCCGGCGCGTTCCACGGTCAGCCCGGTGCCGTACACCTGGACGGCATAGGCGCTGCGCAGCTGGTTGAGCGCATAGCCGCCCGTGTCGACCCCTGCGCCGCCGTCCAGGAAGTCGTTGCCATTGCCGCCGGCCAGCACGTCGTTGTCGTTGCCGCCGAACAGCAGGTCGTCGCCGTTGTCGCCCTGGAGGTAGTCGTTGCCGTCCATTCCGGTCAGCGTGTCCAGGCCCGCGCCACCGTACAGGTCGTTGCCGTTGCCGTCACCCGTCAGCGAATCGTTGTGATTGGAGCCGATCAGGCCCTCGATGCCGGTGAGCGTGTCGTTGCCATCGCCGCCGCTGGAGCGGCCCGTGGTGAGACTGACCGTGACCCCTGAAGGCGCCGCGTCATAGAACGCGAGGTCGAAGTTGGCGCCGCCGTTGATGATGTCGTCGCCCAGGTCGCCAGCGAGACCGTCATCGCCCGTGGCGCCCTGCAGGGTGTCGTTGCCCGAACCTGCGTAGAGGATGTCGTCGCCATCACCGCCATCGAGGGAGTCATTGCCGTCGCGGCTTTCGATGTAGTCGCTGCCGGAAAATCCGAAGATGTTGTCGGCGCTGGTGGTGCCCACCAGGGTGTCGTTGTCGGGGCCGCCGTTGAAAGTTGCCAAGTTGCGCTCCTGTTACTGCTGGGGGTGGTGCGAAATGAGATGCAGGCCCGAAGGCCTGCGATCTCTGATTCTGCACGAACGCCGCGTTCACTCCGGCTTGATATTCCTGTCCTTGACGATCTGCGCCCACTTGGCCGATTCCTTGTGCATGAACTCCGTGAGTTCGGCGCGCGTGGTGGGATGCGCGGACAGCCCGTGCTTGGTGAGCGCCTCGCGGATGCCGGGGTCGTTGAGCACCTTGACGATCTCGAGGTTGTAACGGTCGAGCATGGCCACGGGCATCTTTGACGACCCCACGAACGCGTACCAGTTGAGCGCCTCGAATCCGGGCAGGCCCGACTCGGCCACCGTCGGAATGTTGGGCATGTAAGCCGGGCGCGTGAGGCCCGTCGTCGCCAGCGGAACCAGCTTGCCTGCCTCGACGTGCGGCAATGAAGTGGGCGGTGCAGAGAAGTAGCCGGTGAAGCGCCCGCCGAGCAGGTCGTTCATGGCCGGTGCGCCGCCCTTGTACGGCACGTGCAGCATTTCGGTGCCGGTGCGTGCCGCGAAGAGTTCACCCGCAAGGTGCGAAGCGGAGCCGTTGCCTGTCGACGCGTACGACACATTGTTGGGCGCCTTCTTCGCAGCCGCCAGGAAGTCCGCCATGTTCTTGATGCCCGCGCCCGGATGCACCACCAGCAGGTTCGGAAAATTCACCCCGCCCGAGATTGCGGCCAGATCCTTGAAGGGGTCGTAGGGCAGCTTCATCATGTGCGGCGCAATGGTCAGCGGCCCGATCGAGCCCAAGAGCAGCATCGTGCCGTCGGCCGGCCCCTGTGCGACCTGCTGGTGGGCGATGTTGCCGCCAGCGCCCGCCTTGTTTTCGATGAGGACGGTCTGGCCGATGTTCTCGCCGAGCTTCTTGGCGATCAGGCGAGCGGCTGCGTCAGCGGCGCCGCCGGGCGCAAAACCGACGACCAGCGTGATCGGCTTGGCAGGAGGGAACGCCTGGGCAAGGGCTGCAGCGGGAACGAGCAGCGCGGCGACAGAGGTGATGGCCAGCGCACGCAGCAGGCGCGAAAGGGGTCGGTGGGTCATTTGGGGCTTTCGAAAAGGCGCGATGAGGTTATCACCCGGTGCGGGCCGCGGTGCTCGGGGTTGTCCAGCGGTAGGCAAAAGTTGCACTCGCCTTCACCGATTGACGCATGGTCCGGCCTGCCTATACGCTTTCGCGGCACGTCCAGGTGAGCCTGCATTTGCGAACACCACAGGAGATTTCATGCGTTTGCTGCAAAAATTCGTCTCGGGTCTGGTGCTGCTTGGCAGCGTGTTCGCCGCATCGGCGGCCGATCCGGAGTACCCCACCAAGCCCGTCAAATTCATCGTGTCGTATCCGCCGGGCGGCACGACCGACATCCTCGCGCGCCTGATGGCGCAGTGGCTTTCCACGCGCCTCAACCAGCAGGTCGTCGTTGAAAACCGCGCCGGTGGCGGCAACAACATCGGCACAGAAATGGCGATCCGCTCGCCCGCCGATGGCCACACGATCTTCCTGGCCAACCCCGCCAATGCGATCAACGCGAGCCTGTACCAGAAGCTGTCGTTCAACTTCCTGGAGGACATGGTGCCGCTCGGCGGTCTCATCCGCGTGCCCAACGTGATGACGGTCACGAAGAACTTTCCGGCGAAAACCGTGGCCGAGTTCATCGACTACGCCAAGAAGAATCCAGACAAGGTGAACATGGCGTCATCCGGTGCGGGCACTTCGGTGCACTTGTCGGGCGAACTGTTCAAGTCGATGGCAGGGGTGAGCATGAAGCACATCCCGTACAAGGGCGCGGGTCCGGCCACGGTGGACCTGATCGGCGGGCAGGTCGATGTGATCTTCGACAACATGCCGTCCATCATCGGCCACATCCGCGCCGGCACGGTGCGCGCCATCGGCGTGACGAGCACGCAGCGCTCGCCGGCCTTGCCCGACGTGCAGGCCATTGCAGAGACGGTGCCCGGCTATGAGGCGAGCGCGTGGTTCGGCATCTCTGCGCCGAAGGGCACGCCGCCGTACATCGTGGCGCGCCTGAATCGCGAGATCAACGCGGCGCTGGCCGATCCGGCGATGAAAGCGAAGTTCGCGGACCTGGGCGGGGTGCCGATCGGCGGGACGCCCGAGCAGTTCTGGGCGATCCACCGGATGGAAACCGAGAAATGGGCGAAGATAGTCCAATCCTCAGGTGCGAAAGCAGAATGACATTTTCCAGAATCTTCTCCGCGTTGGTGGTGGCCGCAGGTGCGCTTGTCGTGGCGCCTGTAGCCGTTGCCCAGTCTTCATCGAACTACCCCAACAAGCCGATCCGGCTGGTCGTGCCGTTTCCGGCCGGCGGCGCGACCGACATCTTCGCGCGCGCCGTTTCGCAAAAGCTGGGTGAGCGCCTGGGCACCACGGTCGTCGTTGACAACAAGCCCGGCGCGGGCGGCACGATCGGCTCTGACCTCGCGGCCAAAGCTGCGCCCGATGGCTACACCCTGCTGCTGGCAACCTCCAGCACGCACAGCATCGGCCCGAGCTTCGGCAAGGTGCCCTACGACGCGGTCGCCGACTTCACGCCGATCACCCATGTGGGCAATGCGCCGAGCATCATGCTCGTGCCCAACAGCTCACCTGCGAAGACCGTGAAGGAGTGGGTGGACCTCGCGCGCAAGAACCCCGGCAAGCTGAACTATGCGAGCAGCGGCAACGGCACCGTCGTGCATCTGGGCACCGAGTACTTCAAGGCGATGGCCGGGCTGTACCTGGTTCACATTCCCTATCGCGGCACGGCGCTCGCCATCCCTGACCTGGTGAGCGGCAAGGTGGACCTGCTGCTCGATTCGCTTCCCAGCGGGTTGCCCCATGTGAAGGAAGGCCGGCTGCGCGCGCTGGGCATCACCACCGCGAAGCGCTCGCCTTTGCTGCCCGACCTGCCAGCGATTGCCGAGACGATTCCCGGATTTGTCGCGGTGACGTGGTTTGGTCTCTACGGGCCCAAGGGCCTGCCCAACGATGTCGTGATGCGCCTGAGCACGGCCGTGAACCAGGCGTTGCAGGATGCCGATGTGAAAGAGCGTCTCGCGCGCCTGGGCATAGAGCCCGTGGGTGGCACGCCGCAGCAGTTCATCGCGATGACGAACGCCGACCGCGCGACGTGGAAGAAGATCATCACGGAACGCAAGCTGACGGCGGATTGAGCGGAGAAGGCCGTTGAAGTCATGGATTGCGGGTCAAGCCCGCAATGACAGCCTTGGTACCTTGTCATGCCGGACTTGATCCGGCATCCACCGCGAAGCGGCAATGGCCCTGGAAGCGCGAACGGCGGGTCAAGCCCGCAATGACAGTCCTTACGTGACCCGCTCGAAGTCGATGAAGCTCTGCAGCGCATCGACCGCTACCAGCCGCACGCGCAGCGTATCGCCCACATCGAGCCCTTCAAAGCCACGCACCACGCGGCCTTCCAGCATCGGGCGGTGAATGCGCACGAAGGTGCCTTTGGGCGCTGCGCCGGTCACGATGGCATCAAATGACTCGCCGATGCGGTCATGCAGCAACCACGCGCCGGCAGCCTTCAACACCTGCCGCTCGACCTTGTTCGCATTGTTTTCCTGCGTGGTGCTGTGGCTGGCAATCGCGGCGAGCGCTTCGGTGTCATAGGGCGGCGGCTCGCCAGCAATCGCGGCCTTGAGCAGGCGCTGCGTGATGAGGTCGGGATAGCGGCGATTGGGCGCGGTGGAGTGCGCGTAATCGGCGACGGCCAAGCCGAAGTGGCCCTGCGATTTCACGCCCGCAGCGCCAGCCGAATACTCGCCCGCGCCCAGCATCTTCACCACCGACAGCGACAGGTCCGCGAACCCCTCGGGGTCGGCCTTGCGGCGAATCTGCAGGAAGCCATCGAGCGCCAGCGCATCGGCCTCGGCGGGCAAGCTCACGCCATGCGAAGCGGCGAGTGCCACGATGCGGTCCCAGCGCCTGGGTGCCTGCAGCAGACGCCGCAGCGAAGGGAAACCCTTTTCCACCAGGTAGCGGGCGGTTGCGCCGTTGGCCGCGATCATCAGGTCGGCAATCAGGTCCTTGGCGCGATTCTTCTCGTCGGGTTGCAGGTCGACGAGTTCGCCGTCCTTGAACACGGGGCGCGCCGCGCTTGATTTCAGGTTCAATGCGCCGCGGTCGCTGCGCAACTGCCGAAGCCGAGACGCGAGCGCATCGTGCAGCCGCAGCTGCTCTTCGAGACCGGGCACTTGCGCCAGCTTCGGCAGGGGCGGCGCCTGTCCATCGAGCCATGCGGACACCGCGTCATATGCCAGCTTCGCGTGATTGAAAACCGTTGCGCGATAGACGTCTGCCTGCGCCACCGCACCGTTGGCTTCTACCCGCATGTCGACGACGACGGCCAGGCGCTCCTGCGATTCATGCAGCGACGTCAGGTCGTTCGACAGCAATTCCGGCAACATCGGAAAGACGCCAGCGGCGGTATAGACCGATGTGGTGTTGGCGCCTGCGTGTTCATCGATAGCGCGGTCTGGCTTGACCAGCGCATCGACGTCGGCGACGGCCACCAGCAACCGTGTTCCGCCGTCCGGATGCTCCTGTGCAAAGCTGAGCTGGTCGAGGTCGCGCGTGTCGTCGTTGTCGATCGAAAACCACAGCAGGTGGCGCAGGTCGCGAATGTCGCCGCTTTGCTCCGGCGCCGCGCTGCGCGCAGCCTCGGCTTCCTGCAGAGCCTCGGGCGCGAACACAGGCCGCAGATCGCGCGTCTTCATGGCTTCAATGGCGATCTGGCGCAGGTCGATGGGGTTCATGTTTCAGGCAGTGATTCTTGCCTGGCTACTCTACCGCCGATTCGCCAGTGGTGCGGTCACCTAGTCGTAGATGGTGCCGCTGTAGATCACCTCATCGGGCGTGGGTCCGACGCTCGCACGCGGCGGCTCGGGCGGCGCATCGATGCCCCGGCTGTTGAGCACCGCGCGAACACGGTCAGCCAGTTGCGGACCCGTCAGGTAGTGACCCATCGGCGCGAGCGGCGCGGTCTTGAGCGCAGCGCCGATCACGGCGCCCGCTGCGCCTACGCAGTTGGGCGCATACACATTTCTCCTGTGAAAGCCGTGGATCGACGCCTGGTTCATCGCGTGCTCGATGCGCGCGGCGTCATCGTGAGTCTCGATGCGATGCACGAACTGGCGTGTGCCGTTCATGATGCGTTCCCGTTCGAAGCTGCCGCGCCGCCTGCTGTAGCCCATGTCGTCCACATACCCGGCGCCAGGACCGAAACCCATGGCGGGTGGAAAGGAAAACGTCTTCTGCTCGAAGTCAGAGAACTCCGGCTGCACATGCTCGCCAGCCATTCCATGGACGAGGTGAAGCCTGCGCTGCGGGGGCTCGCCGTGGCGGCGGGGCAGGGGTGCCTCGGCTCGCGCTGTTGCTGCAAGCCGGGCATGGCCGGACAGCGAAGCGCGTCGCCCTGCGGTGGTGGAACTGGAAATCATGCCCGCGATCTTTCCGGGTCGCAGGCCCGCCGGTAACTAGGGAAAGCCTGAGCGAGTCTTTGGTCTCGCGCTCGTCAGGCCTTTCAGAGTTCGAGCTGTCCGTTCAGGCTTACACCCACGATCTCCACGCTCGAATGGCCGTTGCCATCATCGAGCGTGACGGTGAAGTACTCCATGCGCTGCGCACCGGATGCAAGCACCGGGTCCACGACCTCGTTGTCGACCGTGTAGAGCCAGTTGACCTGCCCCGCGTGACCGTCCGAGCGAATCTGCGCGGTGAGCGTTCCCAGATTGCCGTCCTGCGATTCCACGCTCACCGAGTGTTCGGTGAAAGCTGCATCGACGAAGGTGAACGCGCCTGCTGTTGCGAGCGTGGCCGATTCATTCGAGCCGCCGAGATCCGTGACGGCGCCCGGAGCACTCCAGTGGTAATCCTGGTCGAAGCCCAGCGTGGCCGATGCCACCTGCTGGAGCGCCACTGCGGTCGCTGCATCGATGCCGAGGTCCTGCGCCACGACATCGCCAGCGCCCAGCACGCGCGCATCGAGCCCCGTCAGCGTTTCAAACAGCGTGAGGCCCGCCAGGTACGAGCCGTACTTGCTGGCGTGCAGGTTGTCGTCGAACCAGAGGTTGATCTGGCCCGTGCTGACGCTGTCCGTTTCGGTTTCGGTGTACGGATCGCGGATCGCAAGGCCTGCCTGCACAGCGGCCATGAAGGCCGTGCTCACGGGCGCGACGCCGACGAAGTCGGTGTTGGTCTCGGCCAGGTTGGTGTAGGCGGCGGTGAGGTCGGCGCTCATCTCCTCGAGCGTGAGGTAGTAAGCGGTGGCCTTGGTGTCCGACTGCGAGATCGCGCCGCCTGTGTAGGCGCCGCTCGGCTGCAGGACCTTCTCGGTGAGCATGTCCCAGGCGCCGGCGATCATGTCGGGGCGAGCCCACGTCGCGTACAGATACACGTCGGTTTCTTCGCTGGCGTTCGGATTCGCGGCAATGGCGCCGTCGGCTGCGCCGGTGTGGATGTAGTTTTCGATGAGCGTGGCGTACTGCTCGAATGCGGGGATGTCGGCGTTGCTGCCGGAGGTGGTCTCCAGGCTTGCGGCAGTCGCGCCGGTCGTGGAAATGCTGAAGTCGGATTTGGAAGGCTCGCCTGAGAAGTAGGTGGCCGTGCCGTCTTCCTTGAACTTCACCGTCAGCGCATCGGTCGTGCTGCCGCTGCGCGTGAAGGTGTAGATCAGGCTTTGTCCGGCACTCTCGTATGCACTGGCGCCGGAGCTCAGCGAGAGCGTGACGTTGGGCAGCGTCAGGTCGGTGCCGACTGCGAAATCGTCGTTGACGATCGTTGCCTTGACCTCGCCTGCGGTGCCGACGTTGTAGTTGACGTTCGGTGACAGCGTGAACTTGACCGACTCGTCCAATTCAATCGTCGCGTCGGACTTGGGGTCGAGTGTGATGCTGGCCGATGCCTGTCCTGCCGGGATGATGATGGTGCCCGCGTTGGTGGGACTGCTGAACACGATGGTGCCGGTGGTGGTCGGCGCTGCGGTGGAGCCGCTTGTGTCGAATCCGCCGCCGCTGCTGAAGCGATAGGCCGAGCTGCCCGAGCCGCTGGCGCCCATGAATGCGCCGGTGGTGGCGTTGTAATGCTCCAGGTCTGCAGTGATCGAAGGCGCGGTCGAGCCATCGCGAAACGCCGCGAAGTTGATCGTGATGGGGCTCGTTGTCGCGCCCGTGCGCGTGAACGTGAAGACGAGGTTGCCGGTGCCATCTTCAGCTGCGGACCCCTGGGCTGCGACCAGCGTGATCGTCGGCAGCGCCGGGTTGGTCGCCGGTGGCGTCGGGTCGTCGTTCTGGATGGTGGTGGTCACTGCGCTGCTGGTGCCCACGCGGTAGGCCGCATCGGATGACAGGGTGAGCGACAGCGTCTCTTCGTATTCCTTGAGCGCATCGCTGGTGGGCGTGACGATCAGCGTGGCCGTCGAACTGCCGGCGGCGAAAGTGATGGAGCCGGAGCCGCCGGGCAGGGGTTCATCAGTCTGGTCCTGCAACACCACGATGTCCCATTCCTGGCCCGAGATGTTGCCGCGCATGTCCCAGGCAGCAGGAGAGGTGTTGAGGTAGTGGCCGCGCAGCGTGGCCGCGTTGCGGGTCGACAGCGACACGTCCCAGCTCAGGCCGACCTGGTCGGCGAACATGTCCACCAGGCCCGGCACGCCGCCCCAGTTGTGGGGCTCGTAGAGATTGGCACCGGTCTGGTTGGCGAAGTTGCCGCCCCGGTCGGGAGAGGTGAGGTCATGCACGCCGCCGGGGTTGGTCTGTGCGTCCCAGGTGTTGTACGACATGACCGGATCGGCGCGACCGAATGTGGCGCTGTTGCCCACGAACAGGACTTCATTGAAGACGGTGGCGATGCTGGCGCTGGGGGCGAGGCCGCCAGTGCCTTCGGCGGCGACACCGGCCAGGCCCGCGAGGTCGGTGAAGTTGCCCGGCAGCACGGTGACTTTGCCGCCCGTGCTGAGGTTGGAGCTGGTCGCGGCCGTGAAGGTTGCGGTGCGCACAAGGCCCGTTCCCGTGAGGCCGGTGAGCGTGCCGCCCGACACTGCGATGTCGCTCGCGATGAAACTCGTGCCCGGGTCTTCGCTGAACGTGAAAGTGATCGTTGCTGCCTCGCCTTCCTGCAACAGGTCGGCGGAACTGGTGATGGAAAGCGTGGGCGCGACGTTGATCACCGAGACCACGACGGCCTGCATCGCGGTTTGCGCGCCGTCGTCTGCGATGACGTTGAACGCGTAGCTCGCCTTCACCTCGTAATCGGGCGATGCCTTGAGCGTGACCACGCCCTCGCTGGAGATATCGAGCAACGCCGCATCCGCGCCACCCAGTGAATAGTCTGGCGCGCCCAGGCCGTCCGCGTCGGTGGTGGCCGAGGTGTAGATCGCCGTAGAGGTCGGGGCGTTTTCGGTGACGCTGCCGGTACTGCCGGAAGTGAACACGGGTCGATTGTCGTTCGCGTTGTCCACGGTCACATGCACGGCCTGCACGGTCGTATTCACGCCGTCCGTCGCAACCACGTTGAAATCGTAGCTGCTGCGAGCTTCGTGATCGGCGGCCTCCAGCAGCCGGACGACGCCCGAGCGCGTGATCTCCAGCAGGTGCGCGTCTGCGCCGGTCAGGCTGAAGTGGGCCTGGCGAGTCGGCAGGTCCGCATCGGTGGTGCTCGCGCGATAAACCGCGCGCTCGCCCTCGGCAACAAACCCAATGGGTCCCGAAGTGAAGACGGGCGCTTCATCGTTGAGGTTTTTCACGCCGACCGTGATGGATTGCGTGAGGGTGTGGGTGCCCGTGAGGATGAGCAGGTCGAACGTGTAGTGCGTGCGCACCTCGTAGTCGGCGGGGTTCCTGAGCGTGACCACACCTTCGCTCGATACTTTGAAGAAGGCGGCATCGGCGCCGGTGAGTGCGTAACTCAAACCAGACGCGCCGTTGTGGTCGAACGCGTAGATGGGTGTGCGGACAGGCGCGTTCTCCGCAATCTTGACCTTGCGTGCTCTCATGGGGAACTCCAGAAAAAAAGAGGGGGTTACTGCGGGCGCGGCGTGACGCGCGTGGAAAGCGGCTGGGGCCTGAACTCGGGGAGGAACCTGCATCCCTTGCCGAATGCCGGCTCGAACGTTGCGCATTGCTGTGCGATCTGCGCGGCAGTGGGCTTGGGACCGCCTTGCGCCCACGCCGATAGCGCAGCAAGAAGCGTCGGATACACAGGGTCGCTCAGGTAGCTGTGCGCGGCGTCGTTGGTGAAGGTCTGAACGAGATGACCCGCAGTGCCCGCGCTCTCCATCGTGCGGCGGAAGCTGTCCTGGTTCTCGACGAACGCTGTCGTGTCGCCGACGCCGTGCACGGTGAGCACCGGCACCGGAATGCGGCCGTTGGGGTCGGTGTCCGCGCTGAATGCAGCGCGTGCCTGCGGGTCGGCCGCGTATCGTGCGACGGCGGCGTTGAGGGCACGGTCATCGGGCGAACCGGTGTATTGCGCACCGACATTGCTGAACGGGCTGCGGCCGCCGGCGCGCTGCGAGATTTCCTGGAAGTGAAACGTGGCCCAGGTCAGATGGCTCGTGATGGTGTTGGCCGGTATCTTGAGCACATCGACAATCGTCTGCACCTTGCGCTGCTGCTCGGGTGTGCGCTCCGCCGCGGGCTTGTTCAGTGCAAGGCATTCGTTCACCCGTCCCGCGAGTTCTGCCGAAGTGAGCCTGGCGCCAGCGGGCAGTCCGATCGCCAGCGGGTACTGGGGTTCGTCGGGCCTGGGGTGGTTGCCGCACAGCGACTGGTAGATCACTCGCAGGTCGAGCCGGAAATCGTAGACGCGCGAGCCGCCTGCGAGCACACCGCTGGTGAGCAGCACGGCGTCGTACGGTCGCTTGCCGGTGCCGTCGTCGGTGAACATCGATGCGCCGACCGCAGCGACGCTCGCACCCCACGACTGGCCGTGAAGAATGGTGAACTTTGGCTTTGCGACCTGCTGCACGAAGATGCGGCGCAGGCGCTCGGTGTCCTCGGCGGCAGCGCGCACGGCCACACCGCCCTGGCGAAAGCTCGACCCTGCAAACGCGTAGCCGGCCTTGACGATGACGGACCAGCGCTGCAGGTCCTCGACGTTGCGTGCGAATACTGGCGCACCGAGCGCGGGACCGCCATGCGCGTGAAGGACCAATGTGCCGTTCCACTGGGCTGGCATCGCGATGAGCAGATGTGCCCCTGCAGCGTCGCGGCCTGACATGCACCGTGTCGCAGCCGGCACGTTGGCAGGGCAAGCGATGGTTTCAAGTGCAACGGGCGGCTCGGCAGGGGGTGCGGTTGCGCAGCCTGAAAGAACGGCAATCGATGCCGCAACGAATGCGAAAGTGCGCCTGGCGGGAGCGTATTGCAACTTCTTGTCTCCAACTTTGATCGATTCCCGCAACGCATGCGGGACCGCTTTGGGGCAAACGATAGAAGCTCGGCGTCATTGGATCAAATAGAATTAATGACCCCTGTGCAGACGAATTGGATATGCTGTTTTGGACCTGAAACACCTGCGCTACTTCGTGGCCGTCGCCGAGACGGGGCACATCACGAAAGCTGCCGAGCGCCTGGGCATGCAGCAGCCGCCGCTCAGCCAGCAGATCCGCGCGCTGGAAGAAACCCTGGGCACGACGCTCTTTCTTCGTCATCCCAAGGGCGTCACGCTCACCGAAAGCGGCGAGCTTCTGCTTGTCGATAGCCGCCGCCTGCTGGGCGAGGCGCAGGCCTTGCAGGTGCGCATGCGGGCGCTCGCTTCGGGTCACGCGGGTGTGCTGGGCATCGGCTTCACCAGCTCGGCAGCGGCCCACGCATTCACGCCCAAGGTCTTGCGCGAATGCCGCAAGGCTTATCCCGACATCGCGTTGCAAGTCGGTGAGGACCACGCAGCGGGACTGACCGGATCGGTCGCGGCGGGCAAGCTGCACTGCGCATTCCTGCGTGTGCCAGTGGCACGGCCAGCGGGCATGGTGTTCGAGACCTTGCTGCGCGAGCCCGTGCTCGTCGCACTACCGACGGGTCACGCGCTGCTCGCGGGCAAGCCCAGGCCGCTCGCCCTGCGCGAATTGCGCGGTGAGCGCTTCATCCTCGTTCGCCAGACTGGCGCACCGGGGCTCTATGCGAACGTGCTGGCCCTGTGCGAGAAGCAGGGCTTTTCGCCGCCGGTCGCGCACGAAGTGGGTCGCATGACGACTGCGCTCAGCCTGGTCGCCGCAGGAGAGGGCGTCACGGTGGTTCCTGCATCCATGCAAGCGGTGCATGCCGATTCGGTGGAGTACAGGCCGCTGAAGAACGCCACGTCGCTCGATGCGCCGCTCACACTGGCGTTTCGCGAATCCGAGTGCAAGGGTGCGCTGCGTTCGTTCGTCGAACTGGTGCGCCGTTCCATCCCGAAGGCGGCTGCGTGATGCGCAGGCGCGATCTCCTGGCGATGGCGGGCGGTGCGATGGTCGGGAGCGCAGTCGCGCAGCAGGCCGTGCGCATCGTCGTTGCGTATCCACCGGGTGGTGTGAGCGATTCGGTCGCCCGCGTCTTCGCGCAGCGCCTGGGGGTTGTGCTCAAGGAAACGATCATTGTGGAGAACCGGCCGGGCGCGGGCGGCAGCCTGGCGCTCACCTCACTGGCGCAGGCCAACCCCGACGGACGCACGCTGGGCTTTTGCGCGATCAGCCCGCTCGCCCTGTCTCCCTACTTCGGCAGTCCCATGCCGCGCGTGGCGCCCGTGAGCGGTGTGATGCATACACCGCTGCTGGTGCTGGGCACGCCGGGCCTCAACGCGGCGACGTTCCCCGAGATGCTGCGTGAGGCACGTGCCACGTCAAATGGCGTGCGATGGGCGACTTCAGGCGTGGGCACCATCGGGCACCTTGCGCTGGAGCAGGTGCGCCTGGAGTTCAAGCTCAACATCGTTCATGTGCCGTATTCCGGCGGAGCGCCGCAGTTGCAGGATGCGTTGGCCGGCCGGTTCGAATTGCTGTCGAGCAACCTCGCGCCTTTGCAGATCGACTATGTGAAAAGCGCGCGTCTCGCGGCGCTGGCGTTAGGCGCACCCGCGCGTTCGCCGACGCTTCCGGGCTTGCCGACTTTCGCGGAACTCGGTTGCCCGGCAGCGAACCTCAGCTCCTTGTTTGGATTGTTCGCGCCGCCGTCGACGCCTGCGGCAGTGGTCGACAAGCTCAATGCGGCTTGTGCGCAGGTTCTTGCGCAGGCTGACTTTCGAAAGATGCTGGCAGACGGCGGCAACCTGCCGGCAGCCGGCAGCGCTGCTGAGTTCGCGCGCGAGATCTCGCAGCAATCGGAAGTCAATGCGCGGCTGGTCGCGGCGATGCGCAAGTGATTCCTGTCAAAAGCAGTAGCGGCTAGGCTTTCAATTCGTACATCGCATCGCCCATGTACCGGTTGGGTCCGAACGCGGCCGTGATCGCTGCAAGCTCAGCCGCCTGCCATTGGTCCAGGATCATCCGCTCGGCTTCGGTGAGGTTGTCGATGTCGGGCGTTTCGCCGTACGCGCCGATCAGCCGCTGATACGCCTGGTACACCGGCATCACCATTTCTGCCGAGCCCAGCACGTCTTCCAGCGCGTTGCGAAAGCGCTGCTCGGCGCTGCGCAATTGCTCAGGTGAAACATCGGCCTCGTAGAGGGTGATTTGGTAGGTCATGGCAGCTTGCAGTTCGTCAGGGCATGATCGCACAAGCACTTGCAGCACTCCTGATCCAAGTCGAAAGCCCGTCATGACCGCACTGTCCGATTTCCCCATCACCCGCAAATGGCCTGCCCAGCACCCTGATCGACTCCAGCTCTATTCGCTGCCCACGCCCAACGGCGTGAAGGTGTCGATCATGCTGGAAGAGGTGGGCCTGCCGTACGAAGCGCATCTCGTGGCGTTTGCGAGCAACGACCAGAAGTCGAGCGAGTTCGAGTCGCTCAATCCCAACGGCAAGATTCCGGCGATCCTCGACCCGAAGGGCCCCGGTGGAAAGCCGCTCGCGCTTTTCGAATCGGGCGCGATCCTCTTTTACCTGGCCGAGAAGACCGGCCAGCTGATGGCGCACGATGCGGCGGGCCGCTACGAGGCGCTCCAGTGGCTCATGTTTCAGATGGGCGGCATCGGCCCCATGTTCGGACAGCTGGGGTTTTTCCATAAATTCGCTGGCAAGGATTTCGGCGACAAGCGTCCGCGCGATCGATATGTCGATGAGAGCCGGCGGCTCTTGGGCGTACTGAATACGCGCCTGAAGGGCCGCGCATGGATCATGGGCAGCGACTACAGCATCGTCGATATCGCGACATTTCCGTGGATCAGGAACCTGATCGGCTTCTACGATGCCGGCGACCTTATCCGGATCGGCGAGTACCCGGAAGTCACGCGCGTGCTGGAGTCTTTTGCCGCCCGTCCCGCAGTGAAACGCGGCCTGGAAATCCCGCCGCGCGGGTAGTCAGCTCATCCGTGCACAATATCATCCATGCCAAATATTGCATCCCTTCTCAAAAGCGAAATTTCCCGTGTGGCGCGCAAGGAAGTCCGTGCGCAGACCGAGGGAATGAAAAAAGCGGTGAGCCAGTACCGCACCGATATCGCTGCGCTCAAGCGACATGTCAAGTCCCTCGAGCAGCAGCTGCGACAGGTCAAGCGTGGTTCCGGCAAGAGCGCGCCGGTGCAGGCCGAAGAGGCCGGCGAGAGAAAGCTTCGCTTCAGCGCCAAGGGTTTTGCCGAACAGCGCAAGCGCCTGGGTCTTTCGGCTGCGGCATGCGGCGCTCTCGTGGGTGCATCGGGCCAGTCGGTCTACAAGTGGGAGCAGGGCAAGGCCAGGCCTCGCGCCAAGCACCTGCAAGCCATCGCGGCACTGCGCACCATGGGCAAGCGGGAAGCCACGGCCCGGCTCGAATCGCTCCCCGGCTGATCGGCACAAACGCAGGCGTCCTACAAGTGCCGTGGTGCGAATCTTGCACCATGAAAACATGTCGACCCCAGTAGTCCCACCCTTCGGCGAAGAGCCTTTCGACGCGCGCCTGACCGAACAGCAAAATCCGCGCACTGTCGATATTGACCAGCTCTCCACGCTTGAGATCGTGGACCTGATCAATGCGGAGGATGCAGGCGTCGCCGACGCTGTCGCGCAGGAACGTGAGCCGATCGCCAGGGCCATCGACATGGTGGTCGAATGCTTTCGTGCAGGCGGGCGTCTGATCTACGTGGGGGCTGGTACCTCGGGTCGCCTGGGGGTGCTGGATGCCTCCGAAATGCCCCCGACTTACGGTGTCGATGCCGATCTGATCCAGGGCGTGATGGCGGGCGGTTTCGAGGCCTTGCTCAGGGCCCGTGAGGGCGCCGAAGATCGTCCGGAAGACGGCGCAGCGGCGATGGATGACAAGCAGGTCGGCGCCAGCGATTTCGTGCTCGGGATTGCTGCATCGGGCACCACACCCTTTGTGCATGGCGCGCTGCAGCGGGCCCATGAGCTCGGCGCCCGGACCGGTTTCCTGCTCTGTTCCTACCCCCGGCACGCATTGACGAAATCCTATGACGTGATCATCGCGCCGCTGGTCGGCCCCGAGGTCATCACGGGATCAACCCGCATGAAGGCGGGCACCGCGACCAAGCTGGTGCTCAACACCATCAGCACCACCGCGATGGTCCGCACGGGCAAGGTGTTCGGCAACCTGATGGTCGATTTGCAGGTGACCTGCGACAAGTTGCAAGACAGGGGCGAGCGAATCCTGATGACCACGCTTGGCGTGACCCGGCCCGATGCCCGATCGCTGCTCCATGCGGCGGGTGGTCATGTGAAGACGGCGATCGTGATGTCGAGGCTTGGCGTTGATGCGCAACAGGCCGGAAAGCGACTCGACGAAGTCGGGGGCGCAATTGCCGAGCTGGTGGGCGATCTCTGAGCGGGCACAGTTTGATGTGCTGCTGAGCGATGTAGCGGCCTTGTCCTACACGCCGCCAATGCTCCAATCCGTTGTTCAAGTAGCCGACTCTCCGGCTATCGCCAACCCAAGGATCACCACATCATGAACAAGACGCTCCTCGCTATTTCCGCCGCGCTGGCTTTCGGCCTGTCGGGCACCGCTTTCGCTGCTGCCCACACTGGCGCCCCGATGGCTGGCGCCTCGGCCCCCATGGCTGCATCGATGACCAAGGCAGAAGCCAAGGCCGCCGACAAGAAGGCCGACGCTGAATACAAGGCCGCCAAGAAGGCCTGCAAGCCCATGAAGGGCGCCGAGGAAAAGGCCTGCAAGGCCCAGGCCAAGGCAACCCATGACAAGGCTGAAGCTGACATCAAGGCTGCCAAGAAGAGCTCCTGATTTCGCCTCAGGTGAAATGACCAACGGCCCGCTTCGCGGGCCGTTTTTCTTGGTTGGTCACGCGGTTGCCGTCAAGCCGGCTGCGCCAACCCCCGCTTTTCCAGCAGCGGCTCAATCCTCGGCGGACGTCCCCGGAATTGCTCGAATGCCTGACCCGGTTCCACGCTGTTGCCCGATGAATAGATGCAGCGCTTGAGCCGCGCCGCCACTTGCGGGTCGAACACGTTGCCTGCTTCACGGAACGCGCCGAATGCATCGGCGTCGAGCACTTCGGCCCACAAATACACGTAATAACCGGCAGCGTATCCGTCGCTGTTGAAGAGGTGCTGGAAGTGCACGAGGCGGTGCATCGGGTGCACGGCTTGAGGCATGCCCAGGCCGCGCAGGATCCCGGCCTCGAATGCAACCCAGTCTGTCACGCTGCCCGGGTCCGGATGGCTGTGCGCGGCCATGTCGAGCAAGGCGCTCGATGTGTAGCGCACCGTCTCGTAGCCCTGGCCGAACTTTCGCGCGGCCTGCAGCTTGTTGATGAGCGATTCGGGAATCGGCTCCCCGGTCTCGAAGTGGCGTGCGTGCTTGCGCAGCACTTCAGGCTCGGTGGTCCAGTGCTCGAACAACTGCGACGGCAGCTCGACAAAATCGCGCAATACCGAGGTGCCGGTGAGCTGCTCGTAGGTCACGTTCGACAGCAAGCCATGCAGGCCGTGGCCGAACTCGTGGAAGAGCGTGCGCACATCGTCGAACGACAGCAGCGTGGGCGCACCCTTGGCGAAGTTGTTGTTGTTCAGGATGATGGGACGGGTGACACCACCGTTGCGGTTTTGCCAGGCCAGGCCGCTCATCCAGGCGCCGCTGCGTTTGCCCGCGCGCGCGAAGTTGTCCTGCAGGAACAGGCCCACCGGTTCGCCCTGCGCGTCGTGCACTTCGTAGGCGAGCACATCAGGGTGATAGGTCTGCAGGTCAGCACGCGCAGTGAAGGTCACGCCGAACAGTTTTTGTGCGCAGTCGAACGCGGCCTGCACCATGCGCTCGAGCGCGAAGTAGGGCTTGACCTCGGCGTCGTCGATCGCGTAATCGCGCTGGCGAACCTTCTCTGCCCAGAAACGCCAGTCCCACGCTTCGATGGGGCCTTCACCGCCGCTGTCGCGTTGCACCGAGAGCAGCATCTCGCGCTCGCGTTCGACCACCGGCTTGGCACGGGACCACACGTTGTCCAGCAGCTTGCTCACTGCCGCAGGTTCTCGCGCCATGCGATCGACCAGGGCGTAGTCGGCAAAGGTGGCGTAGCCGTGCAGCCGGGCCTGCTCTTGCCGCAGCTGAAGGATTTGCGCGATGTGGGCGCGGTTGTCGTGTTCGCCGGGGTGCTCGCCGCGTGTGGTCCACGCCTTGAACGCCTGCTCGCGCAAGTCACGGCGCTGCGAGAACGTCAGGAACGGCAGGATCGAAGAACGCGATAGCGTGATCGCGCCTTCGCATGACAGGTTGCGCTCTTTGGCGGCAGCGCGGGCTGCGTCCTTCACGAAGTCCGGCAGGCCTGCCATGTCGGCTTCACTGTCGAGCGCAAGTTGCCAGCTGGTTTCGTCATGCAGCACGTTCTGCGCAAAGGCCGTGTTCACCTGCGCGAGTTCCTGCATGACTTGCGCATAGCGCTGCTGCGCATCGGTAGACAGCATGGCCCCGGCGCGGACGAAGTCGAGGTGGACGCGCTCCAGAAGCCGGACCTGCTCGGGTGTGAGGCCCAGCTGCTGGCGGACTTCGTGGACAGCCTGCACGCGCCTGAAGAGCGGCGTGTGCATGAACACGGCGCTCTCGTGCGCAGCGAGCGGCCCCGCCATCTCGCGCTGGACGGCCTGCAGCTCAGGCGATGTGAGTGATGAACACAGATTGCGAAACAGCCCCTGCACGCGATTGAGCAAACGCCCGCTGCGATCAAAGGCAGCGAGCGTGTTCTCGAAATCGGCGGGCGCCGTGTTGGCCGCGATAGCGTCGAGCTCAGCCATGTGTTCGTGCATCGCATGCGTGAGGGCGGGCTCGAAATGCTCGGGCTTGACTGCATCGAACGGCGGCAGGCCATAGGGTGCTGTCCACGGTTGGAGGAGGGGGTTGGTGCTGATGGTGGTGCTCATGTGGCCTCGCAGTGTTTGGCTGTCATTGCGGACTCGATCCGCAATCCATGTCTTCAAGGGCTCTGGCCGCTTCGCGGTGGATGCCGGGTCAAGCCCGGCATGACAGCAGTTGGATTCGATTATCGCGGCGTGGCACCCACGCGCTTGACACTGCCTGCACCCGCAATGCTGCTGGTCATCTTCGGGTCGCCGTAGTACTCGACATCGCCCGAGCCTGCGATCGACGCCTTGAGTGATGACACCGGCCACAGGCTGGCGTTGCCTGAACCGGCGATGCTGACTTTGGCCTCGTCCGCCTTGAGCTGCTGCGCTTCGATATCGCCCGAACCGGCGATCTCGGCTGTGAACTGGCGCGTCGTGCCGCCGACCTTGATGGTGCCGCTGCCGCCAATGGAAACTTCAAGCACGTCCGTCTGGACCTGCTTCGCGTCGATCGTGCCCGAGCCGGCGATTTCCAGTTCGAGCCTGGGCGATTTGAGGCCAGTAGCCGTGATGTTGCCCGCGCCGGAGACGCCCAGCTCGTGAATCTCTTTTGCCGTCACAACGATCTTCAGCGTGCGGCCGTCCAGCCGCAGGTTCTTGCGAATCGGCTTGAGCCTGAGCGTGCCTTTGGCGACGCTCGATTCCACCAGGGGCAGCAGGTTCTCGTCAGCTTCTATGCTGACGCTGTCGACCGCGCCAAGGCGCACTTCCACGTCGGCTGCCATGGAGAGTTCGACACCCCTGAACGCGCCGACGCTGCGCTCCTGCTTTTTCACGATGCCGTTGCCCTTGACGGTCTCGCCGCCGAACCAGGACCCGGCAAAGACGGATGCCGAGCCAAGGCCCATGGCGAGCGCGACGGCGAACGCGAAGAGGTGGTGGGTTCGGGGTTGCGAGTAGCTGTGCATGGCAGGTTCCTTGTCCGGTCGATCGGTTGTGATGCAGCAGACTTTAGGCAGCGCAGGGACGCAGCGCACCCGTCATGCGATAAACCATGGCAATCGTGCGACAGGCCGCAAATGTGTGGGCTGGGCGTCGGTGCGGCCACCCTTGCCCATCGGCTTTCTACTAATTCAAAAGTAGCGATTAGGAACCGGGCAGCCTTTACAGTTACTGATAAAGGCCTCATTCACTTGCGCGGCCCAGCGCTGCCAATTTCAGTCCACCCATTCCCGGAGACCTTCCTCATGGCACGTGCCAACGCCCAGTCAGCCCACCGCGCCCCCCTTCCCAACGGATCTGCCGCCGCGCCGGCGGCCAACGATTTTCGCCGGCGGCGCATCGAGGCCGTTCCCACGGCGCGTGTCGACGCGCATCGAGAGGCAGGCCTGAGCCGGCCGCCTCTCCATCGCGACGCCGTCAACCTGCATTCGCGTCCCGCCGACAGATCTCCGGTCACGGCAGCGTCTCCGGCCGCGCTGCGCTCCCCCGGCGCGCGCACGAGCCCGCTTGCAAGTCCGTTCTATGTCGATCGGCACGAGGAACAGGTCTGGAGTAGCCCGACGCTGGTCACGCCGGTTGCGCCGATGGCGACAGTACGTGCCGCTGCGCCTTCGTCGGAAGATGACGACGATATCGAAGCCGTGCTGCACACCTTGCACAAGATGCCGTCCACCGAGATCGATCTGCCGGCTGCCCGGCCCGCGCCAGTTGTCGCGGTTCATGCGCAGCCGCCGACGCGGCTTGACCTGATCAAGCAGATGCTGGCCGTGGCGGCCCAAACCCGCGGGCTGCTCGACTGGCGTAACCTGTCATTGGGCCAGGCCGATCTGGTGAGGTCGCTCTCTGCGCAGGAGTGGGAGATCGTCAGGCGCGAACTGTTCGCCGATCGTGTGCGAAACGTTCCGCAGATGCATCTGGGCCTCGTCGGGCATCGCGATGGACTGCTGCGGCGCGGGGAGCTGTTGCAGGGCGGCGGGTCCGCGCGACCGCCGAAGGCACCGCCCATCCCAGGGGTCAATGCCCTGGGTGTTTCGACGCTCTGCCTGGACCTGCCCAGCATGAGCGGCAGGGTCGGCGACCTGCGCCATTTCAGCGCCGGACGCGACGCAAGAGAAATTCAGATCACGCTGGCGGGTGGCCCGGGCCGATACAGGGTTCATCTGTCAGACCAGGTCCGCCTGCAGGTTTTCGGGGATGCATCGACGCAGTCCTTCACAGCCTACCTGTGGTCTCCCTGGGGTCATGTCAACAGCCAGGCGGTGCGCCCCACAGTTGCTCCTGAAGTTTCGCGTTGAACCCCGTGCACAGCGGCGGCGCGGCGCCTGCGCGAAGTTCGCGCCCATGCGCGCCTGCGCTTGAGGTTCGAGCGCCGGGCAAGGCGCACCAGATCGCGGATGCCCAGCAACAGGCGACACATGAACTGGCGGTCCACCTGGCGCAACTTGCGCACGGGGCGCAGTGGGGCTCGAGCGTGCAGGACATGGAGCCGATTGCCCGCGAGATGGTCACATGCGTCCGGTCCGGATGCGTGGACTTCTCGTCGCTGGGCATTGCCGCCTGTGCCTGGGTGTTGCAGCTGGGCGCGCACGCGTGGCAGTGGCTGGACCACCTGAGCTGTGAGCTGGACGGCTCGCCCATCGGCTCCATCCGGCTACCTGCCACGTTGACGCAATGCTTCTGCGCGGATGACGCGGGCCTGCCGCTGATCATGGGCTGGGTCGGCCTCGGCCACTTGACCAGCCTGCAGCTGCAGGTTCCAGCAGGATTAGAGGGTGGGGTACTCGACCTGCGCAGGCTCGCCTCCTTCCTGCCGCGAGTCGAATCGGTGATGGTCGGGCGACCGGAGCATGGGGCGCAATGGCGTCTTCTCACGACGCTCGACATCCGCGTCTGGTCGCTCGCGCAGGGCGGCGAAGATCCCGCAGGCGGTGTGGAGGTCCATGGAGAAGGCATGCTGCTTTCGACCGTGCCACTCACACCGCTGCAGCCGTCGGCCGGACTGCACGATGAATTGCGGCAAGCCGTGCGGCACGAAGTTCGTTCGAGGGCGCCTGCAGGCCCGGTGAGCGGGTATCGCACCCTCACCGCCCTGGATGTGCTCCATGCCACGGCTTCGAACCAGGCGCCGCCTGTGCCCTTGCCCGATTGCGTTGCGGAGCACGAGCCCGCGCACGACGTGCAGACCTTTGCCAGTTTGCTCGCCCGGGGGCACCAACCGGATGCACAGCATATTGATGCCGCGCATTCGATTCTCGAATGGGCACGCCATGGTGTGTTGCGGTATGAGCAACTGCCGACCCGGTACTTCACCACGTTGCAGGAACTGACGGGCGACGCGCTGCGGTTCCTGGATGCGTTCGCTACGAGGCAAGTCCCCGGTGGCGTGAAGTGGCTTCAATTCGGCACCGTCCTCACCCGCCACCTGATGCGGCCTGCGAGTGACTTCCTGGTGCCAGCCCATGACCCTCGACACGCGCCTCGTCTCTTTCCGCACCTGGGCAGTTTTCCGGGGGCTGCAGGCATTGGGGTGGAGTTGCCGCCCAGCCGCGACTTCACGAGCGGATTCGACCTGCGCGGCGTCGAGCCGCAACGGGTGCTGGATATCCGGGTGGAAATCGAACTGCCGCCCCAGGCGGGGAAGTGGCTGGTTCACCTGCCACGGGGCATACGGGTCAGGGCCAGGAGCGAAGCCGCATCAGGTGCGCCCGATGCCAGCGCGCAGCGGGTCAAGGTCTGCGGGTGGTTCGACGGCGGTTTCGATGAGTACACGCTGGAGGTGGGTCGCAGCTATCGCCTGGGCCGTGAGCTGGAGCCCCCGGTGTTTGCGTTGGGTGCGAGCGGCCAGAGCCGGCCCGCGCGTGATCGGGCCGCTTGAAGACTTCCCCGCGAAGAGGTTCTACGCATGCTCTTTCATCGGCGCGTCATGCGCCTGACGACCCTCGCGCACGCCGCTCAGGAAGGACTGCGCAGGATCCACGCCGGATTGCGGTCCGCGCCAGCATTGGCGATACGTGTGACAGGCCCCGAGCCGCTCGCATCCCTTACATGGATGTCGTACTCGCCGCTGATACGGCCCACGAAGGCGATGCGCTGACTGTCAGGAGACCACGCGGGCGAAAACCCGTCGCCGTCGAATTCGAAGAACGCAGGCGCACCACCGGCGGCGGGCAGCAGGCCGACGCGGTAGCGGTCGCCGCTGCGCCGCTGGAAGGCGATCAATGCGCCGTCGGGTGACCAGGTCGGGAACACGTCTGCATACGCACCGGGCGGCGTTAGCGGCCGCGCATTGGTGCCGTCGGCGTTCATGACCCAGAGCTTGAAGTCGCTGCCGTCCCGGTTCGATGCGAAGGCAATCTGCGAGCCGTCCGGTGACCACGCCGGCGTCACGTCCAGACCGGCACTGCCTGAAGTGCGCGGCGTCAGGTTGCGCACGTCTGCAAGACTGCCATTGTTGAAGGTGGCGACGAAGATGTCAGCGCCTTCAGGTTCGTCGCGCTGGGAAACGAAGGCGATGCGGCGCCCATCAGGAGAGAACACGCCCTCGCGCTCGTAGATCCCCGGCAGGTTGGAGAGCACGGTGGCTGGGCGCGACAGGTCCGCGAGCAGCATGAGGGTGGGTACTGCAAGTGGATCGGTGCTGTATGAGGTGAACAGCAGTGCGCGGCCATCGGCGCGCGCGTGCGGACGCACGGCGTTGGTTGCATGGGGCACGGGCTGGGCTGCAGAGCCATCGAGGGCGACGCGCTGCAGGCTGCGGCTGCCGTCGCCGGCTTCATGGTCGAAGACGAGGTCGAAGACGGCTTGGGGAGGCGGTGGGGGCGCAGTGGAACTACCGCCACCGCCGCAGGCGGTCAACGCCATGGCAACGACGCCCGTCATGAGCAACTTGGTGGATGTCATCGTGAAAAATGCGGCTGGACTCGCAAGCGAAAGCTTGTTGATGAGGAATAAAATTCTACGGAGCTTGTCGGCTACGAAATCCATGTTTTGCTGCCAGAATTCTTCATCCAGCAGAGTTAAACGCAGCCATGGACCGTATCGACAGAGAAATCCTTAACCACCTGGCTCGAGACGGCCGCCTGAGCTTTCGCGAGCTTGCCGAGGCGGTTCACCTCAGCGCCAACGCTGCAGCCGAGCGCTTTCGTCGCCTGCGCGAGAGCGGTGCCATCCGGCACATCCGTGCCGTGCTCGATCCGGTGGTCATGGGCCGCCCGCTACAGGCGCAAATCGAAATCAAGCTGACTGCGCAGACCGCCGCTTTCGATTTCGAAAACGCATTGCGCCACATGCCGCAAGTCATGGCGGCGGTGTTGATGACGGGCTCGTTTGACTATGCCGTTCGCGTCGCCTGTGAGAGCAGCCAGGACTTGATGCAAGTCACCGAGGCCCTGCGAAAGCACCCCGGCGTGAGCGACACCTCCACTCGGCTGGTGCTGCGCGAGATCGAGCTGCCGGGGACCGTCTGATCCGTCGAGGCCCGCTGAAGCTGCCCTGCCGCGCTAAGCCCCGCGCAAATGCCCGCTAGCCTCCCCCCACTGCCGATCCAGCTCCCCTTTCACCTTCTCGGCCTCGGCCTGCTTGCCCTGCGCGCGTAGCGCCTGCAGCAGCCCGCGCAGCGCCCAGCCGCTGCCGGGATGATCGGCCAGTGCCTGCCGGTACGTCGCTTCCGCTTCCGGCCAGCGCGCCGCGCGCGCCTGCAATTGCCCCAGGGTCAAGCGCGTGCCATCGGCCAGCATCGGCGGTTCGCGTGCGTCGATTCTCGACGTCGCTTCGATCATCTCGGTCTGGAATTTCATCGCCTCGTCCGCTTGTCCGCGCACGAATGCCAGTTCGGCTTTCAGGCCGGCTTCCGGCGCATTGACCAACGCGCGCGCCGTGCGCTGGGGACTGTTGTCCGCCGTGAACCGGGCGCGCGTCCCGGCAGCCGCAGCCTGCAGCCGTGCGAGTGAAGCTTGCGCTTCGGCAGTGCGCCCCAATCGCGCCTGTGCCATGCCGCGCCCATATTCGTACCAGGCCTGGCCGACGCCCCGGTCGCCTGCGGGCAGCGGCTCCTTGAGCAATTGATCCCAGCGCTCCATCCGCACCAGCGTGATGATGCGCATGCTGCGAACGAACTCGAAGAACGCACCCTGGTTCGTCGCAAAGCGCTTTGCCATGTCGTCGGCTGTCGCTAGCGCCAGGTCTTCGCGTGCGGCCATGACAGCGGCATACCAGAGGAAGTGCTGGTTGTGCCCGCGCCAGTCCTTGCTGACGCTGAACCCCTGCTGCGTCAGCGTCTGCGCGAACGCAACGTCATTGGCAACAGCCTTCTCGTTCACCGAGGCTGCCTGCGCAAACCGGCCCAGGTGCACGTAGATGTGAGAAGGCATGTGCACGAGATGCGGCGACATCGGCGCCAGCTTGCCAAGTTGGTCCGCGGCCGCTGCGCCGCGAACCGCAACCGAGGGCGCATCGACCGCATGCACAAGGTAGTGCGTCAGACCGACGTGCCGGGCCATCGCGGGGCTGGCCGCGACCAGCTTCTCCAGTCGATTGGCAACCTCGCCGATTTGTCCTGCAGCCTTGCCGTCCTTGCTCCAGATGATCGACTCTTCGGTCGCGATCATCTCTGCCTCTGCATAGAGCGACAGGATGTCAGGGTCCGACGGGTACTGGTCCGCCAGTTTGCGCATGCGTTCGGCATAGGCCACGTCCAGCGGATGGATCGAATCGCCGTCTTCGTTTTTCTTGCCGCAAACAGCGATCAGTGGGGCTGTTTCACGCGCGGTGCTGGTGTGCGCGTAACGCAATGCCAGCGAGTCGATCAGCGCCTGTTCCCGCGGTGTGGCGCGCGAGCGGTTGCGCAGCGCGTGATCGACGTACTTCACGGCCTCGGCGGCGTTGTCGCGGCTCGGATCGTTGATGTTGGGCCCCAGCTGCCACGCGACGCCCCATGCACACATCGCGCAAGCCGGGTCCTTGGCGAGCGCAGCCTTGAAGATGCGGACGGCTTCGACTTCGTTGAACGCGTAGGCCTGCAACACGCCATCGTTGAAGAGATCGCGTGCCTGCGGCGACGTCGTCGTGATCGGGATGGTGGATTCGCCATAGCCGGTGAGCTTGGGAGCCCTGGCGGCGACGTCCAGCTGCAGGGGCGGCATCACGGCCGCGCACGAGACCAGCAGCACCACGGCAGCCGGCACCGTGGCATTGCGCAGGAGTGATGGGGGTGGGGGCATCCGGGGCATTGTGGCGCGGGGCGGGCCCCTCGACAAGCTCAGGGCGAACCGGGCGGGGGCTCGGATGGAAGCTCGTCTTCGGTCTCGAGCTGCTGCAGCAGGTACAGCCGCTGGTACAGGCCGTTGTCGATAGTCATCAGGTCGCCATGCGTGCCGCTCTCGGCAATGCGGCCGTGGTTCAGGACGATGATGCGATCAGCGTCCCGCACGGTGGACAGGCGGTGCGCGATGGCAACGATGGTGACCTTGCCGCGCAACGCCGACAGCGCGCGTTGCACCACCTGTTCGGTTTCCGAGTCGATGTGCGAGGTGGCCTCGTCGAGGAACAGGATGCGCGGCTCGCCGGCCAATGCGCGCGCGATCGCCAGCAGCTGCTTCTGTCCGACCGAAAGGCGCGCGCCGCCTTCGCCCAGCGGCGTGTTGTAGCCGCCTTCGAGCGACACGATGAAATCGTGGGCGTGCGCAGCGCGGGCGGCTTTCTCGACCTGCTCGTCGGTCAGCGTGCGGCCCATGGTGATGTTCTCGCGCGCGGTCGCAGCGAGCAGGAAGGGCTCTTGCGGCACCAGGCCCACGCGGTCCCGGAAGTGATCTTCCCCTATCGAATCGACCGACGTGCCGTCGATGCGGATGCTGCCCGGCCGCGCCGGATAAAACCGCAGCAGCAGCGACAGCAGCGTGCTTTTGCCGCTGCCGGTGTGCCCCACGATGCCGTAGAAGCTGCCCGGCGCGATGTGCAGGTTGATGTCGTGCAGCACAGGGCGCCCGGCGAGGTACTCAAAGTCGAGCTGGTCGATCTGTATGCCGCCTTCGGTGACCTGGCCGACGTCATCGGCAACCGGTGCCTCGGCTTCCTTGAGCAGCACGTTCACACGCGCTGCACCGACCATGGCCTGCGTGAGTTGCGCGAACTGCATCGTGATCTGGATGAGAGGCTCCACGACGCGGCCGATGTAGTTGATGAATGCGTAGAGCACGCCGACTTCCAGCGCGGTCAACGCCACACCCTCGGTCCGCGACCCGAACACGTACACCACCACGCACACCAGCAGCACGTTCATGAAGTCGAGTACGGGGCGCAGCAGCCAGGCGTTGGCCTTGAGCTCCTGCTGGCGCGACTGGTAGTGCGATTGATTGAGGGCGCCGAACCGCTGCTCGAACCGGCCTGCTGCATTGGCTGCCTGCAGCACGGGCATGCCTGCGATGGATTCGGCCATCTGGGCATTGAGTTCGCTTCGCAGCTCCCTTGTGCGGGTCACGGCCGGCGCAGAGATTCGCTGGTACATCAGCACGATCAGGATCACCACCGGCCCGAGCGTGGCCACGATCAGCATCAGCCGCCAGTCGAGCCACAGCATCGCAGCCATCGCGCCTAACAGCACGATCACGCTGTCGAGCATCACGAACAGCACCTGCACATACAGCGTCTTGACGGCTTCGGTGTCGTTGGTGACGCGGCTCACGAGCTGCCCGGTGATCGCGCGGTCGAAGAAGCTCATCGGCAGGCGCAGCACGTGGCCGTACACGCTCTCGCGGATGCGGCGCACGGACCGCATCGCCAGACCTGCGAGCCGCGAGAGTTGCAGGTAACGAATCCAGCTTGCCGCCATGCCTGCAACGAGCGCGCCCGCGATCAGCGCCACGATCTGCGGCACCTGGGCGTTGCGGGGCAGCAGGTAGTTGTCGATGAGGTACTTGCCGGCGAGCGGTCCGAAGGCTTCAAGCAGCGCTGCGATGGTGAGCCAGAACGTGCCCCAGATGACATGCGATTTCTCGGGCGCGGCCGAACGCAGCAGCAGGCTCGCTGCGTCGCTCACCAGCGCCCGGCGCGCTTTCGGCTCTGCGGGTAGCGATGTGGTTGCGACCGATTCAACTGGCATCGAGGCTTGCCTCCAGTTGCTGGTAGCGCCACTGCCGCGCGTACCAGCTGTTGACCGCGACCAGCGCGGCGTGGTTGCCATGTTCGGTGACATGGCCGTCGCGCAAAACGAGCGTCTCGTCTGCATCGGCGACGGTCGACAGGCGGTGGCTCACGATGATGACGGTGCGGCCCACGCGCGCCTGGCGCAAGTGCGCGAGGATGCGCGATTCGGTGTCGGTATCGACGGCCGACAGCGCGTCGTCCAGCAGCAGCAAAGGCGCGTTGGTGAGCAGTGCTCGCGCGATGGCGACGCGCTGCCGCTGCCCGCCCGAGAGCGTGACACCGCGTTCGCCCACAGGGGTGTCGTAGCCACGGGGCAGGCGCCCGATGTCGTCGTGCACGGCCGCGAGCGTCGCAGCTTCCTCGATCTGCGCGCGCGTGGCATCGGGGCGCGCGAGTGCGATGTTCTCTGCCACGGATGCGGAGAACAGGAAGGGCTCTTGCGGCACCCATGCAATCGCACCGCGCAACGCGTCGAGGGTGTAGTCGTGCAGCGGGATACCGTTCCACGTGATCTGTCCAGCCGCGGGTGCATCGTGCCGCAGCAGCAGGCGCAGCAACGTGGACTTGCCGGCGCCGGTGGGTCCGACCAGGCCCAGTGTTCGTCCGGGCTGCAGGTTGACTGAAACGCCGTCGAGCGCGGGCTTGGGCTGGCCCGGATAGCTGAAGCGGACATCGCTCACGTCAATGGGACCCGGTGCGAGCTGGGAGACAGTGCCGTGGTCATCGACAGTGAGCGGTGCGTCGAGCACCGGTTGCAGCCGGGCCCACGCCGCCTTGCCGCGCTCGAACAGCGACAGCACCCAGCCCGCAGCGAACATGGGCCAGATCAGTTGGCCCAGGTACAGGCTGAACGAGGTGAGCTGGCCGATGGTGAGCTGGTTGTGCCACACCAGCCATCCGCCGTACCCGAGCGTTGTCGCCGTGGCGATCGCCAGCGTGAAGCCGACGGCAGGCTCGTATCCGGCCTCCCAGCGTTGCGCGTCGAAGCTCGCATCGGCGGCGGCGCCGGCCAGTTTGGAGAACTGCGCTTCGCTGCGCTGCAAAAGACCCAGCGCACGCACGGTGCGCACGCCCGAAAGCGTCTCTTGCACATGGTCGTTGAGCGCGCCGAAACGCTCCAGCGACAGGCGAGAGGCCGCGTGCACATGGCGCGAAATCCACCAGAAGCTGATCGCCATCAGCGGGAACGGCAGCAGCGCGAAGAACGCGAGCCGCCCGTCAACGCCCAGCGCCATCATCCCCACGATCAGCACCAGCGTCAGGCTGCCGTCGAATCCGGCGAGCATCGCTTCACCGGCTGCCATTTCGACCGCGTCGATGTCGTTGGTGCCCAGCGCCATCAGGTTGCCGGTGCGATTGCCCTGGAAGAACGCAGGTCCCTGCACCGTGAGCCGGGCATAGAGGCGCTGGCGCAGTTCGACCCCCAGCCGCATCGACGCTGCGAACAGCATGAGCCGCCAGCCGGCCCGCATGAAGTAAACGACGACGCCGGCCGCCAGCAGCCAGAGCAGTTCCTGCACGAGTTGAGTGCCCTGCATCCTGTTGGCGACCAGGCCGTCGACCACATGGCCGATCTGCCGAGGAATCCACACGATCAGCACGGCGATCGCGGCCAGCATTGCGCCGGCCCAGGCGTAGGAGGCGCGGTGGCGGCGCAGGAACTGCCAGATCAGGCTGTAGAGCGACATGCGGGTAATGCTGCAATGCGGCGGCGCCCTTGTGGGGCGGGCCGCGCGGGGTGGGGGAAGGGCGATTCTAGGGGCTGACGGCAAAAGCCGGCGGCGGTTGTCGCAGACGCCCGACAAGTTCGGGGCAGACCTCTTGTCTTCATTGCGCACCCGTTGCGCTATCCATGTATTCGACGGCCATCGTCGCTACGCGTCGGATGCCGGATCAAGTCCGGCATGACAGCCGGTTTGTCTGTCATTGCCAGACCAGTGCAGCCATGACAGCCGTCTTGTCTGTCATTGCGGACTCGATCCGCAATCCAGGATTGCAGGCCCCGTTCTATGATCCCCGCCATGCTCGTCGCCCTGCGTTTGCTCTTTTTCCCGGTCATTGCCGCCTTCATCAGCTTTGCAGCGTTCGGTGCGGCACCCGATCCCAAGCTTCCCCTGATTCGATTGACGGACGTCGTCCAGCCGATCGCCTACGACCTGACGCTCACGATCGTTCCGGACGCCAAAGGCTTTGACGGTCGGGTGGAGATCGATGTGGATCTGAAGCGACCGCTGGATTTTTTCTGGATCAATGCGCGGGATCTCGCTATCGGACGTGTGTCGCTGACCATCGCGGGCAAGTCGCATGAGGGCGCTGCGGCTGCAGCCGGCCCCAACTTTGTCGGCTTGCGTTTTGCTTCCAGGCTACCCGCTGGCAAGGGGCGTTTGTCAATCGCTTACACGGGTGTTTTCACAACCAAGGAAACGCGCGGCATCTTCACCCAGCAAGACCGCGGCGAGTGGTATGCCTACACGCAGTTCGAGGCAATGAATGCGCGCCGCGCGTTTCCGTCGTTCGATGAACCGCGCTGGAAGACGCCATGGACGATTGCCTTGAATGTGAAGCGGGACCACCTCGCGGTCAGCAATAACCCCGCTGCATCGGAGACCGACATCGGCAACGGCATGAAGCAGGTGCGGTTCACCAGGACACCGCCTTTGCCTTCGTACCTGGTGGCGTTCGGCGTGGGCCCGTTCGAAGTGGTCGATGGCGGCACAGCGGGCATCAAGCGCACGCCGCTGCGGTACATCGTGCCCAAGGGTCGCACGGCCGATACGCGCTACGCAAAAGAGGTCACGCCGAAGCTGCTCGAACAAATGGAGACCTACTTCGGCACGCCGTATCCGTACGACAAGCTCGACAGCATGGCGATTCCCGTCACTGTCGGGTTCGCCGCGATGGAAAACGCCGGCCTCATCACCTATGGCAGCGGGTTCCTGCTCGCGAACGCCGCGCGCGAGGACGAACAGTTTCGCCAGGTGTACGCGAGCATCGGCTCGCATGAAATCGCCCACCAGTGGTTCGGCAACCTGGTGACCATGCAATGGTGGACCGACATCTGGCTGAACGAATCGTTCGCCACCTGGATGGCCCGAAAGGCCGTATCGAAGTTCAGGCCCGACTGGGACTCCACCGCGCGCGCCGAACGCGAGCGCATGTCGGCCGCGGGCACCGACAGGCTGCGCTCCACCCGGCAGGTGCGCCAGCGCGTCAACAACGAAGATGACCTGGGCAATGCGTTCGACGGCATCACCTACGACAAGGGCGGCGCGCTGCTGTCGATGTACGAAGGCTGGCTCGGTGAAGAAAAGTTCCGCGACGGGGTGCGCCGCTACCTGAAGAAGCACGAGTGGGGCAACGCAACCGCCGAAGATTTTTTTGCATCGCTGGCGCAGGACGATCCGCAGGTGGCGCGCGGCTTCTCGGGCTTCGTGCATCAACCGGGCATTCCGGTCGTCGACTTTGAACTCGATTGTTCGCGCGGCCAGCCGGCCATGCAATTGGGGCAGCGGCGCTTCGATCCGTCAGGCGCAAGCAAGGTCGCGCAAAAATGGATGATGCCGGTCTGCATGCGCTACGAAGGCGGGGGGGAGAAGCCTTTTTGCACGATGTTGAGTCAACCTCGCCAACGCGTGGTGTTGCCGGATGCGAAGTCCTGCCCTGCATGGGTCTTGCCCAATCCGGGTGGATCAGGCTACTTCCTGTCGCGCATCGGTGCGAAGTCTGCCGGTACGCTACCGCCGGCCCAACTCAGTTCGAAAGAGGCCGTCGCGTTCATCAACGACCAGTCGTTGCTGGCGCAGTCCGGCGGGATTGGCGCACAGGCGCTCGTCGCTGCGGTCACGCCGTTCAGCACGGACGCGCGAGCGGCGGTGGCACAGGCGGCCATCGCAGCGGTGGTCGATCTGCATCCCGCATTCTTTGCAACGGGCAAGGACAAAACCCTGTCGCAAGCGGTCTCGCCTGAACTGGTCGCACGCGCAGTCGAATTGGGATGGGTGCCCCGGCCCGGCGAGAGCGATGAGGTTCGCAGGCTGCGCGCGACGCTTGTTCCATTCGTGGCTGCCTTTGGCGCGGACGCTTCATTGAAGACTCAGGCGCGGCCCCTGGCGCTGGCGTGGATCGCAGGAGACCGCGCGCAGGTAGGCTCGGGCTTTCGCGCGGTGCTGCAGCTGGCGGCCCATGAGAACGACCCTGTCGTGTTCGATGCGTTGGTGGCTGCTTTGCCAAGGACCGACGACAGGGGCACCCGCTATGACATCTACAAGACGCTCGGCATGTACCGCGACCCGGCTCTTCGTCAGCGAGCCTTTGAGTTTCCGCTGGGCGATGGCGTGGATGTTCGTGAAGCTTCGGCGATCTGGCGAGAGGCGGGCGAAGAGCCGGACAACGCCATCGCACTGCTGCAGTTTGTTCGTGACCGGTACCGCGCGCTTGCGAATCGCCTGCCGGAGGAGTCGATGGCACGCATGCCGCGCTGGCATCGCGAGCTGTGCAGTGCGCAAGATCGCGCAGCGCTCCAGAGTCTTTACTCGATGCACAAACCGTGGCCCCCAGGACTGGAGCGGAATCTCTCGCAGACGCTGGAGGCGATCGATATTTGTGTGAAGGCGCGCAAGTAGCTCGGGTCCCAACACTTGTCATGCCCGACTCAATCCGGCATCGACCGCGAAGCGGACGCGGCGCTCGATCGCAGATGGATTGCGGGTCGAGCCCGCAATGACAACCGGTATTGGCTGTCATGCCGGACTTGATCCGGCATCCACCGCGAAGCGGACGCGGCGCCCGATCGGAGATGGATTGCGGGTCGAGCCCGCAATGACAGCCTTCATGGTCCGCAACGGCAACGGGTCAGTCGCTCACCGCCGCTTGTCCCTGGCCCGCACGGCCCCCGCCTTGTGCAGCGACTTCCATTTCTTGCGGATGGCGATGCGTTCCAGCGGTGTCTGCTCGCTGCGTTCGGCATCCCGCATAAGCTTGCGAAAGTTCATGAGCCGATCCGGTGCGACGTGCGCCTGCACCGCGCACCCAGGTTCGCCCTGATGACGGCAATCGCGGAACTGGCACTGTGCCGCCAGCGCCTCGATATCGTCGAATGCAGCCGCCAGCGCAGCGCCATCCGCGTCCGGCCGCCAGGTGCGCAGCCCGGGCGTGTCGATGATGCAGGCGCCATCTGGGCACAGGTGCATCGATCGGGCGGTGGTCGTGTGCATGCCGCGTCCATCGCCCCTGCGCACGCCGCCGGTGTCCTGCGTGAAGACGCCCGTGAGCGTGTTGGTCAGCGTTGACTTGCCCGCGCCGGATGAGCCGAGCAGCACCAGGGTCTGCCCTTCGTGCAGCCATGGCATCAGTTCGGTGCGGGCTTGCTCGCTCATCCCGTTGATGGCCACGATGGGCACGCTCGCCGGCAATCGTTCCCGCAACAAGGCGATGCGCTCCTGCGCGTCTCGCGCAATGTCGCTCTTGGTCAGCACAACCACCGGCGACACATCGCCCGCTCGCACCATGGCGATGTAGCGCTCGACGCGCCTCGGATTGAAGTCGTCGTCCAGTCCCATCGTGAGTAGGGCGGTGTCCACGTTGCTCGCGAGCGATTGCCGTCGCCCGTCGTTGGCGCGTCGCGCGATCTGCGTCACGGGTGGCAACAGCGCAGCGATCCACAGGTCGCCCGCACCTTCGCCGGTGACGACAGCCCAGTCGCCGACGGTGACGGTGGTGTCCTGCATTCGCAGCACATTCACCAGCCGCTGCCCGGCGCGGGCACGGTGCTCTGCGTCGCCGTCATGCAGCGTGAACCAGTCACGCTGCGTTTCCACGATCCGCATGAGCCGGCTGCCGGGCGGTGTGGTTTCCTGCAAGGCGCCCAGGCTGTTCACGACGACTTGCGTGAGGCCGATGGGGCGCAGTTTTTCGAAATCGAAATCGATCATCTTGAGTTGGGTATCCAATGGTTTTCCAGTTCGCGACTCGTGCGCGAACACACCGTGCATGCAGTGCATGCGCAGTACGAATTGAAAAATGGATGCCGGCCGCGGCTAGCGGCGAATCAAGGTGACCGGGATGTCAGTGGTGCAGCAGGGCACCGGATACGACGCTCGTGTCAGGCGGCCGACAGAAGGGCAAGGTCAAAATTTTCCATGGCGCTCTCCTGTGGTGGTTGGGGAAGTCGCGAAGTATCGCGCTGCGAAATCGCCGGGTCAAGTGCGCGTGCGCATCTGCGTGTTTACACTGAAGCAAAGAGGCAACACATGCAAGACCGAAACAACGCAGACGACACCGATGTGCCAAACGCTCCAGAGGGCATGCGCAAGGGCCTGACCAACTATGGCGATGCGGGCTTCTCGCTCTTTCTGCGCAAGGCTTTCATCAAGGGCGCGGGCTACACCGACAGCGCGCTCGACCGGCCCGTCATCGGCATCACCGACACGGCGAGCGGCTACAACCCCTGTCACGGCAACATGCCGCAACTCATCGAGGCCGTGCAGCGCGGCGTGATGCTCGCGGGGGGACTGCCGGTGAAGTTTCCGACGATCTCCATCGGCGAGAGTTTTGCTGCGCCAACCAGCATGTACCTGCGCAACCTGATGTCCATGGACACCGAAGAGATGTTGCGTGCGCAACCGATGGATGCGGTGGTGCTCATCGGTGGTTGCGACAAGACAGTGCCTGCGCAGTTGATGGGCGCGGCGTCTGCCGGCTTGCCGGCGATACAGCTCATCACGGGTTCGATGCTCACCGGTTCCCATCGCGGCGAGACCGTGGGTGCGTGTACGGATTGCCGTCGCTACTGGGGTCGCTATCGCGCCGACGAAATCGACGACCAGGAAATTGCCGATGTGAACAACCAGCTCGTCGCGAGTGTGGGTACATGTTCGGTCATGGGAACTGCCAGCACGATGGCCTGCATCGCAGAGGCGCTGGGCATGACGGTGCCGGGCGGCGCATCACCACCGGCGGTGACGGCGGACCGCATGCGCGTCGCGGAGAGAACGGGTGAGATCGCGGTGCAGATGGCCAGGACGCGATTGGGCGTTGACCAGATCCTCACGGCCAAGGCTTTCGAGAACGCGATGCGTGTGTTGCTGGCGATCGGCGGTTCGACCAATGGCATCGTGCACCTGACGGCCATCGCGGGGCGGGCGGGATTTGAAGTGGACCTGAAGGCGCTCGACCGCATGGGGCGCGAGACGCCGGTGCTGGTCGATCTCAAGCCGTCGGGGCAGCATTACATGGAGCACTTTCACGCGGCCGGCGGCATGACCACGCTGCTGCGCGAACTCAAGCCCCTGCTGCACCTGGATGCACTGACGGTGACGGGCCGCACCCTGGGCGAAGAGCTTGATCGCGCCAGTGCGCCGTTCACACAGGACGTGATCCGCACGCGCGACAACCCGATCTATCCGCAGGGCGGCATCGCCGTGCTTCAGGGCAACCTTGCGCCGGGCGGGGCGATCATCAAGCAATCGGCGGCTGATCCCAAGCTCATGGAGCACGAGGGACGTGCAGTGGTTTTTGAAGGGCTTGAAGATCTCGCAATGCGTATCGACAGCGATGATCTGGACGTCGAAGCAGGCGATGTGCTCGTGCTGAAAAACATCGGGCCCAAGGGCGCGCCCGGCATGCCGGAAGCGGGCTACATCCCGATCCCGCGCAAGCTGGCGCGGCAGGGTCTAAAAGACATCGTGCGCATTTCGGATGGGCGAATGAGCGGCACGGCTTTCGGCACCATCGTGCTGCACGTCACGCCGGAGTCAGCCATTGGCGGGCCGCTGGCGCATGTGCGAAGTGGCGACCGCATACGGCTGTCAGTCGTCAATCGCGAGATCAGCCTGCTGGTGTCGGATGAGGAACTGGCACGGCGCGCGAAGGACAATCCGGTGGTTGTGCCTTCGGCCGAGCGGGGTTATCGCAAGCTCTTTTTGTCGACGGTGACTCAGGCCGACAAAGGTGTGGACTTTGATTTTCTGGCGGCGGTGGAGATGAAGGGGACAGTGCCGCGCGCTTAGTGGCTGTCATGCCGGGCCTGACCCGGCATCCACCGCGAAGCGGAAGCGGCGCCTGTTCAGGGATGGATTGCGGATCAAGTCCGCAATGACAGCCAAAAACGCAATGACAGCGAAGGAGGCTGTCATGCCGGGCCTGACCCGGCATCCACCGCGAAGCGGAAGCGGCGCCTGT
>JAZKFI010000021.1:194200-214555 GCA_040386575.1 Pseudomonadota bacterium
GTCCGCAATGACAGCCAAAAACGCAATGACAGCGAAGGAGGCTGTCATGCCGGGCTCGACCCGGCATCCACCGCGAAGCGGCTACGGCGACCGCTTACTTCAGATCCGTCTTGCGCTCGATGATGCGTCCCACCAGGCCGTACTCGACCGCTTCGCTTGCCGACAGCCAGCGATCGCGCTCGATGTCCTGCAGCACCTGCTCGATCGGCTTGCCGGTCTCGCGCGCGATGATGCGGGCGATGCGCTCACGGGCCTTGATGATTTCCTGCGCGTGGATCGCGATGTCGGTCGCCTGTCCGCCCGAGCGGCCGCTGGGCTGGTGAATCAGAAAGCGTGTGTTGGGCAGGCAGAACCGGCGCTCTTTCGGAACCGCCAGGTACAGGTGCGTGGCAGCGCTGCCAACCCAGCCCGTGCCGATCATGTTCACCGGCGCGCTGATGAAACGGATGATGTCGTGGATCGCGTCGCCAGACTCCAGATGGCCGCCGGGCGAGCTCACCAGCATGTCGATGGGCGTGGGCGACTCGGCGTCGAGCGCGATCAGGCGGCGCGCAATGTCGGCGGCTGCCAGATCGCTGATGGCGCCGAACACCATGACGGTGCGTGACTTGAACGCCTTTTCTTCAAGGAACGCGTTGCGCGGTTCGCCGGTGTTGCCGGGATGTTCTTCGGGATCGGTTTCGAGATAGGTCATTACAGAAAACTCCTTGAAAGCTGCGGAAACTTGCAGCCGATGTTAAAGCAGCCCCATCACGCGGCGGGGCGGCGGAATTTCTCCCATGCCTGGCGCGTGGGCGTTGTGCCGGCGCCGGGTTGTGCGGGCAGCCGGAAGATGCCATGAACCACCTCGGCCGGCTCGGTGAAGCAGTCCTTGATCCAGGGGATGTATTCGAGCACCTGGCACGCCGGGTGCGCATAGTTGAGGTGAACATGCACCTGGCTCATGTCGCCCGCATGCGGCGCCACCGGCAGCCGGTACGAGTTCGCGGTCTCGCAGACCCGCCACACCTCGGTGATGCCGGCCATGCGCGTCACGTCGGGCTGCACCCAGTGGACTGCGTTCTGGTGGAAGAACTCGCTGAACGCATCCTGCGTGTAGAGCTGCTCGCCCAGCGCAACCGGGATGTGGGTGGATCGCGCGAGTTGCGCGTGGGCCTTCACGTCGTCGTACCAGAGCGGCTCTTCGAACCAGAACACATCGAACGGTGACGCGCCACGGCAAAACCGCAGGCAGGTGGCCAGGTCCCACTTGCCGTTGCCGTCCACCGCCATCGTGATGTTGGGCCCGATGGCCTTGCGCACCGCTTCAAGGCGCCTGAGATCGCGCTCCACGGTCGAGCCGACCTTGATCTTGATGCCGGAGAAACCTTGCTCTACTGCACTCATCGCGCCGGCCACGAGCTTGTCGTCGTCGATGCTCAGCCAGCCGATGTCGGTGTTGTAGGCGCGCACTTTCTCGCGCACCTGTCCGCCGAGCAGCTTCCACAACGGCACGCCCGCAGCCTTGGCTTTCAGGTCCCACAGCGCAATGTCGATGGCCGCGTGCGAGAGCGTGGTGATGCCTGCGCGGCCTATCCATTGCAGCGCCGGGTTGCGTGCGAGCTTCAGCCACAGGCGCTGCACATCGCTCGCGTCTTCTCCGATCAGGAGCGGCGCGTGGCATGTTTCGATGCAGCGCGTGATGAGCTGGTCGCCTGGCAGGTGGGCATGCGTGCCGGTGAAGCCGTAGCCCTGCAATCCCTCTTCGGTGGTGATGCAGGCGCCCACCACACCCCAATGCGTGATGCTGTGCGTGCTGTCCGCGATCTGCGAGCCCGTCACGGGCACATGGAGGATGAAGGGCTCGACGCTTTTGATTTTCACGGATGTCCTCGGTTCGTCGGTTGGGTGTTCAGCGCTCCACCAGCATCCGCGTCACGATCGGCGGCTCGTCGGCGATGTGGAATGCGAACTTGCGATCGCGCAGCGCCACGTCGGCCGCCGTCACGCGGTCGAAACGGCGCAGGTGTTCGGTCCATGATTCGTCGGTGATCTGCTCGACGATGCGGCCGGGGTCGTACAGGTCCTGCAACACCTGCCAGTAGATCGCACCCTGGCTCACACGACTCCTGCGGCTTTCCTGCATCAGGTCCAGAAACTCGGCCGTGCGCGCCGGATCGATGCGGTATTCGATGCTGGTCTGGATGCGACCCTGAGCGGGAGGCGCTGCGGCATACGGCACCTTGAAGACATGGGAGGGTGTCAGGTCTTCCTCGATCCCGCGATCGGTCACCAGCCGCTGCGCAATCGCCATCAGGATGACGCTGGAGCCGGCTGCGATGCCGATGCTGTCGTGGATGCTGGTCATGTCCGCGACCTTGCCCCACAGTGCCGCGCCAGCCGCGGTCGAACCCATGAGCGCCATCTGGTAGATCGACATGCCGCGCGCGCGTACCCAGTCGGGCAGGCCCATCTGCGCGGCGACGGTGAGCGAATTGGCAACCGTGATCCAGGCCATGCCGGCGACGATCATTCCAGGTACCGCGAAGTAGATGCTGTTGGCGAAACCGACGACCAGCATGGCGGCGGCTTGCGTGGCTGTACCTGCGAAGACCAGCGTTTGCAGCGGCAACCACTTGCGCAGGAGCGGCATGTTGAGCGCCGCGACGATGGCGCCTGCACCCATGGATGCGAGCAGCACGGTGAAGGTGCCAGCCTGCCCGCCGGGCAGGCTGCGTGCCAGCAGTGGCAGCAGCGCCAGCAACGCGGTGGAATGGAGAAAGAAAAGCGCGATGCGGATGAGCACGGCCCGCATGCGCCCGGACTGCCAGACGTATTGAACGCCGACCCGCATTGCGCTGGTGAGCCGTTCGCGTCCGAGCGGGCTCTCTTTGTGCTCGCGTTTCCATCGCATGATGACGATGCCTGCGCCGATGGACAGGATCGCGTTCAGCGCGAACACCCAGGCCGGATTCGCGAAGCTCGCAATCAGCGCACCCGCCACGAGCGGCCCGATGATGCGCGACGCATTCATCGACACGCCGTTGAGCGCCAGCGCCTGCGGCAACTGCGTGCGTGAAACGACTTCAGGCACGACAGCCGCGAACACCGGCCAGCGCAGCGCCAGCCCCACGCCATTGGCAAATGTGAGAGCCAGCAAAAGACCCGGTGTCATCCAGCCCATCACGAGGACAGTGCAGGTGATGGTGGCAATCGTGGCGACCCAGAACTGGGTGAGCATCAGGAATCGCCTGCGGTCCAGGATGTCCGCCAGCGCGCCGCTCGGCAGGCCCAGGAGGAAGACGGGCAAGGTTGAAGCCGACTGAACCAGCGCCACCCACAGAGGCGATGGTGCGAGTGACGTCATCAGCCACGCGCTGGCGACGTCGTTCATCCACATCGTGGTGTTGGCTGCCAGCCAGGTGAGCCACAGCATGCGAAACACCGGTGAGCGCAGCGGGCCGAACGCGGTGATCTTGTCGTCGGCGGACCGGTGCTGGGGCGTTTCTGGGTTGGCTTCGGGCATCAGGAATCAGGAGTGAGCGGCTAGTAGCGCCGCTCCAGGACCATCTGGTCATTGCTGCGCGTCATCTGGAAACGCGACAGGAAGCTGTTGCCCAGCAGCACGTACGGCATGCTGGTCGGCAGGATGGCCGCTTCGACGCCGTGGACTTCCACGTCACCGACACGCACGGAATCGAGCTTGAGGCGCCACACGTTCACAACGCCATTGGCGGTTCCCACGCGGCCCTGCTGCCCGGAGGCCTTGTAGTTGATGCCCAGGCGATCTGCGTCGGAGGCCCCGAGCGCGATGGTGGTCGCGCCGGTATCGACGACGAAATAAACGGCCTTGCCGTTGACCGCGCCTTGCGAGTAGAAGTGCCCACCGTTGCCCGCCGTCAATACGATCTTTGCACCCGTGGCACGACTGGGGCCAGTGCCGCCGACGCTGGCCGGCGCCTCACCGACTCGCAGTGTCCGGCGCTGCCCCTTGATGTCGACCACGGCTTCGTCGCCGGACGTGGAAAGCACTTTCACGCCCATGTGCGTGTCACCGGGCGCCACGGACTTAGGCGCTGCCCCATCGACGATCAGCAGGGCCTTGTTGCCGAGCATGCCCTGCAGTGCCACGGCCTGGGCGAACGCGCTCCCGCAGGCGAAGCAGCCGATGCTTGTGAGGGTGGCTGCTGTAGCGCGGAGCCAGTTCATGGCGGTGATTCTTCAGTCGCGGAAGTTGTCGAAGGAAAGCGGCACATCGTCGATTTCCGAGCGGATGAGCGCCATGGCTGCCTGCAGGTCGTCGCGCTTGGCGCCGGTGATGCGAACCGCATCGCCCTGTATGGCGGCCTGCACCTTCATCTTGCTGTCCTTGATGAGCCGGGTGATCTTCTTGGCCTGCTCGGTCTCGATGCCGCTGCGCACCTTGAGCACCTGCTTGACCTTGTCGCCGCCGATCTTCTGGACATCGCCCTTGTCGAGGAAGCGCACGTCGACGTTGCGCTTGACCAGCTTGGCCGTGAGGATGTCCTGGACCTGGCTGAGCTGGAAGTCGGCGTCGCCGAATACCGTGATGTCCTTTTCCTTGAGTTCAAGCGCGGCGGAGGTTCCCTTGAAGTCGAAACGCGTGGCGATTTCTTTCGCGGCGTTCTCCACCGCGTTCTTCACTTCCACCATGTTGGGTTCGCAGACTGTGTCAAAAGATGGCATGTTCTTACTCGTTTTGCTCTCTGTGCAGATGCGACAATTCTCCCATGATCGTGGAGCAAAACGTACCCCTGCAGGCGCACAACACATTTGGCATCGTCGCGAAGGCGCGTGCGCTGGTGCGCGTGCGCGGGCAGGACGATGTCCAGCAAGTGCTGGCCGACCCGGAGCATGGTCCGGCGCCCAAGTTCGTGCTGGGCGGTGGCAGCAACATCGTCATCACCGGCGATGTGAAGCCCGTGGTGCTCAAGGTTGAGGTGCTGGGCCGCCGCCTGGTCGATGAATCGCCCAGGGCCTTCATCGTGGAGGCCGGTGCGGGCGAGAACTGGCACGACTTCGTGACCTGGACGCTGGAGCAGGGCTTCGACGGCCTGGAGAACATGGCGCTCATCCCCGGTACGGTGGGGGCATCGCCGGTCCAGAACGTGGGCGCTTACGGGGTCGAGCTGCAGGACCGCTTCGAGTCGCTGGACGCGATCGACCTGGTCACCGGTAACACATTCACGCTCGACGCTGCGCAGTGCGCTTTCGGCTACCGGGATTCGGTTTTCAAGCACGTCGCGGCGAAAGAGGGCGATTTCGGGCTGGCCGGGCGCGCGATGATCCTGCGCGTGCGGTTTCGCCTGCCCCGGCCGTGGAAGCCCGTGCTGGGTTACGCCGATATCGAACGCAAGATGCAGGAAACAGGTATTCAAAACCCGTCGGCACGCCAGATCTACGAATGGGTCTGCGCCGTGCGCGCCGCCAAACTGCCCGACCCGCGCGTCATCGGCAATGCAGGCAGCTTCTTCAAGAACCCGACCGTCTCGCCCGACCAGTGCCAGGACATCATTGCACGCGAGCCCAACATCGTTCACTACCCCATGCCCGACGGCACGGTGAAGCTCGCGGCGGGCTGGCTGATCGATGCCTGCGGCTGGAAGGGCAAATCGGTGGGCAATGCGGGCGTTTACGAGCGGCAGGCCCTGGTGCTGGTCAACCGTGGCGGCGCGACCGGCGGTGAGGTGGTGACGCTGGCGCGCGCCATCCAGACCAGCGTTTATGAACGCTTTGGCATTCGACTGGAGCCTGAACCTGTTGTGGTCTAGGGCGTCCGCATGAAGTTTTCGTTGTACTGGGTGCAGACGTGCGTTTTGGCGTTGGGGCTCTCGCTGACGTTGGTTGACGCAGCCAGTGCCCAGTCCGCTTCCAGCGAAGCCTCCCGCCCCGCGTTTGCCATCGACGTGCGCGCACCTGCACCGATCAAGTCGCTGCTCGACCGGCACCTGGAACTGCGCCGCTATCGCGAGGTGACCGACCTGGACGATACGGAACTCGCACGCCTGATCGTGATGGCCGAGCGCGATGTTCGCGAACTCGTGGGCACGCTCGGTTATTTCGATCCGAAGATCGTGGTGCGGCGCGATGAGGCCTCGAAGACCAGCCCGCTGATCGTGATCGAGGTCGAGCCCGGCAAGCTCACCCAGGTCAGCCAGGTCAAGATCGAATTCGAAGGCGATGTCGCGCAATCGGCGGACCCGGAGGTGACGCGCCAGCGCGATGAGATCCGCGCCGGCTGGCGCCTGCCGATCGGGCAACGGTTCACGCAGGAAGGCTGGGATCAGGCCAAGAGCACTGCGCTGCGCCAACTGATGGCGCGGCGTTATCCGGTCAGCCGGATCAGCTACAGCCTGGCCGATATCGATGCGCCCAATTCGCGCGCCGGACTCGGGCTCAAGCTTGATTCAGGGCCGCCTTATCGCCTGGGTGAAATGGTGGTGACGGGCGTCGAGCGTTACGACCCCGTGCTGGTGCCGCGACTGGCGCGCCTGCCGGTGGGCAGCATGTACGACCAGGAGGCGCTGGTGCAGGCGCAGTTGCGGCTGGCCGGCAGCGGGTACTTCGATTCGGCGTTCATTCTGCTCGACACCGAAGGCGACCCCAAGGCCGCGCCGGTGCAAGTCACGGTTCGTGAAGCGCCGCTGCACAAGCTCGTGCTGGGACTGGGCGTTTCGACCGACAGCGGCGCCCGTGGCTCGGTGGAGTACCGCAACAACCGCGTGCCAGTGATTGGCTGGCGTGCGGTCACCAAGCTGCAGCTGGAACGCAAGTCGCCCTTCGTCGAGACGGAGTGGACGGCGGTGCCCGATGCCGACGGCTGGCGCTGGGGTGTGCTGGCCCGGGCCGAGCGTGTGGACGACGGCGTGCTGGTCACCCACGGCCAGAAGCTGCGGGTCGGTCGCACCTGGGTCGGGGACCATATCGAACGCAATGTGTACGCCCAGTACGAACGCGCCAATGTGCGCGCCGCTGCAGGGGCGGCCGCTGCGATCCCTGACAACGGCGACGGCACGGCGATCAGTGCCAACTATGTGTGGACCGGTCGCTACTTCGATCGCACGCCGTATCCGACGCGCGGCTATGGCGTCGGTTTTGAATTGGGCGGGGGCCTGACGCTCACCGGCAGCCGCAGCCCGTTCCAGCGCACGCTGGTTCGCTGGCTGGGCGTACGTCCGTTGCAGTCCGGGCGTCTGCAACTTCGCGCGGAGGCCGGGGCGGTGATCGCCAAGGCCAGCGCTAACGTTCCGGCTTCGCAGCTGTTTCGCACCGGCGGCGACACGACGGTGCGTGGCTACGGCTACCGCGAAATCGGCGTCGAGCGTCCGGGCAACGTCGTCGGTCCGGGACGCTACATGGCGGTGGGCAGTGTCGAGTGGCAGCGGCCGATCAAGCGCGGCGGCCTGGACACCGAATGGGAAAGTGCCGTCTTCATCGATGGCGGCGCGGTGAGCGATCGCATCGGCGGCATGAAGCCGGTGTTCGGTGTGGGCGCCGGCGCGCGCTGGAAGAGTCCGTTGGGACCGCTGCAAGTGGACCTGGCCTACGGCATCCAGCCGAAGAAATTCCGGCTGCACTTCAACCTGGGGGTGACGTTTTGAGGGGCGGGGCGAGCCGGGTGCTGCGCATCGTCCTGCTGGTGCTCGCGGGCATCTTCGGCTTGCTGGTGGCGGTCAGTGCGTTGCTGTGGTGGTGGGCTGGCACACCCGCTTCGCTCGACTGGGCGCTGGAGCGGGCTTCGCGTTGGCAGGCGCTGCAGATCGAAGGCGCCAGCGGATCGCTGCGCACAGGGCTGAAGGCCAGGCGCCTGCGATGGGAGCGCGAAGGGCTGGTGCTGGAGGCGACGGCTGCCGAGCTGGCCTGGCAGCCGCTGTCGCTCATGCGTGGCACATTGCGACTGGACTACCTGCGCGCGGGCCACTTGCTGATCAATGACAAGCGCCCGCCCACGCCGCCCATCGTGCCTGTTTCACTGGCGTTGCCGCTGCGGGTGGAGATTGCCGAAGTGCTGCTCGGCCAGCTCGAAGTCAAGAGCGCCGCGAACACGATCGAGGTGTCGCATGTGACCGGCACCTATAGCTTCGACAACGTCTACCACCAGGTCAAGCTCGACCGGCTGAAGTGGCAGGGCGGCCTCTATTCAGGCGAGGGCCGCGTCGGGGCGGAGGGCAAGCTGCCGGTGCTGGCTCTGCTGCAAGGGCGGCTCGATGCAGCCGTGCCCGGCGGTCAAGCGCAAGTGCCGCTGTCATTCAATGCCCGCATCGAAGGGCCGGTCGCGGACATGCGCGCAACCGCGCAATTGCAAACCGGTTCAGGCGCAAGCCCTGCCGCAGCGGGTGCCATCGCGTCGGCCACCGCTCGCATCACGCCCTGGGGCCCGCAGCCATTGCCCGAGGCGCACGCGGACTTCGCAAGGCTGGACCTGCGCGTGCTCTGGGCACAGGCGCCGCACACCTCGCTGTCGGGCAAGCTCGATGTCCGTCCTGCATCTGCGGGCACCTGGGCCATGGAGGTCGAAGCGACCAACGCGTTGGCCGGCCCCTGGGACAAGGAGCGCGCACCCGTCGAGCGCCTCATGGCCAACGGTGAGTGGCGCAAAGGCGGGCAGGCGGTGATTCGCGCGCTGGAAGCAACCGTCGGTGGCGGCGAAGTGCGTGCCAAGGGCGCATGGACCGGCGCCGATGGCTGGACGGTGGACGGCACGCTTTCCAAAGTCGATCCTGCCGCGCTTCATGGGGCGCTGGCGTCGTTGCCGGTCAGTGGCAAGGCCACGCTCACGGGCGAGGGCAAGGCGATCGGGTTCGATGTATCGCTGGCGGCCGACGGTGCCCCGGCGTCAAAAGCTCGCGCGGGCGTCGCGAAGAATCCGGACCAAGGCAATGAGATCGCAGCGGCGGCGGCCGCGCTGGAGCTGCGTTCCGCAGCAGCCAAGGGGCGATGGAACAGTGGCGCGCTTTCGTTGGCTTCTCTGGAAGTGGTCACGTCGGACGCGCGGCTGCAGGCCAATGGCGACGTGGTGCTGGAAAGCCGCTCCGGCAGTGGGCGTGCCGAACTCAAGGCGCCGGGGCTGTTGGCGAGCGTGCAGGGCAAGCTGTCCGCGGCAAGCGGTGGCGGAACGATCAGCGCCAGTGGAAGCGATCTCGCGCAGGCTGCCCGGTGGCTGCAGCGCCTTCCCGGTGCGCCGGCCGTGTTGGCGCAGGTTGCCGCTGGCCGGGCCGAGGCGCGCGCCGAGTGGCAAGGCGGCTGGCGCGATCCGGCAGTGCAGGCCAGGCTCGACATCGCGCAACTCGATTGGCGTGGCGCACCGGCGGCTTCGTCGTCAAGCGCACCGGCAACCGGCTGGACCGTACGCGAAACGACAGCCACGCTCAACGGACGCCTGGCCGACGCCGCATTGCAGGTACGCGGGCGCGCCGAATCGGGACAGCGGCGCATCAGTCTCGATCTTTCCGGCCGCGGCGGAAAGCGTGGAGCGCCTGGTGCACCGGGCGATTGGTTCGCGCAGGTCGCGTCGCTGGGCGTCGTGGGTACAGACCCTGCCCTGGGCGCGGGAAACTGGACGCTCAAGACCGCACGCCCCTTCGATGTGCGCTGGTCGCAGGGGACGCTGGATGCGAGCGCAGGCGAGGCGTTGCTGGGCGCACCCCGAAGCGTGGGCGGCGTGGGTTCGGCGACGATCACCTGGGACCCCGTGCGCTACGGACGTGGTGAGCTCAAGACGACGGGGCGCATCAAGGGCTTGCCGCTTACGTGGATCGAACTCGTTGGCGGGCCGCAGTTACAGGGCACGGCGTTGGCCGGCGACATGGTGTTCGACGGGTCGTGGGATGCGGCGCTCGGCGCGACGCCTCGCATACGCGCATCGCTGGAGCGCACGAGCGGCGACCTCACGGTGCTGGCCGACACCGTCGATGGGGCTGCCACGCGGGTCAAGGCCGGCGTGCGCGAGGCGCGGCTGGCCATCGAAAGCCAGGGCGAAACCGTGACAGCGGTGCTGCGCTGGGACAGCGAACGCGGCGGCACGGCCGATGCGCGTCTGCAAAGTCGTTTGTCGCAAGGCGGCGCGGCCGGGTGGTCGTGGCCCGCGGAGGCACCGGTCAGCGGCACGGTTCGCGCGCAGCTGCCGCGCATTGGCGTGTGGTCGCTGCTCGCGCCGCCGGGGTGGCGTCTGCGTGGCTCGCTCGGTGCGGACCTTGCGGTGAGCGGCACGCGCGCGGCGCCGCAGTTGGCCGGCACACTGGCCGCCGACGATCTGGCGCTTCGCTCGGTGGTCGATGGGATCGAGTTGCAGGGCGGGCGTTTGCGCGCGCACTTTGAAGGCACGCGGCTTGTCGTGGACGAGTTCCGTCTGCGCGGGCCGGGGGATAACGGCGGAACCCTGGTGGCGACCGGCGAGGGCCGATGGACCAGCGAGGGTTTGCAGACGCAGCTCACCGCCGAAGTGACCCGGTTGCGCGCGAGCATCCGGTCGGACCGGCAGGTGACGGTGTCCGGAAAGATCACCGCTTCACGCGACGCCAAGGGCACGATCGTGAACGGCACATTGAAGGTCGACCAGGCGCTCATCGTGCTGCCGGATGAGACAGCGCCGCGCCTGGGCGAAGACGTGGTGGTCCGCGGCGCGGGAGGCCCGATCCTTCGAGCCGAGGCGCGGGCCTTGCAGCAGCCGACGGGCGCAAAGCCGCCCTCGCAGGAGCTGACGCTGGATGTCACCCTGGAACTGGGCGACAACCTGCGCGTGCAAGGGCTGGGGATCGACACGCGATTGCGTGGTCAGTTGAAGCTCACGGGCCGCTCGGTCGTGCAGCCGCGCCTGACGGGCGTGATCACCACGGCGGGCGGCGAGTATCAGGCGTACGGACAGCGGCTGAACATCGAGCGGGGCGTCATCCGGTTCACCGGCGCTGCCGACAACCCGTCGCTCGACATCCTGGCGGTCCGGCCCAACCTGGTGCAGCGTGTCGGGGTGTTGATTTCGGGCACCGCGCTTTCGCCCTTCGTGCGGCTTTATGCAGAGCCCGACTTGCCTGAAGCCGAAAAATTGTCGTGGCTCGTGACGGGCCGCGCTGCGCCTTCGTCGGGAGCAGAGACCGCGCTCGTGCAGCAAGCCGCGGTCGCGTTGCTGGCCAATCGTGCGGGTGGCAAGAAGGGGTTGGCGGCCTCGCTGGGCCTGGATGAAGTCTCGTTCCGTCGCGATGCAGCAGGCGCACCTGCGATCGCGCTGGGCCGCCGTTTCGGGACCAACTTCTATGCGGCGTACGAACGCAGCATCTCAGGCGCGCTCGGCACGCTGTTCATCTTCTACGACATCACGCGCCGCATCACCGTACGCGCCGAGGCGGGCGAGCGCACGGCGGTGGACCTGATATTGACGTTCTCGTTCGATTGAGCCCGCATCTGGTTGTCATTGCGGGCTCGACCCGCAATCCACCGCGCAGCGGCTACGGCCTTTGAATACATGGATTGCGGATCAAGTCCGCAATGACAACCTCTCTTGGGCTGTCATACCGGGCTCGACCCGGTATCCACCGCGCAGCGGCTACTGCCTTCGAACACCTGTATTTCGGATCAAGTCCGCAATGACAGCCTCGGACGCTAAGGGCGAGTCACTTCGTCTTGTGCTCGAGGTTGGGAATCGGCGTGCCTTCGCCAGACGTCAGCAGTCCGGCGCGCGAATAGATTCCCAGCTTCTGCCGCGTGTCCACGATGTCGAGATTGCGCATCGTCAATTGCCCGATGCGATCCTTCGGCGAGAACGGCGCGTTCTCCACCTTTTCCATCGAGAGCCGCTCCGGTGCGTAGGTCAGGTTGGGTGACTCGGTGTTGAGCAGCGAGTAGTCGTTGCCGCGGCGCAGTTCCAGCGTGACTTCACCGGTGACCGCGCGGGCGACCCAGCGCTGCGCAGTCTCTCGCAGCATGATGGCCTGCGGGTCGAACCAGCGCCCCTGGTACAGCAGGCGGCCGAGCTTGCGGCCGTTGTCACGGTACTGCTCGATGGTGTCTTCGTTGTGGATGCCCGTCACCAGGCGCTCATACGCAATGAACAGCAGCGCGAGGCCAGGCGCCTCATAGATACCGCGGCTCTTGGCTTCGATGATGCGGTTTTCGATCTGGTCGCTCATGCCCAGGCCGTGGCGTCCGCCGATAGCGTTGGCTTCCAGGATCAGGTCCACGGGCGAATCGAAGGTCTTGCCGTTCAGGGCTGTCGGCTGGCCTTCCTCGAAGCGCACAGTGACGGTCTCGGCCTTCACCGCCACATCGTCTTTCCAGAAAGCCACACCCATGATCGGGTTCACGATCTTCATGCCCGTTGCCAGGCTCTCGAGGTCCTTGGCTTCGTGCGTCGCGCCGAGCATGTTGGAGTCGGTCGAGTACGCCTTTTCGGCGGACATCTTGTAGCCGAAGCCCGCCTTGGTCATGAAGGCCGACATCTCTGCGCGACCGCCGAGCTCGTCGATGAACAGCTGGTCGAGCCACGGCTTGTAGATGCGCAGGGACGGGTTGGTGAGCAGGCCGTAGCGGTAGAAGCGCTCGATGTCGTTGCCCTTGAACGTGCTGCCGTCACCCCAGATGTTGACGTCGTCTTCCTTCATCGCGGCCACGAGCATCGTGCCGGTCACGGCGCGGCCCAGCGGCGTGGTGTTGAAGTAGGTCAGGCCGCCCGTGGAGATGTGGAATGCACCGGCTTGCAACGCGGCAATGCCTTCGTGCGCGAGCTGCAGGCGGCAGTCGATCAGGCGGGCCTGCTCGGCGCCGTATTGCATCGCCTTGCGCGGAATGTCTTCGTAATCGGGTTCGTCGGGCTGGCCGAGGTTGGCGGTGTAGGCGTACGGAACCGCGCCCTTCAGGCGCATCCAGTGCAGCGCGGCGCTGGTGTCGAGTCCGCCTGAAAAGGCGATGCCGACTTTCTGGCCGGTGGGAAGGTGTTCGAGGATGGTGGACATGAGGTGATGCGCTTGAAGCCGATGAACCAGAAAGCCGATGAGCCGATGAGCCTAACGCCGATCAGCCGAAGTGGCAGATGTAGTGATAGCCCTGCGCGACCTTGATGTCGAAGCTGCTGTTGGCCGGGACGCTGAACTTGTCGCCGGGGCCTGAGGTGAGCCAGCTGTCGGAGCCGGCGAGCTTGTATTCGCAGGAGCCTGCGACGCATTCCATGATTTCGGCGGCGCCGGTCTTGAAGGTGAGCTGCGAGGGGAGCACGACGCCCACTGATTTTTTGGTGCCGTCAGCCAGCGTGATGCTGTGGCTGACGCACTTGCCGTCGAAGTACACGTTGGCCTGGGTGGAGATCTCGGCTTGGGCGATTGTCGAAGTAGTCATCCGTCAATTTTAGCTGGCGCCCATGACGGCCCTGGCTGCATCCGCCCCCAGGCAAAACGGGCGACCGAAGCCGCCCGTTCTTTCGATGCCGCGCCGGCTCAGCGCCAGTGGCGATGACGGCTGCCGCCGTAGTAGCCCAGGCCCAGCGAAATGCCGATCGGTGCGATGTAAGGCACATAGGAGTTGGCATAGGCGGGCGCGTAGTACGGCCGCGGGTAGTAGCCCGACGAGTACACCGGGTACTCGACCATCGGCGAGGTGACGACTTCCGAGATGATGGTGGCGCGCGGCGTCCAGTTCTCGCCGCCATCGCCTTGCAGCCTCGTCACCGGCGGCGGGTTGGCGCCCACGGGCGTCACTTGCAGCTGGATGGTCGGGCCGGGGTCATTGGCCATTTGCGTCGTGTACTGGCGGCCCTGGTACTCATAGGTCACGTTGTAGGCGACCGTGCGGTTCTCGTACGTCGATTCGGTCGTGCAGTACTGGCCGTTGCGTGCGTAGGCGTTGTTGCCCTCCACGCTGTTGCCGATCGCCGCACCAGCGACCATGCCGATGCCGGTCGCGGCAAAACGGCCGCCGCCGTGCCCGATGGTGTTGCCGAGCAATCCACCCGCAATTGCGCCGATCACGGCGCCTGCGCCCGAAGGTTGCGCTGCCATGGGCTGAACCTGGCAAACCTGGCGCGGCACTGGCACTTGCTGGACAACCGGCGTGGAGGAGATCACGCGGCCGACTTCCTGCTGCGCGTGGGCGACGCCTGCGGTTGCGGCGAGCATGCCTATCGCGGAAAACATTGCAAATTTTTTCATGGGTGACTCCTTCGGATACCTGATTGCACAAATTCTAGGCAATCCACCACGCAATACGGTTGCGCTTCGGTAAAGCACCGGTAAACGCTGGGCTCACTGTGCGATCGTTGACGCCCAGGTGTCCGGATTGAAGCCCACGGTTGTCCGGCCGCCCCAGTCGACGACAGGACGCTTGATGACGCTGGGGTGCTGGTTCATCACAGCCTTGGCGCTCTCTGCGTCCTTCACCGAAGCCTGCACTTGCGCATCGAGCTTGCGCCACATGTTGCCCTGGCGATTGACCAGTTTTTCCCAGCCGACCTGCGCGATCCAGTCGTCCAGGCGATCGGCCGGCACGCCGAGCTTCTTGAAGTCGTGGAATGTGTAGTCGATGCCGCGTTCGGTGAGCCACGCGCGGGCCTTCTTGACGGTGTCGCAGTTGGGGATGCCATGGAGAACGGGAGTCATGCGGCGATCATAGTGAAGCGTCACCGTGCCCGCGTAACAGGTGCGGATCGCCGTGCTGGGACAATGCGGGCATGGACACCTTGCAAGACTGGCTGGCGCACTGCGACAGCCTGCACCCCCAAACGATAGAACTTGGCCTGGATCGTGCGCGGGCAGTGGCCGACCGCATGGCGCTGACGTTCGACTGCCCGGTCATCACGGTCGCCGGCACCAACGGCAAGGGCTCGACCTGCGCGATGCTCGAAGCCATCCTGTTGCAGTCAGGCTACAAGACCGGCGTCTACACCTCGCCGCACCTGGTCCACTTCGAGGAGCGGTGCCGCATTCACGGCGAGATCGTCAAGCCCCACGCGCTCGTGCCGCATTTCGCGAAGGTCGAGGCTGCGCGTGATGGTGTCACCCTCACGTACTTCGAGTTCACGACGCTGGCGATCATGAGCCTGATGGCGGCCAGCGGGCTTGACGCCGCGATCCTGGAAGTGGGGCTGGGCGGCAGGCTCGACGCAGTCAACATCATCGACACCGATTGCGCCGTGATCACCAGCATCGACCTCGACCACATGGAGTTTCTGGGCACCGACCGCGAAACCATCGGCCGCGAGAAGGCGGGCATCCTGCGGACCGGAAAGCCGGCGATTGTGAGCGATCCGGTCCCGCCGCAGAGCGTGATCGACCGCGCGACCGAAATCGATGCGGATCTTTGGTTGCCGGGACGCGACTTCAATTTTTCGGGCGACAAGCAGCAGTGGGCGTGGGCCGGTCGCGGACGGCGCTACGCGGGGCTCGCGTACCCCGCGCTGCGCGGCGCGAACCAGCTGGTCAATGCTTCAGGCGTGCTGGCCGCGCTGGAGTCGCTCAGGCCCCAATTGCCGGTGACCGCGCAAGCCGTGCGCAACGGGCTGGCGATGGTGGAGCTTCCGGGCCGGTTCCAGATCGTGCCGGGGCAGCCGATGCTGCTGCTCGATGTCGCGCACAACCCGCATTCGGTGGCGGCGCTCGCAGCCAACCTGGATGCGATGGGTTTTTTCCCCACCACGCATGCTGTCTTCGGGGCGATGGCGGACAAGGACCTGGACACCATGTTCGCCAAACTCGGCCCTATCATCGACCGTTGGTATTTCACCGATCTGCCCACGGCACGCGCTGAATCGGCTGCGAATCTTCTGGAAAAGTGGCGTGCCAGGGAAAAGCGTACCGACGTTGCCGGCAGCACCCATCCCGACCCGATGGAAGCCCTTCAGGCGGCGGTCGCCGCTGCAACCCCCACTGATAGAATCGTCGTGTTCGGATCCTTCTACACAGTAGGGGGCGTCCTGCAGCACGGATTGCCCCGCCTCCACGCCAAACATCTCGCCTGATGCCCTTTTTCAAGTTTCGTAAAAGTGGCGACGAGCCCGCAGCCACCCAGCAACCCGCCGAGAGTGTCGAGGCCATGCGCAGGCGCGCCAGGCACCGGCTGATCGGCGCTGGCTTGCTCGTGCTGATCGGCGTTGTCGGGTTCCCGATGCTCTTCGATACGCAGCCTCGTCCGATCGCCGTCGATATCCCGATCGAGATTCCCGATCGCAACAAGGCCAAGCCGCTCGCGGTGCCCGCGCAAGCTGCGAGCACCGCCACTGCGGCGGTCGTTGCTTCCGGCCCAGTCGCCGCGACCCCTGTGGCCGTCGCACCTGCCGCGCCAAAGGCGGACGCGCCCGCGCCGCCCCCTGCGCCCAAGGCAGAGCTCGCGACAGAGCCCAAACCCGAGCCCAAGGTTGCGGCCGTCAAGCCTGAAGCCAGATCCGAGCCGAAAACCGAGCCCAAACCCGAGGCAGTCAAGCCGGAGCCCAAGCCTGAAGCACCCAAGGCGCAGGCAAAAGCCGACGACGGCGCCAAGGCGCGCGCCTTGCTGGAGGGCAAAACGCCAGAAGCTGCGTCCAACGGCCGATACGTCGTGCAGGTCGGCGCGTTTGCCGATGCAGCCATCGCCCGCGAAGCCCGCCTGAAGCTCGAAAGAGCGGGCCTCAAGACGTACACGAATGTGGCCGAGACCAAGGATGGCAAGCGCACGCGTGTGCGGGTCGGGCCGTTCCCGACCAAGGAAGAGGCCACCAGGGCTGCGGACAAGATCAAGGGGCTGGATTTACCGGCCGCCATCCTCACCTTGTAGATGGCAACGCTGGATTGGGTTTTCGCTGGCGTCTTGCTGATTTCGCTGTTGATCGGCGCATGGCGGGGATTGGTTTACGAAGTGCTGTCGGTATTCGCATGGGTCGCCGCGTTTTTTGTAGCGCAGTGGCTGGCGCCGGACGCCGCCTTGTGGCTGCCGATGGGCAAGGCGGCGCAGCCTTTGCGCTACGCAGCAGGATTTGCAGTCGTTTTTATCGCCGTCGTGTTTTCCGGCGCCCTGGTGGCCTGGCTCCTCAAGAAGCTCATGGAGTCGGTGGGCTTGAGGCCGGTGGACCGGACACTCGGTGCGATTTTCGGGCTGGTGCGCGGCGCTGTGCTGCTGCTGGCCTTTGCAGTGGTGGTCAACTTCACCGCGATGAAAAATGAAGAGTGGTGGACACAGTCGTCGGGTGCGGGCGTTTCGACGACCGTGCTCAAGGGTTTGAAGCCGGTGTTGCCCGAACAGTTCTGGCAATACCTACCGGGGTAGCACATGTGTGGAATCGTCGGCGTTGTCTCCAACGCCCCAGTCAATCAGCTCATCTATGACGGCTTGCTGCTCTTGCAGCATCGCGGCCAGGACGCAGCGGGCATCGTCACCCAGCAGGAACGCAAGTTCTTCATGCACAAGGCCAAGGGCATGGTGCGCGACGTGTTTCGCACGCGCAACATGCGTGCGCTGCCGGGCAATGCGGGGCTCGGCCAGGTGCGGTATCCAACGGCCGGCAATGCGTACAGCGAGGAAGAGGCTCAGCCCTTCTACGTGAACGCGCCCTACGGCATCGTGCTCGTGCACAACGGCAACCTCACCAACGCGCAGGCGCTCAAGAGCGAGCTGTTCACGACCGACCACCGGCACATCAACACCGAGAGCGATTCGGAAGTGCTGCTCAACGTGTTCGCGCACGAACTTGAAAAGTCCACTCGCGGCGCGACCCTGCAGCCCGAGGACGTGTTCAAGGCGGTGGCTGCCGTGCATAAGCGCGTGCGCGGCTCCTACGCTGTCATTGCGTTGATTGCGGGCCACGGCGTGCTGGCATTTCGCGATCCGTTCGGCATTCGACCGCTGTCGATCGGTCGCGGCAAGGATGGCACCGTCATGGTCGCCAGCGAGACCGTTGCGCTCGAAGGCACGGGCCATGTGTTCGAGCGCCATGTCGCGCCCGGCGAGGTCGTCTTCATCGACCTGGAGGGCGCGGTCCATTCGAAGCAGTGCGCCGACAACCCCAAGCTCTTTCCGTGCATCTTCGAGTACGTGTACCTCGCGCGGCCGGACTCGGTGCTCGATGGCATCTCGGTGTACCAGGCGCGTCTGAACCTGGGCGAAACGCTGGCCAAGCGCGTGGTGTCCACAGTGCCACCCAACGAGATCGACGTGATCATCCCGATCCCGGAGTCGAGCCGTCCGAGCGCAACGCAACTCGCGCACCTGCTGGGCATTCCATACCGCGAAGGCTTCGTGAAGAACCGCTATGTCGGCCGCACCTTCATCATGCCGGGGCAGGGCGTGCGCAAGAAGTCGGTACGCCAGAAGCTCAACGTCATCGCCAGTGAATTCAAGGGCCGCAACGTGATGCTGGTGGATGACTCGATCGTGCGCGGCACGACCAGCCGCGAAATCGTGCAGATGGCGCGCGACGCCGGCGCCAAGAAGGTGTACCTCGCCAGCGCTGCGCCTCCGGTGCGCTACCCCAACGTCTACGGCATCGACATGCCGACATCGACCGAACTGGTGGCGCACGGCCGCACGATCGAGGAGATCCGCGAGATCATCGGCTGCGATGCGCTGATCTACCAGGATGTGGAAGGCATGAAGCGCGCCATCGGTTCGCTCAACCCGAAGCTCGATGGATTCGACGCATCGTGCTTCGACGGTGTGTATGTGACCGGCGACATCAATCCTGACGACATCGCGCGCATCAATGAAGCCCGCCTCGGCCAGGAGGACGCACTCGAAGAAGACACCTCGCGCCTGGCACTGCCTAACGCGCAAGACGCCTAGATAGTCCTTGTCATGCCGGACTCGATCCGGCATCCACCGCGAAGCGGCGACTGCGCCTGATCACCGATGGATTGCGGGTCAAGCCCGTAGTGACAACCATGAACCAGAATCCAGCCATGCAAGTACGTACCCGTTTCGCTCCTTCACCCACCGGCTTCATCCACCTGGGCAACATCCGCTCGGCCCTTTATCCGTGGGCATTCGCGCGGTCGCAAAAGGGAATCTTCATCCTGCGGATCGAAGACACCGACGTCGAGCGTTCGTCGCAGGAAGCAGTGGATGTCATCGTCGAAGGCATGCAGTGGCTCGGCCTCGACCACGACGAAGGCCCGTTCTTCCAGATGCAGCGCATGGATCGCTACAAGGAGGTCCTGGCGCAGATGAAGGCGCAGGGCCTGGTGTACCCGTGCTACATGAGCGTCGAAGCGCTCGATGCCCTGCGCGAGCAGCAAAAGGCCAACAAGGAAAAGCCGCGCTACGACGGCACCTGGCGGCCCGAGCCCGGCAAGACGCTGCCGCCGGTTCCGCAAGGTGTGCAACCGGTGATGCGGTTCAAGAACCCGGTCGGCGGATCGGTGGTCTGGGAAGACAAGGTCAAGGGCCGCATCGAGATCAGCAATGACGAACTCGACGACCTGGTCATCGCACGGCCGGACGGCACACCGACATACAACTTCTGCGTGGTGGTCGACGACCTCGACATGGCCATCACGCACGTGATTCGCGGCGACGACCATGTGAACAACACCCCGCGACAGATCAACATCTTTCGCGCCTTGGGCAAGGAGCCGCCCGTGTATGCACACTTGCCGACAGTGCTCAACGAGCAGGGCGAGAAGATGAGCAAGCGGGCCGGCGCCAAGCCCGTCACGCAGTACCGCGACGAGGGCTACCTGCCTGACGCGATGGTGAACTACCTTGCGCGCCTGGGGTGGAGCCACGGCGACGAAGAAATCTTCAGCCGCGAGCAGTTCCTCGCGTGGTTCGACCTCGACCACCTGGGCAAGAGCGCCGCGCAGTTCGACGAAGCGAAGCTGCGCTGGGTGAATGCGCAGCACATCAAGTCGACGCCGGATGACAAGCTCGTCGAGCACCTCCGGGCCGTTCGTCCTGCGCTTGTCGAAGGACATGATCGAGCGCACCTCACCCGCATCTGCGCGCTCTTCAAGGATCGCTGCGACACCACCGTGGCGCTGGCAGATTGGGCAGAGAAGTTCTACAAACCCGTCGAGCCGAATTCAGAAGAGCTTGCAAAGCATGTGACTGACGGCGTGCGTCCCGCCATCAGCATGCTCGCAAAGATGCTCGAGACCTGCACCTGGGAGAAGGCTGCGATCACCGAATCCATCAAGGAAGTGCTGCGTGCCACGGGCCTGAAAATGCCGCAACTTGCCATGCCTGTTCGCGTGCTTTTGCTGGGCACTGCGCAGACGCCGTCGCTCGATTCCGTCATCGAATTGTGCGGTCGCGAAACTGTATTGGCACGTCTGCGATTGGAGTGATAGAAAATCTGGCTATAATTCGAGGCTCGGAAATTGACGGGCTGCGGTAACAGGCAAACAGTCAGTTTTTGGGGGTATAGCTCAGCTGGGAGAGCGCTTGCATGGCATGCAAGAGGTCATCGGT
>JAZKFI010000022.1:0-74457 GCA_040386575.1 Pseudomonadota bacterium
CTGGGGGAGGCCGCATCTTTGTTCCCTCCCCCTCTGGGGGAGGCCGCATCTTTGTTCCCTCCCCCTCTGGGGGAGGGTTAGGGTGGGGGCTCTTCGGCGCCAGATTCGGGTTCGGCACGAAAATCATGCGCTGCGTGCCCCCACCCCCGCCCTCCCCCAGCGGGGGAGGGCGCAAATCACCGACTCCGGGCAGAGCGGGTGCCTCACTCTTCTCGCACGTCCCCCCCTGCACCTTCGCCTGCTCCTGCGTCGTCATGTACGGGTTGATGTGGTCTTCGACCCGGCCCGGCATGTCCACTTCGGTCGAGTCGATCTCGAACCAGTCGCTGCGTCCTTCGCGCTGCACGTACGCCGTGCCGCGCACATCGACGATGTCCTGCACCGGCTCCTTCGCACCCAGGCGATGCGCGATTTCAACGATCGCGCGTTCGGCATTGCCGTACAGCAGGATGTCGCACTTCGAATCGACCACGATCGAGCGGCGGACCTTGTCCGACCAGTAGTCGTAGTGAGCAATCCGCCGCAGGCTGCCTTCGATCCCGCCCAGCACGATGGGCACGTCCTTGTACGCCTCGCGGCAGCGCTGGCTGTAAACGATGGCAGCGCGATCGGGGCGCTTGCCGCCGACATCGCCCGGCGTGTAGGCGTCGTCGGAGCGGATCTTGCGGTCGGCGGTGTACCGGTTGATCATCGAATCCATGTTGCCGGCGGTGACGCCGAAGAACAGGTTCGGCTTGCCCAGCACCTTGAACGGATCGGCGCTCTGCCAGTCGGGCTGGGCGATGATGCCGACGCGAAATCCCTGCGCTTCGAGCGTCCGTCCGATCACGGCCATGCCGAAGCTCGGGTGGTCCACATAGGCATCGCCGGTGACGATGATGATGTCGCAGCTGTCCCAGCCGAGCTCGTCCATCTCCTTGCGGCTCATGGGCAGGAATTTCGACGTGCCGAAGCGGCTCGCCCAGTACTTGCGGTAACTGGTGATGGGCTTTGCGGCGCGCGCGAAAAAAGAAACGTCGACGGGGGCGTTCATGGGGACTTTCGGGGAAGGCCCGATTTTAGGTCCTCACGCCCTTTTCAGGGGTCAGGATGGGTATTGCCGGGCTTCACTGCAGAGTCGCGCCACCAGCGCGTTGATGTGGCGTGACCACGGGGGCAATGGCTTGTTACCGGTTTCCTGCAGGCACATCTCCATCTTCAGCGCGGACGCCGCCATGGAAAACTCATCCACAAAAACCCGGTAGGCCCGATCTGTCACTGCAGCCAGCTCGGCTGGGGGCAGTTGGACCGCCCGCGTAAAGGCGGCCGCGTTCAGCGGCCCGTTGTTGATAAAAATGCGCCGGTCGAACAGGTCGGCGACTGCGGGCGATGACGCCATCAGCACAGGGACGCGCATGGCGATGGCGTCGGTGATCTTGGCAGGCACCTGGTAGTCCGTCACGTCAGAAGCGGTATCCAGGGCCAGGCACACGAAGTCGGCCGTACTCAGCAGCGCAGGGATGTCGGCAAATGAAATCGCCGGAACAAACACCAGCCTGTCACCACCCGCGGCCGCCAGCTCGCTCCTGAACTGCGCGTCACCGATGCTGTCCACGACGCACAGCAGCAAGTCGCTCGCGCCGCTTTGCGCCATGAACCCGAGCACGTCCTGCAGCCCCTTGTGCCGGCGCGGCGTGCCCAGGAACATGACGATGCGCCTGTCTGCAGGCAGGCCAAAACGCTGACGGGTCTCGCGTTTGTCGAACAGCGACGCATCGAAGACGCGTTCGTCTCTGGCGTGGCGGATCACCGTGCCGCCGAACCGGCGCTGCAGGTTCGGATTCGACACCGTCACTGCGTCGGCCATCGTCATCATGCCTTCGGCGATGCGGGTCCAGTACGGATGGCCCGGGAGCACCTTGAACGCGAAATCGGGCGCATGCGATATCGCCGAAGGATGCTGCGGGTCGGTGCGCCCGACCAGGGCGAGCTCCCAGTCATCGACATCGACGATCACGCGGGCGCCCCAGCGCCGCTTGTACTCCAGCCCCATCAGCATCGAGGCGAAGCGGGGCTTGGACACGACCACGGTGCGCAGCGGATGCGTTTCGACCCAGTCGACGATGCCGCGCACGAGTTCGCCCCAGGTGGAGTAGCGAAGTGCACAGACAGCCGGCTCGGCGTCTCGCAGCGGAAGCCACACGTCGTCGTTGCCTTTGCGCATCCCGACGAGGTCGGTGGGGTGTCCCGCCCGCCGCAGGATCTCGGCCAGCACCCACGCCCGGCCCAGCGCGTTGTGCGCCACATCCCAGGCAATAACTGCCATCGCTTCATTCTCGACACCGGAGCCACTCGTCATCGGCGCGAGCTTAAGCGATGATGCGGCGCATCTCTTGCAAGTCATTGTTACCAAAAATACCGAGGAGACAGAGTGACCACAGCCGCCCCCGCAACCGCCCTTGCCTACCCCGCCGACAAGCTCGTCGACTTCGCAACGCAGATCCTTTTCGCCGCCGGGCTCGGCGAGCGCAAGGCCAATGCCGTGGCGCGAATTCTGGTCGATGGCGACCTGATGGGGCACGACACCCACGGACTGGCGCTGCTCGCGCCCTATCTCGCGGCCATTGAAGCGAAGACGATGCAGGTCGAGGGCGAGCCCGAGGTGGTGGCCGATGCGCCTGCGGCCGTGACGTGGGACGGGCGTCGCCTGCCCGGGCCGTGGCTCGTGCTCAAGGCCATGGACCTGGCCGCCGAGCGCGCGCAGAAGTTCGGCACCGGCACCGTGGTGATCCGGCGCAGCCATCACATCGCGTGCCTGGCGGCCTACCTCAAGCGCGCGACCGACCGCGGGCTGCTGATGATCCTGGCCTGCTCCGACCCGGCGTCGGCAAGCGTTGCGCCGTACGGAGGGCTCGATGCGGTGTTCACGCCCAATCCGGTGGCGGCAGGCATCCCGACCAGCGACATGCCGGTGCTGATCGACATCTCGACCTCGGCGACCACCAATGGGCTCACCAAGCGCCTGCACGGCGAAGGCGGCAGGCTGCCGGCGGCCTGGGTGATAGACAGCAACGGCAATGCGACCGACGACCCGTCAGTGCTTTTCAGCAAACCGGCAGGCACGATCCTGCCGCTGGGTGGGCTGGATTCGGGGCACAAGGGGTATGGACTCACGCTGCTGGTGGAGGCATTGACAGGCGGCCTCGCCGGTCACGGCCGCGCAGACGCCAACGAAGGCTGGGGCGCGACGGTCTTCCTGCAGATGATCGATCCGCGCGCCTTCGCGGGAATCGATGCCTTCACGCGGCAAACGAGTGCGGTGACCCAGCAGTGCCGGGAATCAAGGCCCAGCAAGCCGGGCACCACAGTTCGCACGCCCGGCGAGCGGGGGCTGGAAAGAGCGACCTACCAGCTGGAGGCTGGCGTGAAGCTTCACCCGTCGATTACGCCGATGCTGGAGCCGTGGGCGGTGAAGCTAGGGGTGCCGATGCCGGAGAGTCTGCCTGGATGAAAAGGCGCAGCCCAAACTCAGGCCGGCAACCCCGGTCTCGGCCTCGCGCGAATCGGTGAGTGTGCTTCGAGCGCCTTGACCACCATGCGCTTCCCACGTGCGTCCAGCTCGCCCGAAAAGACCTCGCGCACCGCCAGGTTCACTTCTAGCGAAACTGTCATCGAGTCGAATGGCGCAGGAGCAGGAGTCAGCACCTGGCGAATGGATTCGAGATCGGCTGTGATTTGCTTTAGCAGAGCGCAGAGTACCGGGTTGACTTCAGCCAACTGATCTGCGGCGATCACCTTCATTGCCGCAACTGCCTCACGAATATCAGTCCTGTTGAGTGCGATCCCGAATTGCTCCCCGTCTTGCCGATCCAGGTGCATTCGCGTCACGTGCTCCTGACGCTGCGCTTGCGAAGTGGTGCCGCGAGCCCGCCCGTCATGCGCCTCCTGCAACTCGACAAGCTGATCGCCCAGCGCTACCGCTCGCTTCAACAGCTGAAGTCCGTGTTGAAGTTCGCCCTTTGCCAGCTGAGCCAGGGCCCGGCGCCACTGCTGGACATGCGCAGTGCGCATCGATAATTGACGCATCCCGACCTCAATCTGAAGGGCTTTAGTCGCGCCCGAACCTATCGATCTGAGTTCTGCCAACTGATCGAGGGGCAGGTTGATGCGGCCCATATTTGAAATGCTCGCATCAAGCTGCGCAACCGATTCGGGGTTCGGCTCCAGGCCCAGAGCTTTCAAGCTTGCGTATTGCGCCAAAAGTGCACTCAGGGCAGTGTCACGGTCGGGAGACGGCGACTTCGAAGCGATGAACTGCGCAACGGCGCGGTCGAACTGCTGCAGATCCGCTTGAAACGTCACCAGTTCTGGCGCTGGCGAGCTAGCGGCTGCCACCTGCTGCACCTGCTCGGGGGTCGAATCGCTCCCCACAGCAACAGGGCCCAAGCTCCCAGGTGCATCGCTGGTGTATGCCGTCTCCACCGCTTCCAGGATCGAAATGGATGCACCAACCGGCTCGAATTTCGCTCCGGCCCGCCCGAACCGCTTGAGGTCCTCGCTCAAGGCCTTGCGTTGGATGACCTGTTCCGACGTCAGCCCGCTGTGATTCATCATGGAAGGCGCTTCCAGAACCGAAATCAGTTCCCGGATTGGCGCCTGGTCGATGACCTGTGCGAAGTCTTCTCTTTGCGCTGGGGACAGGCCCCCGATCATCGTTCGCATCAGCGCGTCGTGCAGGTCGTTTGTCGATCTTTCACTGACGGCTTGCCCGCTGCCCAGGTGCTGCAACTCATTGAATTCGCGGGCCATCCCCATCGCCCTGCGCAGCACTCGCACGCCGTCTTCCAGCGAGCCGGCTTTCAGCCTTGCCAGCCCATCGACCCAAAGGCGAGCATGGGGCGCGATCAATGCGTCCGCGCGCTTCATGCTCACGCTCTGAACCAGGAGATCGACGTCGCGGTCGCCGCTCAGGTTTTTCAGGGCCAGCATGTCCGCAGCCTTGAGCTGAGAAATCTGGCTCTCCCTGCGTTTGAGCGCTGCAGCCAGCGAGGTCGTTGCGGCCGGCCGTGGGGGCATGTCCCAGGCGACCAGTGCGGCATGCGCCGCAAGGACACGCGCCAGCACCGCTGAATCGTCCGATGGCTTTGATGCGATCAGTTGGGTGATAGCAGTATCGAAATCGGCATTTGCCGCATTGCTTCGCTCCTTCCAGACCTCGTTCACCAGTTCGATCAATTCTGCATGGGCCGAGAGCTGGATGTGCCCGGATGGCTTCGAACCCCCGATCGCACCGAGTTGGTCCTGCGTCAGGTGCTGCAGCAGCGTCTTGACCTGCGCCCGGCCTCCCGCGTTCTGGGCGCGCGTTGCCAATGCGTCCACGATGAGCGCGGGCGCGGCCTGGCGCGCCACTTGCCTCACCGCGTCGACTTCTTCCGGTGTAACGGCGCTGCCCTGATAGGTTTCCGGGAGATCGCTGGCCACGTCGAACGCGATGCCCTCGATCAACTCGTCGAACTGGAGACTCACGCTCGCAGAAAGATCCCTCCGGCTTGAAGCCGCCATCCGTGACACTCGGGCGAGAAACTGCTCGGTGCTGGCAAGCGCCACTTTTGCGTTCGGTGCAGGAACAACCGCGTCATCGTGATCCAGCGGTGCCTCTGGCACCACGAACCTGCCGGTGCTGGCCTGGACCTGCTCCTCGCTGGGTTCAGGAGTTGTGAGCGGATTGAGTCGCCGCACGATCACCGCGTTGATTGCAGCACCCGGGTCCATGTTCAGTTCGGCGAAGGCGGCCTGCACGACACGCAAATCGCGCCTGTTCATCTGGCTGAAAGTCTTAAGTGGGACTTTGGGCAGGAGTCTTGCAGCGTCCATCAGCGCCAGACTGGCATGGCTGACCATTGGCGCGGCGCTGTCGTGGTGGGTCACCTGGACACCCATTGTTCGCATGTCAGCGTGGCGTTCTCCGGCCAGGCCCAGGGCACGGACGAAAGCACCGTGACCGACGGTCAGGGCCTCGGGCGCCATCGACTGGGCCAGGGCTCGAGCTGCATCGATGAACGGGCCGACCTTGAGCCTGTGGTTGATCACCTGAGTGAAGCTCTCAGGCGCATCGAAGCCAGTGGTTGCAAAGAACGACAGCACTTTTCGCAACTCGTCATCCTCCATGCCCCGGAAGAAGTCGTCATGGATCGATTGAAGGCTCTCATTGAGATCCTGAAGCTTCATGACCAGCGGATCTTCCGGATCCAGCGTGACGCCCGATGCCAGGACTCGCTGATAGGTGCGCCGGATCCTGTCCAGCGAAATCACGAAGGACGCCTCGCCCATGCCACCATCACTATTGAGGACCTTGAAGTGCGCATCCAGGGCGCCCACGCAATCCCGGCGCTCCTGGGTATCCTGCCGCCGACTTGCGGCCAGCGCGGCAAACCACTTGTGCGAGGTTGTCTTGACAACCTGCGTCGATTTCGCGTCCGCAATGGCGAACAGCTGCGGGTCCGACATGTGCCCGACCAGGGCAATCAATGCTTCGCTGTATTCAGGCTTCTCGGCCATCCCGGCCAACGTGTCCAGGACCAGGGAGTTATAGGTCTCAGCCGGCAGGCTGTGGGCCCTGGCGAGGTCCGAGAGTCTCTGCATCATCGTCTGGCACTTTTCACCTGCCTGGGTGACGTCCGACCGCTCAGCGGGAGTGCTCAAGGTGTCAAGCACTTCGGACACCAGGTCTTGAGCCTGTCTCGCGACGCCATGCCCGCGATAGGTGAGCTGGTCGTTGACCGCCTGGCGCAGGATGCCGACGCGGAAATCATTCTTGTGCTCGTCGTCGGCATTCTTCAGGTTGTCCAGCACGGCGAGCAGCTGGTGGGTATCCATCCTGAGCAGCGTGCGGCTGATGTGCGCGCGGAAGGAATTGACGTACGGCTCATTGGCGTGGAGCGGTACTGGCCTGGACTCCCACAGCAGCACCGTCTTGAATCGCCCGCTCGAATTCGGCAGCGGCACTGCATGGAACAGCACGTCGAGCGCACCATTGACCCTGTTCCGGCCGGGTCTGGCCTTGTCAGCGGTGCGGCCTAACACCTCCCCGGTCGCCAGGTCGGTCTGGTGACCACGAGTCATCCAGCGCTTGAGCCTCTGTACTTTGGTCATCGGCACCGCGTCACGGGCCTGGGTCACCCCCAGCGGCTTCGACATCAGGCCGAGGCTGGCGCGCACATTGGCCTGCGCACGCTCACGCATGGCATTAGCCTTGGTCGCAGTCTGTTCGTTGGTGCGCAGCATGGCCTGCGTCTGAATCGCAGTCTGCTCATCGCTGCGCAGGCTTGCGGAAGCACCAGGATGCTTGCCAGCCGGCGCCGCGGCAGTGCCTGAACCCTTGGTTCGCTGCTTGCCCTTGAGCTTTGGTGAGCTTGGTTCCTGCTCGCCCTTGCGACGCATCAGCCCACCGCGGGCCTTCTGCGCGAGAGCCTCGGCTTCATCGGCTCTCATACCGGCAATGCGCTTGCCGCCGAGTTCGCTGTGCACGACATCCGAGATCAGCAGGTTCAGTTGTTGCGCTCGCCCGAGCTTCAGTCGGTCTGCATCGGTAGCGTGGGGGTCGATCGTGCAGCGGAAGCAATCCACGTGCTCCAGCCCGCGTGCGAGTGCGTCGAGTTCCGCCGGTCCCATCGCCCGAACCTGCTGTTCAACTGTTGCGACCAGCGCGCGGTCCAGGTCATCACCAGGCGCGGCGTCGAACCCGACGGCGGAGTGCTCCTGCTTCCAGACCGTCTCGGGGTCGGCGATCGTTTGCAGGACCTTGGCAACCGCTGCTTCCAGCGGCTTGCCCTGGGGGACGAGCATGTTCGGGCCGCGCTGGAATGCTGCCGGGCCGATGGGCAGCGGGCGCTCTGGTGTGGGTGCGGGTGCAGCTTCAACCTCCGGGGAAACGTCTGGCGCGGCGGATGCAAAAGACAGCCGTCTGCCGACATCGGAGCCGTAGGGTGGGTCGCCGCCTCCAGCGTCATCAGGCGACTGGCCTTCGGAGTCTTCCGCTTCCGAGTCGCTCACCTCGCTGTCGTCCTCATCGAGGTCGTTGAAGACCAGTCGGGAAGGCGAAGACACTTCGTCCCCACTGTGCTTGTAGTCCATCGAGTCTTGCCTGCTCCTGCGGGGGCTCGGCTCGGGGTCCGCCTCGGCACCCAACTCACTTGAATTTTCAGAAGATTGCCTCTGGGCGTTCATGCTGGCTTCATCGCCGGACAGGTCCGGATGTTCTTGCAGATCGTCCTGGTACTCAGGCGATGCTTGGGAGTTCACCCTCGCGGACCAGGCAGGCTCGTCAGACCGTGGGCGAGCGAACGGCGGCGTGACCGGTTCGTTTTGCGCCTCGAGCTGACGAGGCTGTACTGCGGGGCTGCCCGGGGACAAGAGGTTGACAATCGTAAATTTGCCCGGCCTGCGAAAGCCGGAGACTTCACCAACCGGTGCGGAAGCACTTGCAGCGGTTGCTGCCGGGACGGAATTTGTCAAACTTAAGCTCATGATCACTCCAACTGGATTCATCGACTGAGTAACGCCCTCCACCCATCGGTTCCATACAGATCTTCCCCTCGGGCAGACCAGATACCAAGGTGTTCCAATGCGGCCATGAACACAGCCCCACCTTCATCTCCACCCACCCAGCCCGACGACGTGATCGCGTTCTGGCGCGAGGCCGGCCCGAGCCGGTGGTTTCGCAAGGACGAGGCTTTCGACGCGCAGTTTCGAGACCGCTTCCTGGCGGCACACGACGCTGCACGCTCTGGTCAATTCACCTCCTGGACTGGCAGCGCGGCAGGCGCCCTCGCCTTGCTGATCCTGCTGGACCAGTTCCCGCGCAATGCCTTTCGCGGGACGGCGCGAATGTTCGAAAGCGATGCGCAGGCGCTGGAGATTGCCCGCAACGCACTGACGGCCGGGTTCGACACGCAGGTCGAGCCCGAGCTGCGCAATTTCTTCTACCTGCCGTTCATGCATTCGGAAGCGCTGGCGGACCAGAATCGCGCCGTGGAACTGGCCGGCGCGATTGGCGGCGAGGCCCTGCGTTTCGCCATCGTCCACCGCGACATCATCGAAAAGTTCGGCCGCTTCCCCCATCGCAACGCGGTGCTCGGCCGCGTCACGACGCCCGAGGAACAGCGGTTTCTGGATGAAGGCGGATTTGCCGGCTAGCGTGCTTCCCACACGTCCTGTGCGACCTGCATGAGCGAAGCGTGCATTTCGGGGATGACACGCGCGGACCTGGGCGCCCCGACGATCTCTTCCAGATCATCGTCAGACAGGCACTCGAACAGCGTTTTCACGTTGGGAGCCGTGTCCACCCGATGGCGCAACGCCAGTTCGGCGATAACCAGCTCCAGATGATCGCCTTCGGGCCCACCGCCCACGAAAACCACCTGACGCGCTTCCTCCGTCAATGCCCTGTACAACGCAACCACCTGCTGCCGGTAGTTGCCTGCTGCAGTCCTCGCGAGTCCGACGGCGTCAAGGGTGTCGCTCACCTGGCGGTCAATCAATAAAGCCGCGCGATCCTCCAGCTCTGCGCTGAAGCTGGCGACGGTGATCCCCGTCGTCCGGAACGCCTGTTGGACGCTGCGGAAATCCGCTTCTTCCATTTCGCGGAAGAAGCTTGCATCAACCCTGTCCAGTGCAACCCGCATCGACTGATGCGCTTCCGCCAACGCATCCAGCGGGCTGCCGTCTTCGCTGAATTCCGGGCTCATCCCCAGCGCAAGCAAATGACCGTACAGAGGGGCGGTCCTGGCAATGACGTTTGCCAGGGCGGCAGCCGCGTCATCCGGGGCACCGAGTTGCAAGTGGCGCGTTACCTGATTCAAAGCTGCGACGCAGTTTTCATAGACTTGCGCGCGAACGGCCGATGCCGCATTGGCGAGTTCGACAAGCGACACGTGTTCGCCTTCGGTTCGACGACCCGAAGCGCGTGCGTTCGCGAACTTGTTCAATTCGGACGCCGGTAGCCGTTGCAGGAACCATTCGACTTCGTTCTTGCCCGCTTCGGTCTGCGCATGCGTGGCGAGTGCGTCGAAGATCGAGGCAAACGCGTCGAGGTGACTGCCATGACCGAGCAGAGCTCGCACATGCGTGTTCAACCTTGCGTAACTCTGTGCGACTGTGCTGGCGACTCTGTCTTGCCTTGCGTTCTCCATGAGGAATTGAAAGTCCCGGACGACAGCATCCTTGACTGGCCTGTCTGCGCGATTGGCCAATTCCTTCTTCACGGCAATCCGGAAAGCCTCGGCCTCATTCTGATGAGGAAATCTGGCACTGATCGACACGACAGCAGTGTTGTAGTCCGCCAGCGCCCCAAACGTCAGGCCCTCGACTTGACGTTCCGCCCAGACGCGCAGCCTCTCGCGCCCCTGCGCCGCTATGGTCGCCTTTTCCTGCTCCGCAGCAAGCGCCCGGGTTCGCAAATCCTCGGCGGTGGGACCGAACGCGATGTTGCGAAGTTGATCGGCCAGATCCTGCAGTCCGCCACCACGAAGCGCGAGCACATCCACCAGGACATCTCTGACGACGCCCAGGGTCTCGTCACCTGGCGTCAAGATCGATGCCGAATTGATCAGGCTCCGGGCGAACATCACGAGTTGATGGTCGGGGCGCGCCAGCAAATCGTCGGCGACGTGACCGCGCAAAGCATCATGAAGGGCTGCTGGCTGCAAGCTGCGCCTGTTCGGCACCGGCCTTGCCAAGGCGCCCAGGGCGCTTGCCACTTCGTCGGGTTCCGCCACTTCGCAAAGCCCATCGACCTGTTCGCTCAAACCTGCCCAAACCCGGTCTCTCTGGCTTGCGACTTTCTCCAGAGGCTGCGGCGACTCACTCCTTGCGATGGACTTGAAAGCCCTGCGTACCGGGCTCGTGGGGCGAATCTGCGCGGCTTCGACGGCCTGGAGTCGCGTATGGACTCCGTTTGCCAGCCCCGTCGTCAGGTAACGGCTCGCCACCGATCGATTGGACTCGTCGGTGTACGAGCGGAGCATGGCCAGGTTCTTGCCGACCTCACGAAGGTCACCGCGAAAAAGAACAAGCTTGTCAAGCTGGTGGTTGAGTTCGGAATCGAAGAACTCGGTAAATGACTGTCCGCGTTGAGCCAGGGTGCTCGCCGAACCTTCAACCACTTGCAGCAACTGCTGTAGTTGCCCCGTGTCGGCTCTCTCGCCCTTTCGCTTTTGCGGCTGGGATAACAGGCTCAGCAGATCCCGTATCGCCGCTCTCATATGAATGCCGGGGTGGACCTCGATGTAGCTTGGCGGCTCGGGCTCGGCAACACCTTCAAAAATGACTGAGTCTTCGTACGGCTCGACCACGGCGGTCAGCAGCACCGCGGGGTTCGCCGCGCCAGTGCGTGGAGCGATCGGGGTTCCGAGCTGAACTGGCGGTAACGATGCCGCCGCTGCCGGTTGCGCTTGCTGCTGCCTGATGGCGATTGCAGAGGCGTTGCGTGTGCGTGGCGACGCAACCCTGAAATCCCTGGGTGGCTGGCTCGTTTGGCCGAAATCTTTTTGCCGGGGTGGTTTCGGGCTGGTCCCTAGCAAACGTGGCTTGCTGGGTATGGGTTTGCTGCTCGAATCCATGGTTGCTCCGGGTAGTAATACCCAGTGAGTAACCACAACAGCCCGTGCGTTCCCGCTGTCGATCGCTCTGTGTTCAGGTCATGCCAACTGCAGGCGATCACCTACCCCAGCAACCCCAACCCCGCAAAACTGCTCAACGCATGCTCGCCACCGCGCACCGGCGCAGGCGTCAGGCAGATCTGCGCCAGGTCGGTGTCGTTGAATTCTTCGGTCAGCAGGCAGCCGGCCGCTTCGTCGGCAATGCAGTCGCGCACGGTGACGTAGGTTTCAGGTGACACCGAGATGCTGCCGATGGCTGCCGACGCAGCCACACGTGCGGCAAGATGCGTCTCGCCGCCGATCAGCGTGCAGCTGCCCAGGAAGTCATTGCGGAACGTCCCGATTTCGCACAGGCCGGTGTGTATGCCCATGCGCAGGCGCAGCTGGCCGGCGTTGCGGTGAACATCCATCGCCATGCGAATGCACGCCGCAGGATCGCTGAAGAAGACGACCGCCGCGCAATCGACATATCGATCGACCGTTCCCATGTGCCTTGCCGCCAGCCATTCGACTTCGGCTGAGAAGTTCTCGCGTTCGTAGGGTGTGAGGGTGCCCGGATTGGCAATCTCCGCATACAGCACCGTCTGGCGTTTCTGCTCGAACCGGATCGCATGCTGGCCCTCACCCTGGAACAGGCGCTGCCAGTCATTGGGCGGCAGGTGGCGAGCGAGTTTCTCGGACAGCGCTTCGACGCGGCGCGCATGGGTCGATTCACGAACGCGCGTCTCGACCCGGCTCAATACAAGCTCCGGATCGACAGGCTTGGTCAGGTAGTCCACCGCGCCCATCTTCAGGCCCAGCGCCTGGTCCTGCTGGCCGGCAAGAGCCGTGAGAAAGATGACCGGGATGTGCGCGGTGGGCGTGTGCTGGCGGATGCGGCGCAGCACTTCGTAGCCGTCCATGTCCGGCATCATGATGTCGAGCAGCACCATGTCGGGCGGGTTACTGCCCATGACGATCTGCAGCGCTTCGCGCCCCGACTGCGCCTGCACCACCTCGAACCGGTCTTCAAACAGGCCCTGCATCAGGAACAGGTTGTCCGGCATGTCGTCAACGACCAGGATGCGGGGCACGCGTGCTTCGTCTTCGTAGGCGGGAAGGCTGGAATTCATGGGGTTTCCTCAAGCTGTTACCTGATGAAACCATGCAGGGCCCTTGCGCCCCTAGGCAAAAGCGGCGCGGCACTTAGGGGAAATTCTTAAGCCTTGCGAGGCGCTTTCTTCACGGGCGTCTTCTTCAGTTTTGCAAGGTCGAGCTGGACCCACGTCGGCGCGTGGTCGCTCGCTTTTTCCAGGCCGCGTACCCACCGATCCACACCCGCCTCGACCAGGCATGGCGCAAGCGTCTTGTTCAGGAGCAGGTGATCGATGCGCAGGCCCGCATCGCGGTCCCAGTGCTTCCTGAAGTAGTCCCAGAACGTGAAGATCGCTTCATCGGGATGCAGGTGCCTGATCGAGTCGATCCAGCCCTGCTCGAGCAGCCGCTGGTAGCACTCGCGCGTCTCGGGCTGCAGCAGTGCGTCCTTGCGCCACGACTTCGGGTTGTAGATGTCGAAATCGGTGGGCACGACGTTGTAGTCGCCGCACATGATGACCGGGTGGCCACTGCCGTAGAGCCCCCTGGCATGCGTGATCAGCCGCTCGAACCAGGCCAGCTTGTAGTCGAACTTGGGGCCGGGCTGCGGGTTGCCGTTGGGCAGGTAAAGGCAGGCAACGATCACGCCGTTGACCGCAGCTTCCAGATAGCGGCTCTGCTCGTCAGCCGCATCGCCCGGCAGCTCGCGGCGTATGGGTACCGGCGGCTCGTCCCTGGCAAGGATCGCCACGCCGTTCCAGGAACGCTGGCCTTTCCACATCGCGTGATAGCCCGTTTCGAGGATTTGCGCTTGTGGAAAACCTTCGTCGAGCGACTTCAGTTCCTGCAGGCATGCGACATCGGGCTGCTCGCGCCTGAGCCACTCCAGCAAGTGCGGCAGCCGGGTCTTGATGCCGTTGACATTGAAGGTCGCGATTTTCATGAGGGGATCATCGCGCGATCTGGTTTGCGGGTGGGGCTGACAGTCGCGCACGAGACCTCGTCCTACAAGGGCCACACCTTGCTCGCCGCATAGTCAGGGATGCCCATCCACTTCACCACCCCGGCCGCCAACGCAGACCAGTTGCGCGACGAAACGCTGACGCCGGGCGAACGCCCTCCCCTGGCCCAGCCTGAGCGAAAAAGCACCAGCGGGCCTGACGAAGTGAAACCGGGCAAAGACATCAACGCACCCGGTTTCCTGAAGGAAAAGGAAACGCCGCAGGCCGAGTAAGGGGCGCAGGTCGTCGTCGCCGTGAACCGTCGTTCGTCAACAGCTTTGGCGGCACTTTTTGGCGTGGTCATGGCCGCATGCACGCACGCGCAGCCGGTAGGCCCCACTGCAGCGCCCGCGTTCCAGCCTGCTGGTGCGGGAGTGGAGCCGACACGGCTGATCGCGCCTCCTGCCAGCCCTCGCTACGAACCCTTTCTTCCACCTGTCCAGCCACCCGGCCCCGTCATCGTTCCTCGCGCTATCACGCTGACGCATTGCGACGCCGGTGGATGCTGGGATAGCGATGGCCGCCGCCTCAATCAGGCCGGCCCGGTGCTGATTGGGCCGCGCGGCGCGTGTATTGCCCAGGGCTCCGTCGTCACCTGCCCCTGATGAACGACAATAGAGGGTTGAGAAATCCACCATAAGGAAGAAATCATGGCCAACAAGATCATCACCGAAGCCGACCGCAAGCGCACCGTCTCCCCCAAGCCCGTCGAAGGCCTGGCCACCAAGCGCAGCGGCGGCGGACAAAAAGTCTCGCTCGAGCGCGGCACGGCCACCCGCTCCAAGAAGAACCCCGGCAAGCGTCCGCACAAGGGCGGCTGATCTCCGCGCGGAGCACACAGTCGGTAACTGTCCGACACGCGAACGGTACAGACCGGATACACCCGCGATATCGGACAGGCATTCAATGAGGTCATCGGGCGCCACGCCCTCCAAGGAGACCTCATGAAATTGCTTCTTTCCCTTCTGGCTGTCGCCGGCCTGTCCGGCTGCGTAGCCTATGGCGGCAGCCCCTATGGCTATGGCTCAGGCGTGTACTACGACTCTGCGCCGGTCTACAGCGGCGGATACTACGTCGATCGCGGCTACTACAACGGTACGTACTATGGCGGCGGCGCCTACTACGACGGCGGCGTTTACTACGCGCCTAACCATCCCGTTTACATCCAGCGCAGGGAGCGCGATCGTGACCGCGATGGCATTCCCAACCGTGTGGACCGCGATCGCGATGGCGACGGTGTGCCCAACCGTCGGGATGCCGCCCCGAATGATCCGCGCCGCCGCTGAACGCCAGTTGCTGAGCCAGACGCTCACAATTTGCACCGCCCGGCTCCGTGCCGGGCTTTTTCTTGCCGTTTAAGATCGCCTCATGCTGAAAAAGATACTCATTGCTTCATCCTTCCTCGTCGTGGCCGTCGCCGCGCAGGCTCAGTCCACCCCGGCCAAGAAAGAGCTTTCTGCCCGCATCATCAAGCAGCAGCAGCCCGGCATCGAAGCCATGGCCCGCACGCTGGTCGAGCAGCCTGCGGTTGAACTCATGAACAACGCTGGCGTTGCACTACAGACACGAGTGCCGAAAGAGCGGCAGGAAGCCGTTGCCACGGAGATCAAGGCAGACATCAGCAAGTACCTGGAAGAAGCAACGCCTGTGGTGCAGGCTCGCGCGGTGCGCCTGGCACCCTCGACCATCGGCGCATTGCTCGAAGAAAAGCTGACCGAAGACGAGCTCAAGCAGGTCATCGCCATCATGGAATCGCCGGCTTACGCCAAGTTCCAGCGCATGGCCGATGAGATGCAGAAGGTCCTGGTTGAAAAACTGGTGACCGAAACGCGCAGCACGATCGAGCCGAAGGTTCGTGCGCTTGAAGCGACGGTTGCCAGGCGGCTTGGCATCACCACCCCGCCTGCTGCCGCAGGTGGGGCTGCCGCTCCCAAGGCCGCCGCGCCCAAGGCCCCGGCCAAGCCCTGACCGACAAATTGCGACGGGCTCAACGAGCCTGGCGAAGGAAGCGGCGCACGTTGTCCGGATCGGCCCCGACCGACTCCACGGCGTGCCGCAATTCGCTTTCGCTGCAATGGAGCCAATTGGTCCAGTTGCGGCGCTCCCATTCATGGTCAAGACTTACGATGTAGTCGTTGCCGCCTGCGTGCCTGCCTTGGTCTTCGGACATGGAAACCTCCTGTGTCTGTGAGATTTCAGGTTAGGTCAGGGCAGCAAACTGATCCGCCAGACGATGCTGGTTCGCCGCGTACGATTTGACTCGTACGCGGCGTAGGATCAGCGGCTTGCGAGTCCTGCGCGAGGCCGCGCGCGCCGCGACGCGCGATCAGACCACCAGGAAGTCGGAATACTCCAGGTAGGGACTACTCGTTATGCCGATGATGCCTTGCGCCCCAAATGTACCGACCAGGATTGCGAGCTGGGGGCCGCTTCCGTCTTCGTCATACTGCAGTTGCCCGGTGAAGCTGTCATAGATGAGGCGGGTGGCTGCAGTCAAAGGACCTGAAGACCCCTCGGCACTGAACGCCGCCGGATCCAGCGCGCCGACATTCAACGCGTTGAACAGCCCTGATCCTGAGTTTTCGAGCACGATTTTGTCCCCCGGTCCAAAATCATCGATGAAGTCCACATTCGAGCTTCCGATAGCTGCGTTGAAGAAGAAGCGGTCATTGCCGGAGCCACCGGTCAGAACGTCCGAACCCGAACCACCGACGAGCCAGTCATCTCCAGCACCGCCGTTGAGCTTATCGTCGCCAGCCTGGCCAAAGAGCCAGTCGTCGCCGCTTCCTCCGCCGGCCTGCGCAAGAGGCGCAACGGTGTCACTCCCATCCCCTGCATAGACCACATTTGCGTGCGAGTTGAGCTGTACCGGGTCCTGCCCCGATGTGCCGCGCGTCACGACAAAGTCTTTGCTGAACGTTGCTCCGGCCGAATCCGTGCTGGTGATTCGCACCTCGTCAATGACCGCGCCCAGATCCGTGGCGCCAGTGGCCAGGACAGTGTCTCCGGCGATTGTCAGATGCGCCGACGGACTTGCCAGCTCATAGGTATGAGTGTCGCCCGCGTCCAGGTCGGTCGTCTTTAACGACCCAATGACGACGTCTGAAGGTACGTGGTCGCCCCAATCAACAGCTGTGAACGTGATGTCTGAAGGCAGGTTGTTCGCATGAATCGTGATGTCCACCAACTTAACCGTGCCATCCTGGGTGAGCACCGGAAATGAATCGTGCAGATTGCCGCCTTCTGCCAAGCCCCTGACCGCCGCATTGGCGGTGTCGGGGGTGTAGCTCCACACTCCTGCACTGGTGACCGAATACGACCCGTACGCGGTTGCTGTTGCTGTTGGCGACCTTGCCTGAAACAGATCGTTCGGGTTGTCCACGTCCGTTGCCTGGAGGTCACCCTGCACCGTGCCGTCAAAGGTTTGCAGCACGGTCATATCGCTCGGCCCCGTGACCACCGCCGCGTCGTTGGAGCCCAGGACGGCGAGCGTCACGGTCTCGAACGAGCCGTCCCACCTGAACACACGGAAGGTTTCTTTCAGCGGGCTGCTGCCCTGCGTCAACGCCTGCACGGTGCTGTTGTTGTTATCCAGGGTGTAGACCCAGTTACCGCCGCTATCGACCTGGAAAGTACCGTACTTCGCCACCCCCTCGGGTTGATAGACAAACTCGGTCGGGTTGCCCGAGCCCACCGTCCCCATTCTCTGCGGGTCACCCGGCAGTGAGTTGAACCTGCCGCCCGCCTCTACGACCGCGCCGTCGGCCTCGTTGACCCAGGCTGTCCCGGGGGCGCCGTTGATCGTGAAGGTTGCCGTGCTGCTGGAGGTCAGGCCGTACTCGTCGCTGATCGAGTAAGCGACGGTCACCGTTTCGGTCTCGCCCTCAACCAGGTGATCGAAGCTGGTGCCCGTCGTGAACACAAGCTGGTTCCCGACGACGCTGGCACTGCCCTTGCCGGCGGGCGCCGTAGCAGTGGCCAGCGTGAGGACGTGACCGTCGTCCACGTCGGTGTCATTGGCCAATACGTTGAGGTCAATGCCCTGGCCCGCCGTCACCGTGCCGCTGTCGGGCCTGGCTGAAGGCGCGTCGTTCTCGCCCAGGACGGTGATGGCGACAACGCTGCTGGAGACCCCGCCGAGCTCGTCCTGGATCGTGTAGGGCGCCAAGACGGTCTCGGTAGCGCCCGCACCCAGATGGTCGAAAGCGGTACCGGGGTTAAAGAACACCGAGCTTCCCGAGAAGGTGACGCCGCCCTTGCCCGACGGCACACTTGCGCCCACCAGGGTGATGAGAGAGCCGAAATCGACGGAAGTGTCGTTGTACAGCACGTCGATGTTCCGCGCCTGGTTCTCGGTGGTTGTCATCGTGTCGACCACGGCCCTGGGCGCGTCATGCACGCCGGTGATCGCGATGGTGACCGCACTGGTGGATGTCGCGCCATGTTCGTCCCGGATCGTGTAGGCGACGGAGACGCTCGCGTTGTCGGTCGCTCTGAGGTAGTCGAAGTCCACCCCGGGGTTGAACACGACCTGGTTGTTGACAATGCTGGCGCTCCCCTTGCCTGCGGGCGCGCTGGCGCTCACCAGCGTCAGGACGTGATCCATATCCACATCGGTGTCGTTCTTGAGCACGTCGATGGTGAGGGTCTGGTTTTCTGTGCCTGCTGCCGCATCGGCTGCGGCGACGGGCGCGTCGTTTGTACCGGTCACGGTGAACACGATGCTGTTTGAGGACGTCGCGCCGTACTCATCCCGCATCGTGTAGTGAAAGGAAGCGCGGTCCTCAATGCCTTCTTTGAGGTGTTCGAAGTCAGTGCCTGGGTCAAACAGCAGCTGGTTGTCAACCACGCTCACGCTGCCACCGCCAAAGTCCCAACCAGCATTGAGCAACGTCAGCACGTGACCACCATCCACATCGATATCGTTGGCCAGCACGTCAACCGCCAGGGTCTGGTTTTCGGTTCCTGACGCCAGGTCTGCAACCGCAACCGGGCCGTGGTTTGCGCCTGTGATCGCGATGGCGACTGAACTGCTTGAGGTCGCGCCGTATTCGTCACGCATGACGTAGGCCACCGTCACCGTCTCGGTATCGCCGGGCATGAGGTAGCTGAAGTCGCCCCCCGGATTGAAAACGAGCTGGTTGTTGACAACGCTGACGCTGCCCTTGCCAGCGGGCCCGCTGGCGCTCGTCAAGGTCAACACATGCCCGTCATCCACATCCACGTCGTTGCCGACTACGTCGATGGTGAGCGTCTGGTCTTCGGTGCCCGCGGCGGCATCGGCAACGGCTTGCGGGGCGTCGTTGGTGCCGGTGACACGAATGGAAACAGCGCTCACAGAGGGTGCGCCGTATTCATCCTGCATGGAATACTGGAAGTCCGTCGGCATCGTTACACCCTGCGCCAGGTGATCAAAGTCGGTGCCTGGGTTGAATACGAGCTGGTTATCGACCACCGTGGCGGTGCCTGTCCCGGCGGCGCCCGTGGCGCTGAGCAGCGTGAACGCATGGCCGTCGTCCACGTCGGTGTCATTGCCGAGCACGTCGATGGTCAGGGTCTGGTTTTCTGTGCCTGCGGCGGCGTCGGCCACCGCGACCGGGCCGTCGTTGGCGCCGGTGATCGTGATGCTGACGGTGCTGCTGGACGCAGCGCCGTGCTCGTCGCGCATCTCGTACGAGACCGTCACCGTTTCCGCGGTGCCCTGCGCCAGATGATCGAAGGCCGTGCCCGCAGCGAACACCAGCTGGTTGTTCACCACGCTGACACTGCCCTTGCCGGCGGGCGCGCTGGCGCTGACCAGCGTGAACGCATGGCCGTCGTCCACGTCGGTGTCATTGCCGAGCACGTCGATGGTCAGGGTCTGGTTTTCTGTGCCTGCGGCGGCGTCGGCCACCGCGACCGGGCCGTCGTTGGCGCCGGTGATCGTGATGCTGACGGTGCTGCTGGACGCAGCGCCGTGCTCGTCGCGCATCTCGTACGAGACCGTCACCGTTTCCGCGGTGCCCTGCGCCAGATGATCGAAGGCCGTGCCCGCAGCGAACACCAGCTGGTTGTTCACCACGCTGACACTGCCCTTGCCGGCGGGCGCGCTGGCGCTGACCAGCGTGAACGCATGGCCGTCGTCCACGTCGGTGTCATTGCCGAGCACGTCGATGGTCAGGGTCTGGTTTTCTGTGCCTGCGGCGGCGTCGGCCACCGCGACCGGGCCGTCGTTGGTGCCGGTGATGGTGATGGTGACCGTCGCGCTGGAGACGTCACCGTCGGCATCGGTGACCAGATAGGTGAAGCTATCGATGCGAGACTGTCCCTGTGCCAGGGACTGGGCCGCGGCCTGGTTCACCTGGTATGCGAAGTACCACGATGAGGCGTTCAATGGATCGGGTTTGACCAGCGTGGCCGTCCCGTGAACCGGCGAGCTGCCAAGGGCGACGCTCCTGACCAGGTCCGCAACGCTGTCGTTGCCCAGGACGTTGATCGCCAGCGAACCGCTGTCTTCGGTGACGCTACCTGCGTCGTTGTTGGCAACGCACGCTGCATCCGCAGGGTTCTGCTCAACGCCATCGACGGTGATTCTCAGCGTTTCCATCATCTGCACCGTCAGCGTCGAGTCGCCAAAGGTGAAAGTGAAGTCGCTGGCGAATCCATTGGAGACTTCGCCGGTGATCTGCTTGGTCCAGGTGGCCAGGTGCGCGAGATAGGCAGCGATCTGCGACTGGTAGGAAGGATGCAGCCATTGCTGCAAGGTGAACTGGATCAGCACGGTGTCGATGCCCGAGCCCCCTGTGTACACATCGACCGATCCGGCAGTTGCCTGGCTGATGTTGTAGATAAGCAGGTCGTCACCCGAGCCGGCGTTGAGCACGTCGCTGCCTGCGCTGCCGTTGAGCGTGTCGTCGCCGCTGCTTCCAGTCGACGAAGTGGTTGAAGTTGTGCTTGTGCTGGAGGTGGTCATGACGTCCGTCCGTCGTAGTGGTGGAAGGAATCAATGTGTTCTTCGACCTCACGATCCGGGACTGTACGGACGGCTGTACGCGAAAGGGCCTAAAAAAAACGCGCCATGGCTCGATGACCCGGCGCGGTTTAAACCAAATTTCTAACCTGGGCCCGTGGCCACAACCTCCCTAGATCACCCGCGCCAGCCCCACACGGTTGCTGAACTCATGGCACGCGGCCTCGAAGCTGCGGACCTCGAACAGCGCCTCCTGCAGGCTCATCTCGCCCTTCTCCAGCAGCTTGCCGGTGAGGTGCTCGGTCAGCGGCTTCAGGCGCGCGAGGAGTTGCTTCGTCTCGCTGTAAAGGCGCTCGCTTTGCTGCTCCATGATGCCGCGGGTTTCTTCATCGACATTGCGTCCGGCGCCGCCTTCGCTGGCCAGCGCACCGAAATTCAGCCGCGTCTTGCGGTACATGCCCATTTCGCCCACCGCGTGATGCAGCAGCCTCGTCACGCGGGTGATGTCGTTGTGCGCGCCGTTGGTGGTGCCCTCTTCGCCGAAGAACAGTTCTTCATTGGCCATGCCGCCGAGCAGCACGCGAACGTCGTGCTCGATGTCGCCCTTGGTCTTGAGCAGGTTCACGCCCTGCTTGTGGAAGACGAAGCCCAGCGCGTTGTTGCGCGGGTTGGCCTTGAGAGAAATCTTGATGGTCTTCATGTCCGACTGGATCGCTTCCCAGTCGCCGCCGGCGCGCTTGCGCTCCAGTTCGAAATCGACCAGGAAGTGACCCCACTCGTGGATGGCGATCACGCGGCGATCGCGTTCGCGCTCCTTCGTCGTGTTCTCGTTCACGTTGCCGACCATCACGCGCTCGGCGGCCTTCATCAGCGTCTCGTCGCCGATCATGCCGCCCACCTGCACGGCAGCGATACCGGCCTGGTTCACGATGGTTTCCAGATCGGCAGGGCTGCGGCCCTCGGTCAGCTCGACCAGGTGGCGCATGTCCAGATCGGGCAGCACCTTGTCCGCACGCTGCCCCAGGTAGTGACTGATGATGGCGTGGCGCTCCTGCTTGTTGGGCATGCGGAAGTCGACCTTCATCTGGAAGCGGCGCAGCATGGCCTCGTCCATCGCCATCGACTCGCTGTTGAAGTTGCTGGCAACGATCCAGATGATCTCGGCTTCGCTCTTGGTGCGAACCCCGTCCAGGATGGCGAGCAGCATGTTCTGCGTGTCGTCGTCGAACTTGCGATGGCCCCCGCGCTTCATGAACAGGTCTTGCGCTTCGTCCAGAAACACGATGCAGCGCTTTCGGCGCTTGGCCATCGCGACGATGCGGGCCAGCGTGTTGGAGCCGCCTGCGACATAGCCCGTCTCCAGGTTGGCGGCCGAGTGAAACAGGATCGGCAGGTTCAGCTCCTTGGCCAGGTAGCTGGCGAGCTTGGTCTTGCCGGTGCCGGCCGGGCCGCTGAACATCACGTTGAACGGCTTCATGATGCCGTACTCGGCATACTCCGCCCGCCGCATGTACTGGTCCTTGATCTGCGCAACCTCGGTCTTGATGTCGTCCATGCCCACCAGGTCATGGATGGAACCGTTGACCTGCGATGGCTCCAGGAATTTCAGTGCCTTGAACTGGCCCTTGAGCTGGAAGAACAAAAAGCCCAGCAGGCCCACGGTGAGCGTCGCCGAAAGCAAGGCGCTCACGCCGGCCTTCCAGCCGTCCTTCTCCGATTGGGGACGCGCGCCGGCGAACCGCTGGTCGAGCCGCTCGAGCACTTCGAGCGTTGCGGCATCAAGGTCGGCCCGCGGCACGAACGCGAGCTTGTTGCCCCAGCCTGCTGTCACAGCCTTGTCCGCGAAAATCTTGGTCTCCATGTCGCTCGGGTAGTAGGCAACCTGCTTGCCCTGCGACTCGACGAGCACGATGCGCTCGGAGACGTTCCACATCAGCGCCTTGTAGATGACGGTGATGCGATCGGCGGGATTGTTGTCCAGAAAGCTCAGCACCGAGCCAGTGCCGAAGACGACAGGCATCTTGGGATTGATGGTCCAGGGCCCGGCGGTTTCGGTCGAAACCATCAGCCTGACCTGTTCGGCCACGGCTGCCTGCTTTTGCAGCAGCGTCACCGAGTAGATGGCCAACGCGGGGATCGTCATCACCAGGGCAATGACGATGACCTTCACCCCGTTCGACTGGATGGCGAACCAGTCCTGCAGGCGGTTGACCATTTTTTTCAGGCTGAGCCACGGACTGCGGGTGACGCGCGACACGGGCGCGTCGCCTTCAGCCGGGTTGGATGGATTCGCGGATCCCGAGAGTTCAGACATGAGCCGACTTCTTTCCTGGCGCACACGCGCCTTGTCGGATCAATCCTACAGACTCAGGTGCTGCGTTGCCAGTAGCAATTTGCTCAATGCCCAGCGCCACGGGGCACTCGTGAAAAATTCACATGTAGGACAAAACCGATACGCAAATGACCTTGAACAAACAGGGAACCTTGCACCCGTTGTGCGCTCCAACCGGCTGGTCGGGTTTTCTTCAAGTTTCTTCCCCCGGCTCTTCAATCCTCCGCTCGCAAGGGCGGAGGATTTTTTCTTTCCGGCCCCGGCCGGGAACGAAACCACGTACGCAGTTACACAGTTCGCAAGGGGAGCTGTCGGCACGCGAAATTCGTGGGGATGTACATGGCTATTGCAAGTTTCGAAGGTCTGTGCGCCGGACTCTGCGACCTGGTCGGCGTTCCCGCGCCGTCACTGAAGGAAGACGCGGTCGGTCGTGTCGGGTTCCACGTTCTGCTGCGCGGCACCACGGTCAACCTGGTGCATTGCCCGCACGCCTGCCCCGACCACGTCTTTGTCCTGTTCGAATTCGGCTGCCTCGCGCAAGGCGGGTCTGAGGCGGCGGCCGACCTGCAAGCCCTGATGGATGCGAACTTCATGCTCCTGCAGGTCAACCCGCCGGTTTTCAGCCGCAACCCCGATACCGGCGACGTGCTGCTCCAGTGCGTCGTCAAGCTCTTCGACTCGACCCCTCACGACGTGCACGCCCTGATCGAACGTGGCGTGCAGATGGTCGAGCACTGGCGTTCGGCAATTGCCGATGACGACCTCGATGCCGCCGCCGATCGAGCCGCATTTGCGGTGCCGGAAACGGTGGCGCACGACATCTCGCGATTCGCCTGAAAGCCCCTGAAATCCCAACCCTTGAAGAGGAAACACACATGTCAAACGGCCCATCCATCCCACCGCGCTCTGCTTCGAGACCCAGGCCGCTGACGGTCACCGTCGATCCCGATGCGCCGTTGACCACGGGCGCGACTTCGCCCGCGTCGTCCGCCAGCGGCACATCGACGGGTACGGGAGGAATGCAGATTGAGCCTGGAATCAAATCACCCCATCTGGCCCGATCGGGTTCTTTCAACAGCCTGCCCATGTTCAACCCCGGCCCCAGTCTCAACAGGTCGCGGTTCGCCTCCGTGATGGACAAGTCCATGGCCACGAAACGCTCCGACCCTAGGCTGGAAACCAGGAGCCAATCCTCGGGAGAGAGCAATTCGGAAACGTCGTCCCTGGCTGCGGCGCCGGATGATGATGGCGTGTATGAGAGCAAGGGTGAGACCGCCACGCCGACGGTGCCTGCGCACAAGACGGCCGCGTTCGCCCAATGGGTCGCGCCGCGGGGCAAAAAGGCGGCTCGGGACAAACCAGCGGTGGAGCCTGACAGGTTTGGGGCATCGTCTTCGACGGACAACCAGGCCAGTTCATCGTCGTCGTCTTCGTCGTCATCGGTGGAGACGGGATCGACGGCATCGGGCAGTTCATCGGGCAGCCTTCAGTTGCCTGGCACGGTCTTGCGGCGCTCTGCGTCAGCCTCGGGTCTTGCCGCCCGACCGGCTGAGCCCGTAGCAGCTGATTCATTTCAGCACGACTGGAGGACCTCGACAGACCCGCAGTCAAGAGTGTCGCAATTTGGGCTCTGGTACCGGTTGCCCGAATCGCGAGCAGTGATCAGGGACGCTCTCAACGCGGGGTATGTCGATGAACTGGTCCGATTCTTCGAACGAACCAATAGATACTTGAATGCGCAACCTGGCGAAAGGCTGGCAGTCTTGAAGGAAATCTACCGGCAGCATTTTGCCGATGGCGCCGAGGATGCAATCACTGTCCACGGCGACGAACTGGCGCACTTCACGGCGGCCCTCGCAAGTGCCACCGCGCACTCTGACACAAGCTTCGACGGGGACCTCTACAGAGCCTTCAGAGCCGTGCGCAACAACATCGCCGAGCTGGCGCATGACCGTCTGAAAGGCACCGTACGAACCGAGCTTGAAGTCATCGTGGAGAAACACAACGCTGCTCAGGCCGCAGCTGCGGCCCGGGCAAAGAGTCTGAGAGGCAGGTTCGACACGCTCACGCAAAGCTTCACCGCCAAGCCCAAGCCCCCATCGGCCGCCTGAACGGCGCGAGGCTCAGGCCAGAAACTGCGCTACTCCGACCGGCAAGAGGCCGCCACGGAACAGGTCTTCGCTCATCAGCATTAACTCGACATGGGTGGCTTCGGGGTGCTTGAGCCATGCGTGCCAAGCTGCCGGCGTCAGGGTACGCAAGACATCCGCCACTTCCTTGGGGCACGAGGACAAGTCGAGCGTTGTGCGCGTTTCCTCGTCAATGCACTCGAGCAAACGTTTATGCAAGGCATCGGCGTCGAGATCCGGAGTAACCGCGTGCATGAGCCGCACAAAGGTATCCCTTGAGGCGCAGGCCGCGCGCTGCACCGAGTCTTCACTCGACCATCGCGACGGAGGTTCCGGACAGGACGTCGATGTGTCTTCGACCTCTTCGCCGATGTCCAGCGTGCAAAGCTGGTTCACGCCCTGCACCAGCGGTGTCGGCGTAGCGAGTTCGGGACCGACCAGCACCAGGTCCAGGACGTCCTTCCAGAGACTTGCCCGAAAGTAGGTCCAGTCACTCTGGCTCAGCTTGAGCACCGCTTCGGCTCGCTCGCCCGTCCAGCCTGAAAGATCCAGCACGCGCCCGCGCATGCTTTGCGCCAGGTCTTCAAACAAGAGGTCCATCGGTGACCGCTCAACCGGCACCACCTCCAGCGGCATGGACCGAAGCACGTACCCCTGCTCGTCGGTGTGATGCACCATCACATCCAGTCCATCGAGGCCGTAGCCGTCGACCACAGCACCGTCGTTCACATAGATATCCTTGAGGGACGTGCCTGCCTCCGTGCAGATGACAGTGAGATGGGGTTGCCAGGGCGCGTCGTTCAAATCGGACGTGACTCGCGATGCATTGAAATGCATTGCGCTGCTGTTGACCGGTGCTGGCAGCTCGATGTCCTGGACGCCGAGTAACCGCAGTCCTTGCGCCATCGTCGCACTGCCTTCTGCCAGCTCGATTCCGAATCGTGCATGGGCCGGGCCGGTTCCACCGGAGTCCTGAAAGAGTTGGCGCACCACCTCCCAGGTGCCGAGCGGCATGCCAAGGATCAACCGGGCGTCGGCCGCGGGTACGTCCAGCACGAGCTCTCGGCTTTCGAGTGCAGCCCAGACATCGGCGGCAAGACCATCAAGGTCGGGTTGGTCGCCGGGATTGGTTTGCCAGTCGGGCCGCCTGCCTGGGATGCGACCGAGTCCGAAATCACGAAGGGCAACCAGAAAATCCCGGGTCAGCCTTTGCGGGTAGGAGTACCGATCGACCGGCGATCCGATGAAAACGTTCTGTGATGGCGCGTGATTGCGCGTTGCGGTGGCAAGCATCCTCTGACCTCCCGTGGGTTGCGTGAGGCGGGACCCAGGTCCCGCGAAGCGGGAATACTAACACCGAGGAATTACTTTAAAAGCCAGATCAACGAATCTATAAGCATAGAGTTCGCAAAAATCCTGTGCGAACAGTCCGAGCCGGTTCAGTGCAGGACCTTCTGGCGCTCCAGCCAGTGCAGGGCGTCGGCCTCTGCGTCGAACCGGGCCACATCCGGACACTGCTCCAGGGTCGGAGCTTCGCAGTCAACCAACTCGGGCAGCGCCACGACACCAACGCGTGTATTCATCGTGAGCGCGCGGCGCAGGCGATCGCAGATCAGGAACTTGCCTTGCGCATTGGGCGGCGTCACCACCCTGCGCAAGTCGATGATCACGCTATCGAGCTTGAGCCGTGCGGCGGCCGCCTTGATCATGTATGCGAGCTTCAACGCATCGCCGTTTTGCCAGCGACCCTCTACGTCGAAACGCATGTGGGGGCCGGTGTGTCGGGTTGCTACTACGAGGTTCATGGCTGTGCCAGTGGTTGTTCAGACCAACGATGCCACAGCCGCGCCTGCAGTAATAGCGTGCAAGCGCATCAGTTATTGCCAAGCGTGACAAGTCGGGGCGACGGCCTACAGGTCGGCGGGCGTTTTCATACGGCGCGCCAACTTTAGTCGGCCTGGGCGGGCGCGGCCGCCTACCCTACTTCGCCCCCAGCCCCATTGCCCTCGTGATCACTTCCTTCATGATTTCGTTCGTACCGCCGTAGATGCGCTGCACGCGCGCATCGGCGTAGGCCCGGGTGATGGGGTACTCCCACATGTAGCCGTAGCCACCGTGCAGTTGCAGGCACTCATCCATCACCTTGCATTGCAGGTCGGTGGTCCAGTACTTGGCCATGCTGGCGGTCGCGGTGTCGAGCTTGTTGTCGCAGACGAGTTCCAGGCACTTGTCGACAAACACACGCGCCACCTGCACTTCGGTCTGCAACTCGGCGAGCGTGTAGCGGGTGTTCTGGTAGGCGGCAACAGGCTGGCCGAACACCTTGCGCTCCTTCACGTATTGCACGGTCCAGTCGATCGCGGCCTGCGCGGCTGCGACCGCCGTGACCGCAATCTGCATCCGCTCCCACGGCAGCTGCTCCATCAGGCAGATGAAGCCCTTGTTCTCGAACGCCTCGCCGCCCAGCAGGTTCTCTGCGGGCACCCGTACGTTGTCGAAGAACAGCTCGGAGGTGTCTTGCGCCTTGAGCCCCAGCTTCTTGAGCCGCTTGCCCTTGTCGAAGCCCTCCATCCCGCGCTCGACCAGCAGCAGGCTCGTGCCCTTGGCACCCGCCTGCGGGTTGGTCTTGGCCACGACGATGACCAGGTCGGCATGCCAGCCGTTGGTGATGAACGTCTTGCTCCCGCTCAGCAGGTAGCTGCCATCCGGCTGCCTGATCGCGGTGCTCTTGACCCCTTGCAGATCGCTGCCCGCAGCCGGCTCGCTCATGGCAATCGCGCCCACCATCTCACCGCTCGCGAGTGGCGGCAGGTAGCGCCGCTTCTGTTCTTCGGTGCCGTAATGCAGGATGTACGGCGCGACGATTTCACTGTGCAGGCTATAGCCGATGCCCGTGAAGCCGCTGCGGGCGAGCTCTTCCATCTGCACGACCGAATAGAGCTTGTCGGCGCCAGCACCGCCGTATTCCTCGGGCAATGTGGCGCACAGGAAGCCATTGGCGCCCGCCTTGTTCCAGACGGCCTTGTCTACATAGCCCTGCTCTTCCCAATCGGCATGGAACGGCGCGATTTCTTTCTCGATGAATCGGCGAAAGCTGTCGCGAAAGGCCCCGTGGTCGGGTCCAAATAGTGTTCGTTCAATCATCGGAAAGCCCCTAGAGGTGAATTATTTGGATATAGTCGCGCTTCCAAAAGCAGTACCTTGTAATTCAATTGGCAGACCTCGCGGCCGCCGGCTGCAGCGGAGTCTGCTTTGACTCTTACCTGAAAGCTCTCATGGAACCCACCATCGATTCTCTCTGTACTGCCGGACGAAACGCTATCAGGCGCGCCAACGCCAGCATCCTGGAAAGAATATGGACGCGGGCGGCGCTCTCGAAGCAGCAGCCCCTGGTGCTCACCATCAACGGCCGCGACGCCCATGTGCTCGATCTGCTCAAGGCCCGCTATCTGACTGTTCGCGTACCCGCGCCATGCCGGCTGCTGAGCGAAGCACAACCGCGCACCACCCGCAAGGGCCAGGAGGGCGTTGATTACACGTTCGATCTCTACGAGTTGCGCACCCCCCTCAGTTGTGGCGGCTTGCCGGTTCTCTAGGACCCTTGCTCGCACGGGGCCCTGCTGGCGCCGTGAATATACTGGCTGCTTCCGATTGCCACGGCACGCGCCGTACGAGGAGCCGACATGCGAGAAGCCTTTTCCGAAGCCTTTGTCTATGACGCCGTCCGCACCCCGCGAGGCAAGGGAAAGAAGGACGGAAGCCTGCACGAAGTCAAACCCGTCAACCTGCTGGCCGGCGTCCTCACGGAGCTACAGCGCCGAAACGATTTCGATACAGGCCAGGTGGACGACGTCGTGATGGGCGTGGTGTCCCCTATCGGCGAGCAAGGCTCTGTCATCGCGAAGGTTGCCGCGCTCAAGGCCGGTTGGGACTACCGGTGCTCGGGTGTGCAGCTCAATCGCTTCTGCGCATCGGGCCTGGAGGCCGTCAACATGGCGGCGCAAAAGGTGCGCTCGGGTTGGGAAGACCTGGTGGTCGCAGGCGGTGTCGAGAGCATGAGCCGCGTGCCTATCGGCTCTGACGGCGGCGCATGGGCACAAGACCCCGAAACCAACAGCGCGACATCATTCGTGCCGCAAGGCATCGGCGCCGACCTCATCGCCACGCTCGAAGGCTTTTCGCGCGACGACGTCGATGCGTTCGCCATGGAAAGCCAGAAGCGCGCAGCGCGTGCGCGGGAAGGCGGCTACTTCGCGGGCTCGGTCGTTGCGGTGAAAGACTTCCTGGACCAGACCATCCTCGCGCAGGACGAATTCATCAAGCCGCACACGACGATGGCTGGACTCGCCTCGCTCAAGCCGGCCTTCCAGCAGCTGGGGGACATGGGTTTTGACGACGTCGCGATCAGCCGCTATCCGCAGGTCGAGCGCATCAACCATGTGCACCACGCAGGCAACTCGTCGGGCATCGTCGATGGTGCGGCGGCCGTGCTGATCGGCAGTGAAGCCGCTGGCAAGACGCATGGATTGAAGCCGCGCGCGCGCATCCTGGCCGCCGCGCTCTCTGGCGCGGACCCCACGATCATGCTCACTGGGCCTATGCCCGCAGCGCGCAAGGCGCTCGCGAAAGCAGGCCTGACCATCGACCAGATCGATCTCTTTGAAGTCAACGAAGCATTTGCGGCAGTGCCCATGCGGTTCATGAAAGAGATGGGTGTACCGCATGAGAAGGTGAATGTGAACGGCGGCGCGATCGCGATGGGGCATCCGCTCGGTGCGACGGGCGCGATGATCCTCAACACGCTGATCGACGAGTTGCATAGACGCAATCTGCGCTATGGGCTTGCGACGCTTTGCGTCGGCGGCGGCATGGGCATCGCCACGATCGTCGAACGCATTTGATGTGGGCTGTCATCCCGGCACTGAGCCGGGATCCATCTCAACGCCACTAACGCTTTCAACATGAATTGCGGGTCACGCCCGCAATGACAGCCAATATGAAAACCATCCAGTACGAACTCTCCTCGGGCATCGCCACCATCACGTTCGACGAGCCGGACTCGCCCGTCAACACGATGTGCGGCCAGTGGCAGGAAGACCTCACGGCCGTCACGGCGCAGGTGGTCAAGGACAAGGACGCGATCAAGGGCATCGTGCTGGCGTCCAACAAGACGACATTCTTCGCCGGCGCCGACCTGAAGGGCACGATGCGCCTGACGCCCGAAGACGCGCCGCAGGTTTTTCGCGGGATCGAGCAGACCAAGAAGAACTTCCGCACGCTGGAGACGCTGGGCATTCCGGTTGTCAGCTGCCTCAATGGCGCGGCGCTCGGCGGCGGCTGGGAAGTGGCACTCATCGGGCACTACCGCGTCGCAGTGGACAACCCGAAGATTCAATTCGGCCTGCCCGAGATCACGCTAGGCCTCATCCCCGGCGCGTCCGGCATCACCAAGATGACGCGCCTGCTGGGCCTGATGGGTGCGCAGCCGTACATCCTGGAAAGCAAGCTGTTTTCGCCGCGCGAAGCGCTGGAGCTCGGCCTCGTCCATGAACTCGTGCCCGATGCGGCATCGCTGCGCCCAGCCGCCCTCGCCTTCATTGAAAAGCACACGGGCACGCAGATCCAGCAACCCTGGGACGACAAGAACTACAAGATGCCCGGCGGCACGCCGAGCAATCCCAAGATCGCTGGCATGTTGAGCGTCGCGCCCGCCGTGCTCAGGCAAAAAACGCGTGGCCGTTATCCCGCACCCGAATACGCGCTTGCAGCCATGGTCGAAGGCGCACAGGTCGATTTCGACACCGCGCTGCGCATCGAATCGCGCTACCTCGCCAAGCTGATCGTCAGCCCCGTCGCGAAGAACATGATCAACACGTTCTTCTTCAACATGAACGCGATCAAGTCGGGGCAATCGCGTCCCGGCGCCGTGGCAGGCGGGGTCAGGACGGCCCCCTGGAAACCGAAGAAGGTCGGGATTCTCGGCGCGGGAATGATGGGCGGCGGCATTGCCTATGTGCAGGCCGGCCGCGGCATCGAGACCGTGCTGCGCGATGTGTCGCAAGACAAGGCCGATGCAGGCAGGAACTACAGCGTAAAGATCACGCAGCCGCGCGTCGAGAAGGGCCGCATGAGCCCGCACGACCAGCAGGCGCTGCTCTCGCTCATCACGCCGACGGCATCCGTTGAAGCGCTGCAGGGCTGCGACCTCATCATCGAAGCCGTCTACGAAAACCGCGAGCTGAAAGCCAGGGTCACGCAAGAGGCCGAGCCGATGCTGGCCCCTGGCGGGTTCTTCGCCAGCAACACATCCACCTTGCCGATCACGGGGCTTGCCAGGGCCAGTGCCAACCCGGCGAAATTCGTCGGCATCCATTTCTTCAGCCCCGTGGACAAGATGAAGCTGGTGGAAATCATCCGCGGCAAGGAGACCGACGACGAGACAGTCGCGCGCGCATTCGACTACGTGCAGGCCATCGGCAAGATCCCTATCGTCGTGAACGATTCGCGCGGCTTCTTCACCTCGCGCGTGTTCGGCACGTTCGTGATGGAAGGCGCGGCGATGGTCGGTGAAGGCATTCCTGCATCCGTGGTGGAGCAGGCCGGCATCCAGGCAGGCATGCCTGTGGGTCCATTGGCGGTGCTCGATGAAACCGCCCTGTCGCTGTCGGTCCATGTGCTCGACCAGACCCGGGCCGACATGCGCGCGGAGGGTGGCACCTATATCGCGACCCCAGGCGAGCTGATCGTGGAACGCATGGTCAAGGAGTGGGACCGCAACGGCCGGGCCGCTGGCGGCGGGTTCTACGAATACCCGGAAGAAAAAGGCGCGAAGAAATTTCTCTGGCCTGAACTCAAGTCACTTTTCGAGCGCGCAGATGTGAAGTGGGACATGCGCGACCTGCAAGACCGCCTACTCTATCGCCAGTCGGTCGAGACCGCGCGCTGCCTCGCCGAGAACGTGCTGACCACCGTGCATGACGCGAACATCGGCTCCATCTTTGGGATCGGGTTCCCGGGGTGGACGGGCGGCGCGATGCAATTCATCTACGGCACCGGGATCGAGGCATTCGAGAAGCGGGCCGCCGAATTGGCAGACAAGTACGGCCCCGGATTCGCCCTGACCTCCCGGGTCAAGGAGGCGATCCGCAAGCACGAACCGAAATACTGAACCGGCCGGCGCCAGTCAGCGCTGGTCAGCCCCGGTTCAGCGCAGGCGAGCGAGCCGTTCCCTGGCCGCTTGCGCAGCTTCCGATTGCGGATACGAGGCAACGACCTCACCGAGCGTGCGCTTGGCTGCTGCGTTGTCCTTCAACTCGATCTGGCAATTGGCAATCGACAACACCGCCTCCGCTGCACGCGGATGGTCCGGCGCAGCCGCAAGCAGCGCGCGGAAATTGCCGATGGCACCGCGATAGTCGCGGTTGGCGTACTGCGCGTTGCCCAGCCAGAACAGCGCCGTCGGGCGGAACCCGCTTTGCGGAAAACGGCGGATGAACTCTGCGAACGCGGTCTGCGCCGCGGGGAATTCGCCCTTGCGGAACACAGCCAGCGCCGCTTCGAATTCGCGCGACTCGGCAGGGTCCGCAATGAACTCGCGGCCATCGACAGACACCTTGGCCGGCTCCACCTTGCGCAGGCGCTCTTCGACACCCTGGACAATGTCTTTCTGGCCGCGCTGCACGTCGGAGATCTGCCGCAGCAGCTGCTCGTTGGCGCCGTTCATGCGGGCAATTTCGGCGCGCAGCGCTTCGATCTGCGACTGCAGGTCGAGCATGCTGCGACGCATCTGCTGCGTGTCGTTGCGCAGGTCTTCCACGCTCCGGTCATTGGCAGCACGACTCGCATCGACACGCTGGCGCAAATCGAGGATGGCGCGGCGGGCCTCGTCATCCTCGAAGAGTGCAGCCGAGGCGAAGGACGTCGTGCCCAGGAGCACGGCCGCCATGACAGCAGGGGCCATGGCGCGCCAGCCGTTCCTGCGATGCGGCACCGCAGCAGTCGGATGAAGGGTTGGCGCGTTCATCAGCGGTAAACGATTTCAGCGCGGCGGTTCTGCGAATAGGCCGACTCATCCGAGCCCGGCACCGCTGGCTTTTCCTTGCCGAAGCTCACTGCCTCCAGTTGCGCATCGGGCACGCCGAGCAGGCCCAATGCACGGCGCACCGCCTCGGAGCGACGCTGGCCCAACGCGAGGTTGTACTCGCGCCCGCCGCGCTCGTCGGTGTGACCCTCGATGTTCATGCGGCGACCCGGGTTCTGCTTCATGAAGTTGGCGTGGGCCGAGATCAGGTTCTGGAACTCGGGCTTGATCGAATAGCTGTCGTAGTCGAAGTACACGAGGCGCGACACATTAACGGGGCCGCCACGATTGGGACCGACCTCGTCAGCCTGCACCGGACGCACGCTGGACTGGCCCGCGCCCCCTGTACCTGCTCCGCCTCCCGCGCTGACGACGACAGGCGCCTTGTCAACGACGGGCGCCTCTTCGAGTGGCACGCTGGAACAGCCTGCGATGGCGACGGCAAGGCCCAGGGCCAGCAACATGCGATTGATCATTCAAATACCTCCTGATGGTGTGAATTCTGGAATCAGTTTCCGGATCATTTTTGAAAGGGACCCCAATCGGGCTCGCGAATATCGCCGCCCTGGCCCCGAAGCCGTGCCTTGATCTTTCCGTCGAGCGTCGTGGTCATCAGCGCCTCGGTGCCACCCTGGCGCGTTGCATACATGATGAGCCGACCGTTGGGCGCAAAGCTCGGGCATTCGTCAGCCGACGTGTCGGTGATGGAAGTCACGTTACCTCCAACCAAGTCCATGAGTTGCAACTTGAATTGCCCATTGATCCGGGAAATGTAGGCCAGCCACTTGCCGTCTGGGCTCAGTGCGGGAGAGATGTTGTAACTCCCGGTAAACGTGACCCTTTCAGGATTGCCGCCAGTGGTGCCCATCCGGTAGATCTGCGGCGCGCCGCCGCGGTCGCTCACGAAGTAAATGTTGCGCCCGTCCGGCGAAAAGGTCGGCTCGGTATCGATTCCAGCAGATTGCGTGAGCCGCCGGGGTTCGCCGCCGTTCGCATCGATGGTGTAGAGCTGCGAGCCGCCGTCACGGCTGAGCGTGACAGCCAGCGTGCGGCCATCGGGCGACCATGCGGGAGCGCTGTTGGAGCCACGGAAATTGGCGATGAGCCTGCGCCTGCCGGTGGCAACGTCGTGCACATACACAACCGGCTTTCGCGATTCGAACGACACGTACGCCAGCTGTGCGCCGTTGGACGACCACGCCGGCGAAATGATGGGCTCGGCACTGGCGAGGGCCGACTGCGCGTTCTCGCCATCCGAATCGGCCACCCACAGGTTGTAGCGGTTCGCAGCCTTGGTGACATAGGCGATGCGCGTTGAAAAAATGCCTTTCTCGCCCGTGAGTTTCTCGTAGATGAAATCGGCGATCCGGTGTGCTGCAAGGCGCAGGTCGGCTGCTGTCACTGCATAGCTTTGCGCGCCGAGACCTTGCGCACGAACCACGTCCCACAGGCGAAAGCGCACATCGAAGCGGCCGTCGGCCAGACGCGTCACGCTGCCGACAGCGAGCGAGTCGGCGCCTCGCTGCCGCCATGGCGCCACATCGGGCGGGGTTGCATCGTCGAGATTGGCGCCGGCTGCATCGATGGCGCGGAACTGGCCGCTGCGCTCAAGGTCGGCCTGGATGATCGCTGCGATTTTTTGCGGGGAGCCCGCTTCACCGCGAAACGGTGCGATCGCAATAGGCAGTTGGGTCAATCCCACGCCTGTGACTTCAACCCGGAATTGGGCCAGCGCCGGCAGCGCAGCCGTGGCACCCAGCAAGCCCACGATCTGGCGCCGGCGCCATTGCAGAGTTTCGTTCATGCTTGTTAGTCTCTCCATCGTCGGTTCGGTTCAATTCAATGTGGTGACGGTGGGCGCGGGATCGCTCGCAAGCTCAGCCAGACCACGCTCCGCACGCACCAGGTTTCCCTTCATCCGCTGCAGCACCCGTTCACGGTTGAGTCGCTCGCTGTCGCGACTCGACTCGTCGTGCCAGAGGTGCAGGACCTCGGTGGCCAGGAAACCGTTCTTTCGCTTGAGGCCCAGATGATGCAGCCGCAGCACCAGGTCCGCGTCTTCGTGACCCCAGCCACTGAAGGTTTCATCGAAGCCGTTGACCAGCTCGAAGTCACGATACCAGACACCAAAATTGCAGCTGCGAATGCTTTTCCAGCGGAAGCTGCTTTCTACACGACCCGGCGCACCCGGCCAGTAAACGAGATGCGTCAGTTTGTTAACGTCGCCAGCCATTCGCAGTTGCAGCCATTCGAGCGCGCCGATGTGCTCCGGCGTGTCGCTTGCGGACACGCGACGCGTCATATCCGGACTGAGCATGACCCGGTTGCCATTGACGAAGTACCCCACCTGCGCAAGTGCCATGTGCGCGCTCACGAAGTGCGGGCTCGGCACGCAATCGCCATCGAGGAACACGACGTAGTCGGCGTGCGAATCGAAGGCGCCGAGATTGCGCGCTCGGGACGCGGTGAAACCAATGTCGGGGTGCCACACGTGGCGCACCGGGCACCCAAACTTCGGCAGGCCCTGCCGCATCGCAGCGACCGCTTCAGCGCGCGAACCGTCATCGGCAATGATCACCACTGCATCGGGCGGGCACTGCGGCGCCAGCGAGCGCAGGACGGCGAGCAAGGCGTCGGGCCGGTTGTAGGTCAGGACGACAAACGCGATCTTCATCCGGGCGTGCCACGGCGCTGCATCAACCATAGTTTGAGATATCGGTAATAGGTGCCTTCTGCGTTGGAGATCGCCAGGGCCAGGCCCAGGCGTCCATCGAGAAAGCCGCGCTTGAAGATATAGGTGCGCAAGAACGCCCACAGGCCATGGCCGATGGCCTTGCCCAGCGAGCCCTTGACGCCCTTGCCGTGCAGGGCCCTCGCGCCTGCGGTGGAGTAACGATTGACCTTGTCCAGCACGGATTCGAAATCGGCAAAGCTCTCGTGCAGCAACTGCCCTTGGCTGGCGTCTATGCGGCCCATCTTGCTGCCGGGCGTCAGGACCCGCAGGGACTCGTGGACGAGGTCGTCTGAAAAGCGCGCACTGCCCTTGCGGAAAAGCCGCACCAGGTAATCCGGGCTCCAGCCCGAGTGCGCCATGAACTGGCCGCAATAGCTCGAACGGCGATCGAAGGACCAGACATCGAAATCAGTGCGACTAATGGCGGCGATGATGGCGGCGCGCAATTGCGGTGTCACGCGCTCGTCAGCATCGATGGAAAGAATCCACGGGCCGGCGGCCAGATCGAGGGCGCGATTTTTCTGGGGGCCGAAACCGGGCCAGTCGTCCGTTTCGGTGACGCGAGCACCCATACTCCTTGCAATGTGCACCGTGTCGTCTTTGCTGCCACTATCGACCACCACGACTTCGTCTGCGAAAGCAACCGATTCCAGGCAGCCGCGCAGCCGTTCGGACTCATCACGGGTGATGACGATGACAGAGAGGCCGGCGGCAGGAGATGACACGCGAGTCGAAGATAATTTGAGGTTGCTTGACTGATTATGAGGGTTAGCCTGTTCCCCATCCCGCAGAAATGATCCGGCCCGACATGGTCACCGTCCGGGCGACGGTTCGCTGGCTCGCGCCCTATTTCGGACGCGCGCGCGGCGCATGGCTGCTGGCCATCCTGGCCACCATCGTCGCATCTGCCACCGAGCCCCTGGTGCCTGCCCTGCTCAAGCCGCTGCTCGATCGCGGCTTCTCGGCCAAGGGCATCGACCTGTGGACGGTGCCCGCCGCCCTGCTGCTGATCTTCGCGGTGCGCGGCACCGCCGGATTCCTCGCCGACATCGCACTGGCCAAGATCACGCAGGACGGCCTCTTGCTGCTGCGGCGCGACATGTTCGCGCGACTGCTCGATGCGCGCCTGTCGCTCTTTCGCGAACAGAACGCGACCGCCCTTTCCAACACCGTCGTCTTTGAAGTGCAGAACGGAGCAACGCTGCTGGTCAATGCGGTCATCGGCCTGCTCAAGGACAGCGTGGCGCTGGTGGCCCTTCTGGTGTACCTGCTGTACCTGAACTGGCAACTCACGCTGATCGTGTTTCTCATCGTGCCCGGCGTGGCATGGTTGATCCGCACCGTGTCCCGTCGCCTTTATCGCATCGCGCGTGCCACCCAGGAAGCCACCAACGAGCTCGCGTACGTCGTGGAAGAAAACGTGCTCGCCGCGCGCGTGGTGCGCCTGCACGGCGCGCAGCCGGCGCAGGCCAGTCGCTTCCTCGCGCTGGGGTCTGCACTGCGACGCCTGGCGATGAAGACTGCGGTCGCGTCTGCTTCGGTCACGCCGCTCACGCACATGCTGGCGGCAATGGCGCTGTCCATCGTGATCTGCATCGCGCTCTGGCAAAGCCGCGACGGGATTACCGTGGGCACGTTCGCCTCGTTCATCACCGCGATGCTGATGCTGATCGCGCCGATCAAGCGCCTGTCGGAGGTCGCCAATCCGATTGCGCGGGGCCTGGCCGCGGTGCAGCGGGCGATGGACCTGATCGAGAAGACCCCGGCCGAATCGGGTGGAACGTATGCGCCCGATCGTGCGCAAGGCCGCATCGACCTGGAGGCCGTCGCCGTCCGCTATCTTGAAGACGGGCCGGCCGCCCTCGACGGCGTGTCGCTGTCCATCGAACCCGGGCAGGTCATCGCCCTGGTCGGGCCGTCTGGCTCCGGCAAGACGACGCTGGCCAACCTGCTGCCGCGCTTCGTCGCTCCCACCGAGGGCCGCGTGCTGCTCGACGGCCACGATGTCACGCACTGGAGCCTGGACGCCTTGCGCAGGCAGTTCGCGCTCGTGAGCCAGGACGTGGTGATGTTCAACGACACGCTCGCAGCCAATGTCGCCCTGGGCAACGCGCGCGATGACAACAAGCTGCGCCGCTGCATAGAGGCCGCGAACCTCGCGGATGTGGCGACTGCCTTGCCGCAGGGCCTGGAAACGGTGCTGGGGCACAACGCCGTCACGCTCTCGGGCGGACAGCGCCAGCGCCTGGCCATCGCGCGGGCGCTCTACAAGGACGCGCCGGTTCTCATCCTCGACGAGGCGACCTCGGCGCTGGACACCGCGTCCGAGCGACTGGTGCAGGAAGCACTGCAGCGGCTGATGGCCGGGCGCACCACGCTCATCGTTGCGCACCGTCTCTCCACGATCGAACACGCTGATACGGTGGTGGTGCTCGACCAGGGCCGCATCGTCGAGAGCGGCCCCCACGCGAAACTGCTGGCGCAAGGTGGCCTCTACGCAAAGCTGCATGCGCTGCAGTTCGGCGCTCAATGAGTGAGGTGGCGGCAATCGGAGGCATCCGGACCTGGCACAGCTGGGTTTCCATCGCACTGGCGTCGCTCGGATTCTTCCTGCCGTTTTCGTCTGCGGGCGTGGCCATCAGCATGGGCGTGCTGCTGGCGCTGGCTGCGATGCGGCCCCGGCTCCTGGTAGAGGCCGCGCCCTGGAAAGAGCCGGTGATGGCCACCGGGCTGATCCTGTTTGCCTTTATCGCCCTGCACACGCTGGTGATGAGCGCCATCGACGGCGCAACCTTCGGTGCCATCAACCGCTACCACGAACTGCTATTCGCGCCGCTGCTGGTCGCCATGCTGCAGGATGCGCGCCATCGGCAGATCCTGGTGCATGGACTGATGGCGGGCTGCGCCTTCTTTGCGGCGCTGCACTGGATCGGCATTTATGTACCGGCGCTCGGTCCGTCCCTGGGCACGCGTCGCATATCGGCAGGCTTCGCGCTCGCCATCTGCGCATTCATCCTGGTCATGCGCGCCCGCGGCCGGCCTGAACCCTGGCCGGCGCGCGGGCTTGCCGCGATCCTCGCGCTCACGGTGCTCTATGCGATCGACGGTCGCACCGGGCACCTCGTGCTGCTCGCCCTTGTCTCGGTGGCTGCGTGGCTGCACAGCCCTCCTCGCTGGCGAGGCGCCGTGACACTCGCGGCCTTTGTCGTGGCCCTGGGCCTGGCCCTGAGTTCGGGTGCTGTCGGCCACCGGCTCAAGGAGAGCATTGCTGGCGCCAGTACTGCCGGTGCCGAGGGAATCACCTCGACGGGCATTCGCATCGAGCTGATGCGCGTGGCCGGTGACCTTGCGCGCAAGCACGCCTTGACCGGTGCGGGTTATGAAAACTACGCAGACGAGCACGAGAAGGCGGCGCTCGCCCGTTACGGCAAGCCCGTCGATCACGTCAACATCAGCTGGATGCGCAGCACCAACCCGCACAACGAATTCCTGATGCAGCTGATCAGCGGCGGCGTTGTTGCACTGGCCCTTTTTGTCGCATGGCTTGCCCTGGCGCTGCGTTCGGCTGCGCACGCGCGCCCTGGCATCGGCGCCATGATGATCGGGCTCGTGCTGGCGTTCATCATCGGGTCGGCATTCAATTCGCTGCTGCTCGACTTCGTCGAGGGTCACATCTACATGGCGCTGCTGGCATGGGTCATCGCGGAAAACCGTTATGCGTGCGCGCAGGACAAGCGAACAGCCCAACTCAAGAGCGTGCTGGTGATTGCAACGCGGCAGATCGGCGATGTGCTTCTCACCACGCCGCTGATCGAAGCCGTGCGCAAGCGCTGGCCCGATGCGCGGATCGACGTGCTGGGCTTCGCCGGAACGCTCGGCATGCTGCGCGCCAATCCTGCGATCCATGGTTTCATCGAGATCCGCCCGCGCGCCGGCTTTCAAGGCGCTCGCGCGCTCATCCGGCAAATCTGGAGGCGCTACGACCTCGCGCTGGTGACGGACCCCGGTGACCGCGCGCATCTGCTCGGATGGATCGCAGCGCCCTACCGAAGCGGCATCATTGCGGCGCACGGCAGCAGCAACTGGCTCAAGCGGGAGATCCTGGACCACGTCGTCGAGGCCGCAGGCGACATGGGCACGATGCATGTCGCAGTCGAGAAGTTGTCGCTCATCGAGCCGTGGCTTGGAGCGGGCACGACGGCGATACCGCGTGTGGTGCCACCGCCCGGTTCGCCTTTGCCACCCGACATCGACTCGGCACTGCAACCGGGCGCGGTTGTGATCCATGCGCCTTCGATGTGGCCCTACAAGCAGTGGCCGATTGCGAAGTTCGAGGAGCTGGTTCGTGCCCTGATCGACGAGGGACGGCAGGTGGTGCTGACCGGAAGCGGCGGCGATCGCGACCAGGAATGCATCGCGCCGCTGCGTGAAATTGCAAACTCACCGCAGGTGCTCGACACCTCCGGCCAGCTCGACTTCAACCAGCTCGTCACACTGTTTGGCCGTGCTGCGCTGTACATCGGCCCCGACACATCGGTCTCGCACCTGGCAGCCGCGACCGGCATCCCGGTGATCGCCATCTTCGGGCCGACCAACCCGATGCGATGGGCGCCATGGCCTGCGAAGGCACAGGCCGCGTCACTGTTTCAGAGGGTGGCGGTGGAGCAGCACGCGGGCAACGTGACATTGATGCAAGGCAGCCCGTCGTGCGTTCCATGCGGCAAGGCGGGTTGCGAGGATCATCGGCAGAGCCGAAGTGATTGTCTGGCGGACATCAGTGCGCAGCGCGTGATCGACGAGGCGCACAAGATGCTGTCGTTGCGGGCTTGACCCGCAACCCATGACTTCGACGGCCGTAGCCGCTGCGCGGTGGATTGCGGGTCAAGCCCGCAATGACAGACATTTCCCCGCTGTCATGCCGGACTGGTGGATTGCCGGTCAAGCCCTCGATGACAGATATTTCCCGGCTGTCATGCCGGACTCGATCCGGCATCCATGCAGCGCGTCACATGAGCACGATGTCGTACTGTTCCTGACCCATCGCGCCTTCACTCTGCAGCGAAATCGGCTTGCCGATGAAATCCGAGAGCCCTGCCAGGTGCTGGCTCTCTTCATCCAGGAACAGCTCGATCACGCGCGGTGACGCGACGATGCGGTATTCGCGCGGATCGAACTGCCGCGCCTCGCGAAGAATCTCGCGCAGGATGTCGTAGGCCACGCTGCGCGCCGTCTTGACCGTGCCCTTGCCCTGGCAGGCCTCGCAGGGCTCGCACAGCATGTGTGCGAGCGACTCGCGCGTACGCTTGCGCGTCATCTCGACCAGGCCCAGTTGCGAGAACCCGCCCGACATCGTCTTGACGCGGTCCCGGGCGAGCTGCTTGCGGAACTCGGCCAGGACCTGGTCGCGGTGGTCCTCGCGCCCCATGTCGATGAAATCGACAATGATGATGCCGCCCAGGTTGCGCAGTCGCAGTTGCCGGGCAATGGCCTGCGCCGCTTCCAGGTTCGTCTTGAAAATCGTGTCGTCGAAATTGCGCGCGCCGACAAACCCGCCCGTATTCACGTCAACGGTCGTTAGCGCTTCGGTCTGGTCCACGATGAGATACCCGCCCGACTTCAGGTCCACCCGCCGCCCCAGCGCCTTCGCTATCTCATCGTCGATGGAGTACAGGTCGAAGATCGGCCGCTCGCCCTTGTACAGCTGCAAGCGCGCCGCCGCTGCCGGCATGAACTCCATCCCGAACGCCTGCAGGTGCGCAAACTGCTCGTTGGAGTCGATGCGTATCGTCTGGGTGTTTTCGCTCACGAGGTCGCGCAGCACGCGCTGCAGCAGGCTGAGGTCCTGGTGCAGGAGCGACGTGGGAGGCAGGCGAACCGACGCATCGCGAATGCGCTTCCAGGTCTTGCGCAGGTAGGCGATGTCTTCTGCCAGTTCGGCATCCGTCGCATCTTCACCGTTGGTGCGCAGGATGAAGCCGCCGCCATCGGCGCCCACCAACGCCTGAAGGCGCGCGCGCAAGGCATCGCGCTGCACCGACGGAATCTTCTGCGAAACCCCCAGGTGGTCGTCCTGCGGCAGGAAAACCAGCAGGCGGCCCGCGATGCTGATCTGGGTGGAGAGCCTGGCGCCCTTGGTGCCGATCGGGTCCTTCATCACCTGGACCATGATCGCCTGGCCTTCGAACACCTGCTTTTCGATGGGGACTTGCGGCTGGCTGTTTCGCACGAATGCCGGCGGCTCGCCCTCGGGCTGGCGATGCCACACGTCCGCGACATGCAGGAAAGCTGCGCGCTCCAGGCCGATGTCGATGAAGGCCGACTGCATGCCGGGCAACACGCGAGCCACCTTGCCGAGGTACACATTGCCAACGAGACCCCGTTCGAGGGTGCGCTCGACGTGGAGTTCCTGCACTGCGCCGTGTTCCACGACGGCCACGCGGGTCTCCTGGGGAGACCAATTGATCAGGATGTCTTGCTGCATTGAGCAGCAGGATACCAGCCGCTATGGACTATGCAGCCAGGCGGTCCAGCGCTTCGACGTGGTGCCTGAGCGAATGCCCCTTGCTCTCGGGAATCACGTAACGCCGGCCCACCTGCGCGCCGAGAAACGGCGACCGGGCGCCTTCTGCTTTCTGGCTGAGGAAGTCCCTGGCCGTATTGAAGTGCTCCACATCCGATCTCGCGATGAGTGCATGGCCCAACCGGTTGCGCATGTTGATGTGCAGGCCCGCGCCATTGAAGCAGGTGACTTTGACGGGATGGTCGCCACCGCTGTTGCGAATGCCAGCCCACTGTGCAAGGCCGCCACCGAGCGCGTGACCCTGCAGCTTGATCCTGTCTGCACCGTAACGCGCCACGAAAGCCTTGACGATCGCATCGGCCTCCTGGAAGGCGCGGTCCTCGAAGCCGAAAAAGCTCTGGGCTGCGTCACTCTTGGCTGTCGCGGGCCGCCCTGCCTGGGTGCCGACAAACGACAGGTGGTACGCGATCCCGTTGCCGTCCGCATCCTCCTCCACATAGACGCCCACCTTCAGGGCGGACCAGCGGTCACCACTCAAAGTGCCGGCTGCCTCGTCAAACCGCAGTCGGGCGGCCCTGCCAGTGCCGCCGCCTTCGATCGACAGGATGTCGCGGGGAATGACGCCCCGATGCGCCCGCAAGAACCCGTCAGGTAGCTTTTCTGCCGTCACGTCGGCGGTCGTGCTACCCGTGATTCGCGCGAGGCGGGCGAGATCGCGCGCACGAGACAGCATCCGGGGCGGGATGGGCTGCTGCTGCGCCGTGTTGTTCACCAGTGATATGCCCTTGACCAGGCCCTTGGCGGTACTCACGATCCTGTCGCCGGCACGGCTGGCGGACGGACTCACCAGGCCCGCCAGCTTGGCGCTGGCGCCGGCCACTCCCAAAGCGCCACCGCCAACCATGCGAAGCGTGGCACCCACCACGTTCACCACCAGCGTTTCCGCAACCGTCACCGCACTTGCGACGATCGCCGATGCCGCGCCCGTGATACTCGCCAATCCCTTGATGACCGCACCGGCGGTGTACTGCAAACCGGAATCGTGCCCACCCTGGACCCAGCTGCCGAACCTGCGGGCAGGCTCGCTGAGCGTGACGTAGCGAAGCGCCTGATTGAGCACCGAACCTACGCTGAAGCGCGAACCCCAGGTGGTGTAGCGGCCGACTGCCTTGCGAACTGTTTCGGCCGTCGTGGCCGGCGGCGCAGCCTGATCGCCTTCGTCGAAGAATCGCCAGAATCGGGTCGGCTCGCCCTGCCCGGGTGCGGGTGCGGATTCGGCCTCGGGCCCCAGGCCTTGCGCCAGCCGCTCGCGAACAATCCTTGCGGCGATGTCCGAGACAGGCCCGAACACCATCGGGTTTGCATCCTGCCATGCGACGATCTGCCTGAGCGTGTCGCTCGACCAGCCCCTCATGGCAGCTTCGACCTCTTCGGCGTCGACGCGCTTGTCATGCATCCACCCAGCCAGCAGGTGAGGATCGATGGTGCCGTTGGCCAGCCTGAGCATCAGGCGCTCCGGCTCGGGTTCATCGATACGGCGCCTCTCCAGAACCGCGGACAGTTGCTGCGCGATCACACCGACTCGCATCTGCACGTCAGGATCGGCAGGTGCTGCCAGGCTTTTGAGGTTGTAGTCCAGGCAGACCAGCGCCTGGCGGCTCCAGTCCGCGAGCAGGAGCCCGACATGCCGCTCGAACCCGTGCTCGCGCTGCGCCCGATGAGAGTCGTCGGGCCGCAGCAACGAAACCTCTGCTCGCATCAGCGAGGGCAAGGTGGCCGCAGCGCGGTGAAGCACGCCGTTTCCCGTCATGGGCCTGGCGAGCCACTTCAGCTGGAGGCCGATATCGCGGTGATCGCGTTTCCATTGGGCGACCTCGCGGCCGCGACCGTGCTGGTCAGGCATCGCGCGCGCGTAGAGCTGCGCCTTCAGGGCGCGATCCAGAATCTGGAAGTGTTCGGGCATCTCATCGCCCTCCCAATCCAGTTCGGCGAGCTTTTCGTCGATGGCACCCACTTCCTCGCCCGGCAGGTCACCCAGCACTTCCTCGACCAGCGCGACGTACTCTTCCTCGACCGACACGCCCAGGTCGAACAGGCCCTGGGTTGCCAGATACAGGTCGTGCTGCGCCTCGATCCTCGCGTTGCGATCGTCATCCGCAAGGGCTGTGAGCATCTTCGCGACGCCGCGGGTGATGGCCTGGCGCAACTCGTCGACCTGTTGATCGATCTCCAGGAAACCCTGAAGCTCTTCCTGCACGACCTCTGGCGACGCGAGTTGACGGGCCTTGGGTTGGTCCAGCGATTGGTATTTGGGCGCGGCCTCGCGCCTGAAAACATCCGGAATGCGACTCAGAAAGCTCACGACAATTCCCCATCGGTAGATAGGCAGTGAGTAACCGGCGCAACGAGCCAGTTCCACCGGAGGTCCTGACTAAGGTCGCAAGCCCAGCTTTGCCAGCAACGCGGCAGTCTCGTGCATCGGCAACCCCATGATTGCCGAGTAGCTGCCGCTGATGTGGGGAATCCATGCCGCCGCCCTGCCCTGAATGGCATAGGCGCCGGCTTTACCCATAGGCTCGCCGCTGGCGACATACGACTTGATCTGCGCGGGTGTGAGCTTGCTGAAGGTCACGCGTGAATCGCTGAGCGCCGTTTCCCGCTTGCGGCCCGAGTGCACGGCAACAGCCGTCAGCACCCGATGCGTCGCGCCGGACAGCTCGCGCAGCATGCGAGCCGCGTCGGCTGCATTTTCAGGTTTGCCGTAGATGGTGCGCCCCATCGCGACCGTGGTGTCCGAGCACAGCACCGGCGCGGGTTTCAGGCCCCTGCGCACCAGGCGATGCAGGGCCGCGTCGAGCTTGAGGCCGGTGACGCGCTGCACGTAGCGGGCGGGCGCTTCGCCGGGCATGACTGCTTCGATCGACTCGGTGTCCTCGCCTTCGTCGGGCAGCAGCAGTTCGTAGCGGACCCCGAGCTGTTCGAGCAGCTGGCGACGGCGGGGGCTTTGGGAGGCGAGGTAGATGAAATTCATGGTTTGTCCTGCGGGCCCGGCGAAGGCCCTCGAAGTCATGGATTGCGGGTCAAGCCCGCAATGACAACCGGCTGTCATGCCGGACTCGATCCGAAGTCATGGATCGCGGTTCAAGCCCGCGGTGATAGTCGGCTGTCATGCCGGACTCGATCCGGCATCCACCGCGCAGCGGCTACGGTCCTCATTCACGGTGATAGGGATGATTCGCATTGATGGACCACGCCCGATAAAGCTGCTCCACCAGCAACACCCGCACCATCGCGTGCGGCAGTGTCAGATCCGACAGGCGTATGCGCTCGTGCGCTGACTGCTTGAACGCCGGCTCCAGCCCATCCGGGCCTCCGATGACCAGCGCCACATCACCGCCTTGCAACTGCCACGTGGTCAGTCGGGAGGCCAGCGCGCTGGTCGTGAGCGACGTGCCCTTTTCGTCGAGCGCCACGACATGCGTGCCCTTCGGAATGGCCGCAGCGATGCGTTGCCGCTCCGCGGCGTAGATGTTTTCCAGCGTTTTCGAGCCGCGCGGCTCGGTCTTCACGGCCTTGAGTTCCACCTTCAACTCCGGTGGAAAGCGCTTGGCGTAGTCGTCCCACGCGACCTGGGCCCAATCGGGCACCTTCAGGCCCACCGCGACGACCAGCAGCTTCATCGCGCGAGACTCACGAGTTGCGCTTTACTTCTTGCGGGCGGGACTCTTGGCTGCGGGCTTGCGCGCTGCAGGCCGGGCCGCAGCAGACTTCGCAGGTGCGGAAGATCGGGCTGGCGCTTTTTTGGCAGGCGCCTTGGCCTGTGCTGCAGGTGCCCTGGATGGCGCACTCTTGGCAGCCTTCACACTTTTCGCAGTTGCCGTGTTCTTTGCGGGCGCTGGTTTGCCAGTGACGGGCCTTTCCGGTGCATAGGTGGGCTCCGCTGGCTTCTTGCTGGCTGCCCTGCCCGGCTTTCCAGCAGTTTGCTTCGAGTTCTTCGGGTTCTTGGAATCCCTGGCAGCTGCCTTCTTCGCAGCCGCCTTGGGCTCCGGTTCGCTCGCCTGCGCGATCGGCTTGGGCGCGCCGAACTTCAGGCGCACCGGCTTGTCGCCCCAAATCTCTTCGAGGTGGTAGTACTGGCGAATGGCGGGCTGCATGATGTGCGCCACGGCAGCGCCGCAGTCCACGATGATCCATTCGCCGTTTTCCTCGCCCTCGATGCGCGGCTTGGGAAAGCCAGCTTCACGCACCTTGTCCCGAACGCTGGCAGCCAGCGCCTTGGTCTGCCGGTTCGACGTGCCCGACGCCACGATCACGCGCTCGAACAACGGCGACAAGTGCTCGGTGTTGAAGACTGCGATGTCCTGCGCCTTGACGTCTTCGAGCGCATCGACGATGGCTCGCTGGAGTTTCTGGGTGTCTTTCTTGGCGGCGGCTTCTTGGGTCATCAGGCGGGGGTATAGAGGTTATGGGTGTCAATATAACGTGCAACGCCCGGCGGGACCATATGTGCGATCCCTTCTCCGTGCGCAACCATGGCGCGCACTTCGGTGGCGCTTTCGGGCATGTTGGGTAATTCAATCGTGCAAACCCGCACGTTTCGGGGCAGGCCTGCAGTGTCGGATGAGTCGGACGGTTGAGCGTGGGCTCGCGCCGCAACGCAGATCACAGCCATTTTGGCGATGGCCTCCCAGTCCTTCCAGCGCTGGAACTGCACAGCCTGGTCTTGCCCCATGACGATGAACAGTTCAGCTTCGGGATGCTCGGCGGCCAGTTCGCGCAGCGTGTCGATAGTGTAGGTGGGACCGGGCCGAAGCAGTTCGCGGTCATCGACAACCGTATGGGGCAACCGTTCGAAAGCGATCTGCGCGAGTGCCAGCCGGTGATTGGCGGGCGTCAGGTCGGTCGATTTGTGCCATGCCTTGCCTGTCGGGAAGATGCGCAGTTCGTCCAGTTTCAGCTGTTCGACCGCCGCGCGGGCCAGCGCGACGTGGGCGACATGCGGCGGATCGAACGCACCGCCGAACATGCCGATACGGCGTGGGGGCATCAAACCCAGTCCCTTCGGACCAGAAACCTCTTGTAGAGATCGTCTTCAGGTGTGCCCGCAAGCGTCTGCCGCTGGTAAGCCCAGCGGGCCTCGGGGGGCATCGACATCAGGATCGACTCGGTGCGGCCGCCCGATTGCAGCCCGAAATGGGTGCCCCTGTCCCAGACCAGGTTGAACTCGACATAGCGCCCCCGGCGGTAGAGCTGGAAATCGCGCTCGCGCTCGCCGTAGGGCGTGTCCTTGCGGCGCTTGAGGATCGGTTCGTAGGCCTGGATGAACGCATCGCCTACCGATCTCATCAAAGCGAAGCAGTTGTCGAACCCGCCTTCCGAGAAGTCGTCGTAGAAGATCCCGCCGATGCCGCGCTGCTCATCGCGGTGTTTCAGGTAGAAATACTCGTCGCACCATTGCTTGAAGCGCGGATGCTTGTCCGCACCGAATGGCTCCACCGCGTTCTTGCACACCTGGTGAAAGAACTGCGCGTCTTCTTCAAAGCCGTAGTACGGCGTCAGGTCCATGCCGCCGCCGAACCAGAACACCGGCTCGGCGTCCCTGGGCGACGCAACCAGCATCCGCACATTCATGTGCACGGTGGGTGCGTACGGGTTGCGCGGATGAAAGACCAGCGAGCAACCCAGCGCCTCAAAAGACGCGCCGACCAGTTCCGGCCGGTTCTGGGTTGCGGAGGTGGGCAGGCGCGGACCGACCACATGCGAAAAACCGCAGCCCGCACGTTCGAGAACCTCGCCGCCTTCGAGGATGCGGGTGACCCCATCGCCTTGCAGCGGCTCGCCCTTGTCCTTCGTCCATTCGTCGCGCACGAACGTGCCGCCGTCGATCTGGCCGAAGGTCGCGATGATCCGGTCCTGCAAATCCAGCAGGTACTCGCGCACCCGTTCCACATCGGTCATCGGGCGGCTTTCAATTGCGGATGGCGCGGTGGCCGATGTCGCGGCGGTATTGCGCGCCGTCGAACGAAATGCGGTCGGCTGCGTCGTAAGCCAGCTGTTGGGCAGCCTTGACCGAATCGGCAAGCGCCGTGACGCACAGCACTCGCCCACCCGCAGTCACGGTGCCGTTGCCCTGCGCGGCAGTGCCGGCATGGAACACGACCACTTCCTCGGTCGGCTTGGGCAGGCCGGTGATCAGGTCTCCCTTGCGCGGCGCAAGCGGATACCCGGCCGCAGCCATCACCACGCCCAGCGCCGTGCGCCGGTCCCATTGCAGCTCGACCTGGTCGAGCGTGCCCGAAGTCGCGGCCATCATCACGTCATAGAGGTCGGTCTTGAGCCGCATCATGATCGGCTGCGTCTCGGGGTCGCCCATGCGGCAGTTGAATTCGAGCGTCTTGGGACGGCCCTGCGCGTCGATCATCAGGCCCGCATACAGGAAGCCGGTGAACGGGATTCCGTCCTTTTCCATGCCCTTGATGGTCGGCAGGATGATCTCGCGCATCGCGCGTGCGTGCACATCCGGGGTGACGATGGGTGCAGGGGAATAAGCGCCCATGCCGCCCGTGTTCGGGCCTTCGTCGTTGTCGAGCAGGCGCTTGTGGTCTTGCGACGTGGCCAGGGCTGCGACGTTCTTGCCGTCGCACATCACGATGAAGCTCGCTTCTTCACCCTGCAGGAATTCCTCGATGACGACCCGCGCGCCACCTTCGTTGTGGGTGACGCCGAGCCTGTTGTCCAGCAGCATGAAGTCAACCGCCTCATGCGCTTCGGCAGCCGTCATCGCGACGACCACGCCCTTGCCAGCTGCGAGGCCGTCGGCCTTCACGACGATGGGGGCGCCCTTCTGGTCGATATACGCATGCGCGGCAACCGGATCGGAGAAGGTTTCGTATTCGGCCGTGGGGATGCCATGGCGCTTCATGAACGCCTTGGAAAACGCCTTGGAGCTTTCGAGCTGCGCGGCCTCTTTGGTCGGGCCGAAAATCCGCAACCCGTGCGCCCGGAATTCATCGACCACACCGGCCGCGAGCGGGCCTTCTGGTCCGACCACGGTCAGCTGGATCTTGTTGTCCTCAGCCCACTTGCGCAGCAGGACGATGTCTGTGATGTCCACGTTTTCCAGGCGCGAATCCAGCACGGTGCCGCCGTTGCCCGGAGCCACGTAAACGGCTTGAAGTTTGGGTGACTGCGCGAGCTTCCAGGCCAGCGCATGCTCGCGGCCGCCGCCGCCGATGACAAGAACTTTCATTGGACTGCCGTCCTGTGACCAACACGGCTGTCATGCCGGACTTGATCCGGCATCCACCGCGAAGCGGCTGCGGCTGCAAAAGTCATGGATTGCGGGTCAAGCCCGCAATGACAGTCGGGAACGCCGTTACGCATCCATCGCGCGAAGCGGGTTCGAAGCACATTCTTCATTCTTGTATTTCCGCGTTATGGAAGACCGCCTGTACGTCATCCAGCTCTTCGATCGCATCCAGCAGCTTTTGCATGCGCGTGGCGTCGTCGCCGGTCAGTTCGATGTTGCTTTCGGGGCGCATCGTCACTTCGGCGATTTCGGGCTTGAGGCCTGCTGCTTCCAGCGCGTTCTTGACGGCTTCGAATTCGCCAGGCGGCGTGATCACCTCGATGGCGCCATCGTCGCCGGTGATGACGTCTTCAGCGCCGGCTTCCAGCGCGACTTCCATCACCTTGTCTTCGCTGGTGCCCGGCGCCAGGATCAGCTGCCCGACATTCTTGAACTGGAACGACACGGAGCCGTTCGTGCCCATGTTGCCGCCGTACTTGCTGAATGCGTGCCGCACTTCGGCCACCGTGCGGACGTGGTTGTCTGTCATGGTGTCCACGATGATCGCCGCGCCGCCGATGCCGTAGCCCTCGTAGCGGATTTCTTCGTAATGAACGCCTTCGAGGTTGCCCGTGGCCTTGTCGATGTTGCGCTTGACCGTGTCGGCCGGCAAGTTCACCGCCTTGGCCTTTTCAACCGCGAGCCGCAGCCGGGGGTTGATGGAGAGGTCGCCCCCACCCAATCGCGCGGCGACCATGATTTCGCGGATGACGCGGGTCCACACCTTGCCACGCTTTTCGTCCTGGCGGCCCTTGCGGTGCTGGATGTTCGCCCATTTGCTGTGTCCGGCCACTGATGAAATCCTTCTACTGCCATGCAGTTGATATATTGTGCAATCGACCATTTTAGTTTGGGACACCATGGCCAACCCCCTGCTGATCGCTAAGAACCGCGAAACCCAGTGCGAACTGCTTCCAGCCCTTGCCAACCGCCACGGGCTCATCACTGGCGCCACCGGCACCGGCAAGACCGTTTCGCTGCAAACGCTGGCCGAAAACTTCTCCAAGATCGGCGTGCCGGTCTTCATGGCCGACGTCAAGGGCGACCTGACCGGCATCAGCCAGACCGGCACCATCGGCGAAAAGCTCGCCGGCATCCTCAAGGAACGCGGCCTGCCCACGCCCGAGCCGTTCGCTGCGCCGGTCACCCTGTGGGATGTGTTCGGCGAGAACGGCCACCCGGTGCGCGCCACCGTCTCGGACATGGGTCCGCTGCTGCTCGGCCGCATGCTGGGCCTGAACGAAACGCAGGCCGGCGTGATCAACCTGGTGTTCAAGATCGCGGACGACAACGGCCTGCTGCTGCTCGACCTGAAAGACCTGCGCGCGATGCTGCAGTACGTCGGGGACAACGCAGGCGACTTCCGCACCACCTACGGCAACATCAGCGCCGCCAGCATCGGCATCATCCAGCGCGGCTTGCTGCAGATCGAATCGCAAGGCGGCGAGAGCTTCTTCGGCGAGCCCATGCTCGACATCCAGGACTTCCTGCAGACCGACGAAAAGGGACGCGGCGTGGTGAACATCCTCACCGCCGACCGCCTGATGAATTCGCCCCGCCTGTACGCAACGTTCCTGCTGTGGATGCTGTCGGAGCTGTTCGAACAGCTTCCCGAGATCGGCGACCCGGACAAGCCCAAGCTCGTCTTTTTCTTCGACGAGGCGCACCTGCTGTTCGACGAAGCGCCCAAGGTCCTGATCGAGCGCATCGAGCTGGTGGTGCGGCTGGTGCGGTCCAAGGGTGTCGGGGTGTACTTCGTCACGCAGAACCCGCTGGATATTCCGGACAGCGTGCTCGCGCAGTTGGGTAACCGCGTCCAGCACGCCCTGCGCGCCTACACGCCGCGTGACCAGAAGGCCGTGAAGGCGACTGCGCAGACCATGCGGCAAAAGCCGGGCCTCGATATCGAGACGGCCATCACCGAACTGGCCGTTGGCGAGGGATTGCTGAGCTTCCTGGATTCCAAGGGCCGCCCGAGCGTGACCGAGCGCGCGTTCGTGCTGCCGCCGGGCAGCCAGATCGGCCCGATCACGCCGGAGCAGCGCAAGGCGCTGATTGCCAACTCCATCGTCGCTGGCGTCTATGAAAAGACGGTGGACCGTGAATCGGCCTACGAAAAACTGAAGGGACGCGCAGCCACGGCCACGCCTTCAGGAACGCCCACGATGCCCAATGGCACGGCCAGCAATGGCGGCAATGGTGGTGCAGCCGCTGCGCCTGCCGGAGGCGGCCTGCTCGACGGGTTGAAGGATGCCGTCTTCGGCTCCGTCGGTCCGCGCGGAGGTGTGCGCGAGGGGCTTGCCCAGAGCATGGCGAAATCGGCGGTGCGCAGCATCGGCAGTGCCGTGGGGCGCGAGATCATCCGCGGCGTGCTCGGCGGCATCATGGGGACGAAGCGGCGATAGAGCTTTTCGAGATGACCCGATCGTCCGGCTGCGGGAACTTGTAGATCGCCGAGTTGAGGTATCTCGACACCTCAACCACGTCGGCGTCGCTCCATTGCAATCCCGCATTCCTTTGCCACAGGCGCACTTGCACGTTCAGGCTTTGCCAGTCGTATGCCGCCCGGTTATTGCGCCAGTGCATCTGCGCCGTATGACAGGCGATGCAATGCGTCGAGTAGAGCAGTTGACCGCGTGATTCAGCCGGAACGGGCTGTGCCAGCGATAGCGTGCTGCCGGCCAGTGCCAGTGACATGATTGCCACTGCAGGCCATGGCCGTGAATACCCGGCCCGGCGCTCGTCGGTGGAAATGCGTTGATCGATGCTCATTGCGATCTCCGGTAAAGGCTACAGCGTATCCCTTCCTGGCATTCTGCCCAGCAGTACCATGTTGCACATGAGATCCATACGCCGCCACATCGAAACCCACCGCACCGACCGTATCGGCTGGCTGCGCGCAGCCGTGCTCGGCGCCAACGATGGCATCGTGTCCACCGCGAGCTTGCTGGTGGGCGTTGCTGCCGCCAACGCCAATGCGTCGAGCCTGCTGATGACCGGTGTTGCCGGCCTGGTCGCGGGCGCCATGTCGATGGCGGCAGGTGAGTACGTGTCTGTGTATTCGCAGACGGACACCGAAGAAGCCGACCTGGCCCGGGAACGCGCCGAACTGGCCGCCGACCCAGCCGCCGAGCTGCGCGAGTTGACCGCCATCTACGTGGGCCGGGGCCTGCAGCCCGAGCTGGCCGCGCAGGTGGCCGAGCAGTTGACGAATCACGATGCGCTGGGCACCCATGCGCGTGACGAACTCGGCATCTCGGCGCCGCACCGGGCGCGCCCCGTGCAGGCAGCGCTGTCATCGGCTGCCAGCTTTGCTGCCGGTGCAGCTTTGCCTTTGGCGGTGGTCGCCATCGCGCCCGCCAGCGGCTTGATCTACTGGATCTGCGGCACTTCGCTGGTGTTCCTGGCAGGTCTTGGCGCGCTGGCGTCGAAAGCTGGCGGTGCCAACCCATTGGCAGGCGCGTGGCGGGTGACGTTCTGGGGCGCGCTGGCGATGGCGGTCACTGCCGGCGTGGGGGCGATGTTCGGGACGGTGGTTTGAGGCGCCCTTGATTCCGGTGAGCTGTCATGCCGGACTTGATCCGGCATCCATGCACCGCCTGATCTCACGCCGCTGCCGCTTCGCGGTGGATTGCGGATCGAGTCCGCAATGACAGCCAATAGGGGCGTCATCCCGGGCTTGACCCGGGATCCACCGCGAAGCGGCAGCGCCCCTCAAGTCCGCCCCTGCTCCATCAAGTCGCGCAGTGCATCGTCAATCGATCGCTTGCCGATCGGCGACATCCCCAATCTGCGCGCGAGCAGCGCCTGGTCCTCATCCGGCGCATCGCGCAGGAGCAGCGGCGTGCCCGGCACCCGCAGCTGTGTGCCGACCACCGCGACATCGGTTGGCGTGATCTGCCAGCGTCCGACATAGACCGCTCCACCCGAAGTCACGTTCACCGGAATCGGGTCCTTGAAATTGATCCAGTGAATGTCGCGCGCGTCGACGAAGCTCACAGCGGCCAAAGCAATCTCGTACCGGCCGACCGGCAAGTTGCCAGAGAAGACCCACAGGCGCTGCGATTCGCTGTCGATATCCGGCGTGCGCCAGCGGCCGTGCGTCGCGCGATTGGTCGCGAACACCTCGACGCGATACCCAGGCTTGTCGAGCGAACGCAAGTGAAACGACAGCGCGCTCACGGTCTCGCTTCGAGGCACAAAACCAATCGAGCCAAAGAGCAAACCCGTGCGCTCTATCGTCACACCGGACTTCACACCATGCTCGATCAACACGGTCTCGGCCTCCGGCGCCTTGCCCGTCGCGCACCCGCCGAGCACCATGCTCATCGCAAGCGCCACCCCCAACCCCGAAGCCACACGCCAGACAGCCATCTGTTCCATCCTGATCCGTAGTTACGCGGATGAGCTTATCAGCCGCAACACCCTGTTTGCGCCCTCGCAAAGGCGTACATTGACGTCTTTACCGATCCGACACACATGCCTGATCCGAGCACACCTGCCGCCCTGCCCCGCCACATCCGCCTGACCTCCCATGCATCGGGCCGCGGCTCGCTGCCGATTCGATGGGACGCGCCGACGCCGCAAGAGCGCGGACCCGTCGTGGGCACCACGACCACCCGCGCCCACCGCAACGTCATCGGCACGCACAGCGGCTCCTACAGCGTCTATCGCGCACTCGCCGTGGCCGCCGGCGCGCTCAAGCGCGAACACCGCGCCGACCTCACCAACACCGCGCCGACCGACGTCATCGGGCCGTATCCGCAGTGGAGCGAGCCCGGCAAGATCGTCAGCCTCGATCCATGGGGCGCGATCGTCGCCGATGTGTTCTCGGCCGAACTCGCGCAGGGCTACGACATCCGCCCGACCATCGCCGTCACGCAGGCCCATGTGATCCTTCCGGAAGTGATCGAAGGCCTGCTGGCCGGTCGCCTGAAGGCAGACGGAAAGATCCTGACTTCCACCGGCGCGGCCATGGTGACCAAGGCGGCTATCGAACCGGTGTGGTGGCTGCCCGGCGTGGCCGCGCGCTTCAAGGTTTCCGAGACCGACCTGCGCCGCGTGCTCTTTGAAGAAACGGGCGGCATGTACCCCGAACTGGTCACGCGCAGCGACCTCGAAGTGTTCCTGCCGCCCATCGGCGGGCAGACGGTCTACATCTTCGGCAACCCGCGCGACCTTGCGAACCCCGAGGTCGAACTGACGGCGCGCGTGCACGACGAATGCAACGGCTCCGACGTGTTCGGCTCCGACATCTGCACCTGCCGCCCCTACCTCACGCACGCAATCGAGGAATGCATTCAGGCTTCGCAACGTGGCGGCGTCGGCCTGGTCGCGTACTCGCGAAAGGAAGGCCGCGCACTGGGCGAAGTGACCAAGTTCCTCGTCTACAACGCACGCAAGCGGCAAGTGGGCGGCGACACCGCCGACCAGTATTTCGCCCGCACCGAATGCGTGGCCGGCGTGCAGGACATGCGCTTCCAGGAACTGATGCCCGACGTATTGCACTGGCTGGGCGTGCGCAAGATCCACCGGCTGGTGTCGATGAGCAACATGAAGTTCGACGCGATCACGGGGTCGGGCATCGAGATCGGCGAACGCATCAACATTCCCGATGCGCTGATCCCCCTCGATGCACGCGTGGAAATGGATGCCAAGGTGGCAGCGGGCTACTTCACCACCGGCTCGGTGCCCGATTCCGACGAACTCAAGAAGGCCAAGGGCCGGGGGCTCGAATGAACTCACCCAACCCCGGCAACGAAACCAGGCAAGCGCACGCGGCAGCTGCTGCGCTGCGAACCACCGCAGCCATCCGCGACCGCTCGCGGCAGCTGCTGACGCGCGCACGGCACGGAGAGTCGCCGTGGTTCATTGTCGACGACGGATTTCTGGGCACGGCTGCAAGCGCGATTGTCGACGCCACCCGGTCGCGTTACCCGAAACTGCATGTGCCGGTTCACAGCCGGTGGCGCCACTTCGAGGCCGGCGGCGTCGACCGCAAGGCGCAACTCGACAAGCTGATGGCCGGCATGCCTGAAGGCTCGCGTGCGCACGCGATGATCGACCTGACCGTGATCAGCGTGCTGCTCGACGCCGGCGCGGGTCCCGACTGGAAGTACGTCGAGCCCTCCAGCGGCAAGACCTTCACTCGCTCCGAGGGCCTGGGCGTCGCCAGCTTCCACGCTTTCACCGCGGGCCTGTTTTCCAGCGACAAGTCGCGGCTGGTTCAGGCCGATTCGCAGGGCCTGCGCGCCTTGCAGACCGATCACCTCGCCTCGGCCTTCCAGGTCAGCCGGTCGAACCCGCTGGTCGGCATCGAAGAGCGCGCCATCCTCTTGCGGCGGCTGGGCGAGGTCATGGCCGAGCAGCCCGAAGTGTTCGGCCAGGACGCACGCCCCGGCGGCATGTTCGACATGCTGGTCAGCCCTTTCGGTCATGGCGTGCCGCACACGGCCGATGTGGCCGCGCACGACATCCTGTCGCTCCTGCTCTCGTCACTCTCGGACATCTGGCCGGCCACCAACGCGATTCGTACCGTGCCGCTGGGCGATTGCTGGCGTCACGCCGCCGCGCGAGGCGAGGGTCTGACCGATGGCTGGGTACCCTTCCACAAGCTCTCGCAGTGGCTGACCTACTCGCTCCTGGAACCTTTTGAATGGTCGGGCGTCAAGGTAAAGGGCGTCGACGCACTCACGGCGCTGCCCGAGTACCGCAACGGCGGCCTGATGATCGACAGCAACCTCGTGCAATTGCGTGACCCGCAGGCAGCCGCCGAGATCTGGCAGACCGGCGACGAAATCATCGTGGAATGGCGCGCGCTCACCGTGGCCCTGATGGATGAGCTGGCCCATGCGGTGCGGGAGCAGCTACGATTGAACGAGTCGCAGATGCCGCTGGCGCGCGTGCTCGAAGGCGGCAGCTGGGCGGCAGGACGCGAGATGGCCCAGCGCTTGCGTGGCGGATTGCCGCCGCTGCAAGTTGCAACCGACGGAACCGTTTTTTAAGCCCGAAGTCAGAATGCATGGATGCCGGATCGAGTCCGGCATGACAGTCAATTGAGTCCGGCATGACAGCCACGAACCACAACAACTGCAAATGAACGACGTCCACCTCATCGATCACCCCCTGGTGCAGCACAAGCTGACCCTGATGCGCAAGAAGGAAGCCAGCACCAACAGCTTCCGGCGTTTGCTCAACGAGCTTTCGATGCTCATGGCGTACGAAGTCACCCGCGACATGGCGACGCAGGATGTGGAGATCGAGACGCCGCTGGAGAAGATGACGGCCAGGGTCATCGACGGCAAGAAGCTGGTCTTCGTGTCCATCCTGCGCGCCGGCACCGGCATCCTGGACGGCATGCTGTCGGTGGTGCCGGGCGCTCGCGTCGGTCACATCGGGCTGTATCGCGACCCTAAGACGCTGACCGCAGTCGAGTACTACTTCAAGATGCCGCACAACATGCAGGATCGCGACGTGGTGGTCGTCGATCCGATGCTGGCGACCGGCAACTCGGCCATCGCAGCGGTGGAGCGGCTCAAGGAGCTCTCGCCCAAATCCATCAAGTTCGTGTGCCTGCTGACCTGCCCCGAGGGCATTCGCGCATTCCACGGTTCGCACCCCGACGTGCCCATCTACACCGCCGCCATCGACCGCGAACTCAACGATCACGGCTACATCCTGCCGGGCCTGGGCGATGCGGGCGACCGGATCTTCGGCACCAAATAGCCGGCTGTCATTGCGGCCCTGATCCGCAATCCAGACGGCCCTCGATCAACGCGCTGCGTGGATACCGGGTCAAGCCCGGTATGACAGCCAGAAACTCAATGCCCTCCATCTCCCGATCCATCGTGCTGGCGGTCGCTCTCATGAGCACCGCCGTCCTCGCCGCCCCCTTCACCCCCAAGTCCGACGCCGACGTCGTCGAGCGCCTGCCCGTCTCCGCGTCCGACCCGTCGATTCGCCGTGTGGAATCCCTGCGCAAGCAGCTTGCGGCACGTCCCGACGACGCGGCGCTGCGCATCGAAATCGCGCGGCGCTACTTCGACCTCGCCATGGCGCAGGGCGACCCGCGCTACGTCGGATATGCGTCTGCCACGCTCGCTCCCATCGCGAAAAGCGCGGCGGGCAACTGGCAATACTGGATGGCCCTGGGCCTGATCCAGCAGTACAGCCACGATTTCAACGGCGCGATCCAGAGCCTCGAAAAGGCCAGCGAGCTCGACGCCAGCGCCGCAGAGCCGATTGCATGGCGCGCGGCCATCCACATGGTGCAGGCCAACTACCCGCGTGCACTCGCCGAGTGCACACGCCTTGCACCCCTGACCCAGCCGGTTCAGGCGCAAGGCTGCAGCTCGTATGTCCTGGCCACCACCGGCCAGCTGGCACCCGCCTACGACGCGCTCTCCCGGGCGTTCGGGGAAGGAGCCGGCCAGCCGCCGGAGTTCGCGCTGTGGGTTCGCACGCGACTGGCCGAGATGGCAAGTCGCCTGCGCAAGACCGACGATGCCCAGCAGCACTACGCAAAGGCGCGCGCCCTGGGCGTGACCGACCAGTTCCTGCTGGCCTCTTACGCGGATTTCCTGCTGCTGCAAAACAAGCCGGCCGAAGTGATCAAGCTGCTGGCCGACTGGGAACGCTCCGATGTGCTGCTGCTGAGGCTCGCGCTCGCAGGCAAGGCGAGCAAGGACCCCAAGGCGCAAGCCTGGGCCAACGCCCTGCGCGACCGGTTCACCGAAGCCGCTCGCCGCGGCGACAGCCTGCACGAACAGGAAGCCGCGCGCTTCGAACTCGACATCGAGGCCAGCCCGACCCGGGCCCTGAGCTACGCCACCAAGAACTACCTCACGCAAAAAGAACCGCGTGACGCCGAGATCCTGATGCGTGCGGCATTGGCCGCGAACAGCGCCAAGTCGGCGCAGCCCGCGCTCGACTGGTTGCGCACCAGCAAATATGAGGACCCCGCGTTTGCCGCCATGGCGGACCAGCTGGTGGCCGGGGGAGCGTCGCGATGAGCCGCCTCGTCGTCCACATCGTGATGGTCGTCCTTGCGACGATCTTTCATACAGCGGCCCTGGCCCACAAGCCGAGCGACAGCTACCTCACCCTGCGCGCCACGTCCAACAGCGAAGACGTCAAGGTGCGTTGGGACATCGCCCTGCGCGACCTCGACTACGTGCTCGAACTCGATCGCGACGGCAATGGCGAACTGAACTGGGGCGAAATTCGCACCCGCGCCGCCGACATCACGCGCTATGCCACCGAACACCTCACACTCACCTCGGGTGACAAGGTGTGCGCGTGGCAGCCGCCTGCGCCCATGCAGCTGGACAAGCATAGCGACGGCACGTACGCAGTGCTGACGATGAACGCGAAGTGCGAGTCAGGCAAGCCGCGTGAACTCAAGCTGCGCTACGCCCTCTTCTTCGATGTCGATCCCTCGCATCGGGGACTGGTGCAATGGCAGGCACCGGGCAGCGATTCCTCGCAGGCGCTGATCTTCTCCACGACCTCCGCCGAGCAAGTCCTGGCATTGCAGCCGCAGGGCCCCTGGAGCACCTTGCGACAGTACGTGGTCGATGGCGTCTGGCACATCTGGATCGGCTACGACCACATCCTGTTCCTGCTCGCGCTGCTGCTTCCCGCGGTGCTGGTCAAGCGCGATGGCAAGGTGGAGGCGGCGCCCCGCTTTGGAGGTGCTTTCGTCGAAGTGGTGAAAGTGGTGACGGCCTTCACGCTCGCGCATTCGATCACGCTGACCCTGGCGGCGCTGGAAGTCATCTCGCTGCCCTCTCGCATCGTCGAGTCGGCCATCGCGTTTTCCGTGATCGTCGCTGCGCTGAACAACCTGCGAGGCGGGGTGGGCAGCAAGCGCTGGATCATGGCTTTTGCGTTTGGATTGCTGCACGGATTCGGCTTCGCGTCCGTGCTGGCCGATCTGGGGTTGCCGCAGGATGCCCTGCTGCTGGCCCTGGTCGGCTTCAATGTCGGCGTGGAACTGGGGCAGCTGGCGATCGTGGCGGTGTTCCTGCCGGTGGCCTTTGCGCTGCGCAAAACGGCGTTCTATCGCGTGGGCGTGCTCAAGGTCGGCTCGCTGCTGGTGGCGCTGGTTGCGCTGTGGTGGTTCGTGCAGCGGGCATTCGATCTCCAGGGCGGGCCGTTCTGAAGACCCCGGCTGTCATTGCGGACTTGATCCGCAATCCATGACTTCGACGGCCGCAGCCGCTTCGCGGTGGATGCCGGGTCGAGCCCGGCATGACAGGCGGACGACGGCGCGCTCTTAAGATATCCGCCATGCTCGACCTGCTCATCACCAACGCCACCCTACCCGACGGCCGCCAAGCCATGTCCATCGCCGTCGCGGGCGGCAAGATCGTCGAGGTGACACAGGGCCTGGCCGCCCCCGCCCACCAAACCATGGATGCCCAGGGGCACCTCGTCACGCCGCCGTTTTGCGATCCGCACTTCCACATGGACGCGACGCTCTCATACGGCAATCCGCGGGTGAACGAAAGCGGGACGCTGCTGGAAGGCATTGCGCTGTGGGGCGAACTCAAGCCGAGCCTGACGCAAGACGCCATCATCGAGCGCGCCCTCACCTATTGCGACTGGGCAGTCGCCCGCGGGCTGCTCGCGATCCGCAGCCACGTGGACACGAGCGACCCGAGCATGCTGGCGGTCGAGGCGTTGCTCGAAGTGAAGAGGCGCGTCGCCAGCTACATCGACCTGCAGCTCGTCGCGTTTCCGCAAGACGGTGTGCTTCGCAGCGAGGGCGGGGTTGCGAACCTCAAGCGCGCCCTCGACCTGGGCGTGGACGTCGTGGGCGGCATTCCGCATTTCGAGCGCACCATGAGTGAAGGCGCGGCCAGTGTGAAGCTGCTGTGCGAGATTGCGGCAGAGCGCGGCAAGCTGGTCGACATGCACTGCGACGAAACCGACGACCCGATGTCGCGCCACATCGAAACGCTCGCATTCGAGGCCCATCGCCTGGGCCTGCAGGGCCGCGTCAACGGCAGCCACTGCACCTCCATGCACAGCATGGACAACTACTACGTGAGCAAACTGATTCCGCTCATTGCGCAAAGCGGCGTGAGCATCATCGCCAACCCGCTCATCAACATCACGCTGCAGGGCCGCCACGACACCTACCCCAAGCGCCGCGGCATGACGCGCGTGCCCGAGCTGATGGCTGCGGGCGTCAATGTCGCGTTCGGCGGCGATTGCGTGATGGACCCCTGGTACGGCATGGGATCGGCCGACATGCTGGAAGTCGCGCACATGGGACTGCACGTGGCGCAGATGACCAGCCAGGGCGGCATCCGGGCCTGCTTCGATGCGGTGACGGTCAATGCGGCAAAGGTAATGCACCTGGACGGCTACGGCATGGAAGCCGGCTGCGAGGCAAGTTTCGTGATCCTGCAAGCGCGCGATGCGATGGACGCGATCCGGTTGCGAGCCAATCGGCTGCGGGTTTTCAGGCGAGGCAGATTGGTCGCGCAAACGCCGGAGGCTGCTAGTTCGTTATCGATTCCTGGTCGCCCTGCATCGACCCGCTACCGGTTGTGACAACAACTCTCAGGACAACACCGCATCCAGGTCGCGCGTCGCGCGCAGGACGCGCGCAGCGCTAGCCTGCATGCGCTCGCCGATCTCGCAAAGTTCGGCCAGGCGAGCCACTGAAAGAGGCTGCGTTGCTTCCAGCCCCCGTTGCAGCGCCTCGGCCCGAATCGCCTGGTCGATTGCGATGGCCTCCTGCAATTCCAGTTCCTGGCGAAGGCTCGTCACGTGATACTTGAGGCAGCTGACCATAACCATAGATTCCTCCTGGAACAAGCCCAGTCTGCGCCGCGCAACCAAGCTCTTCTGTGCGCCAGATCACATAGCGCTGCACTTGAGCGCCCCGTCCTACATGGCGACGATGCAACTTCACTTGTACGGAAGTCGTTCCTCGCGCAGACCCCGGATCGGCTCGAATTCCGGGTCTTTGTGGACCAGGATCGCCTGACATTCGACAGCTGTTGCCGCTATCCATGCGTCGGCCAGAGATAGAGCATGCATCGCCTTGATGCTGGCCGCGCGCTCAAGCAAGGCCGGGCTTTCGTGAACCCAGGTCACCGGAAGCTGTTGGCACTGAAGGTAGGCGGCGCGACCTGCCTTCTGGCTCTCGTTCCTCCACACGCGATAGAACACTTCCATGAGCGTGATGAAGCATCCATAGACCTCGGCTGTGCCCTGGGCGGCGGCGATCAGCAATGCGGCCACGCGATCGCTGCCGGCTTCATCGTTGTGCAGGGTCAGGACGGCAGACGTGTCGAGAACGTAGCGTGGTGAAATTTTCGCGTCCCTCACTTGCGCGCCTTCCCCGCCCTGGACGTGCGAGCCGGCTTCGGCGCCGCTGGCTTCTTGACCGCGTAGTGCGCAAGCGGCTCATGGACGACTTCGGCCTGCCGGTCAGCAAAGAGCTGTTCGACCGTGCCGCCCTTGCCGGCTCCCCGAAACGTCGCGACGGCGTCGATGGCAGCACGCGTCGCATCGCGTGAGCCGAATCGCTCATCGAATGCGTCAATGGCCATCAGCATGGCAACGGGGCGTCCTCGCCTGGTAATCGTGATCGGCTCCCGTTGGGCTGTATCGAGCAGTTGACCGAAGTTGTTTTGCGCCTCAACCGAAGTGATGGTAAGCATTGCACCCTCCTTCTGAAATAGCTGATTTGTACAGTGTAGCTACCAAGGACATTTGGCAGGCGATGGGCGGCCTCCAGCGCTTAGCATGCAGCGTATGGCGCAGCTGCGCCGAAAGGACATGGATGTCGAACCTGCAGGCGCTGGCTGAGAAAGTCGTTGAATTTCGCGATGAGCGCGACTGGAAGCAATTCCACAATCCCAAGGATGTGGCGCTGTCGCTCATGCTGGAAAGCGCAGAGTTGCTCGAGCTGTTCCAGTGGAAAGACGCGCAGGCCACGGCCCAGACCGCGACCACCCACAAGACCGAGCTGGCAGACGAACTGGCGGACATCCTGTACTACACGTTGCTGATGGCGCACGACCTGGAGATCGACCTGGCTTCTGCGCTCACGGCCAAACTGGCGAAGAATGCCGCCAAGTACCCGGCTGACAAAGCCAGGGGTTCGAGCAGGAAGTACACGCAACTGTGACGTGACGAGCCGCCGTCTTGCGCCGGCATCGCACCTGCACAGAGCCCCAGTCTCGGAACTCGTTCCCCCCACAGGTCACACAGTGACAGGTCCGGGGTTTCCGGACGGGAGTCGCCCATGCGAGATGCCGTTGGCACGGCCAAGGCGGCCACTGCGAACGAGACGCCTGGCGTTGACCCAACCACCTTCCGGGACGAGGCGCCGTCGATGCAGCAGCTCTATCTCGCACAGAGCAGGGTTTCAGTCGCAATCGCCCAGGTGCCGGAACTGCCGGGCCTGCCGGACGCGCAATTGCCTGAAGAGCCGCAAGTGCCTGAAGACCCGCAAGTCACAATCCGGGAGAGATCGGCCGCAGTGGTCGGCAGGCCCGCGCCCGACTGAAAAGGGGCCCTGCGCGCAAGGCGCTACTTTTGCCCGGACCCGATCCGCTGCGACACCAGCCTGGCGATGTTTTGCAGGCGACGCACGTCTTGTTCATTCTTGTCTTCATCGACATGGAGCGAGAAAGCGCAGAGCGTGCCGTAGACATTGCCGTCGGCCATCACGACCGGAACGCTCAGGTGCGTGCCGATTTCAAGCGGGGTGTGGGGCAGCTTGCCATTGCGGATCAAGGGCCGCGCGTTCCTGATGAATTGCGGGACCCGGCCCTCGGCAATGTGATGGCACCAGCTCTGCTCTACCGGGTCGGACATGCCAGGCTTGATGATCGCGTGGCCAGGATCGGTATCGACGGCGACGAACTTGCGCTGGCCGTCGGCAAATTGCGAAACGAAAACCACGTCCATCCTGATCTGGTCGCGCAGGACCTTGAGCATCCGCTGCAGGTCCTGGGGTATGGCTTCGTCGCGGTGGTCGCTGGTGGCAACGACCATGGATTCGAGCTTGTTTTCGAGCTCATCCATTTCGTCGTCCCACGCTTCGGAATGTTCAAATTCGTGCGATGGCTGTGGCATGGAGTACTTCCTTTCTCTGCCACCCGCCATTTTGCATAGCTAGTTGCGGTTGCGCTGCTTGCTCTTGCCAGCCTTCATCGGACCTACTGCCTTGCGCATCGCCCCCAGCAGCAGCAGCATCACGACGGAACCCGCAATGGCCAGCCCCAGCCCGAGCCCGAAGCCAGGCACGCCCGGGGCCTTGCCGTGCAGCTGCGCGGCAAGAAATTCGCCGCCGATAAATGCCCCGAAGATTCCCACGAGGATGGACTCGATCAGCTCTGTCCTGCTGGCGCCCTTGCGCAAAACGGTACCCAGGAGCCAGCCGATGGCTGCGCCGACTGCGCACCAGATATATGTGTTGATAGAAACTTTCTGCGCATGGAAGCCATGAAGGCCGATGGTGGCAGGTATCGGGCGCGCCCGGGAATGTTTCGGTCCCTCATCGCACACAAACAGGGACCGCTTTACCTAGAATGCCGAAGTCAACCTTGAGGATTTCATGAGCAAAGAAACAGACACCATCGCCGACCTGGTCAACCGGGACCGTTCCCAGATCACTTCGGAGTGGCTCCAGCATGCCGGGGTTGGCGCCAGTGACGGCGCGAGGCGCGCCATGGAAGGCGAAGCGGGCGAACTACTCACGGCCCTGCAAGCTGCATTGGCAGCCGGCGCAGACCCGGAGGCTTTCCAGGCGGCCCAGTGGTCAGCCATGCGAGACACGCTCGCCGGCCTTTCGCGGTCCAGGGCTGCGCAGGGCCAGTCCGCCGGCGATACGAGTGCTTTCGTACTCTCGATCAAGCGCGGCCTGTTCACCGGCCTGCAGCGCCAGCTCGCCTCCAGCCCCGAGCAACTGGCGCCTGCCCTGTGGGCGATGTCGCTCATCGTGGACAAGATGGCCCAGTGGACGGTCACCACCTACCAGCAAACCCGCGAAGAAATCATCAAGCGCCAGCAAAACGAATTGCTGGAGCTCTCCACGCCCGTCATCAAGCTCTGGGAAGGCGTCCTCGCCGTGCCGATGATCGGCACGCTCGACTCCAGCCGCACCCAGCTTGTGATGGAGGCCTTGCTGCAACGCATCGTCGATACCGGCTCGCAGATCGCCATCATCGACATCACCGGCGTGCCCACCGTCGATACGCTGGTGGCCCAACACCTGCTCAAGACCGTGAGCGCGATCCGGCTCATGGGCGCGGAATGCATCATCAGCGGCATCCGCCCGCAGATTGCGCAGACCATCGTTCACCTGGGCATCGACCTGCAAGGCATCGCATCCAAGGCCTCGCTGGCCGATGCGCTTTCCCTCGCGTTGGCGCAAGGCGGCTGGCGAATCACCCGCGACGCGGTCTGAGCGCGACCGATGTACCGAATTCCAATTCTCCAGATGGGCGAGTTCCTGCTCGTCACCATCCAGGTTGACATGCAGGACCAGACAGCCCTGGCCCTTCAGGACGACCTGGCCGGCAAGATTTCCAATACCAGCGCCAAGGGCGTGCTGATCGACATTTCCGCCCTCGAGATCGTCGATTCGTTCGTCGGCCGCATGCTTGCGAGCATCTCCGGCATCGCGCGGATCATGGACGCTTCGACCGTGGTGGTGGGAATGCAGCCGGCTGTGGCGATCACCCTTGTTGAACTCGGACTGTCGCTCGAAGGCGTCCGTACGGCACTGAACGTGGAACGCGGCATGGAATTGCTGCGCCAGTCACGCAAGGGGCCTGCCCGTGTCAATTGAACCCCAAGGCACCGCACCCCTGCGCAGCGAAGAGAACATCGTCGCTGCGCGTCAGGCAGTGCGGCAACTCACGCAGCTGCTGAAATTCTCGCTGGTGGACCAGACCAAGATGATCACTGCCGCCAGCGAGCTGGCTCGCAACACGCTTGTCCACGGACGCGGCGGCCAGATGCGCTGGGAAATCCTGGACGAGGGCTTGCGGCGCGGCCTCAGGCTGCACTTCGAAGACCAAGGCCCGGGCATTGCGGACATGAAACTGGCGCTGACCGATGGCTGGACCTCGGGCAGCGGCATGGGCCTGGGCCTGCCCGGCAGCAAGCGCCTGGTCAACGACTTCGAGATCGACACGACACCCGGCGCAGGCACGCGCGTGAGCATCACCCGATGGAAGTGATTGCAGGCGCTCTCCATACGGCGTTCCCCATGGACGACGCCAGCCGCGTGGGCGAGGCACGGCGTCACGCAGCCGCGCTTGCAGAGATGGCCGGGCTGGACGAGAACGCCGCAGGCCGGCTGGCAATCGTCGTTACCGAACTGGGTAACAACCTCGCGCGGCACGCAGTCGCGGGGCGCCTGCTGATCGCACAGAGCGGCGACTCGGGAGTCGAAGTCATCTCGATGGACGAGGGTCCTGGCATGGCCGACACGAACCTCTGCCTGAGCGACGGCTACTCGACCGCTGGCACGCCCGGCACGGGGCTGGGCGCTGTCAAGCGCATGGCCGATGACTTCGAGCTGCACTCGGCAGCGCCCGGCGGAACCATCATCATTGCCCGCATGCGATCGGCTCGCGCCAGGCCCAGCCATCCCCATGCCGTACGCGTGGCCGGCATCTCGATTGCCGCTCCCGGCGAAACTGTCTGCGGCGACAGCTGGGCGGCCGGGCTCAACAGCGCGGGCGGCTCCATCATCGTGGCCGACGGGCTCGGCCACGGACCGCAAGCCGCCGAGGCATCGCTTGCGGCCACCTCGGTGTTCGGCGCATCGCCGGCCGCCGGCCCGATGGACATCCTGGCGCGCGCGCATGGCGAACTGCGCAGCACGCGCGGGGCTGCGGTCTCGATCCTGCACCTGGATACGCAGGCGGACACCATACGGTGCTGCGGTGCCGGCAATGTGCTCGCACGCGTGATTTCCGGCATGAGCGACCGCTCGATCCTCACGCAGCACGGCACGGTCGGACTGCAGATCCGGCGCCCGGATGAAGTGACGCAGCCATGGCCTGACCATGCCGTGCTTGTCGTGCACAGCGACGGTATCGAGTCACGCTGGGGCACCGACCGGCTGATGCCGCTGCTGGGCCGCGATCCGCAGCTGATGGCCGCCGTCCTCATCCGCGATCACATGCGCGGGCGCGACGACGCAACCGTCGTCGTCATGCGACGGGAGGGCTGAACCATGGACGCACCTTCACCGATGGACGACAACAGCGAACTGGCGCTCGCGCGCAGGCAGGTCGATGCCCTTCGCTCCGAGCTGGAAGAGACCAACCGGGGCGTGGTGGCGCTCTATGCCGAGCTGGAAGAGCAGGCAGACCAGGTGCGCCAGGCAACCGAGCTCAAGAGCCGGTTCCTGGCCTACATGAGCCACGAGTTCCGCACGCCGATCAACTCGATCCGCAGCATCACGCGGCTGCTGATGGACAAGGTGGACGGACCGCTGACGTCCGAGCAGGAACGGCAGGTCGGGTTCATCCAGCAGCAGTCCGCGGAATTTGCGGAAATGGTGGACGACCTGCTGGACCTGGCCAAGGTCGAGGCCGGCCGCGTCGAAATCTCGCCGGCGTGGTTCGAGATGGTTGACCTGTTCTCGGCGCTGCGGGGAATGTTCCGGCCGGTGCTTACCAATCCGGATGTGACGCTCGTCTTCGAGGAGCCGCAGGGCATTCCCACCCTCTACACCGACGACCAGAAACTGTCGCACGTGCTGCGCAACTTCATCTCCAATGCATTGAAGTTCACCCCCAAAGGCGAGGTACGCGTGACGGCGGTGCGCGAAGGCGAGGACAAGGTGACGTTCCGGGTGACCGACACGGGCATCGGCATTGCACGCGAGTTTCACGAGAGCATCTTTCGCGATTTCACACAGGTTCAATCGCCGCTGCAAAAGCAGTTGCGCGGCACGGGCCTGGGCCTGTCGCTCAGCAAGCGCCTGGCCGAACTGATGGGCGGCTCGGTCAAGCTCACGAGCGAGCCGGGTCAGGGATCTGTGTTTTCCGTGACGGTGCCGGTCAAGTTCGAAGGCGCCGGGAACACCGATGCTCGATAGCGAGATCATCCACAGCACCATCGACCGCAGCCGGCACACGGTGCTGGTCGTCGATGACAACGCAGCGACCCGCTACTCGACAGCACGGGTGCTGCGCGCCGCCGGATTCCAGACCGCGGAGGCCGCCAGTGGCGCAGAGGCGCTGGCGTGCGCTGCCGCCGGAATCGCCGCCGTCGTGCTGGATGTGAACCTGCCGGACATCGACGGCTTCGAGGTGTGCCGCAGGCTGCGCCAGGACCACGACACGGCCTTGTTGCCGGTCGTGCACCTGTCCGCGGAATTCGTGCGTGACCAGGACAAGGTCACAGGCCTCAATGCCGGGGCCGATGCCTACCTCGTGCATCCCGTCGAGCCGGCTGTGCTGGTCGCCACCTTGCAGGCGCTGATCCGCGCGCGCACCGCTGAAGACCAGCTTCGACGCAGCGAACTGCGATTTCGCGCGATCTACGACCAGGCGCTCTCGGGCATCGTGCTCATCGATGCCGAGGGCCGCATTGCCGATGCCAATCCCGCGATGCAAGCCGTTCTGGGCCGGCCCCTGAAAGACTTGCAGGGACGGCGCCTGAGCGAGTTTGCCGCCCCCGGCTGGGAGCAAACCGTGCGCCAGCGCACGCAGGAGACGGCCGAGGACACGCCGGCTGCGCAAACCGGCATGCGGCCCTGGCACGGACAACTGGCGTTGCTCAACGCAGGCGGCGTGCCGGTCTACCTGGACTGGAGCCTGTCGGAGCACGTGGAGCCCGGCCTTCGCATCGGGATCGCGATCGATGCCTCGGAGCGCCACCACCTCGAGCAGAATCGCCGCGATGTGCTCGACCGTGAGCAGGCCGCGCGCGTGGTGGCCGAACGCCACAACCGGACCAAGGACGACTTCATCGCCGTGCTGTCGCATGAACTGCGCACGCCGCTCAACGCCATCGTGGGCTGGGTGGCCATCATGATGCGGCGCAACCCCACGCCCGAAGCGGTGAAGGGGCTGCTGGCGATCGATCGCAACGTCAAGACACAGGCGCGCATCATTTCCGACATCCTGGATGTCTCGCGCATCAACTCCGGAAAGATGCGGCTGGAGCGCGAAGATACCGATCCGGCGGAACTGGTGCTCACCTCGATCAATGCACTTCGCGCCAGCAGTGACGAGCGAAAACTGGTCATTGAAACCGACGTCGAACAGGCACGCCAGCCAGCGTGGCTGGACCCCGCGCGGTTCCAGCAGATCCTGTGGAACCTGCTGTCGAACGCCATCAAGTTCTCGCATGCGGGCGGGACGATCCGCGTGAGCCTGCGGCGCGAAGGGCCGCGCCTGAAACTGTCCGTTCAGGACTTCGGGCAAGGCATCTCGGCCGACTTCCTGCCGCAGCTTTTTGACCGGTTCACCCAGAGCGATTCGCCGGGCAATCGCCGGCACGGCGGCCTGGGCCTGGGCTTGTCCATCGTCCAGCACCTGGCCGAACTGCATGGCGGCACGGTTTTCGCCGAAAGCGCGGGAGCCGGCATGGGGACCACCCTGCGTGTCGAACTGTGCGTGGAGCCCAGGCCCGAAGATCTCTCGGCCGCCGATGCTTCGCGCAATTCGCCACAAGGCGCGGATGAGACGTTGCAGGCCGATGCACATCCGTTGCAGGGCCTGGACATCCTCGTCGTCGAGGACGACCCGGACGCCCGCGAGATGCTGTCGCTGGTGTTGACCGACCGCGGCGCGCGCGTGCGGCTGGCGAACGACCACGCGGGCGCTATCGCCGCCATCGGCGATTCGATGCCCGACGTGCTGATCAGTGACATCGGCCTTCCCGGCAAGGACGGGTACGAAGTGATTCGCAACGTGCGCGTGATGGCGCAGCAGGCGCCCACGGACTCGCGCCGCCTGCCGGCCATCGCCCTGACTGCATTTTCGCGCGCGGACGACCGCGCGAAGGCGCTGGATGCGGGATTCGACGACCATCTCACCAAGCCGCTCCGGCCCCACGCCCTCGTCGCTGCCATCCTGGCCTTGGGACCCATCCAGCGCACAGGGTCCGGCGCAAAAGGCTCCTGACAGCCCAGCAATCATCGCCGTTGGCTGACACGCGGCCGCATCCGTAGCAACGATGCTGGAGCGCATGAATCTGCCTGCAACCCCCACGCTTGAACTGACCGCCGCCCTGGTGGAGCTTGGCTCCTGGCTCAAGAGCACGGGCTACTCGTTCACGACGCCGACCCCGGCCACGCACCAGCGCGTGCTCGACCGGCCGGGCCCGCGGCATGCGCAGTCCCTGCGGGACATCTTCGGATGGAGCCGGCCGTTTCATCCGGGCTTATTGCCGGCATCGGTCGTCTCGTGCATGCGAAGCGCATCCCTCCTGCACGATGGCAACGACGGGCTGCTCGCCAGCCGCGTGCGGTACTCCATGCTGGAGGGCGAGCTTTTCGCGCACACCGCCTACCCGACAGACCAGCCCGATTCCGTGTTCTTCGGCCCGGACACCTACCGGTTCGCCGCCCTGATCAGGGCGGAACTCGAACGCACACCGCTGACCCCGGCAAGCCGCATCCTGGACGTGGGCTGCGGCGCAGGCCCGGGGGGCATCGTCGCGGCCCGGATCGCGGCAGCAGCAGCCCCCGCACTGGCACTGACCGACATCAACTCGCACGCACTGCAGTTCGCTGCTTCCAACGCGGCACTGGCCGGCATCGAACCGGGCTTTGCACTGGGCGACCTCTTCGCCCCGGTGGACGGGCCATTCGATCTGATCGTGGCCAACCCGCCCTACCTCAATGACCAGGCGGGCCGCACCTACCGCCACGGCGGTGGCACCTGGGGCGGCGCGCTGTCCGAGCGGATCGTGCGCGAAGGTGTGCATCGCCTGGCGCCGCAGGGCCGTCTTGTGCTGTACACCGGTGTGGCCATGGTCGGCGGCGATGACCCCTTCATCGGTTCGCTGCGCGGCGAACTGGACCGGCTGCGATGGCCGTGGCGATACCGGGAAATCGACCCCGATGTCTTTGGCGAAGAGCTGGCCCTTGCTGCCTATGCCAACGTCGAACGCATTGCCGCGGTGGCCCTCGTGGTCACGCGCGAAGAGGCGTGACCAGGCCGTAGGAGCAGGCTCACTCCCGTTCGGCCCTCACCCCGATAAGCCTGCCGCCCTCGATGACCCAGAGTCGATACCCTGTTTACCACTGACCCGTCCATGTACGCCGCACCTCATGAATGGCAGCGCCCCCCGGCTGCCCCCCAACCGTCGATCCTGGCCCAGGATGCCAGCGCAGGTCCCTACGCCTTGCTCTACCAGAGGCTGATGCAGGGCACACCTGACGAGCAACTGCGCCACGACGCCGCAGGCCTGCTGCGCGCCGAACTCGCATCGGTCAGTAGCGCAGACGACGAGCTGCCGCACAGCCCGGACGGACTTCAGGCCTGGATGGAAGCCAGGACGCTATCGGTACACGGGCAGTACCCCGCATACCTGGCGGACCGCAAGGCCGGCGCCCCGCGCCGCTTCTTCGGCAATCGCGCCCATGCGCTCTATGTGCTGCGCAACATCGCACCGACCAAGCTGGTGGATGGCGCATGGCTTTACGGGCTGGTGCAGCACGCTCGCAACCCGAAGCTGTCGGACCTGGTGCGCACCTATGTCGAGGAACTCGGCGAAGGTGATGCGTCCAAGAACCACGTGGTGCTGTACCGCGAACTGCTCAACCGGTACAACCTGGACCCGCTGGACGACCTGGCCGATGCCAACTACCGACAGGGTGCGATACAGCTGGCCCTGGGCTGGAACGCGCAGGAGTTCCTGCCGGAGGTGATCGGCTTCAACCTCGACTACGAGCAGTTGCCGCTTCACCTGCTCATCACAGCCCACGAGCTCAACGAGCTGGGGCTCGATCCTTACTACTTCACGCTCCATGTCACGGTGGACAACGGCGACACCGGCCACGCCAGGCGTGCCTGCCAGGCCGTGCTGGACATGCTGCCCCGGCTGGACGATGGCGGCGAGTTCTGGCTGCGCGTTCGCGCGGGAAGCAAGCTGGCGTCGGCCGGCGCGGGCACCTGCGATGCGATCGATGCTTTCGACATCGAGCAAGAGGTTGTACGCATCCTTGCCCACAAGGCACCGATGGGCTCGGGCGCGCACTCGGACTACTGCCGGGTGGCCGGCAAGAGCGTCAACGAGTGGTTGTCGCGGCCGGAATCGATGCAGGATTTCCTGCAGGTGCTGCAGCAGGCCGGCTGGATACAGCGCGGCAGGCCGGCGCAGGAGAGCCGCTTCTGGGGTCTGCTGCAGGGGCCTCGCGCCGAGATGTTCGGCGTCTTTTCCAGCTACGAGCTACAGGTGATCTACGACTGGATCAGGGCCGACGCCAGCGCCGACGGCACTGCCTATACCGAGCTTGCAGCGCCCCGCTCCGAAACCCCGGCTCGCACGCGCCGCGCCTCGTTCCGTGCCATGCAGCGAGCGCGGCCCGAGCCCTCGTCCACCTGCGTGGCAGACATGCTGGACCCCGACCTGAGCGTGTTGCGCCAACGACTGGCACAGGCCGATCCGCAGGCCCGCACGGACCTGCTGGTGGACATGATGTCGCCCGCCATGCACTGGACACCTGCGGGTCTGCACGCCACGCAGGAGTTCTGGCGGGAGCGCACGTCCTGATCCTGCCGTGCAGTCAGGGCCGCACGGCCTGCGGCTTCCACGGTCTTGAGTTCGGAAGATCCGACTCCTTCATGCGAGCCGAAGCCATTCAACGCACGAGCTCAGCATGCGCTTCCTGCCGCCTGGCCGGCTTGACGCCCGCGTTCACGTACCTGCACACCCAATCGACAATGCGCCTGGCCGCATCGACCCTGCAGGCGGGCCGGCCCTGGCCGAGAAACGAATGACCCTCATCCGGATAGAGCACGAGTTCGCAGGGCGTGTCGCCCGCGTTGTAGAGGCTGACGAACAGCTCCTCCGACTGGCACTTGGGGCAGCGCTCGTCTTCCTTGCCCTGCAGGAACAGGGTCGGCGTCGTGGCCTGTTCGATGAATTGCAAGGGCGACAACTCGCGCGCCTTGTGCCGGTCGAACATCGGTGCGGTGCGCATGTAGAGCGGGTCCGCGTAGTAGCCGCCATCGGACGTGCCGTAGTGCGTTTCGACGTTGCCCACCGGCGCCATGACAACCGCGCATTTGAAGCGATCGGTGTGGCCGATCGCCCAGCTCGTGAAGTAGCCGCCGTACGATTTACCCACGATGGCGACGCGCTCGTCGCAGGTGCCGTCCAGGCGCAGCGATTCGATGGCCGACAGGTATTGCGGCAGGTCCAGCTTGCCCCAGTGACCGCTCAGGCGTGAACAGAACTCGGTGCCGAAACTGCTCGAACCCACCGCGTTGAGCATGAGGACAGTCCAGCCGCGCGAGCAAAGCTCCTGCCAGAAGACGTTGGAGTCGTAATCGAGCAGCGCATAGCTGGCCGGACCGCCGTGCACGTCCACCAGCAAGGGTTGCGCGCCCGTGACACCCTCCTTGCGAAGGAGCCAGCCTTCGATGATTTCCGTGGCACCTTTTCCGTCCGGCACCTGGAACTTTCGCGACTCCAGCACCAGCGGAGTCCGCTCGTCCCACCAGGGATTGAGCGAGCCGGCCTGGTGCTCCTTGCCCTCATGGCAGATGTACACCTCGCTCGGACGGGTGGGCGTATCGACGGCGTAGGCAAAACCCGCCGCACAACGCGTGAAGGCGCACAACTGCCGGTCGCCGTCCACCAGCACCTTGAGCCTTCCGCTATCGACGTCGAGGTGGACCACCTGATGACGGCCATGCCAGGCCCGCACCAGCGTGAGGGAATCGTCGCCGTCGTTCCACGACATGCTGTCGGCGTCCGCGACTTCCATTTCGCGATCGAGACTGCGCGGCTCACCCGAAGGGAAGGCAAGAACCCATGCACGGCTTTCACCATCGCCGGCGCGAACCGCGCCTGCGAACGCTATCCGCGTGCCATCGCCGCTCCAGCAGGGGCCGACCACCGTCGAGAGGTTGGTGGTCAGCCGTCGGTGGCGCGTGCCATCGACATCGCAGACCCAGAGATCCGTGCAGTGCGCAAACTTGCCGTCGCGCGTGCGAACGTAGGCGATGTGCCTGCCATTGGGCGATGGCGCGAAGCCCAGCACGTCGAACGCGCCACGCGTGAGTTGCACCGATTCGCCGCTTGCCACATCCAGGGCGTGCAGGTGGATTTCGCGCGCCAGCAGGTAGCCGACATCGTCGGACTTGTACGGCAGCTTCCAGCACACTTCGGGCGCCGGGGCGTTGACGGGGGCTTCGGGGCCGACGCTGTGCGCTGCGGTCACGAACAGCGTCTTGCCCCCCGGAGCCCATCGCAGCGCCGAAGCGCCGCTCGCAAACTGACCGACTTGCCGCGCCTCGCCGCCAGCCAGATCGAGCAGATAGACCTGGGTGGAGCCGCTGCGGTCGGACAGGAACGCCAGGCGTTTGCCGTCCGGGGAAAGACGCGGTGACGTATCCATCCCGGGGCCGCGCGTGAGCTGCATGGGGGCCGCGCCGTCGGCAGGGAAACGCCAGATCGATGACACATAGTCGTTCGCATCGC
>JAZKFI010000023.1:0-30044 GCA_040386575.1 Pseudomonadota bacterium
TCGAGCTTCCAGTCCATGCGCTCGGCGATGGCCTCGATGATGAGGTCGCAGTCGCGCAGCTGCTCCATGTGCTCTTCGTAGTTGGCCTGCATGATGAGCGCGGCGTCTTCGGCGACCCCCAGCGGTGAAGGCTTGAGTTTCTTCAGGCCTTCGACGGCTTTGGTGACGATGCCGTTCTTCGGGCCCTCCCTGGCGGGCAGGTCGAACAGCACGACGGGTACCTTGACGTTGACGAGGTGGGCGGCGATCTGCGCACCCATCACGCCTGCGCCGAGCACGGCGACTTTCTTTACCTGGAAGCGTGACATGGTCGGTTGCCTTTCACTGGTCGAGGCCGGCTCTGCGTGAGCCCGGTCCTGGTGGTCTTTGTACATTCTCTGTCCTCTTGTCTTGTGCAGGGTCCCCTCCCTCACTGGGGGAGGGTCAGGGTGGGGGCACTACGGCCGCTGAGCCCCCACCCCTGCCCTCCCCCAGCGGGGGAGGGAGAAATACCGTTTCAATTCACGCGCACCCACGTCTGCGTCCGTCCGAACGGCCCGATCGAGCCGCGCACTTCGAGCCGCTTGCCGCCTTCGATCGGCGTGAGGCGCAACCTGTATTCGCGGCCGTTCTCGGGGTCGAGGATCTTGCCGTCTTCCCAGACGTCCTTGCCGTCGGCCTTCTTCGCGCCGCGAATGATCTCCAGCCCATCGAGCGGCTGCTCCTTGCGGTCGTCCTTGCATTCGGTGCAGGTGGCGCCGGGCTTCGCATCTTTGGACAGTCGACGCTCGATCTTTCCGCTGACGACGCCGGCGTTCTCGACGATACGCAGCTCGGCTTTCGCCTCACCCGTCTTGTCGTCGATGTTGCGCCACAGGCCGACGGGGGAGACCTGCGCGAATGCGCTCGTCGCCGCCATCAACACAACGGCTGTCATGGCGTAGCGAACGGCTGTCATTGCGGGCCTGACCCGCAATCCATGTTCGATCAAGCGCAGTCTCCGCTTCGCGGTGGATGCCGGATCAAGTCCGGCATGACAGCTTGTGGCTCTCATGCCAGCGCGAGGTCCGTATCCATCAGCACCTTGCTGCCCGAGCGGGCCGTGCGCATCAGCGTCGCGGTCTCGGGGAAGAGCTTGGCGAAATAAAAGCGCGCTGTTTGCAGCTTCGCCTGGTAGAACGGATCGGTGTTGCCCGCAGCGATCTCGCGCAGCGCAACCTGAGCCATGCGTGCCCAGAAGTAGCCGTGCACCAGATGCCCCGCGACCCGCAGGTAATCCACTGCCGCCGCGCCCACTTCGTCCGGATTCTGGAAGCCCTTGAAGCCGAGCTCGGTGGTGAACTTGGTCATCTGGTCGCCCAGCATCGCGATCGGGTTGATGAACTCGGCCATCTTCTCGTTGACGCCTTCCTCTTCGACCAGCTGGCCCACCAGCTTGCCGAACTTCTTGAGCGTGGCGCCGTTGTTGCCCAACACCTTGCGGCCCAGCAGGTCCAGTGACTGGATCGTGTTGGTGCCTTCGTAGATCATGTTGATGCGGTTGTCGCGCACGAACTGCTCCATGCCCCATTCCTTGATGAAGCCATGGCCGCCGAACACCTGCATGCACGCGTTGGTCGCGATGTGGCCGTTGTCGGTGCTGAAGGCCTTGACGATGGGCGTGAGCAGCGACAGCATCTCGTCGCTGTCCTTGCGCACCTTCTCGTCAGGGTGGTAGTGCGCCTTGTCCAGCAGCACCGCGCAATAGATCGCCAGCGCGCGGCCGCCTTCTGCATAGGCCTTGGCCGTGAGCAGCATCTTGCGCACGTCGGGGTGCACGATGATCGGATCGGCCGGCTTGTCCTTGGCTTTGACACCGGACAGCGAACGCATCTGGATGCGGTCCTTGGCGTAGGCCAGCGCGTTCTGGTACGCGACTTCGGTCAGGCCCAGGGACTGGTTGCCCACGCCCAGGCGCGCCGCATTCATCATCACGAACATCGCCTGCATGCCCTTGTTGGGCTGGCCGACCATGTAGCCGCGCGCGCCGTCGATCACGATCTGGGCGGTGGCGTTGCCGTGGATGCCCATCTTGTGTTCGAGGCCGCCGCAATGGATCGCGTTGCGCGCGCCGAGCGTGCCGTCTTTTTCGACGATGAACTTCGGCACGATGAACAGGCTCACTCCCTTGATGCCGGGGGGCGCATCGGGCAGGCGCGCGAGCACCAGGTGAATGATGTTCGACGTCATGTCGTGCTCACCCGCGCTGATGAAGATCTTGTTGCCGGTGATGAGGTAGCTGCCGTCGGCTTGCGGTTCGGCCTTGGTGCGCATGAGGCCCAGGTCGGTGCCGCAGTGCGGCTCGGTCAGGCACATCGTGCCGGTCCATTCACCGCTCGTCATCTTGGGCAGGAAGGTCTGCTTTTGCTCCTCGGTGCCGTGCGTGCTGAGCGCCGCGTACGCGCCGTGCGTGAGGCCGGGGTACATGGTCCAGGCCTGGTTGGCGCTGTTGAGCATTTCGTAGAAGCACTGGTTCACCACCAGTGGGAGGCCCTGGCCGCCATAAGCCGGATCGCAGCTCAATGCAGGCCATCCACCCTCGACGTACTTGTGATACGCCTCCTTGAAACCCTTGGGCGTGGTGACCTCATGGGTTTCCTTGTTCAATGTGCAGCCTTCTTCGTCGCCCGACATGTTGAGCGGAAAGGTCACTTCGCTGGCGAACTTGCCGGCTTCTTCCAGCACGGCATCGATGGTCTCGGCATCGGCTTCGGCGTACTTCGGGATGGCCTGGAATTCGGCGCTGACGTTCAGGACCTCATGCATCACGAATTGCATGTCGCGCAGGGGCGGGGTGTAGGTAGGCATGGCTGTTTACTCCTTGATTCTTGATTTCAATGGCGTGGAATGGCTTGCCGGCAGCGAGTCTTGCGCGCCGTACAGCCTCAGGATGTTGTCGAACCCGGCGTTGGCCCTGTCGAGCGAGCCGGGGTTTTTCAAAAAGCGCGCTTCGTAATGCAGCCCGAGGATCAGGCCGTGGATTTCGAACAGCATCTGGTCCGCATCGACGTCGGGCCGCAGGTGCCCTTCTTCCTTGGCGGAGATGACGGCGCGGTGCATGGCTGCGAGCCATGTCTTGACGGAGCCGACCAGCGCGTCGCGCACCGGCCCGGTCCTGTCGTCGAATTCGACCGCGCCGCTGATGTAGATGCAGCCCGAGTCGATTTCAATGGAGGTGCGCTTCATCCAGTTGGCAAACAGCGCGCGCAACCGGGGCAGGCCGCGCGGCTCCTGCATGGCCGGGTAGAAAACTTCTTCCTCAAAGCGTGCGTGGTACTCGCGCACCACGGAGATCTGCAGTTCTTCGCGCGAACCGAAGTGGGCGAAAACGCCCGACTTGCTCATTTGCGTGACTTCGGCCAGCGCCCCGATCGAGAGCCCTTCCAGGCCGATCTGGGTAGCCAGGCCGAGCGCTGCATCGACGATGGCCGCCTTGGTCTGCTGGCCCTTGTGCAAGGCGCGGCCGGGCGTGGGGCCGCGGCCGGGCTTGAGAGGCAAATCGGAGACGGACATGGGTGGTTGGCCTGATGCAAAGGAATAAAACGAACGGTCGTTCTATTTTGCATGAAACCATGGAACGCAGGCGTACCAAAGGCGCCTGTTTTAGGGGGCAGTTCCTAGGGGAGGTGCGGGTTAACCCGCAGCCGCCGTTTACCGCTCAGGTACGGGCGACTGGATGAGTTCGGGGCTCGCGCGCGCCGAAACCGGCGCCGACAGATGCTGGGGCGCCGCCTTGGGCTTGCCCTTGAACCGCTTGTAGAGGTTGTAGAACGGCAAGCCCTGCTGCACGAAGTAATTGACCGGATACGAGGGCTCGCCGAACACCGTCGGGATCTTGCCTTCGGGGTAGTACGCGGTGCCGAACAGCCAGTCCATGAACGAAAAGTCGCGCGAGAAATTCTTGTTGCGCGCTTCCGGGTGGTTGGAGTGGTGCCACGAATGGAAGGTCGGGTTGGAGAAGATGTAACCCGTGAAGCGTGGCGGCTTGATGTTGCCGTGCACATACCGGTCGGAGAAGCCCTGGAACACCGACATCGCCATCAGCGCCTCGCCGCGCACGCCGAGGTAAGCCGCAACCAGCACGTAGGGAATCGCGAACAGGCACGCGTCCAGCACATGGAAGCGCGAGGTCATGAGCGAGTAATAGGTGCTGGAGCTGTGGTGGACGCGGTGGAACTCCCAGAGCACCGGGTATTTGTGGGTGGCCCGGTGGACTGCGTAGAACGTGGATTCACTGACGACGATCAGCACCAGGAAGTTGAACCACACGCTCTTGCTGGCCATGACGCCTGCGAAGGGGAGTGCCTTGAGGTAGGGGGTGAGCAGCAGGGCTGCCGCGCCGATGATGAACGAGCGGATCCACGGGTCGTACATGTGGATCAGGTCGTAGCCCCAGCCGCGATTGAGCATCTTGCCCGGCCGGGCGGGAAACAGGCGTTCGAGCACGATGACCAGCACCAGCCAGCCGAACATGTTCCATTTGTCGAGGTACCAGACCCAGTCTTGCATCGCGGTTTCCGTGTTGAAGCGCGATTATAAAAGCCGGGTCTATTTCCGGCTGTCGCGGCGGGCATGGCCCGGCAGCGGGCGCGGCGCTTGATCAACGATGGATTGCGGATCAAGTCCGCAATGACAGTCAGAAAGTTGTCATGCCGGGCTCGACCCGGCATCCACCGCGCAGCTCTAAGGCCGTCGAAGACATGGATTGCGGATCGAGTCCGCAATGACAGCCAAGGGGGTTGTCATGCCGGGCTTGACCCGGCATCCACCGCGCAGCGGCTAAGGCCGTCGAAGTCATGGATTGCGGATCAAGTCCGCAATGACAGCCAGGGAGGTTGTCATGCCGGGCTTGACCCGGCATCCACCGCGTAGCGGAAGCGGCCTCAGAGCTTGAACGGCACCACCAGTTGCCGCTGCTCGCCCAGGCCCTGGATGCCCAGGGTCATCACGTCGCCCTTCTTGAGGTACGAAGGCGGCTTCATGCCCAGGCCGACGCCGGGCGGCGTGCCGGTGGTGATGATGTCGCCGGGCATCAGCGTCATGAACTGGCTGACGTAGCTCACCAGCGTGGCGACGCCGAAGATCATGGTGCGGGTGTTGCCGGTTTGCACGCGCTTGCCGTTGAGGTCCAGCCACATGTCCAGGCGCTGCACGTTGTCGATCTCGTCAGGCGTCACGAGCCAGGGACCGATGGGGCCGAACGTGTCGCAACCCTTGCCCTTGTCCCACTGCGGACCGCGCTCGAGCTGGTATTCGCGTTCGCTCACGTCGTTGATGACGCAGTAGCCGGCCACGTGCGCCAGTGCATCCTTCTTGGTGACGTAGCGCGCGCGTGTGCCAATCACGACACCCAGTTCCACTTCCCAGTCGGATTTGGTGGAGCCGCGCGGCAGCATCACGTTGTCGTTCGGGCCCTGGATGCAGCTGGTGGCCTTCATGAAGACCACGGGCTCCTTCGGGATCGGCACGCCGGATTCTTCGGCATGGTCCGCAAAGTTCAGGCCGATGGCGACGAACTTGCCCACGCCCGTGACGGGGCACCCATAGCGCGGCGTTCCGCGAACCAGCGGCAGCTTGGCCGGATTCGCCTTGCGGATGCGCGCCATGCCGGTGCCGCCCAGTTGCGCCGGGCCGATGTCCGGGACCACGCCGGACAGGTCGCGCAGCTTGCCGTCCGCGTCGATGAGGCCGGGCTTTTCCTTGCCGGGGTTGCCATAACGTACGAGTTTCATTGCATTGCCTTTCGTTGTTCTTGGAAAGCTTCGATGATGTCAGTAAGTGGAGCGGCCGCCCGACAGGTCGAACACCGCGCCTGTGGAGAACGAGCATTCTTCGGTGCAGAGCCAGCCGACCAGCGATGCGACTTCTTCGGGCGTGCCGAATCGTCCCATCGGAATCTTCGACAGCATGAAGGCGATGTGCTGCTCGCTCATCTGGTCGAAGATCGCTGTCTTCACGGCCGCCGGTGTCACGCAGTTCACGCGCACGCCGGTGTCGGCCAGTTCCTTGCCGAGAGATTTTGTCAGCGCCATCACTGCAGCCTTGCTCGCGCTGTACGCGCTGGCGTTGGGGTTGCCGTCCTTTCCTGCGACCGACGCGATGTTGACGATGCGGCCGTAACCGGCTTCTCGCATGACGGGCACGACTTCGCGGCAGCACAGAAACAGGCCGGTGAGATTCACCTCCATCACCTGACGCCATTCATCGACCGGGTACTCCCAAACCTTCGTGTTGGGGCCGGTGATGCCGGCGCTGTTCACCAGCGCATCGATGCGCGGACTGTGCGCGAGCGTCGCCTTGACGGCCGCCTGCACCGACTCGTGGCTGGCGACATTCACCGCAACGGACGATGCCTTCGGACCCAGCGCCGCAGCAGCTTTCGCGGCACCGGCTTCATCGCGATCCCACAAGGTGACGCTGCCACCGGAAGCAATCAACCGCTGCGCAATCGCGTAGCCCAGGCCGGTTGCGCCGCCGGTAATGACGGCATGGCGGCCGTTGAAATCAAGCTGGTTCATGGAGTTTGTAATTCTTTAGATGGTCATGCCGCCATCTGCGGCGTAGGTCTGCCCGGTCACGAAAACCGATTCATCGCTGGCGAGAAAAACGACAAGCGGCGCCATCTCGTGCGCCTGCGCGAGACGGCCCATCGGCTGACGTGCAACGAAAGCTGCGCGAGCCGCGACCGGATCGGGGTTGGCATTGATGCGGTCGTGCAGCGATGGCGTATCGACGGTGCCGGGCGCAATCGCGTTGCATCGGATGCCCTGCCCGATGAAGTCCGCAGCCACGCTCTTGGTCAGGCCGATCACCGCTGCCTTGGACATGCCGTAGATGAAGCGGTTGGGCAGGCCCCGGATGCTGCTGCAGACGCTCGCCATGTTGATGATGCTGCCGCCGCCCGCTGCGATCATGCGCGGCAAGACTGCCTGGATGGTCCAGAACTGCGAGCGCGCATTCAGGTTCAGCGCGAAGCTCCAGTCGTCGTCGGTGGCCTGCAGGATGGTGCCGCTGTGCACGTAGCCCGCGCAGTTGAACACCGCGCTGATCGCAGGCATCTGCGCAACCAGCGCATGGATGGCCGACTTGTCGAGCACGTCCAGCGGCAGCGCCTTCACGCCGGCCACGCCTTCATAGGCGCCGAGCAGCGATTCATTGACATCGGTCGCCCACACCTGCGCGCCCTGCGCCGCCATCGCCAGCGCGCACGCGCGGCCAATGCCCTGCCCGGCGGCGGTGACTAGCACGGTCTTGCCATGAAGGCGCGTGCCGGTGGGGGGCTGGAATTCCTGCGGTGCGGGAGAAGGTGTCATGAGCGGGCGGGGATGGAGTGGGGACGGGTTTTGCCGGATGCGGGGAACCGGGCCAGCCCGCATATTAATTGGTCTGACCACTTAACCAATTAACGACAAACCCTAGCCTTCGGGCCTGGCTGTCATGCCGGACTCGATCCGGCACCCACCGCGAAGCGGCGACAACGCCTGATCGAAGATGGATTGCGGATCGAGTCCGCAATGACAGCCAACTATCTGACACCTGATACCTGATCCTGATTTCAGTCATGCCCCTGCAAACCGTCGAACCGCAGCGCCTCTACCGGCAGATCGCCGAGCAGCTGCGTGCGCTGATGAAGTCCGGCGAGTTCGAGCCGGGCTCGCGGTTGCCTGCGGAACGGGACCTGGCCAAGCAACTCGGGGTAAGCCGGCCTTCCGTGCGCGAGGCGCTCATCGCGCTGGAAGTCGAAGGCTGGGTCGAAGTGCGTACCGGGTCCGGCGTCTATGTGCTCAAGCGCAGCGGACGCACCAGCACCAGCGACCGAAAAATTCCCGCGTCCGAATGGGGACCTCTGGAGCTGATTCGCGCCCGCCGCGTGGTCGAAGGCGAGATCGCATCGCTCGCAGCGCTGCAAGCCAAACGCAAGGACGTGCAGGCGATTCGCATTGCCATCGACCAGATGAACGAAGACGCCGACCGGGGCGTCGCGCCGCTGGCCGGCGACCGCGCCTTCCACACCGCGATCGCGCAGGCCTGCGGCAATGTCGTGCTGCTGGAAACCGTGCAGACCTTCTGGGATGCGCGCAACGGCCCGCTGTTCGAGCGCCTGGGCGATTACTTCGAATCGGTGCCGTCATGGCGCAAGGCCATCACCGAGCACGAGTCCATTCTCGAATCCATCCGCGCCCACGACGCCGACGGCGCGCGCGCTGCGATGCAGCAGCACATGGACAAATCCCACGGCCGCTTCAATGCCAGCTGGCGGCGCGCCAACAGTTCCTGAATTCCACCGCCCCCGCCCCTTCACCCACCACCCACAACCATTCAACCAGGAGACGACATGAAGACTTTCAAACTCACTCTCACAGCCTGCGCATTCGCCGCAGCAGCCCTTGCGCCCTTCGGCCTCGCGCAGGCGCAGACCAAGCTCAAGTGGGCGCACGTTTACGAGACCTCCGAGCCGTACCACAAGTGGTCGGTGTGGGCCGGTGAAGAGTTCAAGAAGCGCACCAACGGCAAGTTCGAAATCCAGGTGTTTCCCGCATCCAGCCTGGGCAAGGAAAGCGACATCAACCAGGGCCTGCAGCTGGGCACGGTGGACATCATCCTGACCGGCGCATCGTTCGCCTCCAACTCGTATCCGCGTCTGGCCGTGAGCTACTACCCCTTCACGTTCCGTGACGCGGATCACGTGATCAAGTACGGCAAGAGCGACGTGTTCAAGGAACTGACCGAAGGCTACAAGAAGGCCACGGGCAACACCGTCACGGCGCTGACCTACTACGGCGCGCGTCACGCGACCAGCAACAAGCTCTTCACCAATTGCGACCAGATGAAGGGCCTGAAGATGCGGGTGCCTGACTCACCTGCGTACACCGCCCTGCCGCGCGCCTGCGGTGCCAACCCGACGCCGATCGCATTCGCCGAGGTGTACCTCGCGCTGCAAAACGGCACCGTCGATGCGCAGGAAAATCCGCTGCCCACCATCGAGGCCAAGAAGTTCTTCGAAGTGCAGAAGAACATCATCCTGACCGGTCACATCTCGGATGCGCTGCTCACCGTGATCTCGCCGAGCACGCTGGCCAAGATGACGCCTGCCGAGCAGAAGATCCTGTCGGACGTCACGCAGGAAGCCGCCGTCAACGCCACCAACGACATCCGCAAGCGCGAAGGCGAGCTGGTCGATGAGTTCAAGAAGAAGGGCGTGAATGTGGTCACCGTGGACCGCAACGACTTCCAGCAGCGCGTGCTCAAGGCCATCACCTTCGAATCCATGAAACTGGACAAGAAGGACTGGGACCGCATCATCGCGATCAAGTAACTGGCCCACCCCGAAGCCGGCCTGCGGCCGGCCTCCCCTCAAGGGGCAATGCGGCGGACCGGCAAAGCCGGATCCACGCATTCACCGAAAGCGCCACTTCAAGGACCTATGACTCAATCCATCGATGACATGCCCCAGGTGATGGGGGCGGACGGGGAGTTCCACGCGCAGGATGAAGCGGTGGACCTTTCCGACACGCCCCTGGAGGCCTGGGTCGCGCTCGGGTTCTTCTGGATCCTGGGCGCGACTGTTTTCTACCAGTTCTTCACGCGCTACGTGATGAACGATTCCGCCGCGTGGACCGAAGAGATCGCGCGCTACCTGCTGATCGCGACCGTGTTCACCGGTGCGACCATCGGCGTGATCAAGAACAACCACATCCAGGTGGATTTCTTCTATCGCTTCATGCCCAAGGTCATGTCGCGCGCCATGTCCACGCTGATCGATGTGATGCGCATCGCGTTCTTCGTCGCAGCCACCGTGCTCACCGTGATGATGATGCTCAAGCTGGGCAGCAACTCGCGCATGACGATGGTGGACCTGCCGATGAACTGGGTGTACGGCATCTGCCTGCTCGGCTTTGCAGCGATGGCGTTTCGCTCGGTGCAAGTCGCCATCACCCATTACCGGCGCGGCTACAGCGTGCTGGAGCGTCCCGAAACAACGATGGAAGACCGCTAAGGGGTCCCGTCAAAGCACCAGTCCAATACGCATGCTCAAGATCATCTTCCTGCTCCTGATGAGCGGCGGCATCCCCGTGGCGATTGCCATGGCCGGGTCGTCGCTCATCTACATCCTGTTCACGGGCAACCTGCCGCCCTTTGTCGTGATCCACCGCATGGTGAGCGGCATCGACAGCTTTCCGCTGCTGGCCGTGCCCTTCTTCATCCTGGCCGGCAACCTGATGAACAACGCCGGCATCACCAACCGCATCTACAACTACGCGCTTGCGCTGGTGGGCTGGATGAAAGGCGGACTGGGTCACGTCAACGTCGTGGGTTCGGTCGTGTTTGCCGGCATGAGCGGCACGGCGATTGCCGATGCGGCCGGCCTGGGCACCATCGAGATCAAGGCGATGACGGACCACGGCTACGACAAGGAGTTTGCGGTCGGCGTGACCGCAGCATCCGCCACGCTGGGCCCGATCATTCCGCCCAGCCTGCCGTTCGTGATCTACGGCATGATGGCCAACGTGAGCGTGGGCGCCCTGTTCCTGGCAGGCATCCTGCCGGGCGTGCTGATGGCCGGCTTGATGATGCTCACCGTGGCGTACTTCGCGCACAAGAACGGCTGGGGCGGCGATGTGAAGTTCGAGTGGCCGCGTGTGATCAAGGCGATCTTCGAGACCGCCGTCGTCATCGGATGGCCCGTGGTGTTGTGGCTGCTCATCACGAAGCTGCAGTTTCCGCCGCGCACCACGGTGTTGCTCGGCATCGGTTCCCTGTTCGTCGCCGACCGCATCTTCAAATTCCAGGCGGTGCTGCCGATCATGACGCCGGTGCTGCTGATCGGCGGCATGACCACGGGCATCTTCACGCCGACCGAAGGCGCGATCGCCGCGTGTCTCTGGGCCATCATCCTGGGCTTCGTCTGGTACAAGACCCTCAACTGGAAGATGTTCGTGAAGGTCTGCCTGGACACCGTCGAGACGACAGCCACCGTGCTCTTCATCGTCGCTGCGGCCAGCATCTTCGGCTGGATGCTCACGGCGACCGGCGTGACGGCCGCCATCTCATCGTGGGTGCTCGGTTTCACCAAGGAGGCATGGGTCTTCCTGATCCTGGCCAACCTGCTGATGCTGTTTGTCGGCTGCTTCCTGGAGCCCACCGCAGCCATCACGATCCTCGTTCCCATCCTCGTGCCGATCTGCCAGCAACTGGGCATCGACCTGGTTCACTTCGGGCTGGTGATGGTTCTCAACCTGATGATCGGCCTGCTGCATCCGCCGATGGGGCTGGTGCTGTTCGTGCTGGCGCGGGTGGCGAAACTTTCCGTCGAACGAACAACGATGGCCATCCTGCCGTGGCTGGTGCCTTTGATCGGCTCGCTCATCATCATCACTTACTTCCCGAGGCTGGTCCTCTGGTTGCCCCGGACCCTCATGACATGACACCTTTCATCCGATTGCATCCCGCCGACGACGTTCTCATCGCGCGCTCACAACTCGTGGGCGGCGCGACCGCAGAAGGCGTCGTCGTCAAGGGACTGATTCCACCCGGCCACAAGGTCGCGACGCGCGCCATCGCCGTCGGCGAACCGGTGCGGCGCTACAACCAGATCATCGGATTCGCGAGCAAGCCGATTGCCGCCGGTGAGCACGTGCACACGCACAACCTGGAGATGGGCAACTTCGAGCGCGACTACGCGTTCGGTGCAGACGTCAAGCCCGATGCGCCGCGGCGTGAAGCGAGCTTCATGGGAATCAAGCGCGCCGATGGACGCGTCGCCACGCGCAACTACATCGGCATCCTGTCGAGCGTGAACTGCTCGGCGACCGCGGCACGCGCGATCGCCGACCACTTCTCGCGGCAGAACCATCCGGAAGCACTCGCGGCGTTCCCGAACATCGATGGTGTCGTGGCGCTCACGCATGGCACGGGTTGCGGCATGGATACCGTGGGCCTGGGCATGCAGATCCTGGAGCGCACGCTCGCAGGCTACGCGACGCACGCCAACTTCTGGGGCGTCGTCGTCGTGGGCCTGGGATGCGAATCGAACCAGATCAATGCGTGGCTCGCGCACTCCAGCCTGCGCGAAGGCGAGACGCTCAAGGTGTTCAACATCCAGGACACGGGCGGCACCCGAAAGACCGTGGAGCGCGGCATTGCGCTGGTCAAGGAGATGCTGCCCAAGGCCAACGACGTGAAGCGCGAGCCATGCAGTGCGTCGCACATCACCATCGGTTTGCAGTGCGGCGGCTCGGACGGCTACTCGGGCATCAGCGCGAACCCTGCGCTCGGTGCCGCCGTCGACCTGCTCGTGGCGCATGGCGGCACGGCCATCCTTTCCGAGACGCCGGAGATCTATGGCGCGGAGCACCTGCTCACGCGCCGCGCCGTCAAGCGCGAAGTCGGCGAAAAACTGGTGAGCCGCGTCAAATGGTGGGAGCACTACACCGAGATCAACGAAGGCGAGATGAACAACAATCCTTCGCCGGGCAACAAGGCGGGCGGCCTCACGACCATCCTTGAAAAATCATTGGGTGCTGTCGCCAAGGGCGGAACGACCAACCTGCAGGCCGTGTACGAATACGCCGAACCCGTCACCGAACACGGCTTCGTGTACATGGACACACCGGGCTACGACCCCGTGAGCGCAACGGGGCAAGTGGCAGGCGGAGCGAATGTGATCTGCTTCACCACAGGCCGTGGTTCTGCCTACGGCTGCGCGCCGACGCCATCACTGAAGCTCGCGACCAACTCGGCCCTCTGGCAGCGGCAGGAAGAAGACATGGACATCAACTGCGGCGAGGTCATCGACGGCAAGATGTCGGTGCAGGAGATGGGCCAGCGCATCTTTGAACTGGTGCTGGCGACGGCATCGGGTGAGGCTACCAAGAGCGAAACACACGGCTACGGCCAGAACGAATTCGTGCCGTGGCAAGTCGGCGCGACGATGTGAGCGAGCCCTCCATGACCAAACCTTCCAGAACATTGCAGGCGGCGGACCTGCGCGCCAAGGTAGCGGCGCTGCTGACTGCAGCCGGCAGCACGGCCACCGAAGCCGTGCGCGTTGCCGACAACCTCGTCTATGCCAACCTGAGCGGCCACGATTCGCATGGCGTGGGCATGGTGCCGCGCTACATCGACGCCGTGCTCGAAGGCGGGCTCAACCCCAACGCCAGCGCGAAGGTGCTGCTCGATGCGGGCAGCATGATTTCGCTCGACGGCCAGCGCGGCTACGGCCAGATCGTCGGTGAAGAGTCGATGCAGCTGGGCATGGACCGCGCCAAGGACACGGGCAGCTGCATCCTTTCGCTGGCGAATGCGCATCACCTCGGGCGTATCGGTCACTTTGCGGAGATGGCCGTTGCGCGGGGACTGGTGTCGATTCATTTCGTGAACGTGCAGTCGCGGCCCGTCGTGGCGCCGTTTGCTGGCGGTGACGGGCGTTACGGCACCAACCCCTGCTGCATCGGCGTGCCGCTGGCAGGTCGCGATCCGTTCGTGCTCGACTTCGCGACCAGCCGTGTGGCGCAGGGCAAGATGCGCGTCGCGCACAACGAGGGCCGGCAGGTCGAGCCGGGCTATCTCATCGACGAGCAAGGCCGCCCGACGACCGATCCTGGCGTGGTGGTCGTGCCGCAGGCCAATGGCTTGTTCGGCGCGCTGATGGCCTTTGGCGAACACAAGGGCTACGGCATGGCGGTCGCGTGCGAATTGCTGGGCGGCGCGTTGACGGGCAGCGGCACGTGGCACAGGCCTGCCGATTCCGCGCGATCGGTCATCAACGGGATGCTGACGATCCTGATCGACCCGTCGAAGCTGGGGACGCGTGCGTCATTCGAGTCGGAGGCACTGGCGTTTGTCGATTGGCTGCGTCAGAGCCCACCCGCACCCGGCGCCGACAAGGTGCGCATCGCGGGTGAGCCCGAGCGTGAAGCGCGTGCGCGGCGCGAGGTTGCGGGGATCGAGATCGACGGCACCACCTGGGGTGAGATTGTCGAGGCGGGGCGCAAGGTGGGGCACCTGGTGCCGGCCTAGTGTTTGAGGTCCGGCCGATGCGCCACGCCGAAACGCTGCGCAAGTTCGACAAGCCTTCGATCGAATGACCACAAGGTTGCTCCTGGCGTCACGAGTGTCGAGGCGAGGAGCGCCAGGTCCACCAGACCGCAGCCGAGGCCGTAGAGCTTCTCGCGCTCCACAAATTGAGAGACCTCCTCAAGCGTTGCCTGTTCGGCCGTCTTGAGCAGCGCCAAATCTCCCAACGTCTGCGCCCGGGGTTCAGGTGGGGTGCCACAGGCCAGTTCGAGCAGGATCATGGGGTGAATCAAGGCGATGTCGAGGCTCATCAAATTCACCAGATGTTCATTGCGACGGCGAAAGTGGTCGACCCAGACCGAGGTGTCAACGAGCACACTCATTGCGCGCGGGACACACCACGGGCGTCACGCCCCTCGCGCCGACGAGGTACATCTTTCATGCCGGGCACCTGTCCGCCGAGTGCGGCGAGCCGCTTGGCTGCCTGAACCCTGACAAACGTCTGGATGGCCTCGCGAAAGAGGTCTGCCTTATCCATATTTGGATCGGCCAACTCGATGGCCTTGGCGTAGAGCGAATCTTCAATGGTGACGGTCGTTCGCACGGATTACTCCTGATTCAGTTCTGATGCAAAATAACATCAAAATTGGCATCAAATATAGCATCAGAATTCCCGAGAACTCAACCCAGCGGCAACGCCGGAATCGCCCGCACCACATCCCCCGCTACCGGAAAGATCCGGTCCCCGGCCCTCGGCTCGATACGGTGCATGCCGGTGAAACTGCCGAACGCGGGCAGCACACCGACCGCGTTCTGCACCAGCGCGCCGGTGTCATCGCCGAACCAGAAGCACGGCAGGCGCAGCCGCTCGAACGCGCGCCCGCTCACGCTGATGCAGGGATGCCAGTGGCCGCACAGCACATAGGCGCCGTTGACCGGGCGGGGGTGATGGCACAAGGCAAACGGCCCCAGGCGTAGCGGTTCATCGACCACATGGATTGCCAGCGAGGCCGGCGGATCACCCGCCCGGTCATCGTGGTTGCCGCGCACCAGGGTCAGTTCGAGCGCAGCGTTCCTGGCGCGCCACGCTGAAATCACGTCCAGCGTCCCCCTGGCATGCGACCGCACCGAGTGCAGGAAGTCACCCAGGAACACCACGCGGGTCGCGCCCGTGTCTGCAATCGCACGCGACAGGACTTCCAGATTCGCGGCCGTCGTGCCGCTGGGCACCGGCACTCCCAGCTTGCGAAAACTCACCGCCTTGCCGAAGTGAGCATCGGCAATCAGCAGCGTTTGTTCCGAAGGGATGTAAGCGGCGCCGCTGGGATGAAGGACCAGGTCGGCGCCGGCAACGTTGACTCGTAGCAACCAGACCCCTAGAGCATCCGTGCCAGGCTGGCTTCCAGGTGTTCCGAGGGCGCGCGGCGAAAACCCGAGCGCGCAAACCGCTGCAGCCGTCCGACCACGAATGCGGTGAGCATCGACGCGCGCACCTGCGCATCGAGGCTGGGCGTGGCCGAGCCGTCGCCGTCGGCTGCGGTGCGCAGGCTTTGCTTGAGGGACGATTCGATCTTGTCGAAGAACTGGTTCATGCGTTGCTGCAGGCGTTCGTTTTCGAACACCAGTGCATCGCCGACCATGACGCGCGTCATGCCGGGATTTTTTTCCGCAAACTGCAGCAGCATGCCCACGGTCCGGGCGGCCTGCGCATTGCCCGCCTGCTCCCGCTCGGCGATCTGGTTGACCAGGGTAAAGACGGTCTGCTCGATGAACTCGATCAGACCTTCGAACATCTGGGCCTTGCTGGCGAAGTGGCGGTACAGGGCGGCTTCGCTCACGTCCAGCTTCGCAGCCAGGGCCGCAGTGGTGATGCGCTCTGCGCCGGGTTGCTCCAGCATGGCGGCCAGCGCCTGCAGGATCTGCACGCGGCGCTCACCGGGCTTGGGTCGTTTGCGCGTCGCCGCCTGCGGCTGTTCAGCGGCTTCGCCGGGAGCTTCGTCTGGCATACTGATTTGCGCGTGCGACATGGTGTTCGATTGTGTGTGTCGACAAATTCTCGCACAGCTCATCCTAGGGGTTTTCGCCACTGGCGTTACGTTTCTAGCGGCTCGCAAGCCAAGTGCGCACTTACCCCGCGAATGTCATTGTTACCTTGAGCCCTTGACCTTGCGCCCCGCAGTCCAGCGCCAGGTGGCTGTGGTGCACATGCGCGATTTCATCGGCGATCGCAAGACCCAGCCCGTTGCCCTCTCCCTGTGTTCCGCGCACCCGATAGAAGCGTTCAAGCACTCGATTGCGCTCGGCAGGCGCAATGCCGGGGCCGTCATCTTCCACTTCAAGAAACGCATTGCCCGCCCGGTGGCCGCATCGAATCGTGACGGTGCCACCTTCGTGCGTGTACTTCACCGCGTTGTCCACCAGGTTGCCCAGCAACTCGCGCAGCAGCCACTCGTGCGCCAGCACTTCCACGGGCTGCGCATCCAGGCCCAGGTCGATGCGCCGGGCCGTGGCCGCATCCAGGTGCGACTCGAGCATGGACTCGCACAGCTGCTTGAGGTCCACACGTTCCATCGGCTGTGACTGGAGCGTGTGAACGTCGGCGCGCGACAGGGCCAGCAACTGGTTGGCCAGCTGGGAGGTGCGTCGCGTGGCGCCCTGCAGCTTCATGATCTGGTCACCTCGAAGCTGCACGGTCGCCTGCGAATGGTCGGCCTTCGCCGCGTTTGCCGCCTGGGCCCAGGCCTCCACCTGCGCCTGCAATCCGGCGAGCGGCGTTCGCAGCTGGTGCGCCGCGTCGGCAATGAACCGACGCTGGCTCTCGGCCTGCGCATTGACCAGGCCGAACAGCCGATTGAGGGAGTTGACCAGCGGACGCACCTCCTCGGGCGAGGCTGCCTCGTCGATGGCGGTGAGGTCCTTGGGCGAGCGCCGCTCTACCGCGTCGCGCAACTCGGTCAGCGGGCGCAGGGCCCGCTCCACGGCCCATCCCACAGCGAATGCGGCCAGCGCGACCAGCAGCAGGTTGGGAAGCAGCACCTTGAACAGGATGGAGCGCGCCCATTGCTGCCGGGGATCGGAGCCATCGGCCAGGGTGACGATCACCTCGCCCAGCACCGACTGCTGGCGCTGCCGGACGATGCGCCAGGTGACGCCGCCGTTTTCTTCGCTATGGATCTCAGGCTCGGCCGTGGTGGGCGGCAGTGCGCCCAGCCAGGTGTCGCCAGCCAGCACCTTGCCGTCGGGATCGACGATGGCATAGGCGGCCGTTTGCGGGTTCTCCAGGAATTCCTGTACCGCAGGGGCAAGCAGCAGCACCGGCTTGTCGGATTTGCTGTCGCCCCGGGTGATGATCGAATCGGCCAGCAACGGAACCAGGCCGAGCAGCCGCTGGTCCTGCTGGATGGCGACGTTGTCCGCGGAGCGGTAATCGAGCCATGAATTGAGCAGGGCCAGCAGGACCAGCGGTGCGATCAGCATCACCAGCAGCCGCCTGCGCAGGCCCGATGCCATGCCCAGCGCAGCACCGCCGCCGGGGCCGAAGACGCGTTGCCAGATGGGCCGCATTCCCGACGGCAACCGGTTCACGGCGTGCCCGGTGTCGCCATTTCAAGCCGGTAGCCAAAGCCGCGGATCGAGCGCAGCGCCACGCCATGGGGCTCCAGCTTGCCGCGCAGGCGCGAGATGTACACCTCGACCGCGTTCGGCGTGATTTCCTTGTCCCAGCCGGTGAGGGCCTGCAGCAGCTTTTCCTTGCTGGCGGGCTTGGGGGCGTTGATCAGCAGGTATTCGAGAACCGTCCATTCACGCGGGCCGAGTTCGATCGGCGACGGCACGCCCAGGGCCGGACGTGCCACCGCGCGGCGATTGGCCGTATCGAGCTCGATCGGGCCGAAGCTCAGGACCGCCGTGGTCGCCGCCTGCGAACGGCGCAGCAAGGCACGCAGGCGCGCAAGCAACTCGGGCAACTCGTACGGCTTGATCATGTAGTCGTCGGCGCCCAGGTCCAGGCCCTGCACGCGGTCGTGCAACGCATCGCGCGCCGTCAGGATCAGCACCGGCATCGCCGGATTCGCCATTTCGGGACGGCGCAGCCGCCGCGTCAGTTCCAGGCCGTCCATCTGCGGCAGGCCGATGTCGATGATGGCGGCGTCGAACACTTCGGTGCGCAGCACATCCTCGGCCCGCTCGCCGTTGCCGACCCAGTCCACCGCATATCCCGCATCGGTCAGTCCCAGCTTGATGCCGCTGGCGACCATCACGTCGTCTTCCACCAATAACAGCCGCATGGGCTTGTCTCCCGTTTCAGGGTGTATTTTGCTTGAGGGCGCGCCCGGTGCAGCGTGGCACGCATGGGCCACCCTACAATTCGCGGTCCATGTCCTCGCCCTTCCCAACGACCGACCGCCCCATCGCCGTCGTCATCCCCTGCTACAAGGTCAAGCGCCACATCCTGGGCGTGATTGAAACCATCCCGCCCACCGTTGCCCAGATCTGGGTGGTCGATGATGCGTGCCCCGAAGGCACGGCCGATCACGTCGAGGCGCACTGCCGCGATCCACGCGTGAAGGTCGTCCGGCAGGCGAAGAACGGCGGCGTGGGCGCTGCGGTGATGGCCGGCTATCGCGCCGCGCTCGATGCCGGCGCGGGCATCATGGTCAAGATCGATGGCGACGGGCAGATGCCGCCATCGCGCATCGTCCAGTTCGTCACGCCCATCCAGCAGGGCCTGGCCGACTACACCAAGGGCAACCGGTTCTTCGATCCGGAGAGCCTGGCGGAAATGCCGGGTGTGCGCCTCTTCGGCAACCTGATGCTGTCGTTCCTGACCAAGCTGTCCAGCGGGTACTGGCATGTGGTCGATCCGACCAACGGCTTCACCGCCATCGATGCGCGGCTGGTTGCGCGACTTCGCATGGACAAGATCGCCAACCGCTATTTCTTCGAGTCGGACCTGCTTTTCAGGCTGGGCACGCTGCGCGCCGTGGTGCTGGACGTGCCGATGCGCGCCGAGTATCCGCACGAGGATTCGTCGCTGTCGATCAAGCGCGTGATCGGTCCGTTCCTGGCCGGCAACATCCGCAACTTCTTCAAGCGCATCGTGTACATGTACTACCTGCGCGATTTTTCGCTGGGCTCGGTGCTGTTGCCGCTGGGACTGGGCCTGACGACGTTCGGCCTCGTCTTCGGAAGCCTCAAGTGGGCACACCTCACTTCGGTTGGCACCATCGCCTCGGCCGGGACCGTCATGCTTGCCGCGTTGCCTCTGATCCTGGGAATCCAGATGCTGCTGACGTTCGTGCAGTTCGATGTCTCGAACGTGCCGCGCGTGCCGGTGGGCCCGCTGCTGGGTGCGATCGACGACGCCGAGTGGCGGTCGCAGCGCGATGCCGATGCCAATGCCAGCGCGGACACCGGCGCGTAAACTATTTTTTGTAATACGACCTGAACCAGCGGGCGGTTTGCGCGAGGCCATCCTTGAGCGGCGTTGAAGGGCTGAACCCCACCCAGGCCTGCAAGGCGCGGGTGTCGGCATAGGTCGCAACCACGTCGCCCGGCTGCATGGGCAACAGGCGCTTTTGCGCCGTGCCGCCGAGCGCTTCTTCCAGCGTGGCGATGAAATCGAGCAGGGGCACCGGTGAGTGGTTGCCGATGTTGAAGATGCGCGCCGGGGCCGATGCATCACCTGCTGCAGCGGGCGGCTTGTCGAGCACCCGCAACACGCCCTCCACCACATCGTCGATGTAGGTGAAGTCGCGCGACATGGCGCCGTGGTTGTACACGTCGATGGCGCGGCCTTCCACGATGGCCTGCGCGAATAGCTGGGTTGCCATGTCGGGCCGGCCCCAGGGACCGTACACCGTGAAAAAGCGCAAGCCCGTCGTTGGCAACGCATAAAGGTGGCTGTACGTGTGCGCCATCAGCTCGTTGGACTTCTTGGTCGCTGCGTAGAGGCTCACCGGATGATCGACCGGATCGGATTCTGAAAACGGCAGCTTGGTGTTGCCGCCGTAGACGCTGGAGCTGCTGGCGTAGACCAGGTGCTCGATGCGCGCCTGCCTGCAACCCTCCAGGATGTTCGCAAAGCCCACGATGTTGCTGTCGATGTAGGCCTGCGGGTTGACCAGCGAGTACCGCACACCCGCCTGGGCCGCCAGGTGCACGACGCGATCGAACCGGCCGCTCGCGAATAGCGCGCGCATGGGTTCGCGGTCCACGATGTCGGCGGCTTCGAAATGGAAGTTGGCGTGCCTGGCGTGACCTGCAAGTTTTTCGATACGCGCCTGCTTGAGCGTCGGATCGTAGTAGTCGTTGAGGTTGTCCAGGCCAGTGACCTCGTCGCCGCGCTCCAGCAGCTTCAGGCAGGTGTGCATGCCGATGAAGCCGGCCGCGCCTGTGACGAGTACGCGCATGGCCCTTGCGCCCTCAGCGCCCGATGGCGTGGTACTCGAAGCCGCGTGCGCGCAGCATCGCCGGGTCGTACAAATTGCGTCCGTCGAAGATCACCGGCGTGCGCAGTGCAGCAGCAATCGCATCGAAGTCGGGACTGCGAAATTCCTTCCACTCGGTCACGATCACGAGCGCATCCGCATCCTGCACGGCGGACATCGCATCGCTGGTGTAGCCCAGGCCGTGCAAGGGCCCGAACGCTCGCTGGGCCGACTCCATCGCAGCAGGGTCGTACGCCCTCACCTGCGCGCCTGCACCCAGCAGCGATTCGATGATCGCGGCACTCGGCGCCTCGCGCATGTCGTCGGTGTTGGCCTTGAATGCGAGGCCCCACACCGCGAAGCGCCGTCCTGTCAGGCGGTCACCGAACCGCGCCCGGATCTTGGCCGGCAGCACGCGCTTTTGGTGGTGATTGGCCATCTCGACCGCAGCCAGCACCTTCAGGTCCATGTCGGCGTCGTCGCGCGCGGTGCGCAGCAGCGCCTGCACGTCCTTGGGAAAGCACGAGCCGCCGTAGCCGCACCCCGCGTAGAGAAAGTCGTAGCCGATGCGCGGATCGGAGCCGATGCCCTTGCGCACCGACTCGATGTCAGCGCCCATCCGCTCGGCCAGGTTGGCCAGCTCGTTCATGAAGCTGATGCGGGTCGCGAGCATGGCATTGGCTGCGTACTTGGTCAGTTCGGCGCTGCGTGCATCCATCAGCACGAACCGGTCGTGGTTGCGCTGGAAAGGCGCGTACAGCTCGCGCATGACGCTGATCGCATGATCGTCTTCGGAGCCGACGATGATGCGGTCCGGCCGCATGAAGTCTTCGACGGCGGCGCCTTCCTTGAGGAATTCAGGATTGGAGACGATGCTGAACGCGATCGGTGCGCTGCGATGCCCAAGTTCATCGGCAATGGCGGCCCGAACCTTGTCCGCCGTGCCGACGGGCACGGTGCTCTTGTTGACCACCACGCGGTAGTCGTTCATGTGGCGGCCGATCGAGCGCGCGGCTGCGAGCACGTACTGCAGGTCGGCCGAGCCGTCCTCGCCCGGCGGTGTGCCCACGGCGATGAACTGCAACAGGCCGAAATCGGTCGCTTCCTTCGCATCGGTGGTGAACGACAGGCGACCGGCCTTCACATTTCGCTGCACGATGGCTTCCAGCCCCGGTTCGAAGATATGGATCTGGCCGCTGCGCAGCATCTCGACCTTGCGCTCGTCGGTGTCGAAGCACAGCACGTCGTTGCCCACATCGGCCAGGCAGGCGCCGCTGACCAGGCCGACGTAGCCTGTGCCGATGACCGTGATTTTCATGGGGCGTTTTCGGTGCTGCGGCTAGTGCGAACGGATCATCGTGCCGTAGGCTTGATCGGTCAGGATTTCAAGCAGCATCGCGTGCGGAACCCGTCCGTCAATGATGTGCACCGAGTTCACACCGCTTTTGGCAGCGTCGAGTGCACCGGCAATCTTGGGCAGCATGCCGCCTGAGATCGTGCCGTCCGCAAACAGCTCGTCGATCTCGCGGGCCGAAAGATTGGTGAGCAGCTTGCCGGACTTGTCGAGCACACCGGACGTGTTCGTCAGCAGCATGAGCTTCTCGGCCTTGAGCACCGTGGCGAGCTTGCTGGCGACGACGTCGGCGTTGATGTTGTAGCTCTCGTTGTTCGCGCCAAAGCCGATGGGCGAAATCACGGGGATGAACTGGTCGTCCTGCAACGCCTTCACCACGCTCGGGTCTATCGACACGATGTCGCCGACCTGGCCGACGTCGTGCTCTTTCGAGGGATCGGCGCTGTCGAGCATCTTGAGTTTCTGGGCACGGATGAGGCCGCCGTCGCGCCCTGTGAGGCCCACGGCCTTGCCACCGGCCTGGTTGATGAGGCCCACGATGTCCTGCTGCACCTGGCCTGCCAGCACCCACTCCACGACTTCCATCGTTTCGTCGTCGGTCACGCGCATGCCCTGGATGAATTCGCCCTTCTTGCCCAGGCGGCTGAGCGCAGATTCGATCTGCGGGCCGCCGCCGTGGACCACCACTGGGTTCATGCCGACCAGCTTGAGCAGCACCACGTCTTCGGCGAAGTCGGCCTGCAGTTCGGGGTCGGTCATGGCGTTGCCGCCGTACTTGATCACGAGGGTCTTGCCGTGAAACCGCCGGATGTAGGGCAGTGCCTGGGCCAGGATTTCGGCCTTGTCACGGGGAGCGATGTTGAGGAGGTCGGTCATTGCGCAAATTGTGCCATCGCGGCGGCAGCGCGAGTCATCTGCGAATCCAGCGGGGCACCTTGAACCGGATGATCGACGTGTAGGCCCAGATATAGGACACCGCGAACAGGGCCGCAAAGAGCATCAGCACAGGCGTGTTGTGCCAGAAAAGCACCGCGGGCAGCACCGTCAGGATGGTGAAGCCCCAGAGGTAGGGCGATGTGCGGTTGTTGCGCATCAGCATGCGGCGCGCCTCATCGTCGTCGAACACCCGGCGCACGATGCGCCGGTAGATGAGCTGGTGAAAGTGCAAGGCGTCCGCCACGCCGGGCGACTGTCCCCGCATCGCCTTGCGCCAGATCGAGAACATCGTCTCCCAGACCGGATAGATCAGCAGCAGCAGCGGAAACCACGGCGAAACTTCGGGGTGGCGCATGACCAGCATCACGCAAGCGATGGCAATGACGATGCCCCAGAGGTACGCGCCACAGTCACCCGCAAAGATCAGGCCCCGGGGGTAGTTCCAGACCAGGAAGCCCGCTGTGCCCCCGGCCAGCGCGAGCACGATGCCCGCCAGCTGGCGGTCGCCAGCCTGGAGTGCGACGTAGGCCAGGGCGCAGCAGACCACCAGGGCCACGGTGCCGGCCAGGCCGTTGTAGCCGTCGATCAGGTTGAAGGCGTGGGGCAGGCCGCTGATCGCGAAGACCGCGAGGCCCACCCCCAGCCAGGGGTAGTGCAGCAGGACTGTGTCGATGCCAGGCAGTCCCAGGCGGGGCACGGACAGGTCCAGCAAACCGACGGCGAGCACTGCGGCGGCCATCGTGAGCAGGAGCCGGTAGAAGGCCGACAGCCGCTGCGTGAGGTCTTCAACCGCGCCGGCGGCCACGGTCAGCACCGCGACAAGCCACAGGTACACGGCGGTGACCAGGTCGATCCGGATGTTGTTGGGAATGTTCAACTTGCCGGACAGGACCATCCAGCCCCAGCCGACGGTGCATGCAGCCAGCATTCCCAGGCCGCCGACCCGCGGAACGTGGCCGGCGTGGAAGCGTTGCACCATTTCGGCGCCGTAGGTCTGGGGCCGCCCCTTCGCAAATCGCAGCAGGACGGCCGTGGTCAGGAAAGCGGCAGCACCGCAAAGGATCAACAAAAAAAGCATGCGTTGCTATTGTCGCGTCTTGTTACGCCTGACAAGGCCGACGCGGTCCAACGACCCCCGGGACGGGCACTAAGTCGCAATTGCGGCGAGGTAGCGACGCAACACCGGACCGGTCCATAGCCTCCACAGGCTCTGGAGATGCCAGACCAGGTGCCGGATTTCGCGGCCGCTCCCGCGCATGGCCTGGTGCACCACCGGCACTTCGACCCGCCGCAGCGAGAGACCTGCAAGCCGCAGTCGCAGGCAAAAGTCGGTGTCTTCGCAGTACATGAAGAATCGCTCGTCGAAGCCGCCCAGCCGCCGGTAGACAGGCGCGGGGACCAACCAGAAAGCTGCGCTGACCCAATCGACATCGCGCTGCGGCTGCTTGAGCAACCGGCGGCGCAGCAAGGCGGTGGGCGTCACCGCCTCTCGCTCGTTGTCCTGCAGGCTGCCATCGGGATTGAGCAGGACCGGATAGGCCAGCCCCGCCCCTGCTTCGCATGCCTGCGCCACGAGCGAGCGCCACAGCTCGGGGCCGGGCAGCTCGACATCGGGATTGAGCACGCAGAAGAACTCTGAATAGCAATGCGCAAAGGCGCGGTTGTGATTGGCCCCGAAGCCCGCAGGCCTATCGTTGTAAAGCTCTGTGAACCGGAACGGCCAGCCACCGGGCGGCGCCTGCAGCGGCGGCTCGTCCACGTTGTGCGTCACGATGACGTGCTCTATCCAGCCGCCGTGTCCGTCGCACAGCTCCGCGAGCAGGCCCTGCACCATGTCGGTGTGCAGATGGCTCACGATCGACACGGCGACACGGCCGCGCGATGGGGCATGTGCTGAATTCGAGGCACTTACAATGGGGGCGGTCAATTCAAGGCTTCGGCTAAATTCGGGACAAACCATGATTCTAGTGACTGGCGGGTGCGGCTTCATAGGTTCCGCCTTCCTGTTGAGCTGGTTTCGCAACACGGATGAGCCGGTTGTGAACCTGGACCTTCTCACCTACGCAGGGCATCCGGGCAATCTCCAGGCCCTCACAGACGATCCGCGACATATTTTTGTGAAGGGCGATATCGCCGACTCCGCGCTGGTCGCCCGACTGCTGGAAGAGCACAAGCCGCGCGCCATTATCAATTTCGCTGCCGAAAGTCACGTTGACCGGTCGATCGACGGCCCCCTGGCCTTTGCGCAGACCAACGTGGTGGGAACCCTGCTGCTGCTGGAGACCACGCACGCCTGGTGGCGCACGCTGCCGCCGGGGGTCGCCGCCGAATTCCGGTTCCTGCATGTATCGACCGACGAAGTGTTCGGCTCGCTCGATGCCAATGCCGCAGCATTCACGGAAACGCACCGGTACGAGCCCAACAGTCCCTACTCGGCGTCCAAGGCGGCGTCGGACCACTTCGTGCGGGCGTGGCACCACACCTTCGGGCTGCCCACGCTCACCACGAACTGCTCCAACAACTACGGCCCGCGCCAGTTCCCCGAGAAACTCATCCCGCTGATGATCCTCAATGCACTGGGCGGCAAGCCCTTGCCGGTCTATGGCGATGGGATGCAGGTGCGCGACTGGCTGCATGTGGACGACCATTGCGCCGCCCTGCGCGCCGTGCTGGCCAAAGGCAAGCCCGGCGAGTGCTACAACATCGGCGGCCGCTCCGAGCGCACCAACCTCGCGGTGGTCGATTCGATCTGCAATGCGCTCGATGCGCTCAGGCCCAAGGCAGGCGGCGCCAGGTACGCCGACCTCGTCACCCATGTCCGGGACAGGCCCGGCCATGACCGCCGCTACGCGATCGACGACTCCAAGATCGCCCTCGAACTGGGCTGGCAACCGGAAGTCGAATTCCAGCATGGCATCCGCTCCACCGTCGAGTGGTATCTCTCCAACCAGGCGTGGGTGGAGTCGGTGACAAGCGGAAGCTATCGCCAGTGGGTTGAACGGCAATACGAGAGCCTGGCGCGCGCTGCATGAAGATTTTGCTGCTCGGCGCGCAGGGCCAGGTCGGCTGGCAGCTGCGGCGCAGCCTTGCGGTGGTGGGCGAGGTCATCGCACTGCACCGCGAGAGCCCCGAAATGGCGATCGATTTGTCGCGGCCACAGACATTGGTGGACGCAATCCGGGCGGTGCGCCCCGATGTGATCGTCAACGCAGCGGCCTACACGGCGGTCGATCGCGCCGAGGCCGAACGCGAGGCTGCCTTCGCCATCAATGCACACGCCTGCGAGGTGCTGGCAGGCGAGGCTCGCGCAAGCGGCGCATGGCTCGTGCACTACTCCACCGATTACGTCTTCGACGGCAGCGGCACGACACCCTGGCGCGAGACCGATCAAACCGCGCCGATCAACACCTATGGTGAGAGCAAGCTGGCCGGCGAGCAGGCCGTCATGCAAGGCACCGACCGCCACATCGTGCTTCGCTGCAGCTGGGTGTTCGATACCTGGGGCCAGAATTTCCTGAAGTCCATCCTGCGGGCCGCAGCGCAGAAGGAAAGCCTGAACATCGTTTGCGACCAGTGGGGTGCGCCGACCCGAGCAGCCCTGATTGCGGATGTCACCGCGCACATCGTCGCCCGGCTCCGGCCGTCGCACTTGCCTGCGCAGGCGGGCCTCTATCACCTCGCCCCGACAGGCGAGACGAACTGGCACGAATACGCCAGTTTTGCCATCGCCCATGCCCTGGCCTGCGGCATGCCGCTGAAGGCGACCCCGGCGACGGTGCTGCCCATCCCTGCGGCGCAGTATCCTGTGGCAGCGCCCCGCCCCGCCAATTCGCGGCTCGACACCACGCGGCTTCGGGCAACATTCGGGCTGGCGCTTGCGCCCTGGCAGGACGGTGTACGGGAGGTCGTGGCAGAGCTTGCGGCGGCAGGCGCCCAGGGCAACAAATCTGGAAAAGACTGACAGGGAACCCAACAGATGGCCGCAGCACAGAACAAGCCCCGCAAGGGGATCATCCTCGCAGGAGGCGCAGGCACGCGCCTGCATCCCGCAACGCTGGCGATTTCCAAGCAGCTGCTGCCGGTCTATGACAAGCCCATGATCTATTACCCGCTGGCAGCGTTGATGCTCGCGGGAATCAGGCAAGTGCTGGTCATCAGCACACCGCAGGACACCCCTCGGTTCGAGCAACTGCTGGGCGACGGCAAGGCGTGGGGCATGCAGTTCGAATACGCGGTGCAGCCGCGTCCCGAGGGCCTGGCGCAGGCCTTCATCATCGGCCGTGAGTTCCTGGATGGCGCGCCGAGCGCGCTGGTGCTGGGCGACAACATCTTCTACGGCCACGACCTGGTCAAGCTGCTGCAGGAAGCCGATGCCCAGCAGTCGGGCGCGACGGTGTTCGCGTATCACGTCAAGGACCCCGAGCGCTATGGCGTGGTGGCATTCGATGATGAAGGCAAGGCGACGTCCATCGAGGAAAAGCCTGCCTCGCCGCGCAGCCATTTCGCGGTGACCGGTCTTTACTTCTACGACGAGCAGGTGTGCGAAATTGCCGCTTCAGTGAAACCGTCTGCAAGGGGGGAACTTGAGATCACCACGGTGAATCAAGCCTACCTGGAACGTGGCCAACTGAGCGTCCAGACCATGGGCCGGGGTCTCGCCTGGCTGGACACCGGAACGCACGAAAGCATGCTGGAAGCTTCGCAATTCATTCATACGCTCGAAAGCAGGCAGGGCCTGAAGGTCGCCTGCCCCGAAGAAATTGCGTGGCGCAATGGCTGGATCGACCGCGACCAGCTGCTCGCGCTGGCCGAGCCGCTGGTCAAGAGTACCTACGGCACTTACCTGCGCGACATCGCGCTTGGCACGCTCTAGGGCCTGACCGATGCTCAAAGCCACGCCCACGGCCCTGCCCGAAGTGTTCGTGCTCGAACCTCGCGTGTTCGGCGACGATCGCGGGTTCTTCATGGAAAGCTGGAATGAAGCTGCTTTCCACCAGGCCACCGGCACCAGCGTGCGCTTCGTCCAGGACAACCACTCGCGCTCCGCGCGCGGCGTGTTGCGCGGCATGCACTACCAGATCCGAAATCCGCAGGGCAAGCTCGTTCGTGTGACCAGCGGCCGCGTGTTCGATGTGGCGGTTGACATGCGCAGGAGCTCGCCCAACCTCGGTCGCTGGGCCGGCGTGGAGTTGAGCGCCGAGAACAGGAAGCAACTGTGGGTGCCTGCCGGCTTCGCGCACGGATTCGTGGTGCTCTCGGACCACGCCGATTTTCTGTACAAGACCACCGAGTACTACGCGCCCGAGCACGAGCGCGCGCTCGCATGGAACGACCCTGACGTCGCGATCGACTGGCCGCTGGCCATGATCGACGGCGATCCTATCCTTTCCGGCAAGGACGCTGCCGCGCCGCGGTGGGCACAAGCCGAATTCTTTGTTTGAAACCTTCATGCAGTACGACAGTTTCGAATCATTTGAGGGTGACAGCATCACGGACGGGGCAGCGCCCCTTGCGGCGGACAGTGTCTGGGGCTACACGGCGCAGACGGTGGTGGCGTATCCGTACACGGGCAACTACCGCATCGACACCCTGCTCGACAGCTTCCCCATGAGCGACATGTCGGTGACCTCGCGGTGGAACTACACGCAAACGCTGGGGACGCCAGTCACGGTCACCTACAGCTTCATGAGCGCGGCACCGTCGTACGGGGGCAATGACGCCATCGACGGCGCCTACGGCTTTTCAGGATTCACATCCGCCCAAAAGGCAGCCGCGCGCGGCATCATGGAACGCCTGTCGGCCGAGCTCAACATCGACCTGATCGAAGTCGCCGACAGCGCGAACAGCTATGGCCAGATCCGGCTGGGTAACAACCATCAGGATTACACGGCGGGCTACGCATGGCTGCCCAACACGGTCGGCGAGAAGTCTGGCGATGTGTGGCTGGACAACAGCCTGTCCACCTACCTCAACAGCCTGCCTGCCGGCAGCCCGCAGTACGCGACCATGCTCCACGAGATCGGGCATGCGATGGGCCTGAAGCATCCCGGCAACTACAACGCGGGCGACCCGACGAGCCAGGAACCCGGCAACTACCTGGGCACGGCAGAAGACAACTACGCCTACACCGTGATGTCGTACGAGACGGTCCCCGCCTATCAGGAGCGTGACTGGTACGGCATCTACGACCTGCTCGCACTCAAAGCCCTGTATGGCCAGGGCTCGTGGAACGCGGGCAACACGACCCACGCATTCACCGATGCCGACGGCGACATCCTCAAGGTGATCGACGACACCTCGGGTATCGACACGATTGATCTGTCGGCCCTCACGACCGGCGCGAAGCTCGACATGCGCCCGGGCACCTTCAGCTCCATCGGCCTTGATTTCTGGGACGAACCGGCTGTAGACAACCTGTCGATCGACTTCTCGACCGCTATTGAAAACTTCCTGGGAACGAACCAGGCCGATACGATCACTGTCGGCAACACGGCCGTCAGCGGCAACGGCCGAGGCGGCCTCGATACGGTCGTGTTCACTTCGGCGCGCAGTGCGTACCAGGCCAGCGCTTCAGGCGGCACTGTGTCCGTCACGGGCAGCGGCACGAACGACAGCTTCACCAACGTCGAGCGGCTTTCGTTTACCGACATCAACGTCGCATTCGACTTCACCGGCAGCGCCGGTGAGACTGCGCGGATTCTGGGCACCATCTTCGGCCAGGGCGACAACCCCGACCCGGCGTACGCCCGGGCCTTGCTGTCCTACCTGGACAGCGGCGTCACGTATGAGCAGTTGATGGACGGCGCAATCGACTTCCATTTCGGCGTCAATCACTCCGTGACGCAACTGGTGACCACGATCTACATCAACCTCGCGGGCATGGCTCCCACGCAGCAGGAAGTCGATTACTACAGCGGCTTCATCACGCGTGGCGAATACACCGAAGCACGGTTCGCGGTCGAGGCCGCCCAGACGGTTTTTGCCGACTGGATCATCGACTTCGCGGGGCAATCCGCGACGGGGTTGGCCTACGACCGGATCATGGACGGCGGATCGGGCTCGGCCTGAGAGGCCGCCAGACCTGCTGACGGACAACGCGGCTGTCATTGCGGGCTTGACCCGCAATCCATCTGTGATCAGGCGCCGTCGCCGCTTCGCGGTGGATGCCGGATCGGGTCCGGCATGACAACCCTTTGACTGTCATTGCGGGCTTGACCCGCAATCCATCTGTGATCAAGCGCCGTCGCCGCTTCGCGGTGGATGCCGGATCGGGTCCGGCATGACAACCCTTT
>JAZKFI010000023.1:30144-69026 GCA_040386575.1 Pseudomonadota bacterium
CATGACAACCCTTTGACTGTCATTGCGGGCTTGACCCGCAATCCATCTGCGATCAGGCGCCGTCGCCGCTTCGCGGTGGATGCCGGATCGGGTCCGGCATGACATGCACTCGCCTCAGGGCTTCAACCATCCATTGGCCTGCTCGATGGCCTGCTCGTCGGCGATGCCGGCCAGGGCCTTCAGCCGGATGTGCGAGATCATGAAGATATAGCGGGCGTTCGCGAGGTCGCGCAGTGCCTGCACGCGCGACTCTTCCGCGTTCAGGATATCCACCAGCGTGCGCGAGCCGCCTTCGAACGAGCGGCGGTTCGACGTCACCATCACGTCGGCGGATCGCACGGCCTGCTCCAGGGCACGGATGCTCAGCACGCCTTCGGTGATGCCGCGATATTCCTTTTCCACCCGCAACGCCAGGTCGCGGCGCGTGGCTTCGAGCGCCTGCTCGGTGCGCTCGATTTCAGCCAGCGCCTGGCGGCTTTGCGAATTGACCAGGCCACCCGCGAAGATGGGCACATTCAACTGCAGGCCGATCGACTTGTTGTTGTACTTCGAGCTGATCCGCGTCGGGTTGTCGCTGTCGCTCACGCTCCACTGTGCGATCGCGTCGAGCGTGGGCAGGTGGCCCGAGCGGGCCTTGTCGTATTCGTGGCGCGCGGCATCGCGCTGCGCCTGCAGCGACCGCAGCTCCGGGCTCATGAGCTCGGCCCGCTCCACCCAATCCTGCAGCGTGCCCGGCGCTGGCGCCTGACGCAGCTTCGCATCGTCCACGGGCGCGAGACTGGTGACGGGAACATTGATGATCACCTGCAACTGGCGGCGGGTGTACTGCACATGCTGGCCCGCTTCCAGCTCTTTGGCCAACGCCATGTCCAGCCGGGCCTGCGCTTCGTCGATGTCGGTGCGAACACCCGCACCACCGGCAAAGCGCTTGCGTGCCGCGTCGAGCTGCGTGGTGTAGGCGGCCTTTTGCGCGGCGGCCAGGTTGACCTGGTCCTGCGCATAGAGCGCCTCCAGGTAGGCGCTGGTCACGCGAACGGCCAGGTTCATCGTCTCCTTGTCGAGGATCGCGTTCGCATCGGCGACTTGCGCCTGGGCCTGGCGGTATTCGGCAATCTGGAACGGCCGGAAGATCGACTGGCGCAGCACGAGCGACCGGCTGCTGCTCGTGTATTCGATGTTGTTGGTGACGGGCGCGCCCGTGGCACCCGGCTCTGTTCTCGTGAGGTCGTTCTTGTTGCGCGTGGCCTGGGCAGAGAGATTGGGCAGCAGTGCAGCGCGCGCCTGGGGCAAGCGCTCCCGGCGACCATCTGCGGCGGCGCGCGCCACGCGGATCACGGCGTCCTGCTCGAAGGCCAGACGGTAGGCTTGCGCCAACGTCAGCGGCGCGCCCACGGGCTGCGTCGATGCGGCAACTGCGACTGGGGCCGATGCGGCGGGAGCTTGCGCCAGCGCCAACGATGACCAAAGCGGCGACGCGGCCAGCATGCATGCCGCGGCGACGCGCGACACGTCCGCGCGCGAAACCGCGTGCGATTGAAATCGATTCATCATTCCTCCTTCATGGCGGCTGCCAGTCGCTTGGTCAGCGGGTGCAGCATGTAGGCAAGCAGCGAGCGCTCACCCGTTTTGAGCACCACTTCCACCGGCATGCCGGGCTGGAGCTGGCGCTTGCCGAGTTTCTTGAAACCATCGGGCGTCACGGAGACGCGCGAAAGATAGTACTGGACGCCGTTGGCCGGATCGGTCAACAGGTCACCCGAAATTGAAACAACCTTGCCCTCGACCACCAGCGTGGGCGAATTGGAAAAAGAGTTGAAGCGGATGTCCACCGGCAGGCCGGCGTGCACCTTGTCGATGAGGTTGGGTGCCACGCGCGTCTCGATCAGGAGCGTTTCGTTGTCAGGCACGATGTCCATGATCTTCTGGCCGGCCTGCACCACGCCGCCCACGGTCTGCACCGCAAGGCCCACCACCTGCCCGGCCGCCGGCGACTTGATCTCCACCCGGGCCAGGTCGTCGCCGAGCGCACGGAACTTGTGCTCATCGGACTGCACCTGCTGCGTGACGTCGGTCAGCTGGGTTTCGACTTCCTTTCGGTACTCCTGCTGGCGCGCAATCATCTTCTGCCTGAGTTCAAGGATGGAGCGCTGCGCGCGCGTGATGTTGCCGAGCAGCTCGGCGATGGCGCCGTTGGCTTCGGACACCATGCGCTCGAGTTCGAGCTGGCGATTGCGTGGGGTGTAGCCTTCCTTGACCAGCTCGCGTGTCTGGGTCAGCTCCTCGTTGACCAGCTTCAACGACTGGCGACGGCTTTCCAGCACGCCCTTGTACGAGGCAATCATCGCCTCCTGCCCCTGAATGCTTTCCTGCACGGCCTGCAGCTCGGCCTTCAGGCCCGCCTTGCGCGACTCGAAAAGCTGCTGCTGCGTCACGATCTGCGACTGGATCAACGGATCGGTGGACGCCGCCTGCAGGTCCGGGTGGAACAGGATCTTGGGCGCGCCGGTCTGCTCGGCGATCAGGCGGCCCTGCGACGCACGAAACGACAGGTAGTGCTGGCGGACAGACTCGTAGTTGGCCTTGGTTGCGGCTTCGTCGAGCTTCATCAGCAACTGGCCCTCCTTGACCCGCGAGCCTTCGCCCACGAGCACCTGCGTGACGATGCCGCCACTGGGGTGCTGCACAGCCTTGCGCTTGGTGTCGATGGCGATCATGCCCTGGCTGGGGACGCCCTCGTCCAGCGGTGCAAACGCGGCCCACAGCAAGAAGCCGCCGAATCCCACGCCGAGCGCCCAGAGGCCGACCCTGGCGGCGCGCAGTGCGTCACCCGACGGGGCGGGAGAAAGCGGGGACATCTCGTTCTTGTCTTGCACCACCAGGGCGTCGGAGTCGGCGTTCGGTGGGTTCAGGCGGGTCAGCAAATCGGGTTTGGCCATGTCAGGACTCTGGTGAAATTGGGGTTGGGGCGCGGTTGGTGCGGTGCGGGGCATCAGGCCGGCAGGGGCGGGCCCAGGTCGGGCGCGGGGGGTTGCTGGGGCGCTGGGGCCTGCGCCGTGGGCGGCCGCAGCAAAGCCAGCACCGATTCACGCGGCCCGTCGGCGACGATCACGCCGTCCTTGAGCAGGATGATGCGATCGGCAACGCCGACCGCGCCGGTGCGATGGGTGATGAGAAACACCGTCTTGCCCTGCTCCTTGAGCTGCCTGAGCGTGCGCACGAGTGCGGCCTCGCCTGCATCGTCGAGGTTGGCGTTGGGCTCGTCGAGCACGATCAGCGCGGGGTTGCCGTAAACCGCCCGGGCCAGGCCGATGCGCTGGCGCTGGCCGCCCGAAAGCAGCCCGCCCGCCTCGCCGATGGGCGTGTCGTAGCCCTTGGGAAAGCGCAGGATCATCTCGTGCAGACCGGCGCAGCGCGCAGCTTCGATCACCTTTTCGGGATTAGCTTGGCCGAAGCGGGCAATGTTCTCGGCAATCGAGCCTTCGAACAGCTCGATGTCTTGCGGCAGGTAGCCCAGGTGCGGGCCGAGCTCGATGCGGTTCCATCCGCTGATCGGCAGGCCGTCGAGCAACACCTCACCCGAGACGCCGGGCCAGATGCCGACCATGACGCGCGCGAGCGTGGACTTGCCCGAGCCCGAGGGCCCGAGCACGGCAGTGATGGTGCCGGCAGAAACTTCAAAGCTGATGCCCTTGAGGATGGGCTCCTTGCGCCCGGACGCGGTAGCGACCACGTCACGCAATGTCACCTGGCCCTGGGGCGCCACGCGGCGCAGGTTCTCGTCGCGCTCGGGGTATTCGTTGAGAAGTCCCTCCAGCCGCTCGAAAGAGGCACGGGTGATGGCGAGCTGGCGCCAGGCGCTCACAAGCTGGTCGATGGGCGCCAGTGCGCGCGACATCAGCAGGTTGGCCGCGATCATGCCGCCGGGCGAAAGCTCGCCGTGGATCACCATGATGGCGCCAGCGCCGAGCGAGATCGACTGCTGGCTGTAGCGCAGCATCTTGCTCCAGGCCGTGACCTTGTTGATGATGGTCTGCGACGACGCGCTGCGATGGAGAAATTCGTTTTGCCACTTGCGCCACCGCGTGCGCAGGTTGCCGATCATGCCCATCGACTCGATCACTTCCGAATTGCGCAGCTTGCTCTGGATGTACGCATTGACATCCTGGCCCGCGCGCTGCGCGGCTTCGGCAGGCACCACGGTCTGGCGATGGCCGAACCACGCCAGCAGGGCCTGCACGACAGCAAAGAAGATCGCGAGCATGCCCAGGTACGGTTGCAGGAAGAAGATGACCACGATGTAGATCGGGGACCAGGGCGCATCGAAGAACGCGAAGATGCCCTGCCCCGTCAGGAACTGGCGGATCTGGATCAGGTCGCCAAAGGCGCGCGACGGGCTGGCCGTGGACTGGCTCAGGTACGACTCGAAGCTCGCGTTGAAAACACGGGTGGACAGGTGCTCGTCGAAGCGAACGCCGGCCCGCACGAGCACGCGCGAGCGAGACCACTCCGACACCGCCATGATGCCGAACAGGAACAGCGTGATGAGCGAAATCGCGACCAGCGTCAGCTCGCTCTGGCTCACCATCACGCGGTCGAAGATCTGCAGCATGTAGATCGTCGGGGCCAGCATCAGCAGGTTGGCCACGAAGCTGAAGATGCCGACGATCATGAATTCGCGCCGGAACGCCCACAGGGCTGCCGTGAGTTCGCTGCGCTCGAAGAACTTGGGTTTGTTCATTTTTCTTTTGTTCTCGCGGAATCAGGGTGCTGCGGCCAGGCGCGGTGCGCCCTGGCCGCCGGCCTTGCGTTGCTGGGCTGCCTGCTGCGCTTCCTTGGCGGCCTTGGCCATCGCAGCCAATATCTCGTCGCGCGGACCGAAACCCTGGACCTGTCCGTCCTTGAGCACAAGCAGCTTGTCCACCACCGCCAGCACGCTGGTGCGGTGCGTGTTCACGACGAACGTGGTGCCGCGTGCCTTCATCTCCTTGATGGCCGCGGCCAGCGCTGCATCGCCCTCTTCGTCCAGGCTTGAGTTGGGTTCGTCGAGCACGACGAACACCGGGTCGCCGTACAGGGCGCGGGCCAGGCCGATGCGCTGGCGCTGGCCGCCCGAGAGGATGGCTCCCTCGCGCCCCACCGGGCTGTCGTAGCCCTGCGGCAGGGCCATGATGAGTTCGTGCAGGCCGACCGCGCGTGCGGCCGCTTGCACCTTGGCAGGCTCGGCCTCGCCGAAGCGGGCGATGTTTTCGGCGATGGTGCCTTCGAACAGCTCGACGTCCTGCGGCAGGTAGCCCACGTGCGGGCCGAGTTCGGCCTTGTCCCAGGCAAACACATCGACGCCATCGAGGCGCACCTTGCCGCTGGCTGCAGGCCAGAGACCCACCAGCAGGCGCGCCAGGGTCGTCTTGCCCGAGGCGGAGGGCCCGATCACGGCGAGCACCTCACCGGGCGACACGCCGAAGGCAACGCCGCGAAGAATCGTTGTCGAAGTGCCAGGTGCCGTGGCGACCACGTGCTCGACTGTGAGCAGACCCTTGGGCGCGGGCAGCGCCATGGTCTCGCCCTTGGCAGGGATAGCCGCCAGGAGCGCATCCAGGCGGCCCCACGAATCGCGCGCGCTGACCACGCCCCGCCACTGCGCAATGATCACGACCAGCGGCGACAGGATGCGGCCGCCCAGGATGGACGCCACGATCATCATGCCGCTGCCGCCGTTGAGCAGGTTGTGCAGCAGGAGCCATGCGGCAACGCCCATGAGCGCAGAGCCCATCGTGGTCTGGATGAACTTGGTCACCGCCTGGAAGCCGCCGGCACGCTCGGATGCGATGGCCTGCAGGCCCAGGAACTCGCGCTGCTTTTCGATCCAGCGGCGATGGATGTCCTTTTGCATGCCCATCGACTCGATCACCTGCGCGTTGCGCAAAACGCCATCGGCGTATTGCTGCGCACCGAATGCCATGCGGTTGGCAGCGATGAGCGGCGGCCGCGTCGAACGCTCGTTCATGTAGCCCACCAGGGTCTGCACGATGGCGCCGACCACCGAAATCCATCCGAGCACGGGGCTGATCGCAAAGACGATGACCATGAAGACGAGCGCGATGGGCGCCTCCATCAATGCATTGATCACCGGCGAGATGAAGAACTCGCGCACGGTGCGAAAGTCAGTCATCGTCTGCGAGGTGCCGCCTGGCATCTTGCGCAAGTTGGCGGTGAACATCGCCGAGAAGATGCGGTCACCCATCTTCGCGTCGAACTCGCCGCCCGCGGCCTGGAGCAGCTGGGCACGCGACCATTCGAGCAACTCCATCACTGCATACGCAAACAGCACGAGCAGGAGCAGCATGCCCAGGGTGAGATAGTTGCGGCTGGTGACCACACGGTCGTAGACCTCGAGCATGTAGCCGGTGGGCGCGAGCACCAGGAGCGCCGCGATCAGGCTAAAGAGCAATGCCTTGCGAAAGTACGGCCGCAGGTCTTCCAGCGCTTGCGACATCTCGGACTTTTGCGGGCCTGCAGCCGCGAGCGCGGCCGCGGCTGCGGGGGATGGTGGTTTCGCCGGAGTCATTGCAGTTCTTCTACCTTCACGTAATCGGGGATCTGCCCCTTGTCCTGGCTCGCGTGCAAAGCGCGCGGGGCCGCTGTCTCATCGTGCTGCGGATCCTCGACCATGAAGGTCAGGGACAACTCGAATTTTTCGTCCTTGCGGCGCGACAACACCACTTCAAGCAGCTTGCGCTCATGAAATTGCGCTTCATCTGCGGGCGGCAACGCGAGCTTCATGCGCATGCGCCCGTCTAGCGTGTAAAGCGACAGGATGCCTGCCTTGAGGCTGAGCGTGTGGCGGTCGAAATAGACCGGGTTGCTGGCCGCGAACTGCATCAGCGGCAACGGCTTGTCACCCAGCCGGCTGAGGTGAAACGGGCTGGCCGGATTCTGGAACACCTGACGTGCCGTACGAGACACCGCGTAGATCGCATTGCAGACCATCTGCGAGCCGACAAGCGGAAACTGCTGGCGCAGCGACCTGTACGCCAGGTGATGCAGCGTCACGCGATTCCAGTTGCGGTTTTGCTGGACCGTGGGCGCGAGCGCATTGCACAGCTGCGCGAACGCAACCTGCAACTCAACCAGTTTGCGGGCTTGCTCCGGCGTGGCGTTCAGCGGGATGCGCAGGGAATCCCTGCGCGGTGAAATCTTCATATAGGAGATTGTACAAGAGTCCTATATGAAGTTTCAATTGGAGATCCTCAAGCCAGCCAGTTGCTGTTGAACGATGAAACCCCCGACAGCTGGATTTCGAAGTCCGCAAGGCCGTCGCCGTCGGTGTCGCCCGCGAGCACGCCCTTGAAAAACTTCAGGTCGCCGGCACGCCCCGTAAAGGACGCTCCCACGTAACGGAAATCCTGCATGCCATCGGCCTGCTCGTTGGCGTCCCAGCCATTGAGATCGATGCGATCCTGCTGCGAGCCCCTGAAGTCGGTGATGACGTCGCGCCCGGTCGAGCCCGTCCCTGTATCGCCGAAATTGAACACGAACACATCGCCGCCCATGCCACCCGTGAGCTTGTCCACCCCCGCCCCACCGTCGAGCGTGTCGTTGCCCCCCGCGCCGCTCAGGGTGTTCTTGCCAACATTGCCGGTCAGCACATTGGCGGCCGAATTGCCGGCGCCGGCGATAGAGGCCGTTCCCACGAGCACCAGGTTCTCGATGCTCGCGCCCAGCGTGTAGGCGACAGTGGAGCGGACCGTGTCCGTGCCCTGGGCCGTGACCTCGACCACGCGGTCGTTCACGTTGTCGATGACGTAGGTGTCATCGCCTGCACCGCCAGTCATGGTGTCGTTGCCGAATCCGCCATCGAGCCAGTTGCCGACCGCGTTGCCCATCAGCGTGTCGTTGCCGTTGCCTCCGGTGGCGTTCTCGATCAGGGCGCCATTGGCGATGGTGTAGCCGCCGGCAATGCCCACGTCGCGCGATACATAGCCGCCGGCGTTGGCGCCTTCCAGCGTCGCTGCGCGCAGGTCGATGGTGCAGGCGAGCGCTGCGCCCGCGTTGCTGATCGTGTCGCTGCCGCCTGCATCCCAGATGCACGAAAAGAAGGTGCCCTGCGCATTGGCCGTGGGCAGCAGGTACACGTCGTCACCCGTGCGGGTGGTCATGTTCGCGCCGTACAGGGCCTGCAACGCGGCGATATCCAGCGCCATCACCGTTCCCTGGTAGCCGAAAGCAGTCGACGAATGGGGCGCCAGGCTCCAGCCATCGTTGTAGCTCATGGTCGTCCAGATGCCCTGGTTCATGCCATAGGTGCCCGTGCTGTAGGCCCCGCGCACGCCCGCGAACTTCGTGGCATCTGCTTCGCCGCCACCATCGTGCGGGTGCGCCAGGCCCATGCCGTGTCCCAGCTCGTGAATGACGGTCACGAAACCGTAGCTGCCCTGCGCCAGATTGGCCCAGGTCGAATGGTCGCCATTGAAGTAGCCGTAGGTTTGCGGATACAGCCCGTCGGGCACTTCGTGCATGCCCAGCACCTTGCTGCCGATGTCGGCCGAGGGCGCCAGCCACCAGACGATATTGGCCTGCGCCGCGCTCGCGGCCTCGGTGAATTCGAGATTGCACACCGACGAATAGATCGCCAGCGCGTTGCTGAACGCCGCCTTCTCGGAATCCATCCACGACTGGCCGGTGAACGCGCCGATGGCGCTGTCATCTTCGGCAACGTTGCCCGCGCCGAAGTAATACGTGACCGGCCCGCCCGTCCAGGCGCAACCCCACACCAGCGAGTCCACATACGAACTGCCGTATCCGGTCCCCGGGACATCTGTCGTTTGTGTTGCCATGTGGTTCTCCGCGTTGTCAGGCTGACGTTCAGGCGATAGGGGGATATTCCAGCGTTGGATCGCCCAAGGCCACAAAGTACCTGTTCAGCACCGGCAAGTCCAGCCCATACGCAAGCGGCTTGCCGTCCGGGTCCAGCACGCGTCCGCCGGCTTCCTGCAGCACGGCCTGCGCGGCGGCCGTGTCCCACTGGCTCGTGGGTCCGTGGCGCGGGTAGATGTCGGCCCGGCCCTCGGCGATGCGGCAGAACTTGAGCGAACTGCCTGCAGCGACGAATTCATGCGCCTGATTCAGCTGCGCAAGCCAGGCAGCCAGCGCGTCGCCACCGTGCGAGCGGCTGCCGATCACTCGCAGCGTGCGGGTGGAATCGCAGGCCTGGGTGACCAGGGGCACAGCCTGCGCGCCCTCGCCCTTCCACGCACCGAGCCCGCGGGCGGCGCAATACATCTCGCCCAGCGCAGGCGCGAACACCACGCCTGCAACGGCCTCGCCTTCGTGGATCAGCGCGATATTGACGGTGAACTCGCCGTTGCGTTTGATGAACTCCTTGGTGCCGTCCAATGGGTCCACCAGGAAGAACGTGCGGGTGCCTCCCGGGTCCGCGGCGACCGCCTCTTCGGACTGGATGAACACCCCCGGAAACGCTGATTGCAACCCGCGGCGGATCACCGCGTCAGATCGCAGGTCGGCCTGCGTCAGGGGCGACGTGTCTTCCTTCGTGATGGCGACGATGGTCTCGTTGCCATAGACGTCCATGATTTCGCGGCCCGCCTCGGTGGCGAGCGCGCAGAGCGTGTCGAGTTGCTGTCGGGTGAGCTTCATGACCTGTTATTCCATCGCGTCGAGGACGCCCTTGGGCCAGAGGGGGTCCAGCCAGCCGTTTTTCTGGCTCTTGCGATGCAGGATGGCCAGCCACTTGCGCAGCTTGAGCGAATCCATTTCCATGAAGGATTTGCGCCCGCCCTCGCCCTTGAACAGGAACACGATGGCCGGCGAGCGGAACTTGATGTCCAGGCCTTCGATGAGCCACTCTGCGGACGGCTCTATGGTCGCGACGGGCGGGCCGGACTTGCCGCTCACCTTCTGGATCAGTTCCACATAGCTGCGGCGCGCGACCTGTTCGGCTGACGGTGGCTTCGTCTTCTCGAAGAAACCGGCCAGCGGCACGAGAGAAAGGCGCAGCAGGCGCTGGGTGAGCCACAGGACGTGGACGTCACCGTCGTCCATCTCGGCAGCGATGCGAAGCCGGTCCTGCTCGGGCACATAACGCGTGCTCATGCGCTTGATCTTGGCGCCGTGGTCGGATTCGTCGCTCATGTGGTGCTTTCCCGCGGTGCGACGCCGATCAGCTCACGGAACTGCGCAATCATCGGGTCGTTGTCCACGCCCTGCTTGCGGATACCCGGTGCCTGCTTGGCCTTGTCCGGGTCGAGTCCGAGCACTTGCAGCAGCTTGCGGCTTTCGCCTGCGAAGTCGGCAACGAGGTCCTCATAGACCAGCACCACGTATGGCAATTTGAAATTGTCCAGCACCGCGCGCCAGCTTTCTTCCTGCACGATGAGGTCGGCCAGGCAGCGGGCGATCTTCTGCGCGCTGAAAACAGGCTTGATCGAGAGGCGCGGGTCGTCCGGCTCCAGGAACTTGTAGTCGATCGACGCCCAGATCTGCGTTTCGCGTGCCTTGTGCAGGGACACCGCCTGCGCGATCTTGTCGCGCCGCGTCAGCAACACGAACTGGTTGTAGATGCGCAGGTACCGGGCCATTTCGACGAAGTTCTGCTTCCACAGCGACTCCATGTGCTCGAAGTGGATCTTGATACCGAACACGCCGTTGGGCGACGAGCGGCGCGATTCCATGTCGCCCTGGTAGGCCGCCAGGTCGAACGTGCTTGCGTCCCTGCCCATCGAACGGTTGTAACCCGCCATGTACCGCGTGTTGAGGTATTCCTGCGGATTGCCCGCCAAACCCGTGTCGAGCAGCATGTCGCCCACCATGTTGGAGCCGCAGCGCGGGGTCGAGCACAGCGCATATCGATAGGCCGCGGGCTGGTTACGCCGCGGGAAGTCACGATCTGGCGACATCAGGAAGTCGATCTTCCTGACGTTTCCCACGTTGCGGTTTTGCCCCAGGTTGCGAACGGTCATCAGTCGCCCTTGCTGGCACGCCACTGGGCAAAGCCCCCGGCGTCCGCGTAGAAGTTTCGATAGAGCGCGCGCTCCTTGCTGAAAAGCAGCGCCATGACATCGGCTTCTACCGGCACCTCCTGCGCTTGCGTGATGGATTCGGACGCATTGATGCGCGGCGTCTCGCCGATCCATGCGAGCGCGTCAGGCACGCTCTTGACCTGCCTGGACAGCTGGTTTCGCACCAGGTGGCTCAGGTCTTCACGCAGCGTTTCCTGCTTGAGCACTGCATTCATGAAGAAGTGCTCTTTGGCGTACTGGTTGACTTCCTGCCGGCTCGACAGGGCAGGCGCCGCCTTCTCGAAGCCAAGCGCAGCCAGGCGATAGAAGCGCCACGTCATCAGGCCGGTGTGCGCGGCGAACGCAGGCACATAGCCATCGGAGAGCAGCCCTGCATTGGACGCATCGAGCACAAATCGCAGCCACTGGGAAAAGCCGGCCTTGCCGTTGGCGTAAAGCGCTTCATGGCCCATGCGCCGCAGTCGCAGGAAGACCGTGCCCTTGCCGTCCAGGCCGTAGGCATAGAGCGACCGGTACAGCTCCAGCGGCTCGCGCACATTGATGAAATAGAACTTGGCCGGATCGCGTCGCTCGGCCACCGCATGCTTGTTATAGGCCAGCAGCGGCTCGCTGGAAAACTCACGCAGGAACGATTCGACGAAGGTGCATCCCGTCTTCTGGTTCTGCATGTAGCAAAAGGATCTGAATTCAAGCATGGGTTGTAACGGGGTCTTTCAGGGACGCGAGACAAATGCAATGGCCTTGCCCCGGCTGGCTTCATCGATCGTGATGCCACAAAACGCGGCCATCGCATCGATGCTCGGGCCGGGCTGCGCGAGCACGTCGCCATAGCGCAGCATCATGAAGGGGGTCGTCGCGCTGACGATGTGGGCGAAGACTTCGCGATAGACGATACGAGCACCGGCTGCGCCGAGATTGGGCCTCCACTGGCGACGCAGGCGCGTGGCTTCGATCGCCTCGATCGGTCGCACCACCGCGATGAGGCGCGTGTCGAACACCTCGCTGATCTGCGGCAGCATCAGCGAGGTGAGCGCGTGCTTGAGCATCACCGGGCGATGGGCAGCCTGTGGACCGGCCGCTGCCAGCGCATCGCGAAGCGGCCCGTCGCGGAACTTGCGCAGTGCCTGCACGATTTCCTCGGGGGACGCCGTGAGCTTCATGGTCTCCTCGGACGCCAGGCCTTTCAGCGTCGCCTGGAACGCCTTCATCTCGTAGGTCGCCGGTGTCCTGGGATCGTTGACGGCTACGTAAGGCCCTGGCGCTGGCAGGCCTGCGCTGGCCAGCATGCCGGCGACTGCCGATGTGCCACTGCTCCACGGCCCGCAGACCAGGACCAGCGGTATGCGGTCGGGGTCGCTCCTGGCTGGACCTGGTTGGGGCGATACGGCGGCGCGAGGCGTCGCAGCAACGGAAGATGCAGCCGGCGCAACAGGTGCGGCCGGTGCTTTCGCCGGTGCTGCAGCTGCAGCCGCAGCAGCAGCCGCCTTCGCCGCGCCCTTGACCGGGGGCTGGAAAGTCATGTGCTTGGCGGGCTTGCCTTCCACCTTGCGCTGGTAGGCGTCGAGGTACGCCGCTTCCATCTGCCGGGCTTTGTGCTTTGCATCGAAGACATCGGTTTTCCCGATCTTCTCCTTGATGAAGCCCTTGACCCTTGCAAGTTCAGCGCGGTCACGCAGCAGCTTCGTTGCAACCCGCACATAGCCTTCTATCGTGGATTGCACCAGCGCTTCCATGCCGGCCGCGCGCAACAGCCCGCCACTGACGCGGCTGGCGAAGTTGGTGCCCGCCACCGCGACGACCGGCACCCCGGCAAAGAGCGCGTCGCTCGTGGAGGTGTGGCCGCCATAGGGCCAGGGATCGACCATGATGTCGCAGGCCTGCAGGCGTGCAAGATGCGCATCCTGCCGGGCCGGTGGCGCCGCGATGATGCGCTTGGGATTGATGCCGTGCTTTCGGGTCATCGCCGCAATGTTCTTGCGCGCGACCGGTCCGGGGTCGAGGATCCAGAGCACCGAATCGGGCACATCCTTCATGATCGTCATCCACACGCCCCACACTTCGTTGTGGACCTTGTTGATGGCGTTGAACATGCCGATCACCGGCACGTCCGCAGGCAGCCCGAGCGTTTGGCGCGTGGGCGCCGGCGGGATTTCGCGCGCCGCATAGTCGTTGACCTGGTAGGTCTTGTGCAGGCGGATCACCTTCTCGACATAAAGCTCCTCCGCACCCGGTGGGACGCAATACGAATCGCCGATCACGTAGTCGACCACGCGACCGCCGACACTGCCCGGCCACCCGAGGTAATCGATCTGTACCGGCGCGGGCCAGTGCTTGAGCACGCCCATGCGGTTGGCACGCGTGGGTCCATTGAGTTCCACCAGCACATCGATGCCGTGCGAGCGAATCAGCTTGGCCCCATCCGCGTCGCTCAGGTCGGCTACCGAGTGGACATGGTCGAAGTGCGAGACCACTTCGGCGCGCATGGGCGACTTGTCGTCCCAGCCGCTGTCGTACATGAACAGCTCGAACCTGGTGCGGTCATGGTGACGCAAGAGCCCGTTGATAAGCCTGGACGTGGGGTGGTCGCGAAAGTCGCTGGAGAGGTAACCCACCCGCAGGCGGCGGCCGTCCAGTGGTTTGGCAACCGGCGGTGTACCGAGTTCGCCCGGTATCGCCGCGAGCGACCAGGCCTTGAGCACTTCGATATTCATCGCCTCGTCGTCGCACCACAGCAAGTTGGTGCGCGGGCTCTCTCTGGCCTCGGTGCTCTTGCCATCCTCGTGGGCCTGACGCAATTGGGCTGTCAACTGGTCGACAAGATCCCAGTCGGCCACCTTCTGTGCGATGTACAGCAGCGCCGAGGCCCAGGCCAGGGGACGTCCCAGTTCTTCGAATGCCTTTTTCGAGAACTCGATCGCGATGTTGTCTTCCTTGTATCGAACGAGCAGGTTGCACGCCGACAGCACCTGGTCAGGCGAGGCCTTTGGCGAATGCACGACCTTCAGGCAAGCCTCTTTGGCTTCGTTCAGTTCACCGAGCCGGTCGCACAGGCCGCACAGCATGATCCATGCAGAAGTGAGCTCGGGATCGCGGTTGACCGCTTCGCGGGCGAGCTTGGCAGCAGCGGCGGGATAGTGCCCCCTCAGCCGCGCCGCCGCCTGCAACAGCAGGCCATCCGTGGTCGGCTGGTCCTTGCCTTCTGGCGGCTTGTAGTTGCGCGCTGCCTCGTCGAGCAGGCTGATGGAATCCTTGATGCGTCCCTGCGCCGCGAGCTTGCCGGCCTGGTCGAGAACCATGGACAAGCTGATCTTGCGCGGGCCGGACGACGCGGTGACGGTACCTGGACCCCCGCTCACCTTGACCTGGCTTTTCCTGGCGCCTCCTGTGACGGAAACTTTCATCGGAGGCTTGCCGCCGGGCTTGGTGGGCGGCTTTCCGCCGTGCTTGGGAGGAGTCATGTAATTTGTTTTCGCTACGTGTACTGGGCGAGTGACCGATTCTAGGTGCGGTGCCTTTCGTCGGCGGCGATCATTGCACTCAACAGCGCATCGACCTGCCTGGCGGGAGGCACGTTCTCGAGCACTTCGCCGTCACACGCAAGGGACAGCGTCGCCTTCAGGCGTGCAAGTTTCTGTGCGCCGGTATCAGGCACCTCGCCCGCCTGCGCAGGTTGCGCCGCAGTGGGCATCAGGAGCACGTCGAAGCGCGCAAACGGAAGGCCGGTGGACAGCTGTGCAGTCGGACTCAGGAAGAGCAGCAAGGCGCCCACCCGCTGGTCCGACATCAGGGCCAGCCCGTGGTTGAACGCGGAAAGGGCACCCGTGGAGACCTGCTCCTGGCCCACCATCGCACGATCTTTGGTGGCCCAGCCGGTAACGAGCCCGTCCTGCGCGAGCCGCGCGGAAAGAGCAGCGGCAAGGCCGTGCGGGTCTTCTGCGCCGACGACCACGGCAATCGGAATCCGGCCATTGCCCTGGACAAGCTGGCCGATGATCTGCGGATACAGGTGTGTGCCGGTGATGCCGATGCTGGGCTGGCTGTTGACTTCGCAGATGAGCGCGCCTGTCTCCAGCCATGACTTCGCAAGATCGGGGATCACGAAATCCACCCCGCCGAAATCCAGCCGGAGCGCTGCAGTCGCTCGAATGGCCAGGTCACGGTTGTCGGGATGCACCTGGTCGAACACGGCCACCGGCGTGGCGCCGACAGCGACGTTCGAAGCGCGTCGCAGGCGCACGAAGCGACCGGTCTCGGGAACCGCATCCACGCTGAGCTGCTGGCCCTGCAGCAGCAGATCCGCTTCTTCATCCAGGTCCAGGATCTTCATGAGTGCGTGCGAACTCCTGCCGCGCCGCGGATCGGTATTGAGTTCGGCAACGAGTTGCCGGACCGTGTGCTTGCCATCGCCGGTGACACCACCCGGGATTCGTTCCACGGCCCAGATCATGCGGCCGTTGAACACGGTCACCCGGTAATCGCGGCCCTGGAAGTGCTTTTCGACCAGGACCTTCTTGCTCCACCTGGAGGCTTCGGCGAATGCGGCCCTGACCTCCTGTTCGGTCTGAAGGCCCGCCGCGACAGCAGTGCCCCGATCAAGGTCCGCGGGTTTGACCACCACGGGGTAACCCAGCTTGCGCGCGGCCTGGAGCGCCTGCGCTTCGTTCGACGCGAGGACGTGAACCGGACCGGGCATGCCGGCACGGCGCAGGATGGATGCGGTGTGCATCTTGTTACGCGCCAGCCTGGCGGCCATCTGGGAGGTCTGGTCTGTGAGGGTGCTGTCGATCCAGCGCGCCCGATGACCCTGTCCCAACTGATAGATCGGCAGCTCGACGACCGAGAGCGGGACCTGCATGTCCCACGCGGCACGCAGGTACGGCGGGGAGTTGCCGGGCAGACCGACCAGGCGGGTGATGCGCCGCAGGACGTCCGGCAAGTGAGCGATTGCTGCTGGCTTCTGCCCTGCAGCAGCTTCGTTGAATACTTCCAGCACCCAGGTCAACGCGACCTCGGCTGCGCCGGGCGCGCGATCCGCGCACGCGATCAGCAACTGATAAACGTGCGGGGCTTTGGTGTTGGGCTTGAAGGCGCCCTGCTCATAGACGGGAAGCCGGCAGGCGTGGTGGGCCTGGAACACCCAGTACAGGATGCAGGCGACGAGGTACTCCTCTTCGGATTTCCCCAGGGGGCTCGGCTTGTCCGGAGCGGCGCCGGGCGGCTCGGAGAACGCCTGTGCGAGCGCGGACTCGAGCTGGGGCAGCCATCCAGCTAGCGGAGCGCGAATGTCGATGGTGAGGTTGATGTACAGGGCTTTGTGGCGAAGGCCGTCAAGGTAGCCCGGTACTGAAACGGGGGTGCCGCGCAGCGCGATGGCAGCAGGCGCGGATGCCGTTGGCAATGAAGAAGTCGTTGCGGAAGCGATGGGGCTGGTCACTGAGGTCCCTGGGCATGAAGTCGGTTATCGGCTTCTACAAATAAAAAAAGGGGGCCGAAGCCCCCTTTTTGAGATCGCCTAAGTCGCTCAGGCAACAGCGGTGAACTGGATGCTGGCTTGCACCAGGTCCGTTGCATTGCCGTATTCCGCGGCCACGCCAACCAGCGTGATGGAACCGTAGTCAGGATCGACGAAGTCGATCACAACGTCGGCACCAACCACGTCGAACGTCAGGTCTTCCAGCGAAGTAACGCCGTCCAACTCGCTGAAGTTCAGGCGGTCAGACCAGACCACGTCGTAGCCGTCGCCGTTCGGGCCGACGTTGGCTGCGAATGCGCCCGGACGGAAGTTCTCGATGACCACGTCGCCGACACCTTCTTCTGCGCCCGTACCGAACACGAACAGCTCGCGCGATTCGTCGGTGACGCCATCGCTGTCGCTACCGGAGTTCACCAGGTCGTTGTAGTACATGACATCGCCAGCGCCGAGCATGATCGTGTTGAACGCGCCCGAGCTGTCGAAGTCAGCTTCGCTGGCGTCGACAGTCGCTTGACCGTCAACTTCAGCGATGTCCAGCGTGAGCGTCGAATCGCTCAGGAAGTTGATTTCAACGTCGGCATTGTCGGACGCTGCAATCGTCAGGCTCTCCAGATCGACGTCGGAGATCATCGCATTCACGCTGTCGAACATCGAGGTCAACGAAACAACTTCGCCGCCCTGGCCGACACTGATCAGGTCGAAGTCGATGTCTTCGCCAGCCGTGATGGTGATGTCACCAACCGACTCAACTTCTTCCATGTAGAAGGTCACGTCGTTGTCAGCGTTGATGTCGATGTTGCCTTCGATGTCGATTTCGCCGTCATCGTTGCTCACACCAGAGATCGTGAAGTACACGGAATCCTCAGCGTCGATGTTGAAGCTGGCGATCGAGATCATCGAGTCGGAGTTCGAACCTTCGCTGATGCTGACCGTGACGTCACCACCGTACGAGTTGTCGCTGAAGCTGACCGTGGACAGGTCAACCGCGCCGATCGTGATGTCCGAGTACGCGTTGTCGCTGATATCGAACCAGACGTTGTCGCTGGCCGTTACCGTGACAGCGCCAACCTGGACGTCCGTGTCGCTGTTGCCATAGACCGAGAACCATGCGTCATAGCCGCTGGTGATCTCGACGTCCTGGATCTCCACCGATGCGTTGTCCTGATAGGCAATCAGCATGAAGGCACCATCGCTCCACATGCCGCCGCCGTCGATCGTGACGTTGCCGATGGTGACATCAGCCGCGTCGTTATCGGAGACCAGCATGTATGCACGAGCACCGTAGCCCGACTCGATCGTGACGTCGCCCATGTCGACCGTTGCTTCGCTGTTGTCCGTGACTTCCACGAAAGCGTCGCTGAACATGGAAGTAACCGAGACTTCCAGCATCGTGATGGCGGAGTCAGAGTTGTCGTCGATCACGAGCGATGCTTCCGAAGCAGCATCGATCGTCACGTTGCCCATGTTGATGATCGCATCAGCGCCAGCTTCGTTGTCCCTGTTCGCGTAGATGGTCAAGGAAGCCGAATCGGAACGCGATTCCAGCGAAATGTCGCCGAAGTCGATGGTCGTGTGATTGTTGTACTCGACCGCCATGTCGACGTCGCCGTCAGCAACTGCCGTGATCGAGCCAATCGTCATCATCGAGAAGTCGTTTTCGCTGACTTCGATGTCGATGGTCGAGCCGCCGTTGTCTTCGTAGCTGTCCGACCAGGCGATGGCGTTGTCGTTGATGTCGATCGTGCCGACCACCACGGTGGATTCGAACGTGCCGTTGATGTCGAGATCTGCGGAAGCGTCTTCGGAACCGAAGTCCACGGTGACGTTGCCCACGGTTGCGTCGGAGATGCTGATCGAGACGTCGCCATCCCAATGATCAGCTTCAACAACCAGTGCGAAGCCGCTGTTCACGTTCTGGATCTCAACGTCAACGTCGCTGCCTTCCAGCGTGACGGTAGCGAGGGCTTCCAGCTGGTCAACCACGTCGTCGCTGTTGGTGTCGCCATCGATGACCAGGCTGAGGTCTTCGCCGGTGTACACGTCGAGGTTCACGAGGTCGTCGCCCATGATCTGGATCGAAGCGTCTTCAGCGACCGAAACTTCCAGGTCGGTAACGCCAGCTGCTTCGAAGACCAGCATGCCGCCACCGTCGCCGCCGAAGTCGTCGGACGAGTAGATGGACAGCTCTGGGCCCGTGCCAGCGATGGTCAGGGAAGCGGTGTCGCCGTTGACATCCACGTCGCCGAAGCCGATGAAGCTGACCGGGCCGTCGAGGCCGCCAACATCCAGCGTGCTTTCGCTGTCGTCGGCCAGGTCAACCTGGGCTGCGAACCACAGGGACTGGACCGTGCCGGACAGGGGCAGCGGGGTCTCGTCGAATGCGTCGAGGTCTTCGTCGGTGATCGGGTCGAACGAGCGCAGGCGCAGCGTGTTGTCGCCGGCGCCGATGGCAACGAAGCTGCCTTCGTTGGCCAGTGCGTCGAGGTTCACCGTCACGTCGTCGCTGCCGTCACCGGTGGTGATGACCACAACGCCGTTCTGGTTGACGTCAACGTAGTTGTTGCCTTCGCCAGCGTCAACGGTAACGTCTTCGTCGCTCAAGCCCATACCGCCGCCAACAATGATGTAGTCGTCGCCGGTGCCGGACGTGACGTCGATGGCGCCCATGGCGTACAGGTCGAGGTCACCCGTGAAGTCGCCGCCGTTGATCGTGGTCAGAACACCAGCCACGTCTTCGATGTCGAGGTACAGGTCGCCGGAGCCGGTCAGATTGACCGTTTCCACCGTCGTGTCCTCATCAACAACGATGTAGCTGCCGTCGTCGCTGGCGCTGTCGCTGCCGGTGGAAACCAGGTTCAGTTCGGTCGTTGCCTGGTCAATCGTCAGGGAGTCGATGTAGGCATCGCTCACCATCAGGTCCAGGCTCGTGTCCGAGTACTGGCTGATGACCACGTCGGCGTAGTCGTTCACGTGGGTCAACGAAACGCTGCCGATTTCGCCGGCGATGATGGTGACTTCATTGCCGCCCGTCACATCGACCGACTCGACCGTGCCAGCGGAAACATACACGTCGCCGTCTTCACCACCGATGTCGATGTGGACGTCGTCGCTCATCATGAATGCGTTGTCGGAAGCCCACTCGACAGCGTCCACAACGGTCACGGTGGCCGACTGGCCATCGAGGTTACCCGTTGCGGTGATTTCGCCGATGGAGTCAGCGTCGATGGAAACCCAATCGTCGGCAGTGATCTCGCCGGAACCGATGGTGTCGGCGCTGACGTCAACCCAGTCACCAGAGCTAACGCTCAGCGTGCCTGCGTCGCCAACGAACACCTCTGCGGCGCCACCAGCTTCAACGATGAAGTTGCCGTCATCTGCGTGAACCTGCACGTAACCTTCACCGATGGCGGTGATGTCTGCGTCGCAAGCGTCGATGTGGACGTCTTCGCCCATGGCTTCGATGCTGGATGCATCCGATGCCCAGATGTAGACGTCGCCGCCTGCATCGACAGTGATCGTATCCACCGAGTGATCGGCAAGCGACACGTCGCCGTTCATCGTTTCGATCGTGACCGAACCCGAAGCGTTGGATTCAACATTCACGTCGGCATTGCCGGCGGTGCGAATGAAGATTTCCTCGACACCAGTCCAGCCGCTCATGTCGAACGACTCGGCGTCGTCAGACCAGGAACCCATCATGCCAACGCTCAGGTCGGAAGTGATTTCGACGCGCTCGACATTCGAGACTTCGATGAACGGAGCCAGGATGACAGCAGGGGTCAGGTCGTCGTCCGGACCGTCGAACACGAGCTTGAGGGTGTCGAAGCCGTCGCCGCCGTCGATTTCATCGCCGAGCGTGAACGTGAGTTCCGTGCCGTTGATGACGTCGTCGAACGGGCTGGTCGTCAGGTCGTCGAGCTGAGGGGTCAGGTCGAAGTCGGTGTCGTCGTTGAGGATCGTGCCGGTGCCGGTGACAGCAGCGTTCAGCTGTGCGCCCGTCAGGGTCAGCGCGAGCGTCTCGGCGAGCTCAGGCGTCATGTCGCCGTTGATGACAACGGAAACGGTAGCCGAGGTCTGGCCAGCCGCGAAGGACACGGTGCCCGACGTTGCAATGTAGTCGTCGCCTGCGGTAGCAACGCCAGCGCCAGCGGCGTTGACAGTAGCGTACGTGAACGACACCGGGCGGGTAGGTGCCTGGGCGAGCGTGATCACGAAGCTCATCAGCGTCGTGCCGGCATCACCTTCGGTGACGCTTGGCGAAGTGATGGCTGCGTCGAACATCTGCAGGACGTCGTTGTTGACGATCGTGCCGGTGCCCTGTGCAGGCGCAACCAGCGTAGCGCCGGTGACGTTCAGCAGGATGGTTTCGTCGCTTTCAACCATCTCGTCGCCCAGGATGGTGACGGAAACGGTGGCTTGCGTCTGGCCCGGTGCGAACGTGACCTGGCCGGCTGCGGCCTGGTAGTCGTCGCCGGAAGAAGCGGTGCCGTTGGCGGTGGAGTAGTTCACCGTCGTGGCGCCGACCGTTGCGTCGCCCTGCAGGTCCAGCAGCGTGAGCGTGAAGGTCAGGATCTTGGTGCCGGAGTCGCCTTCGGTGACGGTCGGTGCGTCGATCGTGAGGTTGAAGGTTTGCGGGTCGTACTGGACGTCGATTGCGTCTTGCGCAGCTTCGACGCTTTCGTTGGTTTCGTCCACGCCGTCCAGAGCTGCCTGCAGCTCGGCCAGGTTGGTCGAGGCGATGCCCTTGTCAACCGAGAAATAGATTGCGACGTCGGCCTTGTTGTCAAGGATTTCGGCGGCTTTGATGTACTGGGGGCCGTACGTAGCTTCTGCGTTCGGGTCTGCGAGGACCGCGTTCAGGAACTGGTACAGGGCAAAGGTGATGTCGCCCTTGCTGATGCCGTCGTTGAGGGCGTTGATGATGCGGTCGGTTGCCTCAGCATCGTCCTGGAGTTCGACCGTTGCGAGCAGGTCGTATGTCCACTCTTCATCGGTGTCGATGCTGGTGTGCACTGCGGCGTAGTTGGGATGATCCGCAACCAGGTCCGTCAGGGTGTCAAGGTTGTTGCCAACCGATTGATACGCCGAAATCAGTTGCGCCAGATATGTCGCGCCGGGCGCGGCGTCGAACATCAGAACAATGATTTCTGCTATCTCGTGGCGCTCAGCTGCTGTAATTGCCATTCATTTTCTCCACAAAGGATTGAAGGTGACCAGGGACCCATGTACCCGATTCAGGGCGCAAGTATAGACAACCGCCTACAAGGACCGTTGTGATTGTCGTCACAGGCCAAGCCGGAAGATACCCTCGTTGTTTTCTCACATCAACTCCCAGCGTGCTCCGAAGTACAGGCTGCGCTGGTTGCTTTCGAAAATCGTGAGGTTGCTGCGCTGGCGACCTGCCTCAAAAGCGCCGATCAGGGAAAACCCTTGTGCGAGGGGCCAGCTGCCATCGATCTGCAGGCCCGTGCGGCGGACCTTGCGCGGTACGTTGCCAAGCAGGGGGCTGTACGGCTCACTGTCGGTCTGGACCGTGGCCGAGAGCTGGACACCCAGGCGCCCCTTGGACAGCACGGGTGCTTCCCACTGGGCACGGATCTCGCTTTTTCGGTAGGTGCCACCGGCGCGGCCCGAATCGGACGGGTGGTCGGACCCCGATCGAAGCTGCAAATTGAAATTGCCGTCCGGCAGGAATCCGATTCCGGCCGAACGCGCTTCGTCGGTGCGCTCCGGGTCGGCGCGGCACAACAGGCCTGCTGCCAGCCCGGCGAGCTGTCCGTCGAGGGACGCGCTGGACGGGTAGCGGCGGCGCTCCCACTCGAAGGCGACCGAAGGGCGGCACGACCAGATGTCCTGCAGGGACGCGGGCATCAACGGAAGCGGAAAACTCTCCCACTGGTGCTGCAGCGATGCGCGGTAGGCCTGCAGCAGGGTCTGGCCGCCGAAACGCAGGTAGCTGGCGCTCGTGCGCGCCACCCACTGGCGCGGTGCGGCAGGCGATTCAAGCCACGAGGCGGTGAAATCGCCCTGCTGGTAACTCGTCTCGCTGTCGCCGGTCTGCCGGGCGCGAAGATCCCCTTGCAGCACCCAGACCGAGTCGCCCCTGGCCTTGAGGCCCTGCCACAGAGCGGTTGTCAGCATGGCCGGGCCTTTGCGGGGCCTGCCGGCCGGGTCGAGTGGAAGCGTGACATTGCCCTGCGGCAGGGTCAGCGTGACTTCAGAGCCGGAAGGGGCGTTATTCAAATTGGTGTCGGAACCAGCCAGCGTCGCGATCTGCCAGCGGGACTGCCAGCCGTTGCCGTCGGCGGAAAGACTTGTCTGGCCGGCCTGCTGGGCGATGGCGGCGGTGCGCCTGTCGATCGCGGTCCGGATGGCCGGCGGCAGGTCCGGGCGCTCGCGCAGCGGCACCAGCAATGCCGTGGCCGAGGCCTGGTCACCCTGGAGCGCCAGCGCCTGTGCCAGATCCAGCGTGGCGCCCGGCAGGTCGGGGTCTATGAGAAGTGCGCGCTCGAGCGGTTCGACTGCTTCTGCGGCCCTTCCCAGGGCGACCAGGACTGCGCCTCGCCATGCATGAAAGGCCGCATCGGGCAGGCAAGCCCGATGGATGGCCAGTGCATCGAGCCGGTCGGCAAGTTCGCGCAACCGTGCCGGCTCCGCGGGAAGTGGATAAATGGGTTGAGCGGGACAGCCCGAGACCTGTGAACCCGGCAAACCTGGCTCAGTGCGCGCTCCTACGCCACTCGCCCCCTGCTGCCCGTAGGCCAGGGAAGAACATAAAGACAGGGTCCAGAGCCCCAGGCGCAGGCTCGAAAGGGATGTGACAGCCACGAGCTAACAGGTCAGCGCGTTCGGTGCGCGCGTTTTTGAGTTGTCGACAGCCCGAACTGCGCCGGCGATCAAGCCAGTGGTTGGCTTTGCTGCTTGAGGTAACGCAGGGATTGCCGTTCGGCGTCTCCCCCGGGCTGCATCAAGCTGCGCAGTGTAAATACTTTGCTGCTGTGCCGCAACCCGGGAAGAAGGAAGCTGCCCAGCGGTTTCAGCACAAGTTCGGTTCGCTCAAATGGCACGCCAAGTCGCTCGGCCGCCTGGGCTCCGATCAGCACCGGACACGCGAGCTCTTCAGTCAGGTCCTGCAGGCGGATCGCGACCGTGACGACCTGCCCCAGCACCGAGTGCACGCGCCGCTGCGCCGGGCCAAAGCTGCCCAGCAGCGCGACGCCGCTCTCAACCCCCACACCCAACGCGAGCGGCTCCAGCCCCTGCGGCGGGACATTCGGGAGTTCTTCGCTGCAGCGCAGCCAGAGCTCGCGCGCTGCGTCTATGGCCTGCATGGGGTGGTCAGCGCAGGGACGAGACCCATTGAATACAGCGATCAGGCTGTCGCCGACCATTTCTTCGACGGCGCCGCCATACGATGCAACGATGGCGCTGGCTGTCGTATAGAAACGGTGCAGGACGCGCGCGGCGTCCTCGGGGCTTCGGGCCTCGCAGTACGCCGAAAAGTTGCGCACGTCGGCCACCACCACGGTCACTTCGCGCCGCTCCGCTTCGATCTCGCCGGTGGGCTCCACCATCGCGATTTTTTCGGCCACCGAGGCGGGCAGATAGCTCGATAGATTGCGAAAGAGCCGTCCCTGCTCTGCCAGGCTGCGCGCGTGTTCGGCCAAACCCAGGCTCAAGCCGATGAAGGCGATTGCCATGGCAGCGTGCGACCACCCCAGCCACCATCCTTGAAACACCAGGGCTCCCGCATGAATCGCAAAGCCACCCAACGCCAGGGCGATTGACGCGACTGGAATCCACAGCACCCGCGACGAGGCCTTGCGTCCATCCGACTTGCGCATCGCCACCGGTCGGGTCCAGCTGAGCGCCAGCAGCGCCAGAGCTGCCGCCAGGGCCCATCCGAGCTGCACCGTCAGCGCGGCACGAGGCGTGAACGGGATGTTCTGGTCGAGCATCGCCGTCAGCAACTGGGCGTGCACCTCCACGCCGCTGACTGCGCCGCCCTGGGCCGTCGGCACGGTATCGCCAAGGCCGAATGCAGAAGCCCCGATCAGCACCCAGGCACCCTTGAGCAATTCAGGCCGCTCGACCCGGCCCTGGAGCACATCGGCTGCCGGTATCGACGTGATCGCCGAGCGCGCCTTGTGATAAGGCACGCGGATGTCGCCGTTGGTATCCAGCGGAATCCGCAGGCCGGGCATGGAGCCCAGCGTCACCATCCAGGCGGGATCCCAGGGTCCCTGTCCTGGTTCGGCACGCAGAGGCGTTGCAGTTCCTGCCGTATCGAGTGCCAGCAGGCCGGCGATGGTGAGCGTCGGATAGTTGCGCTCATCGAAACAGACGATGGCCGGCACCTTGCGCACGGTACCGTCCGGATCGATCCGGGGCGTGATGTGCCCCGCCGGAATGCCTGGCAGATCGGCGTTGGCCACGTAGCCCCGGGCCGGCGCGGCGGGCGGCATGCAGGCCTGCCCCGGCAATGCGCCTGCCAGCTGGCCCGAGGTCTGGCGGCTTTCGTTGTTCAGCGCGAAGACCTGGGCCACCACGGCGGGTGCGGTCGCCTGGCCGTTGGCCAAAGCCCTGGCGAGGTCGGCGGTACCCGGCCTGGAGTCGGCATAGACCAGGTCGTGCATCTGGAGCGCCACGCCATAGCCGCGCAGCTTCTCGACCAGCTGGGCTTGCGTCTGGCGCGGCCACGGCCACGGACCGACGCGGGCCACGCTCGCGTCATCGACATCGACGACGATCACACGCCTCTCCGCAGCCGGGTCAGCGCGCAGCTGCCAGACCAGGTCGGTCGCGCGCTCGTCGGCCTGGTGAAACGCTGCGGGCGCCAGCAAGACCAGTCCGGCCCACGCCAGGAGGGCAATCAGCACAGCCGCCACGCGCAGGCGCCACGGAGTAAACGCCATGAGGCCGACGCTTGCCATCAGCGGGACCAGAGGGTGATGCCTGACAGGACGCCGTTGCCGACGGTCTTGTCAAATTTGTAGCCCACCGACTTGCCGTCCAGCGAGGTCGCCCCGGAAATCAGCTGGTTGGCCGTCGAGCGATCGAGGAAGAGCCCGTCCGCCGTGACGGAGCCAGCGCCCGAAATGGTGACGCCGCCCGTGATCGCGCTGGAAACGCGCAGGTCGGTGGCGAACTTCCTGCTGACGAAATCGACAGAAAGACTGCCTCCATCAACTGAAGCAGCAGAAACAATGCCCGACAGCGAATATTGCGCATAGCCCTGATCGAGCTTGAACTGGTAGGCGCCGAGGTTGCGGTCGAGCGCAGGCAACGCGCCCTGCGTCCGATACAGGCTGAATTGCGAGTTGCCGACGGTTGACTTGCGCCCGGCAGAGGCGACACCCACCGGCTCGCTGAAGTCCGTCGAGCCAGCCGGGTTGGGCGCCCAACGGCCCCACGCCAGCGATGGAGGCGGCGGCGGTGGCGCTGGCGGCAACGGTGCCGGCGCAGAAGTGGGTGCTGGCGCGGGCGGCGGTGGCGGCACGGGTGCTGGAGCCGGCGCCGGTGGATCGACGGCAGGCGGCGCAGGAGCCGGTGGCGAAGGCGTGGCTGGCGCGGGGGCCGGCGTTGGGGCAGGTGTAGGCGCCGGGGGAATGAGCACCCCGGTGTTGCCGGCGATCAATTCCTTGACCGCGTCTTCCACCATCGCCGACGTTGCCAGCGTTTCCGGCTCGCCGTGGCCCGGCGCGAGAGCTTGCGGCGTCGCGGGGCCACCCGAAGGACCGTGCGGCTGCAGCCCGGATTCCACCGGACGGGGCGCCGCAGCGATCATGGTGGGGCCGTTGATCGCCTTCAGCTCGGGCTGGGCCAGCTGGGTGCGAAATTCAAGAAAGAGCCTTCCCATATCCGCCGACAGGAGGCGCTCGGCGGACGAGCCGCAAGGCCCCAGGCCCTGCGCGCTGCACGCTTCATCGAGCGGCGCCATGACGATGGCGCCCTGGTTGACCTGCGCGCTGGTGCCGCCCTCGCCCGAACGCACGACAAAGTCGGTGCCCCGCACGCCGATGGCGACCAGCGGCGTATTCAGCCGGAATCGCTCCCTGGCGCCTTCGGCCGCCGCACCGGAAATCGCACGGGCAACACCATATTCGAGCTTGAAGCGGACAGCGGACTGCGAAACCTGCTTGGGGTCGTACCGGTAATCCTCGATCCAGAGCCGGCTGCCGGGGCGCACGCTGACCAGGGCGCCGTCGATGAACCGCACATGGATATGGCCGCCCTCTGCCGTATCGAGGCGGTCGCCGGGCAGGATCGTTGCGCCTTTTTGCACCGCCTCGGGAATGCCGAGCGCCGATGTCTTCATCACCGGGCCGACACTCATCGTCACTTCGCCCACGGCTCGGGACCGTACCGGCGCGTCGGCGCGCACCTGCGCCGTCCAGGCGACCAATGCGCACAGCACTGCCGCAGGCAGGCGGGCCAGGCCAGGGTGATTGAAGGTTGATAAGCGTTTCATTGCGCGGACGACTTGGGCTCGGGATACCCGATGGATGTGTAATTTATCAAGCTCGACCCTGCGGCGATGTGCGTACGGTCACATTTCGAGAACTTGCGGCCTCAGGGCACGCTCGTACGGCCCCGTATCATTGGGATTTTGTACAGCCCAACGGTCCAGACACCCTGCCGCCTTTTATATCCCCATGCCCGTGCCCGTCAATGAGCTAACCCGGCTGCCCCTTCTGGCGGGCTTGCCGCAGGTGACTCTGGCGCATCTGGCGCAACACGCGACCGAGCGCGTTTTTGCCAAGCGCGAGGTGGTTCTTCAAAAGGGCGGGGATGGCCTTTCGTTCTGCTTCCTGCTCGATGGGCGCCTGCAAGGCGTCGATTTCACCGCGGATGGGCGCGAGGTGGGACTCTATTTCGTGGGCGCCGGCGATTACTTTGGGGACCTGTCGGTCATCGACAGCCAGCCGCAGCCGGTCTACGTGACCGCCGTCTCCCGGTCTCGCGTCCTCTTCGTGCCTCGGGACCTGGTCCGCCCTATCCTCTTTGCACACCCCAAGGTGGCCGAAATCCTTTGCACCGGCCTGTCGCTGCGGCTTCGGCAGGTTTCCGGCCAGCGGCGCATCCTGGGCCTGGCCAATCCGCTGCAACGTGTGTGTGCCCAGCTCGAACTGCTCTTCGTGAAGTCGGCCGAGGGCAAGGTGCAAGTGCCCAATGCACCCACCCACCAGGAGATCGCAATCATGATCAATGCCAGCCGCGAGACCGTGACGCGCGTCTTCCAGTTCCTGCAAAGCCGCGGCATTGTTGAGCGCAACGGCAACAACATCAATGTGGAAGACGCCGCCTTCCTTGAAGACGTCGCCGCAGGGCGCAGGCAGCCCGACTAGGGGCCCGGCGACCAGACCCGTGCGATAGAATCGCCCCGCCCGACGGGTGCCTCGCCCACAGGCGGCAACGGGCGACCGGCGGCATGAGTGCCCCATCCAAATTCCCCATGTCATCCCCAATCCCCCCCCATCTGACGTCCAGCGAGACCCCGCTCGCCAGCATCGTCATCCGCAGCATGGACCGGCCGACCCTGGCCCAGGCCCTGGCATGCATTGCCGTGCAGACCTGGCCTGCGATCGAAGTCGTCCTGGTGAACGCGAAAGGTCAGGCGCACGCCCCGGTTGGCGACAAGTGCGGACCATTTCCGGTGCAGTCAGTGTCGACGGGTGGGCGTCTTTCACGGTCGCAGGCAGCCAACGCCGGCATCGCGGCGGCACGCGGCGAGTGGATCTGCTTTCTGGACGACGATGACTGGTTCAGTGCGACCCATATCGAAACGCTCGCGATGCGCCTGTTGCGCGAGCCGCAGGCGATTGCGGCCTATTCCGGCGTGAGCTGCGTGGAAGTGGACGAGTCGGGCGAAGCGCGCGAGCTGATGCGCTACAACTTCGAGTTCGATCCGGCCCGGCTCATCCTGGAGAACTACCTTCCGATCCATGCGGTGCTGTTCCGGCGAGAGGCGGCCCGGCGCGTGGCCGGCTTTGACGAATCGCTGCCGATCTTCGAGGACTGGGATTTCTGGCTCCAGCTGTCGCGCGGCGGTCGCTTCGAGCATGTTGACCAGGTCAGCGCCACCTATCGCCTGGGGTCCGGTGACTCCGGGCTCTACGGCAACACCGCCCTGCAGGAAGAATATGCGCAGCGCATCCTGCGCAAATGGCTGCCTGCCATTCGCCCGGAAGAATGGGCTGCGATCTGGGACAAGACCCGCCGGGGCTTTCGCCTGCAGGAAGCACTCAGGCGAGACGTGGAAAGGGCGACGGCCGAGGCCGCCACCTGGCAGGGCGAGGTCCTCAGGCTCAACCAGGATCTGCAGGCCCGGCACGTCGAGCTGGCGCAGCTCGGCCAGGTCTTTGCCAATGCGGAGCAGGCGTGGCGCTCGCAGCTGATGCAAATCGAACACGCCAGGATCGTCGAGATTGACCGCCTGGAGCAATTGCGCCTGACCGACGTCGCCCGCGTGGAGGACGCCCGTGTCGCGGCGATTGCCGAACTCGAGCGGGCCCTCCAGGCAGAAAGACAGCAGGCAACCCAGGCCGCCAACGCATTTGCCCAGAGCGAAGCGGCACGGCTCGAAGCAGCTGCATCGGCCATGCGCGTGGGCGAAGCGCTGCATCGCACGATGAGCGAATACGATGCGACCGCCGCCCTGCTTCGCGAGGAACAGTTCACCGTCTGGCGCCCTCTCATGCGCAAGGCCAAGCGATCGGTCAAGGGCCTTTGGCGACAGCTGCCAACGCCCGTGCAGAAAGCGGTTCGGCAGGCGCTGGGCCGCCCCTTGCCGCCCATGCCAATTGCTCCGCCTGCGGAAGTTCCGGGCGCGGGCCAGGACTCCGACTGGCGCGCTGCGCTGGCCGGCGGAAAGCCGGGCGCATTTACGGTCATCCTGTTTCCGGTGATCGACTGGCACTTTCGCATCCAGCGGCCGCAGCACATGGCGCGCGAACTCGGTCGCCAGGGGCATCGCGTGCTCTACGTGAGCACCACGTTCGTGGACGGCTCGGGCCCCGCCGACTGCCGCCTGATCGAATCGCCTGCGGAAAACATCTTCCTGCTGCAGCTCGCGCTGCCGCATCCGGTGCCCAACATCTATGAAGGCGCCCTTTCAGTCGAACAGGCGCAGCAACTCGCAGACACGTTCGTGTGGCTGCAACAGACCGCCGACCTCGGCCCGCTCGTATCGCTGATCGACTTGCCCTTCTGGAGACCCGTCGCCGCACGCCTGCCTGCCAACCTGGTGGTGTACGACTGCATGGATTACCACGCAGGTTTTTCCAACAATATCGGCGCTTCGCTGGGTGAAGAGCACACGCTGCTCAAGACCTGTGACCTGCTGGTCACCACGTCCACGCGCCTGGCCGAAATGATGCAGGCGCGCGCCCCCGGCAAGCCGCATGCGCTGGTGCGAAACGGCACGGAGGTCGCTCACTTCGCCAACGTGCCCGCCGAGCTGAAGGTGGCAAGGGATGAACGCCCTGTCGTCGGCTACTTCGGCGCGATTTCCGAGTGGTTCGATATCCAGCTGGTGATCGACCTGGCGCAAAGCCGTCCCCAATGGCGCTTCATCCTGGTGGGCTCCACTTACGGCTGCGATATCTCGCAGGCCGAGAAGGTGGACAACATCGAGTTCATCGGCGAGGTGCCCTACAGCGAGTTGCCCGGCTGGGTCCACGCCTTCGACGTGTGCCTGATCCCGTTCCTCATCAACGAACTCACCAGCTGCACCAACCCGGTCAAGGTCTACGAGTACCTGAGCGCCGGAAAGCCCGTCGTTGCCACCCGCATGCCCGAACTCGAAGCCATCGCCGACCAGGTGCAGATCGCCGACGACGCTGCCGGCTTCGCCAGGGCCATCGAGCACGCGTTCGAGGAAAACAAGGACCCGCAGGCGGTGCCCGCGCGGCGCAGCTGGGCATCCGGCCATTCGTGGGAAGCACGCGCGCAGCAGTTCTCGCAGGCAGTGGCCGATTGCCTGCCCAGGGTCAGCCTGATCGTTCTTTGCTACAACAACCTTGCACTGACCAAGGCCTGCGTCGAGTCCGTGGAAAAACACAGCCTTTGGCCCAACCTCGAACTGATCCTGGTGGACAACGCGTCCAGCGACGACACGCCGGCGTGGCTGACCGAATACGCCAAGGATCGCAGCTGGGTCAAGCTGGTCCTCAACAGCGAGAACCTGGGTTTTGCGGCCGGCAACAACGTCGGCCTCAAGGTCGCAACGGGCGACTACCTGATCATGCTCAACAACGACACCGAAGTGTCGCCCGGCTGGATTCACGGCCTGCATCGCCACTTTGTCAGCGATCCGGGACTCGGCATGGTCGGACCGGTCACCGACAACATCGGCAACGAAGCCAGGATCGACGTCGGCTACACCGATAAGGCCGACATGCCCGCGTGGGCTGCCGCTCGCGCGGTCCATCACGCGGGCGAGCGAATCGACAACCGCGTGCTGGCGTTTTTCTGCGTGGCCTTGCGGCGCAAGGTCTATGAAGAAGTCGGCGGGCTCGACGAAGCATTCGGCCTGGGCTTTTTCGAAGACGACGACTACTGCAACCGCGCGCGTGCCGCCGGCTGGCGCCTGGCCATTGCCGAAGACGTGTTCGTGCATCACCACCTGTCGGCCAGCTTCGACAAGCTCAAGAGCTCGGTTCGGCAGGCGCTGTTCGAAAAGAACAAGGAAATCTACGAGCGCAAATGGGGCCCCTGGGTGCCCCATGTGTACCGCGAACCGAAGCCAACAACATGAAGAAGTGCAAGATCGTCTGCGTGGTCGGCACGCGTCCCGAAGCCGTGAAGATGGCCCCGGTCATCCTGGCATTGCAGGCGCAGGGATGGGCGCAGGTGCGAGTGCTCGCTACGGCGCAACACCGCCACATGCTCGACCAGGTGCTGCAGGTGTTCGGCATCACGCCCGACATCGACCTGGACATGATGCAGCCCAACCAGGACCTCACCGCCCTCACCGCGCGCATGCTGCTCGCGATGGACAACGTGCTCAAGGCTGAAAAGCCCGATGCGGTGCTGGCCCAGGGCGACACGACCACCGTGATGGTGTCGGCGCTGGCGAGCTTCTACCTCAACATCCCGTTCGGCCATGTGGAAGCGGGCCTGCGCACCGGCGACATGCGCCGGCCGTTCCCGGAAGAAATGAACCGCGTGCTCGCCGGTCACATGGCGCGCTGGCATTTCGCGCCGACCACGAGTTCGCGCGACAACCTGCTGCGCGAGGGCATTTCGCCCGATGCGGTCCACGTCACGGGCAATACGGTCATCGACGCCTTGCAGACGATGGCCGCGCGCACGCCGGCGCTGGAGCCCACACCGGGCCGGCGCCTCATCCTGGTGACTGCCCACCGCCGCGAAAGCTTCGGCGCTCCGCTCGTCGAAATCTGCAACGCGATCCGTACGCTGGTCGCCAACAACCCCGACGTCGAAGTGCTCTACCCGGTGCACCCGAACCCGAATGTTCTCAAGACCGTGGAAGAAATGCTGGGCGGCAATCCGCGCATCACGCTCACCACGCCGCTCGACTATCAGCCGTTCGTGGCTGCAATGAAGGGCGCGCACCTGATCCTGACGGACTCCGGCGGCGTGCAGGAAGAAGCGCCTGCCCTCGGCAAGCCCGTGCTGGTGCTGCGTGAAGAGACCGAGCGACCCGAAGCGGTCGCGTTCGGTGTCGTGCAGTTGATCGGCACCGACAGCGCGAAGATCATCGCTGCCGCACAGAAACTGCTCGATGACGACGCCGCCTGGCGCGCCATGGCCAAGGGCGTCTCCCCCTACGGCGACGGCCACGCATCCGAACGCATCGTGGACGTGTTGCAGCGGTTCCACGCCTCGTGCAGCTGATCTATTTTTCTGCGGTTCCCTGGGCCAGCTTCCAGCAGCGGCCCCATGAATTCGCGGGATGGGCGCACCGACGCCTGGGCGCTCGCGTGTTGTGGGTGGAGCCCTATCCGGTCCGGCTGCCGATGCTGCAGGATCTGCGGCGGCCAGCCAGCACCCTGCCCGCTGCGGACAAGTTGCCCGATTGGCTGGAGATCATCGCGCCGAAGGCACTGCCGGTGGAGCCGCTCGGCCTGGGGCGCGCGCTGAACCACGCGCTGTTCTGGCCGAACATCATTTCGAAGCTGCGCGCATTTGCCTCCCGTGACTCGCAGACACTCATCGGGGTGGGCAAGCCATCGCACCTGGCGCTCTGCGCGGTAGAAGCGATGCCGGATGCACGCTGCTTCTACGATGCGATGGACGACTTTCCCGCATTCCATCGCGGCGCAGCGCGCACTGCGAATGCGCAGATCGAACGGGCGATTGTTGAACGCTGCTTCGCCTGCAGCACGTCATCCACCTATCTGGCAGATCGCCTGCGCAAGAGCAATGGCCGCGTCCACCTCGTACCCAACGGCCTTGCCACCGAACGCACGCCCGATGCCAGCGCGATCCGCTCGCCTGGCAACAGCTTCGGCTATGTCGGCACGCTGGGTGCATGGTTCGACTGGGAGTGGATCGCCGCGCTGGCGACCGCGTGGCCTGAACGCGCCGTCGAAATCCATGGCCCCATGTACCGGCAACCCACCGTGAAGCTGCCGTCCAACGTGCACGTGCACCCTGCACTGCCCCACGCGCAGGCCCTGCAAACGATGGCGGGGTTCGGCGCAGGCCTCATTCCCTTCCTGCAAAACGAACTGACCGAATCGGTCGATCCGGTGAAGTATTACGAGTACCGCGGGCTTGGGCTTCCTGTCATCTCGACGCCGTTCGGTGAAATGCGCAGGCATGGGAGTGAGCCCCGGGTTGTGCTGACCTCCAATCCCGGCGAGAGCCGCGCACAAATCGAAGCACTTCTTGCCAGCCGCGATACGGCAGAATCAGTGTCCGCATTTCGCGGGGCCCACGCGTGGGATACACGCTTCGAACCCCTGGCTGCGGTACTCGCACCTGCTTCATGAACACCACTGTCCAAAGTCTTTCGAGCGGTCCCAAGGCACTCCTGCGCCGCGCTTACCCGCTGGTGCCCGTTCTGCACCGGTACCTTGTCATGCAGCTCATCCGGCGCGACATCCGTTCACGCTACCAGGGCTCCATCATCGGCCTGGGCTGGACCATGCTGTATCCGCTGCTCATCCTGGGCGCATACACCTTCGTTTTCCGTTCCGTCTTCAAGGCGAAGTGGCCCGGCGGCGGCGACAGCACGGCCGAATTCGCGCTGCAGGTTTTCGCCGGTCTGGTCATCTTCAACCTGTTCGGCGAACTGATAGGCCGGGCGCCCCGGCTGGTGCTGGAGCAGCCCAACCTCGTCAAGCGCGTCGTGTTTCCGCTCGAAGTGCTCGCGTGGGTGGGCGTCGGCACGGCCATGTTCCACGCGGTGCTTGCGCTGGCGGTGCTGTTGATGGCCCTGGTCTGGACCGGCGCACCCATCACGCCCTGGATCCTCACGACGCCGCTGGTGTTCGCGGCTTGCGTACCGGTGCTGCTGGGGCTGGCATGGCTTCTTGCGGCGTTCGGGGTGTTCATCCGCGACATCGCGCACGCGGTCGGTCCGGCAGTGAGCATGCTGCTGTTCCTGTCGCCCGTGCTGTTCCCGGCCAAGGCGCTGCCGGCGTACCTCGCAGCCGCGCTGTGGATGAATCCGCTCACCATGCCCATCGAAAACCTGCGCAGGGTGCTGATCGAAGGCCGCGCGCCCGATTGGCAAACCCTGGGCATTTACACCGTCGTGGGGCTGGTGTTCGCCTGGCTCTCGTACCGCCTGTTCGAGCGGCTGCGTCCCGCCTTTGCCGACGAGCTTTGAGGCATGACGCAGCACGTCCCACAAGAAGTCAGACTTTTCGAAACCCTGGAAGCTCGCAGCCGCGATGGCGCACCAGGCGATGTCGCCGACCTTTCCGGTATCGAGCAACTCGACAGGCTCGGCCCCGCCACTTTCGAGGCACTCGCACAGCGGTTCGGCTGGAAGCGGCAGGCCAATGGCTGGCTGCGCGAACGCGTGCCGCGCTGGACGCCGGGATGGGTCGAGCATCGCCACTTCGAGCAATGGATGGCGCTGTTCGAAGCCGCTTTCGGCTACCGGATGGCCGCCGACCTCTGGCGCTGGAAGTACCGGCACAACCGATTGCCTGGAATGGGCGCATGGCGCAATGGCGAACTCGTGGCCTTCTATGGCGGCATGACGCGTGAAGTGCTGCGCTTTGGCGGCGTGCCGGAACCCGTGATGCAGATCGGCGATGTGATGACAAGACCCGACGAGCGCGCCGTCATCACGCGCACTGGTCCGTTCCAGCTCGCTGCATCGACCTACATGGAACGCAACGGCGGTCACGACCTGCCTGCGCTGCTCGGCTACGGATTTCCGACCGACAAGGCCCTGAAGGTTGCGCAGCGCCTGGGCCTCTACGAGCAGATCGACCAGATGATGGAGCTGTCGTGGGCACCGGATGACACGGCTGAAAGCTGGTTCACCCAGTTGGTGCCAGTGGGTGCGGCGCATCGCGCCGTCGTCGACGGACTCTGGTCCTCCATGAAAGCGCACTTCAGGACGAGCCTGATTGGCGAGCGGCATTGGGCCTACCTCACCGAGCGCTACGGCACCCACCCCGTCAACCCCTACGAGCTCTTGCTGGTGCGCAATCGCATCACGCGAAAGGCCGCAGGGGTCGTCGCCATCCGCGACCGTGAGGAAGGCGGCGTCGAGGTGCTCGATCTCGTCGGCGACCCGCAGGACTGGCCGCACCTGGTGCGTGCCATCCGCCGCTGGACGGCACGCAAGGGCCGTGATCGCGCGTTCCTGTGGACGACCAAAAGCCACGCAGCCCTGCTCGATCCGACGCAGCCGCGCGCGGCACCAATGGAGCTCATGGTGCCTGCCAACATCTGGACGCCGGCCGCCACAGTCGATGAGCTTCAGGGCCGCTGGTGGCTCACCGGTGGCGACACCGATTTCCGATGAGGAGCCGCCTGTGCGCGTGATGATGGTGACGCGCGAGACCGGCCCGGATCGCCGCTATGGGCTCGGGCGCAGCTTGATGCCGGTGGTTGAGGCCATGCAGGCGCGCGGCATTGAAGTTCGCTACCTGTGCCAGGACGACATCACGCCCGGTCAGCTTCAATACCGCGAGGACATGATCCGGCGCTTCTCGACATGGCCGGGGCTGCGCAAGCGCGCCGACTGGATGGCCATCGTGCGGGCCTGGGTCGAGCGGCTGCAAGTGGGCGTCACAGCGGCGCGAATCGCGCGCGATGAGCACTACACGCATGTCCATGCGCACGACCCGTGGCTTGCGCTGGGCGTGTGGTTCGGCCTGATCGGATCGGGCAAGCGCGTGCGCTGGGGCGTGACCGAACACGGCTTCGGCAGCTACAGCATGGCAACGCACCAGGACGGCCTCACGCAGGGCCCGTGGATGCAACGCCTGATGCGCCGCATCGAGACCACCGTGCTGTCACACGCCGATTGGGTGATCGCGCCGACCCAAGCCTGCCTGGTCGAGCTGGCGCGCGACCTGTGCGTCGGATCTCCACCCAGGCACTGGCACGCGGTTCCCCATGCCAGGCCCGCTGTCGAGGTGACAAATGACGACAGGCGCAATGAAGCGCGCGCACAGCTGGGTTGGCGCGCAGATGAGTTGGTCGTGCTGGGTGTGGGCAGGCTGGTGCCGCTTAAGTGTTTCGATCGCGTGATCGAAGCTTGCGCCGAGGTCGCACGCGAAGTCCCGGCTTTGCGTGTCGTGCTGCTCGGTGGCGGCGATCCCGCTGAACTGAAGGCAGTAGCCGCGCGCTGCGGCATGGATGAGCGCGTCGAATTTGCATTCGTCGATGACGTCTCGCCGTACCTGCATGCGGCCGACATCTACGTGAGCGCCAGCAGCACCGAATCGTTCGGCCTGGCCAACCTCGAAGCCCTGTGCGCCGGACTGCCTTCGATCTGCAGCCCCGTCGGCGGCGTGGCAGAGGTGGTTGGCGATGGCGCGTGGCTGGTGCCCAATGACAAGTCCGCGCTTGCAAAATCCATCGCTGCGCTCGCACGCGATGCGTCGTTGAGGCACGATTGGGCCCGGCGCGCCGCCGCCCGTTCTGGCAGCTGGCCTGCCGCAGAGGAAATCACACAACGCTATGTTGAAATTTATCAAGCGCCGCCCGCCTGAGGCGGCAGCCGGCAACGCCTTGCCGCCTGCACTGGATTTGTCTGGCGCCCAACGCGTGCTCGTGATCGCGCCGCATCCGGACGACGAGACGCTGGGTTGCGGCGGCACCCTCGCGCAACTCGCTCCCTTTGCCGAAATCAGCGTGCTGCTGGTGACCAACGGCGATGGTGCCGGCGACTTGCCAGACGGTGCGAGCGACACGCGCAAGGGCGAGATGGCCGAAGCGCTCAAGCTGCTCGGCGTGAATCGCCCCATCACCTGCTTCGATGAGCCCGACGGCGCGTTCACCGATACACCCGCCTACCGCAAACGCCTTGCCGCGCTGCTGGAGCAAGTCAAACCCAACTGGGTGTTCATGCCGTGGTTGCTCGATTCGCACTCCGACCATTCGCGCATTGCCCGCGCGAGCTGCGAAGTGCTGGCGCGCGCCAAAGGCGTGGACAAGGTCTTGTTCTACGAAATCTGGACGCCCGTTCCGGCCACCCACGTCGTGGACATCACCGCCACCGCGCTGGTCAAGCGTCAGGCGCTCTTGTGCCATCGCACGGTGCTGCCGCACGGCAACTACGTCGATGCGAGCTTCGGGCTGGCGCAATACCGCGCAATCTATGTGCCGTCGCGCGAAGCCCGGTTCGCCGAAGTCTTCACCGTGCGAACCGCTGCAGATTGCGCGAAGGCCGCCTGAGCCTCGTCGCCGGGTTCAGGAGAGGACGCGCCGCTGGTGACCGCGCGCCGTCTCCCAGGTGCGTGGCAGGTCCACCGCGCCGGGTTCGGGCCTTGAATCGGTCACGGTGAGCACGGCGACACCCTGCGCTGCCGAATAGAAGTGCAGGCCGTCAGCCGTGCCCAGATAGGCATTGATCAGGTATTCGCCCTTGCGCAGCGGCAGGTTGTCAAAGCGCATCGTCACGCGGCCGCGTCCATTGGCGTCGCGCTCCAGCACAATGCCGTCGCTCTTGGAACTGACGCTCGACAGGAACATCACCGTTCCGATTTCGATGCTGATGCCGGCGGCGGGCGGCGCAAGCGCCGGGTCTGATTCAAATTCAATGGCGACGCGCAGGCATCCCTTGCCCGACTCGCAGGTGAGCCGATCCGAAATCACGCCGTCCATCGAGCACTCGACACGCGAGATCGCGCCATGTCCGGGCGTTGCGGTGGGGCGGTCGATTTCTTCCATCGCCTGCTCGCCATCGACATGAATGCCTTGCTGCACCGGCAGGCCGCCCTCGACGATGCCGGGAGGCGCAGGCGGCTGGCCGGGCGAGCTCTGCTCGGCGAGATACCGGGAGTACTCACCGACCACACGGCTGGGCGAGCCGATCGCCTGCGCCTTGCCGTGATGCAACCACACCACCCGCGTGCAGAACGCTTCGACCTGGTACAGCGCGTGCGAGCAAAACAGGATCGTGGTTCCCCTGTCTTTCATCTGCAGGATACGGTCGAACGACTTGCGGGCGAATTCGCCGTCGCCCACTGAAAGCGCTTCATCGACGACGAGGATGTCGGGGTCCACGCTGGTCGCCAGCGAGAACGCAAGCCGCACGAACATGCCGCTGGAATACGTCTTGACGGGCTGGTCGATGAACGCGCCTATGCCCGAGAACTCGATGATCTCCGGCATGCGCTCGTGCAACTGTTCGCGCGTGAGCCCCAGAAGCGGGCCGTTGAGCAGCAGGTTGTCGCGTCCTGTGAATTCCGGGTTGAAGCCCGCACCGAGTTCGAGCAGCGCCGCGATGCGGCCATGCGATTCAAGCGTGCCGGTAGTCGGATTGAGCGTGCCGCACAGCAGTTGCAGCAGTGTCGATTTGCCAGCGCCGTTCTGGCCGACGACGCCGAGCACTTCGCCCTGGTGAACCTCCAGGCTGAAATCCTGGAGTGCCCAGAACTTTTCCTGCGCGAGGTCACGGCCGAACAGCACGGACTGCAGGCGCTGCAGCGGGCTGGAGAACGAGGTGTAGGCCTTGCCCAGCCCACTCGCGCGAATGACCACGGGCCGGTCTTCCCAGCCATCTTGCGATCGCTTCGCCTGCGCAGCTTGCGCCCCCTGCTCCTGCACCACCTCATCCATGACGTTGCCTAACTGCGGAAAGGAGCGATTTTCCCACAGGGATGTGCGTGCGGTTCATTGAGTTGTCATTGCGGACTTGATCCGCAATCCAGGTGTTCGAAGGCCGTAGCCGCTGCGCGGTGGATACCGGGTCAAGCCCGGTATGACAG
>JAZKFI010000024.1:0-9190 GCA_040386575.1 Pseudomonadota bacterium
CGATTGCGCTTTTGGCTGTCATTGCGGACTTGATCCGCAATCCATGACTTTCAACAGCCGTAGCCGCTTCGCGGTGGATGCCGGGTCAAGCCCGGCATGACATCCTTGCACAAGCCCGGCACGACAACCGGGCGTTACTGGCGCTTCCTCATCACCACGCCCTCAACCCAGCTGCGCCCCGCGCACGGTGAGTTGCACTGATCCGGCCGGGCCACCATGGCTCGCAACTGGCTGCCCTGCGGCGCAAGCGACAGTTCGCAACCCGTGCGCGGATCAGACACTGACAGCACCCGCGCGTGAGAATTCCAGACGCCCATGCCCTCGAAGGCGCAAACCTGGGCCTGTGCCGTGTTGAATTCTGCGGTGACTTTCACATCCCGCGCTCCCCCGAACGGTGTTCGTTCGATTCGCATCGTGTCTGCGACGCGCGAGCACCAGGACTTGCCGCCACCTGCATCTGCCAGGCAGATGCGATGCGGCGTGGAGCGAAAGCTGCCGATCAGCGTTGACGGCGTTTCGGTGACGCTGCCTGCCAGGCTGGCGCCGGAAAGCGCGGCAAGGCAAAGCGCAAGGAGTGTGGGTTTCATCTACCCCTGAGCATGGCGGCGAATTCGCCCCTCGCGGCCGGCCAATTGTCAGCCGACGTTACGCATGAGCCACGGCGCAATCCCCTGTTACCAGCTGTCCCGCAATTGCCGCTTCAGCACCTTGCCGATTTCACTGCGGGGCAGTTCATCGACATAGCGAATCGCCGACAGGCGCTGGGTCTTGCCCAGTTGCCCGTTGGCCCAGGCGCGCAATTCATCTTCTTTCGGTGCGCCCTCGTTTGCAACGACGAACGCAACCGGCGTCTCGCCCCATTCCTGCGAGGGCACGCCCACCACAGCCGCATCGGCAACCGCCGGGTGCTTGCGCAACACCGCTTCCAGATCGCTCGGGTAAATGTTGAAACCACCCGAGATGACCATGTCCTTGCGGCGATCCATCAACGTCAGAAAGCCGTCTTCATCGAATCGCCCCACATCACCGGTGCGGATGAAGCGATGGCCCTCGCCGTCATACCACTCAGCTTCTCGCGTCTTGGCGGGCTGGTTGTGATACGCGGTCATCATCGCGCCCGAGCGTCCGACCACCTCGCCGATTTCGCCTGCGGCAACCTCCTGCTCGTCCTCATCGATGAGGCGAATGTCGTGGCCTTCCACCGGCTTGCCGACCGTGTGCAGCTTGTCCGGGAAGTTGTGCGCCTCCAGGATGCAGGTGCCGCCGCCTTCGGTCATGCCGTAGAACTCCACGAGGCCCCCCGGCCAGCGATCGAGGATGTCGCGCTTGAGCTGGGCGTGGAACGGCGCGCTCGTGCAGAACTTCATGTGGAACGACGACAGGTCGTGCTGCGCAAAGGCAGGCAGCGCCATGATCCGCTGGTATTGAACGGGCACGAGCATCGCGTGCGTGGCGTGCTCTTTCGCTGCGATGGCGAGATAGCGCGCGGCGTCGAACTTCGGCGGCGCGAGCACCACGCAACCGCCTCGTGCGATGGTCGGGAACACACAGACCAGCGTCGTGTTCGAGCAGAGCGAAGTGGCGATCAGCGTCGTGCTGCCCGGTCCATAGCCGTAGCTTTCGGCGCGCGCCACATGGAGCCAGCGCATGCCGTGCGACTGCACGATGCCCTTGGGCGTGCCTGTGGTGCCCGAGGAATAGATGATGTTGAACGGCCATTCGGGTTTGACTGCGACGGGTCGGGGCTTTGCGCCTGCGGGTGCCAGCCAGGTTTCGAATGACGGGGCCGACGAGCAATCCATGAAGATGCGGCGCGCCCGGGTCTTGAACGCGGGCACATTCGCATCGACGAAGAAGTGCGCTGCACCGCAGTCGCCAACCATGGTTGCGATCTGCTCGGGCAATGCGCCAGTGGGCAGAGGCGCCACCGCCACGCCCGCGCGCAGGCCGCCGAGAAAGAGCGCGACATACTCGAGCGAGTTGTAGCCGCAGATTGCGATGCTGGATCGGGGCTTGAGCCCGTCGCGCTGCAGGGATGCGGCGACGCGATCGGCCATGGCATCGAGTTGGGACCAGGTGACGCTGCGGTCGCCTTGCACGAGTGCACGTTGCGTGGACCGCGCATGGGCATGTTGGCGGACGAGGTCGGAGATCGCCTGGAACGTGGGCGCCGCTTGCCCCTCACCCCGGCCCTCTCCCCGCAGGGGCGAGGGAGGAAGAGAAGTCGCCTTTTTCATTCGACGCGCTCGATTGAAGTCGGTTTGAAACCGAGGTCGGCGGCCTTGCCCTTGCGACCCCGACCTGCCTTGGCGTTGTTCAGCGAACGGATTTCCAGCGTCTCTTCGCGATCCTTGCCGCCACGACCGACGCCGGTGATCCGGACGCTGCGCGTGTAAGCCGCAGCGCCCGCCAGTGTGTCCCTGGCTTCCAGGTCGATCAGCATCAAGCCGCGACCGCCGTTGCTCATCGGCTTGAGTTCGCTGATCTCGAACGTGAGGATGCGTCCGTTGGCAGAAGCGCACGCCACATGCGTTGCGGGAACCTGCGGCGCAACATTGGCCGGCGACGGGCGGCAGACCGTCTCGCCCTCACCCACACTGACGAAGGCCTTGCCCGCTTTCAGCCGCGACGACATGTTCTCGACCGTCGCGAGGAAGCCGTAGCCGCCCGAGCCGGAGAGCAGCAGCCATGCGCCCGGCGCCCCCGCGAAGTAGTGCGACAGCTGCGTGCCGGCTTCGAGCTCGATCATCGTGGTGACCGGCTGGCCGTCACCGCGCGCTCCTGGCAGCGTTGCAACAGGCACGGTGTACACGCGGCCGTTGCTGCCGAAAGCCAGCAGCGTGTCGACGCTGCGGCACTCGAAAGCACCGTACAGCCCATCGCCCGCCTTGAACACGTATTCCTGCGCAACCGGCGCACCGGTGGCCTTGTCGCGCGCCCAGCCCTTCTGCGCGCGAACCCAGCCCTTTTGCGACACGATGACAGTGACGGGCTCATCGACGAGCTTGATCTCGGCGACGGCCCGCTTGTCGGCCTGGATCAGGGTGCGGCGCGCATCGGCAAACTGCTTGGCATCCTGCTCGATCTCCCGGATCATCAGGCGGCGAAGCGCTGCGGGGCTGCCCAGGATTTCGTCGAGCTTCTTCTGGTCTTCACGCAGTTCCTTGAGCTCCTGCTCGATCTTGATGGCTTCGAGCCGCGCGAGCTGGCGCAGGCGCAGGTCGAGGATGTCGTCTGCCTGCCGCTCGGTGAGCCTGAATCGCTCGATCAGCGCCGGCTTGGGCTCGTCGCTCTGGCGGATGATGCGGATCACTTCATCGATGTTGAGCAGCACCAGCTGCCGGCCTTCGAGGATGTGGATGCGATCGAGCACCTTGGCCAGGCGGTGCTGCGATCGCCGCTCTATCGTGGCGTGGCGAAACTCGATCCATTCCAGCAGCATCTGGCGCAGCGACTTCTGCACCGGCTTGCCGTCCAGCCCGATCGACGTCAGGTTGATGGGCGACGAGCTTTCCAGGCTGGTTTGCGCAAGCAGCGTGGTGATGAGTTCCTGCTGCTCGATGCGGCTGGTCTTGGGCTCGAACACCAGACGCACCGCCGCATCCTTGCTGGACTCGTCGCGTACGGCATCGAGCACGGCCAGCATGTTCTGCTTGAGCAGCACCTGGTCCTGGCTGAGCGCCTTCTTGCCCGCCTTGACCTTGGGGTTGGTGAGCTCCTCGATCTCTTCGAGCACACGCTGCGAACTGACGCCGGGCGGCAACTCGGTCACGACCAGTTGCCATTGCCCGCGAGCGAGGTCCTCGATCTTCCAGCGTGCGCGCACCTTGAGCGACCCGCGTCCCGTGCGATACGCATCGGCGATATCGGCTGGCGGGCTGATGATCTGGCCGCCGCCCGGGTAGTCCGGCCCCGGCAGGATTTCTGCGAGCTCGTTGTCGGTGAGCTTCTGGTTGCGGATCAGCGCGACGCAGGCGTCCGCGACTTCGCGCAGGTTGTGCGACGGGATCTCGGTGGCCAGGCCGACCGCAATGCCGCTCGCGCCATTGAGCAGGGCAAACGGCAGGCGCGCAGGCAACTGCTGCGGCTCCTGCGTGCTGCCGTCGTAATTGGGAATGAAGGTGACCGTGCCTTCGTCGATTTCGTCGAGCAGCAGGTTGGTGATGCGAGACAGCCGCGCTTCGGTGTAGCGCATGGCTGCCGCGCCATCGCCATCGCGGCTGCCAAAATTGCCGTGGCCGTCAATCAGCGGATAGCGCTGCGAGAAGTCCTGCGCCATGCGCACCAGTGCGTCGTAAGCCGCCTGGTCACCGTGCGGATGGAAGCGGCCGAGCACATCGCCAACAACGCGCGCACTCTTGACGGGCCTCGCGCCATTGGCGCCTGCGAAGCCCAATCCCATGCGGGTCATCGAATAGAGAATGCGCCGCTGCACCGGCTTCTGGCCGTCGCACACATCGGGCAGCGCCCGGCCTTTCACGACGGACAGGGCGTATTCCAGGTAGGCGCGCTGCGCGTATGCGGCGAGGTCGGGCTGGCCGTCGTCACCGTCTCCGGTGTCAAGGGGAATGAGTTCTTGCTCCATGATGATGCAGGCTGCTCTTTTTGCTTTGCGTGAAATGAAACTGGGATGAGTGTCGCAGCGGATCAGGCGATCAGTTCTTCGTGCGTCAACGTGATGATTCGCCGTTCGGTCGGGGAACGCACATGGTCATCGAGCCTGTCGGACATGCGCTGCAGCAGTGCCTTGGGCGGCATGTCTTCGACCGGCACGGCCGCCAGCACGATCCGAAAGTGAAGGAACTCGGTGGGCGCCAGGGGCAAGGGCTCCTTCATCGCCGCCACGAGGAAGCGGCTGGCGACACTGCCGGCCGCCTCTGCAGGCGCCATGCCTTCGACCAGGACGGCAATGCGCGAATGGGACAACCGCGCAGCGACGTCCCCGTCGCGCAGCGCCTCGCGAATTCGGTTCGCTGCAAGCGGCAGCGCCGACTCTGCCGCCTCGGGTCCGTATTCGGCTGCGAGCTTTTGCAGTTGTTCGATGTGGACGAGCACGATGACGCTGGGATGGCCGTAACGCAGCATGAGGTTGCGCACGGCGCGCACGCGGTCGTAGAAGATGACCGGCATCGACAAACCGGTGAGCGGATCGATGGTGTTGCGCGCGTCGATGCGCACCTTGGTGTCGCTGTAGATCCGGTTTCGCCAGGAGGTCGCGAGGAAAACGGTGGTTGACCACAGCGCCAGCAATGCAGCCGTCGGCAGGATGGAACCGGCCTCCTCGACCAGATGCCGCCATCCGGTGTACAGGGCCGCTGCTGCAAGCGCCACCTGCCCCGTGACGAGCCAGCGCGCCCACGGCTGGCTTTGCGGCCACGCCCGAAACATGATGAGCACGACGCAAATCATCCAGAACAGAGCGCCTGCCAGAAGCACGTGAATCTTCAACGCAAATCCGGCAATGGCCAGCACCGGCAGGACGACAAGGCTGGTGCCGATCATCAGGCGTCGCGGCTGCCGCAAGGCACCGGCATGGCTGACCAGTTCGAGCAACTGCAGTCCATCGACCGCCAGCAGCATCAACAGCGCCGCCTGGGCCAGATAGGCATTGCCGCCGACGATGAGTTGAAGCGTGAGCAGCGCGAGCGTGGCCGCTGCGCCGTGGACGAGCAATGCCCGCTCCCGGTAAGCGTTGGCAATGACAACGCTCAGGCACAGGATCAGCAACTGCACGCCTGCGAAAGCGCCAAGCGCGACGAGTTCGTCGGGATCGACCGGCAGGACGGTCATCAGCGGCGACCCTCTAGCGGGCCGGTGGGAACTGCGAAAGAAGGGACGACTTCATTCACGCTCGATCTTGGAGTCGAGTTGCTGCGCCGCCGCTAGGGGCTGCGGGATGAAAGTTCCGGCAGGCAGGTTGCCACGGCCCACCGCACCGCCGGATGGGATTTCCATGCGGACACGCCCTGGCACCCGGCCGCCCGCGCCGGACATCATCGATGGCGGCTTGAGCAGCGTGTAGAGCTGCATCACGGTCTTGACGTAGTTCTGCGTCTCGCGGTAATTCGGAATCTTGTTGCCCGCGCGTTGTACCGCGCCCTCGCCGGCGTTGTAAGCGGCCAGCGCCAGTTCGATCTTGCCGGGGAACATGTCCAGCAGGTAGCGCAGGTAGCGCGTGCCGGCCTTGATGTTGGTGCCGGGATCGGTGAGCTTCTTCACGGCCGCCGTTTTGGCGTCACCCATGACACCGTAGCGCTCTGCCGTCGCAGGCATCAGCTGCATCAGGCCGATGGCGCCCTTGGGAGACACCGCCGACGCATCGAAGCCCGATTCGGTGGCGATCAGTGCCTGCAGCAATTCGTAATCGACCGAGTGCTTGAGCGACGCTTCGCGCAGGTGGTGCTTGACGACCTTGTAGCTGGGCGAGACTTCAAAAAACGCAATCAGCTTGGGCGCGGACGTGGGGACAGTCACTGCCCGCGCAGTGCCCAGGCCTCGCGCCGTATCGAAGCTCTCCCCGCCACGAAAGAAAAGCTCGTAGCGCTCATCGACCTTCTCGGCCGCAAAGTGCGCAACGCCTTTGGCATCGACATAGCCCCAGACCTCGGCGTGCGCCGGCGCGGTGAACGCGATTGCAACGAGCATCGCGGCAACCCAGCGCGTTCCACCCCAAACGTTGGAGAACTTCACGCGCGCACCTCCAGGCCCAGGCTGCGGCGCCCGGTGAATTCGCTGCGCAGCATGGACATGACATGCAGCGACTCGAAGCCATCGGCCTGCTTCACTGCGTCACGCAAGGTTCCCTCCATGATGAAACCTTCGCTGTCATAGAGCGACCTTGCACGTGCATTGCGCGACTTCACGTCGAGCCAGAAACGGTGCGCATGCAGGTCGTCGAATGCAATTTTCTTGGCGGCTCGCAACGCAGCGCGCCCCAGGCCCGCGCCCTTGCCCTGCACCACCATGCGCTTGAGTTCGAGGGACTGATTCTGGCTGCGACAGCCAATCAGGATCAGAAAGCCCGCAGCTTCCAGGTCCGGGCCGGCTTCGAGGATGAAGTGCCGGAAATCGGGGAAGCGGATCGCCGCCTCGTGCTGCGTGCTTTCCCACGGCGTGATGAAGGGCAGGTTTTCCGGGTCACGCTCCAGCGTCAGCACGAAGTCGATGTCGCTCGTCATGGTCGGGCGCAGCCGCACGCGCGCACTGGTGCGCTCGTTCGTCGTGGCGGAGTCATTGGCGGCGGTCATTGGCAGCGGTCAGGGTCGTGCAGTCTGGTTGTCTAGATATCGATTTCCACGGCGTCGCCGTGCAGTTCCATGAGTTCGCGGCGGGCAGCCGCTTCGCCCTTGCCCATGAGCTTGGTGATGAGGGCCTCGGTGGCCAGGAAGTCCGAACGCCCCAGTTGAACAGGAAGCAGGCGTCGCGTGTCGGGATTGAGCGTCGTATCCCACAATTGTTCCGCACTCATTTCGCCCAGGCCCTTGAAGCGGCTGATGTTCCAGGTGCCCTCTCGCACGCCTTCCTTGCGCAACTTGTCGAGTATGGCCACCAACTCACCTTCATCGAGCGCGTACGTCTTGGAAGCAGGCTTTTTACCACGCGCCGGCGCGTCTACGCGAAACAGCGGGGGACGTGCCACATAAACATGGCCCGTCTCGATGAGCTTGGGGAAGTGCCGGAAAAACAGGGTCAGCAGCAGGACCTGGATGTGCGAACCGTCCACATCGGCGTCCGACAGGATGCAAACCTTGCCGTAGCGCAGACCGGAAAGGTCCGGTGTGTCGTTGGGGCCGTGGGGATCGACGCCGATCGCGACGGCGATGTCGTGGATTTCGGTATTGGCAAACAGGCGGTCGCGCTCGACCTCCCAGGTGTTCAGCACTTTGCCGCGCAATGGAAGTATTGCCTGGCACTCCTTGTCGCGGCCCATCTTGGCGCTGCCGCCGGCCGAGTCGCCCTCGACCAGGAACACTTCGTTGTGCGAGATATCGCGGCTTTCGCAATCGGTCAGCTTGCCGGGCAGCACAGCCACGCCCGAACCCTTGCGCTTTTCGACCTTCTGGCCCGCCTTTTGCCGGCTCTGCGCCGCCTTGATCGCCAGTTCAGCGAGCTTGCGGCCGTATTCGACGTGCTGGTTGAGCCACAGCTCCAGCGCTGGCCGCACGAAGCTGGACACCAGCCGGACGGCATCGCGCGAGTTCAGGCGCTCCTTGATCTGGCCCTGGAACTGCGGATCGAGCACCTTGGCCGACAACACATAGGATGCGCGCGCAAAGACGTCTTCGGGCAGCAGCTTCACGCCCTTTGGAAGCAGCGAGTGCAGGTCCACGAAGCTCTTGACCGCCGTGAACAGGCCGTCGCGCAAGCCGCTTTCATGCGTGCCTCCAGCGCTTGTCGGGATCAGGTTGACGTAGCTCTCGCGTACCGGCTGGCCGTCTTCGGTGAATGCCACGCACCACTGCGCGCCCTCGCCTTCGGCGAAGTTGTCGTTGTTCTGGGCAAAGCCTTCGCCTTCGAACAACGGAATCACCGGCTCGCCATTGAGCGTCTGCATCAGGTAGTCGCGCAGGCCGCCCTTGTACTGCCAGCTCTGGGTTTCCTTCGTCTTCTCGGTGACCAGCGACACCGTGACACCCGGCATCAGCACGGCCTTGCTTCGCAGCAGGTGCGCCAGTTCGGCCATCGGCAACTGGGATGTCTCGAAGTACTTGGCGTCGGGCCAGACCCGCACCGTGCTGCCCTGGCGCCGATCGCCTTCGACAGCCTTGCGCACGGTCAGTGGCTCCACCACGTCGCCTGCGGCAAAAACGATGCGAGCAACCTGACCTTCGCGATGGGTCGTCACTTCAAGCCGCTTGGCCAGCGCATTGGTCACCGACACGCCCACGCCATGCAATCCGCCGGAGAAGCTGTATGCGCCACCCTTACCCTTGTCGAACTTGCCGCCTGCATGCAATCGCGTGAACACCAGTTCGATCACCGGGGCGTTTTCCTCGGGGTGCATGCCGAAAGGGATGCCTCGCCCATCGTCTTCGATGCTGATGGAGCCGTCGCTGTGCAGCGTGGTCTTGATGCGCTTGCCGTGATTGGCCAGTGCCTCGTCCGCTGCGTTGTCCAGCACTTCCTGGATGACGTGCAGCGGGTTGTCGGTGCGGGTGTACATGCCCGGCCGCTGCTTGACGGGCTCCAG
>JAZKFI010000025.1:0-72091 GCA_040386575.1 Pseudomonadota bacterium
TTGCTATCCGTGAAGGTGGCAAGACCGTCGGTTCGGGCGTCGTCGCCAAGATTCTCGAGTAATCGAACAAAGGGGTATAGCTCAATTGGCAGAGCGTCGGTCTCCAAAACCGAAGGTTGTAGGTTCGATTCCTACTGCCCCTGCCACTTGAGTGGCACCAAAAAAACCAAGCCCGACCGTGTGTCGGGCTTCAGTGTCTTGAAGACACAGTGAATTCGAACCAGGAAAACGCCGCAAATGGCTACTTCTCAAGTTGAAACCGTCAGCACCGGCGCCGACAAGGCGAAGCTGGGCGGTGCCGTTGCCCTGGTGGTGGCTGCGCTGGCCGGGTTTTACCTGCTCAGCAAGCAGGGTCAGATCGCGCAATGGGCGGCGCTGATCGTGGGGATCGCTGCAGCCGTCGTGGTTTTCGCAACCTCCGAGCCTGGCAAGCAGTTCGTGGCGTTCGGCCGCGATTCCTGGAAGGAAGTCAAGAAAGTTGTCTGGCCGACGCGCAAGGAAGCGATCCAGATGACAGGCTATGTGATCGCGTTTTGTGCGGTTATGGCCATCTTCCTGTGGCTGACCGACAAGACCCTTGAGTGGCTGTTCTACGACCTGATCCTGGGCTGGAAGAAGTAATGACCGAAATCACAGATTCCCCCGCTGAAGACATGCCCGTCGAGGGTGGCGAGGCCGCAACGCCTGCAAAGCCGGTCAACCCTGATCTGCGCTGGTACGTCGTTCATGCCTATTCAGGCATGGAAAAGGCCGTCGAGCGAAACATTCGCGAGCGCATCATGCGTGCGGGAATGCAGGACATGTTTGGTGAGATCCTGGTTCCGACCGAAGAAGTGGTCGAGATCAAGAACGGGCAGAAGAAGACGTCCGAGCGACGCTTCTACCCTGGGTACGTGCTGGTCCAGATGATCATGAACGATGACACCTGGCACCTCGTGAAGCACACCAACAAGGTCACGGGCTTTGTCGGTGGTGCCAAGAATCGTCCGGCACCGATCTCTGAAGACGAAGTTGGCAAGATCCTCGGCCAGATGGAAGAGGGTACTGAGAAGCCTCGTCACAAGGTGGAATTCATCGTCGGCGAATACGTGCGCGTCAAGGACGGCCCATTCACCGACTTCAACGGAACGGTTGAAGAAGTCAATTACGAAAAGAACAAGGTCCGCGTGTCGGTCACGATCTTTGGTCGTGCAACGCCTGTGGAGCTGGAATTCAGCCAGGTCGAGAAGACCTGAGAAATTGCCGTGCGCGCACCGACTCCGTGCACGGTTGAGAAGGCGAGTCGTTAACCCCCGGGGAGCCGAGGCTGTCGCGCCAAAGCGTTATCACCCGCAAGGAGTAAAAAACCATGGCGAAGAAAATCGTCGGTTTTGTCAAACTGCAGGTTCCTGCAGGCAAAGCCAATCCGTCGCCCCCCATCGGCCCGGCCCTCGGCCAGCGCGGCCTCAACATCATGGAATTCTGCAAGGCGTTCAACGCCCAGACCCAAGGTGTCGAGCCAGGCCTGCCATTGCCCGTGGTGATCACGGCGTACGCGGACAAGAGCTTCACTTTCATTATCAAGACCCCGCCCGCGACGGTCCTGATCAAGAAGGCTGTCAAGCTTGAAAAGGGTTCGCCCACACCACACAGCAACAAGGTCGGCAAGATCACGCGCGCACAGCTCGAAGAGATCGCCAAGACCAAGCTGAAGGACATGAACGCCGCAAGCGTTGATGCAGCTATCCGCACATTGGCTGGCTCCGCCCGTTCGATGGGCATCACGGTGGAAGGTCTCTGATCATGGCAAAGCTCACCAAGAAGCAAAAGGCCCTGCAGGGCAAGGTCGACAGCACCAAGCTGTACCCGTTCAGCGAAGCGCTCGGCATCGTCAAGGAAGCCGCCAACGCCAAGTTCGATGAATCCATCGACGTTGCCGTTCAGCTGGGCATCGATCCCAAGAAGTCGGATCAGGTTGTTCGCGGCGCTGTCGTGCTGCCTAACGGCACCGGCAAGACCAAGCGTGTTGCTGTGTTCGCACAGGGCGCCAAGGCTGAGGAAGCCAAGGCTGCCGGCGCCGATATCGTCGGCATGGATGACCTGGCTGCCATGGTCAAGGCTGGCAATATGCCTTTCGACGTGGTTATTGCTGCGCCGGATGCCATGCGCATCGTCGGTACGCTCGGCCAGATTCTGGGCCCACGCGGCCTGATGCCCAACCCAAAGGTCGGCACCGTGACGCCCGATGTGGCGACCGCCGTGAAGAACGCCAAGGCAGGCCAGGTCCAGTACCGCGCCGACAAGGCCGGCATCATCCACGCGACCATCGGCCGCAACTCGTTCGATTCGGACAAGCTGCAAGGCAACCTGGTCGCGTTGATCGAGGCACTGCACAAGTCCAAGCCCGCAACGAGCAAGGGTGTTTACCTGCGCAAGGTGGCGGTTTCGTCGACCATGGGTCTGGGTGTCCGCGTGGACACGCAATCCATCTCGGCGTAATCGCGAAGAGATTCCGGGCATCGCGGGAAGGCGGTGCCGGGTGTGGTGGGCCAGAAGCATCCTTCGGGGGGCTTCCGGGCCATCCAAGACCGTTGGTGCGGCATGTCCGCTTAATAGTGACCCGCAAGGGTATGACCAACGCAGATGGCGATCCCGCTGAAGATGGATATTGAGAGATTTCCTGAAAACAGTTGGTCGCTGAACTTTAGGCGTGCCAGAGGGTGAAGGCCCGAAGGCACTTTCAAAGGAGTAGACCTTGAGTCTGAATCGCAGTGAGAAGCAAGCGGTCATTGAAGAAGTGACCAGCCTCGCCGCCAAAGCTCAAACGCTGGTGATTGCGGAATACCGCGGCATCACGGTCGCTGACATGACCAAACTGCGCAACGATGCACGCAGCAAGGGCGTGAACCTGAGTGTTCTGAAGAACACCCTGGCTCGCCGTGCTGTTGCAGGTAGCCAGTTCGAAATCGTCGGTGACCAGATGACCGGTCCGCTGATCTACGGCTTTTCCGTCGATGCCGTCTCCGCCGCGAAAGTGGTGGCTGACTTCGCGAAAACCAACGACAAGCTGGTGATTCGCGGTGGTGCATTTGCGGGCAAGGCCCTGGACGTCGCCGGTGTGAAGCAGCTCGCGAACATCCCCTCGAAGGAAGTTCTGCTGGCCCAGCTTTGCGGCTTGCTGATGTCGCCCATTTCGCGTACGGCCGTTGTGCTGGGCGCCCTGGCGGCCAAAAAAGGTGGTGGTGCAGAAGAAGCTACGGCTGATGCACCTGCCGAGGCAGCCGCCGCTTGAACGGCACAACAAACCCAACTTAATTTAGGAAATCAAAATGGCATTCGATAAAGACGCATTTTTGACCTCGCTGGACAGCATGACGGTCATGGAACTCAACGATCTGGTGAAAGCCATCGAAGAGAAGTTTGGTGTGAGCGCAGCCGCCATGGCCGCTCCTGCCGGCGCTGGTGGCGGTGCTGCCGCAGCCGTCGTTGAAGAGAAGACCGAGTTCACCGTCCAGTTGCTGGAAGCCGGTGCACAGAAGGTCTCCGTCATCAAGGCCGTGCGCGAAATCACCGGCCTGGGCCTCAAGGAAGCCAAGGACCTGGTCGATGGCGCACCGAAGGCTGTCAAGGAAGGCCTGAACAAGGCTGACGCCGACGCTGCCAAGAAGAAGCTGGAAGATGCCGGCGCCAAGGTCGAACTGAAGTAATCGCCCCTGGTTCCGAGGCTGGAGCGACCCGAAAGGGCCTCCAGCCTTTGGTGCTTTAAAGGATGCGGCAAGAGCGCACCCGAAAAGACTGGTCCAATACAAGGTTCCCCAGTTTTTTCGAGTGTCTTCTGACCCCGACTGCAGAAGATGCCTTGGTTCGGGCGATGTGCAATGCATCGCCGTCCGCCATGGTTGGTAGTGGCCAACCCACCAAGAAGCCCGGCCTCGACGCCTCGAGACCCGGGTGACAGTTGCGCAAGAGCTCATTAGCCCGGAGATCTCATGGCCTATTCTTATACCGAACGCAAGCGCATCCGCAAAAGCTTCGGCAGCCGCGACAGCGTGCTTGAAATCCCTTACCTCCTGCAAATGCAGAAAGACGCGTACACCGCGTTCCTGCAGGCCGATATCGGCCCGAAGAGCCGGACCATAGAAGGTCTGCAAGCAGCGTTCGACGCTGCATTCCCCATCGTCTCGCACAACGGTTTTGTCGAGATGAAGTTCCTTGAATACAACCTCGCCAAGCCGGCGTTCGACGTGCGTGAGTGCCAGACCCGCGGCCTCACCTACGCCTCGGCCGTGCGCGCCAAGGTTCAGCTGATCATTTACGACCGTGAGTCGTCCACGCCGCAGTCGAAGGTCGTGAAGGAAGTGAAAGAGCAAGAGGTCTACATGGGCGAAGTGCCCCTGATGACCGAGAAGGGCTCTTTCATCATCAACGGCACCGAGCGAGTCATCGTCTCGCAGTTGCACCGCTCGCCGGGCGTGTTTTTCGAACACGACAAGGGCAAGACGCACAGCTCGGGCAAGCTGCTTTTCTCGGCACGGATCATCCCGTACCGTGGCTCCTGGCTCGACTTCGAATTCGATCCGAAGGACATCCTGTACTTCCGCGTCGACCGCCGCCGCAAGATGCCGGTCACGATCCTGCTCAAGGCCATCGGCCTGACGCCCGAATCCATCCTGGCGAACTTCTTCGTCAATGACAACTTCCGCCTGATGGACAGCGGCGCGCAGATGGAATTCGTTCCCGAGCGCCTGCGTGGTGAAGTCGCCCGTTTTGACATCACCGACAAGGCCGGCAAGGTCGTGGTCGCCAAGGACAAGCGCGTCACCGTGCGTCACACGCGTGACCTGGAGCAGTCGGCAACCACCCACATCAGCGTCCCTGAGGATTACCTCATCGGCCGCGTCGTCGCCCGCAACATCGTCGATGCCGACACCGGCGAGATCATTGCCAAGGCCAATGACGAGCTGACCGAAGCGCTTCTGAAGAAGCTGCGCACGGCAGGCGTGCAGAACCTGCAGGTCATCTACACGAACGAACTCGACCAGGGTGCGTACATGTCGCAGACCCTGCGCATCGACGAAACCGTCGACGAGTTCGCAGCGCGCGTTGCCATCTACCGCATGATGCGCCCCGGCGAGCCCCCCACCGAAGATGCAGTCCAGGCCCTGTTCCAGCGCCTGTTCTACAACCCGGACACGTATGACCTGTCGCGCGTGGGCCGCATGAAGTTCAACGCCAAGGTCGGTCGCAACGAGTCGACCGGCCCTATGGTCCTGACCAACGAGGACATCCTCAACGTCGTCAAGATCCTGGTGGACCTGCGCAATGGCCGCGGCGAAGTCGATGACATCGATCACCTGGGCAATCGCCGCGTGCGTTGCGTCGGCGAACTGGCCGAAAACCAGTACCGCACCGGCCTCGCCCGTATCGAAAAGGCCGTGAAGGAACGTCTCGGCCAGGCCGAGCAAGAGCCGCTCATGCCGCATGACCTGATCAACTCCAAGCCGATTTCTGCGGCACTCAAGGAGTTCTTCGGTGCGTCGCAGCTGTCGCAGTTCATGGACCAGACCAACCCGCTGTCCGAGATCACGCACAAGCGTCGCGTCTCGGCTCTTGGCCCGGGCGGTTTGACCCGCGAACGCGCTGGCTTCGAAGTGCGTGACGTGCACGTGACCCACTATGGCCGCGTATGCCCGATTGAAACGCCCGAAGGCCCGAACATCGGCCTGATCAACTCGCTGGCCCTGTATGCCCGCCTGAACGAATACGGCTTCATCGAAACACCGTATCGCCGTGTGATCGACAGCAAGGTCACGATGGAAATCGACTACCTGTCGGCCATCGAAGAAGGCAAGTACGTCATCGCCCAGGCCAACGCGGTCCTGGACAAGGACGGCAAGCTGACGGGTGACCTGGTCTCCGCGCGTGAAGCCGGCGAATCGATCCTGGTGGGCGCCGACCGTGTCCAGTACATGGACGTGTCGCCCGCACAGATCGTGTCCGTTGCCGCTTCGCTCGTGCCGTTCCTTGAGCACGACGATGCAAACCGCGCGCTGATGGGCGCCAACATGCAGCGCCAGGCCGTGCCTGTCCTGCGTCCAGAAAAGGCCTTCGTCGGTACCGGCATCGAGCGCGTATCCGCGGTCGACTCCGGCACCGTCGTGACCGCAACGCGCGGCGGCGTTGTCGACTATGTCGATGCCACCCGCATCGTGGTTCGCGTGAACGACGCCGAAGCCACCGCCGGTGAAGTCGGCGTGGACATCTACAACCTGATCAAGTACCAGCGTTCCAACCAGAACACCAACATCCACCAGCGTCCCATCGTCAAGCGCGGCGACAAGATCGCCAAGGGTGACGTGGTGGCTGACGGCGCATCGACCGACCTCGGCGAGCTGGCCCTCGGCCAGAACATGCTGGTCGCGTTCATGCCGTGGAATGGCTACAACTTCGAAGACTCGATCCTGATCAGCGAACGCGTCGTTGCCGATGACCGCTACACCTCGATTCACATCGAGGAACTGGTGGTGATGGCTCGCGACACCAAGCTGGGCGCCGAAGAAATCACGCGCGACATCCCGAACCTGTCCGAGCAGCAGCTCAACCGCCTGGACGAGTCCGGCATCATCTACGTCGGCGCAGAAGTGCAGCCTGGCGATACGCTGGTGGGCAAGGTCACGCCGAAGGGCGAGACCACGCTGACCCCTGAAGAGAAGCTGCTTCGCGCGATCTTCGGCGAGAAGGCTTCCGACGTGAAGGACACCTCGCTGCGCGTGGACCAGGGCTCGCAAGGCACCGTGATCGACGTGCAGGTGTTCACCCGCGAAGGCATCCAGCGCGACAAGCGCGCCCAGCAGATCATCGACGATGAACTCAAGCGCTTCCGCCTGGACCTGAACGACCAGCTTCGCATCGTCGAAGCCGACGCGTTCGACCGTATCGAGAAGCTGCTGACCAACAAGATCGCCAACGGTGGCCCCCAGAAGCTGGCCAAGGGCACGAAGATCGACAAGGCGTACCTCTCGTCGGTCGAGAAGTTCCACTGGTTCGACATCCGCCCGGCAGATGACGAAGCAGCAACGCAGCTCGAATCGATCAAGAACTCGATCGACCAGCAGCGTCACAGCTTTGACCTGGCTTTCGAAGAAAAGCGCAAGAAGCTCACGCAGGGCGACGAACTGCCTGCCGGCGTGCTCAAGATGGTCAAGGTGTACCTGGCCGTCAAGCGCCGCCTGCAACCTGGCGACAAGATGGCCGGCCGCCACGGCAACAAGGGTGTTGTGTCCAAGATCGTCCCGGTCGAAGACATGCCCTACATGGCTGACGGCACGCCTTGCGACATCGTTCTGAACCCACTGGGCGTTCCATCACGGATGAACGTGGGCCAGGTGCTCGAAGTTCACCTGGGCTGGGCCGCCAAGGGTATCGGCCAGCGCATCGGCGACCTGCTGCAGCAAGAGGCCAAGCAGGCCGAGCTGCGCAAGTTCATGGACCAGCTGTACAACAGCTCGGGCCGCAAGGAAGACCTGCCCAACCTGACCGACGAAGACGTGATCGAGATGGCCACCGAACTGTCCAAGGGCGTGCCCTTTGCGACCCCGGTGTTCGACGGCGCGTCTGAAGAAGACATCCGCGGCATGCTCAGGCTTGCGTATCCGGAAGAAATCATGAAGGTCAAGGGCCTCACGGCCAACCGCACGCAGGCCATGCTGTACGACGGCCGCACCGGCGACCAGTTCGAGCGTCCCGTGACTGTCGGCTACATGCACGTCCTGAAGCTTCACCACCTGGTGGACGACAAGATGCATGCCCGCTCGACCGGTCCTTACTCGCTCGTTACCCAGCAGCCGCTGGGTGGCAAGGCGCAGTTCGGCGGCCAGCGATTCGGCGAAATGGAAGTTTGGGCGCTGGAAGCGTACGGCGCCGCATACACGCTGCAGGAAATGCTGACCGTGAAGTCCGACGACGTGCAGGGCCGCACCAAGGTGTACGAGTCCATCGTCAAGGGCGAACACGCCATCGAAGCCGGCATGCCGGAATCGTTCAATGTCCTGGTCAAGGAAATCCGTTCCTTGGGCATCGACATGGAACTCGAGCGTTCGTAATCGAAGGGAACAGACACATGAAATCATTACTCGACCTGTTCAAGCAATTCACGCCGGACGAGCATTTCGATGCCATCCGCATCGGCATGGCTTCCCCGGAGAAGATCCGCTCGTGGTCCTTCGGCGAAGTCAAGAAGCCGGAAACCATCAACTACCGCACCTTCAAGCCTGAGCGCGACGGCCTGTTCTGCGCCAAGATCTTCGGGCCCATCAAGGACTACGAATGCCTGTGCGGCAAGTACAAGCGCCTGAAGCACCGCGGTGTCATCTGCGAGAAGTGCGGCGTTGAAGTCACGCAGACCAAGGTTCGCCGCGAGCGCATGGGTCACATCGACCTGGCCGCACCGTGCGCGCACATCTGGTTCCTGAAGTCGCTGCCGTCGCGCCTGGGCCTGGTGCTCGACATGACGCTGCGCGACATCGAACGCGTGCTGTACTTCGAAGCCTACGTCGTCACCGACCCCGGCATGACCCCGCTGAAGAAGTTCGGCATCATGTCCGAGGACGACTATGACGCCAAGCGCAAGGAGTTCGGCGACGAGTTCATCGCCAAGATGGGCGCTGAAGGTATCCGCGACCTGCTCGAAGGCATCGATATCGACCTCGAGATCGAGAAGCTGCGCGGCGACCTGACCGGCTCTGAAGTCAAGGTCAAGAAGAACGCCAAGCGCCTGAAGGTTCTGGAAGCCTTCAAGAAGTCGGGCATCCGTCCGCAGTGGATGGTGATGGAAGTGCTGCCCGTGCTGCCGCCGGACCTGCGTCCGCTGGTACCGCTGGACGGCGGCCGCTTTGCGACCTCCGACCTGAACGACCTGTATCGCCGCGTCATCAACCGCAATTCGCGCCTGCGCCGCCTGCTGGAGCTGAAGGCTCCGGAAATCATCGCGCGCAACGAAAAGCGGATGCTGCAGGAAGCCGTCGACTCGTTGCTGGACAACGGTCGCCGTGGCAAGGCCATGACGGGCGCCAACAAGCGCGCACTGAAGTCGCTGGCCGACATGATCAAGGGCAAGAGCGGCCGTTTCCGCCAGAACTTGCTGGGCAAGCGCGTCGACTACTCGGGCCGTTCGGTCATCGTGGTCGGCCCGACGCTCAAGCTGCACCAGTGCGGCCTGCCCAAGCTGATGGCGCTCGAGCTGTTCAAGCCGTTCATCTTCTCGCGCCTCGAAGCGATGGGCATCGCCACGACCATCAAGGCCGCGAAGAAGGAAGTCGAATCCGGCACCCCGGTGGTCTGGGACATTCTTGAAGAGGTGATCAAAGAGCACCCGATCATGCTGAACCGGGCTCCCACGCTGCACCGCCTGGGCATCCAGGCGTTCGAGCCGATCCTGATCGAAGGCAAGGCGATCCAGCTGCACCCGCTGGTTTGCGCTGCGTTCAACGCCGACTTCGACGGTGACCAGATGGCCGTTCACGTACCGCTGTCGGTGGAAGCGCAGATGGAATGCCGCACGCTGATGCTCGCTTCCAACAACGTGCTGTTCCCCGCCAACGGCGAGCCTTCCATCGTTCCGTCGCAAGACGTGGTGCTGGGCTTGTATTACACGACTCGTGAGCGCACCAACGCCAGGGGCGAGGGCATGATCTTTGCCGACATCGGTGAAGTGCAGCGCGCGCTCGACGCAGACCAGGTCGAGCTCACCGCCAAGGTCAACGTGCGCCTGACCGAATGGACGCGCGACAAGGAAAGCAATGAGCTGGTCCCTTCGACCTCGATCGTGGAAACGACCGTCGGCCGCGCCCTGTTGTCCGAGATCCTGCCCAAGGGCCTGCCGTTCTCGAACATCAACAAGGCGCTCAAGAAGAAGGAAATCTCCAAGCTCATCAACGTCTCGTTCCGCAAGTGCGGCCTGAAAGAGACGGTCGTGTTCGCCGACAAGCTGTTGCAAAACGGCTTCCGGCTGGCGACCAAGGCCGGTATCTCGATCTGCGTTGACGACATGCTGGTGCCGCCGCAAAAGGGCGAGATCATTGGCCGCGCCGAGAAGGAAGTCAAAGAGATCGAACAGCAGTACGTTTCGGGTCTCGTGACCTCCGGCGAGCGCTACAACAAGGTGGTGGACATCTGGGGCAAGGCCGGCGACGAAGTGTCCAAGGTCATGATGGCCCAGCTGGCCAAGGAAAAGACCATCGACCGCCACGGCAATGAAGTGGACCAGGAGTCGTTCAACTCCATCTACATGATGGCCGACTCCGGTGCTCGCGGCTCTGCTGCACAGATTCGCCAGCTGGCGGGTATGCGCGGACTGATGGCCAAGCCTGACGGCTCCATCATCGAGACGCCCATCACGGCGAACTTCCGTGAAGGCCTGAATGTGTTGCAGTACTTCATCTCCACCCACGGCGCCCGAAAGGGCCTGGCGGATACGGCACTGAAGACGGCGAACTCGGGTTACCTGACACGCCGCCTGGTCGACGTGACGCAGGATCTGGTGGTGATCGAAACCGATTGCGGCACGACCGATGGATCGGTGATGCGCGCGATCGTCGAAGGCGGTGAAGTGATCGAGTCGCTGCGCGACCGAATCCTCGGCCGTGTCGGCGCCGATGACGTGCTGCACCCCGAGTCGCGTGAAGTACTGGTCAAGGCCGGCACCATCCTGGACGAAGACAGCATCGACGAACTCGAAGCCGTGGGCGTGGACGAAGTGAAGGTGCGCACCGCGCTGACCTGCGCTACGCGTTTCGGCCTGTGCGCCAAGTGCTACGGCCGTGACCTGGGCCGCGGCGGCCTGGTGAACGTCGGCGAAGCAGTCGGCGTGATTGCCGCGCAGTCGATCGGCGAACCCGGCACGCAGCTCACGATGCGTACGTTCCACATCGGTGGCGCCGCGTCGCGTGCAGCCATCGCTTCGAGCGTGGATGCCAAGTCCAACGGCGTGATCGGCTTCAACGCCACGATGCGCTATGTGACCAACAGCAAGGGCGAGCAGGTCGTCATCGCGCGTTCGGGCGAAATCGTGATTCACGACGAGCACGGCCGCGAGCGCGAGCGCCACAAGGTGCCGTACGGCGCCACGCTGGCTGTGAAGGCTGACCAGTCGGTCAAGGCCGGCACGATCCTGGCGAACTGGGATCCGCTCACGCGACCCATCATCACGGAATTCGCCGGCAAGGTGCAGTTCGAGAGCGTCGAAGAAGGCCTCACGGTTGCCAAGCAGGTCGATGAAGTGACGGGCCTGTCTACGCTGGTGGTTATCAAGTTCGATCCGAAGCGCTCGGCCAAGGTCCTGCGTCCGCAGGTCAAGCTGATCGACGCTACCGGCAACGAAGTGAAGATCCCCGGCACCGATCACTCGGTGACGATCGGCTTCCCGGTTGGCGCGCTGATCCAGGTGCGTGACGGCCAGGACGTGGTCGGCGGCGAAGTGCTGGCGCGTATCCCGATCGAAGGCCAGAAGACGCGAGACATCACCGGCGGTCTGCCGCGTGTTGCCGAGCTGTTCGAAGCACGTTCGCCCAAGGACAAGGGCGTGCTGGCCGAGATCACCGGTACCGTGTCGTTCGGCAAGGAGACCAAGGGCAAGATTCGCCTGCAGATCACCGATCCGGAAGGCGGCGTCCACGAGGAACTCGTGCCCAAGGAAAAGAACATCCTGGTGCACGAAGGCCAGGTGGTCAACAAGGGCGAGTCCGTGGTGGACGGCCCTGCCGATCCGCAGGACATCCTGCGCCTGCTGGGTTCCGAAGAGCTTGCGCGTTACATCGTTGACGAAGTGCAGGACGTCTATCGCCTGCAGGGCGTGAAGATCAACGACAAGCACATCGAGGTGATCGTTCGCCAGATGCTGCGCCGTGTCGTGGTCGAGAACGTCGGCGAGTCGGGCTACATTGCTGGTGAGCAAGTGGAGCGTTCGGAGATCCTGGACACCAACGACGCACTGCGCGCCGAAGGCAAGATCCCGCCGACCTACAGCAACCTGCTGCTCGGTATCACGAAGGCCTCGCTGTCGACCGATTCGTTCATCTCGGCGGCTTCCTTCCAGGAAACCACACGCGTGCTGACCGAAGCGGCGATCATGGGCAAGCGCGACGAGCTGCGCGGCCTGAAGGAAAACGTCATCGTCGGTCGCCTGATTCCTGCCGGTACCGGCATGGCTTACCACCAGGCACGCAAGGCCAAGGACCAGATGGACGAGGCCGAGCGCCGCGCCATCGCCGATTCGGAAGCAGCCGAACTCGCCGGCATCGGCGCCGGTGCGGATGCGACCGAAACCAACGAAGGCACGGTCGCGGAGTAATCCGCACCAGGCTCACTGCGCCTTGACCGGCGCATGAAAAAAGCCCCATGACCGCGAGGTCATGGGGCTTTCCTCTTTTTTGCCGTGGGGTCAGGCCGACTCGGCCGCAGCGTTCTCTGCTGCCAATCGGTCCAGGGCCAGCTGGCCTGCCTGACCTTCCTGGCGCGCGCACTGGCGCCGCAGGACGCCGCAACACACGACCACGAAGGCGGGACCTACAACCGCAGACGGATACAACCACACTGGCGTTTGCGTTGCGGGCGCCTGATTCGTTGCGGTCGTGTTGTCTTCCGTTTCTGAAATCGGGAGAAGTTGGGGTCGAAGGTCCAGTGTCTGTTCGTGGCCCCGATGTTGTGGCGGCTGCGTGAAGGTTAACGGCCTGTCCTGCGGGGCCAATTCAGGTGCGACCGAGATGTTCCCGTGGGCGATCTGCGTGCCCATGCCCAGGGCCACGACGGCCAACTTGACTGCTTTCATTGATATTCCTTGGAAAATGCCAGGGGGTCCGGCAAACCAGCAGTTTTACCAACTAAAAGTAACTAAATCTGCAATCTTTGGTATTCATTCTAGCGCTACCGATGGTGGTCGGCCATCTCGATCAAATCCGGCTCGGGCTGAACCTGCCGGAACTGCGAATGCCTGCATTGCAGCCGGCCTCGGTAGGCGCAGATGACGATTGAACCTGCCAGACCGACGCCGGCCGCTGCGGTGAGGGCCCATCCACCTGACGGGTCCTGGGTTGACGAGGCTTCCTGGCCGGCTGAGGTCGGGGTGTTCGACCCGGCGTGCGAGGGCATCGTCGTCGGACTGTGGGTGGTGCAGCGGTCGACGTACGCGAACCGGTACATGGACCAAGGTTGAACCAGTTCGGTCCCCTCGAAGGTACCGCTGGTATCAGGGGGATTGAGCGGATCGAACACCGGCCCGCTGCAAAGCGATGCCGCCCTGTCGCGCGGTCCGCGTTCGAGATAGGTGTAGTTGGGCGCCTGCGAGAACAGGTATGTGTTGTGGGCGGTCACGGTGCCGTTGTCTTCGGGACAGATCAGGTCGATCGAGCGCTGCGTGACATTGCCGTACTCACCTCGCAACGTGGGCTCGCAACCCGGGGGCGGGGGATCGCCCAAAAGGAAAACCCGGCTGCCCGTTGGGGCGTTGATTACGAATCCGAACTGGGTGTCATTGGCGGACAGCGAGAGTAACTGCCTGTCGCTGAAGACCGAAGTACCGACGACGACCGGCGTGCCCATTGACAACCCACCCGCCTCATCGACGATATCGGGGTTCCCAGGGAGTTGGGTCGGTCGGGAGCCCTGCGAATCCGTTGTTCGTATGCCGGCGATGAACGCCAGCGCCATCGCGGCTTGAGCTGCAGTCATGTGTTCTCCTGATTGAGCGGCATTGCCGTGTGCGATGCCGCACGTTTTGTATCAGGCAGAATTCATCGAATCGTCCTACTGAGGTCTTGCGTCTTGATCAGCCGATGACATCAACCGTTGTCCTTTGGGCCCTTGCAGCCGTCCTGCTGTTCTGGGCAGTGGGTGCGTACAACCGGCTCATGCGGCTGCGTGCGGAAGCGAAAGCGGCGTTCGCGCTGCTCGATGCAGAGCTGGTGCGGCACGTGGAACTGGTGCGCGACCAGTTGCCGCAAACCGATACCCAGGCCGGCGCACTTGAAGGCGGGCACTCGATCTGGGCAGGATTGCAGGGCGCTGCCGAGCAGTTCGCAGCATCGCTCACAGCGGCGCGTCATCGACCTCTCGAACCGGAAGGCATCGCGGCTCTCAGCGCAGCGCGAGAGGTATTGGCAATGGCCTGGGAGCGCGCCGAGCGCAGCGATGCCCACGACCTCGCGGGGCCACGGCTGCCCGACACCGTGCTGGCGCGCCGCACGCAGATCCTGGTGCAGGCCAATGCGGCGGCCGATCAATTCAATCGCGCTGTGGCTCGCTACAACGCTGCGATTGCGCAATTTCCCGCCGTGGTGCTCGCGACCCTTTTCGGCTTCAAGGCCGGCCGGGGAATCGGGCCTTCCCTAACGACCGAGCGGGCCCTATAGTGCCGGGACAATTCATGGAGACGAGGATGAAGATCGAACGATGGGCCGTGGCCGCGCTCGCTGCTGGTGTCTGGTCTGTGGCAGGGGCGCAGACGCCCGACGCGCTCTACACACGAAGCCTGGCTGCTACGTGCGCCAATTGCCACGGTACCGATGGCCGGTCGGTCACCGGTTCGAGCGCGCCGCCCCTGGCCGGCATGCCGCGCGATTACCTCGCCAGCCAGCTCAAGGCCTTCAAGGCCGGCACCCGACCCGCGACGATCATGCACCAGCTCAGCAAGGGCTACAGCGATGCGCAGATCGAGCAGATCGCCACCTACTTCGCGCAGCGCAAATAAGGACAAGCACCATGAAAAGACGTTCATTCCTGCATTCGTCCGGTGCTCTCGGGCTGTTGGGCCTGACTGCGTGTGCAACCACATCCATCCCCTCACGTGCGCAGGTCGTGGTGATTGGCGGCGGATACGGGGGCGCCACAGCAGCCAAGTACGTGCGGCTGCTGTCGGACCACAAGATCAGCGTCGTGCTCATCGAGCCGGGCGATGCATTCATTTCTTGCCCTATTTCCAATCTGGTGGTCGGCGGAAGCCGCAAAATCGATGACATCACCACCCCTTACACGGGGCTGGAGCGAAACCACGGCGTCACGGTGGTCAAGGACATGGCGACCTCCATCGACGCCGCACGCAAGACCGTCACGCTGGCGCGCGGCGGAACCATTGCCTACGACAAACTCGTCGTCTCGCCCGGTGTGGACATGCGCCTGGACCGCGTCGAAGGCCTGGCCGCAGCGCACGCTTCGGGACAGATCCTCCACGCATGGAAAGCCGGCGCCGAAACAGTGGCCCTTCGCCGCCAGCTCGAAGCCATGCCAGATGGCGGCACCTACGCGATCAGCATTCCCGAAGCGCCCTATCGCTGCCCACCCGGGCCGTATGAGCGCGCCTGCCAGGTCGCGTGGTACTTCAAGAATGCCAAGCCCAGAAGCAAGGTGCTGATCCTCGACGCGAATCCGGACGTCACATCCAAGGGCGCGCTCTTCAAGAAGGTCTGGGCAGAGCAATATCGCGGCATCGTCGAATACCGCGCGCAGCACAAGCTCACGGCAGTCGATGCGCGCGCCAGCACGCTCAAGTTCGAAGTGCAGGACGACGTGAAGGCCGCCGTGCTCAACGTCGTGCCGCCGCAGCGCGCAGGCCTGATTGCCGTGCAGGCTGGTCTGGCGAACCAGGCCAACAACAACTGGGTCGGGGTGAACTACCAGACGTTCGAGTCCACGGCGGCAAAGGATGTCTTTGTGATCGGCGACTCGATCCAGATCGCGCCGGCCATGCCCAAGAGCGGGCACATGGCCAACAGCCACGCCAAGGTCGCGGCGGCGGCCATCGTCGCGCAGCTTGCGGGCTGGCAACCCAATCCGCGCCCGATGCTCACCAACACCTGCTACAGCTTTGTGGACGATCGCAATGTGGTGCATGTGGCCAGCGTGCATGAATACATCGACAACACCTTCAAGACCGTTGCCGGTTCGGGCGGCCTCAGCCCCGCCCCGACCGAGATTGAAGGCACACACGCGATGAGCTGGGCGCGCAATATCTGGGCAGACTCGCTGACCTGATCGAAAGCGGGTGCCCTGGGCTGACACAATGGGCCCATGACAGGTCAGGCACTCCCACTCTGGCGGCAGCTTCAGGCTGCCGCTTCCGTTTTGCAGTCCGTGCGCGAGGGCGCATCCGCGACAGCGGCGCTGACACGCATCGATGGCGCCGTGCGGCCGGCTGCGCAAGCGCTGGCATTCCAGACCTTCCGCAACCTCGGACGAGCCGAGGCGCTGCGCGTGCTGCTCGCCAAACGGCCGCCACCGCCGCAAGCCGACGCACTGCTCTGTGTCGCGCTTGCGCTCTGTTGGCGCGACGAAGACGCGCCTTACGAGCCGTTCACGCTCGTTGACCAGGCGGTCGAAGCGGCCAAGCTCGGCAGTGCCACGCGCGCGCAATCGAACTTCATCAATGCGTGCCTGCGCCGGTTTCTTCGCGAACGCGAAGCGATGGTTGCAGCGACCGATCGCAATGCGGTCGCGTTCTGGAACCACCCGCAGTGGTGGATCAATCGCCTGAAAAAGGACCACCCCGACCGCTGGCAACAGATCCTCGAAGCGAACAACACGCAGCCGCCGATGACCCTGCGCGTGAATGCGCGCCGCAACACCCAGGAAGGCTACCTCGCGAGCCTACTGGAGGCAGGCGTTGCGGCCGTGCCGGTAGGTGCGCAAGGCGTGATCCTGGAGCGCCCGCGTCCTGTGAACGATGTGCCGGGCTTCACCGACGGCCACGTCAGCGTGCAGGACGCCGCAGCGCAACTGGCTGCGCCGCTTCTGATGACGGGCCTGGAGTCAATCGACGGTGCCCCGCTGCGCGTGCTCGATGCCTGCGCCGCCCCCGGAGGCAAGACCGCGCACCTGCTCGAAATCTCGGATGCCCATGTCGTTGCGCTGGACATCGACGCCGAGCGATGCAAGCGCATCCACGAAACGCTGCAACGGCTGGGCTTGCAGGCCGAAGTCGTCGTGGCCGACGCCGCGAATCCGCCCAAGTGGTGGGACGCAAAGCCCTTCGACGCGATCCTGCTCGACGCGCCCTGCACGGCTTCAGGCATCGTCCGCCGGCACCCCGATGTGCGCTGGCTGCGGCGTGAAACCGATATCGCCCAGCTCGCCGCGCTGCAGGCGCGCCTGCTCGCCGTGATGTGGCCGCTGCTGCGCCCCGGCGGGCGGCTTTTGTACTGCACCTGCTCGGTCTTCCGGGCCGAGGGCGAGGCGCAGGTTCAAACGTTTCTTGCGCGCCACAAAGACAGCGTTTTGCGCCCCGGCCCCGGGCATTTAGTGCCCCAAACCGGGGAAAAGGCCAATGGCGTCCCGGACAATCTGGCAGGTGATCACGACGGTTTCTATTACGCGCTGTTCGAAAAAAGCGCCTCGTTGGGCTCCCATTCAAGCCGCCCCTGACCACGCCATCTGCCGCGCCCTCAAGGGCGTGATCACTGGCGTGCTGATGGCGTTTGCGCTGTTTCTGGCGGGGGCCGCGCACGCCCAGTCGTCCTCCGCCGAAATCACGCAGCTGCGGCTGGAGCGCACCGAGGAAGGCGTGCTGCTGTCGGCCGCCGTGCGGTTCGAGCTCCCGACGGTGATTGACGACGCGCTGGCCAAGGGCATCCCGATGTTCTTCGTGGCCGAGGCCATCGTGTTCCGCGACCGCTGGTACTGGTACGACAAGCAGGTGGCGTCGGAAGCGCGGCACATGCGGCTGTCCTACCAGCCACTCACCCGGCGCTGGCGGCTTGTCGTCTCGCCCACGGCCATCGGCAATTCGGGTGGGGCACTGGGCCAGAGCTTCGATACGCGAGAAGACGCCATGGCGGCCATACAGCGTGTCTCGCACTGGAAGATCGCCGAGCCCGGCGAAATCGACACGGACGCAAGATACAACGTCGATTTCCGATTCCGCCTCGACATCTCGCAGTTACCCAGGCCGTTCCAGATCGGCGCCGTGGGCCAGGCCGACTGGAACATCAACGCCACGCGCAACCAGCGCCTGTCGATCGAAAGCGGCAAATGAGGGGCGAGCAAGGCGAAAAGGACGAGCCGGCGGCCGCCCCCGCAACCCCGGTTGCAAGTCCCCCGGCGAGCCAGTCGCTGCGCTCGTCCAAGGCCTTCCGATGGGCGGTCGGCGTCGCGGTCGCCGTGATCGTGGCGATCAGCATCGTGCTGATGTTCCTGCTGACGCAGGCCACCAACAACCGCGAGCTGTACGAACAGAACTACAGCCGCCTCTTTGCCATCAACGTGGTGGTCGCAAGCCTTCTGCTGCTGGTGATCATCTGGATCATCGTGCGACTGGTCTCGCGGGTGCGGCGTGGCAAGTTCGGCAGCCGCCTGCTCGTCAAGCTCGCTGCGATCTTCGCGCTCACGGGCTTTTTGCCGGGGCTCTTGATCTACGTGGTGTCGTACCAGTTCGTGTCGCGCTCCATCGAAAGCTGGTTCGACGTGAAGGTCGAAGGCGCGCTCGATGCGGGACTGAGCCTGGGTCGCGCATCGCTCGACGCACTCGCCAACGATCTCGCCGCCAAGGCGCGCGCCGCCGCAACACAACTGGCTGAAACACCGGATACATCGGCCCCTCTGGCCATCGAACGTTTGCGCGAGCAATTGCAGGCCAACGACGTGCTGCTGTGGAGCGGAAACGGCACCCTGATCGCCAGCGCGGGTCAATCGCGATTCCAGCTGAACCCCGAGCGGCCGAGCAGCCAGCAGATACGCAATGTGCGCGCGCAGCGATCGCTGGCAGTGATCGAGGGGCTGGACGAACCCGGGCCGACCGCCGTCTCCACGGCGCGCGTCAAGGCGCTGGCATCCGTCTCGCAACCCAGCAACGCGGTGCTGTCCGAGCCGCGCATTTTGCAAATCACGCAATCGTTGCCGCCCTCGCTGGTCGCCAACGCGATCGCCGTGCAGGAAGCCAATCGTGAGTACCAGGAGCGCGCGCTGGCGCGAGACGGCCTGCGCCGCATGTACATCGGCACGCTCACGCTGAGCCTGTTCCTGGCCGTGCTGGGCGCGGTGCTGCTCGCCGTGATCCTGGGCAACCAGCTCGCGCGGCCTTTGCTGTTGCTCGCTGCGGGCGTGCGTGAAGTTGCTGCGGGCGACCTGTCGCCCAAGCCCGCGATGCAAGGCAAGGATGAACTCGGCGGCCTCACGCGATCGTTCGCTGAAATGACCCAGCAGCTGGCCGACGCGCGCGAAGCCGTGGACAAGAGCATGGGGCAGGTCAGCGCCGCGCGAGCCAATCTGCAAACGATCCTGGACAACCTCACGGCCGGCGTGATCGTGATGGACGAGAAGGGCCAGATCCTCTCGTCCAACCCCGGCGCAACGCGAATCCTGCGCGTGCCGCTGGCGGCCTATGAGGGGGTGCCGCTCGCGTCGATCGACGGACTCGCAACATTTGGCGCCGCGGTGCAGCAGCAATTCGACGACTACATGAGCGAGCGTCGCCAGCACGGCCTGGACCACTGGCAGCAATCGTTCGAGCTCAACGCCGCGCAATTGGGAACACAGCAGACAGGCATCACGCTCGTGGCGCGCGGCGCAGAAATGCCATCGGACACACCCGGCCGGTCGTCGCGGCTGCTCGTGTTCGACGACATCTCGGAGATCGTGTCGGCGCAACGCGCGCAGGCATGGGGCGAAGTCGCGCGACGGCTCGCACACGAAATCAAGAACCCGCTCACGCCCATACAGCTTTCGGCCGAGCGGCTGGAAATGAAACTCGCCGGCAAGCTGCAGCCGCCAGAAGCCGCCATCCTCGCGAAGTCGGTGCTCACCATCGTGGACCAGGTCGATGCAATGAAGCGGCTCGTCAATGAGTTCCGTGACTACGCGCGCTTGCCTGCCGCAGAACTCAAACCGGTGGACCTCAATGCGCTGGTCGCGGACGTGCTGCAGCTCTATGCGCGCGAAGGCGGCGAGCGCGGCGACGTCTCGGCGCACGTGCCGGTCAAGATGGAACTCGACCCCGCGTGCAGACCTGTGTTGGGCGACGCGCAGCAATTGCGCCAGGTCATTCACAACCTGTTGCAAAACGCCCAGGACGCGACCGAAGGCTGCCCGGTGCGCGAAGTGACCGTGAAGACCCAGTGCAACGACGCATCGCGCCGTGTGCGTCTGATCGTGCAGGACACGGGCGCGGGCTTTCCCGATCACATCCTCAAGCGCGCGTTCGAGCCGTACGTGACGACCAAGGCCAAGGGCACGGGCCTGGGCCTGGCCGTCGTGAAAAAAATTGCGGATGAGCATGGCGCGCGCATCGACCTGAAGAACAGGATCGAAGACGACGTGCTACTGGGGGCCCAAGTGTCGTTATCATTCGCAGTTGCGGCTTAGCAACACTCGCGGCCGCCACGCACTACGCACAAGGCCGCACGGCCAACAGAGGCAGCACAAAGAACATGGCAAACATCCTGGTGGTCGATGACGAACTCGGCATACGCGACCTGCTGTCGGAAATCCTGAATGACGAAGGGCACAACGTGGAGCTCGCGGAGAACGCGGCGCAGGCACGCAACGCCCGTAGCCGCTCGCGACCCGACCTGGTGCTGCTCGATATCTGGATGCCCGACACCGACGGCGTGACGCTGCTCAAGGAATGGTCCACCTCGGGCCTTCTGAGCATGCCCGTGATCATGATGAGCGGACACGCGACGATAGAGACCGCGGTGGAAGCCACCAAGATCGGCGCGCAGTCGTTCCTGGAAAAACCGATCACGATGCAGAAGCTGCTCAAGGCCGTGGAAGCCGGCCTCGCACGCACGAGCGCAGCCGTGCCCCGGAAGCCTGGCCAGATGGGCGGCGTGCTGCAAGCCATCGAGCTGACGGTAGAAGCCGCGATGACCGGCGGCCAGGCCTTGCCCCCGGTGGTCGAAATGGGACCGCAGGCGCGGCAGCTTTTCGAACTGGACAAACCGCTGCGCGATGCACGGGATGAGTTCGAGAAGAACTACTTTGAGTTCCACCTGGCCAAAGAAGGCGGATCGATGACGCGCGTGGCCGAGAAGACGGGGCTGGAGCGCACGCACTTGTATCGCAAGCTCAAGCAACTGGGTGTTGACTTGTCCCGCGGCAAACGCGGCGGTTAATGAATTGCTCCCTCTCCTCCTGGGAGAGGGCCGGGGTGAGGGCAAACAGCCTCAGTTCTTTCGCAATCTCCATCCCGTCGCTCAAAATCACCCCTCTCACCTTGCTATAATCGCCGACTCACGGCCCGGTAGCTCAGTTGGTAGAGCAGCGGATTGAAAATCCGCGTGTCGGTGGTTCGATTCCGCCCCAGGCCACCAATGTATATGCGCCTCGGAAGCTTCACGGCTCCGGGGCGTTTTTACGATCCGGGTTGATTTCTCAGACACTTGGTAGCTGAGTCTTAGTCTCAAAGTGACTTCAGGAAGTTACAAGCGGTGGTGTTCAAGATTACAGGCCGCAATGTGAAATAGAAAGTGGCGCCTTCTCCGGGCTTGCCTTGCGCGTGGACCCGCCCACCATGCCTCTCGACCACTCGTTTAACTGTGGCCAGGCCAATACCGGAACCGGGGAAATCGGTAGGTGAATGCAGCCGTTCGAACGTGCCAAACAACTTGGCGGAGTGCGCCATGTCAAAGCCGGCGCCGTTGTCCGAAACAAAATAAACAGGGCCTTCCGGCGCATCGGTGCGCAGACCGAACTCAATTCGCGCAACCTCGCAGCGAGCCGAGAACTTCCATGCGTTGGCGAAAAGGTTCTGCAGGACGGTGGTCAGCAACGCGCGATCGCCAGTGACCTGCAGCCCCGATTCAATGGTGACTTCCACCGCGCGGCCGGGGTCGATTTCGCGAAAAGAAGCCTCGATCTGGACCATCAGCTGCGACATGTTCACCCTCTCCAGCTCTAGCGTCTTGCGTGAGATGTGGGCTAACGAGAGCAGGCTCTCGATCAGGCTTTCCATGATGCGCGTGCCCTGGTGGATGCGCTCCAGAAAGTGCCGGTTGGTCGCGTCCAGCAGTGAGGCATCCAGCCGCGACAACAATCGGCTGAAGCCATTGATCGCGATCAGCGGTGCGCGCAGGTCGTGCGCCACCGAGTACGAGAACGCCTCCAGCTCCCGGTTTGCCATCACCAGTTCACGGTTGGCAAACTCAAGCTGGGCAGTGCGCTCCTGCACGCGGGACTCCAGCTCGACGTTGAGAGCCTTGATTTCCGCATGGGCGTTGAGCAGTTGCGTTTCGACCAGTTTCAGCTCGGTCACATCCTGAAACGCACCCTGCATGCGCACAATGACACCGGACTCGTTACGTACTGCCTCGCCAATGCAGCGAACCCATATGCGCCGGCCTTTGATGGTGTTCTTTGGAAATACGAAGTCATAGGCGATGCCCTGTGTTGCACAAAGCTCCACATGGCGCGCCACTACAGCACGATGCTCCGGCATGAAGGTGTCCAACCCTTCGGCCAGTGAAGGTTGAAAGTCCGGCGGCGCGTCATGCATCACGCAGGTTTCGCAGGACCAGGTCAGCTTGCGGCTGGGCAGCTCGATCGTCCACCAGCCAAGGCGGCTGACGCGGGTTGCCATCTGCAAGTAGTCCTGCGCCGAGGAGCGCGCATCAAAATCGGAATTCACTGTGGTCTGTGGGTGCGTTTGTGCGCCGTATGCCGAGGCAACGAGCCGCGGGTTGTCTCAAGACCGTTGAACAACGCCCGTGATCGCTTCACCCACTTTCTGGGCTTAGTTCGCTTTCCGCTCATGTGGAGAAAACGCGCTGTCGTCGAATCGTTTTCGCGTCGGTTACAACGAGGATCGGGAGGCGTTCCACAACCACTACTGCAAGCGCAACGCACGCGTCTCGAACGTGTGCATGACAGTTAAGTCATATTCGCTTGGAGCGCCGGACAGCAAGATTGCACGCTCGAAGAGCCGATCGGCGCGCTTCTTTAGGACCCTGACTTTTCGGAGGAGAGGAGAAGGAGGCGCGGAGCCGTCTTGGAGTTCATGGCTGACAACTTCCAATTCCGCTTGGAGAAGTCGCTTGTGTGCGATAGACCACGCATCGAACATTAGTAAACCTTCGAATAAAGACTATGGAGGTTTCCTTTGCATAGGTTTGCACGTTATAGATGAGGTGGTTTAAGTAATTTTCTTATTGCGAATTTCGGAAAAACCGTTCAGTGGCCAGAAGGATCACCTTCCGCCTAGTCGGTGGCTCGATTCCGCCCCAGGCCACCAGTGTTTATGCGCCTCCGCACCTCATCAGGCTCCGGGGGCGTTTCTACATTAGCTCTGGATTTTTCACCAATTACACTCATCGAACCAGACGCCGGGAGGCACACTCATGGGCAACCCCAGGAGGATTCATGAGGACTGAGATTTCGAAACCCTTTAGTGCTGGCGCGAGCTTTTCTCGAATTTCTTCGTTCGGGCTCGCAGTAGCGCTCTCGGCGGTGCTCCTGGGGGGCTGTGGCGGTGGCGGAGGGGCGGCGGGCTCTGTGGCAGAAACACCGGTCGTGCCTCCTATTGCTGCAATACCTGAAACACCGACACCGACACCGGCTCCTCCACTAGCCTCACACGTCAGGCTGGAAAGTCAACCCGGAGATCTGTTGGCACTCGGTGCTACATACGACTACACGGGCGCCAGCGCAAAGATTGCTGTCAGTGTCGGCGCCCGCGTTATTTCAGTGCGAGTAGAAGGCTGGGAACTGTGGGAAGGCCAATTCATAGGGCCCGCCAGCGCTACCCGTTTACAACCCGGCCGCTACGAGCTCGGGCCGGAAAACGGAACATCGCCGTCGGCGTTCTGGGCTCAGATAAGTCCACCCGTCGCCAAGGCGGTCAGGATGTGCAAACCGACCGGCACTGGTTGGTTCGAGATCGAGAGCATCACCTACAGCGGCGAGACGCCAACCTCGCTGTCGCTGCGTTTCGAGTTTCTTTGCCCAGGTAGCACCGCGCCCGTGCGAGGCTTGGTCCAGTGGCGAGCCGACGATGCGACTCCGATCGCCGGGCCGTCGCCGATCCCACCCGGCTTGTGGCAACCGGCAACGGGTGCAACCCCTGCGACCGGGAATTACATATACCTGGAAAGCGAGCCAGGTGACGTTGTCGGTGGGGGCTTAACGCGGATCCTCACGCCACCGGATTCCACGTTCTCGTTCAACCTGGGCTATTTGGACCGGGCCATTTCGGTTAGTGTTAATGAAAATTCCACCGCATGGTCCGGCCGCTTCCAAGTCATGTCGTCTGTGTCGTTCCCACAGGTCGGCTACTACCCCGACATGCGTGGCACGAGCGCGATTTGGGGGTTGAATCATGTGATGGGCGGCATGTTCTGGCATGGGCCAAATCGATGCAGCTCCCAAGGGACTCCTCCTATTGGACTGGAGGCTCCCTACCGCGGCTGGTTCGCGATCGACTCAGTGAGCATCGTCGGTGGAGAGGTGAAGTCGCTGGACTTGCGCTTCGAACAGCGGTGTGAGGGGCAGTTGCCTGCATTGCGGGGGAAAGTGCATTGGGTCAAGGGCTGATCTCCCCTCTTGTGTCGAAATCGGTCGGATGCGAGCGCGCTCGCGACATGAACGCCGCTATCGCAGGGGCCTCCCTCGCTCCCCTAGCCGCGCCCTGACATATTGCTCGGTCATGTCCCGATTCCTGTGTGCCAGCAGCTTTTGAGAGTGTGCCAGGTCACCGGTATCTGTCGCGGCCTTTGCGCGAAGGTCGCGAAGCTGGAAACTTACTCCAGCGAGTTCCCGGGCCTTGTAGAAGCGGGAGCGCAGTGCGAAGTACGTGAGCGGTTGGCCGTTCTCGTCTTGAATCAGCAATGGGCTGATCGCGCGGCGAGGGCGCTCGCTGATTCGTGCGATGACGGCGGCAAGTTCTCCTGTGTTCGATTCCTGGCCTTGCGCCTGTCTTGTTCTGCGTCACCCACAACGCGCCGTCTCGGATGTCTCCAGCGTATCTGGACAAAGCTGTTCAACGACAGGTCCTGCGACGACCGGCTGTACAAACCCTCTCGCATGCGCGAACCACCAGTGTTATACGTGAACAATCCGCTAACGTGCGGATGTCACGAAAGATTCCATGAATCGCAGTTTGCTGTTTGGTGCGCTGGTCCTCACGGCCCTCGTTTTGACAGGATGCGGCGGTGGGTCCAAGTCGCAGCATCCACTTACCAGAGCAGCCGCCGGGTCGCGAAGCGATCTGAGCCCGGCAGCGGCCGCACTCCAGGCCCCTCTGGCGTCGGCACGGCTGCGCAAACCACTCGCGGCTGCTGCTGGCGTGGCAGAGCCCGTGCCAGCGGACCAGGTATTCGACTGGATTGAGTCCAGGTACGGTGCCCTCATGCCCAGCCAGGAACTGACCCAGACGCTGGATGTCTACAAGTACCGCTACTACCCTGCCACCAACCTTTACGTCGCTATCGGCAATGGCGATCTATTCGCACTCGGCGCCGAACATACCGGCGGTCTGATCGTGCGCATCGCCGCCGTCGCGGATTTCGCGCAGCAGATCGCGGCCTGCGCCCAAGCCGCCCGCCTGGATCCGAAGGGCAATGCGGTTCTTCCGGCGGAAGCCACCGAAGTTGAGGCCCCTGAAGACGTCAACGAGGACACAGGCTCGCTCGCGGCGCTCTACCCTGACCTGGACACGACCACAGACGCTTTTTATCCATCCTTGCCTTGCGAGTCGTCGATCGGCGGGACATTGCCGCCCGAGGAAGTGGAAAACCCGGACGTGACTGCTGCACAAGAGTATTTGAGCCACGTCGAGAGCGAAGGCGGGCGACTCGTGGAGCACTTATTGGCCACGCCGCGGCCTGCCCTGGCGGCCCTTGGCACCTTTACCCCCGGCGACTGTTTCATGCTCACGGAGGCCACGCCTGCTGCGCCCGCGGGACGCGTAAAAGTCGATTGCAATGACCCGTCGTTCCTGAATGCCGCAATGCCCTTTGAAGGACGCGACATCATCTACGTCAATGGCCTTGACACGGGGCACTTGTTCGACCGGATCAAGGATCCGAGCGGACCGGCCCGTCAGGAGTGGCCCGTCGACTCGAGCGCATTCCTGAGCAGCGCAGGCTACTTTCGCACCACAACAGAGAATTACTGGAGAGCCCACCTGATCGAACACTTGTCGGTGCCCGTCCCCTCTCCCAGCTGGCCCTATGCTGGCTGGCAATGGACTGCAACTGACGCGCAGCCGCTCTATGTGTCCAAGCCCAATCGCTACTTGCTGGCGGCATGGTCCAGCAATCAAACCATCGAGTACGCACAGCACGCGCTGCTCACGCAGATCCACCTGGCGATGACCACCGGCCTGAACGTGTTCACGCCTCCTGCCTATCCAGCCAGCCAGGTACGCCCGTTCTGCGCCAACGGCTGCATCGTGATCGGTCATTCCACGGGTCCCCTGATCACCAGCAGCGCCTTCGGACGTGCCCATGCGGGCGACTTCGGCCCTGGTGGCAAGCAGGTCGTCGCCAGCATGTTGGCGCACGTGTCGATGGACGGCGCCATCTCCGGCAGTCGCATCTCCTCAATTGGTATGGCTCTGGCCTATGGAATCGCGCCGATCCCCAGCGCCTCCAATGTCATTTGCCCGATCGCCGACGAGTTGTTTGGCACCACCAATGCCTGTAACGCCAATCTGTCCTTCGTCGCGAGCAGCATCTTGCGCGACCTCATCCCCGCAGTGTCGCAGGCCGTCTGGGGACCGGATGTTGACCGATCGCCGGTTCCCACGGTCACGATTGCCGGAGGCCATCCGCGTGGCAACCAGGCCGCAGGCATCACGCAGCTGTTGCTGCCGGGCGTGGACGACGGAGTGGTGACGATGAACTCCGCTTGCGGAAATCCCAATCCGGTCTTTCCCGGCATCTTCGCGCCCAGCGGGCTGTCGATCACCCAACTGGTGAAGGGCTTCGAATTTTCCGACTGGGCTCCGCGGCTGGTTCGCGGCGTCAAGATCTGGGCCAGTCAGAAGAACCTGATGACCGTGCCGACGCCGGGCTATCTCGCGAGCGCCTGTACGCCGCATCTTTCAGCCTCGGGCATGGTGATGCCGGTAGCCTATGACTGGGTCGCAACGCCGCGAGACGCCAGAAACCGCTACCGTAACCATTACTCGTTCATCCAGAGCCTGTCCGAGCATTCCTACGACGGAGGTGCAAGCCCGCTGCCCAGCCTCTGGCCCAGCTATGTCGGTGGCCTCGCATCGGAGCTGCGCCAGTACGCACCGCAGAACGTCACTGGTGTCACGCCGGTTTCGGGGATCAACGTAGAGGAGAGCCGGGCAGTGACGGACCCCGGCATTTACACCCGTACGCTCGATGCCAACGGCACGCGCCTGCTCAAGCCGCTCGACATGCGAGTAGTGCAGCGCGGCAAGAAGATTGCGTTTCGAATGCCTTTCAATATCGGCAACTGCACCAAGCAGGGCACGCTCAATTTCAGGTGCACGCGGTGGATCTGGAAGCGAACCTACCATCTGGCCGACAAATGGGAGCAGAAGCAAAGCAGCCACTACGTCTATGAGTTTGTGGCGCGGCGCTGACGCCTGCCGCCAGCCATTTCACCTGGCTTGTTGCTTCCGGCATTGAATATCACTGAGCGAAGAAGGCGCGCTTAACCAGTCTAGAAAATCCGCGTGTCGGTGGTTCGATTCCGCCCCAGGCCACCGTACAAATCAACGGCGTGCATGTGTGTTCGCACTGCAAGCCGTTGTGCTTTTTTGTAGATATTGTGCGGTCGCGGCAAGAAAGTGGTGGGAGCCTTGTCAACGCACTGGCAGGCGTCCACGCCTGCCGCAAAACGGCCGTTCAAAGCCAAAGCGAGCCGTACGCGCTCAGAGTTCCGGCCGCACGCGGCCACGCTCATCTAAGCAGCCAGCGCGAATCGCTCATCTGAGGTGGCCAGCTGGGCGATGGTGGGAACTTCTCTTGCGATCAGCTTCGCTGCCGCTTTTTCTGCCAGCTTCAGATCGTACGCAATCTGAAGATTCATCCATGACTGGGCATCGCCCCCGAAGAAGCGTGCAAGACGCAGCGCTGTGTCCGGAGTGACCCCGCGCTTTTCCCGCACGATCTCATTGATGCGCGCTGGTGGTACATGCAGTGCCTGCGACAAGGCATGCGCGGATACCCCCAGAGGCGCCAGGTACTCTTCCCGCAGGATCTCGCCCGGATGGATGGCGCGCATTCCATTTTTCATGATGTTCCCTTCTTGGCTATGAAGAAAAGTCAGTGGTAATCGACAATCTCAACGTTCTGTGGACCCTCTGCAGTCCACACGAAGCAAACGCGCCACTGATCATTGATGCGAATGCTGTGCTGACCGGTCCGCTCGCGCGTCAGCGCCTCGAGTCGGTTGGCTGGCGGCGTCTTCAAAAACTCCAGCGTCGCCGCGCTGTCGAGCATCTGCAGCTTGCGCTCGGCTGTCGCTTTGAAGTTGCCGAATTTCTTCGATTTTCCCGTCTCATAGAGCGCCTTGGTGTCGTTGCACTTGAAAGACTGAATCGCCATGAAGAAAATATAGCATATTTATCGATAACCGGTAAACGAAGGATGAGGAATCCCCGGTCCAGGGCGCGGCTACCGCGTCGACAAAGGTGACTGGAGTGCGTGTCACGACGTCCCTGTAATCCGCCATTACCGGATTCCCCGGTTTTTGACATTTACCGCCTTAAACGCTAAACTGAATTTACCTGAAAAGGCGGTAAAAATGCCCCCTCGCACCCAACCCATCACCACAGCCCCCCAACTCGGCACCCTGCTGCAAAGCGCCCGAAAGGGCCGCAAGCTCACCCAGGCCGAGCTAGGAACGCGCCTTCAATTGAGCCAAAAGCGCATCTCAGAGCTCGAACTCGCGCCCGGCACGCTGAGCGTCGACCAGCTGCTGGCGATTTGCGCTCAGCTAGGCTTGCAGCTGAGCGTGCAGGCGCGTGACGACGGCCCCACGCGGCCAGGCCGCACTGGGGCCGATTGGTAACCCATGGGACGCCGCGCGCACACCCGGCCGCTCTCCATCTGGACCAACGGCGAACTGGTAGCCCATTGGACGCCTGCGAGCCGTCGACCCATGGAGTTGCGGTATGCCGACAGCTGGTTGAAATCCAAATCGGTCCGGCCGCTTTCCCTTTCCCTGCCTTTGCCGCTCCTGGGGAATGAGCCGCTTCGGGGCGAGGTGGTCGAAAACTTCTTCGAAAATCTGCTGCCCGAAAGCAGCGCCATCCGAAAGCGGCTTGCACAACGGTATGCCGCAGGCTCCGAGAACACGTTTGACCTGCTGGGGGCCATTGGTCGGGATTGCGTGGGCGCCGTGCAGCTGCTGGACGCCGACGAGACCCCCACGGGTTTCAAGACCATCAAAGGCGAACCTCTCGACGATACTGCCGTCGCCGCATTGCTTCGCGCGTCGGTGATGTCGCCTCCGTTCGGCACGCACGACGATGGACAGGACTTCCGGGTTTCGATTGCAGGTGCCCAGGAAAAGACAGCCCTGCTATGGAACAAGGGCCAGTGGATGCGTCCACTGGGCGCCACGCCGACCACGCACATCGTCAAGCTACCACTCGGCCTCGTCGGCAACATGCAGGCCGACATGCGCACCTCTGTCTATAACGAGTGGCTGTGCTTGAAGCTGATGGCGGCGCTAGGGTTCGACACCGCCCAGGCGCGCATCCTTACCTTTGCCGATCACCCTGCGGTGCTGGTGGTCGAGCGCTTCGACCGCAGGACACACCCCTCGGGCAAATGGATTCTTCGCCTGCCGCAGGAAGACTTCTGCCAGGCGCGTGGGGTGAATCCCCCAAACAAGTACGAGGCGGACGGAGGGCCTGGCGTCGAGCAACTGGCGCAAGTGCTGCATGGCTCGCGCAATGCCCGCGCCGATTTGCGCACGCTCCTGTCAAGCCAGGTCGCCTTCTGGTTGATGGCGGCCACCGACGGGCACGCCAAGAACTTCAGCCTGCGCCTGCTGGCAGGCGGGCAGTACGAGCTCGCGCCTTTGTACGACGTGCTGTCAGCCTGGCCCATCATCGGCAAAGGCAAGAACCAGCTTTCCTGGAAGAACGCCAAGCTCGCGATGGCCGTCTCGGGCGAGAACCGTCACTACCACCTGGCCAATATCATGCGGCGGCACTTCAATGCGACCGCTGCCCGGTGCGGTGTGGGCGACAACGCCCAGGACATCATCGGTGAGCTGCTGGCCAAGGTGGACGGCGCCATCGAGTCGGTCGCAAGCCAGTTGCCCGGAGGATTCCCGCAGGACGTAGCGGCAGCGATCTTTGAGGGAATGCAGACACAGGCCAAGAGACTGCGGGAGCAGCCAGCCGCTTAGCTGCGCATGCCTCGCAAGCCCGGCGCCAATGCCCATCACCTTAAAACAAGGCTTGGTGCTCTCGGCAATATTGAAAGCCGCCGAATCGGCCTTCGTTGTTCCAACAAAACTTGCCTTCGGGGAACGTGATCTTTGCTTTGCATTGCGCGCAGATCAGCTTGCGCTTGAGTGAATCGTCCGTTGACTGAGTGATACCGCCATCGGAGGGTGGAACGGCGAGTGGATTGTTGCCGATGTCTGCGACCTGCTGCGCATGTTCCGCCCCGGTTGTCGCGGTGGCGGAGGTGGAGACGCGAGGCCGCATGAATTCAGGCAGGTCCAACTGGTTCGCAGGCCGATGCTGTCGAATGAGCATCTCGCCCCACTCCTTGATGGTGTCCCGCGCGCGGACGTTCACGACCATCTTGAGTGCACCGGCGAATCCCACAGTCTTCTCGACAAACTGACCATGCCAGGTCGGAAACTGATCGGCCTTGATCACGTTGCTGGTATCGAAAGTATTCGCGGTCGGCCGCTGGATGATGGCCTTGGGGTGAAGCATCACCAGGTGGTAGCAATCAATTGAGGCGCCGGTGCGATTGGCAATGCCCAAAGTCGATAGCAGTCGCTTCAGAATGCGTTCGTGCCGTCGGCTTTGCTCAATGGGAGATGGAATGCCGAATCGGCCAACGTCGTATTCAGCGGTGAACTCCCCGTGATCGTTGATTGAAAGACTTCCGCCGTAGTTCTTCGTCTCAATCAGGTAAATGCCGAAGCCCCGATTGATGATCAGGTGATCAATCTGTGCGACGTCGCCGTCCACTACAAATCGCAAATCGTGCAATAGGACGTGGTTCTCGCCGTCTTTGAAATACTGATTCAGGTAGTGGGCGGAATCTTTCTCTCCCTCGATTCCTTTGCGAAGGCGCCAGAGCTCTTCGCGGAGCCATTTCTTTTGGGTCGCATCGACCCAGGACGACTTCTGGAGATCCTCCAGGAGGGCGAGGCGTTTCGACTTGTCATCCGCGGTTTTCAACAGCAAACCAATCTCCTTGTTTTTGCAGAATGTTCTGCATCCATCCCTTGGCTACAGCATTTCAGTGTCGCGCTTTCGATCGCAATTTCGATTCTGAAGTCTTTCGCACCTTCTCGAACAGCTGATAGATCGTCAGCCCGAGCGCATTGGCAATCACCTCAATCGCATTCAGACTCGGATTGGCCTGTCCGCGTTCGAGGCGACTCAGATAGGTTTGGTAGAAGCCGCATCGCTCACCAAATTCGACCTGGCTCAATCCCGCCTCGACACGGAGCTGTCGAACACATTGACCGAAGCGCTGGGCGAGTGTTTCTTTCACGCCTCGAATATCTGGGTTATGCTCAGAATCGCATAAACACTAATTCATATATCAGGATGATGGTGCAATTTCGAGGGGATGAAGAGTCGGGCATGACGGCAGGGCTCTTTCCCCGCATACGTGACGTCGAAGAAGACCTCACCATCCTCCACGCCCTGTCCATCCTGCGCGCCCGCTTCAAGCGCCGCGACGTCTTCGACAGCCCATCGTCCGTCATGCACTTCCTGCGCCTGCAAGCCCAGGGCCTTGCCTACGAAGTCTTCGCCGTGATGTACCTCGACACGCACAACCGCCTGATCGATTACGAGCAGCTTTTTCGCGGCACGCTTTCACAAACCGCTGTTTACCCGCGCGAGGTTGCGCGGCAGGCGCTGGCCAAGAACGCGGCTTCCGTCATCCTTCATCACAACCACCCAAGTGGCATGTGCCTGCCGAGCAAGGCCGATGAATCGCTCACGCAAACGCTCAAGCTCGCCCTCGGCCTCGTCGAGGTTCGTGTGCTCGATCACATCATCACCAGCGACTGCGGTGCGATCTCGATGGCGGAATCCGGGCTGCTGTAGTTCGCCAGAGCCCGTCGTCGATCCGCTCAGTTCCCAAGGAATTCAGTAAGCAGTGCGTTCACTTCCTCATGCCGCTCTTGCTGCACCCAATGGCCAGCGCCTTCGATCAGGTGGGTGCCGCGGTACCGGATGCAGATCTCGCTCATGCGCTCCAGCGCACCGGGCGACTGGTAGGTTCCCCAATCTCTCGCGCCGGAGATGAACATCGCCGGCACGTCGACGGTGCGCTCCGAGAAGGCCTTCAGCTCACCGCTGAAACGCGGGTCGGTACCGACGCGGTAGCCCTGCAAGCCGCCCTGGAACCCGGTGCGTCCGTACTCGTCGCCATAGACGGCCAGTTCGGCGTCGGTCAGCCAGGCGCAGCGGGCGATCTCGTCGGCAGCGGGCATTTCACGGGCGACGGTCTGCGCCATGTCCTGGCCCAGCGCCATGACGTAGTACGTCGGCATCCGGGCCATTTCGGTGGCGGCCCACGAAGCCAGCGGAAACGGCTCGTTGCCGGGCCAGTCGCCGCTCTTGAAGTGGAAGTACGCCCGCATGAAGTCGTGGACGCCTTGCGGGCAGTGCCACATGTCCGCATTGGCGTTGCGTGTCGAGTAGTACCAGCGGTAGTGCTGGCGCGGCGTGGGCAGCGCGGCCAGCGTCTCGGGCAGACCCGAGAGAGGCCATGTGCCTTTAGGCGGGCCCGCGGAAGTGCCCTTGGGCAATACCGGTGCTCCGGGGAAGGCGGCGCTCATGAGCACGACCGACCGGAAGACATCGGGCCGCAGCAGTGCACACCAGGCGGCAACCACAGCGCCGTAGTCGTGTCCGATCACTGCGGCCACGCTGTCGTAGCCCAACGCCTTCACCAGCCCCACGGTATCGCTCACCCGGTTGATCAGGGTGTAGGGCATCAGATCGTCGTCGAAGCCGACGCCCGCACCGCTGCTGCGACCGTAGCCACGCTGGTCCGGTGCGACGACGTGGTAACCAGCCGCAGCCAGGGTCAGGAGCTGCTTGCGCCAGCTGAACGCCAGCTCCGGAAAGCCATGCAGCAAGAGCACGCACGGCCGGCCGGGTTGCGCGAAGCCGGCCTCCAGCACGTGCATCGTGCAGCCGTTGTTGTTGTCGACCAGGCGGGAGCGTATGCCTTGCGGCAGGATCTCCTGGCCATAAAGCACGTCAGCATTCATCGGATCTTCTCCTGCTGCATTCCGATACCGCGAGCGATCAGGCGGGCACGTCTTCGGCGTGCAGAGGCATGCCCAGCTCGCGCAGCGCCGCCTGCACCTTTCCGATAGGGACCCGGCGCACTGAAACCCCTTCCTCCACCGCAATGGCCGCCGCGACGCCAGCGGCCTGGCCGATGGACATGCACGCCGGCATGTTGCGCGAACGCGCGTGCGCCTCGTGGTCTGCCGAAATGCAGCGGCCCGCAACCAGGAGTTGCTCGACGCCTTGCGGCACCAGGCAACGGTAGGGAATCTCGTACGGGGGCATGCTCTGGAAGTCGACGTCGCCGCCCTTGGGGTCGTGGATGTCCAGTGCCGAGTTGTCGGCGGCGATGGTGTCTTCGAACCGGGTCTCGCCGCGCGAGTCCGCACCGGTCAGCGTGTATTCACCCAGGATGTGACGCGTCTCTCGCACGCCGAGGATGGGCGATACCTGCCCGAGGCGGGCCGCCTCGAAGCCCGGGACGCGTTCCTTCAGGAAGCGGCACACGCCCTCGATCTGGCGGTAGCACTCCAGGATGGCGGCGGTGAACTCCTTGGGCGAAAACACATCCACGCCGAGCACGCGGGTGGCGTTCACGTACATCTGGCCGTCGGCGGTCTTGAGCGTGATGTTGTCGCGCTGCAGCTTCACGCCGGTTTCTTCCTGGAAGCGCCGCAGCATGCCGTTGAAGCCCGTCAGCCACAGTCCATAGGCGAGGCCGGCCTCGTCCGGTGGAATCGCGCGGGCCGGTATGTCGTCGCAGGTGCGTGCCCATTCGGCCAGCCGGTTCAGATCGACGTTCTTCATGATGAAGTACATCGACACCGGCTGCATTTTTGCATCGGCCCCGCCCGAGCCCATGACGAAGGGCGCCTTGGCCTTGGCCGCCATGTCGGCGTCGGCAGAGCAGTCGATCAGCACCTTGGCGCCGACGAACTGGCGTCCGCCCTTGCCTTCGATGATCACGCCGGTCACCACGCCATCCTCGACAACCGGTGCTGAAACGAAGGTCTCGAACAGGATCTGGACGCCGGCTTCCACGCACAGGCGGGTCAGCAGCATCTTCATGATTTCCGGATCGGTCGGCGACGCGATCTTGACGCCACCGGTCTTGGTCGTCGCCATGTAGTCGTCGCCGGCGCCGCCGACTGTACGGGCGAGGTTCCAGATCTCCAGCGGGATGCCGCCGATGATGGCGCCCGAGGGCTTGGTGTTCAGCCCCAGCGTGAGGATGCCGCCGAGGGAGCCGAAGCGCTCGATGAGCACCACCTTGCTGCCACGCCGCGCCGCCGCGATTGCCGCGATGGGCCCGGTCGTGCCGCCCCCGACGATGACGACGTCCGCTTCCATCAGCACCGGGGTCTCCCGCGCTGGCTCATTGATCCTGGTCCTGGTCATGCTGGTTCTTTCGTTGATGTTGCGCCCGGGCTCACTCCACGCGCGCGCCGGATTCCTTGATGGCCTTGGCCCACTTGGCGATCTCGCTGCGATTCCATGCCGCGAACTGCTCGGGCGTATTGCCGACCACCTCGGCGCCCAGTGCACCGAGCTTTTCCCTGACTTCCGACATGCGCAGCACGGCGACGAGGTCGGCGTGAATCTTGTCGACGATGGGTTGCGGCGTGCCGGCCGGCACCAGCGCCCCGATCCAGGACACCGCCTCGAATCCCGGCAAGCCGGATTCAGCCATGGTGGGCACGTCCGGCAGCGAAGCGGAGCGCTTCGCGCTGGTGACCGCCAGGGGCTTGAGCCGCCCGGTCTTCACGTGGTTGGTCACGGCAACGATGTTGTCCCACATCAGCGAAACCTGACCGCTGAACAGGTCGGTATAGGCGGCCGGCGTTCCCTTGTAAGCCACGTGGGTCACCTGGGTGCGGGTCTCGGCCTTGAACATCTCACCGGCCAGGTGGTTGGACGTGCCTACGCCGCCCGAACCGAAGTTGAGCTTGTCCGGGTTCGCCTTGGCGTAGTCGATCAGCTCCTTGACGTTCTTCACCGGCAGCGACGGGTTCGCCACCAGCACCAGCGGCGTTGTTGCCACCAGGGTGACCGGGGTGAAATCCTTCAGGTAGTCGTAGTTCAGCTTGCTGTAGAGCGTGGTGCTGATCGCGTTCGCGACGGTTCCAAAGAAGATCGTGTAGCCGTCGTTCGGCGACCGTGCCGCGATTTCACTGCCGAGATTGCCGCCGGCCCCGGGCCGGTTCTCGATCACGACGGGCTGGCCCCACTTCTCCGACAGCTTCTGGCCGACGGTGCGGGCGATCACGTCCGTGGCGCTCGCCGCCGGGAAGCCGAAGGTGATCTTCACCGGCTTGGTGGGCCACTGAACTGGGTCAGCGGCATGGGCGGTGAGCGCGGCCGCTGCGGCGGCGAGCGAAACGATCAGGTTCTTCACAGTCATGGGTGTCTCCTTCGGTGGACCGTTTGACGTTTTCAATGCGCCAATACTACAGTGCTATAGAGCACATGTCAAAACTGCAATCGAGGTACCATACCGCCGGATGGCAGCCGAGATGAACCAGAAGAGCGATTCCAACCAGTTGATGGACCAGTACGCCCGCGCAGTCGTGCCCGGCCTGGCGAAGTACGCGCAGTTGCGCGAAACGCTGGCTGCGGCCATCCGGGGCGGCCACTGGAAACCCGGCAGCCAGCTGCCACCCGAGCGTGAGCTGGCGCGCCTCACGCGGTTCAGCCTGGGCACGGTGCAGCGCGCGCTACGGGACCTGGCCGACGAAGGCCTCCTCGTACGCACGCAAGGCAGCGGTACCTATGTCGCCGAGAGTCGCGCCGCGATCGACTCGCCTCTCTACCTGCGTTTCCTGGGGGAGGAAGGAGAGCCCCGGTTTCTGCCCCTGTTCCCCAAGGTGCTGTCGCGCGAGCGGATCCATGAGCGTGGTCCGTGGTCCGAATGGCTGGGTCCGTCCGAAGGTGCGGTCGTGCGTATCGCGCGCCGGATCAGCGTCAACGCCGAGTTCAATCTTTTCAATCGCTTCTACTTTCGCGCGGACGCATTTCCGCGCATCGCAGGCGCGCCGCTGGAGACGCTGGCCGGTGCCAACCTCAAGCAGTTGCTCGGTGGGGAGAGCAACATGCTGGTGACCGAGATGCGTCAGCGCGTCTCCTTTGTCAAGTTCTCCCAGGAAGCTGCGGACGCTGCCGGCGTCAAGACAGGCACGAGCGGCATGTTGCTGGAAAGCGCGGCCCTCGCCGGCCGTGAGCCGCTCTACTACCTCGAGTCATTCATTCCGCCAAACAATCGGCGTCTGGACGTGTCCGCCGCCTGAAGTCGGTCCTCCACTGAGGTTGATTGCCTGCCGCCAAGTGAGGACTGCGCGGTTTCCATGGCTGAGTCGGGATTGCTTTGAGCGCCAGTCGTCAACTCGTGGTTTCGTCCGACACGCACTTCAGACTCCAGCGCTTGTCGCCGCCTGAGCCCCGTCCTATCTTCATGGGCTAACCCCCAAACCCCCACTAGGAAAAAAATCCCATGAAGATTCTGATGGTGCTGACCTCGCACGACAAACTCGGTGACACCGGCAAGAAGACTGGTTTCTGGCTCGAAGAATTCGCCGCTCCCTACTACGTGTTCAAGGACGCGGGCGCCGAGATCACTCTCGCTTCGCCCAAGGGCGGCCAGCCGCCCCTGGACCCCAAGAGCGACGCGCCCGATGCGCAGACCGATGCGACCCGCCGCTTCAAGTCCGATACCGCTGCACAGGCCGCTCTCGCCAGCACCCTCAAGCTGCGTGACGTATCTGGCGACGACTTCGATGCGGTGTTCTATCCTGGTGGGCACGGTCCGCTCTGGGACCTCGCCGAAGACGCCGATTCGATCGCGCTGATCGAGTCGATGGCCGCTGCAGGCAAGGTCGTGTCTGCGGTTTGCCACGCCCCCGGGGCACTGCGCCGCGTGCGCGCCAAGGACGGCTCGCCGCTGGTCAAGGGCAAGCAGGTCACAGGCTTCACCAACAGCGAGGAAGATGCGTCGCAGCTGACCAAGATCGTGCCTTTCCTGGTGGAAGACATGCTGGTCGAAAACGGCGGGCAGTACAGCAAGGCTGCCGACTGGCAACCGCACGTCGTCACCGACGGCAAGTTGATCACCGGCCAGAACCCTGCATCGTCCGAGCCCGCTGCGCGCGCTGTTCTCGCGCAGTTGTGAGGCTGCGGCCCTGCGCGCGTTAGTTGCGCGCGTTATTGCCGCCCGTAGATTACGCCCCAGTTGACCAGGGTCCCCGATAGTTTCCCATCAGCATCGAGGTGGGGCGTCACAAGCTCCGCCAGGCGTGTTCGATATCCCTGCAGGTCATCCGAGACCTGTCGGTAGAACTCGCTGTACAGATACGAAAGCTGGCTTCGGTACAGCTGTTCCACGCTGAATCGGGCTTGTCTGACTTCGCGGATCCCATCGATTCGATTGAAGCCGCAAGACTGCAGCCGATCGGCGCCTTCCAGGTCCTTGAAGTTCTTCTCGCCGCTCTTTCCGTAGTCGGCATTGAGACTCGCCAGTGCGGCGAACCACGGCTGGCTTTCCAGTTTCATCAGCGTGTGCGAAACCAGCACCTTGCCACCGTCCTTGAGGTTCAAGCCGATCAAGGCCGCAAGGCTGCGTGGTTCGATCCAGTGAATGGCGGATCCGATGACGATGTGGTCCACAGGCCCTGGCAGCGTCACAGCCTCGTTGTTCACGTCGCGCAGCAAGTAGGTGATGTTCGGGCCGGCGATGCTGTGCTCCAGCATCTGTTGCGAGCCGTCTACAGCGTAGATCGTCCTGCAGTGGCTCGCAAAACCGGTGGACAGTTCGCCCCGGCCGCAGCACAGGTCGAGCAACGCCGAGTCGTGCGACAGAGAGAGCTTCTGCGCGGCGGTCTTGAAAAAGCGAGGCACGTAGGGCGGACGGCCTGCATAGAACTTGGCGAGCTTGGAGTGCTCTGCGATGGTCATAGCGCAATTATGGTGTTGGGCACACACAGAATTTTTGCGCAAGTGCGCTTGCGGTGATAACGTCCAACCCGGCGCAGCAGTTCGCGTCCGCCGCCGAACTTGATGTCAATGTCGGTCGAGCGCCGATGAACTCGAGATCAACGGAGCTGCAATGCGCCTGCCTGGATCTGCTCTTTCTGGACATTTACTCAGCGCGCTCGCGGCAGCGGTGCTCGTTGCCTGCGGGGGTGGCGATGAGATCGCAGCACCTGCAGTGCCTACCGGTGGACCGCTGGCTGCGCAAGCGCTCGCCAGGGCGGCCGGCCCCCTTGCCAGGCCGTTGGCAACGACCACGGCGCCCACTCCCACGGTGCTGCCTCCCACGACCCTCGATCTCGCAACGCCAGACCGCGTCACCATGGGCAGCATCGTCGTGGGCGACATGCGCTACACCGACGTGGTGGTCACCTGGGGCCAGGTGTTGGCAGGCGGTGTCGATACGCCCAGGACCAGCTACAACGCCTATGACCCGGCGACTTACCAGATCACGCTGCCCGAGCTGCTCGTGGCCGGAACCACCTACACCAACGTGGTTCTCAGCGCCACGGGCCTGGTGAGTGTCGGCGGCGGCGCGCCGATTGGTCCCTTGATTCCGAACGACCCGCTGTTTGGCGAGCAGTGGCACCTGCAGAACACCGGGCAGGCCGGGTTCAACGGCGTGCCGGGCCTTGCAGGCGAGGACCTTCGCGTGACCATGGCCTGGAACCACGTCACCGGCGCCGGCATCCGCATCGCGGTGGTCGACGACGGGCTGGACGTCAATCACGAAGACTTCCGGGTGATCGCCGGCAAGAGCTGGGACTTTCGCATCGATGCCTACGGCGACCCGTCGTCGACAACCGGCAGCCATGGCACGTCGTGCGGCGCGCTGGCGGCGGCGCGAGGGCAGAACGGCATCGGCGTCACGGGTGTGGCCTTCAACGCGAGCATGGTCGGCTACAACCTCCTGGCCGCGAGCATGGACCAGTTCGGGGCCGGCGCTGTCGTCAAGGACCTGGCCGACAACCACATCTACACCAACAGCTATGGCGCGCCCGATGGCACCGGCATGGTGTACCCGGCCAGCCAGGCCTGGCGCGACGCCATCGATACCGGCATCACCTCAGGACGCGGCGGCAAGGGCGTGGTCTATACCTGGGCCGCAGGCAACGGCGCAGCTGCCGATCGTTCGGACCATGACGGACAAGCCAATTACCAGGGTGTGCTGGCCATCGGCGCGCTCAACGACCAGGGCAAGCGGTCGTCATACTCCGAGCCGGGGTCCAACCTCCTGGTGATGGGTTACGGGGGTGAGTTCTGCGACACCCATGCCGTGACTTCCGCCGACATCATGGGCGACGCCGGCTACAACAACGGCACGGGCTCCAAGACGGCGGACGCCTACAACGACTATGCGGGCATCCCCAACTACACGCGCTGCATCAACGGCACATCGGCCGCGACGCCGGAGGTCGCCGGCATCACGGCCCTGATGCTGGAGATGAACCCCGCGCTGGGCTGGCGCGATGTTCGCGCGATCCTGGCGCAGACCGCGCGCAAGAACGATCCCACGAACCCGGGCTGGGTGACCAATGGCGCAGGGCTGGGCGTCAATCACGAGTACGGGTTCGGCGCTGCCGATGCGTCCGCCGCAGTGGCGACAGCGCGTAGCTGGGTCAAGCTGCCACCGCAAAAGACCGCAGTCGCAGCGCAGGCGTCGCCTGCCCAGATCGGGTCTATTGCAGTTCCGCTGGCCAGCACGGTGGTGCTGGGCGGCTCGGGCATCAGCAAGCTCGAATTCGTCGATGTCACGGTCGATGCCACCACGGCTGATTTCGGCACGCTGGACATCACGCTCACTAGCCCTTCGGGGACGGTGAGCACGCTCAGCACGGTGCACCAGTGCAAGGACACGAGCGACTCGAGCAATCCAACCACGGTTCCATGCGGAAATTCGCTGCTGGGCGGGTTCCGCTTCGGTGTCGTGCGGTTGATGGGTGAGCCGGCCGATGGCACCTGGACGCTGCGCATCGGCGACCAGGCGAGCGCCAGCACGTTGACCGCATGGTCCATCAAGGCCTACGGCTACTGAAGCACCGGAGACTCACCATGAATACAACTCGTCTTTCCCGGATCCTTCGGACCTTGTGCACCTCGGTTCTTGCGCTTGCAGCAGGCACCGCCCTGGCCGATGGAGCCAGCTACTACTACGACGGCGCACGCAAGGTCACCATCAGCCAGGTCCCCGATCTCGCTGCGGACTTCGCTGGTGTCGCAAGCGGCGCGCAAGCGGCTCTCGCCCCCGGGGTCACGCGCGTGGCAGGCGACAGCGTCGTGCGCATCTACAGGCTTTCAGGTTCACGTTTGAATGCAACAGATGCCGGCTCCACCAGCTCGTTGACGCCGGTGTTCGTCCGGGGCCAGACCGCCAGCGGACGTTTGATGGCGCTGCCCGGAGGCGTGCTGGTCAAGTTCAAGCCGGACTGGACCCGCGAGCAGGTCGATGCCTGGGTCGCTTCGCGCGGATTCGCCAAAGCACGCGCAATGGACTTCGGCAAGAACTGGTTTCGCATCGACACGCTGCCCGGCGCGGCATCGCTGTCGGCAGCCAATGCCATCTTCGAGTCGGGCGAGGTATTGGCGGCCAGCCCCAACTGGTGGATGCAGACCAGCGCGAAATAACCGGCGCTAAATCGAGACTACGAACGAGGGTGAACATGGAAACCGATTACCTGATCATCGGCAGCGGTGCAGTGGGCATGGCCTTCGCCGATACCCTGCTGGACGAGAGCGACGCGCACATCACCATCGTGGACCGGCGGAGCGCGCCGGGCGGCCACTGGCTCGACGCGTACCCCTTCGTCACATTGCACCAGCCCTCGGCCTATTACGGCGTCAATTCCACCGAACTGGGAAGCCGCCGCAAGGACGACAGCGGTCCCAACAGCGGCCTGTATGAAATGGCGAGCGGGCCCGAGATCAATACCTACTACAGCAAGCTGATGCACCAGCGGTTCCTGCCCAGCGGCCGCGTCAGCTACTTTCCGATGAGCGACTACGCCGGCGAGGGGCGCATCGTTTCGCTCCTGTCCGGGCAAGAGACCCAAGTCGCCGTGCGTCGCAAGACCGTGGACGCCAGCCACTTCGCGCCCAGCATTCCCGCGACGCATACGCCCGCATTTCCGGTCGCGCAGGGCGTGCGTCTGGTGCCGCCCAATGCATTGCCGCAGTTGTGGTTGCAACGCGCGGGCCTTGCGGTGCCCAAGCGGTTCTGCATCCTGGGCGCGGGCAAGACGGCGATGGACGCTGCGGTGTGGTTGTTGCGCAATGGCGCATCGCCTGAGGCTATCCAGTGGGTGGTGCCGCGTGACTCCTGGTTGCAAAACCGCCTGCACACCCAGCCGGGCCTGGAGTTCTTCAATGACAGCATCGGTGGCGAGGCCGAGAAGCTGGCCGCGTTCGGCGAGGCGAAGTCGATCGACGACCTCTTCTTGCGGCTGGAGGCGCTGGGGCAAATGCTGCGCATCGACCCGGCGCAGACGCCCACGATGTTTCACTACGCGACGATCTCCACCGGCGAAGTGCAATTGCTGCGCACGATCACGCAGGTGATCCGCAAGGGCCGTGTGCTGGCCATCGAGCGCGATGCGATGGTGCTGGAGCAGGGCCGCGTCGAAATGGACCCCGATACGCTGTACGTGGACTGCACGGCCTCGGCAGTCGAAGCCCGCCAGAACTCGCCCGTGTTCCAGGGCGAGAAGATCGTCGTCCAGTTGCTACGCGCGCCGCTGGTGGTGATGAGCGCTGCGCTGACTGCCTATGTCGAGGTTCACGGCGGCGACGAAGCGCGCAAGAACCAGCTCTGCCAGCCGGTACCGTTTCCGAAGGATCTGCCTGGTTACGCTCTCGCCACGAAGGTGAGCATGATGAATTCATTCCAGTGGTCGCAGGACAAGCAGTTGCGCCAGTGGATGCGTTCCTGCCGTCTCGACGCTTTCGGGAAGATGGTGGCCGAACTCGACAGGACCGATGCGCAGAAGCAGGAGATCCTGGCGCGGCTGCGTGCCAGCAGCATGGCGGCGATGGCCAACTTCGACAGGCTGTCGGCACAGGCAGCCTCGCCATTGCACTAGTTCACTTTGGGGCGCCTGCGGCGTCAGCGCCATGGGCTCTCTGGAGTACCTGGCTACTTGGGTATGGTGGAACGAATCAATCCTGCGGGTGACTCATTTCCTGAATCCCACTCAGGAAGACCGCCATGGATATTCACAAAGGCCTCCCCCCTTCGGACAGGTCTGCAGGGCCCCTTCGTCCTGAGCCGCAAGCCAAACCGGCCCAGCCTCTGCAGGCTCGAACGTCGGCAAGCTTTTCTGCGACGCAGGACGCGCCGCGCTTGCCCGGCACGCCGGTGATCGCCCAACCCGGCGCACCACGGCTGGATGACCCCCGGCGGGATTCCGAAAGCAAGGGCCAGCGGCCGCCCGACTCGCAATTGGGAGGTAGCGGGTCCAACCTGTCGTTCGGCTCGCAGGGCGGCTTCTGGCACGATGCAGACGACGAGTTCGACATGCCCAATTCCCGTCTCACGGCATACACGCGATCCCAGACGACGGCCGAGGAGGCCCTGGCGGTGCCGCAGCGCAAGGCGCCACCACCGAAGTCCAAAGGGTTGTTTGGGAAGGCGAAGGCCACGATCGGCAAGCTCGGCGCTTCGAGAAAGAGTGACGCGGCGCCCGATCCGTACGCCGAGGTGGGCACGCTGCTGCACACGCTCAAGATCATGGACCCGGTTGCGGCCGCCAACATCGAGAAGCTTCGCAAGGCCCTGCCGGGCAACCCAGCCGAGAAAGAAAAGGAATTCGGCCGCATCCTCGACGAGTACCTGGGCAGCATGTCGGTGGAGGACCTGCAGGCGATCCACTTCGCCATCAAGCGGCTGGGCGGCGATGCGGACCCTTACCTGCTGCTTGTTCCCGCCAGGATCGCGGCCATTCTCACGAACCTCAATCCTGCCTTGTCGCCTGCAGTGCAGGACGCGCTTCGCGAAGCGTTCCAGGCCGGAGCGATCATCGGTCGCGCCGAAGAGCTGGCCGTGCGGCCCTACATCGTGGCCCTTCATGCGTCGACGGAAATTGCGCGCAGGCCGCACGAGGTGATCGTGGACGCGATCGCCTACCTGCGGATGAACGGCGTGCTGTTCGAGGACATGGAGAAACTGTTCAAGTTGCTGCCGCCCCGGCAGTTGCTGGAACTCGCGAACGCCAATCCCATCGGTTCCGGGCAAGCCGATCGGTCCGAGGTGGTGAAGCTGGCCAGGAAGATCTACGAGCATCGAAAGTCTGTCACCGAGAGAGCCTTTCAACACGCCCTGGATGCCATCGTTCAGCCGGCGCACAACAGGCAGACCGGCTCGTTGGCCGACCCGGTTGCGTTCGCGCTCGACGTGATCGCATTCGGGGACCTGATGGGCAGTCTCCAGTTGTTCGATATCGATGTGAGGGAGCGGTTCGGCGCTGCGGCGGGCGCGGTCCGGGTGACGCTCGATCTGCTCCCCCAGGCCGGCAATCTCGATGCGCTGGATGATCCCCAGCTTGAAAAGCTCGCCCAGGTGGTCAGGCGCCTGGGCTTCGAAGGCCCGTTTGGAATCGAGGATGCGCGCAAGCAGCTGATGGCCCGCAATGTCATCTCGGCGTTGGGCGATGTCTCCGGGGACCGGCCGCTTGCCAAGGCGGTCAAAAATATCCGGACCGCGTTGGCCCAGGGCCGCGGTGTGGATTTCGAAGCGCAGCTCAGGCAGATGCTGAACACGGCGACTCCCGCCGTCAGGGACCGGCTCACGGCCCTGGTCGGGTCGAAAGATATGCGCGAGTTCTCAGCCCTGGTTCGCGCGGCCAGCAGGTCAGAACTCGTGAAGGCACAGGAAGAGCTTTCAGTGGAGCTGCGCGAGCTCGAATTCGTGCTCGCAATCCTGCGCACGGAATTGAGCCCTGCGACCCACAAGCGCACTTCGGTGAAATCCGGTGAAGCCGCGCTCCAGGCGCACGACGCGCTCAAGGCCTACGGCATTGGAATCGACGACAAGGAACGGGTCAGGGTCAGCTCCGGCGATGCGCCCCGGACCTATCAGCTGGCGGTCAATCGTGACCTCGCACAGCTGATGGAGACCGCCGGTCCGCGCTCGCCCCTTACCGAGGCCGAGCGCCAGTTGTGCGCCGGCAATGAACACCTGGCGCGCGCACTGTCGCGGCTCAAGAATCCGCAGGCGATGAGCGGTGTCGAGGCGCTGCTGAAGTCGACCGATACGCTGGTGAGGTTGCCCGATGGTTCACCTGTCGAGCTGCTGGGCGAGCGTGCCCTCACGTTCGGCGCGCGCAGCGATGGACAGGGGGGACTTCTTGTCGCGGTGAAGTTGGCCGGCAACGCGAAGCAGGCGGTGCTTGTGCATTCGGCGGCTGGCGAAATGGTGGCGGTGGACTGCCTTGAGCCGGCGGTATTCACATACACAGTGGCGATTTCGCCCGAGGGGAGCGCGCGTACCGCCGAGCCCCTGACCTACAAGTACGACCTCGAACTCTGGCTCGAGACGAGATTCCTGAAGCCGGGCGGTGTTGAAGATGCAGTCGCAATCGATGCAGATCCGCGCCTGGTCGCCGGATTCCTGGCCTTCCTGAAGAAGGAGCGCAGCGAGGAGAACTTTGAGTTCATCGTCGAATTGAACACGTTCGAGGCCCATCCGACAGCGCAAGGCGCAAGAGCGCTGGTCGAGAAGTTCATCAGCCAGGAAGCGCTCAAGCAGGTCAATGTTTCGGCGATACAGCGCAAGGCGATTGAAGACGCGGTGGCTGCAGACGGCTTTGCCGACGCGTCTCCCGAGGAATTGATCGGGCTGTTCCAGCCAACCCGCGCGGAGGTGATCAAGCTGGTGTCGTCTGACACCTTCCGGCGCTTCACCAGCTCGGTGAAGAAAGAGGCCGATGATCTGGCGAAATTCATGTCCGCCGAGGCCGACGCAGCGGCGGCGCAGGCTGAGCGCACGGCCCCGGCATTGACGCGGGACCAGGCCAGGGTGCAAAGCGCGATCCATATGGTGATGACCGCGCTGGCGATCCCGCTGATCAGTGACAACGATCTGGCAAGGCAGTCTGAATGGTTGATCAAGGCGGTGCCGCAAGCGGGCAGCGACTCGCAATACTGGGTGGATTTCGAGAGCCATGTGCGACGCGAATTCAAGCGGATGGAGCCGGCCGACCGGGCTTCGCTTCTGTACAACCTTGCGCAGCCGTCGCGCAGGCCGTCGAACGAGCAGCGCCACCTCGACATCGTGCGCTCGCTTGCACTTGAGTCGTTGCGTGGGACCCGCGAGGGACGGATGACGCCCGAAGGCGTGCTGGTCGAGTCGCCCAATGCGCCTTTGACGGTTGGCATGCTTGCGGACTGGTTCAAGCAGCGCAGGATCAATGAATTCGAACTTGCGCTGGGTATGGCTCGCCTGTCCGACCATGCGTTGCGTGGCCTGGTCGAGCAGCATCAGGTCGGTCCCAGGATCGCGGTCATTGCCCAGAGCGAAATCGACGCGCGGGCTGAAGCTGATCAGTTCATGTCGGCAGCGCGGGAATTCATGGGCGCTGTCAGGCCGGTGAACGCCTTCAGGGGAGAAGGCGCGCAGGCAGTGGTCAGGCTTGCGCAGCAACTCAAGGCCTACCAGGCGCAGCACACCCGACTTGGAGAGCCGCTCAGCGGAAAACACCTGATGGTGCGCAGGTCGCTGGTGACGCTGGCGACGTGGCTGAACGCGGCGCGCGCCGAATCTGGCGTCAACTGGGCGGAGCTGGACGCCGTGGCGCTGCAACCCGCGTTGACTCGGCTGGGCATTTCTGCGCATGCCATTGAAGACGACAGGCGGCTTCTCGAACTGCAACAGCGGGAGCAGCAGGAGGCCCTGCCTGCCGCTGCTTTCGCTTCTGCTGCGGCTGCGCGGGTGCCGGAGTCCAAAGTCCCCGAAGACGAAGATATTCCACCTCCGCCCCCGGAAGGCGAGTGAACCCGTTTAGATGAGCACGTTGTCGTTGAACGCCATCACCGCATCGCCTTCGGTGGTGAATGCAACGCCGACCAAAGTCACCAGCGTGCCGATCGAGCCGCCGGCCGAGTTGCCGTTGCTGTCGAAGCTGATGACGGTGGTTTCGCTGTCGCCGCTGAAACTCAGGTGACCGCTCGCCACCAGCTTCGCCAGGGTGGTTCCGCTGGGTGCGTTGGCGAAGTCGTTGACCAGGCGGCTGAGGTGCAGGATGTCGCCTTCGCCTTCGAGGCCAGGGTTGGACGTATTGAAGTCGGAGATCGTGTCGGCGCCGCTGACGGCGTCGGCCAATGAGCGGTACGCAAACGTGTCGTGGCCGCCGCCGCCGATCAGCGAGTCGGTGCCGCCGCCGGCGTTGATCCAGTCGTCGCCTTCGCCCGCGTTCACGCTGTCGTCGCCATCTCCGGCGGTGATGCGGTCGGCGCCAGCGCCTGCGGTGATGATGTCGTCGCCGCTGCCGGCCTTGATCAGGTCCTGGCCTGCGCCGGTGGTGATCGTGTCGTTGCCTGCGCCGGTGGTTACGGTGTTGGTGCCGTCACCCGCATCGACCGTGTTGTTGCCGTCGCCGGCTTCGATCTCGTCGACGCCCGAGCCCGTGGTGATCGTGTCGTTGCCGGTGCCGGACTTGACGATGTTGGTCCCGTCGCCTGCATTGACTGTGTTGTTGCCATCGCCGGCCCTGATCAGGTCATTGCCGGAAGTGGTGGTGATGGTGTCATTGCCACCACCGCTCACGACCTTGTCGTTGCCGCCGTTGCCATTGATGGTGAAGTCCTTGTTGCCCTGTGCGGTGATTCCGTCATCGGTGCCGGCAAAGGGCGAAGTGAAGGTCGTGGTGGTAAAGGGGGGGGTGCCAAAACTGTAGCTGGGCATATGAGTATCCGGTTCCCGCCTGCCTGCTGAAGGGCGGCAATTGACGGTGAGTGCATGAGATTTGCGAGCGACAGGTCTTGCCGTACGACTTCAGGTGAGTTCACCTTAAGCGCGAGCTCATCGGTAGCGCGTGGGGCTTTGGGTGCAACCGGTGTAAGGGAAAGAAGCCAGTTTCTCCACGGCGCGCGATTAGTATTGACTTCAAGGAGAAAGTCATGAGCCAGCAGTTACGAGCCAGCGACCCGGATGTGCCCGCACCGGAGTCGATTCCCCCCATCGGCAATCCCGATCCGCAGCCGGGTGACCCCAAGCCGAACGTGCCTCCGCCAGAAGACGACACGGGCCGTCCTGTGGTGCCGGTGGAGCTGCCGGGAAAGCCTGGAATGCCGGAGCGGGTCGCCCGGTAGCCGATTCACTGGCGCGTCAGTTATTCACTCGCGCGTCAGTCATTTACTCGCGCGTCACGCGGACCAGCTCTTCGCGCGACGTCACGCCTTCGCGCACCAGTCGCTCGCCGTCTTCGCGCATGAGCTTCATGCCAGCGGTCAACGCCGCAGCACGGATGTCGGCTTCCGCGGCGCGGTTGTGGATCTGCGCGCGGATCGCATCATTGGCGATCATGAGTTCGAACACGCCGGTGCGTCCCTGGTAGCCGGTCTGACCGCACTCCGCACAGCCGCGCGGCTGCCATGCGGATTCTCCCTGCGCGCGGCAGTGGACACAGAGTTTGCGCACGAGTCGCTGGGCGAGCACGCCCAGCAGCGAAGAGCTCAAAAGGAAGGGCTCGACGCCCATGTCGATCAACCGGTTCACGGCGCTGGCCGCATCGTTGGTGTGCAGCGTTGCCAGCACGAGGTGGCCTGTCAGTGACGCCTGGATGGCGATCTGTGCGGTCTCGTAGTCGCGGATCTCACCGATCATGATGATGTCCGGGTCCTGCCGCAGGATGGCCCGCAGCGCCTTGGCAAAGTCGAGGTCGATCTTCGCGTTGACCTGCGTCTGGCCGATGCCGGGCAGCTCGTATTCGATCGGGTCTTCGACCGTCATGATGTTGCTGCTGCCTGCGTCGAGACGGCCGAGCGCGGCGTACAGCGTGGTCGTCTTGCCGGAGCCGGTGGGACCGGTGACCAGGATGATTCCGTGCGGCTGCGCGATCAGTTCGAGAAACCGCGTGAGCGTGTCGCCGGTCATGCCCACCGATTCAAGGCTCAGCTTGGATTCGCTCTTGTCCAGCAGGCGCAGCACCGCGCGTTCACCGTGTGCGCTGGGCAACGTGGAAACACGAACATCGACCGCGCGTGTGCCGATGCGCAGCGAAATGCGGCCGTCCTGCGGCAGGCGCTTTTCTGCGATGTCGAGTTCGGCCATGATTTTCAGGCGCGAGATCAGGGCGGCGTGCAATGCGCGATTGGGCTGCACGACTTCTCGCAGCGTGCCGTCCACCCGAAAGCGCACGGACGAGTGCCGCTCGTAAGGCTCGATGTGAATGTCGCTCGCGCCGTCGCGCGCTGCCTGCGTCAGCAGCGCATTGAGCATGCGGATGATGGGTGCGTCGTCGCTGGTCTCGAGCAGGTCTTCGACTGCCGGAAGCTCCTGCATCATGCGCGAGAGGTCGGCGTCGTTTTGCACTTCGCTCACCACCGTGGCCGCGCTCGACTCGCCTTGCGCATAGGCGGCGCTGATGCGTTGCGCCAGGGCGCTGCTGTCGAGCGGATGCAGTGCGCGAACGCCGTACTTGCGGATCACTTCGGTCAGCGCGGCCGAGGCCGGTGCTGCGGGATGCCAGAGCGTCAGCGATTGCCCGTCGTCTTCCAGCAGCAACTGGTGACCGCGCGCGAACGCATAAGGAAGCGGATACCGCACGCCTTACCTTCCGATGGGCGGCAGGGCCGGCCCGCTGCCCGGTGGCACGGGGGCGGGAATTCGCTGCAGTGGCGGCAGGGCTGGGGCTTCATTGATCGGCACGGCCACGCTGGACCGCGGCTGCGCGTCTTCCTGCTTGCCGCGCATCATGTCGTAGCGGTCCAGCGAGAGCGCATCGCTTGCGGCCGCATCACGAACCACGACAGGTCGCAGGAACACCATCAGGTTGGTCTTCTTGCGGCTGCGCACTTCGGACTTGAACAGGTTGCCGATGCCCGGCACATCGCCCAGCACAGGCACTTTTTCCTGGTTGCCGGAATACTCGTCCTGCAGCAGGCCGCCGAGCACGACGATGGCGCCATCGTCCACCAGGATGGCCGATTCGATCGAGCGCTTGTTGGTGATGAGGCCGGTGGCCGAGTTGATCGATGAGGCCTGCACGCTGGAGACTTCCTGGAAGATCTGCAGGCGCACTGTGCCGTTTTCGCTGATCTGCGGCTTCACGCGAAGCGTCAGGCCGACGTCCTTGCGCTCGATGGTCTGGAACGGGTTGACGCTGCCGCTCGAGCCGCTGTTGGAGTTGGTGTACTGGCCCGTGACGAACGGCACGTTCTGGCCGATGACGATCTTGGCTTCTTCGTTGTCCAGCGTGAGCAGCGTCGGCGTGGACAGGATGTTGCCGTCGCCATTGCTTTCCAGGAAACGCGCGAGCGTGGCGAGAACGAACGCGCCGTTGACGTTGCGCAGCACGCCGAAATTGATGCCCGCCGAAGGCGCGACCGAACCGGACGCGGCGCCTTGCTGCAGCGAGATGATGTTCTGTCCGCCGATCGAGAAGTTGGTGCCCAGCACGCCGAGCTTGCTGCTGTTTTGCGAGCCGAAGACGTTCTGCCACTGGATGCCGAACTCGGCTGCCTTGTCGGCGTTGACTTCCGCGATCAGGCTTTCGACGAATACCTGCGCACGCCTGGCATCGAGCCTGTCGATCACCGCGCGAATCTGGCGGTACTGCGGCTCGGCGGCGGTGATGATGAGGGAATTAGTGGCGGGGTCGGCCTGGATCTGGCCGCCGGTCGAAGGCTGCGCAGAGGCGGCGACCGGCGCCGTGGCGGGGCTGCCTTGTGCACCGGCCGCGATGGTTGTCGTGACTGCGCCACCACCGGCCGTCGCCGCGGACGTGCCTGTTGCAGCGAGCGCGGCGCGCAGTGTGACGGCGAGCTTGGCTGCTTCGGCGTTTTTCAGGTAGACGACGTAGATGTTGCCGGTCGGACTCTGCGAACCGGGCTGGTCGAGCTTTTGCACGAGCGAGCGCACCAGGTTCAACCGCGCCGGATTGGACGCGCGTACCAGCAGCGAATTGCTGCGGACCTCGGCGATCACCGTCGTGCGAAACGAGGTGTCTGCTTGTCCAGGCGCCGACGCGACTGCGGTCCCCGCGCTACCGGAATCGACCAGGCGTTGAACGACGGGCGCGAGATCGGGCGCGAGCTGGTGGCGCAGCGGCAGCACTTCGACATCGGTCGCGTTCGACACATCGAGCGCGCCGATGATGCGGCCGATTCGCTGCAGGTTATCCGCGTAATCGGTGATGACCAGCGAGTTGTTGCCGGGGTTCACGTTGATCGTGTTGTTGGGGCTGATGAGCGGCCGCAGGATGGGCACCAGATTGGCCGCAGGCTCGTAGTTCAGGCGAAAGATCTGCGTGACGATCTGGTTGCCGGCGACCGGTCCGGTGGATACCGCGCCGCCTTGCAGCTTGGCGTCGGCTTCAGGCACGAGCTTGAGCAGGCCGCCCGATTCGACGATCGTGAAGCCAGACAGCCTGACAGCGGCCAGGAACTGGTTGTAGGCGACAGCAGGCGCAACCGGACGATCGGTCGACAGGTTGATCGTGCCCTTCACGCGTGGATCGACCACGATGTTGCGGCCGGTGATCGCTGCCATGGTGCGCGCCACCGCCTCGATCTCGGCATTGACGAAATTGAGTGTGACCGGTTCGCGCGAGCGTTGCGCCTGGGCGAAGCCGGGGACGCCGATCGCCATCGCGAGGGCCAAGGTCAGTAGAGCCAGTCGTTGATTCATGTCATCCCAAGGTGATGATGGATCGCGCGCCCGTGCGCCGTCCGATGATGTTCAGCAGGTTGGCCAGGGCATCTTCGCGATCTGGCGCTGCGCTGGCGGTGCCGGTGAATCGCAGCCTCGAACCGACCCATTGGCCGGCCCCGGTCAGCTGCAACGCGCCTTCCAGGGTTTCAAGGGTCAGGGCCGGCGTGTCGCCGCCCAGGATGGTGATGCGATAGCTGCCCATGGGCCTCAAGGTGGACAGGCGCGACGACAGCCGCTGCGCCCTGAGTTCGGCCCGTCCCGCAATGGACAGGCGGCCTTCGATCCATTCTACTGAAAGCCCCTGCGTGGCCAGCTGCAGTTCTCCTTCCAGCTGTAACGTATTCCAGGGTGTGCCCAGACCTGCCAGCAAGGCCGCGGGCAGCTGCGCGCCGCCGTCTTCCACCGCGATCCGCAGGCCGCCCCAGCGAGGGGCTACACGCAATACCAGCGGGGCGGTCGTGCAACAGGCCGATTCGAGCCGCGCAGCAATGCCGTTCCATCGGGGGGCCAGCCGCCAGTCGAGCCGCGTTGGCAGCGCCAGTGCATCGGTGCTTCCGGCGCCACCGGTGAGGATCAGCTGCGCCGACCCGGTCCAGACCGTGCCGCGCGGATCGCTGAGCACGACGCGCCCTTCGGTGGCGCTTTCCACCGCGCCCGCAAGCCAGCGGGCAGGCGCGAACCAGAGCAAGGCGAACACCAGTCCCAGCGCGGCCCCGCCGGCGGCCCAGCCCCAGGAAGAACGGGGCGCTAGATAGAATGCGGCGCGCGGCACGGCGGCTCCGGGGCGCGAGCGGCTCAGCGCGGCGGCAGGGTCACCACCAGCGTGCCCTCCCACTGGCCGGCAGCGTTGCGGTTGAGTCGGGCCTCGTTGGGCAGTGCTCGTGCGTTGACGCGCGCCTGCGTCAGCCATTTGGCCAGCGCGTCCGGCGAGGTGCCTGTGAGCGTCAGCGTGACCCGCTCGCCCTGGATCTGCATGCGGGCCGAGGTGCCCAGCTGCTGGCGCACCGACAACTCCAGCAGGCGCGATGCCTCGTCGTAGCTTTGCCTGGGCTGGGCCTGCATGGCCTGGGCCTGCGCCTGCAATCCGCGCATCGTCTGCAGCTGCGCATCGAGCGTGCGGCGCTGCACTTCGGCGCTACGCAGCGTTGCCAATGCAGGGCCGATGGCAACCAGCCAGAACAGGGCCGCGGCGACGATGACGATGGCCGAGCCGACCAGGAATTGTTCGCGCGGCGCGAAGGCGGCCCAGCGTTGGCGGATGAATTCGGTCTTGCCCATCGTGTTCATCGCGCGGCTCCCAGGCTCATCACCAGTGTTTCGCCTTGCATGGCTGCGTTGTAGCCCTGGCTCTTGAGGTTGGCCACGATGTTGGCTGCGTCGCCACCCGCGATGGCCAATCCCTTTGCGCGCAGCTCGCCGTTGGCGAATTCGAGGCCCGTCAACGTGGTCTGTGCGGGCACTGCCGTGCTGAGCAGCCCGAGCATGGCTTCCAGGTCGCTGCCCGAGGTGGCGCCGGTCGCCTGGCGAAGTGTCGCCACTTCGCGTTCCATCTGGATCGGCGCGTCGACCACGGTCTTGACTTGCGGAAAAGTCGATGTGAGGGTGGTGCGTATCGCAACCCGTTTGTCGTCAAGGGCAGAGCGCTCCCGCCAGGCCCATGCGTTCAGGCCGATCAGGTTGATGACCACGACGAGAACCGCGCCCCAGCGTGCCGGCTTCCATTGCGGCGCTGCCAGCAGGTCAGCCCAGGCGGTGCCCAGCTTCTTGATCGCGCGTGCGCGCCCTGAGCTGGAAAACTCGAGCTGCGCAAGGTCCCAGGACGAACGCGCCGATTGCAGCCAGCGTTCGGCCGGATGGCGCAGCACCGGCTGGCGCTGCAGGACCTGTTCGGCGATGGCGGCAACCGCGGGCTCGGCGATGCAGGGCGTGCCTTCGGGCAGCGACGGCAAGAGGCCCAGCGCCTGCGACGACAGCGGCAAGGTTGTGACGCCCTCGTCCCCTGCGACGACGAGCATGGGCTGCTCGGGGTCGCCCAGCGCGTAGAGCGCCGGCTCGCCTTCAGGGGCGAATTCCGGAACGATGCGCGTGGCCGGACGGCCTGCGGTTTCGAGGGCATGAACGGCCGAGCGCAGCCACGCCCTGTCGCAGGTGGCGACCCACTGGGGCCCTGCGCCGCGCGTTTGCGGCTGCAAGGCAAAGTGCAAGGCTTCGGGCTCGTCGAGCAGCTGGTCTTCGAGCAGGCCCTCCAGGACGGCGCGCAGGCGCTGGGGCGCAGCGGTCACGCCTTTGGGCAGGTCCACCCGATGCCATGACAGCATGGACGCGGGCACCAGGGCGACCACCTCGATGCCGGCACGCGTGGCGGACGGCAACAGCGGCGCTGCGGCGGTGCCGTGATCCGAAACCGTGGTGCCATCGGTGGTCACCGCGAAATCGAATTCGGTGGATGCCGTGACCGGATGCGTGGGAAGAAAGACGACGAGGGCGCTCATGGGTGGGTCAGATTGTAGGAAGGTCGGGGTCGCCCAGGCGCGCGTCAGCGTTTGAGCGCCAGTTGTGAGAGCGCAGTGGGGTCCGCTATGCCGCGTTCGCGCAGGATCACACTGACCTCGAAGGTGTTGGGCGGACGCTGCAGCACAGCCCGCTCTTCCACCACCAGGTTTTCCAGTCGAAGGCGAGAGCGCACCTCGAAGAACTGGGTTTTCACATCGACCGTTTCGCTGTCAGGAAGCTTCTCCGGGCCGCCGAGCAGGTCGGCTGCGGCAGACACGGTTTTGAAGTGCGCCTGTTCGCGGGCGGAGACGAGTTGCTGCGCTTCGGCCATCGACAGGCGCGGCGACACCGCGTAAATCACCTCGGCGCTCGCGGTGTTGAGGTTGACTGGAACATGACCCGGCAGCAGCGTAACGTAGGGCTGGAGCGTCGAAATCGTTGCCGGAGAGAGGCCGAGCCAGACGAGCTGCTCGATCCTTTGCGGCTTGATGGGCGCTTGCGGAATGGCGGTGCGATTGTTCTCGCCTGCATCCGTGGCAAAGCGCAGGTTCTCCGCCATCTTGTCCAGTTCGGCGCGCTGCAGGCCCAGCAGTTCGAAGAGGCGCACGAAGCTTTCGAGGTCTGGAACGGAGACTTTTGCGCCCAGGATCAGGTTGTTCACATTCAGCAGTGATTGCTGGTCGATGATCTGGCCGGAGAGAAAGGCTTCCATCACCTCGGGGCCGGTGTCCGCTGTGTTGTTCTTGTCGGCTGCGAGAAAACTCGACAGGCGCGCTTCCTGCAGCGGCACGGCCCATGGCTCGGCGAGGTGGTCCACCTTGCTTCCGTTGGGTCGCGCATCCTCGCGCAGCAGCAGGCGCGCCCAGTCCAGCGCGCCCGTGAGGATCCAGGTCGATTGAACGCGCGCGCGCTCGGCCGTTTCGACTTCGACACCGCGCCATTGTTGCCAGAGGGCGGCCGTGGCGAATGTGGCAACCAGAGCGACCGTCAGCATGGCCATCAGGAGGGCCGCGCCGCGTTGTGCAAGCGAAGATCGCAGTGGGGCTCGGCGCATCACGGCTGGGGCCTTCCCAGTGTGGGCCGGACCCAGTCGCGCGTGATGGTGCCGCTCAGGGCCTGGCCCTGCGGCAGGGTCACGACCAGCCGCACGGCATCGGGGACAGCTGCGACCGGCGTGGCGGGCGAAGGCGCCAGAGCCATGCCAGGCGGCTGGGTGGTCGCTGCGCTCGACTGCGGATTGGTCCACGCGTTTTCGCGGAAGAAAAAGATCTGCCAGTCCTGCAGCGGGGTCACCGCGACTTCGCGCGCGATGTCGTCGCTCGCGGGGTTTTGCGACCACTGGTCGGCCTTGAGCCATGCTTCCTGGAGTTCACCGCGCGTCGTGACCTGTGGCGACTGCCAGCGCAGCCAGGTGCCGTTGCCATTGACCACGCGCCGGGTCCAGCCCACCACCAACACGCCATCGACGACCGAGGTGGTTCCGCGCCGCGTGAGGCGCAGCACGCGGCCATTCCATTCGAGCGCCGGGGCTTGCGGGACTTCGATCAGTGCGTCCAGGTCTGCCGCCCATTGCGCCAGGCCCACCTGCAGGGTGAGTACGTCGGCGGAGCGGGACTCGGTCTGTTCCTGCGCACGTGCCATGCCGTCCAGGCCGCGCCAGCTCATGACGGCCAGCAGCGCCATGGCGAAGAGCGCCACGAGCAACTCGACCAGTGTGAATCCGCGCTGGCGCATCAGTACCGTCCGACCACGGTTGAAAGACGCAGCACCGGCGACTTGCTTTCGTCGTCGTCGAAGACCTGGGCATCGACGCGGCGAAAACTCGGGTTGGGCGTCGGCAGGACCGAGATCGTCACCCCGAAGGTGCGATTGGCCTGCTCGCAGGTCATGGTCGATTCGCCGATGTCGGGCATCTGGCGTGCCAGGCGCGTCTTGACCAGCTCGTTTTCCGCGCAGATGTGTGCAAGCAGCACGCTCGATTGCCGCATGGCGTTATTGGTGAGCGCAGTGGTTGACTGCAGCCCGGCCGCCAGCGCGATCGCAACGATGGCGAGTGCCACCAGGATTTCGATCAGCGTGAAGCCGGTGCTACGCTTCATCGGGGTTCAGGGCGCCGCATCGGCGCTGACGACGAACGGGCGCAGGCCATCGGTCGCAATGCGCAGGCTGCGGTCCGGCGCTGCGCTGGAGCCAAGCGTCACCGACTGTTGGCCGATGATGGGCTCGGGGCCCAGGATCAACGTGGCGGTTCCGCGCACGTGCGTGGTCTCCACGAGCCAGGTGTCAGGCATTGTCTTGGGCGGCACGCCGTCGAACCGAAAACCGCCATCCACCGCGTACCACCGCACCGGCACGCCGCTGCTGCGCGATTGGGCGCGTCCGGATTCGAGCAGGGCCGCCAGCCGCTGCGCCTCGCGTTCGAGCTGGGTCGATTGGGAGTCGCGGATCGCGAAGCTCACGCCAGCGCTTGCAATCGCAACGATGGCGATGACGATGAGCATTTCCAGCAAGGTGAAACCCTGCCGGTGAACGTGGCTATTGCCAGGAGCCGACGTCCGCATTCTTGCCCTCGCCGCCGGATTGGCCGTCGGCGCCGAAGGACATCACGTCGATCTCGCCCTTGATGCCAGGGTTGAGGTACTGGTACGGGCGGCCCCACGGGTCGCTGGGCAGCTTTTCCAGGTACCGGCGCCAGTTGGGTGCGGCCGGGCCTACCGTGGGCTTGTTGACGAGCGCCTCCAGGCCCTGTTCGCTGGTGGGATAGCGCTGGTTGTCCAGGCGATACAGCTTGAGGGCCTGCATGACGTTGTTGACATCGGTGCGCGCTGCGGTGGAGCGTGCGTCGTCGGCGCGGTCCAGCACGTTGGGCACGATGAGGGCAGCGAGCACACCGATGATCACCAGGACGACCATCAGCTCGATCAGGGTGAAACCGGCGGCGCGCAGGCGCAGGAGTTTGGTGGGGTAATGCTTCATGGGTGTGGGTCGATTCGCTTCAATGATAATCGCCGCATGGTGAGCAATATGCACAGCAGATGGACCGTCGCGGTCTCGACCTTCGCCGTTTGGGGCCTGGTCGCGGCGACGGCTGTTTACTGGGGGCTGAAGCTGTCGGCACGCCCCGCGCCAGTCCCAGTTGCCCCGGTTGTCCGTACGACACCGCCAGCCGACCCGGTTGCCGTAGCTCGGCTGTTGGGGTCGGCCCCCGTATTCGCCACGGCCGCGCCCGTGGCCAGTATGGCCAGTCGTTTTGCGTTGCTCGGCGTTGTGGCCAGCCCAGGTAACGAAGGCGCCGCTTTGATTGCGGTAGACGGAAAACCGGCCCGGCCGTTTCGGATCGGGGCAACGGTGGACGACGGCGTGGTGCTCAAGTTTGTGGACAAGCGCAAGGCCGAGCTGGCGGCGCGCGTCGATGGCCCGGTTCTTGTGACGCTGGAGCTGCCGCTGCGTCGTTGACGCGGCTAACGCAGCCCGGCTGCCGCGCCGACATAAAAGCCGATCTCGCAGACCAGCTGGCTGGCAAAGAAGCTGGTTCGATCGAGCCCCCGTCCCCGCCTGGACACCCATTCCCGCAGGCCGAGCATGGCCAGCCCGCTCATGAGCACACCCGCAATTGCAAATGCAGGTCCTTGCGCCCAGAGCACCAGCCCGATCGGAACGAGGCACCAGGCCACGGCAATTGCGAGCGCCCGGTTGTCGATGCCATTGTTCAGTGCCGATTGATCGTTTGCTGCATCGGCTGTTGACCACGGGAGTGTCCGAAGAAGGGCGAGCGGCCAAAAGCGCGAGACCACATGCCCTGCAAACAGGGCCGCCAGTACCGCAGCAGGCGAATGCGCCGCCAAAACGGCAAGCAATGCGAGGCGGGCGATGACCCCCATGACCAGCGCCAGCATCGGCCGTGTCGGTGGTCCTGGCTGGCCGTCATCAAACAGGCTGGCCCACGCGTGCTCGTGCAGGGTGTGGGTGATGGCCATCGTGGCCGCGAGGCACGCCAGTGCTGCGACCAACGGCGTGACTGCGCTTGCGTGGAGCAGGACGCCAAATACCGCAAACACGACGCAGGCGGCCAGTCCCACGAGCCACCCGACCCCGGGGTAGTGTTCTGCCCGGGCCTGGGGCAGATCACCATCCAGCCCTGCCGAATGCTTCAGGCCGGCAGCAATGGGCAGGCCTGTGAAGTGGTGGACGGCGGCGAGGTAGGGGCTCAGGTATTTCACCTGCGCATCGTAACCAGCGCGTCAATACTCGACGATGAGATTGTTCGAACCGGTGTTCGTGATGGTCGTCGTCGCCTTGAAGCCGATCGGCATGCGCACGGTGATATTGCTGCCCGACAGGGTGATTGCCGGAACCGTGGAAGTCAGGGCTTCGATGGTCACAATGGTGTTGCTGCCCGAGACCAGGAGGCGGTCAACGCGCGTTGCGGCGCCGATGGTCACAACCGAATTGGCGCCGGTGACGCGCAGGTCGTTGACGATCACGTTGTTCTGGAGCACCACGGTGTTGTTTGCGCCGGGCACGTCGATGATGCCGATCTCGGCCAGTGTCTCCACAACCAGGCGGTTGAGGGTTCCGGTGAGCGTGAGGCGCGTGAGCTTGTTTTTCGTCGCGATGGTGACGACGTTGTTGGCGCCGGTGACTTCCATCGAGTAGGTGCCGGTGCGGTCCATCCGCACAGTCTGGTTGTTCGAGTTCAGCAGCGCCGGGTTGGCGGCCAATTCATCGACAGGCGCGTTATCCCCGCCGCCGCCGCCGCAAGCGGCCAAAAATGCACTCAGCAAAATCACGTAAAAGTACTTCATGGTCTTCGTCCTGGTTCGAGGCCTGCATGCTACCGAACACTTGCAGACGTTGCAATTGGTAACGGCAGCGGGGGCCCTACAAACTGATTAGGACTTCAGAAACAAGCGGTACACCGGATTGTCGGTTTCCTCGACAGAGGGATAGCCCACAGTGTCCAGGAAGGCCGTGAACGCCTTGTTGTCAGTTTTGGGAACCTGGAGGCCGACAAGAATGCGTCCGTAGTCGGCGCCCTGGTTGCGGTAGTGAAAAAGCGTGATGTTCCAGCCGGGGCGCATATGCGACAGGAACTTCATCAGCGCACCGGGGCGCTCGGGGAATACAAAACGCAGCAGCCGCTCGTCCTGCGCCAGCGATGAGTGCCCGCCGACCATGTGGCGGATGTGCTCCTTGGCCAGTTCATCATGGGTGAGGTCCAGCGCCTCGAAGCCATGGCGGCCGAAGTTGGCGGCGATGCGTGACGATTCGCCCTTGCCGTGCGTCGTGAGGCCGACGAACACATGGGCCTGCGCCGATCCGCTGATCCGGTAGTTGAACTCCGTGACGTTTCGGGGCCCCCCAGGCAGTTCGCCTATGACCTCGCAAAAGCGCCTGAAGCTGCCGCGCTCCTCAGGAATGGTCACGGCGAAAAGGGCTTCGCGCTCTTCGCCAACTTCTGCCCGCTCCGCAACGAAGCGCAAGCGGTCGAAGTTCATGTTGGCGCCGCACAGGATCGCCGCGTAGGTTTCACCGCGTGTCTTATTGGTTGCCACGTACTGCTTGATCGCCGCGACTGCAAGGGCGCCTGCAGGCTCGACGATGCTTCGGGTGTCGATGAAGATGTCCTTGATGGCGGCGCACACGGCGTCGGTGTCCACCGTGATGTATTCGTCGACGAGATCGCGGGCGATGCGAAACGTTTCCTCGCCGACCAGCTTGACGGCGGTCCCGTCCGAGAAGAGGCCGACATCCTGCAGTGTCACGCGCTTTTTGGCAGCGACCGACTGCATCATTGCGTCGGAGTCGTTCATCTGGACGCCGATCACCTTGATCTCGGGGCGAACGGCCTTGATGTAGTTGGCCACACCCGAGATGAGACCGCCGCCGCCGATCGCGACGAACACCGCGTCGAGCGGGCCCTGGTGCTGACGCAGGATTTCCATCGCGATGGTGCCCTGGCCCGCGATCACATCAGGGTCGTCAAACGGATGCACAAAGGTCAGGCCCTGCGCCTTTTCGAGCTCCACTGCATGGTGATAGGCGTCGGAATAGCTGTCTCCGTGCAGGACGACTTCACCGCCTAGCGTTTTCACCCCGTCGATCTTGAGTTGGGGTGTCGTCGTTGGCATGACGATCACCGCTCGCGAGCCCAGGCGGTGGGCTGACATGGCGACGCCCTGCGCGTGGTTGCCCGCGGATGCGCAGATGACACCGCGCTTGAGTTGCTCTGCGCTCAGTTGCGCCATCTTGTTGTACGCGCCGCGCAGCTTGAAGCTGAACACGGCCTGCTGGTCCTCGCGCTTGAGAAGCACCTTGTTGTGCAGGCGTCGGCCCAGCGCCTTGGCAGGCTCCAGGGCTGACTCGACGGCAACGTCGTAGACCTTGGCTGTGAGGATTTTCTTGAGGTAATCAGCCGGGGCGAGGTGCTTCTTCATGGAGGCAAAGATGATACGGCGGTGCGTGGAGAGCCAAGAAAAAAGCCCCCGGTCCTTGCGTACCGGGGGCTAAATCCACCAGGGAAGGTGGAGGAGACAACTTGCGAGGTTGCGGCGATACGCACAGGTGCAGCCGCAACGGTGGCACAACAAAATCGTTATGCTGCGAAACCAGTATAGCCCGGGTTTTGCTGCAATGCAGCACCGGCCGTTTCATTCAAGCGACAGGAACAAAAAGATGGAATGCACAGTGAGCTGGACTGGTGCGACAGGCGCGAAATCGGGCATGGGATTTCTTGCCGAGACCGGAAGCGGGCATGTATTGCTCATGGATGGTGCGCCCGATGCGGTGCGACCGGAGAACGGTGGGCAAAACCTCGCTGCCCGACCGATGGAAACAGTGCTTGCAGGCACGGGTGGATGCACGGCCTATGACGTCGTGCTCATTCTCAAGCGGGGCCGCCACGATGTGCGAGGCTGTACTGTCAAGCTGACTTCAGAGCGCGCTGCAGTGGACCCCAAGGTCTTTACGAAGATCCACATGCACTTCACAGTGACCGGCAAGTCCATTCCTGGGGATGCTGTTGCGCGTGCAGTCGAACTCAGCCATCACAAGTATTGCTCAGCGACGGCGATGCTCGCGCACACGGCTGAAGTGACAACGAGCTTCGAAGTGCACGAGGCCTGAACAACGCTGCCTGGCGATACACCGGGCAGGTGTCAGATGAAATGCGCGGTGGTGGTCATGACCCGCGCGGCTGCCCCCATCAATGTCTTGGCCGACGCAGGCAATTCCACTGCGCCTGCAGTCAGGGCTTGCTGCGCGTGGGCAGCCTCGTCAACCTTCATCTGGGCGACGATAGCCCGGGATGCGTGATCCCCAGCCGGAAGGCGTTCGAGGTGGCTCTGCAGGTGCCGCTCGACCTGCCGCTCGGTCTCCACGACAAAGCCGAGACTGCGGCGGTCGCCCAAACGGCCTGCCACCAGGCCCAGCGTGAAGGCGCCGGCATACCAGAGTGGGTTTAGCAGGGACGGGCGGTCGCCCAGTTCCTGGAGCCGCTCCGCAGTCCAGGCCAGATGATCCGTCTCTTCCTGGGCGGCTGCTTCCAGCTGTTTTTTCAGCACGGGATCGGACGTGGACAGTGCCTGCGCCGTGTACAGCGCCTGCGCGCAGACTTCGCCCACGTGGTTGACTCGCATCAGTGCGCCAGACAGTCGCTGTTCGCGGCTTGTGAGATGCGTTTCGTCTCCGGCAACTACCGGGCATGCTCGCAACGCACGCGGTTTGGCGAACAAGGTTCGCAAGGCGCTGTCGGCCGCGCCGATAAGTGAATCCATTGGCGCAGTTTACGCGGCCTTCGGCTGGCGCCGGTTCATTGGCGGCTGACGCAACCGACCTGGCCGCAACCCCCGGAACAGGGGAGGCCTTATTTCGTAATCCGAAAGAAATTTGAGAGGTGTTGCGTACGTTCCACTTGCCAGGCAGGTTGTGTTGTCCACGTGCAACGAAACGGCATCGCAGGCCCTAAATACTTTGCGGAAGAAAGGCCGGTCTGGTGCAATAACGACAACCTTCCAAAAGGAGGTTGGCCCGGGGATCCGGCGGGAGCACATAAGTGCCTGCATTTCGTGACCCCCTTCACCGGAGCCCTCTGTTTAACCTTGGAGAAACTTGCAAATGAAAAAGTCCCTGATTGCTCTGGCTGTGCTGGCTGCTGCTGCTGGCTCGGCTTCTGCCCAATCGTCCGTGACGCTGTTCGGTATCGTTGACGCGACCCTGGCATTCGGCCGTGGCGCCGTGTCCAACAAGACCCAACTGACCAACTCGGGCTACAACAGCTCGCGTCTGGGCTTCCGCGGTACTGAAGACCTCGGCGGCGGCATGTCCGCTTCCTTCTGGCTCGAAGCTGGCCTGACCAATGACAACGGCACTGGCGCTGGCAGCAACTCGAACAACCAAGCCGGCGGCGCAGCTGCTGCAAACGCTGGCGGCCAAGGCCTCACGTTCAATCGCCGTTCCACGGTCAGCCTTGCTGGCGGCTGGGGTGAACTGCGTCTGGGTCGTGACTACACCCCGCAATTCTGGAACCTGACCGTGTTCGATCCGTTCGGCACGAACGGCGTTGGCACCACCCAGACCCTGAATTCGATCATCACCGGCGTGACCGCCGTTCGTGCTTCGAACAGCATCGGCTACTTCCTGCCGGGTAACCTGGGCGGCTTCTACGGCCAGCTCCAGCACTACCGTGGTGAGAACAACAGCGGCGCCGTCACTTCCGGCGACGGCACCGGCACCGGCGTTCGCCTCGGCTACGCTGCTGGCCCGTTGAACGTTGCGCTCGCTCTGAGCCGCACCGACTACGCTGCTGGCGACGTTCGTCAGAGCAACATCGGCGCTCAGTACGACTTCGGCGTTGGCAAGGTCATGGCACACGTCTCGCGCGACCAGAATGGCGCGCTTGATGGCCGCGGCTGGTTGCTCGGCGGTCTGTTCCCTGTCGGCGCTGGCGAAATCCGCGCTGCTTACTCGCGTTATCGCACCGATGCAGCTGGCAGCCCACAAAGCCGCAAGCTTGCTCTCGGCTACGTCCACAACCTGTCCAAGCGCACGGCTCTGTACACCACGTACGCTCGTGTGAAGAACAGCGGCGGCGCAGCTTCCGCTCTGAACGGCTCGGTGACCTCGGTCAACGGTTCGTCCAGCGGTTACGACTTCGGTATCCGTCACGCATTCTGATGACCAGCTGGCCCTGCTTCATGCAGACGGCCAGCCTGGATAAACGGAAAGAAACTTGAAAAGCCGCCTTCGGGCGGCTTTTTTTATGGGGATTGCCCTCTTGGCGCAATCTCTCTCCAGGTTAATCTCGCAGGCAAATGAGGAAGTTGGGTTCACTATGAAGCTGGGTGTCGGCCGTCGTTTGTTCGTGGGGCTGGCCTGCGCAGCGCTCGCAAGTTGCGCGACAGGGCCAATCGAGACTGATGCCAGTCGAATCGACGTCAGTCCGTGGGCTCAGGCGTCGTTCAATCCACCTTTACCTGCTGCAGCGGCGGCAGGCTCTGGCTGGCAGCACCTCAAGTTCCCTGGCAAGACGGCAACCCGGTTTGGATACGCGCGAAAAGATGGACGAGAGGCCGTCGCGGTTTCTGCGAATTCCTCGGTGAGCATGATGCGCAAGACGGTGCGCGTTGAACCCGGCGACCTCGGCAATGTCCGGTTTTCCTGGCAGGTCCCCGAACTGATCGCAGATGCGGACATGCTCTCGCGCGATGCAGACGATTCACCGGTTCGCATCGTTCTCGCGTTCGAAGGCGATCGGTCGAAATTCTCCCAGCGCAACGCGCTGCTTTCCGAACTCTCCCGAACGCTCACCGGCGAAGAAATGCCCTACGCGACTTTGATGTACGTGTGGTGCAACAAGCGTGCACCGGGCACGGTGCTTTCAAGTCCGCGCACTGATCGCATTCGAAAAATCGTCGTCGAATCCGGGGCGCTCAAGCTTGGCAAGTGGCTCGATTACGAACGGGACATCGCTGCTGATTTCCGCCGTGCTTTTGGCGAATCCCCCGGCGCGCTGGTCGGCATCGGAATCATGACCGACACCGACAACACGCGCAGCACTGTGCAAGCCTGGTACGGGCCGGTGCGCGTCGGACAGTCCTCCATTCGGCCCGCCAATCAATAGGGGATTTCGGGAAACCCCTTTTGACCGGTATCGCACGGCTGTGCATAGTCTGCGTTCGTTCAAATCTCCAAAGAGGGTTCCATGAAACTCACGCACGCATTGCTCGCCATGGCGGCTGTTGCGGCGTTGGCGGCACCTGCCGTTCACGCCAAACCGTTCAAGTGGTCCAGCGCCAGCGACATCCCCACGCTCGATATCCATTCCCAGAACAACGCTTTGGGCAACGGGGTTCACGCTGCCATCTACGATTCGCTCGTCTACTACAACAGCCAGACATTCAAGGCAGAACCTCAGCTCGCAACCGCGTGGCGCGAAGTCAGCCCGACCCAGATGCGTTTTACGCTGCGCACCGGCGTGAAGTTCAGCGACGGCTCGCCGCTGACCGCTGAAGACGTGATCTATTCGATTAACCGTGCGATGTCCAAGACCTCGAACTACACGGTCTACACCCAGGGCATCGATCGCGTGGTCAAGGTCAACGACAACACCGTTGACTTCATGATGAAGAGCCCGAACCCGGTGCTGATCAACCAGCTGACCGAACTGCGCATCATGAGCAAGGCCTGGGCCGAGAAGAACCGGTCCGTCGAGCCGAAAGATATCCGCACCAAGGACGAAACGTTCTCGCACCGCAATGCCATGGGCACCGGCCAGTACATGGTCAAGGAATGGCAGCCGGACCAGAAGCTGGTCCTGGTGAAGAACCCCAACTACTGGGGTAGCAACGCCAGCAACGTCACCGAGATCATCTACACCCCGATCAAGTCGGAAGCCACGCGCATCGCCGCGCTGCTGTCCGGCGAAGTGGACTTCGTGCTCGACCCAAGCCCGCAGGACCTCGCAAGGCTGCGCGCAAGCCCGAACCTCAAGGTGATGGACGGCGTCGAGAATCGCACGATCTTCTTCGGCATGGACCAGTTCCGCGATGAGCTGCCTGGCTCCAACGTCAAAGGCAAGAACCCGCTCAAGGATGTGAAGGTGCGTCGCGCGCTTTACCAGGCGATCGACAGCGACAACCTGAACAAGGTGGTCATGCGCGGCCTGTCGCAGCCCACGGGCACGCTGGTCGCGCCGCAGGTGGCGGGCTGGACCGAGGCCGTGCACAAGCGCCTGCCATTCGATCCGGAAGCGTCCAGGAAGCTGCTGGCTGAGGCTGGGTATCCGCAGGGCTTCGAGGTCGACTTCGCCTGCCCGAACAATCGCTACATCAACGACGAGGAAATCTGCCAGGCCGTCACTGCGATGTGGGCGAAGGTGGGCGTCAAAGCGAAGTTGCGCACGCTTCCGCTGGTCACCTATTTTCCGATGATCCAGCGCTACGAAGCGAGCATCTACATGCTCGGCTGGGGCGTTCCCACATTCGACGCGCTCTACAGTCTGCAATCGCTCACCCGCAGCGTTGGCACCGGCGGCGACGGCAACTACAACGTCGGGCGCTACAAGAATGACCGCATGGACATCGTGGTCGATCGCATCAAGTCCGAGACCGACCGGCCCGTGCGCAATCGCTTCCTGACCGAGGGCCTGCAGCTGTCCAATGACACGGTGTCGCACCTGCCCCTGCACAACCAGATCATTCCCTGGGCGATGAAGAGGAATGTCGAAGTGACGCACCGCGCGGACAACCGGCTGGACTGGCGCCTGATCAAGGTGAACTGATCGACCACCACTGTCTCAAGTCAGGTATGGGCGGCCCCGGCTGCCCATATTTGTTTAAGCCTGAAGGAAATCCCGGAGGTCGGCGCGGCTCTTGCTCTGCTAGCATCGTTGATTGCCTCTGCATAGCGCTCTTAGTCTCGCTCTCGCCCTGAATGTTCGCCTTTATCCTGCGCCGCCTGATCCAGGCCGTGATCGTCATGGTCGCGGTTGCATTCATTGCGTTCCTGCTGTTCCAGTATGTGGGCGACCCCGTCGTGTTCCTGCTGGGGCAGGACGCAACGCCCCAGCAGATCCGCGAGTTGCGCGCGGACCTCGGCCTGGACAAGCCGTTCTTCATCCAGTTCTGGCACTTCCTGCTCAATGCTGCGCAAGGCGAGTTCGGCCTGAGCCTGCGCCAGGGCGCCAAGGTCTCGCGGCTGATCGCCGAGCGTTTCCCGGCCACGCTGGAGCTCGCCATGATTGCTGCGCTGATGGCGTTGGTGATCGGCATCCCGATGGGCGTGTATGCGGCGCTGCGCCGGGGCACCTTCCTCAGCCAGGTCTTCATGACGCTGTCGCTGGTCGGCGTTTCGCTTCCCACGTTCCTGATCGGCATCTTGCTGATCCTCGTTTTTGCAGTGAACCTGGGCTGGTTCCCAAGCTTCGGACGGGGCGAAACCGTGCAACTGGGCTGGTGGACCACCGGCCTGCTCAAAGCCAAAGGCTGGCATCACATCGTGCTGCCAGCAGTCACGCTGGCGATCTTCCAGCTCACGCTCATCATGAGATTGGTCAGGGCCGAGATGCTCGAAGTGCTGCGCACCGACTACATCAAGTTCGCACGCGCACGTGGCTTGTCCAACCGCGCAATCCACTTCGGCCATGCACTGAAGAACACGCTGGTTCCGGTGATGACCATCACGGGCCTGCAACTGGGTGGCCTGATCGCATTCGCCATCATCACCGAGACCGTTTTCCAGTGGCCAGGCATGGGCCTGCTCTTCATCCAGGCCGTGACGTTCGCCGACATCCCGGTCATGGCGGCCTACCTGTGCCTGATCGCGCTGATTTTTGTCGTGATTAACCTGGTGGTAGACCTGCTTTATTTTGCGGTTGACCCGCGTCTGCGCGTGGGCAAGTCCGGAGGACATTGATGCTGGCTCCCGTCATGCACCACCGACTGCAGGCCAACGGACGCCCGTTCGCGCACATCTCGCAGTTCCACCCGGAACTCACGGCGCTGCGTCGCGATCTGCACGCGCATCCCGAACTCGGATTCGAAGAGGTCTACACGGCGCGGCGCGTGCAGGAAGCGCTCAAGCTTTGCGGCGTCGATGAGATTCATCCCGGTATCGGCAAGACGGGCGTCGTGGGAATCATCAAGGGCCGCACCGACACGCGCGGGGCGATGGTTGGCGTGCGCGCCGACATGGATGCCCTCACCATGACTGACCAGAAGGAAGTGCCCTGGAAGTCAGCGAAGAACGGAATGATGCACGGCTGCGGCCATGACGGTCACGTCACCATGCTGGTGGGCGCAGCGCGCTACCTTGCCGAGACACGCAACTTCGATGGCACCGCCGTGCTGATCTTCCAGCCGGGCGAAGAGGGTTTTGCAGGCGCGAAGGCAATGATCGAAGATGGCCTGTTCGACCGCTTCCCCGTGCAGTCGGTCTATGCCATGCACAACTGGCCCGGCATGAAGCCCGGCTACATCGGCACGAACGATGGCGCGATGATGGCCTCGGCCGACAAGGTGACGATAGAGATCACAGGCAGAGGCGGCCACGGCGCGCATCCCTATCTCGCAGTCGATCCGGTGCTGGTCGCCGCGCACATCATCACCGCGGCCCAGAGCATCGTCTCGCGCAATGTCCGCCCGATCGACGGCGCCGTCGTCAGTCTGTGCGCCATCGAGGCGGGCGACCTGCATGCCATGAGCGTGATCCCGGGCAAGGCGCGCATCGTCGGCACGATCCGCACGTTCAATCCTGACGTGCAGGCGCTGATCGAACGGCGCCTCAACGAGCTGTGCAGCGCCGTCGCGCTCGGCTTCGGTGCTACTGCGACAGTGACTTACGAGCGCGTCTATCCAGCGACGATCAACTCCGCGCCCGAAGCGATGTTCGCGGCGGACGTCGCGCAATCGCTGGTCGGCGCTGAACACGTCGTGCGCGACATGGAGCCCAGCATGGGCGCTGAAGATTTTTCGTTCATGCTGCAGGTCAAGCCGGGTGCCTACCTGCGCATCGGGCAGGGTGGCGAAGGCAGCTGCATGTTGCACAACGCCCGCTACGATTTCAACGACGACATCCTGCCCCTGGGCTCGGCGCTGCACGCGAGCCTGGTGGAGCAATCGCTGCCGCCCGGTATCAACTGATTTCACAAACCTTTCCTCATCGCAACAAGGAGTTATCGATGAAATTCAAGTCCCACCTCACTGCAATTGCTGCGGCAACGACCCTCGCACTGCTGGCCGCGGGCGCGCAGGCGCAAACCGTGCGCATTGCCAACCAGGGTGACTCCCTTTCGATGGACCCGCATTCGCTCAACGAGTCGCTGCAGCTGTCGGTGACGGGCAACGTCTATGAGCCGCTGGTCGGCCGCGGCAAGGACCTCGCGCTCACCCCCGCGCTTGCGACATCGTGGAAAGCCGTGTCGCCCACGGTCTGGCGCTTCGAACTGCGCAAGGGCGTCAAGTTCCATGACGGCAAGCCCTTCACTGCTGACGACGTGGTGTTCTCGCTCAAGCGCGCTGCCGATGACGGCGGCGACTTCAAGGGCGTGGTCGGCGAAATCAAGGAAGTGCGCAAGGTCAACGACTTCGTGGTCGATGTCGAAACCAAGGCACCGTTCCCCATCCTGCCGGACCAGCTGTCCACCACCTACATCATGAGCAAGGCGTGGTGCGAAGAGAACCAGGCTGCGCGTCCCGTGGACCGTCGCAAGGGCATTGAGAACGCCGCGTCGTTCCGTGCCAACGGCACCGGCCCGTATCGCCTGCGTGAGCGTCAGCCGAACGTGCGCAGCACCTTCACCCGCAACGGCAGCTACTGGGGCAAGATCGACGGCAACGTGCAGGACGTGATCTTCACGCCGATCGGCAATGATGCAACGCGTGTTGCGGCGCTGCTGACCGGCGAGGTCGATGTGATGGAGCCGGTGCCGCTGCAGGACGTGGAGCGCATCAACGCTTCGGCCGGCGCGAAGGTCATCGTCGGCCCCGAACTGCGCACGATTTTCCTGGGCATGGACCAGGCGCGTAACGAGCTGCTGTACTCCAACGTCAAGGGCAAGAACCCGTTCAAGGACAAGCGTGTCCGCCAGGCCATGTATCAGGGCATCGACATCGAATCGATCCAGAAGACGGTCATGCGCGGCGCGTCCAAGCCGACGGCGCTCATGTTCGGCCCCGGCATCAACGGCTTTGCCGACGACCAGAACAAGCGCCTGCCGTACGACCCGGATGGTGCCAAGAAGCTGCTGGCCGATGCGGGCTACCCGCAGGGCTTCGAAGTGACGATGAATTGCCCGAACGATCGCTACGTCAACGACGCGCGCATCTGCCAGGCCGTGGCCGCCAACCTCTCGCGCATCGGCGTGAAGATCAACCTCGCCGCAGAAACCAAGGGAACCTACTTCCCGAAGATCCTGCGCCGCGACACGAGCTTCTACATGCTCGGCTGGACGCCCACCACCTATGACGCGCACAACGCCTTCAATTCCCTGACCCGCTGCCCCGACGACAAGGGCACCGGCCAGTTCAACCTGGGCGCCTATTGCAACCCCGAGCTCGACAAGCTGACGCTTGCGATGCAGGGCGAGACCGACAAGGCCAAGCGCACCACGATGATTCGCAGTGCGTCCAAGATCCACAGCGACGACATCGGCCACATCCCGCTGCACCAGCAGTCGCTGGCCTGGGGCGTGAGCAAGAAGGTTGATCTGGTCCAGCTCGCGGACAACTTCATGCCCTTCAAGTGGATCACCGTCAAGAAGTGAAACAGACCCTTGCCCGCTGGTTCGATAGCGATGTCGGCTACAGCTTTCGCACCTCCCCGGTCGCGATGCTGGCAGGCGCCATCGCCTTCGTGTGCCTCTTCTGCTCGGTCTTTGCAGGCTGGGTAGCGCCGCATAACCCGTTCGACCTCACGACCCTGGTGCTCTCCGATGCGCGGCTTCCGCCCGCATGGGACGCGCTCGGGTCGCGCAAGTATTTGCTGGGCACCGATGACCAGGGCCGGGACATCCTGTCGGCCCTGATCTACGGTGCGCGCATCTCGCTCGTGGTCGGCATTGCGTCGGTACTCTTCTCGATGCTGATTGGCGTGTCGCTTGGATTGCTCGCTGGTTTTCGCGGGGGATGGATCGATACCTTCCTCATGCGGCTGTGCGACGTGATGCTGTCGTTTCCCTCCATCCTGGTCGCGCTGCTGATCGCAGGTGTCGGGCGTGCCATGTTTCCCAATGCGCACGAAGGACTTGCCTTCGGCGTGCTGATCGTCTCGATCACGCTCACGGGTTGGGTGCAGTACGCGCGCACCGTGCGCGGCTCGACCATGGTCGAGCGCAACAAGGAATACGTGCAGGCCGCGCGAGTGACCGGCGTCGCGCCGCTTCGAATCATGGTCAAGCATGTCTTGCCGAACGTGACCGGGCCCGTGCTGGTGCTGGCGACGATTCACGTGGCGTCGGCCATCATCACGGAAGCAACGCTGTCGTTCCTGGGCGTCGGTGTCCCGCCGACTTCGCCGTCGCTTGGCACGCTGATCCGCGTGGGCAACGACTACCTTTTCTCCGGCGAGTGGTGGATCACCATTTTCCCCGGTGTCATGCTGATCCTGATCGCGCTGTCGGTGAACCTGCTGGGCGACTGGCTGCGTGACGCGCTCAATCCGAGACTTCGTTGAGAGCCCAAGAACAATGAGTCTCCTGCAAGTACAAAACCTCATCGTCGAATTCCCCGGCCGGCGCGGCACCTTGCGCGCCATCGACGACATCTCGTTCGACATCGCGCCCGGCGAAATCCTGGGCGTGGTCGGTGAGTCCGGCGCTGGCAAGTCCCTCACGGGCGCGGCGATCATCGGCCTGCTGGAGCCGCCGGGGCGCATCGCATCGGGCCAGGTGCTGCTGGAAGGCCAGCGCATCGACAACATGACGTTCGACCAGATGCGCCACATTCGCGGCCGCAAGATCGGCGCGATCTTCCAGGACCCGCTGACATCGCTCAATCCGCTGTACACCATCGGACGCCAGCTCACCGAGACGATACAGGCGCACTTGCCCGTCAATGATGCGGAAGCCAAGCGTCGCGCGATCGGGCTGCTTGAAGACACGGGCATCCCCGCAGCTGCCGAGCGCATCGATCACTACCCGCACCAGTTCTCCGGCGGCATGCGGCAGCGCGTCGTGATTGCGTTGGCGCTCGCAGCCGAACCCAAGCTGATCGTGGCCGATGAGCCGACCACGGCACTCGATGTGTCGATACAGGCGCAGATCATCCAGCTGCTCAAGCGCATCTGCAAGGAGCGCGGCGCAGCCGTCATGCTGATCACGCACGACATGGGTGTGATCGCTGAAACCTGCGACCGCGTCGCCGTGATGTACGCGGGTCGCATTGCCGAAATCGGCCCTGTGCATGAAGTGATCAACCAGCCCGCGCACCCCTACACATCCGGCCTGATGGCCGCGATCCCCGACATCACCATCGACCGCGAGCGTCTCAACCAGATCGACGGTTCGATGCCGCGCCTGACTGCCATCCCGAAGGGCTGCGCCTACAACCCGCGCTGCCCGCGCGTGTTCGACCGCTGCACCGTTGAACGCCCCGAGCTGCTTGAAGCCGGTGCGACGCGTGCGGCTTGCTGGCTGCACGATGCGCATGGTTCGGTGATTCGCTCTGCCAGCGCCGGCGTCGGAGCTGCAGCATGAGCGCGGTGCCAGTCACGACCGCGCCACTCGTCCAGGCGCGCGACCTCGCCAAGACCTTCGACGTTTCCGCCCCGTGGCTCAACCGCGTACTGGAGCGCAAGCCTCGCCAGCTGCTGCGAGCCGTCGATGGCGTGAGCTTTGAAATCCAGAAGGGCCAGACGCTCGCGCTCGTCGGTGAATCCGGCTGCGGCAAGAGCACGGTCGCCCGCCTGCTGGTGGGCTTGTACGAGCCTACGCGCGGCGGCTTCACTTTCGACAACCAGGACGCGCACGCAGCATTCAAGACGCCGGAAGGCCGGCAGTTGCGCAGGCGCATCCAGATGATCTTCCAGGACCCGTACGCGAGCCTGAACCCTCGCTGGATCGTGGAAGACATCGTCGGCGAGCCTTTGAAAGAACACAACATCATCACCAATGAGGCCGAGCTCAAGGAGCGGGTTGGCGAGTTGTTGAAGTCCGTGGGCCTGTCGCCGCTGGACATGGTGAAGTACCCGCACCAATTCTCGGGCGGCCAGCGCCAGCGCATCTCGATCGCGCGCGCGCTCGCAACCGAGCCCGAATTCCTCGTGTGCGACGAGCCCACCTCTGCGCTCGATGTGAGCGTGCAGGCGCAGGTCCTCAACATCATGAAGGACCTGCAGCG
>JAZKFI010000026.1:0-23726 GCA_040386575.1 Pseudomonadota bacterium
GCTTCGCGGTGGATGCCGGATCGAGTCCGGCATGACAAGTTGCAAGACCTGTCGACGGACAAAGAAGGCTGTCATTGCGGACTCGATCCGCAATCCATCTGTGAACAAGCGCAGTCTCTGCTTCGCAGTGGATGCCGGATCGAGTCCGGCATGACAGCCAGCGAGGGGGCTGCGCAGTCTGCGCCGCGTTATGCCAACATCGCCGCACATGCGCATCTCCCACCTGTTCCTCGCCATCGCCGTCGTCTTTGTCTGGGGCACCAATTTCGTCGTCATCAAGTGGGGCCTGGCGCAGTTCCCGCCGTTCCTGCTGGCCGCATTGCGATTTGCCCTCAGCGTCTTTCCGTGGATATTTTTCATTCCCCGGCCTGCGGTCGGTTGGGCGCCGCTGGCGAAGTTCGGCGTGCTGCTGGGAGCCGGCCAGTTCGGTCTGTTGTTCCTGGCGATGCGCTCCGACATCTCGCCGGGGCTTGCATCGCTGCTGATGCAAAGCCAGGTGTTCTTCACGATCGGCGCGGCCCTCCTGCTCAAGGGCGAGCGGCTGCGTCGTTTGCAGATTCCCGCCACGATGCTGGCGCTTGCGGGCATCGGCCTCATTGCGTGGCATGCGCTGGGGCCTGACGGCGGCAATTCGGTCACTGCCACGGGGCTCGTGCTGTGCCTGCTCGCTGCGGTGTGCTGGGCCGCGGCCAACCTGGTGGTGCGCTCGGTGGGGCGCGTCGATGCGCTGGCGTTCATGGTGTGGAGCAGCCCGTTTTCCTTGCCGCCGCTGATCGCGATGTCACTCATCTTTGAAGGCGGCCCCGCCGTGGCGCAGGCACTCATGCACGCGACCTGGGGAGGATGGGCGGTGGTGCTGTGGCAGGCGGTCGGCAATACGCTGTTTGGGTTTGGCGCATGGAACTGGCTGCTGGCGAGGTATCCCGCGGCAACCGTCGCGCCCACTGCGCTGCTGGTCCCGGTGTTCGGCATGAGCGCCTCGGCCTGGGTGTTGGGCGAATCGCTGCCGGGCTGGAAGCTGGCCGCCGCCGCACTGGTCATGGCCGGCCTTGCGATGAACCTCATCGCCAGCCGCGCACCCGCGCCCGCGAAGTTGTAGCCGGGAACAAAGCAGCACCCAGCGTTGGCAATTTTGCACAGAGCTCGCGCTGACAGTGGTCAGCCGCGTTGCCAGAATCCCGCTGCGCACAACACTGCGCAACTACCAATAACAAAGCGGGGAGAACATGGACAACACCGAAATTGCACGCGCACGATCGAGGCGGCCGCAGGGCGAAGCCTCATGGTTGCGACAGGTCTTCGGGCTCAAGGCGAAGCCGCGTCATCGCGACCAGGCGCTACGCGATCAGGATGAGCACGAGACGCGGAAGGCGGCCGCTGCCGCACCGGCTAGAACGACGCCGCCGATCGTTCATCGCTTCGATGCCGCCGGATGGGGCCACACGGTGCTGGTGGACTCCGATGGACATGGCGTCATCCAGGTGGGCGATGTGCTGTTGTCCGAATGCGCCCCGGTGGCACGGGGCATGTGGGTCGATGCATCGCGCGACTTCTGCCTTTTCACGATCCGGCGCAAGGGTGGCTGCACGGACCTGGCCATCTGCCGCCGCGACGATCCGTCAGGCGGCAGCATCCTGGTGCACGACTGGTCGCCGTCGCGCAGCCTGGGCATCTGCCTGGGTCACGGATGAGCACGTGTGTTGGGCAGCCCTGCCTACCCACTCTCCTACACGCGATGTGGCGAGGCGCCCGCAAGCGCAGCAGTGAGCCGTCGTTAGGCTCATCCCATGACAACAGCATCGTCAGCTTCTGCAGGATTCCAGGCGCCGTCCCTTGCCCTCATGGCACTGGAGCCCTGGCGCGCTGCACTTGATTTCGCTTCCTCGCTCGTCGCCAGCGGGCCGGCTCCCACCGGCGACGGCCATCCGGTTCTCGTGCTGCCGGGCCTGGCCACGGGCGACTGGTCGACATTGCGACTTCGCCGTGTGCTCAACCGCGCGGGCTTTTCCACCAGCGAGTGGGGCATGGGAATCAATTGCGGCCCTGACGGCGATCTGGACGAATGGCTGGGCGGGCTCGAAGCGCGGCTGGACGAGTTGCATCAGCGCGCCGGCCGCCGGGTCAGCCTGGTCGGCTGGAGCCTGGGCGGCATCTATGCGCGGGAGCTCGCCAAGCGGTCGCCGCAGCGCGTGCGCCAGGTCATCACCCTGGGTAGCCCCTTTGGCGATATCCAGGCCAGCCGCGTCGGCGCTGTGTTCAGGTTGCTCAACGGCGGAAAGGCAAAACTCACGCCCGCGTTGCAGCAGCGCCTGCGCGAGAACCCGCCCGTGCCCACCACTGCAATCTACAGCCGCACCGATGGCGTCGTCGCGTGGCAAGGCTGCATGTTGCGTGAGTCGAGCCTGGCGCAAAACATCGAAGTCAGTCGCGCCAGCCACTGTGGCCTGGGCGTGCACCCGAAGGTCCTGCGAATCGTTGCAGAACGATTGTCGCAGCCGGAGGGCCAATGGAGACGCAGCATTGCCACTTGAGTCGTCCGTGTAGGACAACGCCTCATTGCGGCGATGGGGACGGCGCGCCACTGCGGCACGCCGGGATAATTGCAGGCTTCAACAGCGTCCACCTGTATGTCGCCTGATCGCACGCCCGTGACTCCGGACACGCCGGTCGAACACCGGTTCCAGCAGCTGATCGAAGCCGTCGTCGACTACGGCATCTTCATCCTCAGCCCCGAGGGCCTGATCACGTCGTGGAACAGCGGCGCGGAAAAACTCAAGGGCTACACCCGCGCCGACATCCTGGGCCAGCACTTTTCGATCTTCTACGAGCCCGAGGCCATCGCTCGCGGCTGGCCGCAATATGAGCTGCAACAGGCGACGGCGCTCGGACGATTCGAAGACGAAGGCTGGCGCTTGCGCAAGGACGGCAGCCGCTTCTGGGCCAACGTCATCATCACGGCCGTGAAGGACGACAGCGGCGAGTTGTCCGGCTTCACCAAGATCACGCGGGACCTGACCGAGCGGCGCAGCCACGAAGAGGCGCTGCGCCTGAGCGAAGAGCGGTTCCGGCTGCTGGTGCAGGACGTGCGGGACTACGGCATCTTCATGCTGGACCCTGGCGGCACCGTGCGCGGCTGGAATGCCGGCGCACAGGCCATGAAGGGCTACGCCGCCCACGAGATCATCGGACGGCACTTCAGCACCTTCTATACGCCGGACGACCAGCGCAGCGGCAAGCCTGCACGCGAGCTGGAGATCGCGGCCGACGTCGGCCGCGTCGAGGACGAAGGCTGGCGGGTGCGCAAGGACGGCACGGTGTTCTGGGCCAACGTGATCATCACCGCCCTGCGCAACAAGCAGGGCGAGCTCATCGGATTCGGCAAGGTCACGCGCGACATGACCGAACAGCGCAAGCTCAAGGACCTGGAGATGTCGAGCCGGCGCATGAACGAATTCCTGGCGATGCTGGCGCATGAGCTGCGCAACCCGCTCGCGCCGATACGCAACTCCGTGTCGGTCATGCAGCTGCAGCCGATTGAAAGCCCGGTGCTGCAAAAGTGCAGGGACATCATCGACCGGCAGTTGACCCATATGACAAGGCTGGTGGACGACCTGCTCGATATCGGACGGCTGACCACGGGCAAGATCAAGCTGCGGCTGGAGCCGACCTCGCTCGCCGATGTGGTTGCGCGCAGCGTCGAGACCGTGAGGCCCCTGCTCGAGGCGCGCCGCCACACCATCATGATCGACCTTCCTGCGCGGCCGGTGTACCTCAATGCGGATGGCACGCGGCTGGCACAAGTCCTGCAGAACCTGCTGGTCAACTCCGCGCGCTACACGACCGAAGGCGGCCGGATCGAGGTGAAGGTCCAGGTCGATGGCGGCTTCGCCACGACCTCGGTCACCGATAACGGGCGGGGCGTCGCGCCGGGCGAGCTGGAAGCGATCTTCGAGCTGTTTCGCCAGGGTGACAACGGCAAGCTGCCCGATGAAAGCGGACTGGGTATCGGCCTGACCCTGGCACGTTCGCTGGTCGAGCTGCATGGCGGCGTGCTGGGTGCCCGAAGCGACGGACCTGGCAAGGGAAGCACCTTCGAGTTTCGGCTTCCGGTCGCAGCACTGAACGCAAGCCGTATCGCGATGACTGCGGCCAAGGACGCATCGCCCGGCCGTCGCTTGCTGGTGGTCGATGACAACCGGGACGCCGCCGACAGCAGCTCCGACATGCTGCGCCTGCTCGGTCATCGGGTGGAAACGACCTACGACGGTGAGCAGGCGCTCTCGGTCGCTGCCCGCTTCATGCCCGAAGTGGTGCTGCTGGACCTGTCGATGCCGGGAATCGATGGATTCGAGACGCTGCGCCGCTTGCGCGCGCTGCCAGGCATGGCAACGTCATGTGTCATCGCCATGACGGGCTACGGCTCCCAGGACGACACGCGCAGGACGCATGACGCAGGCTTTGACGGCCACCTCACCAAGCCTGCGGCCCTGCGGGACCTGGTTGCACTGATCGAACGGGTTTCCCGGCCCGGCGCAGCAACAAGCTGACCCTCGCGCGATACTGCCGGGCAGGAGATATCCATGCCCTCATTCGATTGCGATCTTTTTGTCATTGGCGCCGGTAGCGCCGGCGTGCGCGCCGCGCGCATGGCCGCCCAGCGTGGCGCGCGCGTGGTGGTTGCCGAGGCAGCCGCCCTGGGCGGCACCTGTGTCAACGTAGGCTGCGTTCCCAAGAAGCTCTACAGCTACGCATCGCACTTCGCAGATGACTTTGCCGATGCGGCAGGCTTCGGCTGGGAAGTGCCTGCACCCCGTTTCAACTGGGCCACGTTGAAGAAAAACCGGGCCGCGGAAATCACGCGGCTCAACGGTATCTATCGCAACCTGCTGACCGGGTCCGGCGCCACCATCGTGAGCGGCTGGGCGCAGTTCGTCGATGCGCACACGGTGCAGGTCCAGTCATCGGAAGGGGTCGAAAGGTTCAGGGCCCGAAACATCCTCATCGCCACGGGCGGCACGCCGGTCATGCCGCAGTTGCCGGGATGCGAGCTGGCCGTCAGCTCCGACAGCATGTTCGATCTCGACCCGTTTCCGCGCCGCCTGCTGGTGGTGGGCGGCGGCTACATCGCCTGCGAGTTCGCGTCGATCTTCAACGGCCTGGGCTCCGAAGTCACCCAGCTGTACCGCGGCGATCAGGTGCTGCGCGGGTTCGACGAGGATGTGCGCGGCTTCATCGCGCAGGAAGTGCGCAAGCATGGCGTGGACCTGCGCGTGAACAGCGACGTGAAGTCCTTGTCCACGACATCGGGCGGCGTCTCGGTTACTTTGCTGGATGGGACTGTGCTCGAAGTGGACACGGTGCTGTACGCCACCGGGCGTGCGCCGAATGTGGCGTCGCTGGCCCTGGAGGCCGCGGGCGTCCGGCAGCGCGAGGACGGCGCCGTGCTTGTCAACGAGCATTACGCGACCAACGTGCCCCACATCCATGCCGTCGGCGATGTGACAGCGCGCGTGCAGCTGACTCCCGTTGCGCTGGCCGAAGCGATGGTCGTTGTCGACCGGCTCTTCGGCAAGGGCGAAAAGTCGATGGGATACGAATTCATTCCCACAGCCGTGTTCACCCATCCGAACATTGCGACCGTGGGCTATTCCGAGAGCGAGGCGTGCAAGCGTTACGGCAAGGTCACCGTGTTTCGCAGCGAGTTCAAGTCGCTCAAGCACACCTTGAGCGGCAGCACCGAGCGCACGCTGATGAAGATGATCGTGGACGACGCCACCGACCGGGTTGTCGGCATGCACATGGTCGGCGCAGAAGCCGGCGAGATCATCCAGGGTTTTGCGGTGGCGATGAAGGCAGGCGCGACCAAGGCCGTGTTCGACAGCACGATCGGTATTCACCCGACCGCGGCGGAAGAGTTCGTCACGATGCGCGATGCGTGGGTCACGCCGCAAGCAACGCAAGCCCCGGTCAAACGGGTGTAGTCCTGGAATGGTGGTCATGCCGGACCCGATCCGGCATCCACCGCGAAGCGGCGACGGCGCGCGATTGAAGGTGGATTGCGGATCAAGTCCGCAATGACAGCCCTGGGGTGCGCAATGACAGCCCTCTGGGCGCACATCGACAGCCTCCCCCGGTTGTCATGCCGGACCCGATCCGGCATCCACCGCGAAGCGGCGACGGCGCGTGATTGAAGATGGATTGCGGATCAAGTCCGCAATGACAGCCCTGGGGTGCGCAATGACAGCCCTCTGGGCGCACATCGACAGCCTCCCCCGGTTGTCATGCCGGACCCGATCCGGCATCCACCGCGAAGCGGCGACGGCGCGTGATTGAAGATGGATTGCGGATCAAGTCCGCAATGACAGCCCTGGGGTGCGCAATGCCAGCCAGCTACAGCTAAGGCTAAGGCTTGACGCCGTCTCGCACGAGGCGCGTCACCGGGTCGGTTGCCGCATACGAAGTTCGCTGCGAGGGCGGCGGTTCTTTCCACGGTTCGATGGCCGGGGCCGGTGGCATGGCCGTCGCGGATGCTGTGTCGGCCGTCGCGGGTTGGGCCGTCTGTGAAGCCCGTGCCGGAACCACGATCACCGGACGCGGCGTGGCTGCCGTGTACAGCGCAGCGAAGCCGAAGGTGGCAATGCTCAGGGCCGAGATGCTGAACACGAGCGTCCACGACCCGCGTGTCAGCGGCGGCACGAGCGATGCGGCGCGGGCCCACGTCTGGTGCCTGCGATGGGCCGCCTGTGCCAGCGCCTGGTCGTATTCGCCGCGTTTTTGCGCATCGCCCAGCACGTCGTAGGCGCCGTTGACCCGCGCCATCGAGTCCTGCGCCGAGGCCTTGCCGGCGTTGCGGTCGGGATGGAATTTCTGCGCGAGTTGCCGATAGGCCCGTCGCACCTCATCGGGCGATGCGTCCGGCGCAACGCCCAGCGTCTGGTAGTGACTGCGCACCGTAGAAGTCATCGGGTCTGTACCGAACCCGCGCGCTTGCTGTAGGCGCTGTACGCCGGGATCGCCACCGCCGCGACAACGCCGAAGAAGAAGATGAAGGGCAGCAGCCACGCCAGCACGTGCACACCCAGGCCGTTGGGAGGCGGTGGTGCGCCGTACTTGTTGGCGCCCTTGTCGCCGCCCTTGAAGATCCAGATCAGCACCACCAGCGGAATGATGGTCCACAGCCAGGTCCAGCCGCTCCAGCCCATGTCGTGGCTGCGCTGTATGGTCCAGAACACCCAGAAGATGACAAACACGATGCCCGCGATGCCGGTGAGCACGTCCACCACGCGAGGCGTGCCTGCGATGCCCGCGAGCAGGCCGCCGAATGCAGCAAGCCCGAACAGCACCAGGTAGCCGCCGCACATCCACGCCACATAGCGCAGGCGCCCGATGCGTCCCTTGAATGTGGACACCTTCAGGGGCTGGGTCTGCGCGCCGGTGCTATCGACGTCGCTGACGTGCGCGGTGGGCGGTGAATAGGGATTGGATGGCAGGTTGGCTGAACTCATGGTTCCTTTGGACGCAGCGGAATCGGGGGTGGTGCCTGGCCGCGCTCATAACAAGCCGGCGCGCTTGACCGCATGGTAGCGATTGACGAGCGTCACGGCGAGCATGGCGGGCTCCACGTCCACTGAAAGCGTATCGTTTTCCACCACACGGGCGAAGGCATCGCGCCTGGACTGATCGAACAGGTGCGCCGCCGCGACCTCGACATTGCGCTGGGCCGTTCCCAGCGGCTGGGCTGCGATCTGGCCGATCACTTGTTCGCGCAGGCTGGCAACGAGCACCAGGTGGCGCTGGCGCAGGAGCCGCAGCGCCGGCTTGAGCTCGGCGGCGTCTTCACTGCGGAAGTTGGTGAGCAGGATGACGAGCGCGCGCCGGGGGTTGAGCCGCAGCAACTCCTGCGCGGCGGCGTTGTAGTCCGGATGGGTGGTGCCGGGCTCCAGGTCGTGCAAGCGGTTCATCAGCGCGTTGAGGGTGGCCGTGCCCTTGCGCGGCGCGAATTCACGCTGCTCGCCCGGTACGTTGCCGAACGTCATCGCACCCACTTCGTCGCCTTCCTTCAGCGCGACATAGGCCAGCAGCATCAACGCGTTGAGCGCCTGGTCGAAGTGACTGCCGCCATGCGCCTGCGAGCCCTCGTCGGCGCGCATGCGGCGTCCGCAGTCGAGCATGAAGAACACGCGCTGGTCACGGTCGTCCTGGAACTCCCTGACGATGGGCCTTCCGTGGCGCATCGTTGCTTTCCAGTCGATGTGCCGGATCGGGTCGCCGCGCCGGTAGTCGGAGAGCTGGCGAAAGTCGGTGCCCATGCCGCGCTGCGCATAGGTCTTGATGCCGATCTGCGCGAGCCGCCGGTCGCCTGCGAGCCACGCATAGCCGGCGACGGCGGCGAAGTTGGGATAGACGCGCACCGTTCGCGGTGTGCCCCGCGAGCGGCGGATGTCGAGCGCGCCGCCGGGGGTGCGGCAACGCAGTTGCGTCGCACCGAATCGCGCAAGCCCGCGTTTCTGGGCGGTGACGGTGTAGTGAATGTCGATGCGGCCGGCTGCCGGTACCGTGACCGATTGCGGCAGGCCCTCCCAGGTGAAGCGTGAATCGACCTCGTCGAAGACATCGACCTGCCATGGCGTGCGGCCTTCGTTGAACAGCGCGATGGTGACCACGGTCGGCACACCGAGCGCGAAGGCGTGCGGCAGTTTTCGTTCGGCCCGCAGCGGCGCTTCGTTCCAGGCGCTGCGGCTGCGCGCGTAGTCGATGGCGATCCAGGCCGACATGGCTGCGAGCAAGCCTGCGGATGCCATGGCGACGACCGCCAGCGGCACCTGCGCGATCAACGCAGCTGCTGCGGCCATGGCCAGGACCACAAGGCCCTGTGCAATGCGGCGGCTGGGAACGATGAGCATCTAGTTGCGCGGCGCTTCGACGCTGTCGATGGCCGCCAGCAGCAGTTCATCGACGGACCGGCCTTCCAGCTGCGCGTCGGGTGCCAGCTGAACGCGATGCCGCAGGGCAGGCAAGGCGTGATGCTTGATGTCGTCGGGTGTGATGAAGTCGCGCGCCTGCAAGAGTGCAGTGGCGCGCGCCGCGCGGATCAACGCAATGGCACCGCGCGGGCCCGACCCCGATGAAAGGCCGGGCCATTCGCGCGTGACGCGCGCGATGCGCACGGCGTAGTCCACCACGCTCTGCGCTGCGGTGATGAACGACACCATGCGTTGCAGTTCCAGCACCTGCCGCTCGTCGATGACTGCATTGACAGCGTCGAGAGGAAACTGGTTGCCTGCCTGCTGATCGGTGGTCAGGCGCACGATGGCCGACTCTTCATCCAGGCTCGGAAAGCCGATGTTGATCTTGAGCAGGAACCGGTCCAGCTGCGCTTCGGGCAGCGGATAGGTGCCTTCGGTGTCGATCGGGTTCTGCGTCGCCATCACCATGAAAGGCTGGGGCAACGCGATGGCCTGGCCTTCGATCGTGACCTGGTATTCCTGCATCACTTCGAGTAGTGCGCTCTGGGTCTTGGCCGGTGCCCGGTTGATTTCGTCGGCGAGCAGCAGGTGCGTGAAGACGGGCCCGCGATGCACGCGCAGCGAACCCAGTCCGGCGCCCGCGCCTTCGTTCGGATCGAGTACCGAATGTCCCGTGATGTCGGACGGCATGAGGTCGGGCGTGAACTGCACCCGCGCAAACCCAAGCGACATCGACTGGGCCAGCGCGCGTGCCAGCAGCGTCTTGCCCAGGCCGGGCACGCCTTCGATCAGGACATGGCCCGATGCGATCAGCGCGACGAGCGTCTGGTCCACGGCTTCTTGCTGGCCGACGACGGCCTTGCCGATTTCCTGGCGCAGGACCTGCAGGAGCTCTGCGGCACGCGTGAGATGTTCAGGGTGGATGGTGGGCATAGGGGCCTCAGGGTCGGGGTGGCTGGAGTCTGGATTGCAGCAGGCGCCGCGTCGTCTCGATCACTTCGAGATCGGCTGCGAGCGCGCCGGGAAGTCGCGGGGTCGGGGTGGCCGCCACCGCGCGCGAGAGCATCTGTTCGTCAACACCGGTCGCATGTGCAAGGGCGGCCATTTTCGCTGCGTGATCGAGCTGTGCGTACCGGCGAACAAGGCGCGATGCGGTGCAGTGCAGCGCACGCACTTGCGCCTGGTGCAGCGCATCGGGTCCGTGTCTTTGCAGGAAGTGCGCGGTGCCCACTATCTGTTCTGTCATCGAGCGGCGATTGCGGTCGGCGGGTGCGGCAATGGGGCCGAATCGCACGGCGCCCCGCCAGAGGAACACGCCGAGCGCAAGCAATGCCAGCAGGGCTGCGGGCCATCCCTGCTGCCAGAGCCACGGGATCAGCGGATCGCGCGCCTCTTCGACAACGAACCAGTGCTCGGCGCCGCGCTTCGCTTGCAGGGTTGCGGCGATCACGAGCGGGTTCTCTGCACGCAGCACCGTGGGGTTGTCCAGCAAACCCCAGGGGCCGAACGCGGTGACGCTGCCGCGACCGACGGCGATGCGCATCACTTCCGAGCCCAGTTCGCCCTTGAGTTCCCAGGCAGCGCGAGCGCCCGCAGCAGGCTCCAGCACTTCGGGACTCATCCTCGCGCAGATTTTCATCACGCGCGTGGTGCCGTAGGTCGCTGCCAGCGGTTCCGGCTCGGTCAGGTCGCGGCAGCTGCGATCCTTGCGGCGGCCGGCGTCGTCGATCTTGATCGGGACCGATCGCAGGGGCAGCCATGACAGTCCCGGATGGTCCACCAGGCCGGTGTGGATCACCAGATGCCCGCCTTGCTCGACCCATTGCCTCAGGCGCGGCGCACGGTCGGGAAACAGATCCCAGTGGCGCGAGAGCAGGACCAGGCGTGCACCGGGCGGTGGCAGTCGATCGAGGTCGCCGCGCCGCACGACCACGCCGCCCAGCTTGCGCAGGAGCGACTGGGCCGCGTAGTGCGGGTTGAGCGCGGCTTCGCCCTTTGCGGGCCGCGCCACCTCGACATCGGTCCATTCGGTGTTCGTGAGCAGCCACACCGCGCCCGCGCCGAGCAGCACGACGAGCAGGATGCGCACGAAGCTGGCCTGGTTCATGCCGCTGGCACCCCGCTCTTGACCGACAGGTGGACGTCGAATTCGCGGCACAGCGCCAGTGCCTCCTGGTCGATCGGCATGCGGTCGCCGTACACCGCGAGTTGCCACGCGCGCACCAGCCGCGTGAAGAACTGGCCGGCCCCTGCATCGAGCCTTGCGTTGGCGAGCGTCACGCATTCGCCCTCGGTGGTCGCTGCGCGTATCGGCACGTCATGGTCGTGGACGAGCCGCGAGAGCGCGCCGCGATACAGCAGCGACAGCGCGGCCCTGTGCTCGCCCTGCTGCCACAACTGCGCAGCCGCTGCGCCGACATCGCGCGGCAGGCTTTCGGGGCGAATGTCCAGGCTCTGCACATGACTCGGAATCAAGGCACGCGCGGGCATGGCCGCGTCTGCCCGCGCCTTGACCCAGCGGCGAATACCCACCAGCAGCATGGCGACCGCCACGGCGCCTGCGAGCCACACCAGCAGGCGTCCCGCTTCGGAGATCCATCGCAGGAGATCGACCAGCCAGGTCCAGGAATCGCTGGCGGCATCCCTGGGCTTTTCGGGCTTCTCGTCATCGCGAAAGCGCAGCTTCTTCTCGGTGACCCGGCCTGGCAGGTTCGGGTCTCTCGCGACCTGCGCTGCGGCGGCTTCGACTTCGGCCCGTGGCGGTGCATCGCCGGGGGCAGCGTGCGACGAGTGCAGGGGCGCCAGCATCAGCGCGATGCACAGCGCAAGGTGGAGGCAGGCAGGGCGTATCGTCATTGGAGCGGGCCTGTCAGCGGGCAAACGCACGGCGAAATTCCTGCTCGATGTCCCAGGCCTCCAGCTCCACGCGGCGGTTCAGGTACATCGCAAATCCCGCGGCCACGAAGAAGGGCTCCAGCGCGAAGATGACGCCCGCGTAGATGGCCACTGCGACGAACACATTGCCGAACGACTCGGTCGCGGCAAGCCACGAGAGCACGCCCGAGTGCGTTCCCTCGGGCGCGAACCAAAGCACCGCCGCATACGCCCCGGCAAGGAGCGCGAATTCTGTCGCACTGAACGCAAACTGCATCCAGAAAGCGGCGCCGCGCCGCCCGGCCAGAAGCTGGTCGCGGCGCTTGCGGCGCGCCTTGCCTTGCTGGCCTTCGAGTTGCAGGGCGGGTTGCGTGTAAGCGCGCCACAGCGACAGCCGCTGCACGGGCAGCATCCACAGTTGCGACACGAGCACGGCCTTGCGCTGCGCCCACAGGTCGCGCGGCTTCGTCTCCTGCCCGAAGACCGCGCGCGACAGCACGAAGAGCAGCGTGCGGTCCAGCCAGGGTTTGGACAGGAACACGACGAGCGTGGGCGCCCAGGGCGAGAGCTCACTGGTCGCAACGGCCAGCAGCAGCACCATCGCCATCACGACGGCGTAACAGCTCCACACCGATCTTGCGTGCGTGCGCACCAGCGCAACGCCGAGATCGGCCGCCTCGGCCATGGGGCGGGGACGCAGCTGGACAGCGAGCGCATCAACCTGCATTCGCGCGCTCCGTTGCACTGGTTGCAGTTGCTCGCGCAGGCCGTCCCTGCCAACGCAGGTAAGCGAGCACCAGGATCCAGCAAGCCGCGCCGACGCCGTACTTCACCTGCGGCGACACCCAGCGCGCGGAAGACCAGAACGCTTCGATGGCTGCGGCGATGAGCAGCATGCCGATCACGCCGTAGATCACGATGATGGCCTGCCTTGCGCCGAGCTTCACGGCTTCAAGACGCGTGAGCTGCCCCGGTGCCAGCCATGCGTGCCCCAGGCGCAGCCCGGCGGCCCCCGCCAGCACGATGGCGGTCAGCTCGAACGCGCCGTGCGTGATGACGAACGACAGGAAGTTTTCTGCGTGGCCGCTGGAGATCAGGTACGAGCTGAGCGCGCCAAGGAACAGGCCGTTGAACACAAGGAAGAACGCGCTTCCCACGCCGGCAAAGATGCCGCCCGCGAAGCACTGAAAACCCAGGCCGATGTTGTGCATGATGTAGAAGCCGAACATCTGCCAGTCGCTGTCGGCATCGCGGCGCCTTCCGATCGCATCGGCACTTTCGCCATACATCGCATCGAACTGCTGGACCTGCGCCGCGTCCACCAGGTGCAGGATGAAGCCGGGATCGAACCAGACCGCCAGGGCCATCGCCAGCGCGGGCACGAGAAAGAGCAGCGTTGCAAAGAGCAGGTAGCCGCCATGTGCGCGCACCGATTGCGGAAACTCGATGAGCGCGAGGCGGGCCAGTCCTTTCATCCCCCATGCGCTGCGGCGGTAGATCAGGCGATGCGCCCGTTGCGTGAGCGACTCCAGCCGGTGCGTCACGTGCACGGGATACGCACGCGATTGCGCCAGGGCCAGGTGCTCGCAGACCGCGCGGTAGAGCGTTGCCAGGCGGTCGCCGTCCCACGACCGGTCGGCGGGCTGCCTCAGGCGCGCGAAGAGCTTGCGCGGGTCGGCGCCTCGCTTGCCTTCGGCGCGGTCGAGCAAAGCCTCCAGCTCGGCCCACGCCGGGGCATGGGCTGCCTCGAATTGCAGCGGACTCATGCAGCGGGTCCTTCGCGTCGCCCGAGCAGCCACTGGGCAACGGACATCAGTCGCGCCGTGGCCGGGCCGCTTCGTTGGGCCAGCACCGGCTCTGCCAGCACGGCCAGCTCTTCCAGACGTTCGGGGGTGAGGCGCTTCGCACGTCCGGCCCAGGCCAGGATCGCGACTTGTTCGCCGGGGGTGAGCTTGCGTGCAGGCGCGACCGCAGGGGCCAGCGGCACCTCACCGTGCAGCTGCACGCTTTCGGCGTAAACGACCAATGTGCCTGCTGCCAGGTCACCCAGCCGCTTGAAGTCAGGACGCACCAGCATCGACACGGCAGCACCCGCGTACATCGCCGGCAGGAAGTCGGCAGCGCGCAGCAGGTTGCGAATGATGGATGCTGCGGGTGTCACCGGGAGGCCCGAGTCCATCACCACCTGCAGGCCCATCAGCCGCTTGCCGGGTGTCGCGCCCGAGCGCGCGAGTTCGAACACCACCGGATAGAACCACTCCAGCGCGAAGTACGAGATCAAAAGGAAGGCCGTGCCCATGCCGCCCATCGCACCGGCTGTCATGGCGATGGCAAAGAAGATGCCCAGTCGCGCGGCGAAATCCACCAGGTACGCGAGGCAGCGCGAGACCACGCCCGCGGGCCGCAATGACAGCGCGATGCCTTCAGGCGTTTCGGCGGAGTAGAGGGTGTCGAGCGGCAATGAGGAAATGGGGGCTCGATGGATGGGTCGGCGTCTTTGTCGAAGTCATTCTATAGAGGCAGCTTGCCATCCATGTCGTCGTGCACGTTGTCACACTCAGGCCAGCAATTGCGCATTCCCCCCGGCGGCCGTCGTGTTGATCGTGAGGGTTTGTTCGGCGCAAAACCGCAGCAGGTAATGCGGGCCACCTGCTTTGGGTCCGGTGCCCGACAGGCCCTCGCCGCCGAATGGCTGAACGCCAACGACTGCGCCGATGATGTTGCGGTTGACGTAGATATTGCCGACATGCGCCTGCTGTGCCAGTGCCAGCGCGCGGCTGTCGATTCGGGTCTGTATGCCCAGGGTCAGGCCCCAGCCCAACGCGTTGATGTCGTCGATGACGTCCTGCGGGTCGCCCTTCCAGCGGGCGATGTGAAGGACGGGGCCGAAGACTTCCTGCTGGACCTGCGAGACGTCCGTCACTTCGATGATCTGGGGCTGGATGAACAACAGCTTGTCATGCCGGACTTGATCCGGCATCCATGCAGCCGCCGTCGTGGATGCCGGATCAAGTCCGGCATGACAGCCTTTTTGTTCGGTGCCTGCATGACAGCCCTTTGGTTCGGCGCCTGCATAAATGCCGTTTGGTGGGGCGCCCGCATGACAGCCTTGCTTTTCGAGGTAGCGCGAGATGCTGTCATGGGCTTCCCGGTCAATCACCGGACCCACATCGGTGGACAACAACGCCGGATCACCCACCACCAGCTCGCGTGCCGCGCCACGGATCATCGCGATGACCGCATCGGCGATGCCCTCGTGCACGCAGAGCAGGCGCAGTGCGGAGCAGCGCTGGCCCGCCGAGCGGAACGCGCTTTGCATCACGGCATCGGCGACTTGCTCGGGCAGGGCGGTGGAGTCGACCAGCATCGCATTGATGCCGCCGGTCTCTGCGATCAGCGGCACGATGGGGCCGTCTTTTGCAGCGAGCGCGCGGTGGATGATGCGGGCAACCTGCGTCGATCCGGTGAACACGACGCCGGCAATGCGAGGCGCTGCAACCAGCGCTGCGCCAACCGTCTCGCCCGGGCCGTGCAGCAGCTGCAACGCGCCCTGCGGCACACCCGCTGCATGCAGCAGTTTCACGGCCTCCATCGCAATCGCGGGCGTCTGTTCGGCAGGCTTGGCGAGCACGGTGTTGCCGGTGGCGAGCGCAGCGGCGATCTGTCCGGTGAAGATCGCCAGCGGAAAATTCCAGGGGCTGATGCACACCCACGGTCCGCGCGAGGTCAGGCGCAGCTCGTTGCTCTCGCCGGTCGGCCCCGGCATCAGCATCGGCTGCATGATGCGCTCGGCTTCGTTGGCGTAGTAGCGCAGGAAGTCCACGGCCTCGCGCACTTCCGAAACGCAATCGCCCCAGGTCTTGAATGCTTCCTTGACGAGCAGGGCGCACAGGGCGGGCATCTGCGCCTCCATTGCATCGGCAGCGCGGCGCAGGATGGCGGCGCGTGTGGACACAGGCACCTTTAGCCAATCACGGTGGGCAGCCAGGGAGCGCTTCACGGCATCCGCGACTTGCGTGGGTTCGGCTTGGTCGATGACCGGAACCTCCACCGATTGCAGCGCAGCCAGCAGCGGCGCGCGAAGCGATTCGACGGTCAGGTCCAGCCCCGCGCTGTTGCGGCGTCCCGCCCCATAAATGTCCAGCGGTAGGGGCAACGAAGTCGTGCCTTGCAGGCGCAGCGGCGAGACGAGCAACTCGTCCATGCCCACCGATTCATCGGCCAGCTGATGCACGAACGACGAGTTCGCGCCGTTCTCCAGCAGGCGGCGCACCAGATAAGCCAGCAGGTCGCGATGCTGACCCACCGGTGCATACACGCGGCACGCAACCAGCGGGTTCTTCAGCACTTCGCGATAGACGCCTTCGCCCATGCCGTGCAGGCGCTGCAACTCGAATTTGCCCGATGAACGCGCGGCCATCTGAAGGATCGCGGCGATGGTCCCTGCGTTGTGCGTGGCGAACTGGGCAAAGATCACGTCCTGCGCAGCCAGCAGCGCCCGCGCGCACGCCAGGTAGGAAATGTCGGTATGGTGCTTGTGCGTGAACACCGGGTAGTGGGGCAGACCCATTTCCTGCGCGCGCTTGATCTCGGCATCCCAGTACGCGCCCTTGACGAGCCGGCACATGAACCGCAACTGGTACTGGCGTGCGATGGCCGCAACATGCTCGATGAGTTCCAGCGCTCGTGTCTGGTACGACTGCAGCGCCAGGCCGAATCCCTGCCACGCGGGGTATTCGCGAGCGATCCTCTCTGCGAGCGCCTCGAAGACATGGAGCGAGAGTTCAAGCCGGTCCACCTCTTCGGCGTCGATGGTGAGGTTGATGTTGGCGCGCGCTGCCAGCTCGCACAGCGTCCAGACGCGAGGGACCAGTTCGTTCATCACGCGCTCGTGCTGCGCGTCTTCATACCGTGGATGCAGTGCGCTCAACTTGATGGAGATGCCATCGTTGCGTTCGACAGGCCCGTCGGTGCGCGCCTGTTTTGCGATGGACTGGATCGCGCCTGTGTAGCTGGCGAGATAACGCAGCGCATCTTCTTCGGTGCGCGCGCCTTCGCCCAGCATGTCATACGAGAACCTCAAGTTCGCGGTGCGTCGGCGTGCGTCGTCCGCCTCCCGCATCGCTTCAGTGATGTTCTGCCCCAGCACGAACTGCCGCCCCAGCAGCTGCACCGCACGCAAAGTTGCGGCGACAACCGTCTTCGCGCCAACGCGCGACAGCAATCCGTGCGCCTGGTTGGACGGCAGGAATTTCTTCGACAGCGCAATCGCGCTTTGCGACAGCCTGGCCAGCGCCCCGTCGGTTGCGCCTTCGAAGTCGGCGCGGCCCAGCTGGTCGGCTGTGAGCGCGATGGCGGTTTCGGCGTCGGGCACGCGCAGCAGCGCTTCAGCCAGTCGCATCAGGGCCAGGCCCTCGGCGCTGGAGATCGGGTATTCCTTCAGCAGACTCTCCATCGCCCAGAAAGGCGGCGGGTGCTTGCGCACCGCGTGCACCCAGGGCCGTGCGATCTGCGCGGCCGCAGCCCAGTCCAGCGAGTCGGCCAGCGACTGCAACCGGTGGGCGACCACGTCGGCTTCGGGCCGGTAGGGAAGGGGGAGGCGCTGTGCAGGGGAGGTGGACATGGGATTGACGCAGTGGACGAAGTGATCGGCAATCGTCGCGCGCCTTGTGGTGAATTGCACGCCAAAATGCGTCATTTCACCGAATTAATCACTAGCCATGAGCGACGCCGCCCCTCCAATCGACCGGATTGACAGAAAGATCCTGAACCTGCTCCAGCAGGATGGGCGCATCTCCAACCTCAAGCTCGCAGACGCGGTGGCGCTCTCGCCGACAGCCGTGCTCGCGCGGGTGCAGCGGCTCACGCGCGACGGCTTCATCCTGGGCTATGAGGCGCGGCTGGATCCGGTCAAGCTGGGCGCCGGAATGATGGTTTTTGTCGAAGTGCTGCTGGATCGCACGACGCCCAATGTCTTCGAGGCGTTCAAGGCGGCGGTTCAGGTGCGCAGCGAAATCATGGAGTGCCACATGGTGGCCGGCGGCTTCGACTACCTGCTCAAGACACGCATGGCCGACATGCAGGCCTATCGCGACTTTGCAGGGACGGTGCTGTGGCAACTGCCCGGCGTGCGCGAAACGCGGACGTACGCGGTGATGGAAGAGGTCAAGAGCACGTCGCGGCTGTCGCTGGGCATGTAGCCCGCGATGCGGCGTCGGCTGACACTTTTGTGGCGCATGTGACTACAGGGAAAGCTCTGCAGTACAACTTACGCTCTGCAGGCGCACTCATGCGCCGGTCACACTCAGGCCGATCGAAGGAGAAACTATGCAAACAAACTTCTTGTCACGCGGGTTGGGACGATGGCTGCTCAGCCTTGCCTTGCTCGTGGTCGCCAATGGCGCCTGGGCCGACCCGCCGTCGCGGGTAGCGCGGCTGTCTTATGTTTCCGGCAGCGCCAGCTTTGCGCCCGGCGGCGAGCGCGACTGGGGCCGTGCGGTCATCAACCGCCCGCTCATCACCGGTGACCGCCTGTGGGTGGACCGGGGCGCTCGCGCCGAACTGCAGATGGGCACGGCTGCCGTGCGCATCGGCGGCGGCACCAGCCTGACCTTGCTCAACCTGGACGATCGCATCACGCAGGTTCAGTTGACGCAGGGCACGCTCAACATCCGCGTTCGCAAGCTCGACCGCGGCCAGGTTTTCGAGGTGGCCACGCCCAACCTGGCTTACTCGATCCGGCGCCCCGGCAGCTACCGCATCGAGGTCGATCCGCAAAGCGATTCGACGATGGTCGCCGTGCGCCAGGGCGCGGCGCAGGTTTACGGCGATGGGCGTGCTTTTGTCGTGAGCGAGCGCCGCAGCTTCCGTTTCTATGACGTCGGCCTTTCCGACTATGAATCCGTCGCCGTGCTGCGAGCCGATGATCTCGACCGCTGGAGCACCGACCGCGATCGCCGCTGGGACAACTCTGCTTCGCGCCGGTATGTGTCCGCCGAGCTGATCGGTTATGAAGACCTCGACGCCAATGGCACGTGGCGCAAGGTTCCGGAGTACGGCATGGTCTGGTCGCCGCGCAATGTGGCCGCCGACTGGGCGCCTTACCGCGACGGCCACTGGTCGTGGATCGACCCGTGGGGCTGGACCTGGGTTGACGACGCGCAATGGGGCTTCGCACCGTCGCACTACGGTCGCTGGACCCAGATCAATCGTCAGTGGTCCTGGGTTCCCGGTCCTGCGGCGCAGAGACCTGTCTATGCACCGGCTCTGGTGGCGTTCGTCGGCTCGGGTGCTCCCGGCTCGGGCGGCACCGTGGGCTGGTTCCCGCTGGCACCGCGCGAGGTCTATCGCCCGGCCTATACGGCCAGCCGCGAGTATTTCTACAGCGTCAATGCTGGGGCCGATCGCAATGTGGTCGAGCGCTATTACGGCAACCGCAGCGAGCCCGTGCGTTACGTGAACCAGGACCTGCCGGGCGCGATCATCGCGATGGCGGTCGCAGCATTCGCGCAGTCGCAGCCCGTGGCTCGCGAGCGTGTCCGTTTCACACCCGAAAACGCGCAGCGCGCGCAAGTCGTGGCCGTGGCGCCGGTCGCCCCGGTACGTGCGAGCATCGGCGGCACACAGGGCGGCACGCGTCCCCCCGAACGCGCCGTGAACCGGCCTGTGGTCGCGCAGGTTGCTCCTCCTCCACCGCCGCCAGCCTTCGAAGACAAGCTGAAGGCGCTGACGGCCAACCAGGGCAAGCCGCTCGATGCGGCTGCTGTTGCGGCGATCAAGCCCGCTGCGCCAGCGAGCACGCCGGCGGTCAAGGTCGTGAAAGCGGCTGAACCGGTGGCAGCTCCTGCCTCCAGGCCCGAGCGTCCGGGCGGCCGTCCAGGACGTGCGACCCGCGAGGATGTCGCAGCCCCGGGTGCGGCGACGCCTGCGACACCTGCGACGCCAGCGACCCCAGCCAGGCCTGGGGCTTCTGGCGGCCCTGCGACCCCCGCAGCGCCGGCGACCCCTGCCACTCCTGCGGCACCTGCAGCACCAGCGGTGGTTCCCGCACCGCAGCCTTCAGCGCCTGCCGCGGCTGCCTCTCGTCCGGGCCGCGACCGTGCCGAGCGTCCGGAAGGTCCGGGTCGCTCTGCCGCCCCTGCCGCATCCAGGCCTGCCGCACCGCCGATGGCGTTGCCAGCGCCGGCGCCGGCACCGGCTCCCGCGCCGGCAGCTGCGCCGACGCCAGCAGCACCGCCCGCACCAGCCCCGGCTGCCGCTCCGCCGGCTCGACCTGCGGCGCCTGCCGCATCGGCCGACGCACCGGCCCAGCGTCCCGGACGCGATCGCGATGCACGACCTGCTGCCAGGGAAGATCGTCCGGCTACGGCACCGTCGCCTGCTGCACCTCCGGCACTGGGCCTGCCACGCCCGGCGCCGGCCCCCGCAGCGCCTGCGGCTTCGGCTGCCGCGCGGGCTGCCAGTTCGGCCACCGAGCCTGCGCCGGCAGCCGGCACACGTCCTGCGCGCCCGGCACGACCTGCCGCGAGCGCAAGGGCGCGCGATGCCAGCGAGCCTGAAGGCGAGCAGGGCACTCGGGGTGAGCGCCCCACCCGCCGGCCATAAGCAGCACGGAGGGTTCGGATCGCACGGCGAGCGCGGCAATTGCAGCGCTCGCCGTTTTTGCGTCTCTCAGCCGCAGCGTTGGGTCATCAGGCCCGGCCGAGAGCATCGTGAGTCGATTAAGTGTGATATTCGACTCATAGGCTGACTTGTTTCTGTAATCGACTCAAGTCATGGAATCTCCTCAATACATCTGGCAGTTGCGCGCACGCAAACGCGCCGTGGCGCCCGTCGATTCCAGGCCCCTTTTTCAGGGGCCTTTTGTCGTTATATGCTGCGCGGCATGAATTACCTCCTCGCACTCGACCAGGGCACATCCAGCTCCCGCAGCATCGTTTTCGATGAGCAGGGGCGGGTGGTCTCGCAGGCCCAGAAGGAACTGCCGCAGATCTTTCCGCGTCCCGGCTGGGTCGAGCACGACCCGATGGAAATCTGGCACGCCCAGCTGGCCACCGCACGTGAGGCGCTTGAAAAGGCGCGGCTCAAGGCCTCGGACATCCGCGCCATCGGCATCACCAACCAGCGCGAGACGACGGTGGTGTGGAACCGCAAGACCGGCAAGCCGATCCACCACGCCATCGTCTGGCAGGACCGGCGTGGCGAGCCGGTGTGTGCACGGCTTCGCGAAGAGGGACACGGCCCGCTGATCCAGTCGCGCACCGGCCTGCTGATCGACTCGTATTTTTCCGCGACCAAGGTCCAGTGGCTGCTGGACAACGTGCCCGATGCACGCGCGCAGGCCGAGCGCGGCGAGCTGGCCTTCGGAACCATCGACAGCTGGCTGCTGTGGCAGCTGACAGGCGGCACATTGCACGCTACCGACGTCACCAATGCGTCGCGCACGATGCTGTTCGACGTGCACCGCAACGCCTGGGACGATGAACTGCTCGCGCTGCTGGATGTGCCGCGTGCGCTGATGCCGCAGGTGTTGCCATCGAGTGCGCAATATGGCGTCACCGACGCTTCGCTGCTGGGCGCACCCGTGCTGATCGGCGGGATTGCAGGCGACCAGCAAAGCGCGTTGTTCGGCCAGGCGTGTTTCAGGGAAGGCATGGCCAAGAACACCTACGGCACCGGCTGCTTCATGCTGATGCACACCGGCAACAAGTTCCAGACTTCCACGAACGGGTTGCTGACCACCAGCGCGGCGCAGACCACGAGCCGCACCGAGTTCGCCACCGAGGGCAGTGTGTTCGTGGGCGGCGCGGTGGTGCAGTGGTTGCGCGATGGCTTGCAGGCCATCAAGGGCAGCGGTGAAGTGCAGGCGCTGGCCGAAAGCGTGCCCGACTCGGGCGGCGTGATGATGGTGCCGGCCTTCACCGGGCTTGGCGCGCCGTACTGGAAGCCCGATGCGCGCGGCACCATCACCGGTCTTTCGCGAGGGACCACCATCGCGCACATTGCTCGCGCGGCACTCGAAAGCATTGCGTACCAGAGCGCGGCCCTGCTGCTGGCGATGAGCCGCGATGCGGTGGCGGCCGGTGCTGCGCCGGTCAGTGAATTGCGGGTGGATGGCGGCGCGTGCGTGAACGATCTGCTGATGCAGTTCCAGGCCGACCTGCTGGGCATCCCGGTGGTGCGGCCGGCGGTGACCGAGACGACGGCGCTGGGCGCGGCTTATCTTGCGGGACTTGCCAGCGGGGTGTTCAAGTGCACGGATGAACTGGCTGCGCTGTGGCAGTCGGAGCGCCGGTTCCTTCCGGCGCTGGACACGGCCCGCGCGGCGCAGCTGATGCAGCGCTGGGAGCATGCGGTGCGACAGGCGACGCTGGAGTGAACGACGCAAAAAAAGCGCACAAAATATATCTTTCGACCAGGGGAATCGCATGAGACATCACCACGCCATTGCAGCCGTTTTCATGGTGTTCGCCGCGACGGCGGGCGCGCAGAGCCTTAAGCCCGGCCTGTGGGAAATCACCAACAAGATGCAGATGGACGGTGAGCGCGGCCAGCAGCTGGCCCAGGCGCAAGCCCAGATGGCGGCCATGCCGCCCGAGCAACGCAAGATGATGGAAGAGATGATGGCCAGGCAGGGCGTCAAGCTCGGTGCTGGCGGTCCGGGCGGCATGAGCGTGAAGATCTGCATGACCAAGGAGATGGCCGAGCGCAATGAAATGCCGGTGCAGCAAGGCGACTGCCGCACCACCCAGCAGGCGCGTTCGGGCAACACGATGAAGATGGCGTTCGTCTGCACCAACCCGCCTTCCAGCGGCGAAGGTCAGGTGACGTTCATGGGCCCGGAGGGTTACGCCATGAAGATGGCTGTGACGACGACCGTCCAGGGCAAGCCCGAGCGCATGAACATGGAAGGCCAGGGCAAGTGGCAGGGCAGTGATTGCGGCAACATCAGGCCGATGGTGCTGCCCAAGAAGTAACCCCGGATGTCATGCCGGGCTGGATCCGGCATCCACCGCGCAGCGGCTGCAGCGCGTGATCGCAGATGGATTGCGGATCAAGTCCGCAATGACAGCCGGTCTTTGGCTGTCATGCCGGACCTGATCCGGCATCCACCTCGAAGCGGCTACGGCCGCTGAAGTCATGGATTGCGGATCGAGTCCGCAATGACAGCCTATTGAGTTCGCGAGGCCGGCCGTTCGCGCGTGCCGAAGATCGCCGTTCCCACCCGCACCATCGTGCTGCCGGCCGCGATCGCCGCCTCCAGGTCGCCCGTCATCCCCATCGACAGCGTATCCATGGGCACGCCTGCTTCGCGCATCTCGTCAAAGAGCGCCTTCGCCTTCAGGTGAGTCGCCTTTTGCGCGGCAAAGTCGGCCGCAGGCTCGGGAATCGTCATCAGTCCGCGAAGGCGCAGGCGGGGCAATTGCATCACCTCGCGCGCCAGGCCCAGCGCCGCCGATGGCGCCACGCCGGACTTCGTCGCCCCGCCATCGAGGTTGACCTGTATGCACACCTGCAGCGGCTGCATGTCCGCCGGCCGCTGCTCCGACAGCCGCTGCGCGGTCTTGAGCCTGTCCACGGTGTGCGCCCAGGTGAAGTTCGCGGCCACGAGCCGGGTCTTGTTGCTCTGGATGGGCCCTATGCAGTGCCACTCGAGCGGGAGCGATTGCAAGAGGGCGATCTTCTCGACGGCCTCCTGGATGTAGTTCTCGCCGAAGGCCCTTTGGCCGGTTGCCGCCGCTTCGCGTACCGCCTCGGGGCCGAATGTCTTGGAGACCGCCAGCAGGGTGACCTCACCCGGATCGCGGCCGCAGGCTGCGCAGGCGGCAGCGATCCGCGCAAGCACGCCTTGAAGGTTGTCGGCAATCGTGGTCATAATCGTCCGGT
>JAZKFI010000027.1:0-5018 GCA_040386575.1 Pseudomonadota bacterium
CGTTGAACTGGCCGTCGGCCTTGATCTCGCCGATGAACACCGACTTGTGCAGGTGATGGTTCTTTTCGTCCATCTTCGAGACGATGCCGCTAGGCGCCTTGAAGGTCTGGCCGGCCATCGCTGCAATGACCTTGTCGGTATCGGTGGACTTGGCCTTCTCGACCGCCTGCTTCCACATGTTGATGCCGATGTAGGTGGCTTCCATCGGGTCGTTGGTCAGCGGCTTGTCCTTGTGACCGGCGATGCCCTTGGCCTTGGCATAGGCAGCCCACTTCTTTTCGAACTCGGCGTTGGTCGGGTTCTTGATCGACTGGAAGTAGTTCCAGGCGGCCAGGTGGCCCACCAGCGGCTTGGTGTCCACGCCGCGCAGTTCTTCTTCGCCCACCGAGAAGGCGACGACCGGCACGTCCTTGGCCTTGAGGCCCGCATTGCCCAGTTCCTTGTAGAAAGGCACGTTGGAGTCACCGTTGATGGTGGACACCACCGCCGTCTTGCCGCCGGCAGAGAACTTCTTGATGTCGGCGACGATGGTCTGGTAGTCGCTGTGGCCGAACGGCGTGTACTTCTCGTCGATGTCGGTGTCCTTGACGCCCTTGCTCTTGAGGTAGGCGCGCAGGATCTTGTTGGTGGTGCGGGGGTACACGTAGTCGGTGCCCAGCAGGACCCAGCGCTTGGCCGCGCCGCCGTCCTTGGACATCAGGTAGTCCACGGCAGGAATGGCTTGCTGGTTGGGAGCGGCGCCCGTGTAGAACACGTTCTTGGAGAGCTCTTCACCTTCGTATTGCACGGGGTAGAACAAGAGGCCGTTCATTTCTTCCACGACCGGCAGCACCGACTTGCGCGAGACCGAGGTCCAGCAGCCGAAGATGACGGCGACCTTGTCCTGGCCGAGCAGCTGCTTGGTCTTTTCTGCGAACAGGGGCCAGTTCGATGCCGGGTCGACGATGACCGGCTCGAGCTTCTTGCCCAGCACGCCGCCCTTGGCGTTGATCTCGTCGATGGCCATGAGCACGGTGTCTTTCAACACGGTCTCCGAGATCGCCATCGTGCCCGACAGCGAGTGCAGGATGCCGACCTTGATGGTGCCGCCCGACTGGGCGAAGGCCGGCATGCCGACCGCGCCGGCGAGGGCGACAGCGGCAGTCAGTGCCTTGAGGGTAAAACGACGTTGCATTGAAAAGCTCCTTGCGAGGATGACGAGGTGGTTGGGTGAGTAAAACGGGGCCGAACCCTGGTGAGTGCGGACGGTTTGATTCTGGGGATGCGAACGGATGAGCGATATACGCCGGAGGGCGTATGGGGCCAGTCGAATCGCTGCCCCTCTGTCTGCGACTACAGTGCGTACTTTTCGATCAGGGAGACAACAATGCAGCCATCAGAAGCCACCGTGCGCCAACTGCGCATTCCGAACCCGCCCCTGCAGGATTTCGCCGATGCGGCGCAAGTCACGCCTGCTGCGGACCGCCCATTGCCTGCGGCTGCGCGCATGGCCATCGCAGAGCCCCTGCCCCCGCGCGTCCACCTGCCGCACATTCCCGTCGCCACCCTCGCGCGCGACCTGCTGGTGACAGCGCTCGATGGCAACGACAGCGCGGTGGACGGGCGCGATGTCGGCGCAGCGATCACCCGCTTGCTGTCGCTATCGCCCCAGCTGGGCGACAGCGAAGTGGACAGGCTGCTTTGCGGCGTGCTGCATGAAGCGCTGGTCAAGAGCCGCGAAACAGTGATCGAAGCCTGGGTGGAGGCGATTGCAGGCGCCCCAGCCAATCTCATGGATCTGCCTCGCAGGCTGGAACTTCTCAAGGGTGCGGTGCAGCCTGCCGCGCCGCGATCCTGGAACCCGGCCGCCGCCGGGCACTCACCCGCCGCCTACGCAGGCCCGCCACTGCTGGTCAGGATCTTCAACACCAGGAAGGCGCACAAGGACTTTCCTGCCGCCGAGCGCTGGAAGGCCACGCTGACGGCGTCTGAACACAACCTGGCAACCGGCGCCTATGCACTGGTGACCGCACTGCTCGACTCACCGCATGTGACGGACGCACAAGCGTCTGAAATCCTGTGCACGACCTTCAACAGCGTGGGGCGCGACGAGACGACGGACCAGATCACACGCAAAGAGCTCAACGCCCTGAACTTCGCCATGCACCAGGGCCACCTCTGCGCGGCGGGATACATCCTGATGGCAATCGGCAACTCGGACAGGTCGCTGGTTTCGAAAGCGCAGCTGACCCATGACATCGGACTGGACCGTGCGCAGCTGAAAGCGCGGCTCGACGTCCTGAGGAAGATGCCAGTGCCCTGCGATGCAGACAGGGACGGCTACAAATGGGCGCGGGGCATGGCGAGGTGGTGCAGGGACTTCCTGTCCGCGTGCGATCTCGTTGCCGAAATGGGGCGGGTTCAACTGGCGACAGACGATGAGGCATCGCTGCGGCAGTGCCTGCACGGCAACCTGCTGGGCACCGACTTCGAAACCGCCACGGACGTACGGCCGGCGTCACTCGTGTGCACTTCGCGCATCGCACTGCCCGACTTCTCCGATGTCGAGGTTGCCCAGATCAATGGACAGCCGCCGCCTGCAGGCAAGCGCATGTATGCGATTCCTCTGTTCGCGCTCGAGCCCCGCGCTTCTTTCCTTCTGGGCTGACGCGCGGCGCTCAACCTTCGAACTGCGGATGCAGCTGCCGGATGCGCGTCATCGCCATGCCGGCAGCGGCGGTGCGCGTCTCGACACCGAGTTTCACGAAGATGCGTTCGAGGTGCTTCTTGATCGTCGCCGGGCTCGCACCCAGGATGTCCGCGATGTCGCGGTTGATCTTGCCCTTGACGACCCAGTAGAGCACCTCGGCTTCGCGCTGCGTGAGCTTGAAATACAGGCTCATCGCCTCGATGACGGCGGTGTCCGACACCTCGCGCATCACGATCAGCCAGTCTTCATCGCCCGTCTGCTGGTGCAGGCGGAACGTGAGGCGGCGCGCGCCGAGTTCCGCCGTCAGGCGCGGCGGCTCGATCTGGTTCAGGGCGTCTTTCAGGTGACGCCGCAGCCAGTCGACCACGGGTTGCGGCGTCTCCGGTGAGCTGGTTCCGTAATACGCCATCAGCAATTCGCGCGCGAGCGGTGTTTGCCACATGAGCTTGCCGTCGCCGGCGCGCACCGTGATGCTGGCATAGCCGAAAGCGTCGAGGGCGTTGCGCGTCTGGCGCGCCTGACGCGCGCCCTGCATGTGAACACCCATGCGCGCGAGTACTTCCTTGGGCTTGATCGGTTTGGTGACGTAATCGACGCCGCCCGATTCGAGCGCGGCCACCAGGTACTCCGTCTCGGTCAGGCCGGTCATGAAGATGATCGGGACATGCGCGGTAGCGGGCGACGATTTGAGCCGTCTCGCCACTTCGAAACCGTCCATGCCCGGCATCATGGCGTCGAGCAAAACGATGTCAGGGACGACCTGCGCAGCGCGTTGCAGCGCGGCCTCGCCGCTGGTGGCAACCAGCACTGTGTAGCCCGACTCGTCGAGCGCATCGTGAAGCACCGAGAGGTTGTCGGGCACGTCATCGACGATCAGCACGACTTCGCTCGTCGTGCGGTCGAAGGTGGCACCGGGCAGTTGGGGTTGGCGCGCGCTCATTGCAGGTTCTCCTCCACCGGACCGGCTGAAGCGTCTGCGTCCGCGAGCCTGCGCGTCATGGCCTCGAACTGGAACTGCCGCGCGAGTTCGCGCATGTCGGCTGCGAACGATGCGCAGGCAGGCTGTGATGCTTCGATAGCGTCGAGTTGATTCATGATGCCCCGGTAGTAGCCCAGTTGAACGGCCTCCTGCAGCGCAGCCAGCGCGTCAGGCGCGGGCCAGGTCCAGGCCGCAGCCGTCATTGCCTCGGGCAGCTGAACGGGCGCAGCGATCCATTGCAGCGCCAGTTGCCGCTCCAGCCAGTCGAGCAATTCGCTGTGCCGCACGGGCTTGGTGATGAAGTCTTCGGGACGGATCCCGCAATCGTTTTCCAGGTTCTTGTCGAACGCATTGGCCGACACCACCGCGATCCTGGTGCCGTGTTGGCCGAGCTGGCGCACTCGCCGGATCGTCTCCCAGCCATCGATGCCCGGCATGGCGAGATCCATGAAGATTGCATCGGGCGCCAGCCCCGCAGCCACCAGGTCCAGGGCGTCGTGGCCGCTCGCCGCGGTACGCAGCTCGAAGCCGAGCGGCTCCAGCAAATGCACGAGCAACTCGCGGTCGGCTTCTTCGTTGTCGACGACCAGAATCCTGCGACGTGCGCCGAGATAGCCGCGCCGGGGCAGGGGCGGTGCAGCGGGCTTCAATCGGGGCGTGCTTCGTACTTCCGGCAGGAACAGCTTGATGCTGAACGTCGAGCCTTTGCCCGGCGTACTCACCACCTTCAGCTCGCCGCCCATCAGGTCGGTCAGCATCTTGGCGATGGTCAAGCCCAGTCCAGCGCCCGGCGCCATCTGCGCGACGCTGCTGCCGCGGGCAAACGGCTCGAAGATGCGGTCAAGATCGGTTGGCGACATGCCCGGCCCGGTGTCCTCGATGTCGATCCACGCCATCTCGCGCGCATGCTTGACGCGGAACGTGACCTGTCCCGTGCTCGTGAACTTGATCGCGTTGCCCAGCAGGTTGATCAGGATCTGGCGCACCCGTTTTTCATCGGCGCGAACGACGTCAGGCAGGGTGCCCACATGCTCGAAACGGAATGCAAGCCCTTTCGCTGCGGCTTGCGGCTCGAACATGCCGGCCATCTCGTGGACGAAATCCGCAAACTCCATCGGCTTGACGTTGAGCGTGAGCTTGCCGCTTTCGATGCGCGCGATATCGAGCGTGCCTTCGATCAGCGACAGCAGGTGTTCGCCGCCGCGCTTGATGACCGTGACGGCCTGCCTGCGATGCGGCGGCACCCCCGTGTCTTCGCCCATCAACTGCGCATAGCCCAGGATGCTGTTGAGCGGCGTGCGCAGCTCGTGGCTGATGGCGCTGATGTAGCGGCTCTTGGCCTGGTTGGCC
>JAZKFI010000028.1:0-68148 GCA_040386575.1 Pseudomonadota bacterium
CAAGGTGGTGAGCGAGATGGCCGACCTGTGGTTTCATTGCCTGGTCGCGCTGGCGCACTACGATTTGAGGCCCGCCGATGTGCTGGCCGAGCTCGAACGCCGCGAAGGCACGAGCGGCATCGAGGAAAAGGCCCTGCGCAAGGTGCAGGCCCGGGAAAACCTGGAACAGTGACCTGAAGGAGCAGATGCAATGGCTGAAACCGATTTCGCTGTTTTCGAAAGCAAGAACGAGGGCGACCGCACGTTCATGTACATCCTGTACGGGCTGCACACCATCGCGTGGGCGAGCTTCGGATCGCTCGCCGTGATCGCCCTCATCCTGAACTACGTCAAGCGCAGCGACGAGCAGGATGCGGTGTACGCGAGCCACCACAACTACATGATCTCGACGTTCTGGTGGACGCTGCTCTGGCTGGTCGTGACCTCGCCTTTGTACATCCTGTTCTTCGTGCCCGGCCTGATCGCCTGGACCATCGTGGGCCTGTGGTACCTGTACCGCTGCCTGCGCGGCATCGTCAAGTTCGCCGACGGCAAGCCACCGTTCTGAAAGAGGAAAGCGTCCATGAGCGCCAGTGACCCGAACTGCATTTTCTGCAAGATCATCGAAGGCAAGATCCCCTCTCGAAAGGTGTATGAAGACGACGAGATGCTCGCCTTCCACGACATCAATCCGTGGGCGCCGGTTCACTTCCTGATGGTCCCAAAGGAGCACGTCGCGTCGATGGCGCAAGTCGAGGACAGGCACCAGGCGCTGCTGGGCCGCATGATGGCCCTGGCTCCCAGGCTGGCCCTGCAGGAAGGGTGCCGTCCGTATCCGCAAGGCGGCTTTCGGATCGTCGTCAACACGGGCGCCGAAGGCGGGCAGGAAGTGCAGCATGTGCACGTCCACGTCATGGGCGGCCCACGCCCCTGGCTCAAAGGCTGAGTTCGCAGCCGTTCTTTACGGTCTTTGGCTACAGGGTCATTCACCCTGCGCGACTAGAATCGTTCCCAATCAGTACAGGAGAAATTCATGGGTTCCTTTTCGATTTGGCATTGGCTGATCGTCCTTTTGATCATCGTGCTGGTCTTTGGCACCAAGAAGCTCAAGAACATCGGCACCGACCTCGGCGGAGCGGTGAAGGGCTTCAAGGACGGCATCAAGGACGGTGCAGCGCCCGAAACACCGGTGCCGCCCCAGGCGCAGAGCCAGGTGAGCGCCTCGCAGCAGCCGGGCGCACCCGACAAGACGACGATCGACGTCGAAGCGCGCAACAAGAGCTGAATTCTGTGAATGACCTGATGGACGCCCCGCTGTGATCGATCTCGGCATCGAGAAGATGATGGTGATTGGCGCCGTGGCGTTGATCGTCATCGGCCCCGAAAAACTGCCGCGTGTTGCACGCACAGTGGGCACGCTCCTGGGCAAGGCGCAGCGGTACGTCGCCGACGTCAAGGCCGAGGTCAACCGGTCCATGGACCTGGAAGAGCTCAAGAAGATGAAGGAAACCGTGGAGACGGCCGCGCGCGACGTGGAAAGCTCCATCCACGGCGGCATGAGCCAGGTGGAGCGCGATCTCCATGACGCCGCTTCGCTGTCGAACAGCACGACCGACATGTCGGCGCTGGAAATGCCGCAGGTCTACCCGGAATACCGCCACCCGAAGAAGAAGTGGCGCATCAAGCAGGGCGCCACGCCCACCTGGTACAAGGCGCGAAACGGCATCCGCACCAAGGCGCTGTCAGGCGCGGCACGCGTGGCCCGCTACCGTCCACATAAATTCAACTGATGGACACCAACAAAGAAGACGAGCTCGCGGGCACCGAGCAGCCCTTCGTCGCCCACCTCGTCGAACTGCGCGACCGCCTGATCAAGGCGATGATCGCGGTCGGCATCGTGGCGGCTGTGCTGTTCATGTACCCCGGCCCGGGCGCGCTCTACGACATCCTGGCCGCGCCGCTGATCGCGCATCTGCCCAAGGGCGCGACACTGATTGCGACTTCGGTGATTTCGCCGTTTCTCGTGCCGCTCAAGATCCTGTTGATGAGTGCGTTTCTCATCGCATTGCCGGTCGTGCTGTACCAGGGGTGGGCTTTTGTCGCGCCGGGGCTTTATTCGCACGAAAAGAAGCTGGTGATGCCGCTCGTCATCTCCAGCACGCTGCTGTTTTTCATCGGCGTGGCGTTTTGCTATTACTTTGTCTTCGGACAGGTGTTCGCGTTCATCCAGAGCTTTGCGCCCAAGAGCATCACGGCGGCGCCTGATATCGAGGCGTACCTGAGCTTCGTGCTCACCATGTTCATCGCGTTCGGCCTGGCTTTCGAGGTGCCGGTCGTCGTGGTGGTGCTGGCTCGCATGGGCATCGTCACGGTGCAGAAGCTGCGCGAATTTCGCGGTTATTTCGTGGTGCTGGCCTTCGTCATCGCTGCCGTGATCACACCGCCCGATGTCGTGTCGCAACTCGCCCTGGCGGTGCCGATGTGCCTGCTCTACGAAGTGGGCATCTGGGCCTCGACCATCTTCATCAAGCACACCAAAGCGCCCGAAGAAAGCACGGCCTCGGCCGACTGATCGCAGCCAGGCGGTCAGTGTGGGGTGACTGCCCTGACTGCAGCGTCTGCGTGGTCGCCGTCGGGGCGCAGCCAGGGGTCCACGTGTGTCATGAGGTTGAGCACGCGGTGGCGCTGCATCACACGCTGGCGAGCTTCAACGGCGATATCGTGCCCCGCCTCGACGGTGAGGTTCCCATCGACCTCGATATGCGCGTCCACGACGATCATGTCGCCCATCTTGCGGGTGCGGATGTCGTGGACATTCTTGACCCCCGGGGTTGCCACCAGCGTCTGGCGGATCGCGCTGACTTCCTCGTCGTCGACTGAACGGTCCATGAGGTCGTGCATCGCGTCCCAGCTGAAGCCCCATCCCATTTTGGCGACCATGAAGCCGACGATGAGCGCGGCGATCGGGTCCAGGATCGGGTAGCCCGCCAGATTGCCGATGATGCCGATGCCCACGACCAGCGAGGAGGCTGCATCCGATCGGGCATGCCAGGCGTTGGCCACCAGCATGCTCGACTTCACCCGCTTGGCGACCGACAGCATGTAGCGAAACAGCAGCTCCTTGGACACCAGCGCGCCGCCGGCCACCCACAAGGCGATGACGTGGACCTGCTGCACGAGTTCGGGCGCTTGCAGTTTCTGGACGGCCGACCAGAGCATGCCCACGCCAACCGCGAGCAAGAGCGCGCCGAGTATGAGCGATGCCGCCGTTTCAAACCGCTGGTGGCCGAAGGGGTGACCTTCGTCGGCCTCCTTCTTCGCATGATGGCCGGCGAACAGCACGACAAAGTCCGCGACCAGGTCTGACAGCGAGTGGATGCCGTCGGCGACCAGGGCCTGCGATTTGGCCAGGATACCGACCGCAATCTGCACGACGGTGAGCACCAGGTTGACACCCACACTGACCCACGTGCTTCGGGCTGCGGCTGTGGCGCGCTGCGCCGGGGTGTGCAGCGGATCTTCCGGATCGTCGTCAAAGTCGTCGGGTTTCAATTCAGTCCTTGTTGTGGCGCCCGCCCTGCGCCTGGCCGCGTGCGCCCCTGCGTTCGGGTTCTTCATCGGCGCTTCGATGGCATTCGACGCAGTTGTCGAAGTCGCGAACGCCTTCTTTTTCATGCTTGCGCCGAATGTTCGCCGGTGTGTGCTCGTGGCAGCCGTAGCAAGTGTAGGTCTTGAAGTCGCTGGCCTTGTGGCAGGTCGCACACGGCGCGTTGTGGTCCCCGTCGAGCAGGAACAGCTTGTCGTGCTCGATCGTCGCCGGTTTCCAGGCCGACGCCTTGTGGCATTGGGCGCAGCTGCCCTGAGTCTGGCGATGCAGGTTGTCTTTGGGCGGCTTGTGGCAACTCTCGCAGCGATCTCGCGCGGTGGCGATCAGCAGCTCATGCGAGAACGGCTTGCGAGTCCGGTGGGTGAGCATGGGCCCAGCATGGTCGGAGTGGCAGGCGATGCAGTCCTGCTGCACCAGTTGCTGGTGGAACGGGGCTTTGGGTACCGCTCGCGCAATTGCGGCTCCCTTGCTGGTGCGCAGGCCGATGTCCGCGATCGCGTGGCAGGTGGTGCACCGCTGCTCCGATACGCCGCGAAGCGGGGCATGGCAGGCAAAGCAGTCGGTCGAGAGCCCGGCGTGCGCTGGCGAGAGCGCACCCGGCGCGACCATGAGGTGCGGGTATATGAAAGCGAGCCCTACCAGCACGACCAGGTTCAGGGCGATCAGCACCAGCAACCACTTGCGCTTCACTTCCAGCCCCAGAACAGCACGACCGCAATGATGTGCGCCAGGGCGAGCACCGCGAAGGCCAGTGTGATCGGAAAGTGGACCTGGCGCCACTGCCGGACCGCATCGAAGGTGAGGCTGTCCCAGTACAGGCGGTCCTGCGAGTCGGCTGGCGTCACGCCCTGTCGGGCCATTTGCTTCCTCGTCTCTTCAAGGCGTCGGCGCGCTCGCTGCAACAGGAACTTGCCGGTCAGCCCGCTGGCGACATTGATCAGCATCGCCCACACCGCCAACCAGGCCAGGACAGCATTGAAGTGGATTCCGGCGTGGACCAGCACCATGAGTGAACCGGCCCAGGCCATCCGTTCATGCCAGCGCAGGTAGGCGGCAGGTTCACCCGACCGGATCAGCTTTCGCTTGCGCAGCGAATAGCCGAACGATCCGATGATCAGCAGCGTGCCGGGAATTCCCAGGTAGCGGCCGACCCACACCGCATCGAGCAGGTGCAGCACGGCATCCAGAAGCAATGCCGCCGCTGCGAGGGCCAGCAGCGACAGATAAAAGGGCAGTACTTCGCGGCTGAAGAGTCTGGCTGTGAGTCTGGGCATCGAACGTCAGGCCTCCAGCACCAGCGCCGATTGCGGCGTGGCGACGCACGGCAGGCAGCAGTCGCCTGCGACGTCGTAGTCGGGTCGGTTTCGATATTGAACGGCACCCGACAGCACCCGTGTCTCGCAACTGCCGCAGCTTCCCGAGCGGCAGCCCGAGTCGATCGCCACGCCATGGCGCTCGGCGAAGTCCAGAAGGTTGGCATCCTGCCCGTCCCACGCCAGCGTGCGCCCGGAGCGCTTGAATCCGATCTCCAGCGACGGTCCTGCTGCAGCGTCAGTGCCAGGTTGTTGCCCTGCCGCTGCCTGCAGGGACGCCGGCCCGAACGCTTCGAAGTGAATATCGCCGGCCTGCACCCCCCACTGCGTCAGGGCGGGCACGAGACTCCTCATCATCGCCGTCGGTCCGCAGATATAGAACTGATGCCGTCCATGCGGCAGCGTGCTGCCCAGCAGGTCCAGATCGACATGTCCCTCGTGGTGGTAGTCCTGCCCAGGGCGATCTTCCGGGCGGGGCGTGCTGTAGGCCACGGTCAGGTGCAGGGTGGGGTGGGCTCGCGCCAGGTCCTGCAAATGCGCCCGGAACGCATGTTCGCTGCCATTGCGCACGCCGTAGTACAGATGCACCTCACGCTGCGGCTGCTCGGCCAGGCACCAGCGCAGCATGCTCATCATCGGCGTGATGCCGATCCCGCCCGCCACGAACACGGCCGGCACGTCGGGGTCCGGGTCGATGAAGAACCGGCCCGATGGCGCCCTGACCTGGAGGATGTCGCCCTCGTGGACCCGGTCGTGGAAGTAGTTGGACGCAATGCCCGGGGCAATCTCGGGGTGCCCCGTCGGCGGCAAGGCGCGCTTGATCGTCACGCGCAAGCCGCTCGCGTCGGGCGCATCGGACAGCGAATAGCACCGCGTGACCCTGCGCGAAGGGGACGCACCTTGCGCAGCCGGTGACGGGATGTTCAATGAAAAAGTGAGGTACTGGCCCGGCCGGAAGGGCGACAGCGCCAGACCGTCCTGCGGTACCAGGTAGAAAGAGCATTGCGTCTGGCCCGCGTCCTCGAAAACGCGGCGGCTCACCCGGAAGGCGCGCCATCCCTGCCACGCATCGGCCGGGCTGTCCGATCGCGGCGTGGCATCGGCGAGGTGATCCGCAGCCGGCAGGCCCCGCCGTCGCCAGAGCGCAGCGCCTATGCCGGTGCCCAGCTGCAGCAGCACGGCGCTTGCGACATAGCCCAGCAACTCGAGCGCGGTCACGGCTTCACGGCGTCGGCTTCAGGCGGGTCGTCGGGATTGAGCCGGAAACCCACGCCGCGCCGGGTTTCGATGATTTCCGGTGTGAGCTTGCGCCGCAGGGCGTGGATGTGGACGTCGATGGCGTTGCTGCTCAACTCCTGACCCCAGCGGTACAGGCGCTGTTCGATCGTTTCGCGTCTCACCGTGGCCCCGGCATGCTCGACCAGCACCCGCAGCACGACAAGTTCGCTGCGCGTCAGCGCCACCCGCTCACCCCTGGCGAAGACCTCGCCTTGCGCCATGTCGAAAACGATCGCGCTTGCCGCGTGCAGGCAGCGGTAACGCTCCTGGCCGGTGGGGGCGTTGGGCAGGGAGACGGGCGCGGATAGGAGATGGGGGCGGCTGCACACGCCCGCAGACTGCGCGCCTTTGCTTAACCCGGGCTGAAGTTGCAGGCGCGTGCGGCGGCAACTTCATTTCCGCTTCAGGTGCGCGCCGGATCATCGGCCAGGGCGGTTGTGGAACCGGGGCCACGTCATGCATGCCACGGTATTACCGGATGTAAATCCAGTCAGGGGATTTCGATGATCTCGCAGTGCATCGCAGTACCAATTTCTCACTCAGCAGTGGGGCCGTCCGGCGTGAGTGCCAGTCCTGTTACATCTACAGACGAGCTTAATGCGGCCCGTCGCAATCCCGGCAAGAGTGGTTGACATGGGCTCTCCCGACACCACTTTTGCGACTTCCTTGCAGCCGAACCACCGCGTCGCGTCGAAGCAGCGGCGCGCCTTGAGCGAAAAACTGGTCTATCTGGCCATAGCAGCGCTGGTTCTGGGCGCGTGGGGCGTGGTGGTCATGACCGGCCTGAAAGCCGGTTCCGATACCGGCTACTGGCTGGGCGTTGCAGGCGGCGTCATGATGCTGCTGCTGTTTGCCTATCCGCTGCGCAAGCGGGTGCGGGTGATGCAGCGCTGGGGCGCTGCCAAGTGGTGGTTTGCGGTGCACATGCTGTTGGGCATCGGTGGGCCCTTGCTGATCCTGGTTCACTCCACCTTCCACATCGGTTCCCTGAACGCGGGCGTGGCGCTCTACAGCATGCTGATCGTGGCGGCGAGCGGCGTCGTCGGGCGCTTTCTCTACCTGCGCACGCACCGCGGCCTCAGTGGTGAGCTGGAAGGCCTTGCGCAGCTGCATCGGCGCCTGGGCCTGCACCACGACAGCCTGCACCGGATGTTCGAAGACGCGCCCGACGTGGAGCGCGAGCTGCTGGCCTTCGAGGCCGATGCCCTGCGTGCGCCAGGCCGCTGGGGACGCCATGTACGTGCTTTCGCCGTGTTGCCGTGGCGCCAGCTTGCTGCGCGGCGCCGGTGCCTGGCTGCGTTGCGTCTGGCGGTGCAGCATCGCGCACGGGCACGCAACTGGAGCGCGGCCCGACGCCGCGCCGAGTACCAGTCGATGCGCGAACACGTGCTGGACTACCTGCAGCTGGCAGTGCGGGCTGCGCAATTTACCAGCGCCACGCGCCTGTTCTCGCTGTGGCATGTGCTGCATGTGCCATTCGTGTACGTGATGGTGCTCTGTGCCGTTGCCCATGTGGTGGCCGTGCACGCCTATTGATGACATGCGACGCCATGCAGCCCCGCCGACGTCCCATCCCTTGCCATGAGCGCCGCAGCAAGCATGTTCCGGCTGGTTGCGGCTTGCCTGCTGCTGTGGCTGCTGCCCGCCCAGGCGTCGCACGCGCAGACCGTGGAGTCAGTGCTCGCACCGGGCGTGCTGGTCAAGGCCCACGCCAAATGGGACAACAGCTGCCGCAGCTGCCACATCCCTTTCGACCGCAAGGCGCAGGACAAGCTGTGCGTGGACTGCCACAAGGACATCGGCCGCGACCTGGCCGAGCGCACCGGCCTGCATGGACGCCAGAAGCCGCAGCCCTGCCGCAGCTGCCACACCGACCATCGGGGGCGTGACGTGCAGATTGCGCCGCTCGATACCCGGACGTTCGACCACCAGCTCACTGACTATGCGCTGCGCGGCAAGCATCGTGAAACCGACTGCAGCAAGTGCCATGCACCGGGCAGGAAATACAGCGCCGCCGGACACGACTGCCAGAGCTGCCATCGCAAGGACGACGTTCACAAAGCCGCGCTGGGGCCCAAATGCGAGAGCTGCCACGACGAAAGGAACTGGCGCGACACTCGCTTTGACCACAGCAAGACCCGGTTCGAGCTCAATGGCGCGCACCAGGGCGCCAAGTGCGAGTCGTGCCACAAGAGCCGCGAATACAAGGAAACGCCGATGACCTGCATCGGCTGCCACCGCAAGGACGACAAGCACAAGGCGCAGTTCGGCGACAAGTGCGAGAGCTGCCATGGCGAGCGGCGCTGGCGCGACATCAGCTTTCGCCACGACACCGACACCCGCTACCCCTTGCGCGACAGGCATCGCGAAGTCCGCTGCACCGGTTGCCACACTACGGCGCTTTATCGCGAGAAGACGGCCACGGAGTGTGTCAGTTGCCATCGCAAGGACGACAGGCACAAGGGCACGCTCGGCCAGCAATGTGCGAGCTGCCATACCGAACGCGGCTGGAAGGAAGTGCAGCGCTTCGACCACGACCGCACCGCATACCCGCTGCTGGGCAGGCATGTGCAGGCAGCCTGCAAGGATTGCCACCAGAGCCAGGTGTATCGGGAGGCGCCCAGCACGTGCGTGGCCTGCCATCGCAAGGACGACAGGCACGAGGCGAAACTGGGCGAGCGCTGCGCCGACTGCCACACCGAGACCAACTGGAAGGCGACGCGATTCGACCATGCACGCACCCGCTTCGCGCTGCGCGGCGGCCATGCGGCAGCGGCCGTCGCTTGCAAGGATTGCCACCGCGACCTGCGCAGTTATCGCGACACGCCCACCGGTTGCTTGAGTTGCCACCGCAAGGATGACAAGCACGAGGCGCAACTGGGTGAACGCTGCGAGAGCTGCCATGACGATGTGCGCTGGAACAAGGCCCGCTTTGATCACGCGCAGGCGCGATTCGCACTGGGCGGCGCGCATGCCATCGTGCCCTGCAGGGGCTGCCATGAGAGCCTGCGCTATCGCGATGCGCCGCGCGATTGCATCGGCTGCCATCGCAAGGACGACCGGCACAAAAACCGGTTCGGCAGCGCATGCGAGAGTTGCCACAACGTGCGCGCCTGGCGGCTGTGGCGCTTCGACCATGAGCGGCAGACCCACTACCCGTTGACCGGCGCTCACGTGAAGGTGTCCTGCGAAACGTGCCACACGCAACCCGCACCGGCCGGTCGAACCGCTGCTGCTGTCTCGCGTGACTGCGTCGCCTGCCATGCGAAAGACGATGCGCACGACCGCGACTTCGGCGCGCGCTGCGATCAATGCCACGTGACCACGCGGTGGAACCAGGTGCGCCATCGCTCGCCCGGGCCTGCGCCTGCACCTGTGCCTGCCTCGGGGACGGGCCGATGAGAACGATCCGTCTTGCCTTCATGGCGCTCGTCGCGTTGTTCGCCCTGCTGATGGCGGGCGCAGCGGCGGCCGCAACAACCACTGAGTTCGACCACCTGAGCACCGGCTTTGCGCTCAAGGGCGCGCACCAGAACCAGCGCTGCGAGAGCTGCCACATCGGCGGCGTCTTCAAGGGAACGCCCCGTGACTGCGAGTCGTGCCACACCAGTGGCGGCCGCTTTGCCCGCAACAACACCGTCAAGGCGGCCACCCATATCCCGACCGTGCTGGCCTGCGACACCTGCCACAACACGCGCAGTTTCAGTGTCGCGCGCATGGATCACGTGGGCGTGGCCGCCGGCAGCTGCGCGAGCTGTCACAACGGCGCGCAGGCGACAGGCAAGGCCGGCGATCACATCCAGACCACGGCCAGCTGCGACAGCTGCCATCGCCCCACCGCCTGGAAGCCCGCCAGCGGCTTCAGTCACGCGGGTGTGGCGGCAGGCACTTGCGCGACGTGCCACAACGGCCAGCGGGCAACGGGCCGTCCCGCCACGCATACGCCCTACACGGCGGTGGCGGCGCTCGCATCCATGGCTTGCGACAGCTGCCACAAGGCCGGCTTTGCGTCGTGGACGCCGGCGCGCCTGCACACCAGCGCGGCGGTCAGCGCCCAATGCGCGAGCTGCCACGCTGCAACCAAACCCAACACACCGATACACGCCGGCCAGACCACCTGCGAGACCTGCCACAAGTCCACCAGCAGCTGGAGCGGCGCCAGGGTGGCGCACGCCAGCTTCAACGCCGCCACCAACTGCGCGACCTGCCATAACGGCAGTAGTGCGACCGGCAAGCCTGCAGCCCATATCCCGGTCGGCGGCGCCAATTGCACGTCATGCCACAACACCGTCAGCTGGAAGCCCAGCAGCTGGAACCACACCCAGCTCAGTGTGAGCAACGACTGTGCAAGCTGCCACAGCGGCGGCTTCCCGCCCGCAGGCGGCAAGTCGGCCACGCACACGCCCTATGCATCGGTCAGCGCGTTGGCAAGCGTCAACTGCGACAGCTGCCACAAGGCCGGTTTTGCGAGCTGGACGCCGGCGCGCCTTCACGCCAGTGTGGCGGTCAGCAGCCAGTGTGCGAGCTGCCATGCCGCCATCAAGCCCAGCACGGCCATCCACTCCGGCCAGACCGTATGCGAGAGCTGCCACAAGAGCACCAGCAGCTGGAGCGCGGGCAAGGTCGATCACAGCGCTTTCAATGCCTCGACCAATTGCACCAGTTGCCACAACGGCAGCGCAGCGACGGGCAAGCCGGCTGCGCACATTCCGGTGGCAGCGACCAACTGCGTGAGTTGCCACAACACCACCGGCTGGAAGCCGACCAAGTGGAACCATACGCAACTGGCCATCAACGGCCAATGCGCCACCTGCCACAGCGGCGCCAATCCACCGGCCGACGGCAAGCCTGCGACCCATACGCCCTACCAGAACGTGGCCAGCCTGGCGAGCGCCAACTGCGACAGTTGCCACAAGGCGGGCTTCACGAGCTGGGCGCCTGCGCGACTGCACGCCAGCGTGACGGTGACCAGCCAGTGCGGGAGCTGCCACGCCGCGCTCAAGCCCGCGACTGCCATCCATACCGGCCAGACTGTGTGCGAGAACTGCCACAAGAGCACCACCACCTGGAGCGCGGGCAAGGTCGATCACAGCGCTTTCAATGCCTCGACCAATTGCACCAGTTGCCACAACGGCAGCGCAGCGACGGGCAAGCCGGCTGCGCACATTCCGGTGGCAGCGACCAACTGCGTGAGTTGCCACAACACCACCGGCTGGAAGCCGACCAAGTGGAACCACACGCAGACCACGGTGGCCAACCAATGCGCCAGTTGCCACACCGGCGCGTTCACTGCCGCCAGCGGCAAGCCCGCGACGCACACGCCTTACCAGAACGTCGCGAGCCTGGCGGGCGCCAACTGCGACAGTTGCCACAAGGCCGGCTTCTCGTCGTGGACACCGGCCCGCCTGCACGCCAGTGTGTCGGTGAGCGGCCAGTGCGCCACCTGCCATGCTGCGATCAAGCCCGGCACGGCGATTCATGCAGGACAGACTGTCTGCGAGAGCTGCCACAACAGCACCACCAGCTGGAGCACGGCCAAGGTCGATCACTCGACATTTACCGCGGCCACGAATTGCACCAGCTGCCACAACGGCAGCGCGGCAACCGGCAAGCCGGGTGTTCACATCCCGGTGGGCGCGACCAACTGCATCGCGTGCCACAACACCACCGGCTGGAAGCCGACCAAGTGGAACCACACCCAGGCTACCGTGGTCAACCAATGCGCCAGCTGCCACAGCGGTGCGTATCCGCCGGCCGATGGCAAGTCGGCCAGCCACACGCCGTACCAGCTGGTGGGCACGCTTGCGGGCCTGAATTGCGACAGCTGCCACAAGGCGGGCTATTCGTCGTGGACGCCTGCGCGCGTGCATGCGAGCGTGTTGGTGAGCAACCAGTGCGCGAGCTGCCATGCTGCCATCAAACCGAACACGGCCATCCACACGGGCCAGACCGTCTGCGAGAGCTGCCACAACAGCACCAGCAGCTGGAACACGGCCAAGGTGGATCACTCCACCTTTACCGCCGCCACCAATTGCGCCAGCTGCCACAACGGCAGCGCTGCAACCGGCAAGCCCGGCGTGCACATCCCGGTGGGTGCGACCAACTGCTTTGCGTGCCACGGCACCAGCGGATGGAAACCGACCAAGTGGAACCACACGCAGGCCACCGTCGTGAACCAGTGCGCGAGCTGCCACAGTGGCGCCTATCCGCCCGCCGATGGCAAACCCTCGACCCATACGCCGTACCAGCTGGTGGGCACGCTTGCGGGCCTGAACTGCGACAGCTGCCACAAGGCCGGCTACTCGTCGTGGACGCCTGCGCGCCTGCATGCCAGCGTGTCGGTGAGCAACCAGTGCGCAAGCTGTCATGCCGCGATCAAGCCGGGCACCGCGATCCATGCAGGCCAGACCGTCTGCGAGAGTTGCCACAACAGCACTAGCAGCTGGAACACGGCCAAGGTCGATCACTCGACGTTTACCGCCGCCACCAATTGCGCCAGCTGCCACAACGGCAGCGCGGCAACCGGCAAGCCGGGCGTACACATCCCCGTGGGCGCGACCAACTGCATCGCCTGCCATGGCACGACCGCCTGGAAGCCGACCAAGTGGAACCACACCCAGACCACCGTGGTCAACCAGTGCGCCAGCTGCCACAGCGGCGCCTACCCGCCGGCCGATGGCAGGTCCGCCACCCACACGCCGTACCAGCTGGTGGGCACGCTTGCGGGCTTGAACTGCGACAGCTGCCACAAGGCAGGCTACTCGTCGTGGACGCCTGCCCGCCTGCATGCCAGCGTGTCGGTCAGCAGCCAATGCGCGAGCTGCCACCTGGCGATCCGGCCGGTCACCAGCATCCACGTCGGGCAGACCCTGTGCGAGAGCTGCCACAAGAGCACCAGCACCTGGACGGGCGCCAGGGTCGACCACAGCACCTTCACGGTTGCGACCAACTGCGCCAGTTGCCACAACGGCAGCAGCGCAACCGGCAAGCCAGCGGTCCACATCCCGGTGGGCGCGACCAACTGCATCGCCTGCCATGGCACGACCGCCTGGAAGCCGACCAAGTGGAACCACACCCAGACCACCGTGGTCAACCAGTGCGCCAGCTGCCACAACGGCGCGTATCCGCCGGCCGACGGCAAGCCCGCCACGCACACGCCGTACCAGCTGGTGGGCACGCTTGCGGGGCTGAACTGCGACAGCTGCCACAAGGCAGGCTTTGCGAGCTGGACGCCGGCGCGCCTGCATGCCAGTGTGACGGTGTCCAACCAGTGCGCGAGCTGTCACCTGGCGATCCGGCCGGTCACCACCATTCACGTCGGACAGACGCTGTGCGAGAACTGCCACAAGAGCACCAGCACCTGGACGGGCGCCAGGGTCGATCACGCGACCTTCACCGTGGCCACCAATTGCTCCAGTTGCCACAACGGCAGCAGCGCGACGGGCAAGCCCGCCGTCCACATCCCGGTGGGCGCGACCAACTGCATCGCCTGCCACACCACGACCGCCTGGAAGCCGACCAAGTGGAATCACACGCAGCTACCGGTGCTCGATTGCGCGAGCTGCCACAACGGCGCCTACCCGCCGGCGGACGGCCGGCCGGCGCAGCACATCCCTTACCAGTCGCTCACCGGCGTGGTCATCGCCAACTGCAGCACCTGCCACCGCAGCGGCTACTCCAGCTGGTCGGGCGCGCGCCTGCACACCAGCGTGGCGGTGACGGGTCAATGCAAGACCTGCCACAGCGGCAGCTACACCTCGCAAGGTGCGGTGGCCAAGCCCAGCAACCACATCCCGGAATCGCAGCTACTCAATGGCGCGGCGATGGATTGCGTCTCTTGCCACACCACCACCACGAGCTGGTCGCCCAAGATGAACCACAACGCGAGCCTGGGTAGCGGTGCCGGCTGGTGCAAGTCGTGCCATGCCACCGGCACCAACTATTCCGGCGGCATGGAGCGCATGGCGCTCACCCACCGCACCACGACGCCAGTTCCCACGGACTGCTCCCAGTCCGGTTGCCACCGCCCGCTGGGCACCAAGGGCGCGGCCTATTCCAAGTGGGATTGAAACCCCGTCATCCACCTCAACAGCGCACACCATGTCAACGCACCACACCTTGTCCAGGCTTCCTCGCCTCGCCGCCCTGTCACTCGCCCTGCTCACGCACTGGGTGCAGGCGCAGGTGATCGACGACGTCGAGCTGCGGCGCGTGGGCGACGACGCACTGGTCTCGATCCGCTTCGTCACGCCGGTGCAGTACCTGCGCAGCGTCACGGCCCGCACCGGCGACCTGGGGCAGGTGTACTACGACCTGCTTCCGACCCGCGACCCACTGAGCCTTGTCACTGCCGAGCGGCGGCTCACCGGGGCTGCGGGAGCGCCCATCCTCATCGTCACCGACGAGGCGGCAGGCACGGTCGATCGCAGCCGCAAGCTGGTGTTGCGCTTTTTTGGCGACACGGCTTTCACCGCGCGTGCCGGCCAGGGCAACCGCAGCATCGAACTGGTGTTGCGTGGCAAGGGCGCGCTGCTGGACGGGACCGCGGTGCCGGCCGCCAGCACGACGCCGTCGCCCTCGCTGCCGCTGCCGCCGGTATCCACCGGGCCGCTCAAGCCCGAGGACGAGGCACGCTCTGCTGCACTGATGACACAGGCCCGCCGCCTGATCGACCAGGGCGAACACACGACTGCGATCGCGCGGCTGGAAGAGGTGCTTGCGCTCCCGACCCACGACAAGTCCGCCGAGGCGCAGGAGCTGATCGCGCTGGCCCGCTGGCGCCAGGGTGACCCCGAGCGCGCGCGCGCCGAGTACGAGCTCTATCTCAAGCTCTATCCCGGCACGCCCGGCGCTACGCGGGCACGCGAGGCGCTGATGACGCTCGCACCCGCCGCGCCGCAGCAGCCGGCAGTGGCTGAAGGCGGCAAGCCCGCCGTGACCACGACCCTGAGCGGCTCGGTCTCCAGCTTCTATTACGGCGGGCAGTCCCGGGTTCGCACCCAGGAGTTCCAGGACTCACCGCTCAGCGGCCTGCCGGAACTGATCAGCGATGCAACCCTGTCGGGCACCGACCAGCGCCAGCTGATCTCCAGCGTCGATCTCAACTGGCGCAGGCGCGACGCCGACAGTGAACTGCGCCTGGTGCTGCGCGACACCTACAGCGCCGACATGCTGCGCTCGGACAAGAGCCGCAACAAGCTCTCGGCGCTGTATGCCGACTACAAGCTGCTGCAGCAGGGCATCAACGTCAGGGTGGGTCGCCAGTCGCCCACTGGCGGCGGCGTCATGGGGCGATTCGATGGCGTGCAGGCCGGCTACCGGTTCATGCCCAAGTGGCGCGTCAACGCGGTCGCAGGCCAGCCTTCGGACTCGTTGCTCGACGCCAGGCGCAGCTTCGTCGGGACATCGATCGAAGCCGACGAACTGCTCAAGGGCTTCGGCGGCAGCGTGTATGTGATCGAACAGCGCATCGACGGCGAGACGGACCGGCGCGCGATTGGCACCGAGTTGAGGCTGCTCGCAGGCCCGGTGACGGCGCTGGGCATGTTCGACTACGACGTGCTGCTCAAGGGCCTGAACATCGCCTCGCTCCAGGCCACCTGGCAGTGGGAAGACAACACGGTGATCAACGCGCTGTACGACCGCCGGTCCACCCCGATGCTCATGCTGGGCAACAGCCTGTTCTTCCAGAACCCGGTGCTGGCAGTCCAGGCGCGCAACCTCCATGAGGTGCTGCAGGCGCAGTCGCTCCCGGTGCTTCGCGACCAGGTGCGCGACACCACGGCCTACAGCACACAGGGCATGGTCAGCATCACGCGCCCCATCAGCACCAACTGGCAGGTGGGTTTCGATGTGCGCCTGACCAATGTCGGCCCGCTGGCGCCGGTGGTGGACATCCTGCCCGCCGGACAGCCGGGCACCGGCAATATCTGGAGCAGCGGCCTGCAGCTGATCGGCACCAACCTGTATTCGAGCCGTGACACCCATGTGCTGCTGGCGACCTTGCTCAAGGGCCCGACCTATCGCGGCCAGCTGCTGACGTACAACAACTCATCTCAGGTGGGCGAGGGCTGGCAGCTGGAGCCGTCGCTGCGCTTCTACACACAAAACGACGACACCGGCACGCGCAGCCGCCGCTGGGCGCCGGGCCTCCGCGTGAGCAAACGCGCCACCGCCAAGCTGGTGCTGGAAGCGGAACTGAGCATGGAGTTCAGCAAGGTCAACGGCCCCGCCCGCCAGGAATCTTCCAATCGCAGCTTCTACTACCTGGGCGTGCGCTATGACCTCTGAGGGCGTGCTGCTTCGAGCCAGCGGGCTGGCTTGCGACCGGGGCGGCCAGCGCGTTTGCAGCGAACAGGACCTGGCGCTGGCACCTGGCGAAGCAGTCTGGCTGCGTGGCCGCAACGGCAGCGGCAAGACCAGCCTGCTGCGGGTGCTGGCGGGCCTGGCTGCGCCGCAAGAAGGCGAGCTGTGGCGCGCACCGGGGCTCAGGACGCTCTACATCGGTCATGCCAATGCGCTCAAGGACGACCTCACCGTGGTGGAGAACCTGGGCTTTCTGGCCCGGCTCTGCGGCCTCGACACGTCATCGAACCGTCATGAGCAGGCGCTGCGCCAGTGGGGCCTGTGGAGTCGTCGCCACCGGCCGGCGCGAACGCTGTCCCAGGGCCTGCGAAGGCGGGTGGCACTCGCCCGTCTCGCCCTCGCCGAGCACCAGCCGCTGTGGCTGCTGGACGAGCCCTTCGACGCGCTGGACGACGAGGGCGTGCACCAGTTGCGCATCGGGCTCGAACACCACCGCGCGCGCGGCGGCGCCTGCGTCCTCACCAGCCACCTGGTGTGGGCCGCCGATCAACGGCCGCGCCGGGAGCATTGGTTGCAAGGCGATGACGCATCGTGACCACTGCCTCCATCGCCGTGGCCCTCTTGCAGCGCGACCTGCGCCTGGCCATGCGCCGGCGCGGAGAGGCCGCACTGCCGCTGGGTTTCTTCGTGGTGGTCGCGGCATTGCAGCCGCTGGGCGTGAACCCGCAGCCGAACCTGCTGCGCGAGATCGGCCCCGGCGTGGTGTGGATGGCGGCCTTGCTGGCTGCGCTGCTGCCATTGCCCTCGCTGTTTTCCGTGGACCATGCAGACGGCACGCTGGAGCTGATGGTGCTGGCCGACACGCCGCTGTGGATGCTCGCGATTTCCAAGGTGGCCGCGCACTGGCTCACCAGTGGCGCACCGCTGGTCGTGCTCGCGCCGCTGCTGGGGCTGATGTACGGCCTGGACGAAACGGCGCTGGCGGTTCTGGCGCTGGGGCTTGCGATCGGCACGCCGGTGCTGAGCCTGGTCGGCACGATTGGCGCGGCGCTCACGACCGGCCTGCGCAGCGCGGGCAGCCTCATCTTGCTGCTGGTGCTGCCGCTGTGCGTGCCGGTGCTGATTTTTGGAACGGGCGCGGTGCAGGCCACGCAGGCGGGGCAATCGGCCGCGCCGCACCTGTCGCTGCTCGGCGCCCAGCTCGTCCTGACCCTGATGGTGGCGCCGGTGCTGATTGCCCACGCGCTGCGCATCGCCGTGGAGTAACCAGCGCATGACCGCCGTACTTGCAACCTCACCGTGGCGCTTCTTCAGCCTCGCTGCGCCTGCGCGTTTTTACCGCGTCACGCGAAGCATCGAACCCGTGTTGTGGGCACTCGTGCTCGCGCTCACGGTTGCAGGCGTGTGGATGGGGTTCGTCGTCGCGCCCACCGATGCGACGCAGGGCGAGGCCTATCGGATCATCTTCATCCATGTGCCTGCTGCGTGGCTGTCGATGGTGTTGTACCTGGCGATGGCCTTTTGGGCGGTGCTGGGCTGGGCCTGGAAGGTGCGCATGGCTTCGATGCTCGCTCGCGCGATCGCCCCCACCGGCGCAATGTTCACCGTGGTCGCGCTGTGGACCGGCGCCTGCTGGGGAAAGCCGACCTGGGGCGCGTGGTGGGTGTGGGATGCGCGCCTGACCAGCGAGCTGATCCTGCTGTTCCTGTACCTGGGCTACATGGGCCTGGTGGAAAGCATCGACGATGTTCGCCGCGGCGACCATGCGGGTGCGTTGCTGGCCCTGCTGGGCGCGATCAATGTTCCGGTGATCTATTTCTCGGTGCGCTGGTGGAACACCCTGCACCAGGGCGCCACGATCAGCATGACAGCCGCACCCAAGATGGCCAGCACGATGCTCACCGCCATGCTGCTGATGACGCTGGCGTTCTGGGCCTACGCCTTTGCGGTGGTGTTCGCCCGCGCGCGGGCCATCGCCATCGAGCGCGAGGCCGGCCATCACTGGGTTGCCCAGCTGGGCGTCTCGCGGAGCAAGCCATGAACTACACCACCCTGGGCGCACTGATCGAACTCGGCGGCTACGGCCGCTACGTCTGGCCGGCCTATGGGCTGACGCTCGGCCTGATGCTGCTTGAACCCTGGCTGCTGCGCCGCCGCCTCGCGCGCGCGATGCGCCAGGCGCAGGCGGCCAACCCTGAAGAATCCTGAAATCGACTTTCCATGAAATTACGAAACAAACGACTGTTGATCGCTGCGGGGTTGCTGCTGGGCCTGTGTGTGGCTGCGGCGCTGGTGCTCAATGCCTTTCGCAGCAACCTGGTGTTCTTCTACACACCTACGCAGGTCCATGGCGGCGAGGCGCCCAAGGGGCGCGTGTTTCGCGTGGGCGGTCTTGTCGAGGCAGGCAGCGTGCGTCGCGAGGGCGTGCAGGTCCGCTTCCGGGTGAGCGATACCGTTCAGTCGATGACCGTCGAGTACCAGGGCATCCTTCCCGACCTGTTCAAGGAGGGCAAGGGCGTGGTGGCCCAGGGCACCATCAGGGACGGCGTGTTCCGCGCGCAGGAGGTGCTGGCCAAGCACGACGAAAACTACATGCCGCCCGAAGCAGCCGAGGCCCTGGAGCGGGCACGCAAGGCCGGCCCGATCAAGACCACCGGGGCAGGCACATGATCGCCGAGCTCGGACACCTGGTGCTCTGGCTGGCGCTGGCCGCCACGCTGGTACAGGGCGTGATGCCGCTGGTGGGCCTGGCTCGCGGGCGAGCAGACTGGACCGCGATGGCGCGTCCGATGGCGCATGTGATTGCGCTGCTGGTCGCTGTTTCATTCGTGGCGCTGGCGCTGAGTTTTGTGCGCGACGACTTCTCGGTGCTGTATGTCGCCGAGCACTCCAACACCGCGCTGCCGGTGGCCTACAAGGTGGCCGGGGTGTGGGGCGGCCACGAGGGGTCGCTGCTGCTGTGGCTGTTCATGCTGCAGGTCTGGACCGTCGGCGTTGCGCGCTTCAGCCGCCACCTGCCGCATGCAATGGTGGTGCGCCTCCTGAGCGTGCTGGCCTGGGTTGCGACCGGCTTCCTGCTGTTCATGCTGCTCACCTCCAACCCGTTCGAGCGGCTCTGGCCGGTGCCGGTGGATGGCCGCGACCTGAACCCGCTGCTGCAGGACCCGGGCATGGTGATTCATCCGCCGATGCTCTACATGGGTTACGTCGGTTTCTCGGTGGCTTTTGCGTTTGCGATCGCGGCGCTGCTGGGCGGCGAACTCGATTCGCGCTGGGCCCGCTGGACGCGGCCCTGGACCACCGCGGCCTGGGTCTTCCTCACTTTCGGCATCGCGTTGGGCAGCTGGTGGGCGTACTACGAACTGGGCTGGGGCGGCTGGTGGTTCTGGGACCCGGTCGAAAACGCATCGTTCATGCCGTGGCTGGTGGGCACGGCCCTGATCCATTCACTGGCCGTCACCGAAAAGCGCGGCGCCTTCAAGGCCTGGACCGTGCTGCTCGCCATCCTTGCTTTTTCTCTGTCGCTACTGGGGACCTTCCTGGTTCGCTCGGGCGTGCTCAGTTCGGTGCATGCGTTCGCATCGGACCCCAAGCGCGGCCTGTTCATCCTGGCGTTTCTCTGCGTGACTGTCGGCGGTGCGCTGTGCCTGTATGCATGGCGCGCGCCGCGTGTGGGTCTGGGCGGGCGCTTTGCGATGTTCTCGCGCGAGACCCTGCTGCTGGTCAACAACGTGCTGCTGCTGGTCGCCACGGCGGCCGTGTTGCTGGGCACGCTGTACCCGCTCGCACTCGACGCTTTGGGCCTGGGCAAGATTTCGGTCGGCGTGCCGTATTTCGAAGCCGTGTTCGCGCCGCTGATGGCGCCTGCGCTGTTCCTGATGGCGGTGGGGCCCATGGTGCGATGGAAGCAGGGCGAGCTGCCGCCGCTGGTCAGGCGCCTGCGCTGGGCGCTGGCCGTCGCATTGCTCGTTGCGGTGTTGAGCGCATGGGGTGCAGGGCGCATCGGGTGGCAGGCCGTGCTCGGGTTTGCTGCCGCGTACTGGATCGTCTTTTCGATGCTGGCCGAGTGGATGCCGCCGGGCACGTCGTGGCCCGAGCGCTGGCGGCGCCTGCGTGCGCGTTCGCGGGCCGAGTGGGGCATGTGGCTGGCCCATGGCGGCATCGCGGTGTTCATCATCGGCGTGGTCATGGTCAAGAACTACGAGCAGGAGCGCGATGTGCAGGCGCGGCCCGGCGACACGGTGACCTTGTCGGGCTATCAGTTCCGCTTTCTGGGTGTGCAGGACGTGCAAGGCCCCAACTACCAGGCAGCGCGTGCCACGGTTGAGGTGCGGCGCGGCGACAAGCTGCTGGCCACGATGCATCCCGAAAAGCGTGTGTACCGTGTCCAGCAGAACCCGATGACCGAGGCGGCGATCGACACGGGGCTCACGCGCGACCTGTACGTCGCGCTCGGTGAGTCGCTGGAAGATGGCTCCTGGACCTTGCGGGTCTACATCAAGCCCTTCGTGGACTGGATCTGGGGCGGCTGTCTCCTGATGGGCCTGGGCGGTGCGCTGGCTGCCAGCGATGCGCGCTACCGGCGCCGCGTGCGCGAGAAGTCAGCCGTGCCCACGGACGCAGGGCAGGGGGTCGCCGCATGACGTTGCTCAAGCAATGGAAGGTGGTCGTGCCGCTGGTGCTGTTCCTGGTGATGGCGGTGTTTCTCGGCCTGGGCCTGGGACGCGATCCGCGCGAGGTGCCCAGCCCCTTCATCGACAAGCCCGCACCGGCACTGGCGCTGCCCCGCCTGGACGATGCGCAGGTGATGCTGCGCCGGGAAGACCTGCTCGGTCAGGTGTGGATGCTCAACGTCTGGGCCAGCTGGTGCGCGGCCTGCCGTGAAGAGCACGCCACGCTGGTTGCGCTCTCGCAGCGCAAGCTGCTGCCGATCTACGGCCTCAACTACAAGGACACGCGGGTTGCGGGCCAGGCGTGGCTGCGTCGGTTCGGCAATCCGTACACCGCCTCGGCCTTCGACGAGAAAGGCACTGCCGGCATCGACTGGGGCGTCTATGGGGTGCCCGAGACATTCGTGATCGATGCGCAGGGCCGTGTGCGGTTCAAGCATGTCGGCGCGCTGACCGAAGAAGTGATTGCCACCCGTATCGAGCCGCTGCTCAAGAAATTACGACCCTGAGATGAAGATCGTTCACACCGTCGTCGTCGCCTGGTGCATGGCTCTGTTGATGGGCGCAGGCGCTCGCGCTGCCGAAGCACCGCCGACTGCCGCCGACCCCCAACTGGAGGCGCGCGTGCTGGCCGTCTCCGCTGAACTGCGCTGCCTCGTCTGCCAGAACCAGACCATTGCCGATTCGCATGCGGGCCTGGCCATCGACCTGCGCGAGCAGGTGCGCCAGATGCTCAGGCGTGGTGACAGCGAAGCGCAGGTCATCGAATTCATGACCACGCGCTACGGCGATTTCGTGTTGTACCGCCCGCCTGTGCGCCCCAGTACCTGGTTGCTGTGGTTCGGGCCGATCGTGCTGCTGATGGCCGGCGTGGCCGCCATGCTGTGGCACCTGCGCCGCCGCGCCGCGCTGGGCGATGCCGCTTTTGAAGACGACAACGAGAACCTGCAATGACCCATCCACTTTCGCGACTGCGCCAGCAAATCGGCGAGATCGACCAACTCCACAAGGACGGCATGGTGTCCGACCAACTGCACTCGGAGACCCGCGCGCGACTTGAACGCGAACTGGTCGAGCAGGTGCTGGCCGGACCTGCAGTTGCACCCGTGACCGAGGTGCCGGCGGCCAGGTCGTCGATCGGGCTCTGGTCGGCGGTGGGTGCCGCTGTCCTGGTCATCGGCGGGGCTGGCTACTGGTGGGCCGGATCGCCGGGCGCCTTGACCGCGTCCGTTGCGACCAGTGCGCCTGGCACGGCTGCCACGCCACAGGCGCAGACACCGCAAGCACCGCACGCGCTGGGCAACGAACAGATGCTGGCCATGGTCGAAGCGCTGGCTGGCCGCCTCAAGGCCAAGCCCGAGGATGCCGAAGGCTGGGGCATGCTGGCCCGCTCCTATGCCACGTTGGGGCGGCATGCCGAATCGGTCCCGGCCTACGCCAAGGCGCTGGCGCTCAGCCCCAGGGACGCGACCCTGATGGCCGACTACGCCGATGCGCTGGCACTGCAACAGGACCGCAAGCTCGCGGGTGCGCCGATGGAGTGGGTCAAGCGCGCGCTGGCCCTGGATGCCAACCAGCCCAAGGCGCTGCTGCTGGCAGGCACCGAGGCCTTCGATCGCAAGGACTACGCGCAGGCGGCCAGGTACTGGGAAACGGCGGTCAAAAGCGGGCCGCCCGAGAGCGCGCTGGCCAAGCAGGCGCAGGCGGGGCTCGATGATCTGCGGCAACTGCAAGGCGCTGCCCCCGCAGCTCCTGTGTCACTGCCCGCAGCTCCTGTGTCACCAGCCAGTCCCGCGCCGGTGGTTGCCGCTGCAACGGGCGCGCGCGTGAGCGGCAGCGTCAGCATGGCTCCGGCGCTGATGGCCAAGGCGCAGCCCGGAGACACCGTTTTCATCTTCGCGCGGCCGGCCGATGGCGCGCGCATGCCGCTGGCGCTGCTGCGCCGCCAGGTGAAGGACCTTCCGATGAACTTCGAGCTCGACGACACCCTGGCCATGAGCCCGCAGGCGAAGCTGTCATCGGTGCAGCGCGTGATCGTCAGTGCGCGGGTGAGCAGGAGCGGTCAGGCGCAGCCGCAACCCGGCGATCTCGAAGGCGCCAGTGAACCGGTGGCGGTGGGGACCACGGGTCTCAAGCTGGTGATCGAGCGGGCAGTGCCCTGAATTTGCCAGGGTGTCGCTAGGCCTCGCCGTGCCGGGTGTCGAACTCGATGCCCATCTCCTGCAGCAGCGGGGTCGGCAAGATGCCACCGGCGCAGACGATCACGGCGTCATTGCGCCGTTCGATGCGTCCTGTCTTGCCGTTCAACAAAACGCGTGACGGCTCGATGGCCTCGACCTGCGATTCCAGCAGCAGCTCGATCCGCCCATCGTCGGCTGCCTGCTGAAGCGCGCTGCGGTTTTTCTGCTTGACGCGGTTGAAGGCGGCGCTGCGATAGGACAGCTGCACCGTCGTGCCGGGCTGCTGCGACAACTGCAATGCAGCTTCGAGCGCGCTGTCGCCGCCCCCCACCACCAGCACGTGCTGGCCGCGATACTGCTGCGCATCGACCAGGCGGTAGACGACCTTGGGCAGTTCCTCGCCGGGCACGTCCAGCTTGCGGGGCGACCCGCGGCGGCCGATGGCCAGCAGCACCGAGCGCGCCCGATGGGTGCCCGCCGAGGTATGCACCACAAAGCTCTCGGCATGAGGTTCGATGCGTTCCATGCGTTCCCGGAAGTGCAGCTCCAGGCCCGTCTTGCCGACGATGTCGTGCCAGAACGCCAGCAGGCGCTCCTTGGACACCTCGGTCATCCGCACCGTGCCCACCAGCGGCAGCTTGACCGGCGCGGTCATGGCGATCTTGGCGCGGGGGTAGTGATAGACCGCACCGCCCATCGAGTCCTCCTGCTCGATCAGGCGGTAGCGCAGCTTGTGTTCGATAGCCGCCAGGCCGGCCGCGATACCGGCAGGGCCCGCGCCGACGATCAGCACGTCGAGCTCATCGGGCGAAGACGCCTTGCGGCGGCGCACGGCGTCGATGGCCTGCACCCCCTGGCTGGCCGCCTTGCGAATGAGCCCCATGCCGCCGAGTTCGCCTGCAATGAAGAGCCCCGGCACATTGCTCTCGAAAGTCGGAGAGACCCGGGGGATGTCGATGCCGCGCCGCTCGGTGCCGAACACCAGCGTGATCGCCTCCACCGGGCAAGCCGCTGCGCAGGCGCCATGGCCGATGCAGGAAGACGCATTGATCAGGGTTGCGCGGCCGTCGATGATGCCCAGGGCCCCTTCCGGGCAGGCGGTCACGCATCCGCCCGAGCCGATGCAGCGCGCCGGATTGACGACCGGATGCAGGGAGGCGGGCTCGTTCAGGCCCGCTTGCCGGGCCTCGACCTGCGCGGCTGCGTTGCCACGCTCGCGCCGCGCACGCAGCAAGAGGTGCGCGCCGATGGCCGCGCCGGCGATTGCGCCATACAGGAGCAGGTACTCCGTGTTCATGGCGCAATCCTGCCACGCGAAACTGAACCGGACGTTAAGGGGTGCGCTTGCGCAGGATCAAGTCCCGGGAAAGGTGCCGGTGGTAGCGTCGCCGCAGGAGAAATGATGCGACTGCTGCTGCTCGAAGATGACGAAACCCTGGGCGAGGCGCTGGGTGCGTTCCTGCGGCTCGAAGGTCATCTGGTCGACTGGTTCACGCGCCTGCCCGACTGCAGGACGGTGCTGGGCGAACCCTATGACGCGCTGCTGGTGGACTGGCAGTTGCCCGATGCTTCCGGCGCCGAATGGATACGCCGGATGCGCGAGCAGGGCTGCGTCACGCCCATCATCATGCTCACGGCGCGGGACATGCTCGGGGACAGGATCAAGGGCCTGGACAGCGGCGCCGACGATTACCTGGTCAAGCCGTTCCAGCCCGAGGAACTGGCCGCGCGGCTGCGGGCGCTCAGGCGCCGCGCGGTCTGCCAGGGCGCGCCGCGCGTGCGGCTGAACGACGACGTCGAACTGGACATGAGCGCGAAGTGCGCCTGGCGCAAAGGCGTACGGGTCGAGCTGACGGCCCGCGAGTGGCTGCTGCTGGAGGCATTGGCCGCGCGGGCAGGCCGGGTCGTCTCCAAGTCCGACCTGGAGGCCCTGTCATGCGGGGTGGAAGGGGAGCTGGCCAGCAACGTGCTGGAGGTCCACGTCTTCAACCTGCGCCGCAAGCTGGGCCGCACCGTGATCGAAACCTTGCGGGGCCTGGGCTACAGGGTGCCTCGATGACGCGCCGGCTACCGACTCTGCAGGGCGAACTGTCGCGCACCCTCACCCTGGTCAGTGTGGGCTGGCTCCTGGCCATCGTGCTGGTCGTTGTCTGGGGTGTACAGCACGAGGTGGAGGAACTGATGGACGATGCGCTGCGCGAGTCGGCCGAGGTGATCTACGGGATGATTTCGCTGCATTCCTCACTGCCTGACGAGGCGCACGACGGTGTGCTGCCGGCGCCACCTCATGTGGAGCATTTGATCTGGCAGGTGGTCGGTGCGCAGGGGCTGGTGGTGCGCCGTTCGCACATGGCCCCATCGACGCCGCTCATGCCGGTGTTTGTCCCGGGGCTGGCCGATGCGCCGGGCGGCTGGCGGGTCTTCGCCATGGCCCTGCCCGACACGCAGCAGCTTCTCTACGTGGCCCAGACGCGGGCAGAGCGGGCTGAATCGCGTTATGAGGCCGCCATCTTCGTGGCCCTCAGCGCCCTGGGCGTGAGCCTGCTGTTCATCCTGATCATGCGCAACCGCGTCGAGGCGGGCCTGCGTCCGCTGCGCGAGTTGACGCAGCAGATCAAGGCCTACGACCCGCTGCTGGCAGCAACGGCGCTGCCCGAGGCGACGCGAGCGGAAACAGCCGACGTGCGTGCGGCCACCCGGGAGCTCGGCGCGCGGCTGGCCCGGCGTGTACTCAACGAACAGGCGTTCGGTGCGCATGCTGCGCATGCCCTGCGCACACCACTGGCGGGAATGGATGCGCAGCTGGCACTGGCCCAGCGCGAGGTCGGGGATGATGCGCGGCACCGCATCGTCAAGGCGCGCACCGAGGTGCAGCGGCTCAAACGTGTCGTTGCCTCCTTGCTGGCCCTGTTTCGAACGGGCAGCGAGCTGGAGCTGGCGCCGGTGTTGCTGTCCGACCTGGCCGCGCGCCTGCCCATGGACGACATCGACCTGCAGGTGCGTGGCTCCGGTGTGCTTCGAGCAGATGCAGGGCTGCTTGGCGCGGCGCTCGCCAACCTGTTGGACAACTCGGTGCGGCACGGCGCCCGCACGGCCTGGCTGAGCATGCGGACGGAGGGCAGCGTGCAGTGCCTGATGCTGCAGGACGACGGACCCGGCGTGAGTGACGAGCGGCGCGCAGCGCTACAGGCAAGCCTGGCTGAAATGGACGATCAGTCGCAGTCGGGACTCGGCCTGAAGCTGGCTCACCTGGTGGCGCAGGCCCACCACGGGTCGCTGCGGCTGGAGCCGGCCCCACAGGGAACCCACGGTTTTGTCGTGTCGTTCAGGTTGTGGGAGCGGGATGAATCACCAGGGGACAGCGGCCAGGCGCCTTGATCCAGGCACCCTGGCCGGCGCCTTCGCCCTAGCGCTGCTGCAATTGCGGCGGCCGCTGCGGCTTGGGCCTCAGGCCCGGCGTCACGTTCAGTTCCTCGGTGTTGTCCTTGCGCAGCACCTTGAACTTTGACGGGGCTCCGGGCTTGAGCGCGGCCACGCTGGAGAGCAGCTCCGACACGTTGGCGATCTCCTTGCCTGCGACTTCGACGATCACGTCGCCCGGGCGTACGCCGGCCTGGGCAGCAGGGCCGTTTTGCAGCACGCCGGTGATCAGCACGCCGCGCCTGGCCTTCACGCCGAACGTTTCCATCAGCTCGGGCGACAGGTCGGCAGGCTCCACGCCGATCCAGCCGCGACGCACCACGCCGTCTTTCACGATGCCTTCCAGAACCAGCTTGGCCGTCGACACGGGAATGGCAAAGCCGATGCCCATGCTCCCGCCGGAGCGCGAATAGATGGCGGTGTTGATGCCCATCAGGTGTCCGTTCACATCCACCAGCGCGCCGCCCGAATTGCCGGGGTTGATGGCCGCATCGGTCTGGATGAAATTCTCGAAGGTGTTGATGCCCAGCTGGTTGCGGCCCAGCGCGCTGACGATGCCGCTGGTCACGGTCTGGCCCACGCCGAACGGGTTGCCGATGGCCAGCACCTGGTCGCCGACCTGCAGCGCGTCCGAATTGCCCAGGGTGATGACCGGCAGGCGGTCGATGGAAATCTTCAGGATGGCCAGGTCGGTATCGGGATCGGTGCCCATGACCTTGGCGTTGACCTTGCGGCTATCGGCCAGCACGACTTCGATCTCATCCGCACCTTCGACGACGTGATTGTTGGTGAGGATGTAGCCGTCGTTGCTGATGATCACGCCGCTGCCCAGGCCTGCCTGCGGCTGGTTGCCCTGCTCGCCGAAGAAAAAGCGGAACCACGGATCGTTCGACTTGGGACTGCGATCGGCGGCCTTGCTGGTGTTGATGCTCACGACAGCGGCAGAGGCACGCTGCGCGGCCTGCCGGAAGCTGCCCGCGGGCGGCGGCCCTGAGACGGTGGCCGCAGGCGCCTCGACGAGGGAAACCCGGCCCATGCCGGGAGGCGTGCGACCGAGCCACTCGGGCTTCAAGGTTCCGACAACGAAATAAGCGGCCAGCAGGACCGTGACGGCCTGGGCAAACAGCAGCCAGATGCGACGCATGGTAAGGGGGGAAGAAAGTGTTGGGGCAAGTGTAAGGCTCGCGCGCCGATCGATGCGAGCGAGGGGCTTGCGGCTGCTCAGAGTGCGTGCGGCGTCAGGCGCGCGTGCCTGTGGCGGCGCGGCCCCAGATTGGCCTGCTCGACCGCCACGACTTCACCGGTGGTCGGGTCGAGCATGGCTGCGCGCGATAGCACCTTTCGCGCGGCCTCTGCCATTCGCTGCGCGTCGTGCAGGAGGTCTTCCACCGGTTCGGGACCGCCCGACAGGTGCACCACACCCACGCCGATATCTGCCCGGACCTGCACGCGCTCGCCCCCTGCGCCAGTCAGCTCGATGGGCTTGCGCACGCTGCTGGCCACGCGCAGGCCCAGCGTGCGCAGCCAAGACGGCGACGGGATGGTTTCCACCAGCGAAATGAAGCAGCGGTCGTAGTACCGCCCCACCGTGTTCACAACCCCGACCTGCCGCTGGATGCGGCTGGCCACCGCGATGTACATGTCGTTGACTGCGGCGGGCCCGAGCTGGGCCGTGATGCGGTCGACGTCGAAGATCATGATGGCGATCACCGCGCCATCGCGCTTCGTCCGGCGGCGACGGCGCTGCGCCTTCAGGAGTTTCTGCACCAGTCCGATGCCGCTGTGCAGCTTGGTCACCGGGTCGAACTGCGACGATGCGCCGTTGCCTGCCTCGCGCCGGGCCTGCCGCTCCTGCCGGTTGCGCTGCCACAGCACAAAGCCGATGAATCCATTGGCCAGGACCGCGCTCAGGGCGAACAGGGCGTGCAGCCACGGGCTCATGCCTTCAACTTCCGCCGCAACTGTGTAGAGCCCGGCGACGGCGGGCAGCACAAAGAAGCAGCCGACCGCCATGACAGCGGCGAGCCTGTCGCCCAGCATCCAGGCGCGCACGGTCAGCCACAACGTGGCGGCGGCGCCGACCAGCGAGAGTACGGCAGCCGCCGGGAGCTGGTTGTGCGCGGGCAGCGCAAGACAGGCCACGCCACCGACAGGCAGCAACAGCGCCGAGCCGCGCAGCACAGCGGACATGATCCGGTCGCGTTGCGACGCCTTGAGCCAGGATCGAATCCAGAAATTGGAAATGCCCACGCAGACCGGGCCTACGAGCACCTGCAGGGCCTGGGTCAGACGCCCATCGGTGGTGAGCCCGACATGCGCGGTGATATTGCTCAGGACAGTTGCGGCCAGCAGCACAACCAGGTGATACGCCACGCCCTGCAGCTGCCCGCGACCGGGGCGTGCGACCAGGTCGGCAATGCGCGCCAGGGCGACGGACGCTATCGAGCCCAGAGCCATGCTCCAGATCATCAATTCGAGCGCTGTCACGACAAATCCTCCCGACTGCCAACATCTGTAACTCATTATTGGCTTGTGCGACACAATTGAACAATGGCAAGTTCACAACAGCTTCTTCAGGCGTTCGACGGCCTGCTCCAGCCCGCGCGGTTCAAGGATTACGGACCCAACGGCCTGCAGGTCGAAGGCCGCGATGAGGTGCGGCGAATCGTCTCCGGGGTGACGGCCAGCCGCGCCCTGATCGAAGCCGCCATCGCGCAGCAGGCCGATGCCATCTTCGTGCACCACGGCCTGTTCTGGCGCGGGCAGGATGGGCGTGTCACCGGATGGATGAAGCAGCGCCTGTCGCTGCTGCTGGCCCATGACATCAACCTGTTTGCGTATCACCTGCCGCTCGATGCTCATCCCGAACTGGGCAACAACGCGCAGTTCGGGCAGAAGCTGGGATTGGCACCCGATGCCCGATTCGGCGAGCAGGACCTGGGCTTCGTCGGCCAGCGTGCCGATGGAGGCGAATTTGCCGATGCAGCCGCGCTCGCCTCGCATGTCGAGGCCGTGCTGGGAAGCGACGTGCGCTGGGTGGCAGAAGGCCAAAAAGCCCTACGCCGCATCTCCTGGTGTACCGGCGGCGCGCAGGGCTATTTCGAGTCCGCCATCGCGGCCGGCGCCGATGCGTTCATCACCGGGGAAATGTCGGAGCCGCAGGCGCACTATGCGCGTGAGTGCGGTGTCGCATTCCTGGCCTGCGGTCACCATGCCAGCGAGCGCTATGGTGCGCCCGCCGTTGCGGGAAGCGTTGCGGCGCAACTGGGCATCGAACACCTCTACATCGAGATCGACAACCCCGCATGAAGCCCCTTGCCATCACCCTGGGCGACCCGGCAGGGATCGGCCCCGAGATCATCGTGAAGGCATTTCGCGCCGCGCCAGACGCAACGCGCGGGGCGTTCGTTGCGGGTGACCTTGCCGCGCTCAGGCGCGGTGCAAGGGCTGTGTGCGGGCCGGGGAAGGTCGAAATCCCAATTGCCGTCATCGACGACCCGGCCGAGGCGCTGCACCTGCCGCCGCATTGCATCGGATTGCTGCAGGCCGCTGATGCATCGCCGTCGTTGCCTGCGCTCGGCGGCGTCAGTGCCGACGCGGGCCGCATGGCGGCGCAGTGCGTCACATGGGCGGCGCGCGCGGCCCTGCGCGGTGAGATTGCCGCGCTGGTCACGGCACCGCTGCACAAGGAGGCGCTTTCGGCTGCCGGTGTCGTGTTTCCCGGACATACCGAACTGCTTCAATACGAGGCGGCGCAATTTCTGGGCAAGCCGGTGGACGACGTGCCCGTGCGGATGATGCTGGCCAATGACGAGCTGCGCACCGTGCTCGTGAGCATCCACGTATCGCTTCGCGACGCGATTGCGGCCGTGACCAAGCAGAACGTGCTGGAGACCATCCGCATCACGCACGCAGCGCTCACGCGTGAACTCGGCCACGCGCCGCGCATCGGTGTGGCGGGTCTCAATCCCCATGCCGGTGAAGGCGGGCTGTTCGGCCGGGAAGAGATCGAGGCGATCGTCCCTGCAATCGGTGCGGCCCGTGCCGAAGGGATCGACGCAAGCGGCCCCTTTGCGCCCGACACGGTGTTCATGCGGGCGCGCGCAAGGCCCGGGGCCACGGGCGAGTTCGATGTCGTGGTCGCGATGTACCACGACCAGGGCCTCATCCCGGTGAAATACCTGGGCGTGGAAAAGGGCGTGAACGTGACGCTCGGGCTGCCGTTGATCCGTACCAGCCCCGACCACGGAACCGCGTTCGATATTGCCGGCACCGGTCGAGCCGATGCCGCCAGTCTGATCGAGGCGCTGCGCATGGCGCGCCGGATGAGCGCGCGGTCGATAGCGGGCTAGAGGCTGGTGCGGCCGCGCAGGCTGTCGCGGATTTCGCGCAGCAGCACAACGTCTTCCGGCGTCACAACGGGAGCCGGGGCGGCGGGTTCGGTGCGACGCAGCCGGTTGACCTGCTTGACCATCATGAAGATCACGAACGCCAGGATGATGAAGTTGACGGCAACGGTGATGAAGCTGCCATAGGCCAGCACCGGCACGCCCGCTTTCTTCAGCGCGTCGAGGGTCATGGCCGTGCCTGCGGGAACCTGGCCCAGCACGATAAAAAGATTCGAAAAATCGAGCTTGCCGAAGATCGAGCCGACGATCGGCATGATGATGTCGCCCACGAGCGAATCGACGATCTTGCCAAAGGCCGCGCCGATGATCACGCCGACGGCGAGGTCCATCACGTTGCCCTTGACGGCGAATTCCCTGAACTCCTGCATCATTCCCATGGGGATCTCCTCATCAGTGGATCGGAGTATGCGTCAAGCCCGAGTCGCAGGGTAGCGCTCGCCGCATTTGAATCGGCCAGAAGCGCTCCGCTACAATCGACGGTTGACTCCAATAAGCGATTCCTCGAGGACCCCCATGAGTGACACCCCAGTGGACGCCAGCAAACGGACGTGGCTGATTGCGTCTGGTTGTGCCGGCGCAGTTGCGGCCCCTTTCGTCGCCACTCCCTTTGTCAGCAGCTTCCTGCCCTCCGAAAAAGCCAAGGCCGCCGGCGCGGCGGTGGAAGTGGACATCTCGGCGCTCAAACCGGGCGAGAAGGTCACCGTCGAGTGGCGCGGCAAGCCCGTCTGGATCATGAAGCGCACCCCCGAGCAGCTGGCTTCGCTCGACAAGACCGAGCCGCAGCTGGCGGACCCCAAGTCCGAGCGCAAGGCCTATCCCACCCCCGAATACGCGCGCAACCAGTACCGGTCGATCAAACCCGAAATCTGGGTTGGCGTCGGCATCTGCTCGCACCTGGGCTGCTCGCCCTCGGACAAGCTCCAGCCCGGCCCGCAACCTTCGGTGCCCGATGACTGGCAGGGCGGCTTCCTGTGCCCGTGCCACGGTTCCACGTTCGACGTCGCCGGCCGCGTGTTCAAGAACAAGCCCGCACCCGACAACCTGGAAGTGCCTGCGCACATGTACCTTTCGGACACCCGCCTGCTGATCGGCGAAGACAAGAACTCGAAGGCTTGAGGGTCACATGGCTGAATTCAAGGAAATCTCTCCCAACGCGAGCGCCAGCGCCAAACTGGCGAACTGGTTCGACAACCGGTTCCCTTCGGCCGGGGCCGCTTACCGGAACCACCTGTCGGAGTACTACGCTCCGAAAAATTTCAACTTCTGGTACTTCTTCGGCTCACTCGCACTGCTGGTGCTCGTGATCCAGATCGTGACCGGCATTTTCCTGGTGATGCACTACAAGCCGGACGCGGCCAAGGCGTTCGAGTCGGTCGAATACATCATGCGGGACGTGCCCTGGGGCTGGCTGGTGCGCTACATGCACTCGACCGGCGCCTCGGCGTTCTTCGTGGTGGTGTACCTGCACATGTACCGCGGCCTGATCTACGGCAGCTACCGCAAGCCGCGCGAACTGGTCTGGGTCTTCGGCTGCGCGATCTTCCTGGTGCTGATGGCGGAAGCCTTCATGGGCTACCTCCTGCCATGGGGCCAGATGTCGTACTGGGGCGCCCAGGTCATCGTGAACCTGTTCTCGGCCATTCCGTTTGTCGGTCCTGACCTGGCGCTGCTGATTCGCGGCGACTATGTGGTGAGCGACGCAACGCTCAACCGCTTCTTCAGCTTCCACGTCATCGCCGTGCCGCTGGTGCTGCTGGGCCTGGTGGCTGCGCACATCCTGGCTTTGCACGATGTCGGCTCCAACAATCCCGACGGCGTCGAGATCAAGGGCCCGAACGCGCCTCGCAATCCGGACGGCACACCGATGGACGGCATCCCGTTCCATCCGTACTACTCGGTGCACGACATCTTCGGTGTGGGCGTGTTCCTGATGGTCTTCACAGCCATCATCTTCTTCGCGCCGGAACTGGGCGGCTACTTCCTGGAGTACAACAACTTCATCCCTGCCGACCCGCTCAAGACGCCAGCGCACATCGCACCGGTGTGGTACTTCACGCCGTTCTATTCGATGCTGCGTGCCATCACCACCGAGATGATGTATGTCCTCTCCGCGATCCTGGTGGTGTCGGTTGGCTTCGTGCTGCTCAAGACGCGCGCTGCATCGGCCATCAAGCTGGCGCTGCTGGTCATCGCGTTCGCATTCCTGTGGATGTTCGGCGCTTTCGGATTCACGGGTGTCCAGTTGCTGCAGGGCATCGACGCCAAGTTCTGGGGCGTGCTCGTGATGGGCGGCGCGGTCATCATCCTGTTCTTCCTGCCTTGGCTGGACAAGAGCCCGGTCAAGTCGATCCGCTACCGTCCCGACTGGCACAAGTGGGTCTACGGCGTCTTTGTCGTCAACTTCATCGTGCTCGCCTATTACGGCGTGCAGCCGGTGACCGATCTGGGCACGCGCATCTCGCAAGCCGGCACGATCTTCTACTTCGGCTTCTTCCTGTTGATGCCCTGGTGGAGCAGCAAGGGCACGTTCAAGCCTGTGCCCGATCGCATCACCTTCGCTGGTCACTGAAGCAGCGAGACATGACAATGAAAAAAATCATCCTCACTCTCCTCGTGGCATTCGGATTTGCCGCCGGCGCGCAAGCTGCGGGCGGTGACACCATCGTCTGGGACAAGGCGCCGCAAAAGACCAATGACCTGCCAGCGCTTCAAAACGGCGCCAAGCTGTTCATGAACTACTGCCTGAACTGTCACTCGGCGGCGTTCATGCGCTACAACCGCCTGACGGACATCGGCCTGACCGAGCAGCAGATCAAGGAAAACATGTTGTTCGCGACCGACAAGGTTGGCGAAACCATGAAGGCCGCGATCGATCCGAAGCAGGCCAAGGAATGGTTCGGCGCGAATCCCCCTGACCTGACCCTGGTTGCACGCTCGCGCGCAGGGCACGGCGGCACGGGCGCTGACTACCTCTACACCTACCTTCGCACCTACTACCGCGACCCGGAAAAGGCGACGGGCTGGAACAACCTGGCCTTCCCGAGCGTCGGCATGCCGCACGTTCTGTGGGAACTCCAGGGCGAGCGCCAGCCGATTTTCGAGACGCAAAAGGTCCACGGCCACGACACCAAGGTGCTCACCGGCTGGAAGCAGATCACGCCCGGCACCATGACGCCCCTGCAGTACGACCAGGCCGTAGGCGACCTCGTCGGCTACATGCAATGGATGGCCGAGCCTTCGCAAAACACGCGAGTGCGTGTTGGCGTATGGGTCTTGATCTTCCTTGGCATCTTCACCGTGATCGCCTGGAGACTGAACGCGGCCTTCTGGAAAGATATCCACTGACAACGCGGTCCGGCCCATAAAGCCGGTTTCGCGTCCCTGAGCACGGTCCGGCTTTCGCCCGACCGTGTTTTCACTTTGATTTAGGAGCCTCCATCATGATGGTGCTGTATTCGGGAACCACCTGCCCCTTCTCCCACCGCTGCCGTTTCGTGCTGTTCGAAAAGGGCATGGACTTCGAGATCCGCGACGTCGACCTCTACAACAAGCCGGAAGACATCAACGTCATGAACCCGTATGGGCAGGTGCCCATCCTGGTCGAGCGCGACCTGATCCTGTACGAGTCGAACATCATCAACGAGTACATCGACGAGCGTTTCCCGCATCCCCAGCTGATGCCCGGCGACCCGGTCGACCGTGCGCGTGTCCGCCTGTTCCTGCTCAACTTCGAGAAGGAGCTGTTCGTCCACGTGAGCACGCTCGAGTCGCGCGCCTCCAAGGGCAACGAAAAAATGCTGGAGAAAGCACGCGCCCATATTCGCGATCGCCTGACACAGCTCGCGCCAGTGTTCCTCAAGAACAAGTACATGCTCGGTGACAACTTCTCGATGCTCGACGTCGCGATTGCCCCGCTGCTGTGGCGCCTGGATTACTACGGCATCGAGCTCTCCAAGAATGCGGCGCCGCTGCTGAAATACGCGGAGCGCATCTTCTCGCGCCCCGCCTACATCGAAGCGCTCACCCCGTCCGAAAAGGTCATGCGCAAGTAAGCAGTTTGCTGCTTGCCGGTTGCCGAGCATGAACGCACTCGAATCCACTTCGACACGTCCGTATCTCATCCGCGCCCTGTACGACTGGTGCACCGACAACGGCCTCACGCCTTATGTCGCTGTGCTGGTCGACGACACGGTGCAGGTGCCGCGCGAGTACGTCAAGAACGGCGAGATCGTGCTCAACATCAGCTTCGATGCGACGAGTTCGCTCAAGCTGGGCAACGACTTCATCGAGTTCAAGGCCCGGTTTGCCGGCAGTGCGCGCGACATCATGGTTCCGGTGAGCCGTGTCATCGCCATCTATGCACGCGAGAACGGCCAGGGCATGGCGTTCCCCGTTCCGGTGACCGCCAGCGGCGAAGACCAGGCCAAGCCGTCGCCGCTTTCGAGCGTGCCTGCGGCCGGTATCACCCACGCGAGCGACGACGCGAAGGTGGTGCAGCTTGTCTCGACGGATCATTCCGCCGCAGGCGACGATGGCCCCGACGCCGATCCTCCCCGTCCGCCAACGGGCCCGCGGCCTGCCTTGAAGCGGGTGAAGTGACGCAGCTGGCTCGCATGCGCTCGCCGTTCCACTCGCGACGCCTTTAGAATCTTTTCCATCGCCGATTTAGCTCAGTTGGTAGAGCAACCGCCTTGTAAGCGGTAGGTCATCAGTTCGAATCCGATAATCGGCACCAGTCAACCAGGCGCACCATGAAGAAACTACTTCTCCTGCTTTCCTTCGTGGCCCTTCTTCCAGCTTGCGCAACGCGTGAGTACGGCTCCTGGCTCGACCAGATCGGCCGGCGCCCGAATCCGCCGGTGGACATGAGCCAGGACGAAGCGGTCGCCCTGCGCGACCAGGCGATCCGTCTCAGGGCCGAGGCCAACGCCATCCGTGTCCAGCTCGCGTCCGAGACCGACCGCGTGCAGCGGTTTCGCTACTACAGTGAACTTCGCAAGATCGACGACGACCTTGTGCCGATCGAGCGCCAGCTGCTCGACGCGCGTCGCCCTTCGCGCACCCCGGGCCTGGCGCCAGGCTGATTCCACGCCGCTGCAGGCAATACTGATCGGTACGCAAGGCAGACCTTGGACCCGACCGACCTGAATTTCACCTACTCCATCGTCGGCTCCCCGATGAGTGTCGTGCTGGGCACGCGTATCCAGCCGCGCGATTACGCATCCACCGGCCTGAGCATCGACATGCGCGACTCCCGCCGCATCCCGGGCCGCAACTGGATGGAGTGGGTGCTGCTTCGCAGCGAAGGCGAATGGGTCGGCCGCGTTCGCAGGCGGCCCTCGGCCACCCGGCTCTGGCTCGAACGCCATGGCCTGTTGCTCTCAGTAGCGGGTCTCGGCCTCTTCGCGCTCCAGGTCGCTGCCGCGCTGGCATGGGCCTTTTTCTACCTCTGACCCCCAGCGCAGGCGAACCCACGTGAAGCAATCCGAAGACGTCCTCACGATCGATCCGGTCGCGATGAACGTCGTCAATCGCATCGCCCAGGGGACGAGCCTGGCGGGTGACCTGTTGTTCGAAGGCGGTGTGCTGGTGCAGGGGCGCCTGGGCGGTGATGTGCAGGTAAACGGCCGTGTCATCGTCTGGATGGGTGGCGTCGTGAAGGGCAAGATCAGGGTGCTGGGCGACATGTACGTCTTCGGGCAGCTGGGAGAACTCGGGGCAGATCCCAGCGAAACCATGGTCGAATGCCTTGGCACGCTGTATGTTGCGAACACCGGTGTGACCACGGGCATCCTGACCGCGCATCACCTGATGCTTTACGAAGGTGCAGACTTGCGGGGACCGTTCACGACATTGCGTGCCGAGAGGTCCCTGCCGGTGCTCGATGACCGGGTCGCGCCTTTGCAGACCACGCCACCCGCGAGATTTCAGTCCGGCAATATTTGAAATTGACAAAAGGGGTTCCCCGCCATGTCCGACACGCGCAACACGAACCATGACGACAGCCAGGGTGACAGCACGGATCGCCAGGGCAACCCCTCGGTGGTGCCGCTGGGCAGCAAGATGCCCGGGCAAGCCAGGAAAATGCCTGTGCTCGGTGGCACGGCGGTCGAGAGCCGCTCTTTCGAAAGAACGGATGAGTCGGGGCTGTCGAAGAGCGAAATTGCCGACGGCCTGAACTTCGAGGGCAATGCTGTGCTCACGGGCGTCTGCACCGTCAAGGGCCGCGTGCAGGGCAACCTCACCCAGGCACCCGACGCGAAGATCACGGTGGTTGTCACCGAGACCGGCCATGTCAAAGGCGACATCGTTGCCGACCAGATATCCGTGATGGGCCGAACCGAAGGGTTGCTCGATGCAACTGGGGGCTCGGTGTCCCTGCACGACTCGGCCAATGTGTCCGGGCACGTCCGCTACTTTCGCTTGCAGGTCAATGGCAGCGACCTGAACGCCACGCTCGAGCGGGCGCCTGCAAAGACGTCCAGTGTTCCTTCCCCGATGGCTCCCCAGCCGACGGAACCCCCGCAATCAACGCCGACGCCGCAATCAGATCTGGACACCGGGGTAACGCCGTGAGCGTGCAAAGGGCTCGCAGAGTTGCCCCGGGCGGCCCCCTTGTGCGCTGACATCCGTCGTGCAGGCCGTTCCTTCCAGCGAAATGTTGCGCCAGTCGGCGCTGCAGGCCAGCTGGCGCCGCGACAGCCGGGTGGGCCTTCGACGCCGCGCGTGGCGATGGTTCGAGTGGCTGCTCACGCGTTGGTGCCTGCCGGTGCTCGTGGCCGCTGTGCTGGGGCACGTTCCTGTTTCGCAGGCCGATCGGTCGTTCGTCCAGATCGCGCCTGAGGGCATCGTCCTGAAACCGTCATTGACTCCACACCACACTCCACAGGAGAAGAAATGAGCAGCAAACCGCAACCGACCACGCCGCGCCTCGTCCCGGTGGACAAGCTCTCGGCGATTTCCAGCCTGGTCGCCGAAGGCGCCGTGTTCACGGGACACTTCCAGTCTGCGCTCGACCTGGGCATCAAGATCGATGGGGTGCTCGAGGGAAACATCATGTTCGGCGAAGGCGGCACGATCCATATCGGCGCGACTGGCGTGGTGCAAAACACCCGGCTGGAGGCCGACTACATCTACATCGAAGGCAAGGTGAGCGGGTCGGTGGTCGCGCGCAAGTCGCTCGAAATCACGGGCTCGGGAACGCTTCTGGGCGATGCAAGCTATGACGACGTGCTGGATATCCATCCACGCGCCAGGGTGCGCGGCAAGCTGGAATACCGCGGCGTAATCGAGGGGCAGGGCGAAGCGCAGCGATAGCCTGGAAACTGTTTACCTTTCGCGTACTTCGACCTTCAGGCGAATTGAGTTAACCTGCGTCCCCCGGGCTCGCAGATGAGCTATCAGGGCAGGCACCACCTGCCTGAGTTTTGCGGCCCCGGCGCTGGTGTCCACCAGCAGGCACCAGGCCTCGCCATCGATGGGGCCGGGCCGGATGGCGGACCTCAGCGGTGCTGGTATCAGCAGTTCCACCGCCTTGAGCCGTTCACCGGATTCGCGAGCGAGTTGCGCGAGTTGCGCGAGCATCGGCGACTCCCCGGCGGCCTGCTGGAGCGAGACGGGATGCAGGCGGCGTTCTGGAGGGCGGCGGTCCATGGATCGTTGGGGTGAATTCTAAAAAGCTGACGAGATGACGTGAGGGGATAACAGTGCATTTCATTATCACGGATGCATGGCTGGCCAAAAGCCGCGCCGTGCACCTGAGCGGCACCAATCTGGTCGTCGCGGTCGTCGGGCTGTCGCTGGTCATGATGATGCTGGCTGCCGGCATGTATCACTGGGTGTTCCTCAAGGGCGCGCGCGAGGGCTGGCCCATCGTCGGCACGCTGGTGAAGCTCGTGGTCAAGGATGAGTTCGAGCAGCGTGACCGGTTCATGCGCGAGAACCTCGATGTCATGGCCCGCAAGCTCGGCGAAATGCAGGCGCGCATGGTCCAGCTCGAAGCCCTGGGTGAGCGCGTGTCCGGTCTCGCCGGTATCAACACGGCCGACCTGAAGGTGCCGGCAGGCCAGGGTGGCGCGCTGGTTTCGGGACGGCCCCTTTCCATGGTGGAGTTGCAGGCAACGCTGGACGACCTGGAAAAGCTCACGGGCCGCCACACCGACGTCATGACCGTGATGGAGTCGCGGCTCTTCGACCAGCACATCCGCAACAAGATGATTCCCACGCAGCAGCCGGTCAAGGGCAGCCATCTGGGCTCCTCGTTCGGCTGGCGCCTGGACCCGTTCACCGGCCGTTCGGCGCTGCACACGGGCCTGGACTTCCAGGCCGACCCCGGCACGCCGATCCTGGCTGCCGCTGGCGGTGTCGTGGTCACGCAGGAAGCCCATCCTGCCTATGGAAACATGGTCGAAATCGACCATGGCAACAACCTCGTCACCCGGTATGCCCACGCATCGCGCACTTGGGTCAAGATCGGTGACCTCGTCAAGCGGGGGCAAAAAATCGCCGAGGTCGGCACCACGGGCCGCTCCACCGGACCGCACCTTCATTTCGAGGTGATGGTGCAGGGCATTCCGCAGGACCCGCAGAAATTCCTCACGGCCGGCAGCAACCTGACCAACGCGCAAGGCACCCAGCTCGCGAAGTTGGGCCCGACCTCTTCCCGGGCGGCCCAACAGCGAGCCATCGGCAGGTAAAATTGCCGGTTCCGCGTTGTCTTCGGCCTTGGATTGGCTGAAGGCGCCCCCACCTTGACTCCTGACAACAAATAGGGAATCGCGCTGTCCTGCCGCACCACCCGTGGCCGCGGCAAGCCGCTTCGCATCGATGGCCAAGAACCTCCTCACACAAATTTTCGGTTCCCGCAACGACCGCCTGCTCAAGCAATACCGCAAGGCCGTCGACCGCATCAACGCCATGGAGCCGCAGGTCGAGAAGTTGAGCGACGACGAACTCCGGGGCAAGACAGACGAATTCAAGGCGCGCCTGGCCAAGGGCGAAACGCTGGACGACATCCTCGAAGACGCGTTCGCGGTGGTACGGGAAGCATCCCGTCGCTCGATGAAGATGCGCCACTTCGACGTGCAGATGCAAGGCGGCATGGCCCTGCACAACGGCAAGATCGCGGAAATGGGCACGGGTGAAGGCAAGACGCTCACTGCCACGCTGCCGGTTTACCTCAATGCACTCACCGGCAATGGCGTTCATGTCGTCACGGTGAACGACTACCTGGCCAATCGCGATGCGCAGTGGATGGCCAAGCTCTATAACTTCCTGGGCCTGTCGGTGGGTGTGAACCTGCCGAACATGTCGCGCGAGGAAAAGCAGGCGGCCTATCGTTCGGACATCACGTACGGCACCAACAACGAATTCGGCTTCGACTACCTGCGCGACAACATGGTCTACGAAGTTGCCGACCGCGTGCAACGCGGCCTGAACTACGCGATCGTCGACGAGGTCGATTCCATCCTGATCGACGAAGCCCGCACGCCGCTCATCATCAGCGGCCAGGCCGAAGACCACACCGACCTCTACATCGCGATCAATCGCGTGGTGCCGCTCCTGTCCAAGCAGGAAGGCGAAGCCGATCCGCGCACCGGCGAGGGCATCATCCGTGCCGGTGATTTCACGGTGGACGAGAAGACGCACCAGGTGTTTCTCACCGAGCAGGGCCACGAGAATGCCGAGCGCATCCTCTTCAACCTGGGCCTGATCCCTGAAGGCGCGTCGCTGTACGACCCGGCCAACATCACGCTGATGCACCACCTCAATGCAGCGCTGCGTGCCAACCACCTGTATCACCGCGACCAGCACTATGTGGTGCAGGACGGCGAGGTCGTCATCGTCGATGAATTCACCGGACGCCTGATGACGGGCCGCCGCTGGAGCGATGGCCTGCACCAGGCCGTCGAAGCCAAGGAGGGTGTGTCGATCCAGCCCGAGAACCAGACGCTCGCATCGATCACGTTCCAGAATTACTTTCGCCTGTACCGCAAGCTCTCTGGCATGACCGGTACGGCCGACACCGAGGCGTACGAGTTCCAGGAAATCTACGGCCTGGAAACCATGGTGATTCCGCAGAACAGGCCGAACCTGCGGCAAGACCAGCTCGACCGCGTGTACAAGACCAACCGCGAAAAGTACGAGGCGGCGATCAAGGACATCCGCGAGTGCTACGACCGCGGCCAGCCGGTACTGGTGGGCACGACCTCGATCGAGAACTCCGAAATCATCGACGAACTGCTCAACAAGGCGAACCTGCCGCACCAGGTGCTCAACGCCAAACAGCACGCGCGCGAAGCCGAGATCGTGGCGCAGGCCGGTCGCCCGAAGATGATCACCATCGCCACCAACATGGCCGGTCGTGGTACCGACATCGTGCTCGGCGGCAATATTTCCAAGGCGGTCGAGGCGATCGAGCTCGACGAGTCGCTCGACGCCGGGACCAAGGCGTCACGAATTGCACAGCTGCGCGCGGACTGGCAAAAAGAGCACGATGCGGTCAAGGCCGTTGGCGGCTTGCGCATCATCGCGACCGAGCGTCACGAAAGCCGGCGTATCGACAACCAGCTGCGCGGCCGGTCCGCACGCCAGGGCGACCCGGGGTCGTCGCGCTTCTACCTGAGCCTGGACGATCCGCTGATGCGCATCTTCGCGGGGGACCGGGTCAAGGCGATCATGGAACGGCTCAAGATGCCCGACGGCGAAGCCATCGAGGCGGGCATCGTCACACGCAGCATCGAAAGCGCGCAGCGCAAGGTCGAGGCGCGCAACTTCGATATTCGCAAGCAGCTGCTCGAATACGACGACGTGTCCAACGACCAGCGCAAGGTGATCTACCAGCAGCGCAACGACATCCTGGACGCAACCAGTCTCGGCGCGCAGATCGCGTCGCTGCGCGAAGGCTGCTTCACCGATCTTGCGCACCAGTACGTGCCTGTCGAGACGGTGGAAGAGCAGTGGGACCTGCCGGGCCTGGAGAAGGTGTTGAGCCAGGAGTGGAAGATCGACCTGCAGCTGCAAAAGGCCGTGCAGGAATCCAGCAGCATCACCGATGAAGAGATCCTGGAAACGGTGCTCAAGGCGGCCAATGAAGCATTCGACGCGAAGGTCGAGCAGGTCGGGCCCGAGAATTTCACGCAGTTCGAGCGGATCGTCCTGCTGCAAAGCATCGATACCCATTGGCGCGAGCATCTCGCCGCGCTCGACTACCTGCGCCAGGGCATTCACCTGCGTGGCTATGCCCAGAAGCAGCCCAAGCAGGAATACAAGCGCGAGGCCTTCGAGCTCTTCGGCCAGTTGCTTGATTCGGTCAAGAACGAGGTCACCAAGACGCTGATGACCGTTCAGGTGCAGTCCGGCGAGCAGCTCGAGCAAGCCGCAGAAGACCTCGAAAGCCGGGCGGAGCGCATCGCGAATGTGACTTACACCGCGCCGACCGAAACGGGCGAGGTCGAGACGGTCGTGGATGCGTCCACGACACGCCTGCCAGCTGCAGGAGGGCTGATGGGCCTGGCCGCGGCTGCCGCAGACTTGCCGCGTGTGGGTCGCAACGATCCATGCCCCTGCGGAAGTGGCAAGAAGTACAAACAATGCCACGGCAAGCTCGTTTGAGCGTGCGTGAGTTCATTGTTTATAGGTAATAAGTGTTCATTTTCTCGTAGTATTCCTGCTACAAACTGACGCCTTTACAAACAACCCCTGTCAGAGTTGACAGGGGTTGGAACGCACTATTGCGCAATTACCTCTTCAATCAAGGCACCAGTATTACTAACAAGGTGCCTCATGGAAGTCGTTGTTCGCAGGGAGTCCGCCTCCGCCCCCATCTCAACCGCCCATCCAGTTCGTGAACCCGCACTGCCTGCGGGTCTGCGAAAGCGGATAGAACGCGAGTTCAGCGCGCGCTGGAACGAGCAGTGGGGTGGCAAGTTTGTCCTTCACGGCAAGCAGACCGAACCCGGCGCCGTTCGCCTGGATGGAAACGATTACCTCGGTGTCACCGGTCACCCCGAGATCGTCGCGGCCCAGGTCAGCGCGCTGCGCCAGGACACCGAAGCGGTTGTCCAGTCAGGCGTGTTCCTGCTGGACGGCCATCCGGCCCACGCATTCGAAAAAGCGATGGCCCGCTGGCTTTGCAAGGAAGATGGGTTCCTTTGCCAGTCCGGCTACGCGGCCAATATCGGCCTGCTGCAAATCATTGCGGATGAGCAGACCCCGGTTTATCTCGACAGCCTGGCGCACATGTCGCTCTGGGAGGGCGCAAGGGCCGCAAAGGCGCCGGCCCATGCGTTCCGTCACAACGACCCTGGCCACCTGGACCGGATGCTCACAACCCATGGCCCCGGCGTGGTGGTCGTGGACTCTGTCTACAGCACGACAGGCGCGTTATGCCCGCTGCTGGAGATTGTCGAAGTCGCCGAGAAGCACGGCGCAACCATCGTCGTCGATGAATCTCATTCGCTGGGCACTCATGGCCCTGAAGGCGCGGGCCTGTGCGCGCAACTCGGACTCACGCACCGGGTGCACTTCATCACCGCGAGCCTGGCCAAGGCCTTCGCCGGCCGCGCAGGCTTTTTTACGGCGCCTGCGAGCATGCGTTACTACGTGCTGATCTCGGCCTTCCCCAACATCTTCAGTTCTTCCCTGCTGCCCCATGAAATCGCCGGGCTGGCAGCAACACTGGGGGTGATCCGCAGGGCGGACGACGACCGTGCGCGGCTGCATGCGAACACCAAACGCCTGCGCGCAAGCCTCGCTGATGCGGGATACCCGATTCATCAGGGCACGGAGCAGATCATTTCGCTGGAAGCAGGCACCGAATCGGCGGCAATGGCGCTGCGCGATCACCTGGAAGAACGGGGCGTGGTCGGGTCCATCTTCTGCGCGCCCGCCACCAGCAAGAATCGCGCGATGGTGCGGCTTACATTGAGCGCAGGGTTGACGCAAGCAGAACTCGAGCACGTGGAGCAGGCCGCTCGCGAAATTGCGCCGCTGGTCAAGCCATGGGACTGGCCGATCGCGCGTCGCGGGCGGGCGGCTCGTGAGCGAACTTCGCCCGATCGCTGAGGTGAGGGTCGTCAGGGGGTCTTCAGCCCTGCACGTTGCGCTTGTCCTGGCGGGCCAGCCAGCCGGTGTATCCGTTGGCCGGGTCCGGGCAATGAGAGGGGTCCACCGTGAACAGCGCCCCGAGCAACGCGTTGTCCTGCCCGACGGGGAACGCCGTCGCCAGTTCAAGGGGCTCGGTTCGGCCCAGCGCCTGACGCAACTCCAGGTCCGCCAGCTTGCGGCCCGAGCGGATATCTGCGAGCTGGGATGCACTGAGGCCTTCGAGTTCAGCGAGTTCACCGAGAGCAGCCAGGCTGTCGGGCGCCTCCAGCTGCAGCCAGCTCACCTTGCCCGCCGCATCCATTCCGAGCACGCCGAACGGCACGCCGATGACGACGTGTTCAACCCAGTGCTTCGTGGCGATCGCGAGCAGGTCGCGGCTGATCGACGGCACACGCAAAAGCGCGTTCTGCTGCGGACTGAGCGTCACACGCCAGGTTTGCGCATGACGGGCATTCGGCGTGCCGAGCAGGTGTTCCACCGCGTCGATCAGGCGCCGCGAAATATCCGGGGTCTGCTTGGCGATGAACTGGTCGATCAGACCGCGATTGAACGCGCGCACCGCGACCTGTTCATCGGCCTGGCCGGTCAGCAGCACACGAGAGCCGGGCCAGTCCACCAGTTCGCCCAGGGCCGTGAGTCCATCCATCGCCGGCATCGAATAGTCCACCACGCAGACGCGTGTGAGGGCGTAGCGTTCGGTATACCGGGACCAGTACCCGAGCACCTGCGGAATCAGCGGTTTGCCGGCCCGCCACTGGTCGATCAGCTGCTGCTGGTTCCATGCGTCCGCTTCCCAGAACGGCGGCTCCTGCTGCAGATAGTTGATGCATTCGACCGGCCGCAAGAACAGTTTCACGTGCCATTGCCGTGGCAGCACCATCGCCAGCATTTCGAGGTAGTCCGGATCGTCGTCGAGAAAGACGACAGTGCCAGGGCGATGGAAGAGGGGAAAGCTCATGGGGATGTCCGGAATTCGGGCGCAGGTTGGGTGTTCATGCTAGGTGAGAATTGGCAATTCGATGATGAACGTCGCGCCTTGCCCGGGTTCGGACCTGACGCGGATGGTGCCTCGCGCACTGTGAATAACCTGGTGGCAGAAGGCAAGCCCCAGGCCGTGGCCGGTGCCGCTGTAGGTGGAAAAGAACGGCTCGAAAATTCGGGGCTGCATATCGTGGGCGATGCCCACACCTTTGTCCGAGAAAATGATGCGGCCCTTGTCACCGGCCGCCTGCACATCGATGGTGAGGTCCCCTGGCTGGCTCGCATTGCTGGCTGCGGCAAGCGACCTGAGCGCATTCTTCATCAGATTGTCCAGGACCTGCGAGAAAAGCGCCTGGGAGCCATGGAACCGGAAATCGTTGGCGATGTTCAGGTCTACCGACTCTCGCTCGCGGGCGCTCCTGAACGGGTAGTTCGTCACCGCAGCGCGCACCAGTGCTGCCGCCGAAACGGCTTCCTTGAGACCCGGCAACCGCATGAGGCGCGCATTGGCGATCTGCATGTCGATCTGGTGGTTCATGTTGCGAACCAGCATGTGCAGTCGCGTCGAAAGCTGGTCGAGCTGCTGGCTGTCTGGCGACTGATTGTCCTGTGCACCGCCACGCACTGCATCGCCGATCAGGGACATCGTTGCAAGCGGGGTGCGCAGCTCGTGCGCCATGATTCCCATGGTGGTCAACGTGTGCGCCAGGTGTTCGCGCCGCAGGTTCGCCGACGAGACACCGAGCAGCATTCCCATGCTCACGCAAAAGGCAATGACCATGAGATTGGTCCACAGCAGATCGCCCGTGATCGGCGGCACATCAGGCCCCCACACCGCAAAGCACAGGCGCGCTACGACGGCGCCCAGCGCGATGCCTACCGTGGCAATGCGCCAGTCGGTGCTGAAGTAGTAGGTGAGGATCATCGCGGCCATGCTCGCCAGCCAGGCCTGGTTGCCGCTGTTGCACAGGTACATGTAGCAAAAGAGAAAGGGCAGCTCGAACCAGAACACCACCGTGAACACCTGGCCGGATAGCCGGCTGGTCGGATCGCCGCTGATGCGGTTGCTGATGAGCAGCAGGCCCGTGGCGGCGGTGAAAATTCGAAGCGGCAGGTTCTCGTAGGGCTGGGGTAGCCAGACGGCCCAGACAAACCAGAAGAGCGGGTGGCCCAGCAGCGTGAAAAGCCCCAGGCCCTTCATGCGCAGAGGCGACGGGTGAAGCACCGGCACCAGCGGCGCTACGACAACTTCCTCGTGCAGCCACCGCTTGAATTGCCTCCACCTCGATGGCCGTGCGTGCGCCGCCTGTGGCGAGGCAATCATTGCCGCGCGGGCGTCGCGGGTGCTTTCTTGGGACACGTGAGGTGCATCATGTAGATGTGAAGGAGCGTGCTATTGTCCCGGTTCTTTTAAAACACGTCGATGCAGCTACCTGTTAACTTTGACAGCGTGAGCCTGGATGGACTGCTCAGTGATTGGGTTGGCGCGCTGCGTGAGTTTTCGGTTGAAGCAGTCGCCGTACTCGGCCCCGACCCCTTTGGCAGCAGCGAGGACAGGCACGTGGTCGCGGTCCATCCGCCCCTTGTCGCCGATGCAGCGCAGGCACTGGCGGAGAGCCGTGACTTCGGCGCGCCCTGGCGCGACTCCGACGCGCCGCTGGTGGCGTGGCAGCACATCGCCAAATCGGACCACCTGGGCGCGAGCCGGTGGCGCCTGCTCTGGCTTGCGCACGGCTTCCAGACCGTCGTGCGCGTGGAGTTTTCGCTGCCGGCGGGCCGCGCATTCGAATGCTTCATGTTCAGCCCGCGCGAACTCAACGATCGCGCCGAAGCAGCGTCGCTCGCCTGGTCGGCGCTCAACATCTGGCCGCTGGTCAAGCGGGGCATCGCCACTGCCCGCTCCACCCTCAGTCCGCGCGAGCGCGAATGTCTGGTGCTCGCGTTCCAGGGACTCACGGCGCGCGAGAGTTCGGCGCTCCTGAAGTGCACGGAGAGAACCGTGAACTACCACCTGGCCAATGCGATGGGCAAGCTCAAGGTCGACAACAAGATGGCGGCCATCCAGCGGGCCTGCTGGCTGGGCGCAATTTAACGGTTTATATTGCGGCACATCCCACAGTTTGGCTGCCCATGGAAGACCACGACCGCACCGCCTCCCTCATGACGCCAGCCAAGCTGGCACAGGTCAAGCCGAAGGCGGCTGCATCTCCGGCCGCGTGGCTCAACCAGATGGCTGCGGATGCGGCGCACCAGCACGTCAAGCGCATTGCAGAGTTGCGCAACGACCTCAAGGAACAAGGCAAGGACCGCGACTACTCCGCAATGACGACAGAGCTTGCGCGCGTGGCGAAATCACTTCCCAAGCTCGATTTCGGCCTGCTGCAGAACCACGGTCTTTGGGCCCGCGTGACGGGCAAGGCGAAGTCGGCCACCGAAGAGTTCGCGTCCCGCTTTTCGCGCCTGCAGGAAGCATCGGTGCCACTGGCCGACGAAATCCAGAAAGCCCAGAAGCAGCAACAGGACAAGGCCCCTGCGTCCGACCTGGCCCTGCTCGAACTCGAAGTCGAATACAAGGCGATCGAAAAAGTGCAGGACCAGGGCACACGCTGGCTGCAGGACATGCGCAACCAGCTCAAGGCGCGTGAGGCCGAAGCGGCCGATGACGAAGCGCGCAAGCTCATCCGGGACGATGAAGTCCGCTGCGAAATCCTGGTGGCACGCCTGAAGGCGCTACGCGAAGTGAGCGCGGCTGCGCAGCAGGTGCACCAGCACGGACAGGCGGCTGCGGCGCGACGTGCGGCGCTGGCCCAGTCGCTGCAGCAAGGCGTGAGCGCGCGGCTTCGCAACTGGAGTGCGTCGCTCCAGGAAGTGGTGAGCGCCGCACAGGAATCCCAGCCTTTCACGCTCGATGCCGCGATGGAAAGCCACCGGGAACTGCAGCTCGCGATGAAAGATGCTGCGGCCGACTGCGCGCAGCTTCATTCCCAGGAAAAGACGCTCGCCGAAAGCCTGAGCGCCCTGCGCCGGCAATTGCAGGCGGCCCAGGTCAACACGGCCTGATGGCCTTGCATCTCTCATGACATTTCTTGCGATCGATGTCGGCAATACGCGCCTGAAGTGGGCGCTGTACGAGTCGGCCACGCCCGGCGCCGTGCCGCTTGCCAACGGCGCCGAGTTCCTGGAAAACATTGACCAGCTCTCCGACGGTGCGTGGGCATCGTTGCCAGCGCCGTCTCGCATGATCGGCTGCTGCGTTGCGGCAGATGCGATCCGGCGAAGGGTCGAAGAGCAGATGGAAGAACTTTGGGACGTGCCTGCGCACTGGGTGGTAGCCAGCCTGGCCGAAGCGGGCCTGTCCAACGGCTACGACCATCCGACACGCCTGGGCGCGGACCGCTGGGTGGCGATGATCGGCGCCAGGCACCGCATGTTGGCCCAGGGGCCTGCGCGTCCCATGGTGGTGGTGATGGTGGGCACGGCAGTCACCGTGGAAGCTGTCGATGCGCCCGGCAAGTTTCTGGGCGGCCTGATCCTGCCGGGCCACGGGATCATGCTGCGCGCGCTGGAGTCAGGCACTGCCGGGCTGCATGTTCCTACCGGCGAGGTCCGCGAGTTCCCCACCAACACCAGCGACGCGCTCACGAGCGGCGGCACGTTCGCGATCGCAGGTGCGATCGAGCGCATGGTGCAGCACCTGCGCGCGCACTGCGCCGAGGAGCCTGCGCGCTACATGACAGGCGGCGCGGGCTGGAAGATGTCACCGCACATCTCGATGAATTTCGAGCTGGTCGAGGGGCTGATATTCGATGGCTTGCTGGAGATCGCCCACCGGCGCTCTGGTGGCGTTTAGGGCGCTGTTATTGGGGCGCAGCGTCCCGGAGGCTGTCATTGCGGACTCGATCCGCAATCCATGCCTTCGGCGGCCGTCTCCGCTTCGCGGTGGATGCCGGATCGAGTCCGGCATGGCAGCCAGGGTGTTCGGACTCAGGCCGAAGCCAGGCCATCCACCGCCTGCACCATCGCTTCGCGCGCCTGCGTGAGCACCTGCTCTTTCCACGTGTCGGTGTCCGTGTAGAACGCATCGAGCACATCCTGCTTGATCTGCTTGCGCAAGGCGTCCGGAGCTTGCGGATGAAGGCGCAGCCAGTGGTCCGCGCGCAGGCGTTGCAGCGTCTGCAGCAACGGCACGGTGCCGTATTCCATCGCGATGCTCGTGAACTCGGCCCGCGGACATTCCTCGCGCGCTGCATTCCACATCAGGCCCGTGAGAAACGCCGAAGTGGAAGAGCCGTCGTAGATCGACGTGACCGGGGTGCTCCCGCCGCCGCCCCACCAGCGCCGCGCACGCGCCACAGCGGCTTCGTCATTCGGCCCCGCAAAGATCCGCTCGCCGTGCCCGCTGGGACCGAGCCCGGTGTGGATGTCGATCCAGCCGATGTGCGAGGCGCGTTTACCGTTGGCGCGCAGGACATCGCGCAGTGCTGCATTGCTCCACGACGGCCCCTGGCCGCCGAAGAACATGCCATCCGGAAATTCATGCTGGCCTTGCGAGATCGCGGCCTGGTACGCCGGCACGCCGACCTTGTCGATATAGGCCTGGATCGCCCTTTCGTTCTGCTCGCTGGGCGGCCATTCGGGTGGCAGCAGCAGCGGATGAATCTCCCGGTACGCCTTGTTGACCGGCAGCGGTTGGCTGAAGTCCTGGAAGTTGCGGTTCAGGTCGATGTTCTCGTGCGTCACCCGGCTGACGTGCGAGAACCCGTAGGGGTTGAGCGCATGCACGTAGAGAACCGCAACGCCCTTGCTCCTGGCGTATTCGCGCCACTGCGCATCGGCCAGCGCCGCCACCTGCACCCCGCTGCCGCAATAGCCTTCGGCGCCGTGACAGCCGCTGGTCAGCACCAGCAGGTTGGATGTATCAGCCTCGCCATCACGCGCGATGTCCATCGCGAGCTCTTCGCCGTCGCGGCCCTTCTCGGGATGGATCCTGCTTTCGACACGCAGGCCCGCCGCAGCGGCTGCTTCGAGAAACCGCGTGCGAGCCTGCGCGTAGGACGATGAGAATGCGTCGCGTGCCTGCGCGCCCATCATGTGCGCTCTCGCGCGAGCCACTCTTGCGCCAGGCGAACCCAGTAGGTCGCGCCCAGGGGGATCAGTTCGTCATTGAAGTCGTAGCTGGGGTTGTGCAGCATGCAGGGGCCGGCACCATGACCCATCTCGCGGTGCGCGCCGTCGCCATTGGCGATGAAACAGTAGGCACCCGGCTTGGCTTGCAGCATGTACGCGAAGTCTTCGGCGCCCATCGTGGGCTCCTGTTCGACCACGTTGTGCGCGCCGACGATCGATGCCAGCACCTCGCGCGAGAACTGCGCTTCGGCCGCTGAGTTGATGGTTGGCGGGTAGTTGCGATGGAACTCGAATTCGCACTGCGCGTCGTGCGCGGCGCACAGGTGTTCGGCGATCTGCTTCATGCGCCGCTCGATCAGGTCCAGCACTTCGATGGTGAAGGTGCGCACAGTGCCTTGCAGCTCGCAGCTGTCGGGAACGACATTGGTCGCTTCGCCCGCGTGAATCATCGTGACCGACACAACGCCTGCGTCGATCGGCTTCTTGTTGCGGCTGATGATGGTCTGGAATGCCTGCACCATCTCGCAGGCAATCGGCACGGGGTCGATGCCGTTGTGCGGCAATGCAGCGTGGCTGCCCTTGCCGCGAATCGTGATCTTGAATTCGTTGCTCGATGCCATGACGGGGCCCGCGCTCACCGCAAACTTGCCGACCTCATAGCCCGGCCAGTTGTGCATGCCGAACACGGCTTCCATCGGGAACTTCTCGAAGAGGCCGTCCTTGATCATCTCGCGGGCGCCACCGCCGCCTTCTTCGGCAGGCTGGAAGATCAGGTACACGGTACCGTCGAAGTCGCGATTTTTCGCGAAGTGCTGGGCCGCGGCGAGCAGCATGGCAACGTGCCCGTCGTGGCCGCAAGCATGCATCTTGCCGGCGTGCTTGCTGGCGTGGGTGAAGGTGTTGAATTCCTGCATCGGCAGGGCGTCCATGTCGGCGCGAAGCCCCACGGCGCGCGAGCTGGTGCCGTTTTTCACGATACCGACAACGCCGGTCGTGCCCAGGCCGCGATGCACGGGAATGCCCCATTCGGTGAGTTTCGCCGCCACCACATCGGCAGTGCGATTTTCCTGGAAGCAGAGTTCGGGATGGGCGTGGATATCACGTCGGATAGCGGTGATGGCCGCAGCCTGCGTGACGACAGAGTCGAGGATGTTCATGGCAGGTAAAACCCGGAAAGCATGGAATCCGCCAGTCTAGTCGCGCGCGCGTTCTCGCGCCACCGCAGGGGCGCGCAATCCACCGGCAATGAATCCGCGAGAATGGCGTGATGGACCTCACACAGAACACCGTGTCTCCTCGTGCGCTCGAACTCGCGCAGACCTTCGTGCGCATGAACACGGTCAGCGCCAATTCAAACCTGGAGCTGATCCATTTCATACGCGACGAACTGGCGCGTATCGGCGTCAAGAGCCGCCTGACATACGACGCCGGGCGCACAAAAGCGAACCTGTTCGCTACCCTGGGCGAGGGAAAGCCTGCCGGAGTGATACTTTCCGGTCACACCGATACCGTTCCATGGGATGGGCAGGAGTGGTCCACCGGACCGACCGACGCCGTGGTGCGTGACGGCAAGTTGTTTGGGCGCGGCTCGGCCGACATGAAGAGCTTCATCGCCGTCGCGCTGGCCAATGCCGAGAGATTCCTGAACAGCGCCTCGCCCTTCGCGGTCCACTTCGCATTCAGCTACGACGAGGAAGTCGGCTGCTTCGGTGTGCGCGACCTGATCGCCGACATGCGCGATGCGGGCGTCTCTCCGCTGGCCTGCATCATCGGCGAGCCCACCAGCATGGTCCCGGCGATCGCACACAAGGGCGTCTATCGCTACCACTGCTGCGTGCGCGGCAAGGAGGCGCATTCGTCGCTCACGCCCCAGTCCGTCAACGCCATCGAGATGGCCGCGCGGCTGGTCGGCAAACTGCGCGACATGGCCGAGGGTTTCGAGCGCAGCGAGCCGCGCTACGAAGGTTTCGATGTTCCGTTTTCCACGGCGAGCGTCGGCCAGTTCCATGGCGGCATCGCCGACAACGTGGTGCCGCGCGATGCGTTCTTTCGCTACGAGTTTCGCAACCTGCCGACGGCCGATGCGCACGCGATGCAGCAGGAGATGCTCGCCCATGCGCGCGCGCTCGAGCCTGCGATGAAGCGCGTCGCCCCCGACGCCGGATTCAGCTTCGAGCCGATCTGCGAAATTCCCAGCTTCATGGGTTCAGCCGATGACGACGTGACCCGGCTCGCGTTGCGACTGTCGGGCGCCGCGGGCACGACCGAAGTGGCTTTCGGCACCGAGGCGGGGCTGTTCAAGGCGTCCGGCATCAAGACGGTGGTTTGCGGCCCCGGCAGCATCAACCAGGCGCACCAACCCGATGAGTTCGTCAGCCTCGATCAGCTCGCGAAGTGCGAGCAGTTCATGGCAGGGCTGGCGGTGAGCCGCGAAATCGGCTGAAACATCACTCGCGCACTTTTCCCTGCGAGTCGATAAGGCTCAGCTCGACCAGTCTGGAGCCGACACGGTCTTCAGCAAAGTGCACGCGGAAGCCGCCGATGCTGACGTTGTCCAGCCCCTCGATCGCCTTGCGCAGACGCGCCCGGGTGGGGTCGCGCGGGATTCGACGCAGGGCTTCGGTGAAGATGCGCGCGGCAATGTACCCCTCGACCATGTAGACATTGATCTTCGGTATCTTGGCTGCTGCTGCGTCCGCGATCAGCTCACGCACGACCGCGGTCTTGGGGTTGTCGCTCTTGGGCACCACACGCACGACCACCACGCCCGCGCCGGTCGCGCCAAGCTCTTCCGCCAGCAGGCTCTCGCCGGTGTTGGAGTACGCATAGATCGGCCCGCGAAATCCCTTGGCGCGTGCGTCGCGGATGACGTTCGCAGCGCCGTTGGGATCGGCAATCACCAGCAGCGATTCGGGCCTGGCCGCCATCGCCTTGTCCACGCTGTTGGCGAAACTGCCGCTGCCCATCGCAGACTTGACCACCAGGTTGGCGCCCAGGCTGGACATCGTCCGCTCGGCGGAGTCCAGCGCGGCCAGCGATTCGCCGTCGCCTGAGTGGATGATCGCGAGCTTTCTGGCGCCTAGCGTCTCGGCGTGGCGCGTGATGGCCGCGGATTCCTCGGCGTAGCCCGGACGGATCGAAAACACGTTGGCGTACATCGCACCGCGAAACTCATCCGCAGCCGACATGGGCGCGAAGAGCAGCACCTCGGTGTCCTTGATGAGCGGATACGCCTTGGTGACTTGCGCAGAGCCGTAGTAGCCAAACAGCGCCAGCACACCCTGCTCCAGCAATTTCTTCGTGTTGGCTTCGGTGATGGCCGGGTTGCCGCGATCGTCCATGACCAGCAGTTCGATCTTGCGGCCGCCAACGCCGCCGCTGGCATTGACGCGGTCGAAGTAGAGTTTGGCCCCCTGGTGAAAGGGCGCGGCCAGGGCCGAGCCGGGACCGATGAGGGCAGTGGACTGGCCGATCACGATGGCGGTCTTCGTGACGCCCTCCTGCGCCAGCGCTTGCCCACCGAAGAGCGCGATGGCCGCTACCATCACACCTTGTGCCAACGAACGAATCAACTGCATGTTTTGTCTCCCGCAGCCGTTTTCAAATGCGATGGCTGTTCGCGCGAACTATAGGGTTACCGCATGAGCAGTGCCATCAGCATCTCCCCTAGCGCAGGATTGCCCCACGGCGTGCTTCAGGTACGCGGCGCGTGCCCCCACGACTGCCCGGACACTTGCGCCCTGATCACGACAGTCCAGGATGGGATTGCCGTGAAAGTGCAGGGCAACCCCGACCACGCCCACACGCAAGGTGTGCTGTGCAACAAGGTCTCGCGCTACACCGAGCGCACGTATGACCCGCAGCGCCTGATGCATCCGCTCAGGCGCGTGGGGCCCAAAGGGTCGGGCCGGTTCGAGCCGGTGAGCTGGGAAACGGCACTCGATGACATCGCATCGCGCCTGAAGGCCATCGCCGCCCGCAACCCGCAAGCCATCGTTCCCTACAGCTATGCCGGGACAATGGGTCTCGTCCAGGGCGAAAGCATCGCGGCTCGTTTTTTCCACAAGCTCGGTGCGTCATTGCTCGATCGGACGATCTGTGCCACCGCCGGCGGCGAAGCATTGACGTACACGCTGGGCATCAAGGGTGGAACCCGCGTCGAGTTCTTCGCCGAGTCGAAACTCATCGTGATCTGGGGCAGCAACTCGATCACCAGCAACCTGCATTTCTGGCGGCAGGCGCAGATCGCCAAGCGCGCGGGGGCCACGCTGATCTGCATCGATCCGCGCCGCACCGAAACTGCCCAGAAGTGCCACGAGCACATACAGCTGAAGCCGGGGACCGACGCTGCGCTCGCGCTCGCCGTGATGCATGAGCTGATCGTCAACGACTGGCTGGACCACGATTTCATTGCGCAGCACACGCTTGGCTGGGAAGGATTGCGCGAACGCGCCCTGACCTGGACGCCCGAGCGAGCCGCGCAGATCTGCGGCGTGCCGGTCGAGCAGGTTCGCATGCTCGCACGCGCATGGGGCACCACGAAGCCCGCAGCGATTCGCGTGAACTACGGGATGCAGCGCGTGCGCGGCGGGGGCAACGCCACGCGCGCCATTGCGTGCCTGCCTGCGCTCACTGGCGCGTGGCGCCATCGTGCGGGCGGCCTGCTGCTATCGAGTTCGGGGCAATTCCCCACCGACAAGGCCGCGTTGCAACGCCCCGACCTGCTGGCCGGGCGAACCCCCCGCACGATCAACATGATAACCATCGGCGACGATTTGCTGCGTGAGGCGTCCGCGCAGTTCGGCCCGAAGATCGAAGCGCTCGTTGTCTACAACAGCAACCCGGTTGCGGTCGCGCCTGAATCGTCGAAGGTGGTCGCGGGCTTCGCGCGTGAAGACCTGTTCACCGTGGTGCTCGAACACTTCCAGACCGACACGGCCGACTACGCCGACTACGTGTTGCCCGCGACGACGCAACTGGAGCACTGGGACATTCACGGTGCCTACGGCCACACCGACGTGCTGCTGAACCGGCCTGCGATAGCGCCGGTCGGCGCGTGCAAGACCAACACGCAGATATTTCGCGAACTGGCCCAGCGCATGGGATACGACGAACCGTGCTTCGCAGACGACGACCTCACGATCTGTCGCGCGGCCTTTGGCGACGTGGTGAGTTTCGATGAACTGCTGCAGACCGGCTACGCCACCTTGCCGGGACCCGATGCCCCGTTCGCAGAAGGCCGCTTTCCAACGCCATCGGGCAAGTGCGAATTTTTCAGCGAGCGGATCGTGAAACTGGGGCTCGACGGATTGCCCGATCACCTCCCGAACTACGAGACCGCGGGCAGCTCGACGCGTTACCCATTGGCCATGATCTCGCCGCCGGCGCGCAACTTCCTCAATTCGACGTTCGTCAATGTGAAGAGCCTGCAGGCGGCAGAAGTCGAGCCGCTGCTGGAGATCCATGCCGTTGACGCAGCTGCGCGAGGCATAGAGACCGGCGCTGTGGTCCGCGTCTTCAACGACCGCGGCGACTACCGCTGCAAGGCGCAAATCTCCGATCGCGCGCGGCCCGGCGTCGTCAACGGCCTGGGTGTGTGGTGGCGCAAGCTCGGCCTGAACGGCACCAACGTCAATGAACTCACGAGCCAGAAACTCACCGACATCGGGCGCGGTCCGGTGTTCTACGACTGCCTGGTTGAAGTGCAGGCGGCGTGAGGAAGCGGATCGTCATGGCCATCGCGGGTTCTGGTTTGGTGGCGGTGCTGGCGGCGACGGTTTGCATGACGGGCTGCGCCAACCTGGGCTACTACTGGCAATCGGCCAGCGGCCATCTGAAGGTGATGAGCGCGGCCAGGCCCGTTGACGACTGGATCGCTGACAAGGACGCGCCCGAGCGATTGAAGTCGCGCTTGGCCCTCAGCCAGCGCATCCGCACGTTCGCCGTGCAGGAACTCAAGCTGCCGGACAACCCCAGCTATCGCCGCTATGCCGACCTGCAGCGCAACGCGGTGGTGTGGAACGTGGTTGCAGCGCCGGCCTATTCATTGACGCTGCGCCAGTGGTGCTTTCCGGTGACAGGGTGCGTCGGCTATCGCGGGTATTTCGATGAAGCGCAGGCGCGCGCCGAAGCAGACAAGGCCAGGGCCGAGGGTTTCGAGGCCACGGTGTATCCGGTGCCGGCCTATTCGACGCTCGGCTGGATGAACTGGGCCGGTGGCGATCCGCTGCTCAACACCTTCATCAACTACCCCGAGGGCGAACTCGCCCGCATCATCTTTCATGAACTGGCGCACCAGGTGCTGTACGCGAAGAACGACACGATGTTCAACGAGTCGTTCGCCACCACCGTGGAGCGGCTGGGCGGCGCACGCTGGCTGGAGACACAGGCAGCAGCGCCTGCGCGGCAGGACTACCTGCAGTACGACGGCCGTCGGAGCGAGTTTCGCAAGCTCACGCTCGCAACCCGCAAGCGCCTGGAATTCATCTATGAATCCACGCAGGGCGACGAACGCGAGCGCCAGAAAAGAGCAGCGATGGACGAATTCCGCCAGCAGTACGTCAAGCTGCGGGACAGCTGGGGCGGCGATCCCGCGCGCTTTCGCGGTTACGACCAGTGGGTGGAGCGCGCGAACAACGCGGCGTTCGGCACGCAGGCCGCTTACGACGAACTCGTCCCGGGACTCGAGGCGCTGTTCGAGCGCGAGGGCCGCGACTGGATGCGGTTCTATGATGCGGCGAAGTCGCTCGCGGCGCTGACGAAAGACGAGCGGCACGCACGGCTGAAGACGCCCCAGTAGCCATCCACAACGAAACACACCAGGAGACGCGAGTTGGCAGATATCCACATCACTCGAAAACATGCGCTGGGCTTGCCGGAAGCTCGCAAACTCGCCTTCCGCTGGGCCGAGCTCGCCGAAGAGCGGTTCGACATGGAATGCACCTACGAAGAGGGCAAGACGTCGGACCTCGTGAGCTTCACGCGATCCGGTGTGAATGGCGAACTGAAGGTGGCAAAGGACAGTTTCGTACTCGATGCGCGGCTTGGCTTTCTGCTGGGCGCGTTTCGCGAGCGCATCGAAAGCGAGATCGTCAAGAACCTCGACCTGCTGCTGGCACAGGAAGAACCGCTGAAGGCGTTCGACGAGGAAGTGGCGCGCCGGACGGCGGGCAAGAAGGAGACGAAGGCGGCGCCAGCCAAATCCGCGGCGGCGAAAAAGCCCGCGCCGAAGAAGAAGGCCTGATTCTGTGAGTTCGCCAGCCCCTGCCAGCCCCGGCCCGCTCGACGGCCTGAAAGTCGTCGAGCTCGGCCAGCTGATCGCCGGTCCCTTTGCCGCCAAGACCCTCGGCGACTTCGGAGCAGATGTCATCAAGATCGAATCCACCGGCGGTGGGGATCCCTTGCGAAAGTGGCGGCTGCTCAAGGACGGCACGTCGGTGTGGTGGCAGGTGCAGTCGCGCAACAAGCGTTCGGTGGTGCTCGATCTGAAGGACAGCGAGGCCCAGGACATCGTGCGGCGGCTGGTGCGCGAGGCCGATGTCCTGATTGAAAACTTCCGTCCCGGTGCGATGGAGGGCTGGGGCCTGGGACCGGATGCCTTGCTGGCACTGAACCCGCGCCTGATCATGCTGCGTATCAGCGGTTACGGGCAGACAGGGCCGTATCGGGACAGGCCCGGGTTCGGGGTGGTGGCCGAGGCGATGGGCGGGCTGCGCCATCTCACGGCAGAGCCGGGCCGTGTGCCGGTGCGGGTCGGCGTGAGCATCGGCGACACGCTGGCCGCGCTGCATGGGGTGATCGGCATCCTGCTCGCCCTGCACCACCGCACTGCAAGCGGCAAGGGCCAGGTGATCGACATGGCCTTGTACGAGGCGGTGTTCAACTGCATGGAGAGCCTGCTGCCGGAGTTCAGCGAGTTCGGCGCGGTGCGCCAGCCGAGCGGCAGTGCGTTGCCCGGCATCGCGCCGACGAACGCTTATCGCTGCGTCGATGGTTATGCGCTGGTGGCGGGTAACGGCGACAGCATTTTCAAGCGCCTGATGGCGGCGATTGGTCGCGCTGATCTCGGAGCCGATCCGGCGCTTGCCGACAACGCGGGTCGCGTGCTGCGGGTCGATGAAATCGATGGGGCGATCGGCGAGTGGACGGCCACTCGCACTGTCGATGATGTGCTCGCGGTGCTCGCCGCAGCGTCGGTGCCCAGCGGCAAGATCTACACGATTGCGGATATCGCGGCGGACCCGCACTACCTGGCACGCGGGATGATCTCGCAGGTGACGATGGACGATGGCAGCACGCTATCGGTGCCGGGCATCGTGCCCAAGCTCTCGTTGACACCCGGCGGTCACAGGCGCAACGCGCCGCGCCTGGGCCAGGACACGGACGACGTGCTGCGCGAGATGGGCCTCACGGCCCAGCAGATCGAGGCGCTGAAGGCGCGGGGGATCGTGGCTCAGGATTGCGATGTCATTGCGGACCGAGCCCGGCATGACATCCATTGAGGCTGTCATTGCGGACTTGATCCGCAATCCATGACTTTCTGCGGCGGTAGCCGCTGCGCGGTGGATGCCGGGTCAAGCCCGGCATGACAGCCGGTGGGAACTAGCTCAGCGACTCGATCAAATCCACGTACTGCTGCATCGCGTCGTCGCTCGACGTGCCCTTCAGGCCGTTCCATGCATCCCACTTGGCGCGGCCCACCATGTCGCCGAAGCCGGGCTTCTTTTCCGAGTTGTCGCCAGCCGTCGCCTGCTTGTACAGCCCGTAAATCTTCAGCAGCGTCGCGTTGTCGGGGCGCTCGCTGAGATTCTTCGAATTGGCAACAGAAGCCTGGAATGCGGCGTTGAGATCGGCCATGTGATTGTTTCTCCAATGGGTCAGTGCGGGTAACTTCGCGGTATCTTACGGCCAGCCGCGCACCCAGAATAGGGGGCTAGCACCCAACCTCCCGGAGACTCCACGAATGGTCACCCGCATCGTCGCCCAGCAAGTGGCCCAGCAAGTGGCGAAGAAAGCCGGCAAGTCCGCCCGCAAGGCCGTGCGCAACGTGCAGCGCAATGCGTCGCGCGCTGCGACCGGCATGCTGGGCATGTCCGGCGAGCGCATGACCAAGGTCGATACCGCCTGGCTGCGGATGGATACGCCCAGCAACCTGATGATGATCGTCGGCGTGTGGACCATCAAGCCGGCCATCCGCTACCAGGACCTGTGCCAGCGCGTCGAGGAGCGGCTGCTCAAGTACGCACGGTTTCGCCAGCGCGTCGAAGAAGACACGGCGGGCGCGACCTGGATCGAGGACGAAGACTTCGACATCGAGCGCCACGTCGTGCGCGAGAAGCTCCCCCGGCACGCCAAAGGCCACGAACAACAGGCGCTGCAGGATCGCGTGGGCGAACTGGCGATGCAGCCGCTCGATCACCAGCACCCGCTCTGGCAGATTCACCTCATCGAGGACTACCAGGGCGGCAGTGCGATGCTGGTTCGCATCCACCACTGCATTGCCGATGGCATCGCGCTGATTTCGGTCACGATGTCGCTGGTCGATGGCGGCGCGCCGCCGCCCGAGCGCAAGCGCAAACATGTGGCCGAGAACGCGGAGGACTGGATCGCCGACACGCTGATCAAGCCGTTCACCGACATGACGGTGAAGGCCTTGGGTGCGGCAGGCGAAGGCGCCGTGAAATCGCTGGGCATGCTGCGCGACCCGCAAAAAGGCATGGCCGGATCGCTCGATATTGCCAAGCTCGCGTACCAGGTGCTTTCGGACGCAGCGGCGCTCGCCTTGATGCCCGACGATTCGAAAACCCGGTTGAAAGGCAAGCCGGGCCTGGCCAAACGCGTCGCCTGGTGCGAGCCGCTGCCGCTCGAAGAAGTCAAGGCGGTGGGCAAGGCCCTGAACTGCTCGATCAACGATGTGCTGCTGTCATGCGTGGCCGGGGCGATCGGTGAGTACCTTCGCCACCTGGGCGATGACGTCACCGGCCAGGAAATCCGCGCCATGATTCCGGTGAACCTGCGCCCGCTGGACCAGGCATACAAGCTCGGCAACCGCTTCGGCCTTGTGCCGCTGGTGCTGCCGATCGGCATGGAAAACCCGATCGAGCGCGTGTATGAAGTACGCCGGCGGATGAATGCGCTCAAGGGCAGCACACAACCGTTGCTCGCCTTCGGGCTGCTCGCTGTTGCCGGGCTCTTGATCAAGCCTGCGCAGGACGCGATGCTCAACCTCTTCGGCAAGAAGACCACCGCCGTCATGACCAACGTGCCCGGCCCGCGCGAGAAGCTCAAGCTGCTCGGCTCCACGCTGGAGCAGTCGATGTTCTGGGTGCCGCAGTCGGGCGATATCGGCCTGGGCGTTTCCATCCTGAGTTACGGCGGCGGTGTGCAGTTCGGTGTGATCACCGACACGACGCTGTGCCCGGATCCGCAAAAGATCATCGATGAGTTCGGCCCCGAGTTCGCGAAGCTGTCCATCGTCACCCTGATGCTGCCTTGGGGCGAGTGATACGCGTGTAGCCGGCTGGACCGGCGGGCGTGGCATCATTGCCCGCTCACCTGAATCCGCACCGCCACGACGATGATCGCACGCTACCGGCACTTTCCGTTTCCCCTGAATGTTTACGCGCACCTTTTGGTGCGCAGCGGCTGCAACCTCGACTGGTTGCACTACGGCCTGTTCGCCAACGAAAGCGACAGCTTCGCCCAGGCGCAGGCCCACTCCACCGAACTGCTGCTGGAGCGGCTGGTACCGGCGCCTGCGACCGTGCTGGAAGTCGGCACCGGCATGGGCGCGACCATGGCGATGTTGCTGGCGCGTGGCTATGACGTGACGGGTGTCAATCCGGACGCGGGTCAGATTGCGTATGCCAATGAGCGTTTCGGCACGGGCGACAAAATCGTCTGCTCGCGCTGGGAAGATTTCGTACCCGACCGGAAGTGGGACCAGGTGATGTTCCAGGAGTCGGCGCAGTACATCGCGCCTGCAGACATCTTCGGCGGCGCCGCGCGCGCGCTCAAACCCGGTGGCAAGCTGCTGATCCTCGATGAGGTCGGCCTTCGCCGCGCTTATGAAGGTGAGCAGGGACTGAACCTGTTGTCTGACTACATGACGGCCAGCGCTGCCCATGGATTCACGCTGGACGAGCATCTGGATCTGTCCCGGCTCGCAGCGCCGACTGTCGATCACATGCTCAAGTCGGCCGGCGAATTGCGCGGCGAACTGATAGAGCAGCTCGGTGCGACCGCCGAACAGATCGACGGCCTCAACGCGTCGAACGAGGCCTACCGCGAAAAGTATCGCGACGGCCGCTACGGTTACGCGCGGCTGGTCTTTTCCAGGGTTTGATCAGCCTTCAGCTGAACTGATCGGCATTTCGCCGAGCCTGAAGTTCACGAACTCTTCTTCGTAGGACCTGGCCAGATCGGTCTTCTGCTTTTCGGTCAGCACCTTGCCGGCCAGCTGGAAGATCGCATGCTCTTCGTCTTCGAGGTGGTGATAGACCTTGTGGTGCAGCTTCTTGAAGTGCGCGAGCCAACCGGACGAACTCATCTCCATCCCGTTCAGTTCATCGACCAGCTTGTCCATCTCATGGTGCTCGGCCATGCCGTGGCGTGACTGCGCCATCGACTCGTCGTGGTCGATGAGCGGGCTGTAGAACCAGCGCTCTTCGGCAGCAGCGTGCGCAGCCAGCTCGTGCTTGAGCTCGCGATAGAGCCGGTTACGGTCGGGCGAATCGCCCTGCGTTTCCAGGATTTGCGTCGCCAGGGCACGCTGCGTGTCGTGCGAAATGCGCAGGGCTTCAAAAATGTTCATGCAGCGATGGTGCGGGGGAAGGCTCAGCAGTGCTGTAGGCGCTGGCCGCATGAACCCATCGGAACGGGTCTATTTGCGCGGCGGCACAATCGGGACCCATGAAGTTCAATCTGGCGGGATGGCGTGCGGCAGCGGCGGTTTTTTCGCTGGTATTTCTTTCCACCTTTTTGACAGACACGCTGGCGCAAAAGCCGCCAGCGCCCGTCAACGCCAGCCGCCTGGCAAGCGCTGCCCAGGACCCCGCCAACTGGATGACCATAGGCGGCACCTACGCCGAAGCCCGCTACAGCACGCTCGACAGGATCAACGCGTCCACGGTGACCCGCCTCAAGCTCGCCTGGTGGGGCGACTTCCAGACCAACCGCGGGCAGGAAGCGACACCGCTCGTGGTCGATGGTGTGCTCTACACCAGCACCAGCTGGTCCCATGTGTACGCCTACGACGCGGCCACCGGCAAGCAGCTGTGGCACTACGACCCGAAGGTGCCGGGCGCCAAGGCCGTCCATGCCTGCTGCGATGTGGTGAGCCGGGGAATTGCCGCATGGAACGGCAAGATCTATGTGGCGACTCTGGACGGTCGGCTTGAAGCGCTGGATGCGGCGACCGGCCGGGTGGTCTGGTCCACCCGCACGTTCGATGCAAAGTCCGTCAACACCATCACCGGTGCACCGCGCGTGATCAAGGGCAAGGTGCTGATCGGCCAGGGCGGCGCGGACTATGGCGTGCGTGGTTTCCTGGGGGCCTACGACGCCGAGACCGGCAAGCCCGCGTGGCGTTTCTACATGACGCCCAACCCGCAGAACAAGCCCGATGGCGCTGCCTCGGACAAGGTGTTGATGGAGAAAGCGTTCCAGACCTGGGGCGAAGGCGGCTGGAAGCAGACCGGCGGCGGCGCGACGCCCTGGGACACCATCGTGTATGACCAGGAGTTCGACCAGGTCATCGTCGGTACCGGCAATTCGAGCCCGTGGAGTTCGAAGGCCCGCGGCGCAGGCGACAACCTGTTCGTCGCATCGATCCTGGCGCTCGACCCTGACACGGGTGCGTACAAATGGCACTACCAGCAGACGCCCGCAGACGACTGGGACTTCACGTCCACCCAGCCCATCATCCTGACCGACCTCACGGTCAAGGGCGTGAATCGAAAGGTGTTGCTGCACGCGCCGAAGAACGGGTTTTTCTATGTGATCGACCGACGTGATGGAAAGCTGGTCTCGGCCGAGAAGTTCACCTCGGTCAATTGGGCATCGCACATCGACCTCGCAACCGGGAGGCCGGTCGAAAATCCGGCTGCGCGCTATGCGAGGACTGGCGAGCGATTCGTTGCGATGCCAGGCGCCTTCGGCTCGCACAACTGGCATCCGATGGCGTTCAGTCCGAAGACGGGGCTGACCTACATTCCTGCGCAGGACGTGCCCATCGACTACACCGCCGACGCGGGCTACAACTACCAGTCGGAAGCACCCAATCTGGCAATCAGTTCGCAGACCTTTGCCGGCCCGAAGAACGAAGCAGACCGCAAATCCATGGCCATGCAGGCACGCGGCTTCCTGCTGGCGTGGGACCCTGTCACGCAGAAGGAAGCGTGGCGGGTTCGGCACCCGGGCGTATCAGCGGCGGGTGTGCTGGCCACGGCAGGCAATCTGGTCTTCCAGGGTGGACCCGACGGCCGCTTCAATGCCTACAAGGCCGACACCGGCGAGAAGGTCTGGAGCTGGCAGGGCTTCGACGGCATCATCGCCGGGCCCATGACCTATGAGGTCAACGGCGAACAGTACGTCGCCGTGCTCAGCGGATTCGGCGGCTCCAATTCCCTGCACTTTCCGTTCATCGAGGCGCCGAAAGTCGGCTTGAACGGGCGGGTGCTGGTCTTCAAGCTGGACGGCCAGGCGACTGCCACGGACAACAGCCGCCCGCGCCCTGCGCCCAACGTACCGAACGAGACCTGGTCGCAGTCGGTCATCGCAAAAGGCCGCACGCTCTACAGCTACTGCGGCACCTGCCATGGCCAGGGCGCGTACGGCCACAACACGATTCCCGACCTGCGCCGCTCGCCGATGTTGACGGCACGTGCCGCGTGGGATGCCGTCGTGCTGGGCGGCGCCCTCGAAGGCAGGGGCATGCCGAAGTGGGCCGGCACCCTCACGCCGGAAGACAGCGAGGCGATCCGTGCATTTGTGGGTGACAGGGCGAGACTGCTTCGCGATGAGACGTCATCAGCAACACCCGCCGCGCGCCCGTAGAAGTTTCTTACCGATTCGGCGGAGAGTCCTGGCAGTTTCTCCCTCTCCCTCTGGGAGAGGGTTGGTGTGAGGGCTGCCCCCGCCTCCTAATCGTCCAGCTCAGCCCGCGCCAGCGCCACATCCAGGTGCTCGGTCGCATCCGCCGGCTTGCTCGCGGCGGCCTGCTCATAGAGCCGCGTCGCGTCCTTCATCTTCTTGTCGCCTTCGAGCATGACCAGGCCGTTGGCGTATTCGATCATGCCGATGGCCGATGCCGGATTGAGTTTGAGCGCGTCCTGGAACAGCTTCAGCCCGATGTCCTTCTTGGCGCCGTACGTCATGCCGCCGATGAGCGTGCCGACCTTGTCGATCACCTCGGCGTGAAACGCACCCAGCGCAATGTGCGCGTCGGCGTGCTTGGGCTGCAGCTTGATGCACCGCTCCAGCGCTTCCTTGACCTTGCCGCCCAGTCCCTGCGCGAGCGCCTTCGCCACGCTGATGCCCTGGCTGTAGCGGCCCAGCGCGTAGGCCTGCCAGTACCAGGCGTTCGGGTTCTTGGCGTCCTGCACCGCGAGTGCCTCGGCGCGCTGCGCGACTTCCATGAAGAGGTCGAGCTTGATCTTTTCCTTCTTTTCCAGGTAGTTGGCGTAGATGGCCGTGGCCTTGTTGGCGACGGTGATGCCGTCGCCGCCGGCGTTGATGCCCGCCTCGGCGGCCCGCTGGTAGTCGCCGTTGTGAAACAGCACCCATGCATCGAGCACAGCGGCATCGGCGGGCAAGGGTTCGGCGTCACCTGCGTGCAGGCGAGACCAGTTCTTCTTCACGCCGGCCGCGTCGAAATCGTATTCACCCAGTTGGGGGAAGGCTGTCCACTTCGCCATGTCGTCTTGTCTCCCGTCTCTTTTTTTGTGTCAGGTGTCAGGACGCCGGGTTGCTATAGGCCGATACCAGCCCGAGCAAGTGCATGCGCTGCCCCTGTTCGAGATAGGGTACCAGCAGATTGAGGACGTGATGGGCTCCGCGCAGCAATGCGAGCTGCGCGCTTTCGGGCTCCAGCGCGCGCCGGGGGTCGCGCACGTATTCATAGCTCAGCCAGTAGGTCAGCACGACCACCATACTCGTGGCGGTCGGCTCCATTTCGCGCACGTCCATCGACAGTGCGCCCGAGCGGTTCATGCCGTCGAGCAAGGCGCGAATGGCGCGCGTCTTGTTCTTGAGCACCCACTGGAAATGCGTTTCGAGACGGCGGTTCTTGGACAGCAGGTCGTTCAGGTCGCGGTAGAGAAAGCGGTACTGCCAGATCAGCTCGAAGAGGGTATGCATGAAGAACCACGCGTCCTCCACGTCGCGCACGCCATCGCTTGCGTTGAGCAGTTCGCCCAGGGCCTTCTCGTAGCGGTCGAAGAGCGAGTTAATGAGCTCGTCCTTGGCCGGGTAGTGGTAGTAGAGATTACCGGGGCTGATGTTGAGTTCGGCCGAAATCAGCGTCGTGGAAACGTTGGGCTCGCCAAAGCGGTTGAACAGCTCGAGCGTCACCTCCAGGATGCGCTCTGCGGTACGGCGGGGCGCTTTCTTGACCATAGTCTCAGGCGGCGATGGGCGTGGTGGCTACAGGCTGGGCGATGGCGTGACCGAGGTCGTCCATCGCTTCCTGCAACGAAACAATCGCGCGGCCGATACGAGTCGGCGGCGCACGGCGCGCCACGAGGTGGCGCCTCGGGTCGTCCAGCACGTCGGCGTCGAGTTCGATGCCGTGCCGCGCGAATTTGGCCGAGAGCGTCGTGCGGCGCGAACGCAGCAAGGCGCGCGTCTGCTGGTAGGCGTGTTCGGCAAGCTCGCGGCGCTGGCGGTAGCTGAACGTGTTGGCCAGATACAGCTCGGGGTCGCGGTGGTCCGCTTCGACCAGCACGATGTCGGTATGGGGGTAGGCGCGCTCGTAGTGCTTCATGCCCAGTTCCATCCGCGAATGGATCATCGAGCGGAAGGTCTGCGACAGCACGGCGGGCAGGCCGCCATCGGCTATGCGCGGAATCGCGCGCTGCTCTTGCGTCAGGCCGCGCTGCATCACGCGTTCATGGGCGGCCCGGGTCGAGTTGAATGGAACGAGCGGGTTCACGCAGAGCATGAGGTCCACGCCTTCATCGAGTGCGACGGAGGCATGCATCGTTTTCTTGAGCGCGCCATCGACGAAGTACTGGTCGTCGATTTCAACCGGCGGGAACAGCCCCGGCAGTGCGCTGCTGGCTTGCACCGCCTTGGAGATGGTGATGTGGTCCCAGCCCGGTCGGCCAAACGGTGCGGCGTCGCCGGTGTCGAGGTTGGTGGCGACCAGTGTCAGGCGCGTCTTGAGCTTGCGAAAGTCGTTGGTGCGGCCTTCACGCGAGAAGAGCTCGGCCAGGCGCGTGTCGACCAGGTCGTTGGAGAAGATGCCCGTGGGCAGGCTCTTGCCCAGGCGTTCGAGCGAGTGGGTGAGGGTGCGGCGGCCGATCGTGGCACGCCACAGCGCAGAGGCGGCCAGGCCCGGGAACATGATCGCGCGGCGGGCGAACTCGCTGTACGCGGGTACCAGCAGCCAGGACGGGTCGAACACGTCGGACGCACCGTCGTCGTTTTCGATGAAGGAGGCGCACAGCGCGCGGGGCGTGATGCCGTTGGCCAGGCCTGCTGCGATGAAGCCGCCTGCCGAGACGCCGACATAGTGATCGAGCCTGGTGAAGTCAATGCCCTTGAGCGATTCGTCCAGCGCGCACAGGGCGCCGATTTCGTAAATGGCGCCCAAGGGACCGCCGCCGGCCAGTGCCAGCGCGATCTTCGGTTTCTTCGATTTTTGGCGTGTCATCAATGATCAGTGTAGGTGGCTTGCACCGCCGGACTTGTTGCGATGCAGCAATCGAAAAAGCAAAGGGCGCCGAAGCGCCCTTTGTCAGATGGGGTTGTGAACGATCACGTCGACTTGCGGGCCGAAGCGGATTTGGCTGCACGCTTGGCTGCGGGCCTGGCCGCGGTCTTGCGGGTTGCTGCGGCCTTGACGGCCGCGCCGCCGCGCGCGCTCATCTTCGCGACGCTGGCATTGAGTTCGTCGATGCGCGCGATCAGCACGTCGATGTCCTTGGCCGACGGCACGCCCAGCTTGTTCAGCGCCTTGGAGACGCGGTCTTCAAAGATGGTTTCCAGCTTGTCCCACTGGCCCGATGCCTTGGACGAAATATCGGTCGCCATGTTCGCCATGCGGTTGGTGGCTTCGGAGATCTTTTCTTCGGCGGCGGCCTGCGTCTTGCGCTGGATCGACGTGCCTTCCTTCACCAGGGCTTCGAACACCTTGCCGCCTTCTTCCTGGGCCTTGGCAAAAGCGCCCAGACCGGCCAGCCAGATCTGCTGCGCCGACTCCTTGACCGTGCCCGACAGGTGCGCGGCATCCTTGTACGAACCCGTGGAGGACGACGAATCGGGCTTCTTTGTTTTGGTGACCATGGGCGATGACTCCTGACGAATGAATGGATGCCGCGACTTTAAGCCCGCCTGCCGTCAGGGAATTAGGGCCGCGTTCCTAAACGGGCTGGCGGTCAACCCTGAGAGATCTTCCTTCGCGCGGGTTTGTGCGCAATGATGCGGCCGGTCATTTGCGCAAGAATGGCCGCACGCGAATCCCATCGCGAACCCAACTCATTTCCCCTGGAGGTCAACCCATGCAGTATTTCGTCACCGGCGCAACGGGCTTTATCGGCAAGCGCCTCGTCA
>JAZKFI010000029.1:0-6448 GCA_040386575.1 Pseudomonadota bacterium
GCCAAGATGGGCACCTGCAACAAGGACGCCGGCGCCAAGAAGCTCAAGGGCGACGAGCGCAAGAAGTTCATGAGCTCCTGCCTGTCTTCCTGATTTCGCCCCCCTGGGCAGCTATCACGGCTGCCCACCGAAGGCCCGCGTCGATCGCGGGCCTTTTTTTATTTGCCGCCGAAACCCCGAGCCAGGAACACCGCCGCCAGGGGAATCAACGCGATCAGGTGCGCCTGCACCATCACCCACTTGCGGGCCTTGCGCACCTCATCGTCGCCCGGCAGTGCGCCGGTTGCCTTCAGGGCCTTGCGCCAGCGGGCGAACATGAGCGTCGGCTTGATCGAGATCAGGCCCACCACGACGAACATCGTGAGCTTCAGGTGCAGCAGCCCGTTGGTCCAGTACCAGCCGGCACCCTTCACACCCCACCAGGTTCGCGCGAGCCCGGTCAGCAAGACGGCGACTGCTGCAATCGCATAGATCATGTCCACCTTGCCGAGCCGCTCGACGATCCTGGCGTTCATCCACTCCGGGCGGCATAACGCGGCCTCGCTGGAGATGAACACCACCAGGGTGAGGATCGCCAGGATATGGGCGTAGGCGAGCAGTGCTTCCAGTGTCATGGGTGCGCTTTCAATGTCCGGCGGTCCAGAACTCCGGACGGCCATAGCTTTCCTTGAGAAAGTCGATCCACAGGCGCACGCGCAGCGGCATGTGCTTGCGCTGCGGAAAGACCGCATAGATGCCGTTGGGCGGCGCAGCGAAGTCAGCGAGCACTTCCACCAGGTGGCCTGCTGCGATTTCGCCCTGTACCTCCCAGGTGCTGCGCCACGCGATGCCAAAGCCCGCCAGGCACCAGTCGTGCAGCACCTGGCCGTCCGAGCAATCGAGCGGTCCGGCAGGCTTGATGTGCATCACCTCGAAGCCTTCGGCAGAGGGCACGCGAAACGCCCAGCCGCGCGTCTGCGAAGCATCGCTGGAAAGCGTCAGGCAATCGAACTTCGCCAGCTCGGCCGGATGATGCGGCGTGCCGTGGTGCTTGAGATAGGTGGGCGTCGCCACGCACAGGCGCCGGTTGTCCGCCAGGCGCGCGCTGACCAGCGCGGAGTCGGGCATGTCACCGACCCGCACGGCGCAGTCGTAGCCCTCGCCTGCGAGATCGACCACGCGGTCGCTCAGGTTCAGGGAGATCGTGACGTCCTGGTGCAGCTCGCGAAAGCGCGGCACCAGCGGTGCGACATGACGCCTGCCAAAGCCTGCAGGGGCGGTGATGCGCAGATGCCCGCTGGCCTTGACGCCGCCAGCGCTCACGCTGGCTTCGGCGTTGGAAAGGTCCGCCAGCAGGCGCTGGCAATCCTCCAGAAAGGCGCTGCCTTCGTGCGTCAGGCTGATGCGGCGCGTGGTGCGCATCAGCAGCTTCACCCCCAGCCGCTCTTCCAGCGCATCGAGCCGTCGCCCCATGATGGCGGGCGCCACACCTTCGGCGCGGGCCGCCGCCGTCAGGCTACCCCGGGTCGCGACCGACACAAACGATTCGAGCTGCTTGAGTTTGTCCATGTGCGCAAATTATGCGCACGGACTTTTGCCGGGGTTCAGTACGTCTTGTACGGCAGGAACTTGCCCGAGAGCACCACGTTGACACGATCGCCCCTGGGATCGGCAGTGCGCGTGATGTCCATCGAGAAGTCGATCGCGCTCATGATGCCGTCGCCGAACTCTTCGTGGATCAGCTCCTTGATCGTCGCACCGTACACGTTGACGATTTCGTACCAGCGGTAGATGAGCGGGTCGGTCGGCACCTGCGTCGGAAGCGACCCCTTGTACGGCACGACCTTGAGCCACTTCTGCTCTTCTTCGGTCAGCGAGAAGATGTCGCCCAGTACCCTGGCCTGTTCGTCATTGAGCGTCATCTGCCCCAGGCACGCGGCGGTTGTCCACTCCTTCGATTGGCCGACCTTGTCGGCCACATCGGACCACTTGATGCCTTTGGAAACCTTGGTGGAGATGATCTTCTCGGTGATGTCGTTGCGGTTCATGTGGGTTCCTTTCGGGTCAGAAAATCGACGATGTGGTTGCGCAGTTCGTAGTAGCCGGGCAGGTGATGCAGCTGTGCGCGCTTGCGTTCGGGCGGCAGGGTGTTGACCACGACTTCGGCGATGCCGCCGGGGCGATAGCCCGCGGGCGATTCGTGGCCGTTGCTCATGAGCAGGATGCGGTCGGCCAGCAGGATGGCCTCATCGACGTCGTGCGTGATCATGAAAACCGTTTGCTGCGTCTCGCGCACGATGGCGAGCAACTCGTCCTGGATCGTGCCGCGCGTGAGCGCATCGAGCGCGCCGAAGGGCTCGTCGAGCAGCAGCATCTTGGGCTGGATCGCGAATGCCCGCGCGATACCCACTCGCTGCTTCATGCCGCCCGAAAGCTGCGACGGCTTCTTGTCGATGGCCTGCGAGAGCCCGACCATCGCGACGAAGGATTCGACATGCTGGTCGACCTGCGCCGAGGTCCAGTCCGGCCAGCGCGAGCGAACGGCGAACGCGATGTTTTTGCGCACCGTCAGCCACGGCATCAGCGCATGACTCTGGAACACGACGCCGCGCTCCAGGCTCGGGCCGGCCACTTCGCGGCCGTCCATGAAGACATGACCGCCGCTGGCCGTATCGAGCCCCGCCAGCACGTTGAGGATGGTCGTCTTGCCGCAACCGGAGTGGCCGATGATGCAGACGAATTCGCCTCTGTCGAGGGTGAAAGAGACGTTGTCGAAGACAGGCTTGTCCTTCGCGAACGATTTGGAGAGGCCCTCTACCTTGAGAAAGCCCGGCGATTGGCTGTCATGGCGGACTTGATCCGCAATCGCGCGTTGGTTGTCATTGCGGACTTGATCCGCAATCCATGGACCCCGGATCAAGTCCGGGGTGACACCCTTGGGGTCCGGGGTGACAGCCTTGGGGTCCGGGGTGACACCCTTGGGGTCCGGGGTGACGGCCTGGGGGTCCGGGGTGACATCCTTGAGCCCAACACCCAACTCATTCAACATACGTCACCCACTTCTGGAACCGCGCGAAAGCCAGGTCGAGCAGCATGCCCACAACCCCAATCACCGCGATCGCAAAGATCACATTCGTGAGCGACAGGTTGTTCCACTCGTTCCACACGAAGTAGCCGATGCCCGTGCCGCCCACCAGCATCTCGGCGGCCACGATCACGAGCCATGCGATGCCCATGCTGATGCGCATACCGGTCAGGATGGTCGGCGCAGCAGCAGGCAGGATCACCTGGAAAGCCTTGCGCAGCGGCTTGACTTCCAGCGTGCTCGCCACATTCAGCCACTCGCGCTTGACCGACGCAACACCGAACGCCGTGTTGATCAGCATCGGCCAGACCGAGCAGATGAAGATCACGAACACGCCCGACACCGATGAGTCCTTGATCGTGTAGAGCGCCAGCGGCATCCAGGCCAGCGGCGAGATCGGCTTCAACACCTGGATGAACGGATCGAACGCCTTGTGCAACAGCGGCGACATCCCGATCACGAAGCCCAGCGGAATCGCGACCAGGCAAGCCAGCAAAAACCCAAGCCCCACACGACCGAGCGAATGCCCGAGCTGGATCGCGATTCCCTTGTCGTTGGGCCCGTTGTCGTAGAAGGGATCGGAGAGCTGCCGCACGAACGTCGCACCCACTTGCAGCAGCGTCGGAAAGCCCGTCGCCTTGGCGCTCGCCGCATCCTTGCCCATCATCTTGTTGTATTCCGCCTGCTCCGACGACACCGTGCTGGCCGTCACGCTGGCGGCAGATGGCAGCGTTGCCAGATGCCACACGCCCATGAAGGCGAGCAGCAGCAGCAGCGACACCACAGCCGCCTTCGCGTTGAGCGATTTCATGCGGGGTTCATCTTGTTGATGGCGAAGCTGCGCGCGTATTCCTCGGGCCTGGCGGGGTCGAACTCCTTGCCCATCACCTTGAACTTGCGATACGCACCCTCTGGCGGCTTCCATCCTGCCTGCGCCATGTACTTCTTGGCGTCGGTCAGCATGAACACCTTCTCTGCGATCTGCTTGTAGTTGACGTCACCTTTGACGTAGCCCCAGCGCTTCATCTGCGTGAGCATCCACACCGCCATGCTTTGCCATGGCACAGGGTCGAAGTTGGCGCGATCAGGGACGTTGCGGATGTTGCCCAGTCCATCGGCAAACTTGCCCGAGAGCACCTGCGCGATCACCGTCTCGGGCTGGTTCAGGTACTGCGCAGGCGCAATCACCTTGGCGATCAGCTCGCGGTCCTTCGGCTGGCTCGCCATCAGCGATGACGTGATGACCGCGCGATAGAGCGCCGCGAAGGTGTTGGGGTTCTTCTGGATGAACTCTTCACTCATCCCGAATGCGCAGCAAGGATGTCCGTCCCAGATTTCCTTCGAGAGAATATGGATGAAGCCAACCTCGTCGTACACCGCGCGCTGGTTGAAGGGGTCCGGCCCGAGGAAGCCATCGATGTTGCCCGCGCGAAGATTTGCCACCATCTCCGGCGGTGGCGTGACGCGAATCTGCACATCGGTGTCCGGGTTGATGCCGTTCTCGGCCAGGTAGTAGCGCAAGAGGAAGTTGTGCATGCTGTATTCGAACGGCACCGCGAACTTGAAACCCTTCCAGCTTTTCGGGTCGCGCTTGTCCTTGTGCTTGACGTGCAGCGTGATCGCCTGGCCGTTGGTGTTCTGGATGGTCGCCACGTTCATCGGCACCTGGGTCGATCCGAGGCCCATCGAGATGGCGAGCGGCATGGGCGAGAGAAAGTGCGACGCGTCGTGTTCCTTGTTGATCATCTTGTCGCGAATGAGCGCCCAGCCTGCCGTCTTCATCAGCTGCACGTTCAGGCCCTGCTGGCGATAAAAGCCGAGCGGGTCGGCCATGATCAAAGGCGTTGCACAGGTGATGGCGATGAAGCCGATCTTCAGGTCTTTCTTTTCGAGCGGGCCCCTGTCTTGCGCCATCGCCTGCAGCGCCGACACGGGCAGCACTGACGCGATCGCCGCGCGCGCAGTGTTGGCACCGACCGCTCGCAGGAAGCTGCGGCGGACGCTGTCCACCGGGAACAGCGCCTTCACGAGCGCCGCTTCCATGAAGTTGCGCGACAGCTCTTCTTCGCTGTTGCCGGTCGCCTGGCCGTGTTCGCCCGGCGCGTGGTCCTGGCCGCATGCACAGCGCAGCATCAGCGGCTTGTCGGCGTCAAAGGCATCGTAGGGATTGGACATGGAAGCACCCTTCTCGGTTGATGCCACCACGATTGCAAGCGCCGCGCCCAAAACGCCCCGCGCCCTCAAGTCGCCGATGCAATGTCCGCGGCGTGTAGGGCCAGCACTACACCGGCGCGCCCTTGCCCAGCCGTTCCGCGTAAAGCGCGAGCTCCACGTCGTTACGCGTGCCGGTCTTTTCCAGGATGCGACTGCGATAGGTGCTCACCGTATTGGGTGCGAGCTGCAACTGGGCACCAATTTCGCTCACGCTTCGCCCCAGGATGAGGAGCCGGAAGACCTGGTCTTCGCGATGCGACAACGCCTCGGGTCCCCGCCTGCTGCTGGGCGCCCCTACAGCGCTGGCCAGGGCCTCGGCGGTGAGCGGCGTGACGAACACACCCCCCGCGGCCACCTTGCGCACGGCGGCGATCATGTCGTCCGCATCGGCGCTCTTGTTCAGGTAGCCCGACGCGCCCAGCTTGATGCACCTGACAGCGTATTGCTTTTCCGGATAGGTGCTGAGCATGAGAACCGGCAGCAGCGGCCATCGCCGCCTCAGTTCCTGGAGCGCGTCGAGTCCATCGCGGCCGGGCATCGCAATGTCGAGCAGGACCACGTCGATGCCCTTGTCGCCCCCGAGTGAAGTCGCGCAAGCCAGTACTTCGTCGCCCGTCGTGGCCTCGGCGCACACGAGGATTTCGGGCGCATCGGCCAGCACCTGCTTGAGGCCCTCGCGCACGATGCGGTGATCGTCGCCGAGCAACACGCGGATGATCGGTTCGCCGGTAGTCGACGTCATGAGCTGAGCGGAAGCACGAGCGTGAACGAGGAGCCATGGCCCGGCTGGCTCGCGATCGCGATGTGCCCCCCGAAGTGCCGCGCCCGCTCGCGCATGCCCATCACGCCGTAAGCGTTCGCGGCGTCGAATGCGTCGGGGCTTGCGCCAATGCCGTTGTCATCGACCGTGATGCGCAGCCACTCGCGGGTGGTGCTGATGCGCACGGCGATCCGGCTCGCCCGGGCATGACGACCCACGTTGCTCAACATCTCCTGGAAGATGCGAAACACCGCCATCGCGGTCGGCCCCGGCAAGTCCGGCGCTTCTTCCGCGTGCGAGTCCCAGTCGAGCTCCAGTTCCGCCGACTGCACGAACTCATGGGCCTGCCATTCCAGCGCGGCCCACAGGCCCTGGTGGTCCAGGATGCTGGGCCGCAGGTCGGTGATGAT